>CALCIN010000032.1 GCA_937961055.1 uncultured Chitinophagaceae bacterium | reverse complement strand
ATGTTTTGGGATTACTTAATAAGTGTCGTTACTTTAAAGATAATCCCAAACTGTCAGATCATATTGGAGCTATTTCAGCTTAACAGGTGTATTTGTTTTAATCGCACCAAGTGGAATTAACATGTTTAATTTTTTGATATTCTTCTCCGCTAATCAAATGTTTTAATCTTACATTAAGCAATTACAATCTCCCCCTTTGCCCCTTCCACATTCTTCCCTATCATTGCCCCAAAAAACTTCCATCCCAATGCCCATCCAATCCCTCCTCTTCGACCTCGGCGGTGTTCTACTCAACCTCGACACCACCCGCACCCGCTCTGCCTTTATCCAACTCGGTATGACCAATTTTGATGACCTCTTCGGCATCGGTCACGCCGACGGTTTCTTCAAACAGTATGAAGTCGGGAAAATTAATGATACAGCATTTGTAGCCCAAGCCAAAAAGCTCACCTACCCCGGCACCACCGATACAGCTATTCTAAACGCCTGGAACGCCATGCTGCTCGATTTTCCAAAAGAGCGGGTACAATTGCTCGCATCGCTAAAAAGCAAATACCGCCTCTTCCTCTTCAGTAACACCAATGCCATCCACTTACAGGCGCTCCAGCAAAATTTCAGAAAAGTATACGGCAAAAACCTCGATGACCTTTTCGAAAAAGCCTACTTTTCACACCTGATCAACCTGCGCAAACCCGACGTAAAAGCATTTGAATTTGTGGTAAACGACGCCGGTCTCAATGCTGCAACAACATTGTTTATTGACGACGCCCTGGTAAACGTAGAAGGCGCCCGCGCTGCAGGACTGCAGGCTATTCACCTGAAACCTGGTATGTCTGTGCTGGATTTGAAATTTTGAATGGTACGAGGGGCGGCTGCCACCAATGTGATGGAGAAAATCGTGCTACTTTTCCTTTATCTCCTCAAAATCTATGTACTCGCCAACCTTATCGTCTTTCTTCTTCTCCTCCGGAGCACGGTGTTGCTGATTGTATGGCCGGTAGTTTTCCTGGCCAAACCCTGATTGTTGCTGAAAATCCCGGATCTGGCGTTTCATCTGGCGCGAGACCGTGATCAACGGGATAAGAAATTTAAAAACGAATTGATATATAATATAGGCTACAATTACCCATAGTAGAATTCTGATCATAACAGGTTAAAGGTACAATTTCATGTAGGAAATTGTGTTAAGATCGTGTAAAAGGGGGGGATAAACGGGGCCATTCTGAAAGGGCCATTTTGAGGGGAACATGCTGAAAAAACCACCCCCCATCCAGCCAGCAGGGTTGAGGGGGCAAGAGCGTGCCGGCGCCCCCCGCCGGCGAAACCCCCGGGCCCCAATACACCATTAAATCCCCCCAAAAACCCTTTTTTGGATTTAATACTCCAAATGTCGTAACTTTGCTCCGGCACTAGATAAAAGAGAAAGGGAACGGAAGCGTTCCCTTCTTTTATTCCCCTATGAGTAAGTATGATGGAATCAGCTTTACAGTCGGTTGAGCAAATGGTACAGGCCTTGCTGGCAGATGATCCGGCATATTTTGTGGTGGATATCAAAATCAAGCCCACCAATAACGTAAAAGTGTATCTGGACGGCGATCAGGGTATCACCATCGAAAAATGCATCAACATTAACCGCGCCCTGTACCGGAAAATTGAAGAGGCAGGCATCTTCCCCGGCGGCGATTTTTCACTCGAAGTGTCGTCGCCCGGCCTGGACGAACCGCTTAAGCTCTTCCGTCAGTACAAAAAAAATATCGGTCGCCCGGTGGAGGTAATTCTGAAAGATGGCATCAAAGTAGAAGGCAAATTAACAGACGTGCAGGAAGACCATATCCTCGTGGAAGAAACCAAAGGAAAAAACAAGAAAAAGGAAGTGGTACAACACACTTTCCCCTTTGAAAATATTAAATCAACCCGGATTCAGGCAGCATTCTAGCGGATGATCGGACCGCATTGCTGAGCAGGTAAATGGTTCAAACGCAATCATGCAACCATTGCCCCCTCGGCATTCATCCCACATCCGTACAATGCTATATCCATAAAACAGCTTTTTAAAATTGTAGTAAAATGGCAAGTATAAACCTGATCGAAGCCTTCCAGGAATTCAAAGAGGCTGAGAATATAGACCGTCCCACTATGATGAAAGTGGTGGAAGATGTGTTCAAAACATTGCTCCGTAAAAAATACGGCAGCGATGAAAATTTTGACGTGATCGTGAACGCTGAAAAAGGCGACCTGGAAATCATGCGTCGCCGCACCATCGTGGAAGACGGCGCTGTACAGGACCCGCTGGCCGAAGTGGCTTACAGCGACGCCGTGAAGATTGAACCCGACTTCGAGGTAGGAGAAGAGTTATACGAAGAAGTGAACATCCTGGATTTCGGGCGTCGCGCTATCCTTGCCGCCAAACAAACCCTGGCCAGCCGCATCAGCGACCTGAAGAAAAACGTACTCGTGAAAAAGTACGGCGACCGCGTAGGCGAAATCATCAGCGCGGAAGTATACCAGGTATGGAAAAAAGAAATCCTGTTGCTCGACGAAGAAGGCAACGAACTGATATTACCCAAATCGGAGCAGATTCCGCAGGACTATTTCAAAAAAGGTGAAACCATCCGCGCCGTGGTGAAAAAGGTTGAGCTGAAAAATAACTCACCGGTAATCATCCTGTCGCGCACCTCCCCGGCCTTCCTGGCTAAATTGCTGGAAATTGAAGTGCCGGAAATTTTCGATGGTCTCATCGTCATCAAAAAAATTGTGCGCGAACCCGGCGAAAGGGCAAAAGTGGCCGTGGAGTCCTACGACGACCGCATCGACCCCGTAGGCGCCTGCGTGGGTATGAAAGGCAGCCGCATCCACGGCATCGTACGTGAGTTGAAAAATGAAAATATAGACGTGATCAACTGGACCAACAACATCCAGCTGCTGATCCAGCGTTCGCTCACGCCTGCCAAAATCACGTCCATGGACCTGGACAATGAAAAAAAGCAGGCTAATGTGTACCTCAAACCCGACCAGGTGTCGCTGGCCATCGGCAAAAAAGGCGTCAACATCAAGCTGGCACAGGAATTAACGGGGTACAGCATCGACGTATACCGCGATACAGAAGGTGAACCGCAGGAGTTTGATATCGACCTGGAAGAATTCAGCGACGAAATTGAAACCTGGATACTGGATGAGTTCAAACGCATCGGTTGCGATACCGCCCGCAGCGTTCTCGAACTTACCCAGGAAGAACTGGAAAGAAGGACCGACCTGGAAAGAGAAACCATCCAGGAAGTTCGACGAATATTAAATGAAGAGTTTGAGAAGGAATAACCGGATAGGGTTACAGGTTACGGGAAGCGGGTTGTAAGTTGGGGAGCATACAAGTACAGAATTTCCAAAACTTCCAACCCGGAACCCGAATCACCAAATCCGAAAGCCGTAACTTGCATCGCTTCCGGGCTTTTTTCCCCTTCTCAGACAGCATACTGAACAAAAAATTGTCTTAATTAACGAATGGCAGAAACAACAACACTCAGATTAATGGCCGCCGCCAAGGAGTTCAACATTGGCAGGGAAACGCTGGTGGACTTTTTGGTGGGTAAGGGATTTAACAAAGACGATCTCAAACCTACGTCGAAACTGACGGAGGAAATGTATCGTGCTTTGCAGCAGGAATTTCAGAGCGATAAGGTGGCTAAACTGAAAAGCGACCAGATTGATCTGCCCAAAGGAAGCCTCGAATCGAAAAAGAAGAAAGAGGATGAGGCCGTGGTGATGTTTAAGAAGGAAAAGGAAACAAAGAAGCCGGAACCGGTAGTGGAAGAAGCTAAGCCTGAAGAAAAACCTGCGCCCGAAAAACCACCGGTGGTCGAAGAAGTAAAGGTGGAAGAAAAGCCCGAAGTGGTGAAACTCGGGGTCCCAGAAATTGAAGGCCCGAAAATTGTAGATAAAATTGATCTCTCTGCTATCGATTCTTCCACACGCCCGAAAAAGGGTGCAAAGAAAAAACCTGAAGCAAAATCAGAACAGGAAGAAACGAAGGTGCCCGTTGAACAAGCTCCTGTAGAAGCGAAAACCAAAGAGGTGGCCGCCAAACAGGAAGAGCCCGAAAAAAAGCAGGAAGAGGAGAAAAAGACGGTTGCTCCCGAAGTAAAGCAGCCTGAAAAAACAGAAGAAAAAGCCGAGGAAACACCCCCGGTCATTCACAATATTAAACCTCAAAAATTGACCGGTCCCACCATATTGGGCAAAATTGAGCTCCCTGTTGAGGATGATACCCGCGCAAGGGCTGGCAAGCCTTTGCCCGCCGACGAAAAAAGAAAGCGGAAACGGATCCCCATTGAGAAAAAAGGTGCACAGCAACCACAAAAACAGGGCGACCAGCTCTTCAAAAAACGCGAAGGCGGTCAGGGCCAGCAGGGCGATCAGCGTGGACGCGGTGGTCAGCAACAGCAGGGCGGACAATTCAGAAGAGATAACCGTCCCGGAAGAGGCGGCCGCACCATTACCCGTGAGGTAAAAGAAATCGACGAAAAAGAAATTCAGAATAAAATCCGCGAAACGCAGGCCAAACTGGCCGGCACAGGCGGTCGCGGTAAAACAAAGGCCAAATACCGCCGTGAAAAACGGCAGGAAATGGCCGATCAGATGGGGGCCGAAGAAGGACAAGACAACAAACTGCAGGTTACCGAGTTCATCAGCGTGAGCGAACTGGCCAACCTGATGGACGTAAGCTTTGCCGAGGTAATCAGCAAGTGTATGAGCCTGGGCCTCATGGTGTCTATCAACCAGCGCCTCGATGCGGAAGTAATTGAACTGGTGGCGAATGAATTTGGGTACGATGTGGAATTCATCGATATGGAAAAGCAGATGGAAATGGAAGAGGAGGAAGATGCCGATGATGAAAGCGAACTCCAGCCACGCGCTCCGATCGTAACCATCATGGGTCACGTAGACCACGGTAAAACCTCGCTGCTCGACTACATCCGCAACGCGAATGTGGTGGCCGGTGAAGCCGGTGGTATCACCCAGCACATCGGCGCTTATGAGGTAACCTTGCCCAACGGCAAGAAAATTACTTTCCTCGATACGCCCGGTCACGAAGCGTTTACAGCTATGCGTGCCCGTGGCGCCAAGGTAACCGACATTGCAGTGATCGTAATTGCGGCCGACGATGCAGTGATGCCGCAAACCCGTGAGGCCATCAGTCACGCGCAGGCCGCCGGTGTACCCATGATCTTTGCCATCAACAAAATCGATAAGGAAGGAGCCAACCCGCAAAAAATCTACGAACAACTGGCCGGTATGAACCTGCTGGTAGAAGAGTGGGGTGGTAAATACCAGAGCCAGGAACTCAGCGCCAAAAAAGGCCTGAACGTAGACCTGCTGCTCGAAAAAATATTGCTCGAAGCAGAACTGCTCGACCTCAAGGCCAATCCCAACCGCGAAGCTTCCGGTACCATCGTGGAAGCTACCCTCGATAAAGGTCGCGGGTATGTGGCCACCGTGCTGGTACAAAACGGTACGCTGCGCCAGGGCGACCTGGTGGTATCAGGCCAGTACTATGGTCGCGTAAAAGCCATGTTCAACGAGCGTAACAAGCGCGAAGACGTGGCGCCGCCATCCACACCGGTATTGATACTCGGTTTGAACGGCGCTCCCCAGGCCGGTGAAAAATTCCGGGTATATACAGACGAAGCTGAAGCCAAGGAAGTGGCCAACCGTCGTGCCCAGATCCTGCGCGAACAGGGCATCCGCACCAAGAAACACATCACGCTCGATGAAATCGGACGCCGCCTGGCATTGGGCAACTTCAAACAGTTAAACCTGATCATCAAAGGCGACGTGGACGGTTCCGTAGAAGCGTTGAGCGACTCGCTGCAGAAACTGTCTACCGAAGAAATAGTTGTATCGGTAGTGCACAAAGGCGTGGGCGCCATCACCGAAAGTGATGTGCTGCTCGCTACGGCATCCGATGCCATCGTGGTAGGCTTTAACGTGCGTCCTTCTTCGCAGGCAGCCCGCCTGGCCGAAACAGAAGGCGTGGAAATCAAAACCTACTCCATCATCTATAACGCTATTGAAGAAATCAAGAGCGCTATGGAGGGCATGCTGGAACCGAAAATCCAGGAAAAAGTGGTGGCCAATGTGGAAGTACGCAACGTATTCAAATTCGACAAAGCCACCGTGGCCGGTTGTTATGTGCTGGATGGAAAAATATTCCGCAACTCCAAAGTGCGCGTGATCCGCGACGGCATTGTGGAATATCCCAAAGGCGAAGGACAGGCCGCCGAACTGGCATCGCTCAAGCGCTTTAAAGATGATGTAAAAGAAGTGCCTGCCGGTATGGAATGCGGTCTTACTATCAAGAATTACAACGATATCAAAGTGGGCGATATCATCGAGGCGTTTGAAGTAGAAGAAGTGAAGCGAACGCTGTAGACCGTGACAAAAAACACGATATCCATTACAGGTTACAAGTACAGGGCAATCGCAGCCTCAAACTTGTAACCTGTAACGCTTTAAGCCGGGCCGAAATTTTTGTTAAATACCCGGCGCGCCGTTATGGGTTAATTTTCATAAGGATTATTTTTGAACGTTACCTGCGGTTCGGGTTTTGTTATTTGATAATTCTCTATCATCATATTTATATGAAGCATTTATTCCTTGCTGTTACCGGATTGTTCCTTTGCCTGGCTGCTGTTGCGCAGCAACCGCGTAAAGTGGTAGCCGATAAAATCGTTGGTATTGTAGGTGATAAAATCATCCTGCGTTCCGACGTGTACAATGATATTGAAGACCGCAAACGCCGCGGCGAACCGGTACCGGAAAATGCAGATTGCTACATTATGGAACAAATCCTGGCCCTGAAAGCCCTGGTGCTGCAGGCAGAAAAGGATTCCATTATAGTGGCCGATGATGAAATTGATGCATTGCTCGATAACCAGATCCGCGGCTTCATCCAGATGTATGGCGGCAAGGAAGCACTGGAAGAAATTGCAGGACGTACCATTTACCAGATCAAGGAAGATTTTCGCCAGTCGTTCAAGGAGCGCAAACTGGCCGAAAGAATGCGCGATAAAATTGTGGAGAATGTGAAGATCACGCCTCAGGAAGTAAAAGAATATTTTGACAAAATTCCCACGGACAGTCTGCCCTTTTATGAGTCGGAAATAGAAATCGGTGAAATTGCCGTGTATCCCAAAGCCAGCCGCGACCTGGAAAAACTGGTTATTGACGAGTTGAACGATTTCAAGAAACAGGCAGAATCAGGCCAGCAACGCTTTGAAACGCTGGCTGCCCTGTATTCCGAAGACCCTGCAGTGAAAGAAAATGGCGGGCGTTACGCTATTAACCGTACAGAAAAAAACTGGGACCCGAATTTTATCAACTACGCATTCCGGTTAAAAGAGGGACAAATTTCTCCTGTATTTAAAAGTAAATTCGGTTATCACATCGTCAAGATGGAAAGCCGCGCCGGCGACGATGCCATTGTGCGTCACATCCTGCGCATTCCCAAGATTACCGATACGGAAATCAATGAAGCCAAAGCGCGCCTCGATTCTGTGCGCGCCAGACTGGTGGCAGGGACTATGCAGTTTGGTGAAGCGGTGGCAAGATTCAGCGAAGATGAAAATCACAAATTCACCGGGGGCATGCGGCAAAATCCTTCCGGAGGCACTTTACTTACGCTGGACATGCTCGATAAAGCCACGGTAGAACTGCTCGCAAAAACCAAATTACAGCCCGGACAATATTCACAACCTACAGCTTACACCGATGAACGCGGGCGCCAGGTAGTGCGCATCGTATACCTCAAATCGCGTACGGAACCGCACCGCGAAAACCTGAAAGACGATTACGACCGTGTGGCCCAGCGCGCCCTCGAACTCAAAAAGCAAAAGGTGATATCAGACTGGTTTGCAGAGCGTATTCCCGGTTACTACCTCATGATTGATGAAGACTTCAGTAACTGCGCCAGCCTGAGCCATTGGATGCAGCATGTTACGGCCAAAAAAGTAGGGGTTAACCCTTAAATGGAACAGAAACAGGATTAATTCTTTTCCACAAAAGCGGCTTTTACGGTAATTTGGATAAGTATTTACCTGTAAATACTACCCAATAGCCCTGGAAGGACCTTCAAATGTGCTTCCAGCAAGACCGTATGCTAAACCAACCTAAAAAATCCATTCCTGATGTAGGCCCTGATTTGGATACCTGCTGGCTTCACACCAATAGTGCAGGAATTATCCTGTCTGCTTCCCCAAAAATGCTGGCGCTGGTGGGGAGGAACAAAAGCCAGCTATCCGGTAGTTCCCTTGAGAAAATTGTTGAAGCAGAAGATGTCCAATCGCTCCGCACCTTGCTGGAGCGGGCCGAATCACACGAAACTGCTGCCATCCCGCTTACATTAAAAGGGAAGGCAGGCAGGCGAAAAATGTATTTTACCGTGGAGCAGGTCCACGACGAAATACATGCATCCCCTGTTTTCGTATGGATGGCGCAGGACCACAATACCACAGCTACTCCTCACGCGCTTGCAACAAGGGCAGACTGGTTTCAGCAACTCTTCGATACTTCCAATGAACTCATGGCAATTGCAGATGCGCGTGGCCGGCTGCAACGCGTCAATAATGCCTTTGCCGATGCCCTCGGATATATACCTTCCGAACTCCTCAGTCAACCGCTTATTCTGTATATCCATCCCGGCGACCGGACGGCCGTGTCTGCCATGCTGGAACAGGCATTTATATATAACCAGCATCAGCTCGAATTCCGCGTACTGTGCAACCACGACCTGGAAAAATGGTTTTCCTGGTCCACCACCCTGCTCGATACAGATAATATTCTGCTCATAGCGCGTGATATCAGCGAGCATAAAGAAACTTCCGATGCGCTCATCAAAAGCCGCACGGAATTGTACCGGCTGGAAAACGTGCACCGCCAGCTGAATGAAATTGTAGAAAAACAGCAGGCGGCCGAAGAAAAAATCCGCTTCCAGGCACAGGTGACCGAAAACGTGTCGGATGGCCTGATTGCAACCGACCCGAATTTTATAGTCATCTCCTTTAACAAGGCCGCAGAATCCATTTATGGTTATTCCGCATCGGAGATCATTGGCAAACCGATACGCGAATTGATTCACCATCACTATATCGGTCGCACCCGCGAAGAAGTACTGCAACTTCTTTACCGGTACGAAAGATGGGAGGGTGAAGCCTACTACGACCGTCGTGATGGCAAACGCATTTACATGCTCTGTTCCTATGCGGTGATCAGGAACCAGCAGGGCGAGCATATAGGATTTGCCGGCATACACCGGGATATAACGGAAAGACGGCAATCGGAAGAAGCGCTGCGCATCAGCGAAGAACGATACCGCTCGGTGGTACATGCATTGGGCGAAGGCATCATCATGCTTGACCAAAACAAAAAGATCATTGCCTGCAACCGTAGTGCAGAAGAAATACTGGGCATTACGGCAAAGCAAATGGAAGAACAGGTGCACAGCCCCGAATGCATTCATGAAGACGGCACGCCTTTCCCCCTGCACGAACATCCCTCACTGGTTACGCTGGAAACGGGCAAATCGCTCAAGAATGTGATTATGGGTATACGCCGGCCCGATGGCGCCCTGGTGTGGATATCGGTGAATACCGAACCCATTTATTATAGCGAAAGCAGCGCTGCGCCCGATGCGGTGGTGGCATCGTTTGTAGACATAACGGAGAAAAAAGCGGCCGAAGCAGAATTGCAGTACAGTCAGCAACAACTGCGTGAATATTCAGAACGCATTACCAATATACTCGACAGCATTACGGACGGTTTTATTGCGGTAGACAAGCAGTTCAACATCCTGCTCTGGAACCATGCAGTGGAAAATATTACCGGCATCAAAGCTGTGAACGCCATTGGCGCCAATATCGAAAAAGTATTCCCGGAATTCATCAGTCCCGTGGAATATCCGCAATATGTAAAGGCGCTTGAAAGCAATGCCTCTGTCAGTTTCGAGCATTTCATAGACGGTTTCAAACGATGGTTCGAAACCAGCGTATACCCGTTTGAACAGGGCATATTCATTTACTTCCGCGACATTACCGAAAGAAAAAAGCAGGAAGAACTGCTCAAGCTGGAAAAAGAAGTGCTCAAGATCAACGCACAGTCGGCAGTATCGCTCAAAACTACCATCGATTACCTGCTGGAAGGGCTGGAAAAAACATTCCCGGGCATGCTCTGCTCGGTGCTGGTGCTGGATGAAGACCAGGAAACGGCCAGGCATTTATCCGCGCCCAGTCTGCCGGCAGAATTTACATCGGTCATTGATGGATTTCATATAGGCCCCGCCGTTGGGTCGTGCGGGACAGCCATGCATCGGAAAGAGAAAGTGATTACCCGGGATATATTAACAGACCCCTTATGGGAAAATTACCGGTACCTGGCTGAACAGTTCCGGTTGAGGGCGTGCTGGTCTTTCCCCATACTGAATGTGCGCAACGAAGTGCTGGCCACCATTGCCGCTTACTTCCGCGAACCGCGTACGCCGTCCAAAGACGAAATGAATATCCTGGAGCGTGTATCGAACCTGCTGCGCATTATTATCGAAAACAAAAATGCCGAAGCCAAGATCCGGGTGAGCAATGAACGGTACCTGCTGGTGACCAAGGCTACCAACGATGCCATATGGGACTGGGACATTGCCACCAAAACCCTGTATTGGGGCGAAGGATTTTTTACACTTTTTGGCTATAAACCGGGCTATGTGGATAGCTCCCTTGGCTTCTGGGAACGTCTAATACATGAAGACGATCGTGAACGGGTAATGACCGGGCTCAGAAAATTCATCAACGACAACAACGCACAGATATGGGAAGATGAATACCGCTTCCGGAAAGCCAATGGTCAATATGCGCTGGTATATGACCGCGGGTTCCTGATTTTCGATCATAGCGGCAAGATCAACCGTATGGTGGGTTCGTTGCAGGATATAACGGAGAAGAAAGAAATGCAGCAGAAACTGCTGAAGCAGGAGCTGGACAGGCAAAAGCTGATAGCGCAGGCGGTGGTAAACGCTCAGGAAAAAGAACGGGCAGATATCGGTAAGGAACTGCACGATAACGTGAACCAGATTCTGTCAACCGCCAAACTATACCTGGAGCTGGCAAAAACAGAGGAAGATGAGCGGCTGGACCTGATCAACCGCAGTACCGATAATATTTCGCATGCCATAAACGAGATACGCAGTATATCACGTTCGCTGGTGCCTCCCAGTGTGGGCGACCTGGGACTGATAGAATCTATCCAGGACCTGGTAGAAAATATCCGTGCTACCCGCAAACTGCAGGTGGAGTTTTATCACCAGGGCAATATAGACAATGTGCTGGATGAAAAGCGAAAACTGATGTTGTTCCGTATTGTGCAGGAGCAGGTGAACAACATCCTGCGGCACTCGCAGGCAACCATTATGACCATTGAACTATACGAAGAAGGGCGGATGATTGAACTCACGATTCACGACAATGGTGTGGGCTTCGACATGGAAAAGGTGAAACAAAAGAAGGGAGTGGGCCTCTCCAACATCATTAGTCGTGCGGAACTGTTCAATGGCAAAGTGATCATCAAAACATCGCCGGGCAACGGCTGTCGTTTAAATATTAATGTACCTATTTCAAATTTTTAAACACCCACGTATTTTATGGAAAAGATTAGCATTCTGATTGCTGATGATCATAAGCTTATCCGGGAAACATGGAGCTTTATTCTGAACAATGATCCACGCTTTCAGGTAGTAGCTGAATGCGGAGATTCTGAACAGGCTGTAGAAATGGCGCGCGTTAAAAAACCGCAGGTGGTGTTAATGGACATCAACATGACGCCTATTTCCGGCTTTGAGGCCACCGAAAAAATCCGTAGAGTGTCGCCCGGTTCGAAAGTAATCGGCGTTTCCATGCATTCACAACCGGCATACGCCAAGAAAATGCTGCAGATTGGCGCACGGGGATATGTAACCAAGAATTCTTCCAAAGAAGAAATGATTGCGGCCATTCTTGAAGTGCAGGCCGGTAATAAATATATCTGTGATGAAATAAAGAACAATATTTCCGAGCTGGTGCTGGAAGAAAATAAGGATGTGCCTAACGTAAATGCGTTGACCGAAAGGGAAATTCAGATCATTAATCTTATTAAGGAAGGACAATCCTCGAAGGAAATAGCGAATGTGCTCAACATTTCACTGAAAACAGTGGAAGTTCACCGGCATAATATTCTCAAAAAACTCAAGCTGAAAAATTCAGCCAGCCTGGTAAACTTCATCAACAATGTTGCTACCAGCATCTGATCAAGACTGTCTGTTTCTGAGTAAAATGAAATAGGTACAATCCGAATGTGGATTTATCCGGCATGTGGAAATCGGGGAATTGTTGCTGACATTATCGTTACACTAGTGGTATTGGAATTTCACGGATGCACATCATCGTGCATTTACCATTTTTGATTTCCCAATTTCCCCATGCCCGGAATGGTGCTATTGCGAATGTTGCAGATGTAGCTTTTCTATTGTAGGAATAAACCCTTACATCACTGTGATGTTTAGCCATTAAACGAAGAAGATCGTTTGCAAAAAATTATGATATCCAGCGAAAACGAACCAAATTTGTGCATCCGATATCCATTAGAAACTACCCTGATCCAATGTCCGAACAATCCAAATCCTGGGAAAAACAGTTAACCGTCTGATGCCGTAAATCGGCCCGAAATTGATCTTCTATCCTAATGAGAAATCAACCCCCAACACCTATGAAACGGGGGTTTTTCTTTTATACACCCCCTTCTCCATATACATCCGGAAATCATTTCCAACTGCCGTTACTGAAAGATACTGCACAGTGCGGCAGGCTGTTCCCCTAAAAAGACAATCTCCTTATACGTTACCCTTCAAGGTAGCCACCCGATCGTGTACCCCATTGCTGTAAGAGCCCTTCCTTTTTTGTATTGGTACCTCCACCAGCCCGCCCATCTCCCGCTGGCAGGGGCTATACCCTGCTGCAGGCAGCACCATCGGACCGCCGCACCCTCCCCCTTCCTCAAAATTTCCCAATTCCGCTTTTTCCCAATACCTTTGCGCTTTGTTCTCAACACGGGGTTTATCCATGAGTGATGCAATAAAACATGAATGCGGATTGGCATTCATTCGTTTACGAAAGCCGTTCTCTTATTATCTGCAGCAGTATGGAACAGTAATGTGGGGGCTCAACAAACTGTACCTGCTCATGGAAAAGCAGCATAATCGCGGACAGGACGGAGCAGGCGTAGCAGCAGTAAAGCTGAATGTGGAACCCGGATATCCCTTCCTCCACCGTATTCGCAGCAATGACCCCCAACCCATTGCCGAAATATTTACCCGGATCAATAACGAAGTGAAGGAACTGGAAAAGTATCAGCCGGATATCATGAAGCACCCCGGGCTGATGAAAGGCCATATCAGTTTCCTCGGCGAACTGATGCTGGGCCACCTGCGTTATGGCACCCAGGGTAAAAACAATGTGGAGTTCTGCCATCCCTTTATCAAGCGCCACACCATTCCCGCCCGCAATATGGCGCTGGCAGGCAATTTCAACCTGGTAAATACCGACGAATTATTTGCCCTCATCAACATAGAACCCGGTGAATTTCAAAAGCAGAGCGACCTCGCCGCTATGATGGAAGTGATTCATCATTTCCTCGTGAAAACCGATGAAGCATCGCCCGGCGACCTGGATGTATTACAGGTGTTGCGCAAATCGGTATCCCTGTTTGACGGAGGTTTCACCGTAGGAGGCTTGCTGGGCAATGGCGATTCCTTTGTGTTCCGCGATGCCAATGGCATTCGTCCTGCCTATTATTACATCAGCGACGATGTGGTAGTGGCCGCCTCCGAACGCGCCGCCATCCGCACCGTGTTCAATGTGGGAGAAAATGAAGTGCAGGAACTGATGCCGGGCATGGGACTGATTGTAAAAGCCAATGGCAACATCACAATCGACCAGATACTGGAACCCCGCGAAAGACGGGCCTGCAGTTTTGAACGGATTTATTTTTCGCGCGGCAGCGATGAAAAGATTTACCGCGAACGGACGGCGCTGGGCTATAACCTGTGCAACCAGGTGCTGGAAGCGGTAAACTATGATCTCAAGAACACCATTTTTTCCTTCATACCCAATACGGCCGAAGTAGCTTTTTATGGCTTGTGGAAAGGGCTGGACGACTACCTGAAAAAAGTAAAAATTCAGCGCATCCTGAGCTGGGGCAAAGACATCACGGAAGAGAAGCTTACGGAAATGATGAACCGGAAAATCCGGGTGGAAAAGATTGCCATCAAGGACGTGAAGATGCGCACCTTTATTACCGAAGACAACAGCCGTAATGAAATGGTGCAGCACGTGTATGACATTACGTACGGCACTGTGGAAAAAGGAAAAGATACGCTGGTGGTAATTGACGATTCCATTGTGCGCGGCACCACGCTGAAGGAAAGTATTGTGCGCATGCTGGCACGACTGCAGCCCAAGAAAATCATCATCGTTTCTTCAGCTCCCCAGATACGTTACCCGGATTGCTATGGTATTGATATGAGCAAGCTGGGCGACTTTATTGCTTTTCGTGCAGCCATTGAATTGATGAAAGAGCAGGGAAAGGAAAATTGCCTGAAGGAATTATACGAACGGTGCAAGGAATTGCAGCGCCTGGGCCGGTTGCATACAGAAAACGTGGTGAAGCAAATTTACAAACCCTTTACCGCCGAACAGATATCAGCAAAAATTGCACAACTGATCACCCCACCCGACCTGGAAATACCCGTGCAGGTAATCTTCCAGACCATTGAATCATTACACCAGGCTTGTCCAACCAATACCGGTGACTGGTATTTTACCGGCAATTATCCTACACCGGGAGGCAACAGGGTTGTGAACAAGGCATTTATCAATTATATGGAAGGCAAAAATGTGCGCGGCTATTAAAGTTCGTGTGTATAAGAGTGATGTATAAACTTTAATAGTTTCAGTTACTTACCGGTATGCATAAAATTTCTTGTTGATTATTTCAGAAAAAAATCCTAATATCATATTTAATATGCTGTAACGCCATTAGCAACCGTACTTCATGAATTCTTTCTGGGCTGGCTCATACGATTTGATAGCGTTGAATCCGCACACACCACAAGTGGATCTTTATGTTTGTTGCAGCAGTGCTACTGTGTCACTAAACATCTGAGATACTTGTAAAAACAATAGTATGACCAGAATAACCATCTTGATTGTAGACGACCATACCCTCATACGCCAGACATGGGCGTTTTTGCTTGGCCGTAATGAAAATTTCGAAGTAATTGCGGAAGAAGGCGACGGCCAGCGGGCCATCGAAATAGCACGTGATAAGCGACCCAATATTGTGCTGCTCGACATCAACATGTCGCCCCTCAACGGGTTCGACATCATTAAAATGATCCGCAAACTTTCCCCGGGCTCCAAGGTAATTGCGGTCTCCATGCACAGTCAGCCGGCATATGCCAAAAAAATGCTGCGCCTCGGCGCCCGTGGATACATTACCAAAAATTCGCCGCGGCAGGAAATGCTCGATGCCATACAGGCGGTGCATGAGGGAGAAATTTACATTTGCCAGGAAGTAAAGAATATTCTTTCCGATCAGCTGCTGGCCGATGAAGAAGGCGTTAGCGGACTCAACCTGTTGTCCGAAAGGGAAATTGAAATCATCAATCTCATACGGGATGGCCTTTCTTCCAAACAGATTGCCGATAAGCTGCACATCTCCATCAAAACTGTAGAAGTACACCGACACAACATCCTTAAGAAATTAAAGGTGCGGAATACAGCCTCCCTGATCAATTACATCAATACAAGCGGATTGTAATTGGCTTTGTTTTCCGGATTCCAACGTACACTACCAGATTGCATTATTGGCAAAGTATTTGCTGCAATTCCGCAGCCGACCGTTTAGCTTCCTATGGGAAACCATCAGTAACAGGCCTGTTAAAATTTCTGATTCCTTTGATCGAACTTATTATTGAATTAGGGGGAATTTTTCCCCCTTTTTAGTCTTTTCCTGATGCTCCCCTTTGAAATTTATGAAAGCCTTGTAACATTGCACCCTGCTATCGAAAAAGCAAACCGCTAAGCCATGAGGTCGTTATTACTTGTTCGTCATGCAAAAAGCAGTTGGGATGATCCTTCCGTTCCCGACTTCGATCGTCCGCTGAATGAAAGAGGAAAGCATGACGCGCCCATGATGGCCAAAAGGTTGCTCAACAAGAAAGTGGCGATACAGGGTTTTGTATCCAGTCCCGCCAGGCGTGCCCGCAAAACAGCCTCGCTATTTGCATCGGCGTATGGCTTTCAAAAAGAAGACATTATCCTGGAGCCGGCATTGTACCAGGCGGAGGCGAAAACATTTTACGAGGTGATTGCGCAATTGCCGGATGCGGCAAAGCATATCGCCATTTTCTCGCACAATCCCGGCATCACGGAATTTGTAAACACGCTCACCCATGTGCGGGTTGATGAAATGCCTACCTGCGCGGTGTATGCCATTACCTCCGAAGCCCACAGCTGGGCAAATTTTCAGGAAGCGTCCCGTGCCTTCTGGTTTTTTGAGTATCCGAAGAAACAGGCATAATAACACCTGGTGAAACGATTGCTGCCTTTGGGCAAACAGCTAAAAAGCAGCATCTGCAGCTGGATAATTTAGTATAAAATACTATTGGGCACAATGCAGATAAACTGTATTTTCGACAATATTTCTTCACTTGTCCCCCACTTCCCATATCTCCTTGAAAAATTAGCAGCAGAAGTTCCCCACGTACTTTATTGTAAACGCTAAAAGAATTTTTATGCCTATATGTTTACTTAAGGTGTATAGGGTATGTATGTCCCTTTTGGTAGCAGCATGTATGTTGCTAAATGCCACCAGTAGTTCAGCACAGACGCTATGTGACCCGTCCAAGGTGCCTTATTTGGTACATCCCAGCAAACATGAATGGGTGACCTCGCTTGACATTGGTGGTGGGTGGATTACTGGATTGTTGGCCTATTTGCCTCCAGATTACAATACCAGTGGAAACAAAACGTATCCGCTAATCATCTTTTTTCATGGAAGCGGTGTGTTGCTACATAGCAATCCCGGTCTGTGTCCTATTTTTGAAGACCAGCCTGAAGCATTGGTAAACAAGATTGAAAAAAACCAATTCCCCACCAGCGTATCGGTGAACGGAAATACGTACTCCTATATAGTGATATCACCCCGCTATACAAGTTATGGAGAGCCCGGTTACTATAGTGACAAAGTAAATGAGCTGATAAATCACCTTATTGCCAATTATCGCGTTGATACCACACGTATTTACTTAACCGGCCTGAGCGCAGGAGCCAACATTGTGTTGGACTACATTTCAAGCAGTATGGAAAATGCTCGCCGCATTTCTGCCGCCAGTATGGCCAGTCCTTGTTTTGAAACGTGGCGTCAACCAAATGGTCCGCAAATTATTGCCAATGCAGGAGTACCCACCTGGTTTTTGCATTGTGTAACGGAAGGCGCACCCTGCAACGCTGCCGTTGGATGGGTAAATGAGATAAATGCCAGTTCTCCCCTTACGCCGCCCCGATATAGTTTCATGACACCTAATTCTATGCATTTGGGTTATCCCCAATCATTACCCTATTGCCAGGGTTGGGAACATGATACCTGGACCGCTCTTTATGACCAGAACTTTGTACCATTGGACGGAGCTCCCAACTTTTATGAATGGCAACTGGCCTTCACAGCTACCCTTCCCGTAACACTCAAAAGCTTTACCGCACGCCTGAGCAATGGAAAAGTATACCTGCGGTGGGTAACCACCTCTGAAAAAGACAACAGTGCCTTTGTAGTGGAAAGGGCAGGCGGCGAAAAACCTTTTACCGCCATTGCCACTATCCCCGGCAGCGGTACTTCGGGCGAAGATGTAGTGTATGAATATGTTGACGACCAACCGCTGCCCAACCTGAGTTATTACCGGTTGAAGCAGGTGGACATCGATGGCCGTGCGCATTACTTCGATACGCGCAAAGTGATGAACCGCTTAACCAACAAAAGGCTGGCCATCATTACACCCAATCCCTTTACTGCCGGTCCTGCCATATTTATCAATACAGACAAAAAGCAGCGCTTATCCATTTATATCACCGATATGAGTGGCCGTGTGCTGTCTACAGTGAGCGGTACCTATGAAGCGGGCACTACGGAACTCAGCCTGTCTACCGGCAATTTGCCAAGGGGCGTATACCTGTTAAGGGTAGCGGGCGAAGGAATAACAGAAACGCAGAAGATCATCAAGCAATAGACAAACCAGGCATATACATTTCCGGATCAGGTGTCCGGTGCAGCGGATATAACAATCTTGCTGCATCGGACAACGCCATCCCGGAATTTTTTTACAATAGTCGAATTGCCTGCAGGCATTCGGCAAGAAAATTGCAGGAAAGCAACCAACCAAAACACCACTGCTTCTATGCCCGCACCAAGAGAGAACACTACCGTTAGCAAAGTATTTTTCGTATTAGTAGCTGTAGCTTTTTCCATTTCCGTATCTGCACAATCGCCCCAGCATGATTGCACGGGAACTGCCTTCCCCACGTTGACGCAGAAAAAAGTGTATAACGTAACCATACCGGGAACGAACAATGTGCACGGTTATATTGAACACCTGCCCAACGATTATCACACTACCAACAAGCAGTACCCGTTGCTCATCTGGTTTCATGGCATCAACGAAACCGGCCCGGGATCGGAAACATCTCTTTGCCGGTTCTTCCCCAACCAATGGTGGCTGGTGCCGCCCATACTGGTTGAAAGGCAGAGCTTCCCGGTTTCTGTGAAAGACCAGCATGGCGAAGATTTCAAGTTCATTCTCATCTCACCCCAACTGGAAGGATTTACGGACCCTACCAACACCATCAATGCGCTCATCAATTATCTCACGGCGCAATACCGTGTTGACCGTGGCCGTGTGTACCTCACGGGCATCAGCGCCGGCGGCAACTACATCCTTTCCTATGCAGGCGCCAGTGAAGCCAATGCAAGGAACATTACCGCCATTGTTCCTGTAGCCCACTGCGATGTACTGAACACGACACAGGCCACCAATATTTCCAGGGCCGGCCTGCGGGTATGGGCTGTTAAATGCGGCCTCGACAATACCTGCGGCTCGTCGCAGGCAGCGCAAATGGTGGCTACTACCATCAATAGTATCAATCCAAACGCCAACCTGGCGCATCATACCACCTTGCCGGTACCCAATTACGACTGCAATATTCCTGACCCGCACGACGCATGGAGCACTGCTTACGATGTGAATTTCCGGCAAAACGTGAATGGCCGTAACGTAAATGTATATGAATGGATGGTGCAGTTTGACCGCACGGCGGCCGGCAACACGCCTACCCCGGTAAAACTGGAAGATTATACCGTAAGGCTGCATAACGGCAAGGTATACGTAAGATGGACTACTTCCATGGAATCGAACAACAAACACTTCTCTATAGAAAGAGGGGCGCAGGGCGAAGACCTGGTTGCCATAACAACAGTGCCTGCAGCCGGCGATGGCAACGGCAATGGCGCCACCTATGAATGGGTGGATGAACGTCCCCTTGCCAATATCAGTTATTACCGCCTGGTGCAAACAGACAAGGATGGCAAAACCACCTGGTTCCCCATTAAGAAAGTATTGAACCGAAAGCAATGGGTGGAGCATGCCATGGTATCGCCCAATCCTTTTGTTGAAAGCATTGGCATCTTCATCAATGTCGACAAGGCCCAACCGGTGAATTTGTCCATTGCAGACATGAATGGAAAAATGGTGCGCCGGGTAAGCGGTATGTACAATGAAGGAACTTCGGAAGTAAGGATTGACGCCCGGGACCTTCCCCGAGGTATTTATGTACTGAAAATTGAAGGCGTTTCATTTTCCGAAACCAAAAAAATAGTGAAGCAGTAACCAGTGCTTAGGGTGTATGGCCAGTAGCACCGGCTGCATCCTGCAATAACGGTAAGGCAGCAACGAAATGTTGTACCTGCGCTTTGTAATCTTCCATTGAAAAATTGACGGCGCGGTAAGGAAATTGCTTTGCTGCCTCCATAGCATCACGAAGCGAAAAATCTGGTTGTGCTATGCAATAGGCCAGGCTGCGGCTATGCAGGTGGCTGGCCAGGTATTCCTGTTCTGCCTGTCCGGGCGTTGGTATGAGAATGGCTTTTTTCTTCAGTTTCAGCAAATCCATTACAGTAGTATAGCCCGAACGGCTGATAACATATTCGGCAGCACAGATCAGCTGGTTGAGTTTAGGTGCTGTTACATGATTATGCACTTCTACTCCCGGTAATTCCGGTAAAGGGGGGGCCTCATTGGGCAGACCGCGCACCAGGCGCAATTTTCCTGCATAATTACCAGGCAGTTCTGCAACAATTTTTTGTTCCAGTAAACTGCGTTGCGGTTCAGGTCCACTCAATATGACCAAAAGTTCGCCCGGGTTAGCCGGGCTTGTACAGGCAGTGAATCGAGAAACAGCCCCAATATACTGGACAGGCGTCGCAGGGAGTGTGGCGGGATTTGACAATCGTCCGGCCAATGCCTCTTCCCCTTTGTAATCGGGTACCCAGCAGACTGTAAAACGGTTGATAAAGCGGTAATTGATGCGCTGCGCCCATCGGTCGATCCATTTGCCCAGGCCTGTTTTTACCTGTAACTGGTGTGTCATGAAAATGCAGGGAATACCATCGGCGTAAAACCCGAAACGGTTATCGGAAATGATGGCATCAACACGCTGATGCTGAAGCAATTCATGCAGCCAGCGATGTTCTCGTTTGATATGTATCAAGAATTTCGGAGCTTGCGCCAGCAGTCGCAACACTGTGGTGATCCGGTTGTTTCCATAGGTTACTGCAGTTTCGGGAAGCAAAGCGAAGCTAACTTCCTGAAATTCCAGTGCTAATAATTTTTTTTGTGTGGCAGTACAGGCAATGAGGACCTCGCAGCCATGAAATAATAATGCGCGAATGAGGGGAATGCAGCGGGTAGCATGTCCCAATCCCCAGTCGAGTGGGGCGACTAATACTAAGGGTTTTTCCCTATGGATGTTAAAATTGCCTTTTCCCGGCACCCGCAAATACTAATTTGATCGTAAAATAGTTTAATTTAGTAAGAACCAAGCGTATGAAGAACGTAAGAAATCCATTCATTGTATTGTTGTTATTTCTTGCTGTAGTATTGTACAGTAGTTGCAGTTCAGGCAATCGGATTGGAGGCTCTTCCAAGAATTGTGGCTGCGGCATGAACCGAGGTTTTGTAGGCTATTAAAATCCTAATAAAGAATGAAAACACCCAATCGTGACTTACTTGTTCTTGTGAAAGACGGGTCATTTAACAAGAAAGCGATGGAGATTGAACTGGAGCAATTGAACCGGTTATTGATTCGCTTTGAAACAATGGAGAATATCTGTGTGGCGCATGAAGTATTCGATATGAACAGGTACCGAACAATTGTGCAGCCGCACCGTGTGAGAAAGTACATCAGCAGCAAAGAGGTCAGGCCGTTTGTGTTTGTGGGTAATAAAAACTGAATCTTACTGCTATAGTTTTGAAAGGGACAACGGAAACGTTGTCCCTTTTTTTGTTTTGTTGGATTTTGCAGCTTTCAATGGTTGTATCGTTTCGCAATTCCTTAGCAGTCGATTTAGCAGTCGATAAAAACTGCAGGGTATACATACACAACTGGTATAATCGGAAATTTCCATCCTCACATCTCTTACAATAAAGACGGCCGCTCGGTAATTTCATGATACTTGATCACATCCTTTGCATAATAATGTATCACCATGCTTTTGCGCGTACTCTGTTTGTTGAGAATGGGTGCTCCGCCATGCACGAGGTTGGCATGCCATACCAATACATCTCCCTTGCGGGCTGTGAATTCCTTTCGTTCAAATTGGTGTTGCGATACCAGCTCTTCCAATACATCTTCATAATCACTGTAATCTTTTTTGCCCAGGGTCAACAGCGAAGAACCTTCATTGAAATCATTATTGAGCAGGTAGGGCAGTTTATGACTACCGGGAAAATAGAACAGTGGTCCGTTTTCGTGCGTAATATCTTCCAGCGCAATCCATGCAGCGATCAGGTAGCCGAGGGGATAAGTAGTCATGTGAATGCTGTCCGAGTGGGCGCGCTGTTCGCTGCCTTGAATAAAATTGATGGTTTGAAAAGGTACTACTTCCCGGTCGAGAATAAAGCTGAGAATATCTGTAAGCGCTTTGTTTTCGGTAATGCTTTTGATCAAGGAAGATTTCTTGTTGGCAAACATTAATTTGTTGCCATTGGTAAAATGGAGTTTCCCTTTTTGACGCAGGCTGTCGATTGCTGCGTTGATGGCATCGATGGTCTGATCATCAAAGAAGCGCTCCAGCACCATGTAACCATCGCGGCTCCAGTTTTTGATTTTTTCCTGTATGGCTGGTGGGAAGTTGGCAAAGCTGGCACGTTGCGGCGCCAGGAGGGCCGAGTCGCCGGTATCGAGCCAGGCTTTGGATTCTTTATCGGGAAAATCTTTGCTGCTGATAGAAGCGATCAGCGGTTTACGGATATTGTATTGTTTATATGCCTGGCGATTGTGTTTGAGAGAACGGTAATGCAGGAGGTTGTATATCCAATGCAGGGGTTTGAATTGTTTGAGGTTCATGAGGGGGAATTTACGAAGAACGAAAAATAAAAGGGAAAGAAAAGATCGGAAAGACATACGATAACCACAAACAGAGAATGGATACTGCTGGAACTACAAAACCTACCCCAACTTCTTCAACGCCCCTCTCAATGTTTCAATCATTTCCCCTATATCCTCTTTTTTACACGTACCTACGCTCAGCCTGTACCACGGCGAAGTCTTATCCGCTCCAAACGCATAAAAAGGCACTACCGCCAACCGTGCTTCATTCAACAAATAAGCAGTAACATCACTTTGCGTTTCCAGCACCTTACCATCCGCTGTTTTCTTTCCAACCAAGTCGATCTTAATGGTAAGATAAATAGCTGCCTGCGGCGCAACCGCATCCACCGCATATCCTTCCGCTTTCAACTGTTGCAACCCCTGGTAAATATTGCGCAAACGCAGTTCCAGTTCGCCTTTAAACTGATGGAGATAATTATCAATAGCAGACTTGTTGTGTAAGAATTTTGCAACAGCTTTCTGTTCAGCCATCGGCGCCCATGCACCCACATGGCTCAGTATCGCCTTCATTTTATCCATGACGATCTTGGGACCACAGGCCCATCCTACGCGCACACCGGTTGCAGCAAAGGCTTTACTAACAGCATCGATAAAAATGGTATACTGCTGCATGGCCGGCCGCAAAGAAACCGGGTTATAATGTTCTATAGTGCCATAAGTGAGCAACCAGTACATCTGGTCGTACATCACAAACAACTTCTTTTCTTTTTCGCCACGACGGGCATTTTCTTCCAATACCATATCGCAGATGGCTTCGAGCTGCTGGCGCGAAAAAGTTGTGCCTGTAGGGTTTTGCGGTGAACACAATGCCAGCAACGCAGCGCCTTTGAGATGTGGTTTGAGGTCCTCTGCTACCGGCATGAAATTGTTCTCTGCAGTAGCTTCTATCACCACATGCCCGGCCCCTACAAAATGCGTATAATGGTTATTGTTCCAGGAGGGGACTGCATAAATAACTTTATCATCTTTATCGCAAATTGCCCGGTAAAGCGAATAAATAAGCGGCCGTCCGCCGGAAGCAACAAGGATTTCACTTAAGCCATAGTTCAGGTGCTCGCGTTCGCGGAGAAAAGTGGAGATGGCTTCGCGCAGATCGAGGTTTCCTTCGGCTGCCGGATAATTGGTAAAGTGCTGCCGGTATGCTTCAATGATTTCGTTTTCCAGTTCTTGGGGGATAGGGAAAATGGCAGGATCAAAATCACCCACCGTGAAATTGTAGATTTTCTGTCCCTGGCGGATCTTTTCCCTGATCTCGCCGCCCAACTTTACAATTTCCGACCCGATAAGCGTTTCTGAAAGATGGCTCAGTTTCATAGGGCAAAGGTAACTTTTTATAGTGAGTGGTGCATGGTGAGCGATAAGTAGAAGGAACTCAATAAAAAAAGGGTCTGGATAGACATCCGACCCCGCTTAAATCCAATATCCTATGAAAAACCACGTCCAAGTGAATACAATTCAGGTGCCAGCAATATACTGCTGCAAAACAACCTTTCTCATACAGCGGTAATGGTTATTATTTAATGTATAGAAATGATGAAGCTCACGAAGTTCATGGCCCGAATGGCCCACCAGGCTTGCATGGCATTTGTTGCCGGTTAAGGTGCTGTTGGAAATGGATGCAGCTTTTTGCATAGTACTAAGTATGCTATCGAAAAGGAATTGTAGATAACTCTCTACATTCTGCCTGCATCATCCTGAAGTATCACCGCAGCGGATAGGTTGTAAAGAATGGGTTGACGACTTTGTTAGTTGCCAACCCATCGTAACCAAAACGAACTGTCATTACTTCTTAGCGGAACTTTCTTTTGTAATTCCTGCTATGAACTTTGTAACATCTTTACTGAATTTTTCCGGGAATTCCCAGTGCACGCTGTGCCCGGTATTTTCGTACACCACCAACTTCGATCCTTTGATGGCATCTGCCACCAGCTGCTGGTCGGAGCGTGGCGCCCATACATCTTTATCGCCCCAGATGATGAGCGTTGGTTTTTTTACCATTTTGAGATTCTTTCGCAGGTCGAGTGTCAGCAATCCTTCCCATACACCTCTCCAAACATGCGCCGGTGCTTTTTTACTTTCATTGATGAGACCATTGAAAAATGCTTCCGGCACCTGATTAACCAGCGTGCTTCTTTGAAATTCAAGAATGATAGCGGTATCGATCGGGTCTTGCAGTTGCGATACTACTGCCTCGTTGTAATCCACCATATCTTTTTTATCGCTGAAACTCGCAATGGTGCCTTCCAGTACGATGCCACGCACGTGTTGCGGATATTCAATAGCAAATTGCATGGTTACATAGGCGCCGAAGGAATGTCCTGCAACGATTACGGGCGGCAGATTGAATGCTTTGATAAATGCAGCTACATCGGCAGTGTAATTGGAAATACTGTAACCGGTAGCAGGTTTGTCGGAATTACCAAAACCGCGTTGGGTAATGGTGTACACATGCAATGATTGGGGCAGATGCGGCAGTACCGGTTCATACGAATACCACGAGTCAGGAAAGCCGTGGAGCAATATCACAAGTACACCGTTGGGATCGCCCTGTTCGGCATATTGCAGGGTAACGCCTGTTGACAACGTTACGGTTTTCAGGGGCGCCGGGTCTGCCGGTGCATCGCCCTGGTTTTCCAATAAGTGCTTAATAGCAGGAACGTTTTCATTGAGCCCGGCAGGATATAAAGAAGCAATAGTATTTTGTGCGGTGCTGTTCATGGTAAGCAAGGAAGCGGCGAAGGTGGCCAAAATCACAGATTTCATAACCATTTTTAAGGCAAATTTCAGCCGGGCAGCTGCCTGTTGCAATCCCCTAAATGTGCGTTGGGACCTACCAAATAGGGGGATAAATGGGAAGCCTCCAAAAAAGTGTTGGTGAATGGCCCCTCGCCTCCGGCCAATTAGAGTGACAAGTAGGAAGCCTCCCTGAACATGGTTCAAAAAACAAAAACCAGGTTACAAATCTGTAACCTGGTCCCTCTAATCTGCAATTTGAAAAATACCTTTCGAAACCAAAACCGTTCTGTATAGCAGTCGCCTGCCATCAGGCATCCAAATCACCTTAATACCTTTCAAACCGATACCTTTCTATATAGTGATTGTTGTAGTTGGTAGCCACAAAACGGTTGCCATATACACGTACGTGATCGAAATACATATTGATGCTTTCGCTACCGTAATAATCAGCCAGGTTTACCTGGAGCGAAGAGTGACTATTGTTATAGTAGTTGCCATATTCATCGTAGTAACCACCATATTCAGTGACCATTCTCCAGGTGCCGGTCATGGTTACGCCTCTTTCCGTATATCGTGCATTGCCGTTGCTGTAGAAATGGAATACACCATGCTCCACCCCCGTAAGTACCGGGTACCATCCATAAGCATCTTTGTGAGCGGCATCTGTCAATATCCAGCTGCCGGTGATTACCGGCTGGTCGTCGTCGTAAAACACCACTTTCGAACATCCTGTAAACAGGACGATGGAAGTCATCAGTATCGAGAAGTGTATAATTCGTTTCATAACCGGTCTTTTTAAAGGTTAACAAATCAGAACGCTATTTGGAAGGCCGGGAAAATGATAGGTTTATTGCAGAAATGGTTGATAAGCCGTTATTACAACTTATTTAACATGAACGTTAAACTATACAGAATGTCATTGACGCAGAGGGAGTTGCTTGCATAAGGCTGTGAGGCAAACAAAAAAGGCTAACCGCCGGGTGCAGCGGTTAACCTTTCAACAAGCAAGAAACATTATAGCCTGATAAGTTTTATACTTTTTGCCAATTCACTGGCAATAGCTACATGATAGGTGCCTGCAGGATATTTGCTGATATCCCAGCTAAATGTGTTGGCGCCTAAATGGCATCGTACCTTTTTACTTTCCAGTAATCTTCCCAGGTGATCGTACAATTGAAGCGTTGTTTCTTTTGCTTCGGGGCTGTTGATCTGCAGGGTAACATTGCCAGGGGTAGGATTGGGAAAGAGTTGCAATGAAGCAGCCACAGGATTGTTAGCTGTTGCTGCCAGTGTAAAACGATGCAGCTGACCTAATTCTTTCTTCAACACCCAGTTGGATTGCTGATCACTGGCATCTTTACCGGCGATCGTCCAGCCGCTTTTTATGTGGCTGTTCATCAGCAAAGAAAGTGCCTGTTCCCTGTTATTATCCAGTTCTGCATCCAGGTAGAAAAACCGGAGCGTTGCATGCAGATTGGCATTGTTCTGCGGCAAAATTTCATAATACCGCCCAATGGTAGTTTCTCCATCTGTTACATACGTGGTATGGCCCCGGCGAATTTCAGTAATTCCCAAACGCGCAGCACTGCTTATTTCCACGCCAATGTTACCGGGATTGACAGCTGCCGGCGCATGCAGATCAGCCATTGCCCTGATATACCCTCCCGCACGTGCCGTAATGCGCGATTCGTTCGATTCGCCCATGATATTTCCGGTATAGCCAAGATCGAGCACGTAATTGTTCAACAGAAAATTACCCTGTTGCATGGTGAGCGTGCCTGTCAGCTGCAGGTTGGTGGCCAGTTCCAGTGCATGGGTTGCTTTATTGATTACCAGGTTATGCAGTTGCAGCGGTTTGTTGCCGCCCAGCACTGCTCCCGGTGTAGCGCCCGTAAAAACGAGGGTGCTGTTGCCGGGTTCAAAACTGCCATCGCTGGTGAAGCCACTATTGTGGAAGACCAGTTGAACCGGCCCTTCTGCCACCAGCTTCAGATCGCGCGAAGCAGTGATCTGTGCCTGCAGGCTGTTTATGGAGGCAACGCAACAGACCAGCAACAGCATTTTGATGATTGATTTCATAACAAATAATTTTATGAATAAATCGAATAATGGTAAACGTTATAAGTCTACTGTGTTGCTGCTATGTTATTGTTGCGTCATTTGCTGCAACGTGCGTTTGATATCGTCCAGTTGCTGCTGCAGGTCATTGATCTTCCTGTTTTGCGCTTCGATAATTTCCTGCTGTTCCTGTACGGCTTTTACCAGTGGCACTACAAATGCATCATAGCTGAGGCTGTAATGGTCTTTATCTGACTTTGGTTTGATGATGCCGCTGAAATTATAACCGGTACGCAGGGCAGCCTTTTCTACTTCCTGCGCAATAAAGCCGGTTCTGCGGATTTGTGTTGCTTCGTTGTAAGAAGCCTGCATGGCCCCGCCGGCTACGGCGCCCATGCTTGCATCAAATCGTTGCACATCAAACTGGTAAGTAACAGGCCGCAATTCCATGATGAAAGGAAGGCCCTGTACATCTTCCTGCACATTGAACTTGAACCGGCCGTCGGAAGGCGTAGTGAAGGGCACCTGGCCTTCAATGACCGTAACGGCGCTGTTGCCGATACGTACTTTGTTGGAAGCGTCTACAATAGCGCCATTGCCTATGGCCGTGGCATTGGTGAGGTTGGCGGCACTTACATCGGCCTCATATCCAATAAGGGTGTTGTAGGAACCCTGTACAGACGCGCCGGCATGATATCCCAGTGCGGTGTTGTAAGATCCGTTCGTATTCATCCACATAGCCTCTCCCCCAATGGCAGTGTTACGTTGGCCACCTATAGCGTTGAACATTGACTGGCTACCAAAGGCCGTATTTTCATTACCGCCTATATTTTTACCAAGTGTTTCCCTTCCTACAGCCGTGTTGGAATGTCCCACATTGGCACTCAACGCGGAAACGCCAACAGCAGTATTATTTGCACCACCGTTTTGCAGGGCATGGGCGCCTACAGCTGTATTATTCACATGCGATCCTTTTTCTGCAGCCAGGTAACCCATGATCGTGTTCAGATTTCCTGTAGTATTGTTGAAGAGTGACCGATAACCCACGGCCGTATTAAACTCACCCTGTTGATTATTGCCCATGGAATAAACACCAATGGCCACATTATAGCGGCCACTGCCACTGAGCGTCCAGGCGCCCACGGCTGTACCTGAGACGGATTGGCCATGTTGCATGGCGCCATAGCCTACAGCTGTATTTACCCTGCCGAATATATTTTCCTCCAGGGCAAACCTGCCAACTGCCGTATTGGAAGTTCCGTTTGTGTTGTTCCTGAGTGCACTGTTGCCGATGGCTACATTTTCCTGCCCGGTTGTGTTTCTATACAGGGCTTCATCACCTACGGCCACGTTAAAATTGCCTACGGTATTGGACCGTAATGATTCATATCCTACCGCAGTATTATTGGTGCCCCCGGTATTGGCATTGAGCGCATTGTATCCGTGGGCAGTATTGGCGTATCCAATAGTATTCTGTTCCAGGGCAAGCGATCCGATGGCAACATTGAAAAAGCCTGTGGTATTTGCATAGAGGGCACGATAACCCAGTGCCGCGTTATGACTGGCAGTAGTATTGGAACGTAATGCATAGGTGCCTACCGCAGTGTTTCCGTTTCCGGTGGTGTTCCTGTACAATGCCGAAGCGCCGGTTGCCGTATTGAATCCGCCCACGCTGTTATTGTGAAGGGCTATATTGCCCAGTGCCGTATTGGCATAACCGGTAGTATTGGAATACAGCGCCCGCCCGCCAATGCCGGTGTTTTCAATGCCTTCTGTGTTACGATGCAGGGCATGTTCACCGGTAGCCGTGTTGCCATAACCGGTAGTATTGCTGTACAAGGCCAGGTATCCCGTGGCAGTATTGCCTGAACCGGTAGTGAGACTGTACAACGCTTCGCCACCGAAGGCTACGTTGCGCTCACCGGTTGTCAGGAACTGGCCGATGCGAAATCCAAAGAAAGTATTCTTGTTAAGGTGATTTAACTGCCCCGAAGGAATATTGTTTACCCGAAAGTAAAGCGGCTGATTGTCTATGGTACCAATAAAATTGCTGGAGTCTGTGCCCGTATTACCGTTCACCAACCAGGCATCAGCAGCAGCCAGTGAAGTATTGGTGGCGATGCATTGCCAATCAGTGCCGTTGTGATACCAGAAAGACTGGTTGTCTGTATCAAATACCAGCAAACCCATGGTAGGTTGAATGGCCATGCGCGAAACACTGTTCATGCGTGGTATCAGAATACCTTTGCTAGAGGATTTTACATCGAGAATGGCGTTGGGATCTGGTTTTGATCCGTCGGCATTTATGGCCAGACTTTGTGCGTAGCTGTTCACCCAAACGAGCAGCAGCGCAGCTACCGTAAGTAAGATGCGGTTCATAAGAATTCAAAGTTTAGAGTTATAGTATTTATTTCCTATGGCAAAGGGCAATACATTCCTGTGCCCTATGAGCGCCACAGAGCTGCCAAGGCATACGGGATTGACCGTCGGGTACGCACTATTAGGTAGCTACCTGGCGGACACGGATAAATGAGAAAAGCGTTGTTGTGTTGCTAATCGTTGTTAAGGCAGGATAGGTAAGCTCATAGAAAATGGCAATAGAAAACGACAAGAAGCTGAATGTCCTGCTGTAAGATAGTAAAATGAACATTGTACTTATTGCCGACCGTTATACGAAGTACGTAATTTTTCTTTGATTGTGATGTTGACTGTGACATATTTTTTTAAATAAAAAAGACCGGATTGGCAAAATCCGGTCTATCGTAATTGTATAAACGTAATTAATGTCTGGACTTCAATTTATTTCTTTGTAATCTTTAAACAATTTTACCGGGATACTCTCCGCCTGTTGCCTGTATTTTTTCCAATCGTTCATAAAGAACGCGTTGATTCGGCTGATGGCCTCCTGCATCAATCCCTCTGCCTGCCGTACCAGGCGTTGTTCCTGCTCGCCGGGTTTAACGGGTTTACCGCCTACCACTGCGTTTGCCAGTTGGTATTGGTTAAGTACAGTAATTTGAGGCACCTGACCGTAACCTTGACGCGGTTGTATTTTACCACTGATGAATTCCCGGATGGCTTTTATTTCATCCTGTATCTTTCTGGTGATTTTTCTGATCGAGTCAGCTTCTTTGCCTTCTGCATCGCGAAATTGTGTTTCCACTTTGCGCATTGTTTCTTCTGCTTCTGCCAGCCGGTCCATTCCTTCGGTAAGTTTTACGGCTTGCTGACGCAGGCGTTGCAATAACTGGCGTTGGGCAATTTTGATGTCATTGCGGTTACCAATGCGCGGATCATCCTTTACGGTAACCATGGTGGAATCCGCGTCGTTGCCGTAATGAATGACCACTTTGTAATTGCCGGGCAGTACTGACCATCCGCCCGGTTCGGCTGCATGGGGTCGTGGTTTAGGTGAACCGGGATGGCGGATGCCCTTTTCATCCATCATCCAGTAACCCCGGTTGAAACCGGTATCGGCTTTCCATTGCAGGTTGCGGATGTTTTCATTATTGCTGTTGTAAATTTTAACCTGCACACTGTCTGTTTTTGTTTTATGGGCAGAAGCTTTTGCATCAGGTGTCGGAATAAAATAGCTGATGGCGGCGCCTCGCGGGCGGTTGGGTGCGTCCCACAATCCCCAGGTACTCCATTCATAACCCGGCGCATTGCGGTATTGTGCCTGGATGGCATCGGGGGCTTCAAACACCGTAATCTTTTTCGCGGGCACACCTTTGGTAGAAGCCAGTTTACGCAGCGGGCGAATATCGTCCAGTATGTATATGGAGCGTCCAAAGGTGGCGATCACCAGGTCTGCTTCCCGTTCCTGTATGGCCAGGTCGAAGGTGGAAACGGAGGGAAAGCCGTTTTTCCATTGCTGGAAGCTGGCACCGTTATCGAGACTTACCCACAGACCATGCTCGGTGCCTGCAAAGATCAGGTTGGGTTCAACCGGGTCTTGCAGTATCGTTAATGCATAGCCGAACACTTTCTTTTCGTCCACCAGGCGGGTCCAGGTTTTACCGTAGTCGGTGGTGCGGAAAATGTATGGTTTGAAATCGCCGCGCCGGTAATCGTTGGCTACTACAAAAGCTTCGCCGGCGTTGTAGGTGGAGGCCCTTATCTGCGGTACCCATGCGCCCAGGGGCATGCCCGGAATTTTCCCCCTGAAATTGGTCCAGGTTTTTCCGCCATCGCGGGTGAGCTGTACGTTGCCATCGTCGGTTCCTACCCATATCACGCCTTTTTCTTTGGGAGAGGCTGCAATAGTAAGTATGGTGCAATAGTTTTCAGCGCCGGTAATATCTACGGAAAGGCCTCCGTTGTTCGACTGATCGATTTTGGCGCTGTCGTTGGTGGTAAGATCGCCGGAAATGGTTTCCCAACTGGCGCCTTTGTTGGTGCTTTTGTGCAAGAACTGGCTGCCGAAATAGATGGTGCTGTTGTCGTGCGGGTCTTGCGCCATAGCGGCATTCCAGTTGAACCGCAACATGGTTTGCAAATCGGGGGCTGTAGGCCGTATGGCGCGCCAGGTTTCACCGGTTTTAATGTTGTAGCGACCAACATTGCCGCCCTGGCTCATGGCATATACCCAATTGTTATCGTCGGGATCGGGCATTACATCAAAACCATCACCGCTCCAGAGGCTTTCCCAATAGTAATTTTTGATGCCGCCCTGTATCCAGGTATAAGCCGGGCCGTGCCAGCTGCCGTTGTCCTGCATACCGCCCATCACGTTATAGGGAATGGCATTGTCTACGTTGATGTGGTAAAACTGTCCAACAGGAATTTTTTCATCAAAATTCCAGGTCTTGCCGCGGTCGCGGGTGATACCGATGCCGCCGTCATTGCCTTCGATAATGAATTTGCCGTTTTTCGGATGGATCCAGAAAGCATGGTGATCGGGGTGAATGCCGTTGTAGGGGATCACTACTTCGAAAGATTTGCCACCGTCTTCGCTGGCCGCAATCATCTGGTAGATGAGCCACAGGCGGTTTTCGTTTTCGGGGTCGCAGGCAATGTCCTGGAAATAGAAAGGCCGGTTGGTCACCCAGCGCGGGTCACTGTTTACTAACTGCCAGGTATAACCGCCATCATCGCTGCGGTACAAACCATTTTTGGTGGCTTCTACAAGGGCATATACGCGTTTGGGGTTATTGCGTGCAATGGCGAGGCCGATACGGCCATAATTCCCTTCAGGCAATCCTTCCTCCTTGCCCAGCTTTTTCCAGGTTTTTCCTCCGTCGAGTGTCATGTATAACCCGCTACCGGGGCCGCCGCTCATCATGCTCCATGGCGTGCGACGGTGTTGCCACATGGCGGCAAATAATTTGTTGGGATTGGACGGGTCCATGATCATATCGCCAATGCCAGAGGTGTCGTTGGTATATAGGATTTTTTGCCAGGTAAGTCCGCCATCGGTTGTTTTGAACACGCCGCGCTCAGGATGTTCCGCATAAGGATTACCAATAGCTCCCACATATACTGTATTGGGATTTACCGGATCGATTATGATGCGGTGAATATTAATGGTTTTTTCCAATCCCATGCATTGCCAGGTTTTTCCACCATCGAGCGATTTGTAAATGCCTCCGCCGAGGTTGATGGAATTGCGCGGATTGCCTTCGCCGGTGCCTACCCATACTACAGAAGGGTTGGACTGTTGAATGGCGATGGCGCCAATATTTTGTATGGGTTGGTCGTCGAAAACCGGCGTCCAACTGGCGCCGCCGTTTTCGGTTTTCCATACGCCACCGGAGGCCGCGCCGATGTAGATGATATTGGGATCATCCACTACTGCATCAATAGCAGTAATGCGACCGCTCATACCGGCCGGCCCGATGCAACGGGGTTTCCAGTTTTTAAAATGCTGATCGAGTTTGACGGGTTGGGCTGTAAGGAAAAGGCTGAACAAAAGCAGTCCAGGGAGAAGGATGGATTTCATTCGCAGTAGTTTTTTGTACTATAAATATACCGAGGGGGAATGATGGAAAAGGAAAAATAAGTTTCGGAAATTATAAATGATAAACTGTTGTAGTAGACAGATCAGGCATGGCAAAGTGGACTTAACAGTTATTGCCGGGGCAATTCAATTTTTAAGGTACCAGATAATAGTTTTTACCGGAAGCTGTGAGTGCCCGTATTCCCTTGCTGGGAATTGATTTTTAGTTTCTACGTTTCACCTGACATTTCATAGGCCCAAAAGAAGCAATAGCCCAAGGAAATTTTTCCCAAAGATGACAGCATTATGTTAGCACATGTATGGAGCTAACATAAAGACGAGGTGTAATTTTTGAAACTTTTCGAGCCATCCAGGGGAATCGAACCCCCGACCTATTGATTACGAATCAATCGCTCTGACCAGCTGAGCTAGGATGGCAATTGCCTTATGATTTCCTGTTACAGGAACACCGCTCACCAAGGCGACCGCAAAATTAGGAAACAAAATTGTGTGAACCATCAGCACCTGAACCAATGGTTTGAGAGAATTACCGGTTCAGACAAACAGTTTATTTGGCCGAATCGGTCAAATTCCAGATATTAGACTTCCTTACTTAATGTTTAAACAATAAATACTATTTTATGAAGAAGTTATTCCTTGCGGCTGCAGTTTTGGGAGCAGTTGTTATTGGTGTAATGGCCTTCCGGCCCGCTGCGCCCAGCCTGGTAAAAGCAGAAACGAACACTCCTGGTGACGCGCCCCGTTTCAGCAAGTGGACGCTCGACAAAGTGCACTCCAACGTGAAATTTACCGTAACCCATATGGTGGTGTCCGAAGTGGATGGTTCCTTTAAAAGCTTCGATGGCACCATGGAACATACCAAGCCCGATTATTCCGATGCAAAAATTACTTTCACCGTAGATGTGAATTCCATTGACACCGACAACGAAAACCGCGACAATCACCTGAAAGGAGAAGACTTCTTTAACGCAGCGAAATATCCCCAGATGAAGTTTGAAAGCACTTCTTTCACTCCCCTGGGCAACAACAAATACAAACTGGTAGGCAATCTCACCATCCGCGACGTAACCAAACCCGTTACTTTCGATGTTACTTATGGCGGCACCATCAATACCCAGCGCGGCGCCAAGGCTGGCTTCAAGGCCAAAGCCACTATCAACCGTTTTGATTTTGGCCTGAAATGGGACCGCGCTACCGAAACCGGCGGTCTTGTGGTTGGAAAAGAAGTTGAAATCAATGTGAATGCGCAGCTGAATGAAGCCAAATAAGGCCTCAAAAAGCGCTAAATTTTCGCATTTCGATATACATTAAACAGGGCACAGGTCGTTTTACGTGCAGAAGATGAACGACTTGTGCCCTGTTTCTTGTATCTTGTCCTGTAGATTGGTTCTTTTGCGTTATTTCGCAATAACTTGCCTTGATTCGGGTTATTGCAAAGGCACTTGCACTTCCGCACCCGTTGTAACCATTAAAAGAAAAAATGTTCCGATGAAAAGGTTCCTGTTGCCGCTATTCTTATTGATTTCAACGTTCTGTGCTGCACAGCAAGCCGGGTATAACATAAAAATTACCATGAAGCCCTGGAAAAACCAGTACGTTTACCTGGGTTATTATTATGGTAAATTAAAAGCCCTCGCCGATTCCGTACTGCTGGATGAAAACAGTACCGGCGTTTTCAAAAAAGATACAGCCTTGCCCGGCGGCATCTACTTTGTTGTTTCTCCCGGCAAAGTGATCCTGTTTGAACTCCTGATTGATAAACAGCAGCATTTTTCCATAACTGCCGATTCTGCCACTCTGCCGCAAAGCCTGGTATTTACCGGTTCACCGGACAATGATCTTTTCCAGGCGTATACCCGGTTTGCCAATGAAACCGGTCAGGCCATCACCCAACATAACAATGAACTGAAGCAGGCCTCGTCGAAAGAAGATTCCACCGCCATATCCGCACGCATTAAAGCACTGAGCGAAAAAATGCAGCAGTACCGGGACAGCATCGTTAAAAAACATCCCTATACCTTTCTTGCTGCCTTGTTGCTGGCCATGAAAGAACCGGTAGTGCCGCCCGCCGACCAGCATCCCGGTGGTAAGTATGATTCGCTTTTTGCCTATCGCTATTATAAATCGCATTACTGGGACGGGGTGACGTTCAGTGATGAACGACTGGTGCGCACGCCATTTTTTGAAACCCGCCTTGATCGCTATTACCGCGACCTGGTGCCACCCATTGCCGATTCCATTAGCAAGGAAGTAGACCACATGCTGCTGTACGCACGCACCAGCCCGGAAATGTTCAAATACCTGATGGTGCATTTCGTACAGAAATACATCAACCCCGAATACATGGGCCAGGATGCGGTATTTGTTCATCTCTTTGAAAAATACATCAACACCGGTCAGACAGAATTTTTTACCAAGGAGTATAAAGATTACATGTTTAAAAGGGCCTATAGTATGATGGCCAACCTCATTGGCCGGCCCGCTGCCAATCTCGAAATGGTAGATTCCCTCGACCGGCCCACGCCGCTATACAGCGTAAACGGCAAATTTGTGGTGGTATGTTTCTGGGACCCCACCTGCAGCCATTGTAAAGAGGTGGTGCCCAAGGTTGATTCCATTTTCCAGGCCAAATGGAAGCACCAGGGCGTGCAGCTTTACGGTGTGATGGTAGACGGCGGCAAAGAAGAGTGGCTGAAATTTATCCGGAAGCATCAACTCAAAGACTGGAAACATGTGTACCAGCTGCCCTCACAGGCAGCGGCCGATGAGGCCGCAGGCCGCCCAAGCTATCGCCAGTTGTACGACGTGTATAGCACCCCCTTGCTGTACCTGCTGGATGAAGACAAACGCATTGTAGCCAAAAAACTGACTTATCTGCAATTAGACGAAATAATAGACCTGAAACTGAAAACCGCCAACAAATCCAAGTAAGCTATGAACAGGATACGGAAAGGATCGCTTTTGCTTTTGCTTTGTATTTTTGTTACTACCGTTCATGCACAAGTGATTTTTACCTATGGTAACAAGCCCGTTACCAAAGAAGAGTTCCTGAAAGCCTTCAATAAAAACAATACGGAAGAAAAACCTACGGATAAAGCCTACCGCGACTACCTGGAACTGTACATCCGCTTTAAATTGCGCGTGCAGGCCGCGCTTGATATGCGTTTGGATACGCTGCCCTCGCAAAAGGCCGAATTGAACGCCTTCCGCAGCCAGGTGGTAGAAAGCTACCTGCGCGACGATGAAAGTGTGAATGCACTGGTAGACGAAGCCATTGAGCGCAGCGCCAAAGACGTACATATTGCCCACATCTTTGTGGCGGTAAGCGATAGCGCCAAAGAAACTGAAGTACAAAAAGCGCGCGACAAAATAACGGCTGCCTGGAACCAGTTGAAAAAAGGCGAACCCTTTGAAAAAGTTGCCCAGGAATATTCTGAAGACCCGGCTGTAAAAGAAAACATGGGTGATATAGGGTATGTTACCGTGTTTGTGCTTCCCTATGATCTTGAAAATATCGCTTATGCCACACCGGTAGGAAAATTTTCAGAGCCGTATCGCAGTCGCAAAGGGTTTCATATTTTCAAAAAAATAGGAGAACGTGATGCGGCAGGCAAGATACGCGTAGCACAGATTCTGCTGGCGTTTTCACCCGATGCCTCCGACGCAGACAAGCAAAAGACCAAACATACCGCCGATTCGCTTTACCGGGCATTGCAGGAGGGGGCTGATTTTAAAGCACTGGCACAGCAATTCAGCGGCGATAATATCTCGTTTTCAACCGGCGGCGAAATGCCCGCGTTTGGCGTAGGACAGTACGATCCCGCCTTTGAAAAAGCAGCATTTGCATTGGAGAAGGACGGGGATATCAGTCAGCCGGTACTCACCGCATTTGGCTACCACATCATCAAACGCCTCCAGCGTATACCGGTAAAAACAGACAAGCAGGATGCGGTGCTGCGCGAAGAAATGAAGCAAATGGTGCAGTCTGACAAACGTATGGAGGTGTCCAAAAAAGCGCTCGCCAAAAAGATTTTCCAGCTTACCAAATTCAAAAAGCATTCCGTGAACCAGGACCGTTTCCGTGCCTGGTCTGACAGCATCGCACTGAAAAAAGAACCGCCGCAATGGAAAGGCTTTACACCGGAGATGCCTTTGTTTACTTTCGCCGGTGAAACGGTGCGTTTAAAAGACTGGCAGCATTTTCTGGAAACGGCGCGTGAATTTGGGGCCATCCAGGGTTTACACCAGGTACCCGCTTTGTACGAAGAGTTCATGAACACTAAAGCGCTGGACCATTACAGGGAAAACCTTGAAAAGTATAATAAGGAATTTGCCCACCAACTGAACGAATTCCGCGAAGGCAACCTCCTTTTTGAAATCATGCAGCGCAACATCTGGGACGCCGCCGTGGCGGATACAGCCGGCCTGCGTAAGTATTACGAGGAGCATAAAAACGATTACTGGTGGGAACCCAGCGCCGATGTGATCCTGGTTACCGCTATGGACGCCAAAATGGTGGAAGAAGCCAAACAGCAACTCAAATCCGACCATAAGAAATGGCGGCAGTATATGGAGCAAAGCGGCGGTCGCCTGCAATGCGATAGCGGACGGTTTGAACTGTCGCAGATACCCGTAAGAGAACGCACCAATTTTACGGAAGGATTGATTACATCAGAAGTGAAGAACGATATAGACAACAGCTTCACCTTCGCCTACATCATTAACGTGTACCGCGAACGCGAACCGCGTGGATTTGAAGATGCCCGCGGCTTTGTGATCAACGATTATCAAACCGCTCTTGAAAATAAATGGATAGCAGAGCTGAAAGAGAAATACCCGGTAAAAATAAATGAAGCAGTAGTGAATAGTTTACCGAAATAATCAAGGCGTATGAACCACAGCAGTGCTGCTGTGGTTCATTGCTTTAAACGAGTTCTTTCACCACATTATAAATTACTCTCGCTTTCCCAAGCGTATAATAATGCAATACCGGCACGCCGGCTTCTTTCAGTTCGCGGGATTGTTGCAGCAACCAATCGGTACCGATTTTTTCCACTTCAGCGTCGGATTTTGCTTTCAGTATTTCATTGCTCAGGTCAGTAGGAATATCAACATGGAAGGTGCGCGGGATAACCGATAACTGTTTTTTATTGGTGATCGGTTTCAGCCCGGGTATGATAGGTACTTCAATTCCTTCTTCGCGACAGCGTTTTACAAAATCGAAGTACTTCTTGTTATCGAAGAACATCTGGGTAACGATGTATTCAGCGCCGGCAGCCACTTTGGCTTTCAGGTAGGCCAGGTCGGTTTGCAGGTTGGGCGCTTCAAAATGTTTTTCGGGGTAGCCGGCCACACCAATACAGAAATTGGTGGGGAAGCCATCCTGGATGTCTTCTTCCAAATAAATGCCATTGTTCAGGTTTACCACCTGTTTGAGGAGGTCAATGGCATACACGTTGCCATCTGGTTCGGGGGTGAATGCAGGCTCGTTTTTGGCCGCATCGCCGCGCAATACGAGTACATTGTCTACCCCGATGAAGTTGAGGTCAATCAAGGCATCCTCCGTTTCGCGCCGGTTAAAGCCACCACAAATGAGGTGTGGCACCGGGTCCACCTTATAGTGGTTCATAAGGGCGGCACAGATACCTACCGTTCCCGGGCGCTTGCGCACTTCTACCTTTTCGAAAGTGCCGTTGGGTTTCTTTTTGAATACATGTTCACTCCGGTGATAGGTAACATTGATGAAGGCAGGCTTGAAATCCATCAATGGGTCCAGGTGATCATAAATAGAATTGATGGTTCTGCCTTTCAGGGGAGGAAGTATTTCGAACGAAATCAGGGTTTTTTTCGCCTGCTTGATATGATCTATAACTTTCATGGTAAAAATCAGCGTGCAAACATAACTAAGGAAATCGGTTTACGCAAAGTTTTAAGCCACTAAGGGCTAAGGCGCAAAGGGGCGTGCAGGCGGTATAACGATGGAGATGGCTTGCGGAAGGCTGTGGTTTACCGCACCATTGCGGTTCCTTGTTAAAACTGCCTGCCTAAAAAAAGGAATTGAATTACTTCCGGTATTTTTGCCGGAAATCATAGCGCACATTGATCAGCGAAATCAACACTCAGGACCTGGTTAAAATTTACCGAAATCGTACCGTTGTTAACCGGGTTTCCGTAAATGTGAAGCAGGGGGAAATAGTAGGCTTGCTGGGGCCCAATGGTGCCGGCAAAACCACCACATTTTATATGGTGGTAGGTTTGATCAAGCCGGATGAAGGCAAGGTATTTCTTGACCAGCAGGAAATTACCCGTTTGCCTATGTACAAGCGCGCCCGTATGGGTATTGGCTATCTGCCGCAGGAAGCTTCGGTATTCAGGAAACTGAGCGTGGAAGACAATATCCGGTCGGTACTGGAAATGACAAAGCTGACCCGGGCACAACAGCGGGCCAAACTGGAAGCGCTACTGGATGAATTCGGCCTGCATCACGTGCGTAAAAACAATGGCGACTCGCTCAGCGGCGGGGAAAGAAGGCGTACCGAAATTGCCCGCGCCCTGGCGGTTGATCCCAAATTCATCTTGCTGGACGAACCTTTTGCCGGTGTGGACCCTATTGCCGTGGAAGACATCCAGGCGGTAGTGGCCCGGCTTAAATACAAGAACATCGGTATTCTCATCACCGACCACAACGTAAACGAAACCCTATCCATCTGCGACCGCGCCTATCTGCTGATAGATGGTAAGATATTCCAGCATGGCACCGCCGAAGAGCTGGCCCAGAATGAGCAGGTACGGCGGCTCTATCTTGGCAGAAACTTTGAATTGAAACGCAAAGACTGGTTGCTTGACCAGGGAAGGACCGATATATCAGTACAGCAGCAACGGTTAACCGGTTATGTGCAGTGGATGATCAATACTATTGGTGATATTCTGAATGAAAACGAACCCGGTGCCGACAAGTTAACTTTGGAAAAATTACAGGACGAAACGCTGTACAACGAATTCAGAAATTCCTGGGACAAGGTGATTGATTCCATTGAAAAATTTGCAGTAGAGAAGAAAGTGGATAAAGTATCGGAATATATTTCGCTTCTCCGCGCAGTAGATATTGAAAAAATAAGAGATACCAGGAGCATTGGCATTGGAGAACCACCAGCTTTTGGTACGCTGCGGCAGGGAAGGGACTATCTGGAAAAATGTAAAATGATACTGGATAACCCGGAATTTGCAAAAGTACTGTCCTGACAATCATACCTGTTTGTAGCACAAGCTATTCCGTTAACATTTTCAAGGTAATTCATTATTTTGCCAGCTATGAGGCTGTTATCGCCTGCCATATCATCCCTGGCCCGTATGCGGCTGTGGCGCATTGATGCGTGGAAGCACCATCCCATTGATGCGCAGCGCGAGGTATTGCAGGATCTGGTGACTGCCGGCCAGTATACCGAGTTTGGCCGCAAGTACGGCTTTTCCTCGCTGTTTAACCTGCGCGATTTCAAGCAAACCGTTCCCATTCATGAATATGAAGACATCAAGCCCTACATAGAGCGCATGATGAACGGGGAACAGAATGTGTTGTGGAATACGCCCGTGTACTGGTTTGCCAAAAGCAGTGGCACCACCAGCGAAAAAAGCAAGTTCATTCCCGTGAGCGACGAAAGCCTGGAAGACGGCCACTATAAAGCCGCCAAGGATGTGCTGACGATGTACTATGCCTTTAATCCCGATTCGGATTTGCTTACCGGCAAAGGCCTGGTATTGGGCGGCAGCCATACTATCAACCCCATCAATGCCGAAGCGCAGTATGGCGATCTGAGCGCTGTGTTGTTGCAGAACTCTCCTATCTGGGGCAAATGGTTGCGCACACCGGAACTCAGCATAGCGCTGATGGATGAATGGGAAAGCAAAATCGAAATGCTGGCACAAAGCACCATCAAGGAAAATGTTACTTCTATTTCCGGGGTGCCTACCTGGACGCTGGTGCTGTTTCGCCGCATACTGGAAATTACCGGTAAAAGCTGCATTGCCGATGTATGGCCCAACCTGGAATTGTACATGCACGGCGGCGTTTCGTTTACGCCTTACCGTGACCAATTTCATAAACTGATCGGCAGGCCCATCCATTACCTCGAAATGTACAATGCCAGTGAAGGCTTTTTTGCTGCGCAGGAATCGCCCGCGGAAGAGGGGATGCTGTTGTTTACTGATCACGGCATTTTTATGGAGTTCATGCCGGTGGAGGAATATGGAAAACAAAATCCTGAAACCATTGGCTTGAAAGAAGTGGAAATCGGCAAAAACTATGCGCTGGTGATCAGTACCAATGGCGGATTATGGCGTTATCTGTTGGGCGACACCATTCAGTTTGTTTCCTTGAATCCTTATAAGGTAAAAGTAAGCGGCCGCGTAAAGCATTTTATCAATGCATTTGGTGAAGAAGTGATTGTAGAAAATACGGACAAAGCCATTGCTATGGCCTGCGAAAAAACGGGCGCCGTGGTGAATGATTATACGGCCGCGCCCGTGTATTTCAGTGAGGGCAGCAACGGCGGTCATGAATGGCTGGTAGAATTTGAAAAAGCGCCCCACAGCCTGGAGCAATTCATTGATGTGTTGGACGCCAGTCTGAAAAGTGTCAACAGCGACTATGAAGCCAAGCGTCACAAAGACATTGCCCTGCGCAAACCAATCCTGCGACCCTTGCAGAAGGGTGCCTTTGCCAGCTGGCTCAAAAGCAAAGGCAAACTGGGCGGCCAGCATAAGGTGCCGAGGCTGAGCAATGACAGGAAAATTATTGAGGAGATTTTACAAATCGCGACATTTGCGCCTTGATTATTTGGACCATGATCGATGGGATTGAGCGGAAAGTACGGTTCACTCACTATTAATAAATTCGAAAACCTTTAGCATGAAATTACTGGAAGGCAAGATCTGTATCGTAACCGGTGCTGCCCGTGGCATTGGTGAAGCCATAGCCATTAAACTGGCTGAACACGGCGCAAACGTAGCCTTTACCTATGTAAGTGATAGCAGCGCCGAAAAAGCTGCTGCCCTTGAAAAGAAATTGCAAAGCCTCGGCGTAAAAGCCAAAGCATACAAAAGCAATGCCGGCAAGTACGAAGAATGCGAAGCATTTGTCAATGACGTGGTGAAAGAATGGGGAGGCGTGGATGTTTGCGTAAACAATGCCGGTATATCCAAAGACAACCTCTTACTCCGCCTTTCTCCCGAACAATGGGATGAAGTAATGCGCATCAACCTCGATAGCGTATACAATATGACCAAACAAGTCATCCGCCCGATGATGAAAGCGAAGAAGGGTTCTATTGTGAATATGAGCTCCATCATCGGTCTGCGGGGTAATGCCGGACAGGCAAGTTATGCAGCCAGTAAAGCAGGCATAATCGGTTTCACCAAATCCGTAGCGCATGAATTGGGCAGTCGCAATATCCGCTGCAATGCCATTGCGCCCGGGTTTATTGAAACCGATATGACACACTACTTGAAAGAAGGTGAAAATGCCAAAGCTTTCCTGGAAAAAATTCCCCTGGGACGTTTTGGAAGCGCTGAAGAAATCGCCAACACTACGCTGTTTTTGGCAAGTGATATGAGTTCGTATATCACAGGGCAGGTGATCAGCGCTTGCGGGGGATTGAATATCTAAATTCAACGTTCAAAAATATAAACTAAGGAGTCTGTAAACAGGCTCCTTGGTTTTTTAAAGGCGTTATGAAGCCATCAAATCCTCACACAAAAAACTTCCTCAAAAAAATATTTCCCCTTATAAAAAAACAGACCCGAACGGAGAACCGTCCAGGTCTTTTCATCGAAGCAGCGTTGCACATGAGAAATTGTTACTTGCGGGGATTCAATATCTCGTCAATTCTTTGCGCGCAATCCTGCAGGTGATACCGGCTCATGGTATCGGGGGCTATTGCCTTCGCGGCATTGATTTCAGTTTTCAGTGTGGCCAGGTGGGCACGCAGCACGCTGATGATGTCTGATTTCTTAATGTTGGCGCTGCCGGCCATGCCCAGCAAAGCACCCAATGCACTGCTGGAACTTTGCGGTGCGGCAGGTGGTTTCAACATGTTTTCAATCAGGGAGAGATACGACTTCTGCAGGTTTCTCCGGTAGATGGAAATGCCTTTATTCGTTCTCAACTCAGCCCAGATGCCTTTTTTCAAATCACTCAATAAATCTGTCATGCGGTAGGCATTGCTGCCGAGCGAGGCATCGGCCTGGATCAGTTTATTGAATGTTTGGGTGTTGAGCAGGGTACCCAGTACATTGTCCTGCAGACTGCCAATGATGGAAACAGGATTGCCGCCGGTTCTGGCAAAAATGTTTTTGTCTATCAACCATTCAGGGGTGGTGAATAAATGTTGATTCAGGAAAGTAACGGCTGCAGACTGTTTGGCTTTGGGTACAAATTCAAAAACGGGCCCGTCTTCTTCTACTACTTTGGGAGTTTTGTAAATGCCACCCACGTGCCTCGCTACATGTCCCATATAGCGGCCAAACTGCTGCGTTACCTGCGAATACATGGCAGAAAGGTTGCTGTAGTTGGCATTCGGTTCTTTGGTCCACTCCATCAGTTGCGGTACGATGCGTTGCAGGTTTTTAATGCCGTACAAACTGGCTTTCATGGCATCATCACCGAGGTCTTCCGTTTGTGAACGGGGATCATCCTTGCCGCCTTCACCATCACCCCACCACAGGCGACGGTTGGTGAGTTTCTCACTTACCCATTTGTTGATGTGCTCTTTTTCTTCATCGGCGCTTTTGAATTGGGGGAAATAGCGGTATCCCCATTCAATGGCCCATTTGTCGTAATCGCCAATGCGGGGAAACAGTCCGGCAGTGGATATGTTGTCTTCGGGCTGCGCCACGTAGTTGAAGCGCGCATAGTCCATAATAGAAGGCGTATGGCCATTGGCTTCTACCCATTGCTTGTTGCGCAGCAGTTCAACGGGCACGGTGGAGCTGGAGCCGAAGTTGTGACGCAATCCCAGCGTATGTCCCACTTCATGGGAAGACACAAAACGGATCAGTTCGCCCATCAGTTCATCCGGGAATTCCATTTTCCTTGCACGCGGATCGCTTACGCCCGCCTGGATCATGTACCAGTTGCGGATCAGTTCCATTACGTTGTGGTACCAGTTGATATGGCTTTCGATGATTTCGCCGCTGCGCGGGTCAGCTATGCTGGGACCGCTGGCATTGGCAATGGTGGAAGGTTTGTATACGATGGCTGAATGACGCGCATCTTCCAGGCTCCAGGTGCTGTCTTCTTCAGGTGTGGGCGCCATTTTACCTATGATGGCGTTTTTGAAGCCTGCCTGTTCAAAGGCAACGTTCCAGTCGTTAATGCCCTGGATGAGATAGGGCACCCATTTCTTTGGCGTAGCGGGATCTATGTAGAATACAATCGGCTTTTTAGGTTCTACCAGTTCGCCTCTTTTGTATTTTTCAATGTCTTCATCTTTGGGTTCCAGGCGCCAGCGCTTGATCATCCTGATGGATTTTACGCCCTGCGGGTTGGCGTCGAAATCGGTATAGCCTACGTTGAAGTACCCTACACGCTCATCGAAATAACGCGGCTGCATAGGTTCTTCGGGTAACAATACCAGTGAACTGTTGAGTTCTACAGTGAGGTTACCGGTGGGGCCACCGATTCCTGGCAGCAAAGCACCGAGGGCAGCAGCGCCCGCTGATTGCGTTCTGCCGTAGGTCTTTACCGTTTTAATTTCGATGTTTAACGGGAAGGCCTTTATATCTACTATGTAAGATTTATCAGCCTGCAAGGCGGCAATTTTCAACTGCGATTTTGCCCCGCTGTTGAAGAAGAGGATGTCGTTGTCGCCGCTGATGTAATCAGTCATATCAATGACTGTGCCTTTCTTATCGTCGGTATAGGCCTTGATGTCAAATGCGGCGGCAATGGGTTGCACATTGGAATTGCTTACCGAAGCAAACATCGGCGAAGTAGAATCTTTGCTATACACGGCATAAGAAACACTGCGCAGGAACACTTTATTTCTCGGGCCTTTCTCAAAACGGATTACCTGCTGACCGATCTGGTCGCCGCCATAACCGGCGCCGGCCTGCGTTTTGGAAATCCTGTTTACCACCAGTATGTCTCTTCCCAGGAATTGATCGGGAATTTCAAAAAAATACCTGTCCTCTACTTTATGCACCTTGAAATAACCCTCCCGGGTAACCGCTTTGCTGGTAATTACTTCCTTATAGGGTTTGGGGGCAGCGGTAGCGTTACGTGAGGGTACGCCGGGCCGGGCGCTGGTATCTGCCGTACGACCGGTCACTTGCGCCTGCGTGGTATAACTTCCAATACACGCGATCAACGCCACTACAATGCTGATTCGGTTTTTGAACATGACTGAAGTTGGGGTTTTGTTGTAAAATGGGTGTTGTCTTGCTTATCTCAAAAAATGGCTGGTTACCCGGGTGAAGGCAACCAGCACATTTGATATTTCAAAAAAAGTCTGTTGTTTTTTACGGTGAAAAATTATTGTTTGAAAGATTCCAACTGCTTTTTAAGTTCTTCTTCCTTTTTATTGGCAAGGGCATAGTATTTCTTTGCCTTACCCTGTTCGCCGATTTTTTCCAGTATGAAGGCACTGTTTCTCAGATCGTCCGTCGATATAAAACGATCGTTCAGGTCGATCGAAATGCAGCTGAGGTATTGTTGCAGCAGCGCCTTGTCGTTGGTTTGTGCGGCAAAATGCCTGGCGGCTTTACCAATAAAAGCATTATCATACCGGAGCAACCCAAAGTTGGCGGCCGATTGGTACAGTTGTACAAACCGTGGCCCGTCGTTTTCCATCACTGCCAGGCTTAGCAGCATCAGCGTAATGCTGTTTTCGCGGCCTGAAACATGCAGTTTCCGCAGGTTTTCAATCAGCAGTTTCGCTTTTGCCACATCATACAGGGCGGGGGAATCCACGCAGTTTTTGGTATAACTATCCACTGCTCTTTTGAACAGCCTGCCACCCCATTCATTTACGTCTCTTTCAGGGTCTCTGAATTTGCGGTAAATGCCCGGGTTGGAGAGAAAAGACCATAACAGCGGCGACTCCGCATCCGTCCAGTATTTGCGAAACACGCGGTAAGCAGCACTGTCGTTGCTGATCACATCCAGCGTAAGCAATGGCAATACTTCCGCAGTTACCTTTTTGACGGTAGCCTTTTGAAAGGCATCTTCCAGCAATTGCAGGTACGACTGAACAAACGGCCAGTCGCGACGGCCTTCTTCGTATTTGTTGCTATAGGCAATCCAACTGCGTTCTTCCAGTCCGTTCTGCATTTTTGCAAGGAACTTATCTGCGGCATTGTAACCGGCCACCTGGTGTACCACCTGCCCCTTGCTGTTGATCAGCAGATAGGTGGGGAAACCGGGAATAAACGGTTTGTATTGTTTGTACAGGTCTATGCCCTCGCCTTTTTCCATGTCGAACTTAACATTGATGAAATGTTTGTTCATGAAGGCGCCCACTTCCGGCAGCGGAAATACATCTTTTGCCATGGCCTTGCAGGGACCGCACCAGCTGGTATAGCAATCCAGGAAGATGAGCTTGTTTTGCTTTCCGGCCATCTGCAGCAGTTCCTTCCAGGTTTTGTTTTCTTCAAACCGTATCCCCGGTTCCTGGGCCCGCATAACCAATACCGTGATGAGGCAACACACCAATGCGAGGAGTTTTCTTTTTGTCATTTCGTTTTTGTTTAAGAATGGAAATAATTGTTCTTAAACTGCCTGTAACCGCTACGGATTGGTAGGAATGTACGGCAGTGTGATGTTGAAATTGGTTTCGAAATATTCCTTTACCAGGTTAACCTTGGTAAGAATGTTCGGGTTTTTGCTATAAGCCAATTCCTTTTCATCATCGGGCGTGAAAACAATAAACGCCACGAAGTCGCCAAAATCCTGTCCTACGGTAACCTTGCCCCAGGCCGAGGTAGCAGTGCCGGTGGTTTGTTTGGTCCTTCCTTTTTTGAGGAGGGCATAATTGACCATCACATCCTCGGCATTGGTAAAGCTGGCCTTGGCATAGCCTGCCTCACTGATGGCGGCAAATGCCGTTGGCGCCGGCAATTTGGGCAGTACTTTTTCGATGAATAGCGACAGCCAGGCGTCTCTCAAAAAACGCTTGTCTTTATTGTCATCAAACCGCTCAGACACATACGACAGCAATATGTAATTGGTGGCAATGTAGCCTTCGTACATCCGGTGAACAAGGGTAGTACCATTGAGTTGTTTGTTGACCATGGTATCGGTCAGCAGGATATTCAATGGCATGTACTTTTTGGTAAATTCTTCGCCAAGTACTTTAAATACCCAGCTGTCCACGGAATCAATAACGGGAATTACATACTCTTCCACTGCGGGTGTATAACGCAGCCCGGTTGAGGTGGCATCGGTTTGCGCCACATTGTTTTCCCAGTTGTACGTGTATTCAATAAGGGAAAACTCCGGTTTGAAGAGCACGCCATACTTGTTGAACATTTCTTTCACTTTCGCTTTCACAGGGGTGGCGTCAGATAATTGCGGCGGATCGAAAACATCAATGGTGCCATTAAAATTATCCTTCTTGTTGCACGACAGCAGCAATGTGCCTGTCAACAAAATGAATATGATGAATGAGAATTTCATGCTTCAAAATTTTTCTGGTTAAGGATTTCTTACAGGGCGAACATTCGGTACCAGGTCGGGATTGAATTCGAGCTCGTACCGCGGGAAATTCAACACGTAGCCCGCATCGTTCTGATTGAGCTTGTAGGTGTCGGTAAGCCACACATGTTCGAGGTAAGGCTGGCCGTTGCGGCGGAGGTCCCACCAGCGGTGAAATTCTTCAAAACACAATTCCCTGCGGCGTTCTTCCAAAATGAATGTGATCAATGCCTGCTGATCGGCAAAATCGCCGGCAGTGAGATCAGTATAGGAAGCGATGCGATTGCTGCGTAACTGGTTCAACAGATCAATAGCCCTGCCGTTGTTGGGCGAAGGTTTTTTGGCGTAAGCTTCGGCCAGGTTCAGGTATACTTCGGCACTGCGCATATACTGGCTGGTGCGTGCGCCTTCATAATAGTTCAGCTTCATGGGCGTATAGGCGGGATAACTCAAAATCAGGCCCGGTGCGCCGGTAGGCTGACTGAACCAGTAGTTCTTTCTTCTGTCGTTGGCGCCATAACTGTTGATGAGCGGAGAATAACTGTTAAAGGAAGCGCTGTAGGTATGAGGCGACAAGCCTACGGGTTCCCTGGTGAAATATACATATCCGCCTTCGCCGGAAGCAGATGAAAACCTGCTGAAGGTGAAAACAATTTCAGGGTTGTGGTTCACCAGCAGGAATGCCTTGTTGGCGTGCGTGCCGGTCGGACTGGGCGAGTTGGTATAGCCGGTAATATCAAACAGCTTCGGATGCAACAGCAGGAAGCGTTCGCCGTATTCTATCGCTTTATCGTATTGCTGCATGTACAGGAATACTCTTGAGGCGAACAACAAAGCAGCCTTGTAGTTGATTTCATATACTGTTCTGGTGCCCTGGTCGCCGGAGAGGTCGGCTACCGCTGTTTCAATATCGCTGCTGATGATGTCCCATACCTCCTTAATCTTTGCGCGATTGTATCTTTTCAGCGAAGGACTTGTTTCCGTAGTGAGCGGTACACACAGCTCATCGAGGTTCTCGGTAGAATATATTTTGGAGTAGAGATTGGCCAGTACAAAATAACCATAGGCCCGGGTGAACAATGCCTGTCCGCGGAGCACCTTTTTTTCTGCCTCGGTGCCTGTGGCCTTGTCAAGTGCTTCCAGGCAGGTATTGGCGGCCAGTATGTTTTTGTACATGGTTTGAAACAGTTTGTCGGTAAACGTGCCGGTAGGGTCTTCCAGGTCATGTCCCCACTGATAAGCGAACTTGCTGGCTTCCGTTTTTGCGTTCACCACTGTGGTGGGATATGCCAGGTCGAGGAGCATGATATCGTCTGTCATCACATCTACAAACCAGCCGTTCCTGTACATGTCTTTGAAATAGCCTTCACCTTGCAACAATTCCTTGTAGTGTTCAACGGTTACCGGCCTGATCAGGTCTTGCGAAGCCTGGTCCAGAAATTTTTTGCATGACGACAATCCCGAAAGGACGCCGGCAAACAATATGTATGTTATGATTCGTTTCATCTGTTAAAGTTTTTTATAGTCACGAAACAGGTAAATGTTTCATTCGTATGTCAGGCAGATTAAAATCCCAAGTTGACGCCAATGGTATACGCTCTCGGTATGGGTGTATTGGAACCACCGCTTTCAGGGTCGCGGCCCAGCCATTTGTCGTCGGCAATGAGGAACAGGTTTTCAGCCTGGAAGCTGAGCGTTAGTGATTCCAGTCCTGTTTTCCGCAACATATTTCTCGGCAGCACGTAGTTGATATTCAGGTTCCTCATACGGATGTTATCGGTCCTGGCTACACGAACATCGCTCAGGTCGTACATCTGGAGCGGGCTGTCGTAAACACCAAGCTGTGCGGGAGCGCCCAATGCTGCCCTGGCCTCCGAGTATTTCGCGGGGTCATACAGCACCGGGATAACAGTGTGCTTTTCATCACCGGGTTTGCGCCAGCGGTTATTCAGTTCCTTGGTTACGTTGGCCAGCGCATCGAACACATTGTAATAGTTGAAGCGGTAGAAATTGGGCAAACGTGCGCTGCCACCTACGGCATACTGCAGTCCGGCCGATACATAAATGTTCTTGTACCGGAAGGAAAGATCGGCGCCACCAGACCAGTCGGGGATGTTTACGCCGGAGTATACCAGGTTGGTTTCATCGGTATAGATCTCATACCTTCTGTCACCTTTGCTGTTATAAAACATCGGGAAACCATAATCCTCGTTCAACCCGGCAAAAGCATAAGAATAGAATGAACCAATGGGCTTGCCTTCTACCAGCGCATTGCCTGCGAGTTTGTTGGCGTTGGTGATACCAATTTCGCGGTTAGCTTCAACCAGTTCATTCTTGTTGTAAGAAGCTATCAGTTTTACAGAAACAGTAACGTTCTTTGTTTGATAGGGCACTATGCGTAAACTGGCTTCCACACCGTTGTTGTTTACCTTGCCACCGTTCACCTTTACCTGGTCTACGCCCAGCACCTGCGATACCTGGCGCGATACAATAATGGCAGAGCCTTTCTTCGTATAGATATCAACGGTGCCAGATAGAAGGTCTAGTGAGCCAGGGAGTTTGCCGGGCAACAGCGCAAAGTCGAGCCCGAGGTTGTATGATTTGGTTTCCTCCCAGCGCAGGTTAGGATTGGCGAGATACTGGAAAAACGATTCATTCAGGCCTGTCAACTGGTCCCTGGCGCCTACGCGGATAACGAGATCAGGAGAAGTAGACTTGTCGATATTTCCCTGCAATCCATATGAACCTCTTACTGCGAGGTAGGAGATGATTTTGGAGTTATTTAAAAACGCCTCATTCGACAACGTATACTTGGCTGCAACCGACCATACCGGCAAGAAGCGGTATTTGGGGTTTTCGCCAAAGTTGTTGGAACCATCGGCTCTCACATTACCATTGAAAGTGAGTTTGTCTTTGTAAGAATAAGTAGCAGTGGCCAGCCAGGAAACATTGTTGTTCACCCTGTCGGTAATAATAGGCCGCAGTGAATTCAATATACCGAAGTAGGCGGTGGTAAGGGCAGGCGAAATGGTATTGCCTCTTTCCGGTTGCCAGCCATAATAAGTGGCCTGCATGCCTTTATACTGCAGGCTTCTTACTTCATTCGATATCATGGCATTCACCAGGTGATCGCCGCCAATGATGTTGTTGTATTCGATGCTGTTTCTTATGGTGTAAGAAGTCTTTCGCTGGTCGCTGTTGGTGAGAATACCGCCCCAGGGAATGACAGAGGCATCAAATTCCGGGGTGCCCTGCACCAGTACGCCTGCATTCCATTGCCGCCTGGTAGCAACGAAGTTGGATTTTTCTTCTGCCCAGTTCGACGAATTGCTGAGCGACTGATCGTAACCGCCAAAGAATTTATAGCGGAAACCTTTCAGGAAACGATATTCAAGATTTAACTGTGCAGTTATGTTGGTTACATTGCTGCTGGCGCCTGTACGTTCCATTTCATTCAGAATATTGTACAGCATTTCCTCTTTTGGCGCCGATGTTACCGGAAATTCCTGCGAACGTTGTTGCGTTTCGTACATGAAATAAGTGCCATCGTCATTGTAAGCAGGAATGGTGCGGGCAGTTTCATAGGCATATTTGTTCGGATTAACGGTGCTGTGAAATCCCCTTCCTTTGGAGTTGGAAGCGTTCACCTGCAATCCGGCAAAAAAGTTGGGCCGCAGCCAGGAGTTGAGTTTGAGCATGGCTGAATAGCGCTTCTGATCGCTCTTGCGTGCAGCGCCCTGTATATCCGAATAACCCAGCGAAGCATAGTACGTAGTACGATCACTGCCGCCGCTGATGTTTACATATTGGTTGTTGGTGATGGAGTTCCGGAACAGCAGGTCGTACCAGTCGGTATTGTTTCTTACCATTTTCTCCACGCCTGCTTTGAACTCTTCATAAGTGATCACGCGGTCGAGGTAATCGAGGTACAAACCTTCATAACCGAGACGGCGCGGCACGCGGCTGTATTCAATATTATCTTCCAGGATTTCCTGTGATAATTGTATGCGTTCGCCAGCATTCATCAGGTTGAGCCTGCCATAGGAAGGCCGTTCATTGATGCTGATGCTGCCGGAATAATTCACCTGCGGTTTGCCTATACGGCCTTTTTTGGTAGTGACCACAATTACACCGTTGGCAGCACGGGAACCATAGATGGCGGCAGCCGATGCGTCTTTCAGCACGGTAATGGTCTCAATGTCGCGGGCATTGATGCCGGCAATGGCATTACCGATCAGGTAGGCCGCATCGGGAGAATTGAGGTTGGAGAGATCGATGTTCACCGGGTCTTCCAGGATGATACCGTCCAGTACCCACAGCGGCGCACTGCCGCCGATGATGGAAGATGTACCACGGATGCGAATTTTGGGAGTAGCGCCCGGTTCACCGGAAGATTGCAACGACATCAGGCCGGGTATCACGCCCGTGAGCATCTGGTCAACCGAAAATTTTGAATTCAGTTCGATGTCTTTTGCCTTCACCTGGGTAACGGCGCTGGCCATTTCGCGCGGCGAAAGCGTTTGATAACCGGTGTTCACCACCACATCTTCCAGTGCTTCGCTTGTAAGCTTCAGCCGGATGGTGAGGTTGGTCATTCCGTCTTCGGTAACTTTTATTTCTCTGGTTTCATAGCCCACAAAACTGATCACCAGTACTTCGCCTGCGTTGGCCGAGATTCTGAACGCCCCCGACTGATCAGTGACCACGCTTTTCCTGGTGCCCTTTACAGTAACCGTAGCGCCGTACAGCGCTTTACCGGCAGAGTCGGTTACTGTACCGGTAACAATTACTGGAGGGGGTGGCGGAGGGATTTCGGCTGCCACGTCTTCGCTAATGTTTTCCTGATGCTGATGAGTGGCAGGACTTACGATGACGGTCCCGTCTATAATATGGTATACCAGCAACTGTCCGGCAAGACATTGATCAAGCGCGCTTTGAAGCGAAGCGTTTTTCAGGTTGATGGTTACCGGTTTACCGATTTTGAGGGTTTTACTGCCGTACAGGAAATCGTACCCGGTTTGTTTTTTAATTTCCTCGAACACCCTTTCCAGCGGGGCGTTTTTTGCAGATAAGGTAACCTTCTGGGCATATCCTCCGGCATGTGCCGCGAGGCAGGCTACCAACAGCAATAACAAGGTAAACTTCATAATCAAAAGCAGTTTTTTCACCCTGCCCCGAATCGGTACGGCAAGGCAGGAAATGAATGTTTTGGTGTTAAAACCGGCCAATACCGGTTTTGCACAAAGAGCATTTCGCATAACTTTGTTTTGGTTTTGGTTTAGCAATGATCAATCTCAGCAGATTGTGTTATTAACTGACCTTAACTACTCGCCGCCCTGACTGCCCTCAGGGCGGCTTTCGTTTTTGTTTCAGGGGTTACGTCATTTTCGGTTGTTTTTTAGGGTTAGAAACAGGATGGGTATTTCATGGCTTTACTATAATTTTTTTGTCTTTTATTTCAAATTGCACTTCGCCGGTGAGCTGCAGCTTCTTCAGGGTGGCCGAAACGTTTTCGTCTCTTGAAATGGTGCCGTTGAAAAAGCCTTCTATATTTCCTTCGTACAATACTTCCACATCGTACCATCTGGCTATCTGCCGCATGGTGCTATGCACATCCGCTTTACGGAAAAAGAATTTGCCGTTTTTCCAGGCCATTACTTCTTCGAGGTTGGCATTGTTGATTACTTCCAGCGTGTTGGCAACGGCTGCCTGCTGGCCGGGTTGTAACGTACAGGCGCCATTGCCGGTGGTTACTTTTACAGCGCCCTCGAGCAGTGTTATTTTGCTGCTGCTTTCATCTTCGTAAGCATTGATGTTGAAATGCGTGCCGAGCACTTCTACCGTGCCTTCCCTGTTACCGGAAGAAAAGGTGACGAGAAACGGACGTTTTTTGTCCGGCGCTATTTCAAAATAGGCTTCGCCGGTAATGGACACTTTTCTTTCCTTACCGCTGAAGTTTACCGGGAAGGTTACGGAACTGCCGGCGTTGAGCCACACATGGCTGCCGTCGGACAGTTTCATATCAATCACGCGACTGCCGCGTGGATTGGAGAGGGTGTTGTAGGCAATGGTAGCTGGCCCGGCGCCACTGTGGGCTTCATAGGCAATACGGCCATTATCGAGCTTAACCAGTTTGGCATTGCCTTGCCGGGCCAGTTCACCATTGAGGGAGCTATCCAGATAAATGACTGTTTGGTCTGCGAGTGTAATGGTGGCCCTGTTGGTTGCCGGGGCAGGAATGTCCTGCTGGGTTGTCCCCTGTTCGGCCATTGCTTCATTGCCGGCAGGGGAAGTAAAGAACCAATAGTAACTGCCTGCAGCCACTGCCAGCAGCACGCTGGCGGCCACTGCCATTTTTGTATACAGCCTGCGCATTTTTCCATGGGCTACGGGCTGCTCCAGCTTCATTTGTGCCAGGCCGCCCTGGATTTTTTCCCAGCCTTTTGCTTCATCGTATGCATATATCTTTTGCAACTGGTTGTTTACCCAGGTTTCATTGGTCAGCTGTTCAAAGAGGGTTTTGTTGGCAGGCGATGCCGCGATCCATTGGTCCAGCGCCATCCGTTCATTATCAGAAAGCGTGTTGTTCAGGTATTTATTGATCAGTTCCTCTATGGCGTGGTTAGGGCCTTTCATGTTGAAGGGTTTGCTTTAGGAATAGAATAATGGTACGGATGGAATGTGCTGATGTTTCCATTTACTACCACGCAGGAAAAATGATTTTAACCATCCGGGAAGGCAATTTTTCTTAAAAATTTTTCTGGTATGGCGGGATATTGGTTTGATCCTGCGGCACGAAGAGGTGTTAGGGAGCCTTGCATGGTCTGGAGGCAGCACTCCGGAAGTCAGTGTTGGGAAAGCAGGCAAATGAGCAGGAGATGAGCGTCCAAACCTTTGGAAAACAGGGCGAGACGCAGGAGGCGGATAGCTTTTGATTTTTGATTCAATACAGTTTGCGGACTGATCTGGTATGCTTTGGCAACATCGGCAGTGCTTTGTCCTTTTACATACAGGGCTATAAACACCTGCCTGCATTTGGTGGGCAGTTTTTCCACTTCTTCATAAATGGTTTGCAACACGCGCGCCCGGAGCATTTCATCGTGCAGGAACGCTTCCTCCTGCGGGGTGAGGTATTCCAGTTCCTGTCCGGCCTGGTGCTGCCGTTTGTTTTTGCGCAACACATCAATACACGCATTGCGCACCGCTGTGTAGAGGAAGGATTTTATGGAAGGCAGATCGTTGAAGTCGTCTTTTTTGTGGAGCAGTTTCAGAAAAGTTTCTACCACCAGGTCTTCCGCCTCTTCTTTGTTATGGAGTATCCTGTCGGCAAAATAACAAAGCGGGCGGTAATACCTGCGATAGAGTTCGCGGACCGCTGTTTCTTCTCCTCTGCGTAACCCGCGGAGTATGCTACTATGATCAGGACCTGCTTTCATGAAGCACGGTAATAATTTAGGCAATGCTACAATCAATAAAATTCACAGGTATTCAGAGCGTCAGAACGATGGTTCTGTTCGTTGAAAGGATAGAAGTCAAGGTCTTTAAAGCTGGTATATAGTAATGCTGGCAAGTAACCGGCCTGGTGCATTTGCCATGGGTGACTGCTTTCGCGGTCATGCTCTTTCCGGCAATGACAGGATGTATTAAAGATACAAATTCCCCGTATAAGGCCATTGCCCCGGGGTGAATGAAGATGGATGAATTTCAATTGAATGGAAGCAGGATATTGAGCAGCCAGGGATTGATTATTCGCCTCCGTCTTCCTCTTTCTTTGCTGCTACCCGCGCCAGCAAGGCTTCAATTTCGCTGATGCGTTTTAACTGTCCGCCCAGCTTTTTGTTTTGCTCATTGATTTGCTGTAGGTCCTGGTTGAGTTCTTCGAGGAATGTATTTTTCTTTTGTAATTGCTGGCGCTGGAAATTCGATTCACGCAGTTTGTCTTCGGTATCGGCCAGCAGGCGGGTGAGCCGCTGGTTTTCTTCCAGCATGGCGATATGTTTCAGTTTCAATTCGTCGAATTCCTTGGTGAGGCGGAAATAGTTTTGCTGCAATTCTTCATATTCAAACTGCCGTTCGTTGGGGTCGGCCAGTCGTGATTCCAGTTGCTGCAAACGCTGGCGCAGCGCATTGAAATCGGCATAAGCCGTTTCGAGCCGGTCTTTCATTTCGTTCAGCAACAGTTGCTGCTGATGCACCAGTTGTTCTTCGCCTTCTTTTTCCAGCAGTTGTTGTTGCAGTTCCTGCACACGGGCCTGCAGCAGTTCGTTGGCCTTTACGGTATCTGCATATTTTTGTTCGGAGCGTTTCAGTCGATCAATCTGTTCCAGCAGCAGGGCAATGTTGCGGTTCTGTTCCCGGAGGCTCTCCTGAGCGTTCTTCAAACGCGCCAGGTATTCTTCTGAAGAATCGTTATCGCTTTCGTACAATGTTCCCGGCTCGTTTTCTTCCGCCGGCTCCTGGTAGTCTTTTTGTTCGAGCGCCTGTTTCAATTCCTCAATTTCCATCTGCAGCAGTTCCTGGTTGCTAAGCGCTTCTTCCAGTTCGCGCTGCAATTGTTCTTTCAATTCCAGTTCTGCATAATACTTGCTTTGCCAGTCTTCGCCATCATGAATGGCGCTTTCTGCCAGCACCGGTGGTTCCAGTAAAGTGGAAGGTATTACGCGGCGGCTGGTAATGAAAAAGTGTATGAAGAAACCGAGCACCAGCGCGCCCAGCAGGAACACAATAATTTCTATTATGCCGACAGTGATCTGAAGTCCGAATATGAGATACAATTGATGCATACAAGCACGGGTTAGCCCATCTTTTTGCTGGTTTGGATTAAGCGCAGAATTTTTCAAGGGATCTGAACAGCGGTATGAAATCGGATTCGTGATTTCTGAAGTACAAGATTGCGGGATTTTTTTGGCAGTCCCTTCATGATTTCTAGCGCTCCAATCCCTTAATCAGGAATACGCTTATTGTTCAGTTGTGATTTCAAACGGAAAATTAGTGCTATAATTTCACATATACAAGGCCGGTGGAAAAATGTGTTTTAATTTTTATCCGGTTGTCCTGATCAGTATGGTAACAAGTGATTATCCTTTTACGAGTGTGCCCACTCTTTCGCCGCAGGCTACCTTGCGCAGGTTGCCGGGAATGTTCATGTTGAACACAATGATCGGCAGATTATTTTCCATGCACAGCGTGAATGCCGTCATATCCATCACTCGCAGATTTTTTGATATACATTCCTGGAAGGTGATGGAATCGTATTTTTTCGCTGTGGGATCTTTCTCGGGATCGGCCGTATAAATACCATCTACCCGCGTACCTTTCAGTATCACATCTGCCTGAATTTCGATGGCGCGCAGGGAGCCTGCCGTGTCGGTAGTAAAATAGGGATTGCCGGTGCCGGCGCCGAAGATCACCACCCTGCCTTTTTCCACGTGACGGATAGCACGGCGGCGAATATACGGTTCTGCAATCTGCTCCATTTTGATGGCGCTTTGCAGGCGGGTAAACACGCCGGTCTTCTCCAGCATTGCCTGCATGGCCATACCATTAATTACGGTAGCCAGCATGCCCATGTAATCACCATGCGCCCGCTCAATACCGGTTTCTGCTTCGTTCATGCCGCGGTAAATGTTGCCTCCGCCAATCACAATAGCTACCTGTACGCCGAGTTCTACAATTTCTTTAATGTCGCGGGCATATTGTTCAAGAATTGCCGGGTCAAGCCCAAAGCTCTTATCGCCCATCAATGATTCGCCGGAAAGTTTGAGAAGTATTCGCTTGTATTTGGGAAGCATGCAGAGAATGCCTGTTTAAATTTTTACTTTGACAACTGAATACTACTGTCAACATCACCACAGAGCAAATTTGACTCCTGTTGCAGGGATTGGAATGGACAATATCCCATCAGATCGTTTGTTGTTCTCTGCCGTGACACTGCATAGCAGTAAAGCCGATTGCGCAGCGAAGATAGTGTAAAATTTTTTCGAACCCCACTTAGTCTTTACTTAATCGCACGCGGATAGTATGCATACCTGCATACACTATCCAGGTTCCCCATACGGGAAACAAAATGTAAAACATGCGAATGGTAGCACTTAACAGTGTGCTGCCTGCAAAATAAATGCCCGCAACCAGCAGCAGGAATTTCATAAAGAAGGGAATTTGTTTCCACATCATAACAGTAACCGGCAGCAACAGCAACGACAGCACCACCAGGAACATATGCGGGACCATATTGAGATAGGTGGCCAGTCCCTGCCGGCGATAACTATAAGGATAGTTAAACACCAGTCTGCCAATATTCGCCAGCCAGTTGTTGAAAAATTTTACGGGATGCTGTTGTATCTGTTCCAGGGCCTTTCGCTTAAAAAAATCATCTTTTGCCACGCCGGTGTACTGCAGTGATTCATTGATTACCGCGCGATGGTTGGCCTCCAGCAATTGTCGGGCGCCCGGAAAATTGCCGTCAAGGGATTCGTTGAGTTCAAGATTTTCGTTGAACCAATCGCCGTACTCGCCTTCCGCAGGATTGCTCATCCAATACAGGGAAGAGCCACCCGCATTGCCCCAGTAAAAAATCCTGCCCGTTAACGACCAGGTGTATGCCAGGTATGGTACCGTGAACAACAGCGCCATGCCCAGTACCACAGCGGCTTTTTTGTACACCCATTTGCGCCGTATTATCCACCACAACAGGTACACCAGGCCGGCTGCCGGCAATACATAGCCAAACATAAAGCGGGTAAGGGCCAGCCAGGCCAGCAGCAGGGAAAGCAATATGCCGTTGCGGGTGATCAGGCGTGGTTCCCGGAAGCACTTACAGGCCATGTAGCAACTGGCGGTTACCAGAAAAAAAACAAAGGTTTCCGTCATGATCACCGGCAGTCCTTTCCATGCCAGCCAGTAACAGCCTGCTATAACCGAAGCAATCAGCGCCCATTTTTCAGCCACCATATTCTTCAGCAACCGGTAAAAAAGAAGGATGGAGCAATACAGCAGCACTGCGTTCAACAGCCGGATCACCAGCAGCGGCGCGCCCATTCCTACCAGCGGCGCAATGATGATGGGATAACCAGGTGCATGCCACAGATCAATATCAGGAGGCGGCGGCGAGTAATAGCCATGCAGCAGGTTACGGGCAAAGGCAAGGTAACTGGGTTCGTCAACCGTCAGTTCGTCTTTGGCAAACACTATTACAATGGTGCTGTACAGGAATAAGAATGGCAGGAACAGCAAATAAGGTCGCTGCTGTAACCATGAAAGACGGCCTGACCATTTGCTCATGGCGAATTATACGTTGTTGGTTAGGTGCTCAAAATAGTGAATTTATCTGGGGTCAGCATGCCGGTGGCGGCGGATATTGGTCAGCGGGTTGGTGGTTTGCTGCCGGGTGTGATGCTGTTGGGTAAGCAATGTGCAAAGACGCCCGGTATTGATTAAACCAATAAAAAAGGAAGGCATTTGCCTTCCTTTAATAGTATATGAAGTAAAACTTCTTTGCTTATCCTAATGCTACGCGTTTGAACGCAGTAACTTTCAGGTCGCCGTCAACACTTTTCAGGTAATCACCTACGGTTTTGCTGCTGTCTTTTACGAAAGCCTGGTTGATGAGGGTGCTTTCCTTGAAGAAGGCATTCAGTTTACCTTCGGCAATTTTAGCGATCATGTCATCGGGCTTGCCGGCCATTTTGGGATCGTTCTTGATCTGCTCGGTAACGATGGCTCTTTCGCGGGCAATGGTTTCGGCAGGAACAGAAGCTGCGTCGATGGCAACGGGGTTCATAGCGGCAATCTGCATAGCCACGTCTTTGCCAGCTTCTGCGGCAGCTTTGTTGAGGCCTACCAATACACCAATACGATTGGCGCCATGGATATAAGAAGCTACATAAGGAGCGTCTATACGTTCAAATTTGGTGATGCCGATCTTTTCGCCGATGCTGGCCAGTTTATCATTTACCAGGTCGGCTACTTTTGAACCGTTGATGGTTACGGCATTCAGTTCGTCAATGCTTTTTACATTGTTGGCTATCGCCGCATCTGCAATACTTTGTGCAAAAGCCACAAAGTCGGCATTCTTGCTCACGAAATCAGTTTCGCAGCTCAGGCAAACGGCAATACCGGTAGTGTTATCGGCAGTGGTTTTTGCAATTACCACACCTTCTTTTGCTTCGCGGTCGCCACGAAGAGCAGCCACCTTGGCGCCTTTTTTACGCAGCCAGTCAATAGCAGCTTCAAAATCGCCGTTGGTCTCTGTCAGGGCTTTACGGCAATCCATCATTCCGGCGCCGGTCATCTGGCGCAGCTTATTAATCTCAGCGGCTGTAATAGCAACAGTTGACATAATTCTTTACAGGTTTAATATGTTTAAAATCCGAAGCAGGTCAGTATTTACAAATGACAGCAAACACGTTACCATGAACCATCAGGAGGCAATTCGAGGTTGCAATACATTGCTTCCTGTCATTTGATACCAGCTCCGGTAGTGTGTTCCATTATCTTCCGGCCGGTCTGCGGCTGGCGCCACCAGGCACGCGGCGTTTTTGCTGCTGGCCACCACTGCCACTGCGTGTTCTGCCACCACCACGACCTGCTTCTGCTTCAGCTTCTGCCAGCAGGCGAGCGGCTTTCTTTTCCTTTTCATCATCAGTGGCTTCAGTTTCAGCCTCCTCATCTTTTGCAGCTTGTCTTTCAGCCAGACCTTCTGCTATGGCAGCAGTAATATATTGCGTGATGATAGCAATTGATTTGGTAGCATCATCATTGGCAGGAATAGCAAAGTCAACCTTGTTGGGATCGCAGTTGGTGTCTACCATACCAAAAGTAGTAATGCCGAGGCGTTTTGCTTCTGCCAGTGCAATGTGCTCATGACCGATGTCTACAATGAACAGCGCAGCAGGTACACGACCCAGTTGAGCGATACCACCCAGCACTTTTTCCATTTTATCGCGGTCGCGGCCCAGGGTAAGGCGTTCCTTTTTGGTGAGGCTTTCTGCTACACCATCGCCGAGCATTTTATCGATGCTCTGCATTTTCTTCACGCTCTTGCGAACGGTGTTGAAGTTGGTGAGCATACCGCCCAGCCAGCGCTCGGTTACATAAGGCATGTTTACCTTTTTAGCGCATTCGGTAACGATTTCCTTGGCCTGCTTTTTCGTTCCTACAAACATGATCTTCTTACCGCTGCGTGCAATCTGCTTCAGTGCTGCTGCTGCTTCCTGCAGCGCTTCGGTGGTTTTATTGAGATCGATGATATGTATGCCCTTCTTTTCTGCAAAAATGTAAGGGAGCATTTTAGGATTCCACTTCTTCCGCAGGTGACCAAAATGAACACCGGCTTCCAATAACTGCTGTTGCAATGAAGTGTTTGATTCCATTTTATCTTTATTAAGAATGTTTATACCTATTGTTAAATTGCTGTATTGCTACATTGTCGTATTGCCTTACGGCGATAAAAAATCTCAACCAGATAACAATACAACAATTGTAATATGTTGCTTTAGCGCTTGCTGAACTGGTAGCTGCGTCTTGCTTTCTTGTGACCGAATTTCTTACGTTCAACAGACCTGGGATCACGCTTCAGTACGCCGGCTGCTTTCAGTGCAGGACGAAACTCTGCGCTGAGTTCCAGCAGTGCACGGGCAATGCCCAGTTTGGCAGCTTCGGCCTGGCCTTTCAATCCACCACCGTCTGCATTGATCTTTACATCATATTTGTCCAGCGACTGGACAGCTTTCAGCGGCTGTTCTACCTGGTTTTGCAGGTATACCAGGGGGAAATATTCTTTATAGTCGCGGTCGTTCACAGTAATCTTTCCGGAACCTTTGCTCAGGAAAACCCGTGTAACGGCTTCTTTACGGCGACCTACTGCAGTTTTCTGTTTTTCCATGTAATGAAGTTGAGAATACGTTTTTAGAATTTCAGTTCTTTCGGTTGCTGAGCGGCATGCTGGTGCTCGGGACCGGCATACACAAACAGTTTCTTAAACATCTTGCGACCCAGGCGGTTCTTCGGCAACATGCCTTTCACGGCTCTTTCCACCACTACTTCCGGACGGCGCCGCAGCAGGTCTTTTGCAATCTCGATTTTCTGACCACCAGGATAGCCCGAGAAATTCTGATATTCTTTTTCGTTGAGCTTGTTGCCCGTGAATTTTACTTTGTCGGCATTGATTACGATCACATAGTCGCCGCAATCAACATGTGGCGTAAAATAGGGCTTGTTCTTTCCTCGCAGAACAGCAGCTATTTTGGCACACATGCGTCCAACGGTTTGATTGGTACCGTCCACAACGTACCAGGCACGCTGTACGGTAGCCGCGTTAGCATGTTTTGTTGTGAAATGAAGTTTACTCATTGTTACGCTTCTTTTTAAGTGATTCACCGCCATCCCGGTGAAATGAAAATGGGGGGCAAAGGTATGCGATCAGTATACGATAAACAAGGAAATGAGGGATATTTTTGAAAGGGACTTTTGTAATGAATTGATTTTCAATAAAAATTTTGACTGGTTTTTGAAGTTGTTGGTGCGGTATGTGGTAAAACGGCACCGCTACAGGTACCCGTGATTTTATGGCCGCCTGAACAGGGGCATTGATTGAATGCCCACTGGCGATAGCAAATAATACGGGTGGTGATGGCTTTCCGGCCCTTTTCTTACTTCCTCAACGCCTCATATAATATCTCCACAGGATGATATGCCTTCTTGCCCGTACCATCCTTCACCTGGTGGCGGCAACTGGTGCCCGGCGCAGCAATCAATACTTCCTGCGCCGCATTGCGCACAGCGGGGAACAATACCAGCTCACCAATCTTCATAGACAAATCATAATGCTCTTTTTCATATCCAAAAGAGCCCGCCATACCGCAACAGCCCGAAGGAATTACTTCTACCGTATAGTTTTGGGGCAGCGATAACATTTTTACCGAATGCGCTGTGGAAGACAATGCCTTCTGCTGGCAATGGCCATGCAGTTTGATATGCTTTTTCTCTGAAGAGAATTGTTCTTTTTGAATTCTGCCCTGGTCGGTTTCCATGGCAATGAATTCTTCTATGGTAAACACGTGTTTGGCCAGTTGTTCGGCGGCAGGATACAGCGCGTCATCGGCCAGGTCTATGTACTCTTCGCGGAAGGTCAGTATGGCCGAAGGTTCAATGCCTATCAGCGGCGTATCGGCCTTTACCAGTTTGCTGAACAGCGCAACATTTTTATTGGCAATCTTTTTGGCATCGCGCAACAAGCCTTTTGATAGCCAGGTGCGGCCACTCTCTGCATGTTCCGGCATTTCTACTTCATAGCCGAGGCGTTCCAGCAGCAGGATGGCCTTGATACCAATTTCTGTATCGTTGTAATTGGTGAACTCATCACAAAACAGGTACACCTTTCTGCCGCCTGTTGCCTGCTTATGCCGACGGTGTTTCTTATACCAGGCGCGCAAGGTGGTTTTATACAACAGCGGCATGGAACGTTGCGTAGCAAAGCCGCTGATTTTCTTTACCAACGGAGCAGTGAAACCGGTTACTACGGCATTGTACAGGCCCGGCCATATGGCGCCCAGCGCGGAAAACATGCTGAAGTTGGCAACGAGCCATGAACGGAAAGGCACACCGTGCGCATCATAGTATTGTTGCAGGAATTCTGCTTTAAGTTTTGCTACGTCAACATTCGAAGGACATTCCGCTTTACAGCCCTTGCAGCTCAGGCAAAGGTCCATTACCTCATATATTTCCTGATGATCGAAGCGGTTGGCTTTGGTGCTGCGGGTAAGCATTTCGCGCAACACATTGGCGCGGGCACGCGTGGTGTCTTTTTCATTTCGGGTAGCCATATACGATGGGCACATGGTGCCGCCCGACAAATGAGTTTTCCGGCAGTCGCCTGAACCGTTGCACTGTTCGGCATGTTGCAGGATGTCCTGGTTATAGAAACGGAACACGGTTTTAAACGCCGGCGTTTTTTGCCCGGGTTCATACCGCAGCATGCTGTTCATCGACGGCGTGTCCACAATCTTGTTGGGATTGAAAATATTCTCCGGGTCCCAGGTGTATTTTATTTTGCGCAGCAACTCATAGTTCTTATCACCCACCATACGGCGAATGAATTCGCCGCGCAGGCGACCATCACCATGTTCACCGCTTAATGATCCGTTGTATTTTTTTACCAGCGTGGCAATTTCTTCTGCAATGGTGCGGAAGAGTTGATTGCCTTCGGGCGTTTTGAGATTGATGATGGGACGCAGGTGCAACTCTCCCGAACCGGCATGGGCATAATGCACCGAGTACAGGTTGTATTTCTTCAGTATTTCATTGAATTCACGAATATAGGCGGGGAGGTCTGCTACATCCACAGCGGTATCTTCAATAACGGGCACTGCCTTGTCGTCGCCGGGCAGGTTGCCGAGCAATCCCAGGCCGGCTTTGCGCAAGGTCCATATTTTCTTCGTGTCTTCGCCAAACAATAACGGGAAATGATAACCGAGACCGGCGGCGCGCATTTCAGCTTCCACCTGGCGGGCCACTTCTTTTATTTCTTCGCGCGTTTGCCGGGCATATTCAATTACGAGAATGGCGCCGGGATCGCCCTGCACAAAAAAGCGGTTCTTGCGCTGTTCGATATTATCGCGGGTGCATTCCAGTATATAATGGTCTATCAGTTCGCTGGCGCTGGGCTTGTATTTAAGCGCAATAAGATTGGCGCGCAGCGATTCATCGATGGTATTGAAATGCACGCAGAGCAGGCCTTTTTCCGGTGGCGGCAAAGGCACCACGTTGAGTTTGATTTCTGTGATAAAGGCCAGCGTACCTTCAGAACCCGCAATCAGGCTGCAGAAATTAAAATCAGGACCACCGGCGGTAAAGGGCGCCATTTCCACCAGCAGGTCCACCGCATAACCGGTATTCCTTCTTTCTACCGTTTTCTTGGGAAATTCCTTGCGTATTTCCTGTTGCGTATCGTAATCGCTCAGTAACCGGCGAATGGTGCGGTAAATATTCGCTTCTAACGTATCGCCTTCGCACTTGCTGTGAAATTCATCGAGTGTCAAGGCCCTGAAAGTTGCTTCGGAGCCGTCGCTCAGCAATGCTTTTACTTCCAGCAAATGCTCCCGGGTGCTGCGGTATACAACGGAGTTGCTGCCGCATGAATTATTGCCCACCATACCACCGATCATGGCGCGGTTGGCAGTGGAAGTTTCGGGACCAAAAAATAATCCGTGTGGTTTGAGGAAAAGATTCAGTTCATCGCGGATCACGCCGGGTTGTACGCGCACCCATTTTTCTTCTTTATTCAGCTCCAGTATGCGGGTGAAATGTTTCGATACGTCTACAATAATGCCATTGCCCACTACCTGTCCGGCCAGCGAAGTACCGGCGGTACGGGGGATCAAACCTACCTTATGTTTTCTTGCAAAAGCTATCAGTTTTTTAATATCCTCTATTGAGCGGGGTATGGCAACTGCCAGCGGCATTTCGCGGTAAGCCGATGCATCGGTGGCGTACAAAATCCGCATGGTATTGTCGAGGTGAAGGTCTCCTTCCAGTTCACGCGCCAGTTGCTTAAGTTGATCGGTCATGCTCTAATCCCTTTGGTGGGGCGGGCAAAATTACACCCTGTTGGGATAAGTTACGCTTATTTTCGATTTCGGCGGAGCAATGTGATTTAGCGGAGCAAGGCGGTTAAACCGCGGAGACTGAATAGCGCAGCGGTGTAGTCAACTCACCGCACATCAAAATCCACCACTACTTTTTCCGTTCTCGGGTGCGACTGGCAGGTGAGAATATATCCTTCATCAATTTCTTCCTGTTCCAGGGCATAATGCACTTCCATATCAACCGCGCCTTCTACCAGTCGTGCTTTACAGGTACTGCATACGCCTCCTTTGCAGGAGTATGGTAAGTCGGCGCCTTGCTTCAGGGCGGCTTCAAGAATGGTATCGCCATTAAATGGAAGATCAAATCCGAAAGTAACGCCATCAAGTTTAATGGTGACCTTACTTGTTTTTTCTTCTACCGTTGTGGCCGTTGAAAGCTGTGTATGGCGCATGGCGGAGGATTGCCCCGGTGTGGTGAACAATTCAAAATGAATATTGCGGCTGTTGATGCCTTTCTCTTCAAGATATTTTTTTACCGAGAAAATCATTTCCTCCGGACCGCAAATAAAAACTTCATCTGCCGTATGAAAATTGATCAGCTTTTCACCCAACTGGTTCAGTTTGTCGGCATTGATGCGGCCATAATTGACAGGCGCATCTGTTTTTTCGCGGCTTAAAATATAATGAACGGCAAAGCGGTCAATATACCGGTTCTTCAGGGCTTCCAGTTCTTCCTTGAAGATGATGCTGTTGCGGTTGCGGTTGCCGTACACCAGCGTAAACGTGCTGCCCGGTTCGGTGGCCAGTGTGGTTTTGATAATAGAAATAATAGGGGTAATGCCACTGCCGGCGGCAAATGCGAGGTAATGTTTTTTATGTGCCGGATTGAGTTCGGTATAGAACTTACCGGTGGGCACCATCACGTCCAGCACATCGCCCGGCTTCAGGTGTTCATTGGCCCAGGTAGAAAAGCGGCCGAAAGGCGCCTGCTTTACAGCCACGCGCAATTCATTGTCGAGCGGGCTGGTGCAAATGGAATATGAACGTCTTACTTCTTCGCCGTCGATGGTGGTGCGCAGCGTAACATTTTGTCCCTGTCTGAAAGCAAATTCCTCTTTTAACGAATCCGGTATTTCAAAGGCAATACTGATACATTCGGGTGTTTCTTTCCTGATTTCCCTGACCTTTAACCTATGAAAATGCGTAGCCACAGTTGCGGTTAAGTTGAAACGTGAACAATTATTTATTGCGCAACCCTTCGATAAGTATCTGCACCATATTTTCTTCCAGTTGCTCGGCGGGAATCTTCTGTTTACTGCGGTGCCACGATTCAATGCCGCTTACTGCATGCAGCATGATGAGCACCACGGTGGGCGCATCAATGGCTTTTATTTCTTTGCGTTCAATGCCCTGTTGAATAATGGAGGCGAAACGCTGGCGGTAAGCTCTCCGCTGCGCCTGCATGTTGCTCAGATAGGGATCGGTGAGGTGTTTCCATTCGCGGTCGCTCACGTAAACTTCTTCATAATTTTCTATCATCTGCCGGATGTGGAAGCGCAGGATCATTTCTACTTTGCTGATGCTGGGTTCGTCGGTAGCGTCTACCTGCTCAATGTGCGAGAGAAAGGTATTGGCTATCCTGAAACAGATTTCCTGCAGGATTTCTCCTTTCGAGCTGATATGGTTGTACAGGCTGGCGGCTTCCACGCCTACGTTCTCGGCAAGGTCGCGCATGGAGGTGGCGCTGAATCCCTTTTCACGGAACAATTTGGCCGCTTTGGCGATGATCACATCCTTGCGGGTCCCGTTTTTGTTTCTCTTGATTTTTGCCATAATGAGTTCGAGGTTGCCAAAGATACTATAAAGCTAACAGCTGTTAGACAAAAATTTAAAAAAAGGACTAACAAAAGATAGTTTTAACCGGTTGCCTGGTCCCATTGCTGAGTTGGCTGCAGGCAGTCCCGGCCATTAAACCATCAACCAACAATTTAGTCATAAAATTATAGGCTTTCTTCCTCCTTGTTCGTTCTTTATTATTCTCGTAGGTTTGCACGCCCTGATCCCTGAAGGGCGCTATTGTTAACGAACTACAAACTTCCTCATTATTGCTCTTTTTCCGGTCCAGGGAACGGGAGGTGGAGTAAAAACAGTTTCCATATGTCTTTGATAGTTGTCGGAACCATGGCCTTTGATGCAATTCAAACGCCCTTTGCCAAAACTGACCAGGTTATAGGCGGTTCAGCTACCTATGTGGCCTATGCTGCCAGCAATTTTGTACAGCCCATTCACCAGGTATCTATTGTGGGATTCGATTTCCCCGAAGAAGAAATGAACGAATTACGCAAGAGAGGTGTGCAACTCGAAGGCGTGAAAGTGGTGCCCGACAAAAAATCTTTCTTCTGGAGCGGCAAGTATCATCTGGATATGAACAGCCGCGACACGCTCGTAACCGACCTGAACGTACTGCTCGATTTTGATCCGGAATTGCCTGCTTCTTACCAGGATGCAGAATTCCTGATGCTCGGCAACCTCGATCCCAAAGTGCAAATGAAGGTGATCAGGCAAATGAAAAAAAGGCCGAAGCTGATCGCCATGGACACGATGAATTTCTGGATGGAGTCTACCATGCCCGAACTGGAGCAGGTGCTGAAAATGGTGGATGTGCTGATCATCAACGACAGCGAGGCGCGCCAGCTCAGTGCACAATATTCGCTGGTAAAAGCTGCCCGCGAGATCCTGAAAATGGGCCCCAAATACCTTGTAATTAAAAAAGGCGAACACGGCGCACTGTTATTCCACGAAGACCAGGTGTTCTTTGCGCCTGCGCTTCCGCTCGAAGAAGTGTTTGATCCTACCGGTGCAGGCGATACGTTTGCCGGCGGTTTCATCGGGCATCTGGCCAAAACCCGCGATGTGTCTTTCAACAATATGAAATCTGCTATCATTGTAGGCTCTGCACTGGCGTCTTTCTGCGTGGAAAAATTCGGTCCGGCACGACTGAAAGAGATCAGCAAAACAGATATTGAAAGGCGCATTCAACAGTTTGTTGATTTGGTGAATTTCGATATAGAATTGGTATAAATAATTATAAAGATTCCTGTAACCTGCAGTCGTATTTATTGTACGACGCGCCGGTTACAGGAATTTTTATTTGGCGCATCCCCTTGTCGGGTTGCAGTGCCTCCTGTCGTTTTCTTTTCGTATCCCCAGGTGAAAGTGATCGTCTATTACCTGATAGGCTACATCTTCTTCTTTTTGATGGCCGGGGCGAACGGTCACGGGAATTACTATCTCTATCATTTTGCCAGTGTTACTGCCTTCTTAATTTTTTTTGCGTTCCCTGTAGTATTGAATATTTCTGTGAAAATGATATAGGGGCCCACGGGCAACTTTGCCCGGTTATCGTCCAGACCGTCCCACCGGAAGCTGGCGCGGGTGCCGGCCAGCGCATTGCGGATGAGGCGGCGCACGGGTCTGCCGTGCCTATCGAATACAGTGATGTTTACTACATAACCGGGTTCGTTGAAGGTACACTGAATGGTTACAAAATCAGCTGCACCGGAATTGTCCGGAGAGAACAGGGAGGGGAAAATAGCCACATCAGCCCGGGGCAGCAAATCGGCGCGGAATTGCGAGTTTTGATAGCCCGGTGTACCATATCCTGCTGTGGTGGCTGCGGAGGTCCAGTTGTGCGGGGAGTTGGTGCTGTCGTTGTAATTGATGCGTTCCAGGGCCACGCCTTCTTCTTCGCCCAGCAAGGCAAAATGCCATTTGTGATCATAGCGGAGTTCATCTACTATATCGCCTGGTGTATTGGTGAGCACCACAGTACCTTTATCATCAGGCATGGAGGGCAAAGAAGCTATTTCTTTTATGGTTGCCTCGCTCTTCACCCTATAGTTTTTACGCAGCCAGTCTGCGTTTTCTGTAAACGCTATGTATTCTTCCGGGAAAAATAATACAGGCGCTGTAGATAAGCGGCTTACCTGCACCAAATTACCTGTACTGTTCCGACCGGCAAGGTATAACTGATCAAGATTGACAATCTTGTTGCTCCTGTTGTACAGTTCTACATAATCGAATCCGCCGGAAGGTGGATTAAACAAGAGTTCGTTGATGACGATATCCATTGGAGTGGCAGTTTGTGGCACTCCTGCTTTTGCCGTATTATAGGCACCTATCACATTGCCGGCACAATCAGTAATGTGTTGTACTGATAACTGGTAAATAATAGTGGACTGAAGCGGTTCGGCAAACTGCAATTGTACTTCTGCAGATAGAGGATGAGGTAAAATGACCGATACAGGTTTCCCACCATCATTATTTAACCAATAGTTTTCCGGATGAATGGTGCTGCTGCTGTCTACCGGTTCATCAAACACCGCTACAATGGTATGATCGTTCAGTGTGTAGGTGCGTACCAATACCGGAGGGGCATCATCTGCATTGACAGCATCTGTTGCATTGCGCTTGCCCGGTGTTCCTCCCAGCGGATGCGTACTGGCTGTCCAGTTGGATATACCGGCACAGGGATTGCGCGGGTCAATCATTTCAAGTGTCCAGCCGCCTTCTTTTTTGATATCGTTTTTATAAAAAGCGAGGGAGTAGGAAATGGTATGCACCAGCATGCCGTCTGCTGCATAGAGTGAAATAATATCACCATCGTTGTTGAGCGAAGGGAAATTGCTCACCCCGATAGTAGTGCCATAAGATTCATAATAGGGAACGGCCGCATTAGGACATATAATCAGAAAGCTGTCAGGCGCCAGGGTAAGGTCGGCCTGTATGGTTGCAGTAGCTGAACCGTCGCTGATTTTCCAGTGGCGCAGGGAAATGGGATGTGCGGAAACATTTTTCACTTCAATGAATTCATAAGCCGGCAATCCCACCGATGGGGAAGGGTCTGGAAAAATTTCGTCGATGACTACGCTGAACCGGTTAACGGGTTGTGCCCAGGCGGTGCGGGGTATAATGATCAGGAACAAGAAAGGAATAGCAATGCTGCACCATCTGCCCGGTGCATACACACGAATGTTTGTAAACATAGAATGTAATTTAATGGTTGTTACCGGGCAGGTATATGCGAAGATAAGGAAATGGATACAATGTCAAGCCCTGCTGAACAGGGATTTAGCCAATTAGAGCGATAGGGCGGAAAATGAAAGAAACGAAGCGAGGTTATGGGCTGAGCTTCACTGCGGTTACCTTTCCGCAAAATAATTTGGAGGCTAAGCAATCGCTTTCTATTTTTGCCCTCGCTATGCAAAACATAAAGAAGTATACAAAGGTTACCAAGACACGTTCCGCTCAAGGGGAAGGTTAAGGACTTTTGTATATCAAAATATTCGTGAGCCTCCCCGTAAAAGGGAGGCTTTTTTAATTTTTATCATTTAACAACAATAAACCCAACATCAAAATGAAAGTGGCAGTAGTAGGTGCAACCGGTCTTGTGGGCACCAAAATGTTACAGGTACTGGCAGAACGCAATTTTCCTGTTTCGGAACTTATTCCCGTAGCTTCAGAAAAATCTGTAGGTAAGGAAGTGGAGTTTAAAGGAAAGAAGTACAAGGTGGTTTCCATGACCGATGCTATTGCCGCCAAACCAGCAGTGGCGCTGTTTTCGGCAGGTGGCAGCACTTCGCTGGAATGGGCACCGAAATTTGCCGAAGCCGGCATTACTGTCATCGACAATTCTTCGGCCTGGCGCATGGACCCCACTAAAAAACTGGTGGTGCCCGAAGTAAATGCCGGCGTACTGACCAAAGACGACAAGATCATTGCCAACCCCAACTGCTCTACCATTCAAATGGTGGTGGCTCTGAATCCCCTGCATAAGCAGTATACCATCAAAAGGGTGGTAGTATCTACCTACCAGAGCGTGACCGGCACGGGTAAAAAAGCCGTTGACCAGCTCATGGGCGAACGCAACAAAGCAGTAAACGGAGTGAACGGCGAGTATCCCATGGCCTATAAATATCCTATAGACCTCAACGTCATTCCCCAGATAGATGTATTCCTGGACAATGGCTATACCAAAGAAGAAATGAAGATGGTGAATGAAACCAAAAAAATCATGGGCGACGACAGCATTCGCGTGACCTCCACTACCGTGCGCATACCGGTAATGGGCGGTCACAGTGAAAGCGTGAACGTTGAATTTGCCAACGATTTTGACCTGGGTGAAGTAAGAGAACTTTTATCGCGCACGGCTGGTGTGGTAGTGGTAGATGATCCTGCCAATGCAAAATATCCCATGCCAATGGACGCCCACGAAAAAGACGAAGTGTTTGTGGGCCGCCTGCGCCGCGACGAAACACAGCCCAATACGTTGAACATGTGGATTGTGAGCGATAACCTGCGCAAAGGCGCCGCCACCAATGCGGTGCAGATTGCAGAGTATTTACTGGCGAATAAACTGTTGAATTAAATGGCTGAAGCCGGGAAGTGCATAAGGTGAGCTCACGCCAGCGCCCTGTTTAATAACTCAATCATCGGCTGCAACGTTTCGAAGGCGTTCACTGTAATTTTTACCAGGCTCTTCCCGGTTACTTCTGCATCTTTAAGTTTGCGCATCGCGATCCAGCTTTTCAGCTTCAGGAATTCAGCAGCGGGATTGTCTGCTTCAAATCCCTGCGGTACGCGGGTGAGCGAAATTTCTTCACCCCGGTACAGGTCGCCGTACACACGCAGGAATTTTTTGCTGCGGATGATTTGCTGAAACTCGTCGAAGCAGTAATCAATTTCCTGCCGCACCTTTTTCATTTCCGGTGGCATGGGCATCCAGAGGCCGCCGCCAACAAAACTGGCGCCCGGTTCTGCATGAAAATAATAGCCGGCATAAATGGATTTTCTGCCGCCCCTGTTGATGCTGGCGCCGAAATTGGTTTTATAGGGTGATTTATCTTTCGAGAAACGAATATCACGGTTGATGCGGAACATACATTTTTTGGCTTCCTGGTCTTTCAGGGTAGGGTCTTTCAATGCATGTTTGTCGATAACGGTCTGGATAAAAGTTTCAAAATCTTTTTTCGCTGCTTCGTATTGGTGGCGGTGGGCATCAAACCAGGGCTTGTTGTTATTTTTCTTCAGGTCTTTCAGAAATTTCAGGGTAGCTACTTCCAGCATAGGTCATCTTGTTTCGATAAAACTACAAAGCATAGGTGAAATGGTTTACAACGGAAACGGATTCGGTTTCCGGTGTGTACCTGCCGGTTGGGTCCAGGGCAAAAAATAAGTGGTGTGAAAGTAAATCCACACCACTTATTCTCTAAAGCTTTAACCGTTGGCATTATTTGATTCTGCCCCAGTTTTCACCACTCTTGATGCGATACATCGTCATCTCGGATACGCCATACTTTTCAGCAAGGCGCTTGATGGTGATCTTCCTGTTTTTGTCGTTCAGAATCTTTTTAATGCTCTTCACCTGATTGGCGTTCAGCTTCAAGCCTTCGGTACGATTGGCCTGCACTTTTTTGTAGGCAATCTTGGCGGGACTGTGTTGCTGGTGCTCAATCATTTCCTCGAGCGTTGCCCATTTCAGGTTCTTCACGGAGTTGTCAAGCTTGTTGTGATTCAGGTGAATCACGTACTTGTTCTTCGGTGAAGGTTTTTTCAGAAATAACCGGGCAATCTCTCGGTGAATGTACAATGTACCGTTGTTACCAGGGCGGTGGAGGTTCAAAGTCCGGTAACCGGTAGTTAACGAACCCTGTAACAATTTTCCGTCTTCGGTAACATCATTGGTATAGCTGGCTATGCGTCCATGAGAGGAAAGCGCATACTTTTTACGGAGGTGTTTCCAGCCAGGAAACTGTAATGGTTTCCACACCTCTCCGGGGAGTTTTTTTATCATCGCCTTTTCCTTTTGGCTAAAGTTACAAAAAAACAAATGTGAATTTCAAACTATTGATAAGAATCATATCAATTGCTAATAAGCGAAAGAAATTCCGCTTCGCTGATAACCTTCACTGTTGGTATTTTACGGGCCTTGTCCAGCTTTGATCCGGCGTCGTCTCCCGTTACCAGGTAGTTGAGGTTGGCGCTAACGCTGCTGAGAAGCCGTCCGCCATTGGCTTCTACCAGGGCTTCCGCTTCACTTCGTTTAAGGGTGGGCAAAGTTCCCGTAAACAAGAACGTTTGTCCCGCCAGTTTGCCGCCTCCCGGCACATCTTTCTTAGAACTTTTCAGCTGCAGTCCCAACGCTTCCAGTTGCTCCAGCATTTTGATGTTGTCCCAATTATGGAAAAACTGGTATACACTACCTGCAACTTTCGGGCCCACATCCTCGAGGTTTTGTAAATCCTCTATGGACATTTCTTTAAAATCGAACAAGTGCTTTACAGACTGGGCGAGTGTTTTGGCAGTTGTTTGACCGATATACCGGATTCCGAGCGCAAAGATAAGGCGATGTAGTGGTTGTTGCTTCGAAGTTTCGATGGCTTGCTGAAGATTTGTAATACTTTTTTCTCCAAAACCTTCCAGCTTGCGTATCTGATCAAACGGTAACCTGTAAATGCCGGGAATATCTTTCAGCAACCCCAATGCGAAGAATTTCCGCACATTGGCTTCCCCAAATCCTCGTATATCCATGGCATCCTTGCTGGTAAAGTGGATGATCCGCTCTACAACCTGCGCTTCGCAATTGATATTATTGCAGCGCCAAACGGCCTCGTCCACAGGTTTTACCAGCTTGTCGCCACACACGGGGCAATTTATGGGAAATTTTATGCTCTTTTCATCCCCGGTACGCAATTCCGTAAGGGGTTTTACAATATAGGGTATTACATCGCCTGCCCTTTCTACCAGTACCGTATCCCCGATCATCAGGTCTTTTTCCCTTATCACATCTTCATTGAACAGGGAAATAGAACCTACCGTAACCCCGCCAATAGGCACCGGATCAATTTTGGCTACCGGGGTAATGCTACCCGTGCGTCCCACCTGGAATTCCACACTCCTCAGTTTACTGGTGGCCTGGCGGGCTTTGAATTTATAGGCCATCGCCCAGCGTGGATGGTGGCTCGTCACACCAAGCCTGTCCTGCAGGCGCGTATCGTTGACCTTGATCACCATCCCGTCTATTTCATAGGCCAGGTTGTCACGTTGCGCTTCAAATTCCAGGCAGTAATCAATAACGGGCTGAATACCTTTAAATACTTTCTTTTCTTTCTCCGGGCTGCGGAAACCGAGGTCCCATAACATTTTCAGGCCCCCGCTGTGTGTTTGCAGGGCATCACTAAGGGTGGCTCCCGGCAAAGGAGCTACGTAGCTGATATTATAGAGGAAAGCTTCGAGATTACGCTCTTTTACAATTTTGGGGTCCTTGATACGGAGAGAACCGGCCGCGGCATTTCGTGGATTGGCCAACGGTGGAAGGTTTTGTTCGGCCAGTTGCTCGTTGAATTTTTTAAAGCTGGCCTTGTTCATGAGCACTTCACCACGAATTTCTATCTTTTGAATCCCAAAACGGGAAAATTTTGCCGACAGCGGAACGCTGCGGATCTGTTTGATATTAGTAGTGATGTCGTCGCCACGCTCTCCATCTCCCCGTGTAGCCCCGCGGGTGAGGATATCGTTTTCATAGATCAGCGAAATGCTGGCCCCATCAAATTTGGGTTCTACACAATATTCTATGGTGTCGGTGCGCAATAATTCGCGGGAGCGGCGGTCCCAGTCCAGCAGGTCTTCGGCATTGTAACTATTCTCCAGCGACAACATCGGTACCAGGTGCGATACCGTTGGAAAATCTTTGGTGAGTTCACGCGCAACACGCTGCGTGGGAGAATCGGGCGCAATAAGGGAAGGATCTTCCTTTTCGATTTTCTCCAGTGCTTTGTACAACAGGTCGTATTCCTGGTCGGCCACCAGGGGATCATTCAATATATAATAACGGTATTCATGAAACCGCAATACTTCCCGCAGCACATCAATATCTTCTTTGGAAATCTTCTTTTGATTGACCTTGCCCAGTAGTTCCGTTGTTTGCTGCTGAAGTGCTTTGATCTGTTCCCCTGTGTACATGATTGCTTGTAACCTGTTTTGCAATTAAAGATAAAGCATAACCGCTTATCAGGTCCGAAAGTTCGACAAACGGAAACTAAATGCTTCCCGTCATGCCAGCTTCGTACTAACCTGCCTCCCGGCTTTTCCTGTTCCCACCTACCCCTCTAACTGCTACCCCAAACCGGGGAATTTCCCAAAATTGGTCAAAAAATTGTCATTGTGTAGAAGATACACAATAGCTTTGTGTATTCTAACACAAAGCGCGCTTAAACAACCAAAATTATGAAACCAAAACGATTGCTTGCGGGAATCGTGGCCCCTGTCCTTATTTTACCACTGCAACTGCTTGTCCAGCACCGGGTGATTTCGGGAAGGGTCATCAACCCGGTGGATGGTTCCCCCGTTATGGGCGCCTCCGTTGTTCCCAAATGCTCCACCACAGGCACTACCACCAACGCAGACGGTGCTTTTACGCTGCGCATCGGCAACGAGGTATACATCCTCGTAGTGAGCGCAATGGAAATATGATGAAGAGGAAGTTGCCATAACAGATGCCAATACCATTTCATAAAATTGATGTGGAGTTTGTTACCAGAGCGTACCGGGTAACAAAGTTGTGAGTGGCGGGCCGCAAGGGCATTGAAATATGACAATACTTTTAAAATTGAATCAACCTTGGCCAAATAAATTTGTGGATTATTTTATATCAAACCAGCATCTGTTACAACGATGGGAACAGCCCTTCAAAAAACGGTCCACCAGCTGAGGTCCGAGAACAGCGAATTTTTCCAGATTGCCAATTCCGTTGACTGCGTAATTTTCGGCTTTGACCAGAACGAACTCAAGGTATTATTAATCAGGTCTGACCTGGAAGAATTCAGCGACCAGTGGTCGTTACTGGGCGATCTGGTACGGCCCGATGAGGACCTGGACGCCGCATCGTACCGGGTGCTGAAAGAGCGGACCGGCCTGGATGATGTATACCTGGAGCAGGTATATACTTTTGGGGATGTGAAACGGCATCCTGCCGGCCGTGTAATTACAACTGCCTATTATTCCTTAATCAATATCAAGGACCACCAGTTGAAGCTCAGCCATAATCAACTGCACTGGCACCCGGTGCGCGAGTTGACCACCATGGCTTTTGACCATAAGGAAATTCTCGATACCTGCCTGGAACGCCTGCAATCCAAAATACTCGAACAGCCCATTGTGTTTAACCTGCTGCCCGAAAAATTTTCCCTCCGCGAACTGCAAAACCTGTATGAAGCCATTTTGGGCACCAAACTGGACCGCCGTAATTTCCGCAAAAAATTCTTTTTGATGGATTGGCTGGTTGATATCAATGAACTGGAGCAGGATGTGCCGCACAGGCCGGGCAGACTCTATCGCTTCAATGCTTCCAAATTTTCAAACGGCAAGAAAACAACCGCCACGGTGTTGACGAGGTAAAAGGTTTGTAGGGCTGGCATCTGACTTGCAACAACTATGATACTTATAGCAACAGCAACTAAGCGTTTGCTCAATTTTTTTACTGAGAAGCAGCTAAATATCAATTAATTTGTCTAAATTGGTAGTGCGTGTTAACAACACAAACCTGCTCTATAGACCAACGACCCTTATTTCCCACCTTCCACAGGTTAAGGGCAGATTTGCCGGATTGTTCGTATCCTTTAACGACTAACCTCCACCAGGCAAAGCAGGTTTTTAACGGGCCCCTATATTACTAACACCCTTGCAAAGTAAGGACTGATTGGTTAGCCGGATTAGGCACTAATACTGGTTTTAAAGATATCGTAACGGCTATGGTCACCTGTGGTATGAATCGCCACCGGCAGTGTGACTCAATTTTGATAACCAACAATCTAATTACTTATGAACTCAAAGCGACTGCTGCCATCAGCAATTCTACTGTTGCTCTCCTCTTTTCTTATAACTCAACTTAATGCACAAACGAAGCAGGTTTCCGGGCAGGTAAAGGATACACGTGGGCAGGCTGTTGAAGGCGCTTCAGTGGTGGTAACCGGTTCGTTAACGGGTACCACTACCAACCACGAAGGCCGTTTTACTTTGAACGTGCCGCAGGCTGCCACTTCGCTTACCATTTCTGCCGTTGGATACATCACGCAGGAAGTGCCCATCACCGCCGGCGGAGCAGTGGACGTAACATTGCAGGAAAGTACTTCCAACCTCAGTGAGGTAGTAGTAGTGGGTTATGGTACGGTGCGGCGAAGGGATGTTACCGGGGCTGTGGCTACTGTGCAGGCAAAGGATTTTAACACCGGACAGATCAATTCGCCTGAACAATTGTTGCAGGGGAAGGTGCCGGGGCTGCAGATTACCAACAGCAGCGGACAACCGGGCGGATTGACCATTGTACGTATTCGAGGCAACAACTCCATTCGTTCAGGTAACAACCCGCTGTATGTAGTGGATGGCGTGCCGCTCGACGGAAGAACGCCTCGTCCCGGTTTCAACAGCAATTCTTTGGGCACCAGCCCTCCCGCCGACCCGCTTACATTCATTAATCCCAATGAAATTGCCAGCGTGGAAGTATTGAAAGATGCCTCTGCATCGGCCATTTATGGATCGCGTGGCGCCAACGGCGTAGTATTGTTGCAAACGAAAAAAGGAATTGCCGGTCCTGCGCGCATAGAAGGCAATTTCAATGCAGGAATCGGCGGTGTGATGCGCAAGATTGATGTACTGGATGCGGCAGGTTACCGTGCGGCATTGCAAAAATATAATGCGCCACTTTCCGATTCGGGCGCCAACGTTGATGCCTTTGATGAAATCAATCGCACGGCCATCACACAAAACTATTCACTTTCCATGAGCGGCGGTACTGATAACGGAAAATACCGTGCATCCTTTTTCCTCGGCGACCAGGAAGGCACCATTCTTAAAACCTATTTGCGTAAATATGTAGGCAACTTCAATGGACAATATGCTTTTCTGGATAAAAAACTTACCATCAACTTCAGTGCTACTGCTGCCCACGTGCAGGAAAGTGTAGGACCTATTTCACAGGATGCGGGCAGTAATGGTAATCTGATATCACAGGCATTGATCTGGAACCCGACCCTGCCGCTGAAGCGGCCCAGTGGTTTTTATAACCAGGAAAACCCGAGCGGACAGGTTAACCCGCTTGCGCTTTCCGATGCCTATAATGATTTTGTAAACACCACCACCTTACTGGGCAACGTAACCGCAGGCTACAAAATTCTGCCTACGCTGGAGTACAGGATGCTGTATGGTCTCAACTACGGTACCAGCAACCGCAAGGTTGAACTGCAGGGATGGATCAAAGGTACCGGTGGTGATGCGCCGTCGCAGGGCGCCGCAGCAGTGGCAAACGGGCGATTGATCTCCCAAACGTTACAGCATACGCTGAACTATGTGCAAGATGTTTCCGATAAGCTTTCTATCAATGCCACAGTAGGATATGAATACTGGAAGTCGAACCTGCAGGGCGACAATACCTACGTGTTTAACTTTGCTTATAATCGAAGTGAAGAAGCCCGCACCAATGTGCATTACTACGATAACATGTCGGCCGGCGATCGCGCCAACCTTGTTACCAATTCATTTAAAGAACCGGTTGTAGAAATTCAAAGCTATTTTGCGCGTGGTATTTTCAATTACCTCGGGAAATATGTATTAACGGCCACCATCCGCGCCGATGGCAGCAGCAAGTTCGGTTCCGATAACCGGTATGCCTATTTCCCTTCCTTTGCCATTGCCTGGAATATGGACCAGGAATCGTTCATGCAGGGTTTGCAAATGGTAAACAGCCTGAAATTCCGCGTTGGATATGGATGGACAGGTAACCAGGAATTTCCTGCAGATGCTGCACTGGACGTATACCGGTACAATACCAGCGGTTCATTGGCAACCCTGCACTTTGGTAACCCCAATCTGAAATGGGAAACGGTGGAAGCGCTCAACATAGGCATTGACTTTGCCTTGCGCGACAACCGGCTATGGGGTTCGGTAGACTATTTCCGTAAAGTAACCAAAGACCCGATCACGCTGGCGCCTGTAGCCCAGCCTACCGGCCAGGGAGGGTCGTTGTATACCAATCTTACCGATGCCAAAGTGCTCAACAGTGGCGTGGAATTATTGCTGGGTTCGGATATCATCAGTACCCGCGACTGGTCATGGAGCGTGAATGCCAACGCTACATTTGTGAAGAATGAATTTGATTTTCCGCCTGCAGGCAATTCACCGTTCCTGCTTACAGGAGCGTTGCACGGACAAGGCACCAGCGGCGCCTTTTCACAAGCCATTGCGCACGGGCAGCCTATCAATGTATTTTACCTGCCCATATTTATGGGCTTCGACAGAAATGGTATAGGCATGTATTCCGCCACACCGCAGTATGTGGGTGATCCCAATCCCAGTGTATATGTAGGCTTCAATTCAGATCTCACCTGGAAAAGATTTACGCTCAGTCTTGGTGCACACGGCGCATTTGGTTATGAATTGTATAACAATACCGCCATGAGCGTATTGAACATTGCCAACATCAACGGTGGTCGCAACATTGCATCAGGGCTGGTGAATACCGAAGAAAATCCTGCCAACCCCATCACCACTTCCACTCGCTACATGGAAAAAGGCGATTATTTCAAACTGCACAATGCCACCCTGCGTTTCAGGGTGGGCGACATTGGCAAAACGTTGAAGAACTTCCACGTGTATGTGGCGGCCAACAACGTGTTTGTAATATCCAATTATAAAGGCTTCGATCCGGAAGTGAACGTTGACAAGGCGCTGAATGGCATTCCTTCACTGGGCGTTGATTATATAGGGTATCCCACGCAGCGTAACATACTGCTTGGATTCAATTTTACTTTATAAGCCTCGACCACTCAAAACAAAAACCATGAAACTTGCATATATATCGATCATCTGCTTCCTTGTAATGGTGAGCTGCACCAAACTTGAACAGAACCTCGAAGACAGCTTTAATACACCCGGTAGTGGTACTACATCGGCAACCGACGCCCTGCTTACTGCTGCCTACAACAGTATGAACGGATTGATGCATGCACAGGACCTGCTGTTTTCATTGCAGGAAACCACTACCGATGAAGCATTGATTCCCGTGCGCGGTGGCGACTGGGATGATAACGGCGTATGGCGTGTGTTGCATGCACATACGTGGACAACCATTCACGTGCAATTCAAAAATGTATTTAATGGGCTTGGTCAGCTGGAAAGCGCAGCCATTACGGTGCTGGCCTTCAATCCAACACCACAGCAACGTGCGGAAGCATTGTTCCTGCGGTCGCTGGCGCAGTTTTATTTTCTCGATCTGTATGGACAGGTGCCTTACCGGCCGGTGTCGGAATACAATTCCATTGGGCCGGCGCCGGTAATGCAACCGGAGGAAGCAATTGATACGTTGATCAACACGCTTACCAGCATCATACCCGACCTGCCCGAATCGAATGCTCCTTACAGGGCCAATCCCGATGCCGCCCGCTTTTTGCTGATGAAGGTATTGCTCAACAAAGGCGCTTTTCTGAACAGGCAGAATCCCACTTTTGCTGACGAAGACATGCAGCAGGTGATATCACTGGGCAATACCATTATCAGCAGTGGCCGGTATGATCTTACAGAAAACTACTTCGACAATTTCAGTGTAGACAATGCTACAAAGTCGAAAGAAAGAATACTGGCCTGGCCCAATTCCGGTGCTGCACAAACGAATGGTATCAACAGCGGTGGTATCAATGCGCGCTGGATGATGACCCTGCACTATAATTCGTGGAACCAGCAGAATACTTTTGGCAGCGCAGGATGGAATGGATTTACCACGGTAGCTGATTTCTACAATATGTTTGATGCCAATGATGAACGGTTGGGTGGCCGCCCCTATCCAGGTGTAACCGATCAATCGGGATTGTTGCCCGGCCTGGTAATAGGGCAACAATTCAACCAGGATGGAGATTCCATATATGACCGGCAGGGCAACCCGCTTGCCTTTACGCCTGAAGTAAACCTGATTGAAACCGATAAATCACGGCTCGAAGTAGCCGGTATACGCATTGTAAAATATCCGCCTGACTACAATGCCTATTCCGGCGGCAATCAGCGTAACCAGTTGCAGATATTCCGGTATGCCGATGTGTTGCTGATGGTAGCAGAAGCTATGATGCGGCAGGCTAACCCGGACAATGCAGGCGCCCTGGCGCTGGTGAACCAGTTGCGGGCTGAGCGCAACGCGCCGCCACTTGCTTCCATTACGCTGGTGAATCCCGACAATGTTTATGATCCCAATACACTGCTGGCAGAAAGAGGCCGTGAGCTATATTGGGAAAGCTGGCGACGCCAGGACCTGATCCGTTTTGGCGTATTCCTGAAACCATGGGGATTGAAAGAAGCGGACCCTGACCCACGAAACCTGCTTTTCCCGATAGCGCCGGATGAATTGCTGGCAAACCCCAATCTGCGACAAAACCCAGGATATTAAATGAATAGGTTCGGGTTGTTTGCCACCGCAGGCAACCCGAAACTTTATCATTCGAACGCCAACTCCCAACCCGCAACCCCATGGCATATGAAACAACGGCTTGCATACATTTTCTCCACTATTCTTTTGTTCGCTTCGTGTAAATCCGGTAAAGACGATCCTGCTACCCTGTTTGAGTTAATGGAGCATACCGGCATTGATTTTACCAACACTGTTATTGACCAGGAATACGACAACAGTTTTCTTTTCCGCAATTTTTACAATGGCGGCGGCGTAGCTATTGGTGATATCAACAACGACCAATTGCCAGATGTGCTGCTTACCTCGAATATGGAAGAAAACAAATTGTACCTGAACAAAGGCAACTGGAAGTTTGAAGACATTACAGCGCGCAGCGGTATGCAACAGGACAGCATGTGGAGCACGGGCGTGGTAATGGCCGATATCAATAACGACGGATGGCTGGACATTTACATCTGCAATTCCGGTCACATGAAAAGCGGGCACCGGAAAAACAAATTGTACATCAATAACCACGATCTCACTTTTACTGAAGCAGCCGACCAATATGGTCTCGGTATTTCCGCCTATACCACTCAGGTTTCTTTTTTTGATTACGATCTCGACGGCGACCTCGATTGTTTTATGATCAACAACAGCCCGATGCCGGTAAATACGCTGGGCTATACCAACCGCCGCGACCTCCCCGATAGCGCATGGCCGGTAGCCGATTTTGTAAAAGGCGGCGGCGATCACCTGTACCGCAACGATAATGGATATTTTACCGAAGTATCGCGCGAAGCAGGCATTCACGGAACGTTGATGAGCTTTGGACTGGGCGTGTCTGTAGGTGATATCAACAACGATGGTTATCCCGATGTGTACGTAGCCAACGATTCATACGAAAGAGATTACCTGTACATCAACCAGCGCGACGGTACTTTCAAAGACCTGATGGAAGAATGTATGACACAGGCCAGCTTTTCTTCCATGGGCGCCGATGTGGCAGATATTAACAATGATGGCTATGCGGAAATTTTTACTACTGACATGTTGCCCGAAGACGATTACCGGTTGAAAACGCTGGGCGCATTTGATAATATTGACCAGTACCGCAACAAGCTGAAGGTTGGTTTTTACCACCAGTTCATGAAAAACTGTATGCACCTGAACAATGGCAATGGCTCTTTTTCTGAAATTGCCAACCTGGGCGGCATATCGGCTACCGACTGGAGCTGGGGCGCCTTGCTGTTCGATGCAGACAACGACGGATGGAACGACATTTTTGTATGCAACGGCGTCAATCGCGATGTGACCAATCTCGACTTCATGGATTATTTTGCCAATGAAGTGATCCAGCAAATGGTGCTTACCGGTCGTAAGGAAAAAGTGAATGAAGTATTGGAGCACATACCCAAAAACCCGGTGGCCAATAAGGCGTACAAAAACATGGGCAACCTGCGTTTCAGCGATGCCGGTGAAGTATGGGGCTTCAACCATTTATCCTTTTCCAATGGCGCCGCTTACGGCGATCTCGACAATGACGGCGACCTCGACCTGGTGATCAACAATATCAACCAACCTGCTTTTGTTTACAGGAACAATGCCCGGCAGCAGAACAACCATCATTTTATATCGGTGCTGCTGAAAGGTAAATCACCCAACACCTGGGCAGTGGGCAGCAAGATCACCGTGTATGCGGGAAAAGAAAAAATTTGGAGAGAAGTAATACCCAGCCGCGGGTTTCAATCATCTGTTGATTACCGGCAGGTCATCGGCCTGGGCGAACGTACGCACATCGACTCCATGATTATTCAATGGCCCGATCTTACCTGCACCAAATTGAAACAGGTTGCAATAGATACTTTTTATGTATTGCAACAGGATGCCACTGAACCAATGCCACCGAATAAGGACCAGCTGTCGGGCACAACCTTGTTCACTGCACGTGCTGATAGTTTTGACAGGCATATGGAAGATGATTACATCGATTTTTATTATGAACGGAATATTCCGGCCATGCTTTCGCGCGAAGGGCCCAAAGCGGCCTGTGCAGATGTGAACGGCGACGGATTGGACGATGTGTACATTGGTGGCACCAAAGGTTATCCCGGTCAATTGTATCTGCAAACGGCGTCGGGACATTTTGAAAAAAAGCAAGTACGCGCTTTTGAACAGTTCATCGAATTTGAGGATGATGCCGTATTGTTTTTTGATGCGGATGGCGATGGAGATGCCGATCTGTTTGTGGGGCCTGGCGGCAACAACAATCCACCCTACAGCCGCCTGATGCAAAACCGGTTGTTCATCAACGACGGCAAGGGGAATTTTACGGTGGATGTAAAAGCTTTTCCCCCCAATGGTATGAATACCGGTGTGGCCGTTGCACACGATTTTGACGGTGATGGCGACCTGGACCTTTTTGTGGGCGGTCGTAGTGTGCCGCGTGATTATGGACTGCATCCTTCCAGTTTTATTTATGTGAATGACGGCAAAGGTCATTTTACTGATATAGCCGCCGATAAAAACAAAGACATTGCACGCATTGGTATGGTGACCGATGCTGCCTGGGCCGATGTTACGGGCGATGCACAAAAGGAACTCATCATAGTAGGAGAATGGATGGCACCGCGCATTTTTTCGTGGAATGGCAGTGCTTTTACGGAACTGTCAACCAACCTCAGCGATCTCTATGGCTGGTGGCGCGCCTTGCAGGTAGTGGATGTAAATAATGATCAGTTACCTGATCTCGTGCTTGGCAACCTGGGTGATAATTTTTACCTGCACCCTTCCAAAGACAATCCGGTGAAGCTGTACATCAACGATTTCAACAGCAACGGCATGAATGAGAAAATTCTTACCCGGACCATCGGGGGAAGAGAGGTGCCCGTAGTGCTGAAACGGGATATGCAGGACCAGGTGCCTTCCATCAAAAAGAAAAATGTGAAGCACCACGATTATGCGCAAAAAACCATCCAGGAATTGTTCCCGGCAGAACTACTGAACAAAAGCCAGGTACGGCAACTCACCTACTGCCGTTCCATTGTGGCCATTAACGAGGGGAATGGTTCGTTTGCCATTCGCGAATTGCCCTTACAGGCGCAGTTTTCGGTAATCAACGCCCTGTTGTGCGAAGACGTGAACAACGACGGGTATACAGACATCATTGCGGCCGGCAATGATGCAGGGTTCCCCCCGCAGTTTGGCAAACTGGATGCAAGTTATGGCGACGTGTTCCTCAACAACGGGAAAGGCGAATTTACCTGGCAGCCTAACCGCGAATCGGGATTGCTGGTACGGGGAGAAGTGCGGGATATTGCCTCGCTCCGCGGAAAAGGCCGTTCCTGGGTATTGTTTCTGCGCAACAACGAACGGCCGGTGTTGTACGAAAAAGCAACAGGAAAATGATAGCAGTTCCTGCGTTCAAAGCTATCATTCAGTAAATTGGTCGTCCAATAGTTGGTAACTGCACCAAAAAGAAGATACAGCATATGTTTGGGAGAGGGACCGGAATATTATTCCTATTATCGATCATACTGGTTGCCGGCTGCAGGGAAGAGCAGCAGGGGCCGGCGCTTTTTGATACGCTGACTTACCGTGCGACCGGTCTCGATTTCACCAATAAACTTACGCCCGATGATTCCTTCAACGTATTTCATTACATGTATTTCTATAATGGTGCTGGTATTGGCGCGGGCGATTTCAATAATGATGGTCTGATAGATTTGTACTTTGCTTCCAACCAGGGTGAAGACAAATTGTACCTCAACCAGGGTAATCTGCGTTTCAAAGACGTCAGCAACGCCGCCCAACTGCCAAGTGATCGCGGATGGAGTACCGGCGTGTCGGTAGTGGATATCAACAACGATGGGCTGCTGGACATCTATGTATGTCGCGTGAGCAATTACGAAACCTTGCAAGGCAGCAACCAGTTTCTGATCTGTACCGGGTTGGACGCGCAGGGCATACCTACCTATGTGGACCGTGCACCGGAAATGGGGCTCGACTTTGCGGGCTTCAGCACACAGGCAGCTTTTTTTGATTACGATAATGATGGCGACCTCGACATGTTTCTGCTGGACCATTCAGTACATGAAAAGGGCGTGTTCAGGGCGCGCGCCACTTTTAGTAAAGAAGAAACAGTTGGCGACCGCATCTACCGCAATGATGATTTGAAGTTTACCGATGTTACAGCAGCAACAGGCATTTACAGTTCACCGATCGGGTATGGCCTGGGGGTTGCCATTGCAGATATTAACCTCGATGGTTATAGTGATATTTATGTGGGCAATGATTTTCATGAAAATGATTACCTGTACATCAACAATGGCAAGGGCGGCTTTACGGAAGAGATTAACAACTGCATGATGCATACCAGCCAGTTTTCGATGGGCGTGGATATTGCAGATATCAATAACGACGGCCTGTCCGATATCATATCGATGGACATGCTGCCTTCCGATCCGTACATTCTGAAAAGGTCGCTGGGAGAAGATGAATATGATATTTTTCAGTTGAAACTGAAAAGCGGGTACAACTACCAGTACACACGCAACAACCTTCAACTGAATCGTGGGAACGGAAAATTCAGTGAAGTAGGATTGTTTTCCGGAATTGCTGCTACCGACTGGTCATGGGCAGCGCTCTGGCTTGATTTTGACAATGACGGATGGAAAGACCTGTTTGTATCGAACGGGATTCCGAAGCGGATGAACGATATAGACTATATCAATTTTATTTCCAACGGAGAAATACAGCAAAAGATTCGTGCCCGGGCCATTCATGAAAAAGACATTGCACTGATCGATAAATTTCCGCAGATAAAAATTCCCAATCGTTTTTTCCACAACAACGGCGCCTTACAGTTTAATGACCTCAACGGGCAGGTGCGCAATAACCGTTCTACTTATTCAAACGGTGCCGTTTATGCGGATTTTGATAATGATGGCGACCTGGATATTGTTGTGAACAATATTGACGAACCAGCTTTATTGTACCGGAACAATACCAATGATACCGCCGGCCAATACCTGTCTGTGAAGCTTACGGGAACGGCGATGAACCGGAACGCCATTGGCGCCAAACTGGTGCTGTACACCAATAATGGCCTGCGGTTATATGAGAAAAGCCCGGTGCACGGCTTTCTAAGCAGCATGGAAGGGCCGGTGCATATTGGTTTGAAAAATACACGTATCGATTCGATGTTTGTAATATGGCCCGACAACAGCTATACACAGGTACAGCAACCGCTGCCCGCCAGCGAACTTGCCGTACAGTGGCAGCCGGGCTTGCCAGCTTTTGATTATGCCAGCATTAAAGACTATCACAGGCGCATTCCGGTTACTTTCACAAACATCACTGCTTCCGCCCGCCTGGATTACGTGCATAAGGAAAATCCTTTTCCTGAATTTAACCGCGAGCCGCTGATACCGCATATGCTTTCGGCTGAAGGACCGGCCATGGCCATTGCAGATATCAATCGCGATGGTCTCGATGATGTTTTCATAGGAGCGGCGAAATGGGAAAAGAACGCCGTGTATATTCAACAACGTAATGGGCAATTTACCAGGACGATACAACCTGCATTGGAAGCCGACAGTACCTGGGAAGATGTGAGCGCCTGCTGGACGGATGTAAACAACGACTCATACCCCGACCTCGTAGTGGCCAGCGGTGGTAATGAATTTTACGGAAACGATATACATTTAACTCCACGACTTTACCTTAACGACGGGCAGGGCCGTTTCACCAAAAAAGCAAATGCATTTGAAGCCATATTTGTAAATGCATCTGTGGTGATTTCTTATGATTTTAACGGAGATGGATATGCGGACTTGTTTCTCGGAGGTCGCTGTGTGCCCTGGAACTATGGCGAGGCGCCGCGTTCCTACCTGTTGTTGAATGACGGAAAAGGAAATTTTAAAGATGTTACCGAACAAATCGCTCCCGATTTGCCTTATGTGGGCTTTGTAAAACATGCCCAATGGATTGACCTTGACAATGACAAAGACAATGACCTGGTGCTGGCCATGGAATGGGATGGCATAATTGCCTTTATCAACAATGAAGGATATTTTAAAAAAGTACACTTAACAGATAAAAAGGGATGGTGGAATTTCATTTATCCTGTAGACATCAATCTCGACGGACAAATTGATCTGGTAGCAGGCAATCTCGGCCTGAACAGCCGGCTAACGGCTTCGGCGCAACAGCCGGTACGTTTTTATTACAACGATTTTGACGATAATGGCAAAAAGGAACAGGTGATTACCTATTACCTCAATGGCCAGGAAATACCTTTTGCCAACAAGGCAGAACTGGAAAAACAAATGCCGGTATTAAAAAAGAAATATCTGCATGCAGAAGATTTTGCCAAAGCCACGCTGCCTGAATTGTTTTCTGAAAAAAAATTGGCAGCAGCAGTACAATTCTCCGCCGATTACTTTTCCAATGCTGTTTTGATCAATAAGGGAAATTTCAATTTTGAACTGTATGCCTTGCCCTGGGCTGCCCAGCTATCTCCCTACAAATGCGCAACCATGTTGTATGCAGACAACGACAGTCTGCCCGACCTGTTGCTGGCAGGCAATGCTTATGAAAACAATATGGAAATGGGTCGGTATGATGCCGACTTCGGTACTTTACTGCTTAATAAAGGCAATGGCAATTTTGTTGCAGCGCCGCTCAGCGGGCAGGTCATTGAAGGGCAGGTGCGGCATATGCAACCAATAAGGATCGGTAAGCAAGATGCCATTATACTGGCCAGGAACAACGATAGTGTAATGGTGCTTGGCTGGCAGAAAATGCAGCACACTCCTTAACCATATCATTTTGTAGGGTCTGCTTCATAATATACCGGTACAAACAATCGCGTGATCCATTTGGAAGTATCCGGCTCCTGCCGGCGGTTGGTTACAAGGTACTCAAAGGGCATGGCCATAGCTACTTCCTGGTTGTCGCGCAGGTAGAGTTGTACCTGGTGCCAGGCGTTGTTTACGGTGTGCACGCCTCCGGTGACTTCGGTGGCTATAAATTTTCCGGGCACCATTCTTCTGAAAAAGAAACGCCCCTGGTCTTCGAGTCGTTTGTTTACGGGCAAAGCCGTTTGTACTTTATACTGGTTGCTGTCCAGCATGGTTACATTCAGCATGGGATGCCCGGTGGGGTGTGCCTGCCGGGAGGCAGCATATTTTTCCAGGCTGTTGATCATGTTGTAAATGATATCGGTGGAAGGATAAGTGCTCAATGTAGTGTTGGTAGCAATCAGCAAAGTATCATGGGTAGTAGCATTGTGTATTTCCAGGCCATAAATATTTTTTGGCTTTTGCAAAAATTCCTGAAGGTATTGCAGCAACTCGCCCATGTTGTTTCTGATGGCGAGCGCCTGCCGGTATCGCTGTAATTTGTTGAAAGGATTATGACCGGCGGGAATCATGCATTTCCATTGCAGGGCAAGCGAATCGCCGGGAAACGGTAATAAGTATAAAACAGTGCTGATGGATTCGCCGTTTCGTTCGATGGTAATATGAAAAGTGTGCAGCAGTATTTGTGTAAGGCGGTACGTATGTGCCTTGTAGTGAAAAATGCCGGCGCTGTCTGGTGTTGGTTGCGGCCACCAATTATTCCAGTTTGTTTTTTGCGAAAGTGCGCGAAAGGCGCCCTGGATGGTGCAATCAACCGGCTGGATTTTACTTACAGACAAGGACGAAGGTATCCACAGGTAAACGATCAATGCCAGGGCAGGCAAAGTTGCTGCAATGACGATGATAGGTTTTCGCATGGGTTACACCACTTCTTGCTGATGCAGGATGATAAAATCGATAATTTCTTCCAGGGAATAATCGATGCGTGAAATAGCATCTGCGATGTCGTCGCGACTCACCTGGGAGGCGAAGGAAGGCGTTTTCAGTTTTTTCAGTACGCTTTTCACATCCATGCCTTCGTACTTTGTGGGTCGTATTAAAGCTGCAGCGTGTACAAAACCCGAGAGTTCATCGAAGGCATAGATCATTTTATCCATGGTGCTTACGGGTTCCACACCAAAATAACGTGGCCCGTGTGAGGCAATGCAGCGGATGATATCAGGATCTATCTGGCGCCGTTCCAGTTCTTCAATAATGATGCGACAATGATCATCGGGATATTTTTCCCAGTCGGCATCGTGCAGTAAGCCTGCCAGTTCCCATTTCAACGCGGTGGTTTCATCGGCGTTTTCTTTTTCCAGTGCCCAGGCTTTCATCACAGCGGCCACCTGTTTCATATGCAGGCGCAGGCGCTCGTTAGGTACCCATTCGTTTAATAAAGCATGGGCTTCTTCCAGGCTCATGAGTTTGCCGGCGTTTTTCGGATCGCCGAAAGTAGTGCGGTTCAGTGCATGTACGGGCATCGGTAAAATGGTTTAGTAAAGTAGTATTCAATATAGGCCATTTCACCGAAAAACGGGGAGGCTTGGGACGATTACCTGTTGAAGAGGAAAATGTTGCCAGGGCTATGCTGCGTTTTATCCTGTAGTACTGCTGACCGTTAACCTGCTGTGAAGCGTACCGGCATGAACCTTACTGGTTACGGTAATCATGGCTAACCTGCTGGTGTGCAACATACCATGGCTGCCGCAATGCGGCTATCACCGTTAACCTGCTGTGTGCGATCCAGCCGCGCCGTCCTCCGCAATGCCGCTATAACTCTGCCTGCTTTCTTCTTGGAACTTTTTCGCGTGTTTGATCGGCCTTCAACGCAAAAGGCAATATGATGGAAATGGCGGAGCCTGCCGCCATATTGCCAATAACAGCGGTGGCAAATACCACCCAGCCTACGCCGCTTGTATTGTCAAAAGTGGTATTGGCCGGTTCGCCCGTTACATTTTTTTGCGGATTGCCGGCGAGGTAACCAGGTACCATAGTGGAAAGGAGTATGAACGAAAGGAAGCAGGCAAATATGATCCCCACCACCGTGGCTATATGTCCTGCTGCCAGCATGGTAAGTGTGCCCGCATTTTCGTCTCTTCTCCTGTTGAATTCATATAAGAAGCCGAGTATGGCGAACAAAAAAAGCAGGTTGCCCACGTACAGTATCCATGTTTTTTCATAATCGGGATCAGACAAAAAGATAACAACCGCAATACTATAGGCCACTGCTCCAATCATTCCCCACAGGGCATATCTTCCGGGATGCAGCACGTATTTCCTGAGATCAAGCCGGTTTGCCATAACGAGTGATTTTTTGATTTTATGGGGTATTACTTATAAAATCATACCCGGCCCGGGCAGTTTGTTTTCCCCTAACAAGTTGCCATTCCGCGGTACAACCATCGGCCCGCCCGTCCCCCGCCAGCGGAGGATGGACAGCCTGCCGGATGCAGCAAGGAACAGTGATGGTGCCTGAAAAAAACTTCGACCAGGTCTGCCTTCGTAATAGTTGATTAAGTCTGCCCTGTATAGTGGTAGAGGGGAATCTATGTAACCGGTATGCGTCTCCCTCTCGCCTGCCGCCCGATATTTCGCAACCGGAATGCTACGGTCAGCAATGTAACACCGGCAATGAGTGCGTATATCCCAAAAATCACCGTAAGCGTATAGGCGCCGGCAATAGGATAAAACAGAATCAACAGGGCGAATAGCACGCTGAGCACACCGGCAGCAATGAACCAGCCTTCGCCTGTAATTTCGCGTCGCAACTGAATGGCGATGGCAATTTCAGCAATGCCCATCAATAAGGCCCAGAAGGCTACGAGATAGATCAACGCAACGCCGGTTGCCATGGGATAAACAAAAGTGAGGATGCCAATGCCTGCGCTTACTATACCACTGGCCAATAGCCAGCCCCAGTTTTCATACACATCACGCTGGGCAATGGCAGTAATAATGGTGAACAGCCCGGTGACCAGCATAAATACTCCTAACAGCATTACCAATGCAGTAAAAGTAGCGGCAGGCATAAAAAGGGCAAGCAGCCCAATCAAAACGGCAATGATGCCTCTTATGAGGAACCACGACCAGAACATGCGGGCGAGTTGGTGCATAAGATTTTGAAACTTGGTTATGACTTGGTAGAGCGAAGTCGATCTCTTGCAATAGGGATATGCAATCTCTGTTCCCGGAAAATGGTTGTGCCCATTGGGATCTCCTTGTGATTATTCAAAAGATACTATAGATGGCAATAAAGCCATTGCCAAAAATTTTTCGCAATGGTTTTATAGCCATTCCTTCGCAGTTGATACATAATTGTTAAATTTTCTCAACCGGCCATTCGCGCTAAAACTCTGTACGCCCTTTGCTGTTATCAACCAGGAAGATTTTTTTACTGTGAAAACCCGAAGAGCATGTGGAGATTGGTATCGTGGAAACGGAAGTTTTTTCTCGCTTTGGTATTGGTCCTTTCCGGAAGCATATTCTCATTGGTAGATTTACCGGCCTCACCGGTTGCTGCTGCATCAGCTGTGAAAAATAACTGGTCAGATAGCAGTATTGCCCATTCAGCATTCTTGTTCAGCTTATATGATCAGCTCAAGCTTGGCACGCTGAGTTTGTCGCGCGAGGCATTTTTATATGGTTTGAACGGATATAGCAAATTGGTAGCCGAAGGTGCGGTGCAGAGAGATGATGTGATTACGGTGATTGACTTCAGCCTTCCCTCCTGGAAAAAGCGATTATTTGTTATCGACCTGGAGAAAGGAAAGTTGTTGTTCAATACCTATGTGTCGCACGGAAAAAATTCCGGCGCCGCTATGGCCACGCGGTTTTCCAACCGGTATAATAGTTACCAGAGCAGTCCCGGCTTTTATATTACCCGGGATACCTATTTCGGTCAGCATGGTTTTTCACTGCGACTTGATGGAAAGGAAGATGGCATCAACGACAACGCTATGGCGCGGGCCATTGTGATGCATGCGGCGGATTATGCTTCTACCAAAAGTATCAGGGCACTTGGTTATCTCGGGCGCAGCCTCGGATGTCCGGCCGTGCCGCCTGCGGTGCACAAGCCATTGATCAATACGATAAAGGAAGGAAGTTGTTTGTTTATTTACAGCCCCGATAAAAACTATATCAACCGTTCGCGGCTGATTAATTATTAGGGAATAGAAAAGCCCTTGCTTGTACAGCTTAATCCCGGCAAAAGCTGTATCAACCATCCGGGGCTGATTGATTGTTGAAAATTGTAATGGACATGATCTGGTGCGCAGGACTTTTTAAATCGCCAATAGTGGCTTTACACATCGTTTAATTTTTTTTCATCGCATCTGCTTCCTGTTATTTGATAACAACTCCCTGCCATCCGGCATTTTCAACATTATCCCCTTCACATCTGCCAATTGCTCCCGTGCAAAATGGTGTTTGCCCGTAAATAACTTGGCAGCCATCTGTTTATCCCGATTGTAAATGTCTTCCCGAAACTGTAATGTTCCGGTGTTATCCACCCACGCCGTATAATAATAAATAAGCACCGGCACCGGGTCTTTCACCTTTACATATTTTTCCTCACCGCTGTTCATGGCCTCCTGTATGCTCTCAGGCGTCCAGTCTGGATGGTCCTGCAACAGGTATTGCGCCAGCTTTTCCGGTTCGCTCAGGCGGATGCAGCCATGACTGTAAGCGCGTTTGTCTTTTTCAAATATTCCTTTATGCGGTGTGTCGTGAAAGTAGATATTGAACGAATTCGGGAACAGGAATTTCACTTTGCCCAGTTGGTTCTTATTGCCGGGTAATTGCCGGATAACCGGTATATCCTTTTCTTCTTTTACAATTTCCATATCGTTTTTTGCCAGGTAATCGGGGTCTTCTTCCATTGCAGGGAGGATTTCGTTGGTCACAATGCTTTCAGGGATGTTCCAGTACGGACTGAATACAACCTGGTTGAGTTCGCCGGCAAACAATACCGTATTGGTCCCTTCTTTGCCCACTACAATATCCATGCTGAACACATCTTTATTCCCTTCTTTCACATGCATGGTGAATTCGGGAATGTTTACCACAATCAATTTTCCTTTGGGTTCATCAGGTATCCAGCGCATGCGCAGCATGTTAATCAGCAATTGCTCCACGCGAGCTTCGGCCGGAATATTGAGTTGTTTTACAAGCGCTGGAGTAATTATGCCATCCGGTTTATAGCCGTAACTGGCCTGCAATGCACGCACGGCGCTGTCGAGCCGCTCATCAAATAGGGTCATAGAATCGGCTGTTGGTAGTTCGCCGGTCACGTGCAGTCGTTTTTTGATATACACGATCACAGAATCTGACTGTCCCTTTTTGTATTGCTTTTTAATGGCCGGTATTTGCTGCCAGCCGCCGTTTTCGGCTATGTTCACGTACTTTTTTAAGTGTTGTTTTAAGAGGTTATAGGCTGCTGTGTTGATGCCGGCCCTGTCTTTTTCATTCAATACCAGTCGGGCCATGTGCATGGGGTCGGTTTTCCTGGCAGGGATGAAGCGGTTGCGTACAAAGGAAATGTGACGCGAATCGTTATACACATCTTCTGTATAATTGATAAAGCGCCAGGTAAGCATTAGTTCTGCCTTGGCAGTAACAGGATTGGAGGGCGTTACAGTAAGATTTTGTCTGGCGGCCAATTTATCGAGCGTGTAGTCAAGGTTCTTTCTTTTGGTGCCGCTGTCTTTGGTGTAGTCGTACAGGTTGCGGAACGCCAGTGCCTGTTCTGTAAGTCCTTTGCTGTCGAACCAGGCATATTGGAAGTTTCGGGCATTGTAAAAATTACGCATCATGCCTGCAATAGTATCATTCAGTTGCTGTTCCCTGATAAAACGCTCCATCCGTGCGCTATCGAGGAACAGGTCATTATAGGCATTGTCTGCATTGATGCTATAATTTCTGCTAACAGCTTTTATTCCTCTGCTTTCTTCCTGGTTACCAGCGTTGTTTGTACAACCCGCCAGGAAGAGTATAAGCATCGCGAATACAACATGTTGTTTCATATGGTTCCATTAATTCAAAAGTTGTGCCCCCTGCGTACCATTTACACTTCAAGGATAAAGAACGGCTTCGTATAACCGGAGCGTTGCAAAACCTGGCGGGCTACATTGTACACTTTCACACCGCCTGCCGCCTCGCCTTCCAGTTTGCCGGAATGGGCATGGCCATGAAAAGCGGCTACCACACCGCGACGGCTCAACGGTTCTGCCAGACGCGAACAACCGAGGAATGGATACAGCGCTTCCGGTTCTCCCAGCACGGTGTCTTTCACAGGGGAGTAATGCAGCAATGCAATTTTTTTAAGATTTTCCTGGCCGGTGTCCAGGCGCGCAAGCGCACGATCGAGGTGCAAGGCTTCATTCAACGCTTCCTGCACAAAAGCTTTCATGCCTTCTTCGCCAAACATGGAGAGCATATAATTGTCGAAGCCGCCGCCAAAACCTTTGATGCCGGCAATGCCTACATTGCCAATTACAATGGCTTCTCCATCCAGCACATGCACCTGTTCATTCTGAATGATCTGGCGAATGGTGCGCTGCCTGCCTTTTTCGTGATCGTGATTGCCCAGCACTGCCACTACGGGAATGGTACATACTTTCAGTTCTTCGGCCAGCACGCGCGCTTCATCTTCATCGCCGGTATCGGTGAGGTCGCCGCCAATAAGCAGTATATCTGCCTGTTGCGATACTTCCTTAAAGCAAGCTGTCCAGTGCCCCTTGTCGGAGATGCGGGTATGAATATCGGCAATGGCGGCAATGCGGGTTTTGTTGTTATCATGGGCCATGACGGTCAGATCGTTTTTATGGTACTCGATTTGTAATCCCACTCCTTGATGTCGATGCTGTATTGCGTTTGGTCGATCAACGGCCCGCGACAGACTCTTTCAACGGGTATAGGTAACCGAAATTGTTCCTGTGCACGATTGATCAGTTCTTCAAACAACCAGCGGGGAACAACCTGGTAAAAATCTGCGGGGTACACAAACTGGAAATTGAGCAACTGACCCAGCAACAATTGCCAGTGCGGGTCCATGCGGTTGAGCACTCTTTTCCAGTCCATGCGATGACCTGCTTTCAGGATCAGGTGATTGATATCGGCGCCGTCGTAGCGTTCGCGGTTTTGTACATATACTTTACACCAGAGCATTTCTTCGGCGGAAAGCACCGGTACTTCCATGCCTTCAAATACGGCTATTTCTGCGTGTTCATGCCAGCTGTCGTCGATGAGGCAAACATTGTTGGGGGTATTGAAAATGATGTCCATATAGTATTCGCCCTGGAACACCTTAGCCAGCCACCGTGCATCGGTTAGCTCCGTACGAAAACCTTTGTCGCCAAACCAGGTAAGAATTTTTGCATGTTCGCTGTACTTGCAGAAAACATCCAGGTCTTTGGTATCTCGTGCAATACCGGTATAATGATACATGGCGAAAGCGCCTCCCAGCAGGAAGGCGGCTTTGCTTTCTGCCAGTAGTTCCATAGCTTCTTTGTAAAAGGCCCTTGCTTCTTTATTCAGTGCAAATTGACTGTTCATATGCTACCCTATACTGATAAAGTACATGCCAGCATAGCCTTATAAGCCGCAAGCCAGGTGTTGTGGTGAAATTATTCTACACCTCTGCCTGTATCCAGTCAATATTTGAGAGAGTATGGGTGGATGGCGGATAGCATCACCAACCGCTGTGTCGAAACTGGCAGCCCATTCATATAGTGCTGGCATTATTATTTAAGGTGTACTTTCTTAAGTGGAAGTTGTTTTATGAAGTTGTTATCATCAGTAGCAGGAGGCTTTGCCGGGGCATTGACAGTTACCATTTTACATCAATTATTAAGCAGGAAATACACGGGTCTGCCGCGGCCCGATTTGCCCGCCGCGCAGGACACCCTGAAAGTGGCCGTTACCAGGCCGGGTGGGCCCGCGCGGTTGAAAAAGCCGCTGATGGCCAGTACTGGCGCGCAGCTGCTTGCCAGCACGTTGTACTTCAGCCTCGCGGGAACGCGAATGAAAAACATGTTTACTGCAGGCAGCCTGGGTGGATTGATGGCGGGCGTTGGCGCTCTTTCTTTACCACGCAAATATCATTATAACGGCGCCGCAGTAGATGCCGGTAAAAAACACAAATGGGTAACCATTGCTTTGTACCTGGCGGGCGGATTGGTGAGTGCCATGGTGATCCGATGGATGGAACGACGCAACAGCCGGTCGCAACTGGTTTCTCCTTACAATCCACCAATGGAATCGTACAAACCTGTAATAGATATTACGGTGTGACTTCAAGTACACTGCAGCCGTGGAAAGTTTGTTTCATTTTAATGAGAGGTTTATGGAACTGCAGGAACCAATCCGTAAGTTATTGAACAAGAAGTATGCTCCTTCGACGTTGATCGAAACGCGCTGGGACCATTACGACATTGCATTCAAAACCGATAAAGCAGGTGATCCCATGGTACTGCTGATGGGCCATCGCGACGCAGAAGGAAATATCCGGGGCGAACGGTTTACCAGGCGATTAAAGCAAACCGTTAACGGCGCCATTATCAAAGACCGCTGGGAATACAAAGGCAATAATCTCTGATATTTTTCCGGTAATACCAGTTTAAATAAACGCTTAATTGCACAGTTGAAGCGTATTGGCATTCTGTGTGCTCATCTGGATTTTGTTCACCTTGCCGGCCGCATCGAAATGCAATACCAGGATGCCATAATTGGTTGTGTAAGCTTCCCAGTTGGTGTCTTTGATTTTTGGATTCCCCAGCGTTTTGAACAAACTGCTCCTGGTAGCGCCGATCAACGGAACGCTGAGTTTTCCTTTGAATTGGGGGCCAATCTCAATATAATCGCGATCTGTATAGAAATACAGGTCCCGATCTTTGTAAAATACATGGGTACCGCATTTCGCACTGTCTTGCGGTTCCGCTGCACTGGTAAAGCACGGAAACTTTGTCTTGATTTCGGCATTGGTGGCCGAAGCTTTGAATCCATTCACTTTACCATCAAGGATATCGACTTCAAAAACGGGGCAGTTTGCCTTTGCTGTCAGCTGCGCAACAGCAGGAATACACATACAGGCAAATACAAAGAATAGGCAGATTTTTTTCATGGGAGATCGAGTGTATTGCAATTTTTCTACTGCAAATTCCTTGCTAAAAAATATTAATTCAGCATTTTCCACCGCAATGCCTGTAAAAAGTGTTAGGAGACAAGGTATTAAAATTTTCCGGGTACATTGGGCAAAACGAAGGATTATGCTATATTCTATAGCACCCAACTGAAAAATTACTACGGTATTGTAGTGTTTTATGCAGGATTGCAGTTCCTCTTTTAAACATCCACTAGAAGGTCTGCTTATTGCATTCGTGACAGGTACCAAACGGCTATGTAATGAGAAGGGAGCATTTCATGAAACATGTGGTGTATTGGATTCTTCCGCTGCTGCTGCTCTTACCGTGTATACTGCTCTATTTCACCGACCCACAGGGGACCGGAAAATATATTGCGCCCGACATCAACCGCGAATTTGGCATCATTGAAAATCTGCAACTCATTTTTATTGCATCCATAGCAATTACTGCTGTTAAAGGAATCAAACTAAGTAGTATACCCAAAGAAAGATATGCCTGGATATTAATAACCGCCTTTTCAGTGTTTGTTTTCCTCGAAGAGATCGATTATGGCCTGCATTATTATGAATACTTGACCGGGAAAAGCAGCGCGCAGGTATATCATGAATTTGTGGTGGAAGGCAAAATCCGCAATGTGCACAACATTGGAAAAATCAACAGCGTGATCAAGTTTGTGGTGTACCTGGTGATGATTGTGTTGTTTGCCGTGCTGCCTTTGCTACCCAACAAATGGAAACAACAGTATCCCTGTCTGCGGTATGTTGCGCCTTCGCGTTGGATACTTGCCACCGGTGCCGTGCTGCTGTTGATGAACGCGGTTACTTCCTGGTTGAATCATCTTTACAACGTAAATGGTACTGCACTGGCCGGTAATCTTTCTGAATTTGAAGAAACGATGACCTATTATCTTTTCATGCTGTATTGCCGTGAACTGGTAGCAAAACGCTGGCCGGTACCTGCACAAGGATGGCATATTACCGTGCGTGCCGTTACGCGGCCAACCATACGGGCGAAGCCTGAGCAACAGGATGTGCAGGAGCGATGATACAAATGTCGAAAATGCTTTTTTGTGCAGGCAGTAATAATGATCGCCCGGGTTTTCTGATGGCAACAGACAAATAGCTGCAATAATTTGTTTCGTGACAAAATTGTACTGGCTAAAAGCGTTTCTTGTTTACGCGTTTATAGTACTTTTAAGTTGACAGCATGATGCCATGCTGTTTGCTTAAACAAAGAAAGTATGATTCGTCCTTACAGGAAATTTGTAGCGCTTACTGCAACAATAATGATTTTATTTTCGTGTAGCACTCCCCGTAATAACAGCAGTAGTATTAAAGTATCGCGGCCGGATGGCCCCAAAGCAGCCGCTGAATTTCGTGCCGCATGGGTGGCCACCGTTGCAAACATCAACTGGCCCAGCAAACCCGGACTGCCGGTGGCAGAACAAAAACGCGAAGCCATTGAACTGCTCGATTTTTTGCAGGCACATAATTTTAACGCAGTGATCTTCCAGGTGCGTCCGCAGGCAGATGCGTTATACGACAGCAAACTGGAACCCTGGTCGTATTATCTCACCGGCGAGCAGGGCAAAGCGCCGGAACCTTATTACGATCCGCTGGCTTTCTGGATTGAAGCAGCGCACGAACGCGGACTGGAATTGCATGTGTGGCTCAACCCTTATCGCGCGCACCATGTGGCCGGCGGACCTATTTCAGACAAATCCATTGTGAAAACAAAACCTGAGCTGGTAGTACCGCTCAAACAAGGCTATTGGTGGTTTGACCCGGCGAAGAAAGGTACGCAAGACCATGGTTTGGCCGTAGTGATGGACATTGTAAAACGATACGATATCGACGGTGTACACTTCGATGACTATTTTTATCCCTATCCTTCTTATAATGGCAATGAAGATTTTCCCGACAACGACAGTTATGCCGAATATGTAAAAGCCGGCGGCAAGCTGTCGCGCGACGACTGGCGCAGAGAAAGCGTGAACAAGTTTATTGAACGATTGTACAAAGCTATCAAGGCAGAAAAGAAACATGTAAAGTTTGGATTGAGTCCCTTCGGCATCTGGCGCCCTGGGCATCCTGAATCAGTAGGAGGTTTTGATCAATATTCAGTATTGTATGCCGATGCAAAACTGTGGTTGAACAAAGGATGGGTAGATTATTTTTCGCCGCAATTGTACTGGTCTATCACCAGTTTTCAACAAAGCTTCCCGGTATTGCTGGGCTGGTGGGCAGGTGAAAATTGGAAGCAGCGTCACCTGTGGCCGGGCATCAGTGTAGGCCGCGATACCAGCCGGCTCACCACCATGGAAACGCTTAACCAGATCATGATTAGTCGCGGTATGCTGAAACAAAACAGCGGCGTAATACACTGGAGCATTTCTTCCGTTACCAAAAATCCCGCCATGGCAAAGGCGCTCATCAACGGACCTTACAAAAATCCTGCACTGGTACCTCCCAGCACCTGGCTGGATGATAAGGCGCCCCTTGCTCCCGTGTTAAAGACAACGCAAAAAGATACTATGGTGCACCTGCAATGGACACATCCCGATGAAAAAGATGTGTTCCGATGGGTGGTGTATTACCAGTATGGCAACGCGTGGCAATACCGGATTTTGAATCGTGGTGACCGTTCCACCACGCTGGCCGCGCGGGAAGGAAAAAATATGCTCAACCAGGTAGCCATTACTGCGGTTGACCGTTCCGGTAATGAAAGTGAAAAAACTGTTATTCATCCGCACCCGGTGGTAATCAACCCGCGCACAGCCTGGCAGGCGGCTGCACCCAAGCCGTATAAAACGCACGTGCCGGTGCGCATCACCGTACATCATGAAGGCACCCGGCTCGAAAAAACGGATGACGCCGCAAAGAAGATCAAAAACATCCAAACCTGGGGCATGGGTAAAGACCGCAACTGGACGGACGTGCCCTATCATTATTTCATTGCTCCCGACGGTACTGTATTTGAAGGTAGAAATCCGAATATGGTAGGCGAAACCAATACAGAATATGATCCAACAGGGCATTTGCTGATCTGCTGCCTGGGCAATTATGAAGAACAGGAATTCACTTCAGCACAACTCGATGCGCTGACACGACTGATTGCCTGGGCCTGTGCACAATACAATATTTCTTACGAGACCATTGCTTCGCACCGGGACCACAGCAAACAAACTACCTGCCCTGGCAGAAACCTGTACCAGTACTTTCAGAACGGATATATTAAAAACCGGGTAAAAGAATTGCTGGGGGAAAATGGTTCTTTTACCTATTTGCAATAATACCATTTTCGGTTGTATATAATAGTTACAGAATGAATTTATAAGAAGCTCAACAAAAGTTCACTCCGCAAAGTCGCCATGAATTGGCGACTTTTCTTTTACCGGCTTGTTACAGTTTTGTAAACAGTGCCTCCTGTTGGTAGTTTTTCCGTTAATCGTGATAACCTTGTAGCAGCTGACCCCGGCCTCCGACTGCCGCTTATGCCATGTTCCCGACAACATTTTCCTCATCTCCTGCCATTTATAACAAATGCTCGCCGGCTTTAATTACTTTTATATATTTATATTACATCTTAACCATCACCTTCTCCTAAAACCTTTCCCGGATAGACAAATAATTTTCCCGATCTCGTATGAATTGCGCGTCCTAACCGTGTAAAATTGCAGGAAGAATGAACCAGGACCCAACCGAAAAGATAGTTGACGCTGATCTATGGAAACAGTTCCTGAGTGGGAATGAGCAGGCATTTGAGCGCCTCTACCGCAGCTATTATGCCGTGCTGTTTAATTATGGGTACCGGGTCACTTCCGATAAAAACCTCACCAGGGAAGCCATACAGCATTTGTTTGTAAAACTCTGGACAAACCGGCGCAATCTGTCGCCCACTCCTCATGTAAAACAATATCTCTTCAAGGCCTTTCGCAATCAGCTGCTTACGCTGCAGGAGCTGTACAGGAGGGAATTGCCTGTAGAAACGTACAACGTTACGTTGGTGCAGGACCCGTTTGAAGAGAAAATCGTCCGGCGCGAAACTGAACTTCACAAAGCGCAGAAACTGCAGGAACTGCTGGCGGTTCTTACGCCCCGTCAGCGGGAAGCCATACAACTCCGTTTTTTCAGCGATCTCTCTTACGAAGAAATTGCCCATATCCTGGATATGCAGGTGGGAGGTACGTACAAACTGATTTACCGCGCACTGGAAAGACTTCGGGAAAGCGCGCCCACCTTCTTCCTGATCTGCTCCTGGTTAATCTTCTGAAAAAAAATTTTGATTTTTTGGGATAAAAATCGTCCAGTCGCTGTATTACTTATAGAACTTTTCGCACAGAACATTCCTGAAATCTTATGAAAATGTCTGAACAACATTATAAAAACTGGGGTGTCACCGACTTCATGGCGGACCCTTCATTTCAAGACTGGGTCAGGGCCGCAGGAGCTGCTGAAGAACTCAACAGCTATTGGCAAAGGGTTCAACAGCTTCATCCTGAACTGGTTCCGGTGATGGAAGAAGCGGCTGCCCAGCTCCGTGAGTGGTGGCCCGAAAAAATACTGAGCGACCCGGAAGGGGAGCAACTGGTGTGGCAGGCTATTCAGCGGGATATTGAAACAGTGGCTGATACGCCCGTTATTGCTTCCCGCAAACTCATCCGCTGGCCGGCAGTGGCTGCTGCTGTGTTGCTGTTGCTGGGTGGTGCGGCCATCATTACCTGGCTGCAGCAATCTCCATCACCCAGCCCCATGCAGGTATCAGCATCCACGGACAATCGTGGTCAATTCAGGCTGATCAGTCTGCCGGATTCTTCCAAAGTGATGCTGGGCGCCAACAGCACCATCCGGTACAACGAAAACTGGAACCGGAAAGGCGTGCGTGAAGTATGGCTCAGGGGTGATGCGCATTTTGAAATAAAGCATCTCAATACAAATGATTCGGAAGTTGCGGAACATGAAAAATTCCTGGTGCATGTGAACGATCAACTGGAAATAGAAGTGCTGGGCACCGTATTCAATGTATGGAACCGTAACGGAAGAACGGAAGTGGAACTTACATCAGGGAAGGTAAAACTGCGGCTAAAAGATACGGGGAAGGAATTGATTTTAAGACCTGGTGAAGTAGCTACTGTTATTGGATCGTCCCTCCAACTGGATGCAGAGCAATCTGACCTGGTGCTCCAGGGACCCGATCACGATACGCTGTATCAACTGAACAACACTTCGGTAGCTGAAATCATAGACTTGATAGAAAAAACCTACGGAAAGAATGTGATCGTAGAAGATACATCCCTGCTTTCCCGCAGAATTGATGGCGTATTGCCGCTTTGCCATGAAAAAGATCTCTTGTTTGCCTTATCTGGAATACTGGATATCCGGGTGCGGCAGATGAATGCCCAGACCTGGATTTTTAACACAGCGGAATAAACCTGTAAATAAACTGCTATCCATGTGTAGAAAATTGACTTTTCTGCTGGTACTCCTTTGTGGGGTAACGGCAGGCTTTGCACAGGCCACAGACAAACCACTCAAGGAGGCCCTGGATTTGTTGACGAAGGAAAAGAAAACCCGTTTCATTTTTGAAAGGGCGATCGTGAACGGGCTTACCGTGCGGTACGACTGGAGCGAAGTGAAGAACAAAAAAGCACAGGAGGTGCTTGATGCATTATTATCTCAGGTGGGCCTGGTATCGCTCCCCGTGGGTAATAATTATTATGCTATCAAAAAACAAAAGGCGCCCCAGGAAAGTAAGGGCACTGAAGAGTTTGCCAGGGTTGCCGTGAAGACGGATACAGTGAAGCCCCGCGGCGTAGCTTATGTGGTGGTAAGCGGCATAGTGAAAGAAAAAAGCACCGGCAAACCAATAGACGGCGCCACCATCCAGCTTGCCCCTTATGGATTGTACGCTATTGCCGACAAAAACGGGTCATTTTCTATCAGGGATGTTCCCATGACGCGTGTGCGTATTTCCGTTAGTGGCATGAGCATGGTGCCGGAAGAAAGAGTGATTGACCTCGAAAGGCCCACTGACAGAATACAAATATTTGAACTCGAAACCAATGCGCTGGGGTTGAAAGAAGTGGTGGTGGTGGCAAAAGAGAACCAGCAGGGTTCCACTTCCTCCCTTATTTCCAAATCAGCCATCGAACACCTGCAGGCAGTAAGCCTGGCAGATATACTGCAATTGCTGCCCGGTGGTGTGGCTACCAATCCTGATCTGAATGATGTAAACCGCGTAGCCATCAGGCAGGTGTCGCCCAACAATATGGGCAGCCTGGGCACGGCTATCATGCTCAATGGCGCGCCGGTAAGCAATAACGCCAACCTGCAGGTATCCAATACCAGCACCGGAGGCGCCGGGGCCAGCTTCTCTACGTCCAGCGGTGGCGGCGTGGACCTTCGCCAGTTTTCTGCAGACAATATTGAATCGGTGGAAGTGATCAGGGGCGTGCCTTCTGTAGAATATGGCGATCTGGCTACAGGCGCTATTATCATCAAAACCAAAGCAGGGCCGGAACCTTTCACCATCAAGGCGCGTATCAATCCACGCATCACGCAGGTGAACGCCGGCAAGGGATTTTCGCTTGGCGAAAAGGCAGGCGCCCTGCATGCCGATTTCGATTACACGCGCTCCTTCAACGATCAACGCTTTGAATACCAGGGCTACCATCGTATTACCGGGGGCCTGCTGTATACAAAGAAATTCGGAACGCGCAGGCCGTTCACCACCAACACAGGATTTTCATATTCCATGAACCTTGATGAACAAAAGCTGGACCCTGACGACAAGCGCTACCAGCGTGTAACCAAAGCGCAGGATTACAACTACCGTTTTCATTCTTATGGTAAATGGGACCTGCAAAAGAAATTCGCACGGCAGATCCAGTACAATATTGCAGTAACCTATTCCGAGCAGAAAAGCTTTCAGCAGGAATTGTATAGCGGCGCCATTTACCCCATGTCGTATGCCATGGAGAATACCACCGTGGAAGGCTTGTTTGTGCCTGCGGAATATTTGTCGCAGTTGTGGGTAGAAGGCAAACCGCTGAATGTTTTTGCCAAGATCTCCAACACATTTTTTCATCGCGGCAACTGGCTTTCGCACAAGGTGTTGATGGGCGCCGAATGGAAAACCGATGCGAATTTCGGCGATGGCAAAGTGTATGACCTCACGCGCCCCCCGCGCATGCAAAGCGGCAACGGCGCGCGGCCCCGTTCCTACAAGGATATTCCGGCGCTCAATCAATTGTCTTTTTATGCAGAAGACATGATGTTTGCCAAAGTTTTCGGTAAACGTATGAGCCTCCAGGCGGGCATTCGCTTCGATAATATTCAACCCACCGGTATCTGGACCACCAAAAAGAATACGGTGGCAGCACCGCGTTTCAACTGGAATTATGAAATACTGAACAACTTTTCACTGCGTGCCGGTTGGGGCATTGCAGCCAAAGCGCCCACGTTGCTTTACTATTATCCGCAAAACGCCTACTTCGACCTCGTTAACTACAACAGGTATTCATCCGATCCCAATGAATCGCTGGTATATGTGACCACGCGTGTTTTCAATGCAGAAAACGAAAACCTGCAGGTGATGAAAACCAGGAAGGCTGAAGCAGGCTTCGATTTCAATTTCGGCCACAATAAGCGGAAGAGGCTTACAGTAATCGGTTATCATGAGAAAACCGATAACGGTTATGCATTCGATTATACGCGCCAGAGTGTGCAGATTGTGAAGCTGCAGCAATTTGCCGAGATTGATCGTCCACCGGGACAGAAGCCCATCGTGGACATGAATACCGACAGCTTCGTGAATTTCGTAGCAGATTACCTGATGCCCGTGAACAACCTGTCGCTCGTAAACAGGGGTATTGAATTCGATCTTGACCTGGGCCGCTTCGATGCCATTCGCACTTCTTTTGTATTGAATGGCGCGCTCATGGAATCGAAAAGCGTTACTACACAGTACACCTATATGAAACGGCAAAACGCCGGGCAGGACCCCGACCGCATTGCTGTGTACGACAAAGGGACGGGCAAGAAGATGGAAAGGTTCAATTCAACACTGCGTATAACACACAATATTCCCGAGTTCAGGTTTGCAGTTTCATTCATCGTTCAAACCACCTGGTGGGAGAAAGAAAGGAATATCGGGTACGACAGCATACCTATTGGTTATATACTGCGTGAAACCGGCGATTTCCATCTCATGACCAAAAATGAAAGAGATGAGCTCGCTGCAGCGCCCAATACGCCCGCAAGAAGAGAACTGGTGCAGAATTTTGCTGAAGGTTATCACAACCTGGAAAAATGGAAACCCCTTTGGCTCTTCAATGTGCGGTTGCAGAAAGATATTGGCAAGAACATCGGGTTTGCATTCTTCGCCAACAATGTGTTCAGCCATCAGCCGCTTCAACGAAGCACGCGGTATGTTACCAATTACGTAAGAAGAAATCCTGATCTCTTTTTCGGTACAGAAGTAACTGTGAAACTCTAATCCATCAACTGAATGATTATGCAAAATCGCAAGCTTATATATTTCATGGCGGCGCTGCTGTTGCTGGCAGGTTGTCGCAAGAAATACACGGATGTGTCCCAGATAGCCGTAAAGATCAGTACGGTTTATCCTGATAATTTTCAGAAACGCGAAGCCGGCAATGTGGAACTCACCATCACCAACAAGAACACCGGTGAGGAATTCAAAATCGTGTCGGACGCAAACGGAAAAGTAACGGTGCCGGGAATGATCTTTGGCAACTATGTTATCCAGGCATATAAGATGGTATCGGAAGAAGAAGCGGAGGAACTCACAGGGGCCGCCGTTTCCTTTGCAGTGAACGGAACGAAGATCGTTACTTTCCAGGCAGGAATGGGCGAGGTGGAAATTGCGGTGAACGGTACACGCTCACAGGACCTGCTCTTCAAGGAAATCTATTATACCGGCAGCCGTACGCCCGCCAATGGTACTTATTTCTCCGACCAGTACTATGAAATCTATAACAATACCGACAGAATTGTATATGCTGACAGTCTCTGCATAGCCAATACCGGTGGCAACTCCGGTCAAACGCCTACTGCCAGGACCTGGGGCTTCAGAGACGATGAAAATTATGTGTATCTCCAGAACGTGTGGATGATCCCCGGCAGTGGTACAGACCATCCTATAATGCCCGGTGAGTCTATCATCATTGCGCAGGATGGCATCGATCACCAAACCGACCCGTTGGGCAATCCCAACTCGCCGGTGAATCTCGGCCTGGGTATTGGCAACTGGGAATCGTTTGTTCCCCGTGCCGATAACCGCGACCTTGATGCAGATGTGCCCAACCTGGAGCCCATCTATCTGGGCAGTGTTGGCTTCGACTGGCTCACGCCGGTGTTTGGCCCGGGAATGGTCATTTTCAAACATCCGGATGTAGCGAACCTGCCATTATTTACCGAGCCCGGCAACACCAGCACGGCGCAGTACATGCAATTGCCTATCGAATATGTGCTGGACGCTGTAGACTGCCTGGCCAATGCCTCCGCGATCAGTTTCAAGAGAATTCCGAACGCATTGGATGCGGGTTTCAATTACTGTTCTGGTACCTACGTGGGTGAAAGCCTTCGGCGCAAAGTTGCCCGTGTAGAAAACGGAAGAAGAATATTGCAGGACCTGAACAACTCATCCATTGATTTTGAAAGTGTAAAACCGCCTGTTGTAAGATGGTAGGCATCCTTAAACCAAAGCGTATGTTCAAAAAAATCATTTATCTCCTCCCTATATTGGCAGGCCCTGCTGTTGTAGCGCAGGATACCCTCAGCACCGTGAACGGAAGGTTGCAGGTGGCGCCTGTCCGCAATCCCTGGCTCGGCACGCAAAACGCGGCCGGCTTGTCTGTACTTCCTTTTGCTTCCATGGGCCGCACCTGGCTCGGAGCTGCTGTTGAAGAAGGCGACCTGAAGCGACCGCAGCAACCCACTGAATCGCGCCAGTTTCAATTTTTGTCAGAAAGATACCAGATGCTGAAGAATGCATCCTTCTACGGAAAGTTTTCTTTCAACCAGCGTTGGGATGATGGCATCAGGTGGTCTGCCGTACTGGACCCGTACAGGCGCAATCCTTATATAGTGGCCGATTCCATCGGCGGCGACTGGAAGAAACAATTGTATGATCTTGAATTGAAAGCCTCCACGCCTGTGAACCGGCAGCGTTCGATCATGGTGGGTGCCGGCTTGCAATACAAGGTGGGTACTGGCGCCCGGCAAAATGACCCGCGCCCGCTCACGTATTCGAATGATATTACCTTCAACCCTTCTGTGGTATGGGCGCCCGGAAAGAAATGGAGCATAGGACTGAACGGCAACCTGAATTTCTTCAAGGAAAAAGTAAGTTTCCAGGCAAGTAATAATGAGGATGTGCATTACCGTTATAAATTGTCCGGACTGGGATATTATTACCGGGTGCAGTCCATCTCCGAAACCCGTTATTATTCCGGCAAGACTTTCGGAGGTTCGGCTCAGGTGCAATGGGCCGATGAAAACTTCCGCGTGTTGCTGGATGCAGGTTATTCCATAAGGGAAGAAGATGCGCAGGATGGTTCCACCTTCCCGCTGTTGTATGGCAATTTCAGGGAAGGGCAATACCATGCCATGCTCAATGCCGCGCTGCGTACGTCACGCTATAGTCACCAGTGGCAGGCTTCCTGGAAAACCTTTGACGGAGAAGGAAGGGATTACCATTATGGAGAATCGGTGAACAGAGAACTACCTCCCCTGGTAAACTCCGAAGTGCTCAACAATACTTTTTACAACGAAGGCGCTTTCATTTACCGGATGGTCAAAGACGGTTTCCAGGACGATTACAAATGGATGCTGCAGGCCACTGTGTTGTATTCGGGTATGGATAATCGATATAATTACCCCAGGTACCGGAACACAGTGGATGCCAATGAATACCGCCTTTCCTTTAACAGGAACCTGGCCTTCAGCGACGCAAAAAATTTCATTTTTGGTGTGAATGTGGCCTTGCGTGATTGTTTTACCCACTACAACGATTTTGAGCCTACTGGTTATCAAACCGATGTTGCCATGAACGGACTGGTGCGTCCTGACCAGGAATGGCTGATGTCGGATATGTTCAAAGCCGGCCTTGGCGCCGAATATCGTTTTCCTGTAGACCGCAATGCCGGCGTTTCCCTGTATGTAAAAGCAGAAGGAAATATCTGGAAGCGCATCAAAACCAATAACCTTCCCAACGCTTCGAGAAACTTTGCAGCGTTTACCATTGGTATGACTTATTAAACACCGCGCCTTATGAGAAATTTCCTGTGTTGCTTGTTGATTGCTGTATGCCTGTTTAGTGAGCAGGCAACTGCGCAACGGGTAATTGTGAAGCCCAACCGAACAGACGCAGTGGTAGCTGTTATAACTGATGAAGCAATAGCAGCTACCCATTCCTTCCTCGCCTATTGCAACATGCTCAGCGCCAGGGAATCGCTGGGCGTATATGCAGTGGCTGCCACCTGGAAAGACCCTGACCAGGTCAAGGAAACGTTGATGGATATTCGTAAAAATTACCCTGCGCTGGAAGGTATGGTGTTGATCGGTGATGTGCCGGTTGCCATGGTCCGCAACGCACAGCACATGACCACAGCCTTCAAAATGGACGAGATAAAGTTTGACCGCAAGCAATCTTCCGTGGCCAGCGACAGGTTTTATGATGATCCTGACCTGCAATTCCGTTTTATCGGGCAGGACAAGGACAATCCCCTCTGGTTTTACTATGAGCTGGATGAACGTTCGCCCCAACGCATACAGTCAGAACTCTATACCGGCCGGATCATGAGCCATGCCAAAGGCGCTGCGCGTGTGGAAGAGATCAGTCGCTATCTCGACAAAGCAGTGGCCGCCCGCAATACCAAAAATCCGTTGGACCAGATGCTGGCCTATACCGGTAGCGCTTACAATTCGGAGAGCATTACTTCGTGGAGCCATGAACAATTTGCCCTGCAGGAAGTATTGCCCGGCGTTTTCAGTAAGGCAAACGGTTACCGCGCCCTGCATTTTTCCATGCAGAAAGTGATGAAGTACCGTTTGTTCAGTGAATTGCAAAGACCGGGTCTTGACCTCACGTTGTTCACCGAACACGGTGATATAGAAAAACAATACATCAGCCATCACCAGTATGGCAACGATATGCATTTTGCCACCTCCTATATCAAATACTACCTGCGCAATTCCCTACGCAGGGCAGTGGAGAAAGGACAACCTGCCGCCGCCGCCATGCAAGCGCTGATGAAAAGATTTGAAGTGCCGGAATCATGGTTTGACGGTGCGCTGGACAACGATTCGCTTCGCAGGGCAGACAGCATCTACACCACCGACGGAGATATTTACAGTGCTGAGTTGGCTACGATCAGTCCCGCCAGCCGCATGGTAATTTTTAATGCGTGCTACAATGGATCCTTCCATCATCCCAATAATATTTCAGCAGGGTATTTGTTCGGCAATGGTCAAACACTCGTAACTCACGGCAATACCGTGAATGTGCTGCAGGACAAATGGACCATTGCGCATATTGGTTTGCTGGAGCGCGGCGCGCGGGTGGGCCATTGGAGCCGGATCAACAACACACTGGAATCTTCCCTCAACGGCGACCCAACCTTTCATTTCGATCATCCGCAGTGGGAAATGATCAACAAAATGCTGGTAGCTTCCAAACCTGTTGCTTACTGGAAAAAACAATTATCCCACACTGACCTTGCTGTGCAGATGCTTGCCATGAGAAAATTGTTTGAAGCTGATGCAAGCGGCAACGCAGCTTTGTTCAGAAAAATATATACCACTGCTTCCAGCAGAAATCTTCGCATGGAAGCGTTGAGGCTGCTGGCCCATATCGGCGACACCAATTACCTGGCGGTAGCCGGTATGGCGCTGCGCGATCCGTATGAACTGATCCGCCGCAAATCTGCTGAATGGATTGCCAAAGCAGGGCATGACCAGTTCATACCACAACTGATAGACATGCTGATTGCCTTTCCTGATGACGCACGCACCAATTGGGTGGGCGAACGGGCACTATCGGTGATGAACAGTGAAGTACTGTTGAAAGTGCTGGAAGAGAAAAAAGCAACCGCAGCCTTTTGGTACAAGCCAGATGAATGGTTAGCTTCTATGAAGAAACTGGCGGCAGACGGCAAACGCAGTGCAGCGGAAACACTGAAAGGCATTCTCGATAAAAAAGCTTCCGAGAACGATCGCATTCAGAAAGTACGGCTGCTGCGCAATATGTACTACCATCATCTCATACCACAACTATTGCAGGTGGCAGCAGACGCTTCAGAACCGGTAGCAGTAAGAAAGAACCTGATCGAAGCGTTAGGATGGTTTTCCAATTCGTACAACAAGCCGTTGATTGTAGAAGCTTGCAATAAACTGATTGCGTTGAACGATACGCCTGAGGTGCTGAAAGCGGAAGCCATACAAACCCTGGGGCGTTTGCAATCCTGGATGTTACCCTGATGTTTTAAAACTGAATACCACAACAATGAGTAAGTTTTCCTTTCCACTATTTGTTATCGGTGCATTGCTTGGCGTAACCAAGGCGCAGGCGCAGCGCATCGAAAAGCCGGCTATAAAAAGTGCAACGAGTTTTGCCATAGTGATAGATGCCAACTCCTATGCGCAGCTGAAACAGGAAGTGACGGCGTATAAAAAAGCGGTAGAGCAGCAGGGACTGGGCACCTATATTGTGTCCCATCACTGGAGCAAGCCCGAAGAAATCCGGGCTGTGCTGCAGCAACTGTACCATCAGTCGCCTAAACTGGAAGGCGCTGTGCTGGTAGGTGATATTCCGGTACCCATGATTCGTGATGCGCAGCATCTCACTTCCACCTTCAAAATGGACCAGCGCAGAAACTGGAAAGCTTCCAGCGTTCCTTCTGATCGCTATTATGATGATTTTGATCTGCAGTTCAATTTTCTGAAACAGGATAGTACGCAACCCAATTTGTTTTACTATGCGCTGAGTCCCACATCTCCGCAGCGCATTGATATGGACATTTACACGGCGCGCATGAAACCGCCGGTACAGGAAGGTGAAAATGCCGTGGAGAAATTGCGCAGCTACCTGCAAAAAGTGGTAAACGAAAAAAAGGAATCCAACCCCCTCAACGATTTTTTTGTGTTTACCGGCCATGGTTATAATTCCGAATCGTTGAACGCCTGGGCAGGAGAACAGATAGCGCTAAGAGAACAATTTCCTGACCTGTTCAGACCAGGCAACACCATCAAGTTCATGAACTTCAGGATGGCAACCCATATGAAGTTCAACATCATCAGCGAACTGCAGCGTGAAGAACTGGATATGGCCATTTTCCACGATCATGGTTCAGATGATGTGCAACTGCTCAGCGGTTATCCCTATGTAAGCAACCCGCAACCCAGTATTGAAAATATCAGGAGATATCTCAGAAGTAAGATACGTGCGGCTGCGGAGCGCAAGGGCGGTGATGTAGAAACCACGAAAAAAAGATTTGTAGAAAGCCTGGGCGTACCGATGGCCTGGATGGAAGACGCCTTGATCGATTCTGTGAGAATTGCCGACTCTATCTGGGATGCCAGTACGGAATTTACCATTGCCGATATTCGCCAGGTGCGGCCCAATGCACGTTTTGTAATGGTAGATGCCTGTCTTACCGGTTCTTTCCACCTGGACGATTACCTGGCCGGTTATTATCCATTCAACAAAGGAAAAACGATTGTAGCGCTTGCCAACAGCGTGGGCGTGTTGCAGGACCTCTGGCCCGATGAAATGCTGGGACTGCTGCAATATGGTGTGCGCATCGGCAACTGGATGAAACATATCGCCTATCTGGAATCACATCTCTTTGGCGATCCTACGTATCGTTTTTCCGGCGATAGCAAAACCCTTGATCTCAACGCCGACATCGTGCTGAAGCAAAACAATGCAGCGTATTGGGAAAAAATGCTGCGGCATACTTCAGCAGATGTGCAATGCCTGGCGATGGAAAAATTGTTCCGCATAAAAGGAACGGCTGCTTCGGCTATGCTGCGCAATCAATACTTCACCAGTCCCTATGGAGTGGTACGCATGGAAGCCTTGAACTGTCTGGCTTTGATCAACAATGAGGATTTCAAGACTGTATTGCTGGCTGCCTGCAACGATCCCTATGAACTGGTGCGGCGCCAGGCGGCCTACCTGCTGGCCGATGTAGGAAGCGATGATATGATTGTGCCGGCCATAGAACTGTATATTAATGACAACCACTCCAAACGCGTGTCCGGAAAAGCCAAAGACGCGCTGGCTTTTATGGACAGCAAAAAAGTAAAGGAATTGCTGCCTTCGGTGATTGCCAGGCACACGCACCTGCACAACGCCCAAAAAGAACTGGATTACCTGATGAGCCAGCAGCAATATACTGAGTACAAGATTGACCGGGATATGAAAATAGTGATGGACAAATCAAAACCGGTAAAAGAAAGGCTGAGCGAAATCACTATTTTCAGAAACTACAACTATCATTCTGAAGTACCGAAACTGATCAGCCTGGCATTGGATGCCGGAGAAGACCTGAGCGTACGCATCACCACGGTGGAAGCATTAGGCTGGTTCTTCCATTCGTACCGGGCGCCGGAAATCATTGCGGCCTGTGAAAAACTTTCGGGCGATAACGCCACGCCGGAGGCTTTGAAGCTGCAGGCAATAAAAACCATTCGTATCCTCAGGGAAAATAATCTTAGCCTGAAATAGATGGTTCCTATGAAGGCAATGAAAGGAAAGGGGCGCCAACATGTTGGCGCCCCTTCTGTATGTAGCATGTTCAAAGACATTACAGGCTCTTTTCCCGGATGGCCTTAAACTCTGATCCTTCTTTCCACTTCGGCCATTCATTGCTGTAAGCCAGTCGTTTTCCTACATTAAAGAATACCTGCAGGTCTTGCATGGCGCCATCGAGGTCCCACCGTTCGGGATCATATTCATCAGTTGTCTGGTGATAGTATTTCTTGTTCCATTCTTCGTCTTTCTGCTCACCATATTCTTTTCCTTTGGTAGCATGATCTACGCCACCGCTGGTGGTAAGCGCCGGCACACCGGCTTTGGCAAAGTTGAAATGATCGCTGCGGAAATAATAACCGGCTTCAGGATGTTTTTCCGGGGCAATATAGCGGCCCTGCTTTTTGATTTCATCGGCAAAAATGTCTTCCAGTTCCGATTGTCCTGCGCCGCTAACAGAAATATCTTTCATGGGGCCATTGGCATTGATCACATCAATGTTGATATTGGCCACTGTTTTGGCAGGAGCAAATATGGGATGGGTGGCATACCAGGCGGAGCCGAGCAGGCCTTGTTCTTCAGCTGTTACCCATAAGAACACAATGGTGCGTTCCGGTTTTTCAGGCAGGTTTTTGAAGGCGCGGGCCATTTCCAGTAAAGCTGCAGTGCCGCTGGCATTGTCCAGTGCGCCGTTGTAAATGGAATCGCCGTTGGCATCGGGAGCGCCAATACCTAAATGGTCCCAGTGCGCGGTGTAAATAATGCATTCATCGGGGCGTTTGCTGCCGGTGATTTTGGCGATGACGTTGTTGGATTTATTGAACACCACACTGGTTTGCAGTTTGGCAGATACTTTCATGCCCATGTCAATGGCCTTGAATCCCGGCTGATTGGCTTTGATGAATACGCTGGTATCCAGGCCGGCAGCCTGCAATAATTTGATGGCAGTTGGTTCGCTTACCCAGCCTTCGATGGCGCATTTGTATTCGCTGCTGCCGCGGCTGTCCAGTTGCATCCTGGGGCCTCCGTTGCTGTTTTGCACTACGCTGAAGGGATAGCTGGCCGCTTCGGTATTGTGAATGATGAGGCAGCCTTTGGCGCCCTGGCGTGCCGCTTCTTCATACTTATAGGTCCAGCGACCATAATAAGTCATGGCCTTGCCTTTGAACAAGGTGCTGTCTTTGGTAGTAAAGCCCGGATCGTTTACCATTACCAGCACTACTTTGTCTTTCACATCCAGCCCTGCATAATCGTTCCAGTTGTATTCAGGCGCCACTACCCCGAAACCGGCAAATACCAGGTCGGCTTTGTCGATGGTGATGGAAGTGTCGGTCCGCTTGGTGAAGATCACGAAGTCTTCCATGTTTTTGAAATTCATGGTGCCTTTGGCCGTTTGAACGGAAAGCTGCGGCGTGCCTTTGGGCCTGATTTCTACCAGCGGCACTTCCTGCAAATAGCTGTTGCCGTTTCCGGGTTCGATGCCAATGGCCTGGCATTGTTGCTGCAGGTATTCAATGGTTTTGGTTTCGCCTTCTGAAAATGGCATACGTCCTCCGAATTCATCCGATGCCAGCACAGAAATATGACGGATGAGGGAGTCTTTGGATATTACTGCCTCTCCTGCCATCTGCGATTCGCCGGACGACGTGCAGGCAGAAATTGCCATAACAGGTAATACGATCAGGAAAACTTTGCGCATGGGTTGTGAGTTTTAAGGATGGAAAATAACGAAAAGCGTCCGATCGGGCAACTGGAAAAACGGGGCTGGTCGAGGAGGCAGTAAGATTAATAACGGTGTTGATTATGTGAAAATAATTTTAACCATTGCTATTCATTTCCACCTGCGTGTTAGCATGCCAGTGCTGTTGGGGAACTGCCAACACTGATGGAAGCGCAAAACACCGATATGCGTTTCAAACCCTGGCAAAAATGCGCAAAAGCTGTTCATACAATGAAATGAGCAGCCACAAATCCCGTTTATGGAATATATGATCCAAATCAGCGTACCGTATACTACCTGCCTGTAACTTTGGCTTCTTAAATGCCTCTTATGTCTATGAGCATCGCCGACATCCGCAAAGAATACCGGCAGCGTTCCCTCCGCGAGTCCGAAGCAGCCCCTGATCCTTTTCGCCAGTTCGGTACGTGGTGGCAGGAAGCCATCAACAGTGAAATTGATGAAGTCAATGCCATGACGGTGGCCACTGCTTCTGCCGACGGCGTGCCTTCGGCCCGCATATTATTGCTGAAAGGATTTGATGAGCGTGGCTTTGTATTCTTTACCAATTACAACAGTTATAAGGGAAAACAACTGGAAGAAAATCCACGGGCATGCCTGGTATTTTTCTGGAAAGAGCTGGAGCGACAGGTACGCATAACCGGGCTGGTAGAAAAAGTAAGCGAACAGGAGAGTGATGAATATTTCAACAGCCGTCCCGAAGGCAGCCGCATCGGCGCCTGGGCCTCTCCGCAAAGCACCGTTATTGAAAATAGGGAATGGCTGGAAAAACAACGCTACGAATACGCGCAGCAATTTCAGTCGCGCCCGCTTACGCGTCCCCCGCACTGGGGCGGCTATCGCGTTAAACCGGTAACCATAGAATTTTGGCAGGGCCGCCCGGACCGCCTGCACGACCGGTTGTTGTATACGCTGAAGGAAGATGGCAACTGGGTGATGGAGCGATTGGCGCCTTAGCCGGAAGGGTTAAATGGCTATATTGTTAAATTGTTATTTTGACATTTGTTCGGATAACAATTCAGCAATATAGCCTTCTGGCTATTCAACAAATTACTTCCCTTCTTTCTTTTCTACATTTTTCTTTTTTCTGGCGGGTCTGGCCTTGCCAAAAGAACCTTTGAAAATTTTTCCTTTTTTGGTTTTTTTATCACCTCTGCCCATGTTGAAAATGTTTTGTTTTGTGAGAATATAGATGGCGGCAAAAATACTATTTCCCTATCACAAGTACCAAATACCAAATTACAGGTTTCTGCTTATAAAAAAGCCCCGCACTTACGAGGAAGCAGCGGGGCTTTCAATACGTTGCATGCAGCATTATAATTTAGACTGCAGTTCTTTTCCGGCTTTGAAACGGGCAACTTTTTTAGCCTTGATTTTGATTACAGCGCCGGTTTGCGGGTTGCGGCCATTACGGGCAGCTCTTTTAGCAACAGAGAAAGTACCGAAACCTACCAGCGTAACTTTACCACCACCTTTCAATGTTTTAGTTACGGCTTCAACAAAAGAGTCCAGAGCAGCGTTTGCCTGGGTTTTGGTAATGCCTGCATCATCGGCAACTTTCGCAATTAATTCAGCTTTGTTCATAGTGTATTATTTAGAAGATTATGCGCGACAAATTTAGCCGCTTTTTGAATCCGAAAAAACTTTTTGCGCAAAAATTCAATGCCTCACAACAGGCTACAATCCGCACCGGATAAGGGTTCCAGCCCGCCGGGTAAATTCAGTTTTTTCAGCGCAAACTGTGTTACACGCTGAAAATCAATACTGGCCTGCGTTTCATGCGATCTGCTGAAACCCTTATCCATTGCGGGTTTCGGGCATATGAGCCATTTTATATTGGTGGTAGCGCATGAAAATATTATCCACATTCAGTTCACAAGTTCCATTACCGTGCGAAAAGCAACAAAACGTTCGCCCCATTTTTCGAGGGCTTTGCGCCGTAATACTGGTGCATGGTGTTCTACATAGCGCTGATAGGCATCCATACTGCCCGCGAAATACTGCACTACATAGGTGATGCCTTCTTCCTCGTCTTGTTCGAGCAACCGGAACATTCTATATTCTGAAAACAATCCTGTAGCCATTATTTCCGGGATATGCTCCCCGTGCTGCCACTGCAGCCATTCTGCCTTGATAGCAGGATCAATTTTGATGGTGATATTATAAACGATCATGATAAAATCTCAAAAAGCAGGCAACAAATTCCAAAGAAATAACTAAAAATAATATTCCCGAAATGGTTACAGTAATTATTGGTTGGATTTTAATTTTTGCTTTTTAACAGGCTTCTTTTCCTGTATAACAGCATCACTTAACTCAAGATATACGGGGCAGTGGTCGCTGTGTTTTATATCAGGAAAAATATCGGCATTTTTGAGGCGGTTACGCAACGGTTCGGTAACACTGATATAATCTATGCGCCATCCTTTGTTCTGCAGGCGCACGGAAGGGAAGCGCTGGCTCCACCAGCTGTAGCGATGCGGCTCGGGATGAAAAACACGAAAGGTATCGATCCATCCACTATTGAAAAATTTATCCATCCAGGCCCGTTCTTCCGGTAAAAAACCTGAATTGTTTTTATTTCCCTTGGGGTCATGAATGTCTATTTCGGTATGGGCTATGTTGTAATCGCCGCAAAGTATCAGGTTCGGATGTTCTTTGCGCAAGGCATTCAGCCAGTTGAACATTTCGTTCAGCCATTCATATTTGAATTGTTGCCGAATATCTCCACTCGTGCCCGAAGGGAAATAGGCATTGATGAGTCGGATATCGCCAAAATCGAGTTGAATCACACGGCCTTCCTCATCGCTTGCACCATGACCATTGCCCAACACCACATTATCCGGTTGTATTTTGGTGAGCACTGCCACGCCGCTATAACCTTTCTTGTGCGCAGAAAACCAGTAATCGTGATAGCCCAGGCTGGTAAACTGGTTGCAGTCAACACTGTCTTTCACTGCTTTCGTTTCCTGCAAACAAATAATATCAGCCGGGTCTGTTTTCAGCCATTCGCAAAACCCTTTATTCATTGCCGCACGGATGCCGTTCACATTATAGCTGATGATGCGCATATATTTTCCTTTATTTTTAGGGCAGCAATTTACATTATAGATATGGAAGCAGCATCAGTAAAAACCCCCATTGAACCAATCATACCTCCGAAACAGCATGTATACCTGGATGGGCCTAAAAGTCGCGGATATGAACTGGCATTTGCGTGGAGAGTGTTCAGACAATTCATCCGGGGTTTCCGCACATTACATTTCGTAGGACCCTGCATCACCGTGTTTGGTTCAGCACGGTTCAAGGAAGATCATCCGTATTACCAGGTAGCGCGCGAAATAGGTGGTCGCATTGCAGAAATGGGTTTTACCACCATGACGGGCGGCGGTCCCGGTATTATGGAAGCGGCCAATCGCGGCGCTATGGAAAAAGGCGGCAAATCGGTGGGTTGCAATATTTCATTGCCGTTTGAACAGAAACCCAACCCGTATATGGACAAGCACATCACCTTTGAACATTTTTTTGTTCGCAAGGTGTTGCTGGTGAAATACTCCTATGCTTTTATTATTCTTCCCGGCGGGTTTGGCACCATGGATGAATTGTTTGAAACGCTTACGCTGGTGCAAACAAAATCGATATCCATGTTCCCCATCGTTTTATTTGGTAAGGAATATTACAGTGAACTGTGGGATATGTTTGAGCATATGGCCCAAAAGAATACCATTTCCAAAGAAGATCTTTCCCTTGTGTTGCTTACTGATAGCGTAGACGAGGCCATGCATCACATTCATACGTATATCAGTAAAAATTACAAAGTAAAACCACGGAAACGGTTGTGGTGGTTACTTGAAAAACGGTGATACAGCGAGGTAACCAGGGAGCACAGAGATTTTGACAGTGAAAATATGCTTCATACTGAAAGGCTTCTTTGAAGCCGCTACGCCTCGTAGTCCAGTACAGAACGCAACCACCTTTCCACTTCTTCTACCGGCATGCCTTTACGACGTGCATAATCTTCAATCTGGTCTTTCTGCACTTTGCCGATGCCGAAGTAATGGCTTTGCGGATGCGAGAAATACCAGCCGCAGATAGATGAGGCAGGATACATAGCCAGCGATTCGGTAAGGGTGATGCCGGTTGCTTCTTTACCTCCAAGCAGGTTGAATAGTTTATATTTTTCGGTATGGTCCGGGCAGGCAGGATATCCGGGCGCCGGACGAATGCCTGTATACGCTTCTTTGATCAGCTCTTCGTTAGTAAACTGTTCATCTTTTGCATAGCCCCAGAATTCCTTGCGCACTTTTTCGTGCAGCAATTCTGCAAAAGCTTCGGCCAGTCTGTCTGCCAGCACCTGCAGCATGATTTTGTTGTAATCATCGTGATTGCTGATCATGCGCTGGATATGTGGTTCAATGCCCTGCACCGTTACGGTAAAAGCGCCTACGTAATCAGTAAACGGTTCTTTTGCAAGACCCGGTTTCACAAAATCGGCCAGGCTAAGGTTGGGCTGACCTTCAGCTTTCCTGATCTGCTGGCGCAGGAACTCAAGATTGATCGTTTCATTGCCATTTTTCAAGAGAACGGTATCCGGCGCCGTAGTAACGGCCGGCCAGAAGCCTACCACGCCTCTGGCAGTAAGCCATTTTTCTTTAATAATGGTTTGCAACAGGGCATTGGCATCATTATAAAGTTTGGTGGCTTCTTTTCCGATTACTTTATCTTCAAGAATAGCAGGGAATTTACCATGCATTTCCCAGGCAATGAAGAACGGGCCCCAATCAATGTACCGGGCAATTTCCGAGAGGTCATAATTGTCCAGCACTTTGGTGCCGGTAAATGCAGGCGCCGGCGGCGTATAGGCATCCCAGTTAATCTTAACAGGATTTTTCTGCGCGTTCTCAAACGACAGGTATTGTTTGGCTGATTTCTTATTGCCAAAGTCTTCGCGCAGTTTATTGTATTCTTCCTTGATGCCTTCGAGAAATTTTTCTTTCTGGTCGTTGCTGAGCAGGCTGCCGGCAACCGTTACACTGCGGCTGGCATCGAGCACATGCACCACGCCTTTGTCATATTGCGGCGCAATTTTGATGGCAGTATGCATCCTTGAAGTAGTGGCGCCGCCAATGAGCAAGGGTTGCTGCATACCACGACGTTTCATTTCTGCTGCCACGTGCACCATTTCATCCAATGAGGGTGTAATCAGTCCACTCAACCCGATGATATCTGCTTTTTCTTTTTCTGCTGTGTCGAGAATTTTATCGGCAGGCACCATCACGCCGAGGTCAATCACATCATAACCGTTACAACCGAGCACTACGCCTACAATATTTTTCCCGATGTCATGCACATCGCCTTTCACTGTGGCCAGTAAAATCTTTGCGGCCCCACCCTGCTGCGCTGCGGGGTTGTTCTTTTTTTCTTCTTCGATATAGGGAGTAAGTATGGCTACCGCTTTTTTCATAACGCGGGCGCTCTTCACTACCTGGGGCAAAAACATTTTACCGCTGCCGAAGAGATCGCCTACTACGTTCATGCCGTCCATCAGCGGGCCTTCAATCACGTCCAGCGGCTTGGGATATTTAAGACGGGCTTCTTCGGTATCCTGATCAATATAATCGGTGATGCCGTTTACCAATGCGTGTTTCAGGCGCTCTTCTACAGAACCTTTACGCCAGGCTTCGTCTTTCACTTCTGCTTTGCCTTTTGCTTTGACGGTTTCTGCAAAAGTGACGAGGCGGTCGGTGGCGTCGGGGCGGCGGTTAAGGATTACATCCTCGCACAATTCGCGCAGTTGTGGTTCAATTTCATCATACACGGCCAGCTGCCCGGCATTTACAATGCCCATGTCCATACCGGCTTTGATGGCGTGGTACAGGAAAACGGCATGCATGGCTTCGCGCACCGGTTCATTGCCGCGGAAGGAGAATGAGATATTGCTCACGCCACCGCTTACTTTGGTAAGCGGCATTTTTTGCTTGATGATGCGTGTAGCTTCAATGAAGTCAACGGCATAATTGTTATGCTCTTCAATGCCGGTGGCAATGGCAAATATATTGGGGTCGAAAATGATATCCTGTGGTTCGTAGCCTACCTGTTCGGTGAGAATTTTATAGGCGCGTTCGCAAATATCTACCCGGCGCTGGAGGGTGTCGGCCTGACCTTGCTCATCGAAGGCCATCACTACTACGGAGGCGCCGAACATTTTGCAGATATTGGCTTCGCGAATGAATTTCTCTTCGCCTTCCTTGAGAGATATGGAGTTCACAATGCATTTTCCCTGCACGCATTTTAACCCGGCTTCAATGATCTCGAACTTGGAGCTGTCGATCATGATGGGGATTTTGGCAATATCGGGCTCACTTTGCAGCAGGTTGAGGAAGGTGGTCATGGCTTTTACGCCATCGAGCAGCGCATCGTCCATATTCACGTCCAGCACCTGCGCGCCGTTTTCCACCTGCTGACGCGCTACACTGAGGGCTTCTTCGTATTTGTTTTCTTTAATAAGGCGTGCGAATTTCTTGGAGCCGGTTACGTTGGTGCGTTCGCCAATGTTCACAAAATTCGTTTCGGGACGTACGGTAAGCGGTTCCAGTCCTGCCAGTCTCAAGTATGGTTTGATAGTACTCATGTTCTGATCAACCACGGTGCTGTTGCACCAGGTGGCTTTAATATTTTAATAAATGATTCTTGTTATCCCTTCCTTCAAAACAGGCTTTATAAAGAACTTACTGTTTAAGCACGGTGCAACATTGTTGTGCTTTAACCCACCAGCGAAGTTTCCACCACGGGCAATGGCCGTGGTTTGAACTGCTTCACATGTTCAGCAATATGTCGGATATGGTCCGGCGTGGTGCCGCAGCAGCCACCTACAATATTTACAAAACCTGCTTTTGCCCATTCTTCCAGGTAATGCGCCGTTTGTTGCGGCTGTTCGTCGTATTCTCCCATGGCGTTGGGCAAGCCGGCATTGGGATATGCCGATACATAACAGGCAGCAATCTGCGACAACTCTTCGATATGGCTACGCATTTCTTTGGCGCCCAAAGCACAGTTCAGCCCAACGCTCAACGGCCTGGCATGCATTACTGAAACGTAAAAGGCTTCCAGTGTTTGTCCGCTCAACGTTCTGCCCGATGCATCCGTAATGGTGCCGCTGATCATGATGGGCAGTTCTTCGCGTTTGGTGTCGCGGAAAAATTGCTTGATGGCATAAATGGCGGCTTTTGCGTTGAGCGTATCGAAGATGGTTTCTATCAGTAATACATCCACGCCCCCTTCTACCAAACCCTTTACCTGTTCATAATAAGCGGTCATGGCTTCATCAAAAGTGAGTGCGCGGTAACCGGGATTATTTACGTCGGGCGACAAAGACAATGTTTTATTCAACGGACCAATGGCGCCGGCTACATAGGCCCCATCGCGACCGGGTCTGGACGTAGCAAAAAATTCATCAACGGCCTGCCTGGCAAGTTTGGCAGCAGCAACGTTCATTTCATAGGCAATCTCTTCCATATTGTAGTCGGCCTGCGAAATGCGTTGCGCACTGAAAGTATTTGTTTCAATAATGTCCGCTCCGGCTTCGAGGTATAATTTGTGAATGCCTTTGATAACGTCGGGCCGGGTAAGACAAAGCAGGTCGCTGTTGCCTTTGAGGTCCAATGGCCAGTCTTTAAACCTTTCGCCCCGGTAATCGGCTTCTGTTAACTGGTGACGTTGGATCATAGTGCCCATAGCGCCATCAATCACCAATATGCGTTCCTGCAAAGCTTCGCGGATGGATTTCATAACTATAACTGTTTGACGGGCATATTGAACATGCAGGTATACAACAGGTTCAATACGCAATGCGCGTTGAAAAAATGGCCAAACTGATAAACGTTGGGAAAACCGGTAGAGAGAGTTCCTGGCGTTTATTAGTTCAGTTGGCAGAACTTCCTGCAGTTGGCAGGAGCGTTACAGGCCGAACAATAAACAAATCCGCCTGTAAACGAATGCGAAATTACACTAAGTTTTGGTAATATCAAAACGGGCAAACGTGAAGGCCCCATGATACAAAGCGGTACCTGGCAGGCCGCAGGTAGCATGGCAGCTCATAACCTTCGTGTTTTGTTATGCCCTGGTGATTCAACGGTTGGAAACATAATTCTCCACCGGCATACGGTTGCTGATGCTTTTGGCAAGGGTGAGTTCATCGGCATATTCCAGTTCGCCGCCGAAAGCAATGCCGCGTGCAATGGTGGTGATTTTCACCGGCAGGTCGCGCAGTTTTTTCTGTATATAATAAATGGTGGTATCGCCCTGTATAGTGGGGTTCAATGCAAAGAAAATCTCTTCTGTTTTTTCTTTTTGCACGCGATGCACCAGCGATTCAATGTTCAGCTGGTCAGGACCAATACCATCCAGAGGCGATATGATGCCTCCCAGCACATGGTAGGCGCCATTGTATTGCTGCGTGCTTTCAATGGCAATGACGTCTCTCACATTTTCCACCACGCAAATGAGCGATTGATTGCGCATGGTATTGGAACAAATGCTGCAGAGATCACCGTCGGCCACGTTAAAGCAGCGCTGACAGAATTTGATCTCCTTCCGCATTTTGATAATGGCTTCGCCAAATGCCTCTACCATTTCGGGTTGTTGTTTCAGCAAATACAACACAAGGCGCAATGCCGTTTTCTTACCAATACCCGGCAGTTTGGCAAATTCGTTCACCGCATTTTCCAGTAAAGCAGAAGAAAATTGCATTCAGCAAAAGTACGAAATCAGGCGCGCCTGCGGCTTGGGGTTTTTGCTACAAATTGGGCATTAAGCCAGCTTGTTATTGGGTGTGCAAGCTGGTCCAATGTGGTATGCATGCAGTGCCCGGCACCTGGGCGCATACCAAACAAGCTACAACGTAATATCAATCTCGTTTAACCAGTTGGCTTTAATATTCAGTCGCCGCGGGATGGGTTGCACTTTTTCCGGTTGCTTCCGGTTTTCGAAGAAGCTGCCGGTATCCCATATGCCGTTTTTGTTTTCATCGTACAGGATGCGCAGGTCATATTCGCCTGGCGGAAAAAGCGTAGCATTGAAATTGCGACTGGTCATGGGGTAAGCAAATTTCACCTGGTCGCCCTGCACAAACTGCAATACCGGGTTGAGGGAAAGGTCGAGGTTCAACAGGCGCAGGCGCACTTCACCATACTCTTTTGCCTGCCTGGTACGGAAGGCAATGGTATCGGTGCGCGGAATCCGCCGGCCTAATGTATCGGTGGCCACCGTTGAGTCGAGAATGAGGTTATAGCCTGTGTTTTCCGTCCACTTATAAACCAGTGTTACCTTCTGGTTGCTGGTGTCGCGCAGAAAATGATAACCGGTCAATATGTCGAATGAATCGGTAGTGAGTTGCACTTTGGTACTGTCGAATTCGCGCAAGGGCGTGCTAAATCCGATTTCGAGCTGGCTTAACAAATCCAGCTGACCACCCGGCGTATTCAGGCTTACCTGGAGATTATCCGGTGCTGCTGCGGCCCGGCGGCCCCTGGCGGCCGGACGTTGCAGGGAGGGTGTTGCGGTTTCTTCCGTTTCTTCCTTTTCAGCGTACGCATACAACGTGATGGGACCGGGCGCATCCTGCGTTACAACGGCTGAATCGGCAAAGGCAAACAACTGCTGTTTGCTGAGGTAACGGCGCTGGCCACCTTCGTCTTTCAACGCATAAATGGCAAAGGTGCCCGGCGGCAGGTTGCGAAACCGGAAACGGCCCGAACTGTCCAGGCGGGCTACATAACGCGGCCGTTCCTTGATCACTGCTGAATCGTCAAGGCTGGTGTGCAGCATCACGATGAGCGTGGAATCGGGCTTTCCTGTTTCTGCTACCACCACATTGCCCGTCAGTTGCAGTGAATCGAAGTAGGTGCCGGTAGTAAACAGGTACCGGAAATTCTTCAGCACATTGCCTTCGTTGATGTCTTTGATGGCGTTGCCAAAATCAATGCTGTACGTGGTATTGGGTTCCAGTGTGTCTTTAATGGTTACGGTTACCGTTCGCAGCTTCGACTCTACTACCGGGTCTATTTTCGGAACGGGTGATACCAGCAGGTTTTGTCGCGGGTTGTCGATCTCCACAAATTCATCAAAAGTAAAAGTGATTTTCTTCGCCGCGAAGTTCCTGGAAGAATCGGGCGGTGTTACTGTACGCAATACCGGCGGCAAAGAATCTCTCGGGCCGCCACCCGGCGGAATGATATTGGCGCAGCCGGACAAGGTGGCCAGTTCGGAGGCTATAATAATCAGGACCAGTAACGTAAGAATAACACGCATAAGCCGCTAATAACGCAAATGAGCCGCGAATAAACGCGAATGAGTGCGAAGTAACAGGATTTATCAATACGAATGCACGCAAAGGAGCCGGAATTAACAAGTTGCTAATGCCGTGCATGGGTAAGCCCGGTATTCTTATTCCTGTTCATCCGGGTCGTTCAGTTCATGCAATGCCACCGCCAACTGGTTTGTTTTAACAAATGCGCACCAGTGGCAATCTTCCTTACCACAGCCGGTATAGAAATCACGTTGTTGAATTTTTTCCCAAACCGTTACAATTTGTTGCGTAACGGTGGTGATATCGGCAGGGGTGACGGTGACCTTTACCTTCTGATAATTTTTCTTCTTATCCGGCTCCACAAAATCAAACTCGGTGCTTACGGCATGCCAGCCGCGGTTTTCGTAATTATCCACCAGCATTTTGTAAAACACTGCCTGCCGCCAGTAATCGCCGCCATTGGGGTCCTTGTCGTTGGGCGGCTGTAATTTGGTGCGCGCCTTGTCTATATCACCGGTTTTATAGTCCACCACGTTGACCATCTTGCCATCGAACTCGAGTTTATCCAGTTTGCCTTTCAGCGGTACGCCGGCTACCACCACATTGCGGATGTTTCTTTCCACGGCTACTATGGTATGCCATTGACTGTGGTATTTGTCGTAGTAATTGCTGAGCACATCCAGCCCGTATTCCATGCGGCGCTCGAATTGTTCGCGCGTAAAACTTTCGCGGTGGCGCTGCATGTACCAGGTAAAATCGGCAATGAACACTTCTTTTGGTGGAAAGATCTTGTTGTTCTCCAGCATTTTTTCAAACAACTTCTGCAGGGCATAGTGGATGGCCGATCCAAATTCAGTGGCTTCATTGCGCGGCGAAGGAATGCGCAGCAGGTTGCGGAAATAAAATTCCAGCGGACATTTGAGATAATTGTTCAGGGCCGTTACGTTCATCACAAAACGTTCCAGCAGTCGCGATACAAACTCTTCTTCCAGTTTTTCAATTTCAGGCGCTGCCGATGCGGCAAACTGCATGGCCTGGAAAGAAGTGGTTACTTCATCGTCGATGAATATTTTTTCAACCGGCAGTTTGTGCTGGTCCTGGATTTCTGCAATGAACATGGAAGGCTCCATTTCCTTGCCATCGTTTTTAAAGCGACTGTAGGAAATGGTGAGATGCCGCTCGGCACGTGTAAGCGCTACAAAGAAAAGACGGCGCAGTTCTTCAATGCCGTTGTGATCGCGGCTGGAAGCAGGGGCCGCAACCGACGCTTCGCCATTGGCTGCTGTGAGGCGCGTTGCACTGAAAACCGTATCGGGAATTTTATACCCACCGGCCGGTTTGCGTTTCTTTTCCCAGAAGGAGGCATTGCAACCGGCAAAAAACACGTACTCAAATTCCAGTCCCTTGGAACCATGGGCGGTGAGGAGGTTTACGCCTTTGTCGGTGCCGGTGATCTGTACCAGCGGCAGCGACAAACTTTCACGCTGCATCAATTCAATGATCTTCACCAGTCCCTCCAGCTTCATTTGCGGATTGCGATGCGTTTCGGCCTGCACAAATTCAAAGAACCCGGTTACCACCTGCATCAGCCAGTTCTTTTCAGCGCTTTGCATAATCTGGTTCAACACGCCGGCTTTGCGGATAATGTTTTCTACCAACACCTGCAGGGTAACATTGGGCACTGCCGCAATCAGTTCTTCAATGATGCTGCCCGCTTTTTTCAGGCTTTCCGGAAAAGCGGGGGTAAAAAGATCAGGAGCCGGTTGTTTGCTCTTTTCGTATAGGAGTTGCCGTAAGGATGTTTTATTTTCTTTAAACTGGCGGTCGGCTACTTCTATGCTCAGTTTGGCAATTTCCACGGGGGGAATGCCAAACCAGTCGAAATGCAGTATTTCAAACAACAATTCATCGCCGCTGTAGGGAATATTGTGTTCAGCATCGAGGTATTGCAGCAGGGTGACGATTTTCTGGGCAATGGGTATTTCCAGGATATTCATCTGCCGCTTGCTGTACACCGGGATGCCGCGTGTTTTGAAATATTGGGTTAACGCTTCGCCATATTTATTTTCCTTATAAATAACTGCAATCCTGCCCGGTGATACATTTTGCGATAACAATTGCTGCACCTGCAGCGTAATGTCTATCATTTCATGCCGCTGCGATTCATATTCTTTGATGACGGGCGGATGGTTATACTGTTTTGTTTCGGGGTGCGAAGCGATCAATTCCTTGCTCAGTCCTTCAATCTGGTTCACCAGCCTTTCTTCATTTCTGCTGATCAGCGAACCGGACACATTCAATATGGGTTGGGTGGAACGGTAATTGTTGGTGAGCACCACCGTGAGCAGGCTTTCTCGGTAAGAGGTGGCAAACTGCAGCATGTTTTCCACGTTGGCGCCCTGGAAACGGTAAATACTCTGGTCGTCGTCGCCTACCACAAACACGTTGGGTTTGTCCCAGTAACTGATGAGGAGTTCCACCAGCCGGTTTTGTGTACCGCTGGTATCCTGGTATTCGTCTACGAGGATGTACAGGAATTGTTCCTGGTAATTGCGCAGCAGGTTTTTGTTTTCTTCAAAAGCACGGATCACCCAGTTGATCATATCGTCGAAATCGTACCGGTTGCGTGCGCGCATCATCTGTTGAAAGCGGTCAAACTCATTCACGGCGGCGCGCAGTTTTTCGAGCCTTTCTTTTTCTTCGTCGATTTTGTCCTGCTTCAGATCACCGGCCTTGAATTGTTTGTAGGCGCGTTTGTATACAAACTCCTCGCGGAACGGCAGGTCGTTGATATACTCGTCAATTTTCTGGTTGATGAATGCGGGCGTCCAGCCTTCGCGCTTCATGGTGCTGAACAGCGACTGCAGGTTGTTGATCTCAAAATACACGTCGCCGCGATAGCGCTTGAGCGGATGGTTTTTGGGGAAGGAATCGATCAGTTCCTTGAACAATTCAATCCGCTCCAGGTCGGAAACCGGGTCGAGCGCCGACTTTTCAAACAGCGACAGGTTTTCCTGGATCACGTCATTGCAAAAGGCGTGGAAGGTATAGATATGTACTTTATAGGCATCGGGACCAATAAAGCTGAGCAGTCGCTTGCGCATGGCCACCACGCCGGCGTCGGTGTAGGTAAGGCAAAGAATATTTTCCGGCTGGGTATCTGTTTCGAGCAGAATTTTTCCGATACGACTGGCCAGTATCTGGGTTTTACCGGTACCCGGACCGGCAATTACCATGACAGGACCTTCTATGGTATCTACTGCGAGCTTTTGATGCTCATTCAACTTTTCATACTCTTCGCGAAACTTTTTGCGGAGATTTTCCCTGGTTATGGACATTGTTCAAAGATAAGCTACCGGTGGAGAAAAGTTTTCTGCCCGAATGCCGTCAAATGCCTTGCCTGCCCGGAAAACTCCGAAGCAGGTATACGTGGTGAGTGGGTGGTTTTACTTCTGCTTCCGGGCGTAAAATGTACGAAGTAAAACTACGTAGTGCAGATGAACCAGTAGGCTTAAGGGTAAACTATTATTCATTGATAATAAGTAGTTTATAAAACACATTAAAATTATCTTTTTTGTCGAAAGTTTTTAATTTAACTTTCGTTCTAATATGTTTCTAGTCCTTACCACAGAATGAAAAACGATAATACCCTGAAGATATTTCTCCTGGAAAGCGACCCTGATTATGGCCTGATGTTGCAGCAGTATCTCTCGTTGCACCCCCAGTTTGATGTAAAGTATTTCGACAGCAGCCGCGACTTTTTCGAGCATTTGCACGACAAGCCAGACGTGGTGGCATTCAACTATTCGATGCCTGATATGGATGGTCATGAAACGCTTACGCGGATCCGCGACAGGTATCCGGATATGCGCGTGGTGGTGCTGGCCTCGCCTGAAAAAGAAAATAGCGTGGAGCTGTTAAAGAACGGCGCGTTTGATTACATAGTGAAAGACGGCCTTACACGTGAAAAGCTGTGCAGGTCGCTCTCGCACCTGCTGGAAATAAACAAGCTGCGCAAAGAGGTTGACCAGTTGAAAGAACAACTGTGCAAGCGCTATGATTTTTCGAAAATCCTGATAGGCGAGAGTCCGGCCATGGAGGCCGTGTATGCCCGGATTGACCAGGCAGCCAAAACGAACCTAACGGTTACCATTAGTGGTGAAAAGGGTACCGGCAAGGAAATGGTGGCGAAAGCGATTCATTATAACTCTTACAGGAGTAAACAACCTTTTGTAACGGTGAACGTGTCCGGCGTTTCCAAACAGGAGCTGGAGCGCCAGTTGTTTGGATATGAAAAAGGCGCTTTCCCTGGTGCGGACGCGCAGCAGATCGGTAAAATAGAGGAAGCCAATAACGGTACGCTGTTTATCGATGAAGTGAGTGAACTGGATTTTGATTTGCAGGGCCGGTTACTGGAAGTGTTGCGTACGGAGCAGGTGACCCGGATTGGCGGTAACGAACCGGCGCCGATGCATGTGCGTTTCATTGTAAGTACGCACAAAGACCTGGCGGAAGAGGTAAGGCAGAAAAGATTCCGCGAAGACCTGTTCCATCAGCTGGCTGGCCAGGCCATTGAATTGCCACCGCTTCGTGAACGTGGCAACGATGTGCTGGTGATGGCCCGTTATTTTGTTGACCAGCGTTGTGCCGCGAATAATCTCGGAAATAAATCGTTGTCGCCGGAGGCGCAGCGGGTATTGCTTAATTATTCCTTCCCCGGCAACGTGCGCGAATTGAAATCGGTAATGCAGCTGGCGGTGGAATTATGCGAAGGTGATACTATACAACCGGAGCACATCAATGTACATCATGCCTCTCCCATCAATAGTTTTATCAGCGAAGAAAAAAGTCTGAAGGAGTACGAAATCCAGATCATTCAACACTTCCTGGACAAATATGACAAGGATGTGTTGTTTGTGGCCAAGAAGCTGGATATCGGGAAGAGTACTATTTACAGGATGATACAGGCAGGGCAGTTGACGCGGTAAGTATCGGAGGCCCATTAAAAATGTGACGTTGGAAGCTGATGGTGACTTGCGGTGCGGCAAGCACGACAAATCGGGCGCCATTCGTATGAAGCGCAGGATCAAACTTCGCTATGCGCGTCCCGGCTCTATCAGCCGGGTATGCGACTGATATACTTCTCGATTTCCTTGATCTGTTTTACGATTTCCGGGTTGGTAGGTTTCAACGCCTTTGTTTTGCGGAAAAATTCCTTGGCCGCGCGGAACTCGCGTTTGTTCATCATGATGTTGCACATCTGGAGGTAGGCGGCTGCTTCATTTTCTTTATCGGGAAGGCCCTCGCGGATAGCCTGGCGGATATAGCTTTCGGCCTGTTTGAAATTATTTTTCTGCAGGGCGATCATACCCATTTGCAGCAGGCTGGCGCCTTTTACTTCTTTCAAAGGTGTGCCGAGGTCGAGCCCCTTTTTCATATTTTTTTCAGCGCCCTCAAAATCCTGCTTCATCATGGCCAGCTGACCTTTGAAGGTATAGTAAGCGGAGCGGATGGGTTTGTAGAGCAGGTTGGGAAACTTGATGGAATTGAGCACTTTTTCTGCGCCTTCAAGGTCGCCGTTTTCCATATAGTCCTGCAGCAGTCGCAGGGGGCCAATGAAAAAATGGCCTGCAATAAGAATTACGCCTATAAAATAAGCCGGGAAAGCCGGCCAGAAACCGGAATAAATATTGGCCACCACGCCTACACCCACCAGCAGCAGTCCAATATAGAGGCGATAACGGATCAGCCAGGTATAAAACTTCATAACAATCCAATTTTTAAAGGACTGCAAAGATACGGGATGGTTTTGGGTTTTGGGTTGGGAGATGAAGTTTCGGGGGAGGCTGCCCTGCTCCAAAACTTTTACTCTTTTGCATCGTTGATTTCTATCCAATACCCATCGGGGTCTTTGAAATAAATCTGTTTTACCCCGTCTACGCGGTGAGTAATGGCACCGGGGGTGCCGCCCCAGTCTTCAAAGGAAATGTTGTTTTGCTGGAGTATGGGGATGAACTCATCTACCGAAGGCACGCTGAAACAGAGGTGCGAGTTTTTATCATGAGCTGTGGGCGCAACTGCGCCGGAAATGATGTGGAGGTGTCCCTGTTTTCCTACGTTGAACCAGGTATGGCGGCCGTCGTGGAAGGGTTCCGGAATGGTGTCGAGGCCGATGATATGTTGGTAAAAATGGGTGCTGGTCTGGAGGTTGGTAACGTAGATGGCGATGTGGTTGAGGGTAGCGCGGGGTGTTGATGCGGCAGCAGTTTGTGCTATTGGTTTTTCACCGGAGGGATTGGAGCAGGAAGTTGCCAATGCAGTGCTCGCGAAGAACAGGGCAAAAAAGTATTTCATATTAATAAGTTATAAGTAGTCAATGCAGATTTGGAAGGTAGTAATTTTCAATAACATAAATAAGTGCAGGTAAATCCTTTGTTAAAGGGTAGGAATGGGGAGGAAGCTTTAGTACTTTAGCGGCCACCCCTAAATATTTCGTATATATGAACCGGTGTGCATACCTCGTAGCCCATGTTTTTACCTGGATTCTGCTTTCATTTCCTTTTTTGCAAGTTGTTGGTCAGAGCCCGGCAACAACGTTTATCACTACTGCAGTTCATCAAAATCTGAGTGGCGAAATACAGGTATGCTGCCGGACACGCTGTATGTGGGCGCAGGTGAATCCTTTACATCGCTCACCAACGACGGCGGCGTATTTGAAGCTATCAATGAGGCACAACCGGGCGCCAATGGTTTTACAGTGATTATTACCTCGGACTTAACTGAAAGCGGCAAGCACTGGTTGCAAAATTATCCATCAGGAGGAACAGGAGGTCCTTTGAAAATCATCACAAATACTGCTGTTGTGAAGAATATCAATGGTGAAGATGTGCAGCACGCGCTGATCACTTTAAACAATTGCAGGGATGTAACTATAGACGGAAGTGTGGATGGGCAAGGAAAATTTTTGCGTTTTATCAGTACGCATGAAACGGCACAACGCGCTGAACCTTGTTTTTTTATTTTGGAGAATAATAATGCTATAGAATTAAAGAACCTGGTTATTGAATCTAATGTAAGAAAACCTGATGATATGCCTCAATGGAATAATACAGGAGTAATAGTTCTTGAGGAAGGAAATATTGGCATCATCATACGAAATAATAAAATCAGTAATCCCACCGGCAGCCCAGGATATGTTAGTGAAAATATGGAAATCGGCATTTATGCATCGGGGAACAACGTGTGTAAGGTAATTGGAAATGAAATATCCAACTTTTTCCAGTCAGGTATTTATTTGGGTTCAACTCCGGATGGTTGTTTGATTGACAGCAATCACTTATTCATAAGCAGCGTTGTTCCTATGGCTTCATATATTGAGTGTATTTATGTTGGACTTTCGAGAGGGCCTAACGGACCTATTATTTCTAACAATTACATTGGAGGCAGTGAACCCTATTGTGGTGGACAACCCTGGAGATATACGCCGGCAACTGCGGAAAACACAAACATAGCGTGCATCCGGGTACAACCAAGTGAAAATACGGGGTATATTGTAAATAACAAGATCAGTAATATTTATTTAAGCGCGCCAGTGGGGGTTAATTTCACAGCGATAAGTTCATTCCTTGGGTATCAGATTATCGGAAATACAATTGGCGATCCTGAAAAGCCCAACAGTATTGTAAATGCTACTATGACCGCTGTCAATGGCAGGTACGGAACCATTGGCATAGATATAACCACCATAGGAGATATGGTCATTGCCGACAATATAATTGCCAATATGTCGGCCACAGCCGAGGGAGGAATGGCGGTACTTGGAATGTTAGTGAGTGGTTTTGATACAACCCGGTTAACTATTAAGAGCAACCGCATATCAAATCTTTCATCCGAAGGTGCTTCAAATCATTATTTCACTAAGCAATTCTCTGTGGCCGGAATGGTATTGGAAGAATATATGGGTTCAGAGTTCAATGTATTAGAAAACGAAATATCTCACCTTCGCAGCACACATGCCCTCGATACCTCAATTGTAGCCGGCATAATAACTTATGGATATGCTTATTCGGACATGCGATATAATGTTTTCCGCAACCGCATTCATAATCTGGAAAGCCTCACTCCCAATGGTTTTGGAGAAATTGTTGGCTTGTTATTAAAAGGCGGAACTCAAACGATCAGTAACAACCAGGTGACAATTACCAATGGCAGTAATACCAACAGCGTGCGTATTGCCGGTATAAAAGACTATTATACTGATACCGCTACCAATACCAGCAGCCGGATTTATTACAACAGCGTTTATGTGGGAGGAACAAATGCAGGTAGCGAAGGCTATTCATACGGCTTGCTAACGGATGGCAAAAGCATAGTACAGGATTGCAAGAACAATCTGCTCTACAACGCCCGGCAGGGTGGTAGTGCCAACGGCGCACTGGCCATACTATCATCTAATAACTGGCCGGCTGCTGTTGCTGATTACAACTTCCTGGTTGCCTCCGACACTGCCAAAGTTATCAATTGGCTGGGAACAGGAATGGTTGGCCTGCCCGTGTACCTGGCATTAAGCGGTAGCGATGCCTCCAGCTACAGCGAGTTGGTTGAATCGGTACCTGCCGATTCGCTGTTTGTTGACCTCGCCAAAGGCAACCTCAACATCAGTACGTCGGGCGATGTCTGCCTGGTTCTGAACGAAAAAGGTATACCGGTAAATGATATCAGCGGCGACTATGACAGCGCCCAGGGAGTAAGGTCTACGTCAATCGCATCCGGCCCAACGGATATCGGTTCAGATGAATTTGATCCGTTTGCAAAACCGGCAGACCTCTTGGTGAAACACTCTCCTGACAATGTGAACACCCTTGCTGCAGGTGTGCCGGCAATGCTTGCCTATACGATACACAACAAAGGCGATCTTGCTGGTGGGGAAGGTGTTAAAGTAGAAATTTTCCTGTCGCAGGACAATGTGTTGACGCCTGGCAGCGATGTGCTGATTGGTACTGAGGTGCTGGCCGCGGCTGTGGCTGTCAACGACAGCAATACCTATTCAAAAGAGATAACGATACCCTGTTCTGTGGCGCCCGGGACTTACACTTTATTTTATGTGGTTGACCGGGAAAATGCTTTGGTGGAGCCGGACGAAAATAACAATACGGATACCGCCACCCTTATTGTAACTGCGTGCACACCACCTTCGGGAACAGAAAATATTGAAGGGCTGGAAAGATTGGAGTTGGGTCCCAATCCTACTGACGGCCGGGTGGTGGTGAAACTGGAATTGAGCCAGTTGAAGCAAGTTCAGTTCCGCGTCAGCGATCAGTCGGGGGGCAGGGTAATGCACCTCAATGCCGGGGAACGCTCTGGTCAGTTTACCCAGACAATTGACTTGCGCGGACGTGAAGGCAATATTTTTTACCTGCAGATAATGATTGGTAACCAAACCATTACCCGCAAGATATTGGTGCTTTGAAAGTAAATCGTAATTTTGCTGCGTTTCAGGAGGGCCTGAAGGTTGGTTTGTAATGATCAACACTTCTTGTTCCTCTTACATAAGGCAATTGGTCCCGTAGTTCAATGGATAGAATAGAAGTTTCCTAAACTTTTGATACAGGTTCGATTCCTGTCGGGACTACCGAACGCAATACAAAACGCTGTAAGTCATAAATTTACAGCGTTTTTATTTATATAGTTGCCTATTTAGTTGATCCTTTTATTTACTGCATTATTGAGCGGCGGTCTATAGTTTCATCCGCATACATTATTAATTACTGTTAGTGACCGCTTTAGCGGTTTTCTGTTTCAGTTGTTATATCGTGCCTGTTTTTGGTAGAATTTCAAAGTGAGATTTATTTTTCGTGCTTATTATTGGTAAGCCTCGTGTTTTTTTCAATATCCAGACCACATAAAACTAAAAACTCAATTTGTCAGATCAAATTATATTCAAAACAATTTCAAAATAGTCACTTCTTTTTGTGTTGCTCTATGATGTCATTTACAACGTCCGTTGAATATTTTATTAGTACTGCTTGCTGAAAGGCTAAATTAAAGTACAAGTTAAAATACCAATATTACATGTGCGAGTATGCAGCGTCAACTTTTAAGCGCGGGAGAGAGGGCCACTCGGGTGTAAAAATTTAAAACAAGGTTAAACGAAAATGGAAGCGCCTTACCCTGTTGATGGTACAGTTTTTTTTCTTAACGTGTAGTATAGCCGCCCCTCGAAATACGGGGAAAACACCCTTTTTTTAAAAGCGCCTGCTGCTTTTTTTTGTGTTTACAATAGACATTCAAGTCGCTTTAGTAAACACAAAAAAATTACCTCCATGCCTGCTGTTAAATGTCAAGGAAAAGTCATTGATGCGGAAGGCGCAGTCATAATTTTAGTAGTGTCTGGTCAAGACTTTCATTTCAATAACTCATACTTAGGTACATTTTCCAAGACCTTGAATTTGCCCAAGGGTAAATACTTCATTATTGTGTATTGTTTAACTGATGGAGAAATGCTCTTCGATATTACAGGTAACGACATCTCAGTTAAACCCGCTGTGCCAGGAAAATTTGATAAGAATAATAAGAGGAAAACTTACGACTTAATCGTTTAAGCTGCTGCTATGAAGAAAGTATTAGTCTTACTTTTTGTATTGCAAAGTACTGGTAATGTTGTTGCGCAAACGCCATCTGGGTATGAAAGGGAGATAGCTGGTAAAAAAACAGGAGATGATAAGGCCAACTTTTCGTCAATATTGAATGCGTTGGGAAAGTTTACTTCACAGGATGAAGCCACTATTACGTTTCAACCTACGTTGTATGGCATTGTGTCAATGGTTGATCCCAAAATAAGGGAACAAAATAATTTTATTAAAGCTACCTTCCTGAGAAATTTCCAATTGAATCTTGGAATTTCTCCCTCGGAAACGTCAATATTTGAAATAGATAATTTCCAATCAGGGTTTAGCTACGCAATTTTGAATAATAAGAAATTGAAAAAAAAGGAATATGATGCACTCGTGGCTTCAGACCCTGCTATACAAAATCTTGGTTTGTACCTGGCTGCTCTAGGCGAATTTGTTGCAAATCATCCGAACACTGCAGCGGGGGAACAAGCCAGGTTATATGCCGAAAAAGGATTGTCAGAGGAAGCTGTAAAGAGATGAATGATACGCTGAAAGTTTATCTGAAAAATAAGTTGGGGGTGTCAACTGATGCTGAGTTGGTAAATATGGAAACTGGCCTCAATAAAGCTTTCGATCAACTCCTTACTGAATTATCCAAGCGCACGCTACTCACTGTTGAATTCAAAAGCACTTATGATTTTACCGACACCCAATGGGGTAAGTTAGCTTTTACGCCGGTAAACCTGTATTGCTATTTCAACAAAAAGAAATTGAGTAGCCCTGGTCTAAACGCAAAGCTGAACTACGTTATGAGCACGGACACTACCACAAAGGAAGCGTTAAAAAGAAGTTCCTTAGAAACTGAAGTAGGGATGAACTTCCCCATTAAAGTAAATCCAGAAACAGAAAAAGCCAGATTTGAAATTAAACCGGGCGTTAGCTATAAATATATTGCCCAACGATTATACAAAGATGAAAATCGGTCTAAATTAGACCCTACACTTACCCTACGCATTCATATAAACGATGATTTCTATCTTCCATTGAAATTTGAATATGATACAGAAAACGCAGAACTGTTTGGGTTCTTATCTATCCAGTTTTCATTGAACTAATTACTACAGCATTTTTAAAAGGACCTGCAGGCCGCACTGCAATGACAGTCCTGCAACTGCGCACTGTTCCGACATTTCTGTTTCACCTTATTGAATTTTCTGACCCTCCCCGGCTTTTGCTAAGGCGGGTTTTTTCTTTTTATGAGATAATATTCCGTTCGGAAAAAATATCTCGGGTATTTCAGTTTCATAAATAAGCATTTCATACCTTCTTTTTTCAATCTTTCCCGGCCGAATTCCCCCAAAAATCACCCATAGGGAAAAATGTACAAGATTCCTTCCCAATCGCCCATTGACCCCGCCTCTATTTCACCCCATCTTTGTGTCAGGCGAATTGCCATCCGGTTTCAAATATTTGGGGACGGGCAAATCGTAAAACAATGAAAACAATTCATACAAAACCTGGTGAAATCAGGTTTTGAATCAAAGCCATTCTCGTGGATGAAGAAGGCGCCATTACCTTAATAAGGTCGGCGCCAAAAGCAACAGTAATTGCCGCACAATATGGAAGCGTTGGATTATTGCCGCACTACGCGGGCGTCGCTTTGGGAAAAGGCTGAAGGGGCAGGGGATTGGAAAGGATCGGTTAGTGATACTGAAAGATGGCGAGCGCGTTGATTTTGGTTTCGCATCACCTCACCTCACCTTTGCACACACAGCATACACTATAATGGCTCTTGAATTCCCGGAGGTGTTGTGAATTAATACGCGCCAGCTGTTTGAATTGATAGGGCTGGGACCTGTATAGTTTACGTGTATATCACGTGCGGCGCTGTTAAAATCACGGTGCCCACCACCTCCGCCTATCGGGCGCGTGCCGGAGGGACAGCCGGCTTCATAGTATCCATAGGTGTTACCACTGATGGAGTAAGTCTGGCTAACTACCTGAACGCCCATATCCAGCGTGCCTGAATACCTGATATCGCCATTCACGTCGAGTTTTGCTGCTGGGTCCGTGGTGCCGATACCTATATTGCCGCCTGCCTTCAGGAACAGCCGGCCATCCGCCACGCCGGTTTCTGAAAAATTGAGGTGTTCATTACCCGCAATTGACAAGTGCCACTTGGTAATATCGTAGAGGTTGTTGCTGAATGATATTAAGTTGCCACCGGTTAATGCCCTGATGCCAACGCGACTGTGTGGGTAATTGGTTCCAACGCCTATTTGTCCCAGAGGTTTTATACTAATCCGATGATCATCTATGCCCGTTTGTGCCAGACTGATGGTGCCACCCGGTTGCATCCATTTGTGCCAGCGTGGAATATCTGCCTCGTCCTTTATAGATGTCAGTTTGGTATTGGGAGCAACCTGCCGGAGGGTGAGCCAACCATCAACAGCAGAAGTGCCGATGCCTACGCCGTTTGCATGTAAAAATAGTCCATTATTCCCGCCATTACCAGATATCCATTTACCTACCATTTGTATTGATATTCTGCTGTAAGGTATAGGCAGACCGGTTCAGCCAGGCGGGCGCCGCAGGCGTACCGGCATTATAATAAAAGCCGGCAGCACCATCGGTTTGATATACCAACAGCCCCGTAGCAGGCTGACTGATATTCAACCGCTGGCTTTGGGTCATATGAGGTACCAGCAAACCCTTAGATTCACTGGACACATCAAGGGCTGCACTGGGATCAGGATTGTTTGTGCCAATACCGACCTGACCGGCTACATGCAGCGAAATGGCACACGCCATTATAATAATGGTAATAATTACTCTCATAAAAACTAATTTAAGAGAGCTAAAATAAGGTCAGGATGTTGGCCGGTCAGGACTTTGTATGTAAACTTCGGATATTTGTACGTGAAAAATACTTTTGTGGGGCGGAGATGGGTAATCTTCCACCATCATTTCACCTTCGCACAAATAACATACACAACAACTTCCTTGTGACTTCCTCCGTTGTTGGCAACCACCAAGCGCCAAAAGTTGTCGTCATTGGGATGAGGACCGCTATAACTTACTACAATAGTATTTTCGCTGGGGGTGCCAATCATCTGCTGTCCTCCTCCTCCGCCGATTAATCGTGTGCCGGTAGGGCAGCCGATGCTGAAATTTCCTCCTCCATTAGGCGTTATTACATATCCTTGCGAGAATATTCTAACACCCATATCCAGCGTGCCGGAATATTTTATGTTGCCTTTCACATCAAGCGCCTCTGTAGGGTTCATGTTGTTGATGCCCACCTGACCTCCCGATTTAAGAAACAGGCGGCCATCTGCTACGCCGGTTTCAGCAAAGTTGAGATGTTCGCTGTTTGCAAGGGATAGATGCCATTTGGTAAGATCGCTGGAGTTTTGACTGAATGACAGCAAGTCGCCGGTGGAGGCTGCCCTGATACCCAACCGGCTGTGGGGAAAACCGGTTCCTATGCCTACCTGTCCCCCCGGCTTAACTGCCAGCGCAAAATCTTCTCCATTGGCATCAGCCACGTTCAGTGTACCATTCACCAGCTGCGTGTGCCAGCGTGGGATACCTGTTTGGTCCAGAAAGGTAGTGAGTTTGCTACCAGCGGCGGACTGCCGGACGTTGAGGCGTCCTTCAACATAGTTAGTGCCAATACCCACACCGTCTGGACGCAGGTAAATTCCATTGTCTTCACCATCAGGGGATATCCATTTGCCATTGGTATTGATATTTTGCTGTAAGACATAAGCAGACAGGTTCAACCAGTTGGGCGCATCGGGCGTACCGGCATTGTAATAAAAACCTGTTGAATCGTCTTGCTGATATATCAACAGCCCGGTGGCAGGCTTATCGATACCTAACCGCTGGCTCCGGGTCATATGGGGTACCAGCAAACCTTTTGAATCACTGGACACATCCAGCGCGGCGCTTGGATCAGGATTCGAAGTGCCGATACCTACCTGGCCGGAAACATACAGGGAAAACACACAAGACAAGAAGATGGTGACAATTAGTTTCATATGCTAATGAAATTGAAGAAAATTCAAATGCATTCTGGAAGCGCAAATTACACCTGGACTTACCCGGCAAATTCATTTTGTATGTGTATGGCAGGATTTTGTATGTGAAGGCAGTTTTTTGTGGGGGTAAAAAGTGGAATGGGGAGCCCGGCAGCAATAAATGAATATATGTGGCAAGAACTGGTGGTGTTTGGGGCTATTCTCGGCGGAGCCGTTCTCAGGCCGGGTTATTTCATGCAGTGTTCACACCGGGCTTTTCATCTGTAATAACCTGAATCGTTCGCCTGGAATTTCCTGGTATTAAATTTTGGCTTCCTCAGAAAACTTTTGTGGATTAATGCCAAGGAATGATAGTCTGCTTGCTAATATTCTTCGATTATTTTGCCGGCGAACAGCAAAAAGGAGCTGCATGTGCACCGCAATTCTTAGTCATTTAAAAAATTTTAGTGAACGGTTACCGATTATTAAACTAAACATGTTGCCTAACCGATAGAATATTTTCAATATTAGCTCCGGAATTTTGAATGCCGAAAAAAGTGCATCTGTCCGCTAGAATTCTTCAATATTTTAAACGGGAAGAGAAGTATGCTTTTTTTTACTTTAGCCTGCATCAATAAATCCGAATCTCTGTACTATGGTTCAGCGTATGCACGGCTATTCAAGGATGATCCAAAACATACTTGATCTGCTTTCGACTTTTTATGCAAAGTTTTATGTATTCGAGACTATCCTGAAAGAACATATATTGCAGCAATTTGAATATCAATATGGTGCAGATTGGCTGAATTATCTTCACTCAATAAATTTATTTCAATTAGAATCTGTTGCTATCGCAAGTAGAAAAAAGCATGACTTCAGGATTAGCACCAGGCTATTTATAAATGAAGCAAGTTTCGGGTTTTGGGTTGAACTATTTGGCCGGGAAACCTATAAACAACTTAAGGGAGTGCCAATAAAAGCATTTTCCGAACTGCCTTCCGAAATTAAACGTCGCCATTTGTACCAAATGCTCTCCAATATCAAGGAAGTTCGAAATAAACTATATCACCACAGGATTGACCTGTTTAATAATATTTCTAAAAAGGAAATTGATTTGCTTTCAAAAACTGATAAGGATCTGTATTTAATAATTGCATGGATTGACAAACATGCCATACAGCTAATCCGGAAGGACGATTTTCAGTACCACCTTTCAAAAGTTTTGCCCTCTAAATGATTGAACAGGAAAGATATCAGTTAATGCAACATTTCTATAGTTATAGCTAAAGCCTTCCAAGTTATGCAGTCAAAAACATGTTTGCATGAGGCTATAAACTTGGATGTCAAATATTAAAATTATCTTGTTGCCGCCTCATCCCTGAAAATTACATTTTCACATATTTATGTGATTGTTGCCTCTTCCATCTCCCGGCAATTTTGCGGCCTGAACCAAACCATAGTATTAACAGCCATGAAATTGTATTTCAAGTTTCTATCTGTATTGTGCTTTACCTGCGTTTTGTTTTCCTGTAAAAAAGATTCCGGCGATTCAACCATTGCCGAAACTCCAGACCCTGTTGGCGTGCCCACAGAAGTAGGCGTGCCTGATGGTACGCCCGCAGTGAAAAAAACAATTGGCGCACAAGGTGGCAGCATTGCAAGCAGTGATGGAAGAATTACCGTGAACATCCCTTCCGGCGCATTAACCGAAAACCAGGAAATTTCGGTACAGTCCATCAGTAATTTCAACCCGCTCGGAATTGGAAAAGCCTTTCGCCTGGAGCCGCACGACATTCAATTTGAAAAGCCGGTTACCATTACATTTTCTTATGAAGAAGAAGATATCATCAATACCATACCGGAAGCATTGGCCATCGCTTACCAGGATGAGGAAGGCATCTGGCAGGCGAGAGGTGGTGTAATAGTTGATAAAGCCAACAAAAAAGTAACAGCCACCACTACCCATTTCAGCGACTGGAGCTTATTCGAAAGCTTTTATTTTTATTGTTCTGCAACAATGTTGCCTGTAAAGAACACTGCAGAACTGGAAGTAATTACTGCAGAAGACTTGCTGGTTCCGCTGGTGGAAACAGAAGAAGCGCCCATTGGCAACAAAGTGTCCATGGCCGCCAGGTATGTAAAAGAATGGAAACTGGCTGGCGCCGGCAAACTGCAATCCAATGGCCCCAAAGCCACTTACACAGCGCCCAACACCGTGCCACGGTCTCCTAACCCCATAGCAGTAAGCGTAAGCCTCGATTTGAATAAGCGCGGAAAATTTTTGCTGGTAAAACACATCACCATTGTTGATGATGCCGGCTTCATTGAAGTGAGCGCCGGAGGCGGCACCAAAACCCAAATGGCCAGTCGGGCTGTAAAAACGCCCAGCGGCTATTACTCCATTGCCGACGCCGATGGCGATGCAGAAGGCAGTTATGTGGTGATCCGCTGGAAAGGGGAAGAAGGTACATACGGCTATAAAAGTCCTTTTGCGCAGGAAGGCAATTATGCGCACTACCTCATCACGGGCGGTGCCCACTACACTTGTATGTATATAGACGGAAATGGTAACCTCAAAGCCAGTGGCGGCGGCATCACCATCACCGACATGAACGATAACGGTTATATCGTTGGCACTTTTGTGATAGACCCCGCAGGTGTTGATGATTTAACCAGTACTGCTGCGATTTCAGGGAAGTTCAGGGTGAAGAGAGGTTGGTAAATATTGGTAAGTCGCTAAAAAGCATATTGGAGCAGAAGGTATGATCCTGGATGCTCCAGATGTTGAAAGTGTGCCGCACATTAGCTGTGCGGCACACTTAATGTAAAACACTACACCAAAAGAATAGGGCATTTTTAATGTACATACGAATACGCTATCCCCATTTCTGTTTTGCGCAAAATACCGTTGCAGCATGATGAAAAGTTTGTACTAACACCTGGTACAGTTATACCAGCAACGCATCAAGATACCCGTACCCCTCAGCGCCGCTACTTCTCATAATTTTCCGATTCAGGAATAATAATCAGCATATTCTCCATCGGTATCACCTGAATCCGCTGGTCTGCTGCAAAACCTGCGTTAGCTATCCAGTGACCTGTAAGGTTGATTTTGCAGGTTTCGATGGGTGAAGTGGGCGTAGCCCAGGTAACGCCCTGCCTTTCGCGGAGGAAACGCTCCACCTTTATATGGCGTACTTTGCCACGCAGCAATGCAGGACATTCTGGTAACACCTTCACCAAATCATACAGATGCTGTGCCACAGGGTGAGTTTCTGCCGGTTCAGGTTTATTCTTTTTCCGGGTAGTCGGAAAATTAGGAGGAAATGCAATGGTTGGCATAGGCTTTAATTTTTACATGGTGAAAAAATTTCCACCACGTCTTGCTAATAAAAAGGCGTGTGGCTTATCGTTGCCAGACTAAGGCACGACCAGGTGCCCTTCCAACACAACGAAAGCACACACACCTATAGCGCATGATGCTTCGCTGTTACCTTGATAGAAATGAGCTGGTCGTTTTTAGTCTGAAGGCATTAACGATGCGATTCATATCTGTTTAACAGAACCGCAAAAAATGAACAATTTATTACTACTAATTAGCAGGAGTGCTAAGGTAAGTAAATAGAAACTATTCGTGTATAGATTTACGTGGTGATTTTTCACAAAAAAAACGGGAAAATTCCCTGAAGAATGCTCGCTATACTTATTTACTAAATAATGCCTCCATTCCCTGACACGTCCACCTGCCATCCCATCCCCCACTGGCGGGGCGCCAGCACGATATTACACCAGGAAGCATACTGCATGGATGGGGGTGGTCCTTAACCACCCCCCCATCTATGAAACAGGTTACCATAGCAAGTTACTGCATGCGCCCCTGCCAGCGGGGATAGCACACCCCCACGCAACCTTACGCGTGAAAAAACAATCATTAGTGACCGGCATTCACAATTACCTTTATCATTGCACTATGAAAAAGCTCCTCCTTGCCTGCGCGTTCACCATTTTTTCCCTGACCGGAAAAACGCAAAACTCCCAACCGCCCACCATCAGCTACAGCAATTATTTTATTCCTGAAAAAAAATATCTCGTGCTCCCGGTCAAAAACGGCGCGCCCAAAAGAAACATTGAAATCTGGGTAGACGGTATCTGCACCCGCTATTTTGACATTGAACTGGCCGAAAACCAGCCTGACTGGTACGCCTACCTGCAAATAGACCAATGGAAAGGAAAAGAAGTGGAACTGCGCGTAGACAAAATCACCAAAGGATCGAAAGTGTTTGCGCCCATCTTCCAAAGCGATATTGATACCAACGCCCATACGTATCACGAACCACTCCGCCCGCAATTTCATTTCTCGCCCAAACGCGGCTGGTGCAATGATCCCAACGGACTGGTATACTACAATGGCGAATACCATTTGTTTTACCAACATAACCCATACGGCGTTCAATGGGGCAACATGACCTGGGGCCATGCCGTAAGCAAGGACCTTGTTCACTGGACACACCTCGACGATGCCCTCCATCCCGATCACGGCGGGCCCGTTTACAGCGGCGGGGCAGTAGTAGACAGCAACAACACCAGCGGACTGGGCAAAGACGGAAAATTTCCCATGATATTATTCCACACCGGCGCACGCGCCTGGGCGCAATACCTCAGCTATAGCACCGACGGTCGCAGTTTTCACACCTTACCCCAGGCTGTTGTGCCGCGCATCAACAAAGAAAACCGCGACCCCAAAGTAATCTGGCACGAACCCACCAAAAAATGGATTATGGTATTATGGGTAGAACGCGGCGACAACGAACAACACACCATACAATTTCTTTCATCGCCCGATCTCATCCACTGGACAAAAACAAGCACCTTCATGGGCGGCACCGGCAACGACCGCTATTTATTTGAATGTCCTGAGTTTTATGAATTGCCCGTAGAAGGAAAGCCACACATCAAAAAATGGATTCTCACCGGCGCCAACACACAGTATGCCATCGGAACATTCGACGGTATCACTTTTACACCCGAACAGGAGCGTCTGCAGGGACAACACGGCAGAGATTTTTATGCACCGCAATTATTTAGCAATCTCCCTGATGGCCGACGCATCGAAATCGGCTGGTGGCGAACGCATACTGCCAAAAACGGTAATTCCTTCAATCAATCGATGAGTCTGCCCATGGAACACAAACTCGTGGAAACACCGGATGGTCTCCGCCTAACCCGCACGCCGGTAAAAGAACTTGAATCCTTGCGCATACAACACCACCAATGGCGAAAGCTTACCCTGAAAGAAGGCAGCAGCAATCCGCTTAAGCAACTCAATCCTGAACTGGTAGAACTGCGCGCCGAATTCGAACCAGGCAATGCCTCAGCCTTGATATTACATATCAGAGGCGTGGATGTAGTGTATGATGTAAAAAAACAAGTGCTGCTTGCAGATGGCGTACAGGCGCCTGCTCCTTTGATCAACGGGAAACTGAAACTCATTTTGTATGCTGATCGTACGGGCATTGAAATCTTCGCCAACGATGGCCTGCTCTATATGCCCGTAAATATTAACCTCGATCAAACTAACAAATCACTATCATTTGCGGCCAAAGGCGGTACGGTAACCATAAAACAGCTCGACGTGTATGAGCTGAAAAGCATCTGGAACTGATCACCCATGATTCCGTGGTATAAAATGAGCCACTTTAGAACAATTTATGATGTATCGATTGCTTATTTTTAAGCAACTTGCCTGTTTTGACTGCATGAAGTTAGCCCATGTATTTTTAACCAAACATCGTTAAATCACATTTCCACTTACCATGAAAGGATTTACAAAACGATTCACGTGCTTCTTGATTTCCTGCTTAACGTATGCTTCCATGCATGGTCAGCAAAGCTGGTCATTGGTGAAAGGAAAAATTATTACACCCTGGGCGGAGAAGGTGGATCCCGCCAATGTGCTGCCGGAATATCCGCGTCCGCAAATGGTGCGCGCCAAGTGGCAAAACCTGAACGGGCTCTGGCAGTATAGCATTCTCCCCAAATCACAACAAAATATTCCAACTGAATGGCAGGGCAACATCCTCGTGCCCTTTGCCGTAGAGTCGGCGCTGAGCGGCGTTGGCAAAACTGTAGGTAAAGACAACGTGCTGTGGTATAAACGCACCATTACCGCACCTCCTTCCAAAAACAATAACCTGTTACTGCATTTCGGTGCTGTTGACTGGCAATGTACCGTATTTGTAAACGGTAAAGAGGCCGGCAGTCACTCCGGCGGTTATGACCCGTTTACCATTGACATCACCAACTTTTTGGTAAAAGGTAAGAAACAGGAAATAGCCGTGCGCGTATGGGACCCCACCGACGATGGCCCGCAACCCCGCGGCAAACAAATCAAAAATCCGCATGGCATCTGGTATACGCCCGTAACAGGCATATGGCAAACAGTGTGGCTGGAAGAAGTGCCGAAAACCTATATCTCAGCTACCTCACAAACACCGGATTTTGATAACAAAGCAGTAAAAGTATCCGCCACTGTACAAGCCCTGCAACCCGGCGATGAACTCACCATCAGCATATGGGACGGCTCTACCAAAGTGGCTGCTCAAACAGCTGCTCCCGGTCAAACCGTTTCAATAGCCGTACCGAATGCCAAAACCTGGTCGCCGCAATCCCCCTTCCTGTATGATATAAAGTATACGATTACACGAAAAGGTAAGGTGTTGGATGAGGTGACTTCTTATTTCGGGATGCGCAAAATATCCATGGCGCCGGATAAGAACGGCATTCAACGCATGATGCTGAACAATGAATTCGTTTTCCAGTTTGGCCCGCTCGACCAGGGTTGGTGGCCCGATGGTTTGTACACCGCTCCTTCTGATGAAGCCTTGCAATTTGATATCGTGAAAACGAAGGAAATGGGCTTCAACATGATCCGCAAACACGTAAAGGTAGAACCGGCACGCTGGTACTATCATTGCGATAAACTGGGCATGCTGGTATGGCAGGATATGCCCAGCGGGGATCTCGGCAATCGCTGGGAAATGCGCCCGGGCGTATATGGCCGCGCCACCGATAAAAACCGCACACCCGAATCTGAACGCATCTTCCGTACAGAATGGAATGAAATCATGCAGGACTTCCACAACTTCCCCAGCATTGTAGTATGGGTGCCGTTTAATGAAGCATGGGGACAGTTCAAAACAAAAGAAATTGTGGAATGGACCATGCAAAAAGATCCTTCACGCCTGGTAAATACTGCCAGCGGTGGCAACTTCGTACAGGTTGGCCATATTGTTGATTTACACAATTATCCCGAACCTTTGATGCCCGATCCGGAATTGTTCGGCAAAGATCGCATCCTGGTATTGGGTGAATATGGTGGCCTGGGATTGCCCGTAGAAAATCATACCTGGCAAACCAAAGACAACTGGGGTTATCAAACCTTCAAGAACAAGGAAGAATTGCTGAAACGCTATACTGAATTCATCAACGACATACCCCATCTCATTACCAAAGGACTGTCAGCAGCCGTGTATACCCAAACAACGGATGTGGAAGTGGAAACCAACGGCCTCATGACGTACGATCGCAAGGTGATCAAATTCCCCGTTGAAAAACTGCGCGAAATTCATAGCAGGTTGTATGACCCCGGGCTGGTGCCTGTTGCGCGCAACTAATCCTGAGTAATGATGTACCTGTCGAAAAAAAATTGTATGCTGCTTGCTGCGCTGCTGATGGTGAATGCTATCAGCGCGCAGCAAACTTTTACGAACCCATTATTGCCATCGGGCGCTGATCCTTTTTCTTTTTATAAGGACGGCTATTATTATTACACGCATACCACCGGTCGAAACATCACCATTTGGAAAACAAAAACGCTGACCGACCTGCCATCTGCTGAGCGGAAAGTCATTTTCACGCCCCCGCCCAATACGCCTTATTCAAAAAGTATATGGGCGCCTGAAATTCATTTTATACAGGGAAAATGGTACGCCTATTTTGCGGCAGACGATGGACAGAATAAAAACCATCGCATGTATGTGCTGGAAAATTCTTCTTCCGATCCCATGCAGGGCGAATGGATACTGAAAGGTAAAGTGGCCGATCCGAGTGATAAATGGGCCATCGATGGCCATGTGTTTGAATACCGCAACCAGTTGTACATGCTGTGGTCCGGCTGGGAAGGTGATGAAAATGGTCAGCAGGATATTTACATAGCCAAAATGAAAAACCCCTGGACAATTGATGGTCATCGCGTGCGCATCTCTTCACCGCAGTATGACTGGGAAAGGCATGGCGATCTGGGACCGAACGATCAGCCACGCCATGTAAATGTGAATGAAGGCCCGCAGTCGCTGATACATGATGGTAAATTGTTTGTGGTGTACTCCGCCAGTGGTTGCTGGACGGACCAGTATGCATTGGGATTGCTGACATTTACCGGAGGCGATAACCTGCTGGATTCTTCCAAATGGAGAAAAAGTCCGCATCCGGTTTTTAAGCAAAAGCCCGAACATGGAGTGTATGCACCCGGACATAATTCCTTTTTCAAATCACCCGATGGAAAAGAGGATTGGATACTGTATCACGCCAATGCGCAACCGGGACAAGGGTGCGGAAAATTTCGCAGTCCGCGGGCGCAAAAATTTTCCTGGAACAAAGACGGTACGCCATTTTTTGGCGAACCCGTGAAAGAGCAAACGCCTTTGCCTGTGCCTTCAGGTTCAGGAAAGTGATAGGATCATAACGGCGCCTTCATGCACAGGAGAATAAATTAATTACAACGATTGTTCACCCTCCGCAAACACCGCTTGCGGGCAAACAAAATATATAGTGCATATGAGATTCCTGAAAGCTGCCCTTTTTGTTATCGTTTTTTTTCCGTGCACCCTATGGTCGCAGATAGACTTGCAATCATTTGATAAAAAAAGTGGTGTAGTAGTAAAAGCCGAAAACAATGAACTGCTCTTACGATGGCCCGCAGGCGGCAAAGAGCACGCGCAATTACAACTCAGTCTCGATAACAACGCCGCCCTTTTCAAAAGCATGGGCATTACCCAAAAAGGCGTCCTCTCCACCATCATGCAGGACCTTGACCCGGTTTTTGTGCTCACCATCGGGAAACGACAACTGGTGCCGGAAAAAGGCTGGAATATTTTCTTCGATAAAGTGCATCTCAAACCATATTCCGCGCACATAGTACAAATAAATAAGAAAAAAGCCACCGTTACTACCAAAGGTATCAGCACCATCATATCAATAGATGGCGTAACTGCTCCGGGTTTCACAGGCAATATAGAAATCACCGTATATAAAGGAAGTCCTTTGGTAAATATTGCGGCCGTAGTTACTACACAAAAAGATTCCACTGCTATTCTTTATGATGCCGGGCTGATCAACCGCAAAGAACTGTGGAAACAAATCAGCTGGAGCAATACGGATGGCAAACTCATCACGGTGCAGCAACAGGCAAATGATACTGCCATCAATGAAATGGTAAAATACCGCACCATCATTGGCCGGTCGCAAAACGGCAGCCTCGCCATCTTCCCCGCACCACACCAGTATTTTTACCCGCTGGATGAAGCTTTCAATTTAAAATTTGTATGGCATGGCAATGAATACAGGAAAATGGTGAAAGGCTTTGCGCTTGGTATTCGCCAGGACTTAAATGGCGATAACCGTTTTGTGCCCTGGTTCAACGCGCCACCGGGCACCCAACAGCGTTTGCATTTTTACTGCTTGCTGTCTGCGGCCGATGAAGCGACTGCTTTGCAACAAGTAAAGCGGTATACCAACAATGATCGCTATGTGGCATTGCCGGGATACAAAACCATGTCGAGCCATTTTCACAATGAATTTATCATGCGCGTGGTGCTGGCCAACAAACCCATACCGGACACTCCCAATTTTGTAAAGGTGTTTAAAGATTTGGGCGTGAACATTGTGCACCTGGGCGAGTTCCATTATACCGCGCATCCTACCGGCCCTGATGAAACCCGCCTGAAAGAATTGCATGCATTATTTGAGCAATGCCGCCGCCTCAGTGATGATAATTTCCTGCTTTTGCCCGGCGAAGAACCCAATGAATTTTTTGGCGGTCACTGGTTGCAGTTTTTTCCAAAGCCGGTATACTGGATCATGTCGCGCAAACCGGACCAACCGTTTGTGAGCGAACATCCCAAATATGGCACTGTATATCGCATCGGCAATTCCGCCGAGATGCTTCGGTTGCTTGATACCGTGAAAGGACTGGCCTGGACAGCGCATCCACGCACCAAAGGAAGTACCGGCTATCCCGATAAATACAGGAACGAACCTTTCTTTTTGTCTGACCGTTTTCTCGGCGGCGCCTGGAAGCCCATTCCGGCAGACCTTTCGCAGCCCCGCCTGGGCAAACGTGTGCTGGACCTGCTGGACGATATGAGCAACTGGGGCCTGAAGAAAAGGATCCTGGCAGAAGCAGACCTGTTTACCATTGAGCCGGAAAATGAGATGTATGCCCACATGAACGTTAACTACCTGCGGCTCGACAAACTGCCGTCCTACGACAATGGATGGCAACCCATCATTGACGCTTTGCAGCAAGGACAATATTTTTCAACTACCGGCGAAGTGCTGATCCCGAAATTTTCTGTCAGGAAAAACGTCGTTGCATTTGAGCTGCAATGGACCTTCCCGCTCAATTTTGCTGAAATTATTTGCGGCGATGGCAAGCAAACTTACCGGTACAAGGTAAACCTCGATACTACACAGGAATTCGGCAGGAAAAGTTTCAGCATGCCCGTGCCCCTGGAGGGTAAGTATTGGGTGCGGGTGGAAGCCTGGGATGTGGCAGCCAATGGCGCATTTACCCAAACGATCTGGCTGCAGTAATGATGCGGTCAGCGATCAAATGCAAGCAAAGGCTTTAATAGGAAAGTTGCCGCACCGCTTGATTTACTACTATGCGGGCGGCAACTTTTATTAGGGCTGTAAGCTTATTATCGCTTACTGGATTTGCAGCGATGGTTAATTGCCGGTTAAAGCCTTCTTGCCAGGGTGAGCCCCACATTAAATTCGTTATATGCTCACACCGCACAATGTGCAATTCCATAAACCGGTAACCATTACATTCAGCTGGACGGAGCATGCCGATTCGATTGGTTTACTTCCAACGTTCGGTCTGGCGTACCAGGGCGACGACGGCATATGGATGTTTGCAGGTGCCAATAGCATTGACGTAAATGCGAAAACTGTTTCGGTACTGTGCCGGGAAGCACTACTTTTCCGGGATTGCCGGTAGGTCATCTGCCTTGACAGGAAGATTCAAAGTAAAACTGGCGCAATAAAAAAGTAGGGTGCATCAAAAAAAGATGCACCCTGTTTTCATGGCTGTACTGAGAGGAAGTTGCTGACCAGTATGCGTTTTTAACCTATAGTGCTATTGAAAAGCGAATACCAGGGGGAATAGAACCGTCACTATAAAAGCCCATATAATGTAAATGGGCAGGTAAGTGGAAATTACTTTTCCTACATCTTCTATGCCGGCTTTATTTGTCAATACTGTAAATAGTCTGGCAGTTACCAGCAACAGGTTGAGCAGGAACAATACATTGGCGCCCAGCACCGCAGTCCTGTTAGGAGTAAATCCCCATTCCGATATACGGAAAAGTATAGCCGAAAGTGCAATGCCGTTTACAATAATGGTTACAACAGACAGCAGGAACAGTATCCATGTTTCCAGTTTGTTGGCATTGTTCCTGGACGATTCTGCAATGGAAAAGAAAATAATCGCCATTACGCCTGCAAGCAACACATTGAACAGCAGCAGAAACTCCCGGTCACTGTAAGGGTTCTTGCCTGAGTAAATGATGGCTATCAGATAAGCCACCAGCATGGTCAATACCACCGGACTGAAAATTTTTGCAATGACGGGTGAAACTTTATCTACCAGTTGCGGATTGGTGCGTGTGAGATAAGTGCCCAGGATGGGTGCTGCCGGCAATCCAAAGATCACCACATATTCAAAGTAGAAATTTTCAATACGCAGGCCAATCAATTCGAATAGCCCGATGGTAACACCAGACATCAATGCGCCTGCAAGCAATATGAGCGTGGTCATAACCACCAAATCGCCGTTGAAGCGCAGGTAACCAAGACGTTTTTCCGGGTTGTTTCGCGCTTCACCTGTAAAAGCAAAACCAGTCAGTGCCCAGAGCAATACCGGTAAATGAATACAGGAGAGTAGCAGGGTATCGCTTTTTTGCGCCTGCGGAAGAAAATTGATAAAGACCAGGCTTGCCAGCATACTGCCTGCTATGATCAGCGCCTGGGAGAGCGACAGTCGATGTTTCCAGCCAAACCAGGCAGCCAATGCAGGGAAAACAATGAAACCCGCATTTCTTGTGTAAAAAAATTCTTCATTGAGTGAGAGAATGGCTGGTAGTTTGGCAAAAAATCCTGCCAACAGTGAAGCGATGACTACAAATATTAAATCCCTGCTGCTGCCCCAGGAAATTTCATCGCGGCCCAAACACAATCGCGCGTTCCAGAATTCGGCCAGATTATTATCACTGAGTTCCGGGTACAACGAGCTGAATGCGCGTTTGAACGCAGCCTTGTTGGTGCGGTAAAGTCTTTCCAGTTGTATGGGATTGTTGAGGTTGGCGAGAATTTCATTTTTCATAACACATACTGTTGAACTGATCGAAATCGGTTTTTCCTCTGGTTAATGATTCAGGCCGGGGAGGGATCCCCTTCGGGGAGAAGAAGAGAAACGCCCTGTCCGTTTACCAGAAACCACCCGGCTATAAGCAGTTTACAGCTGCAAGTTATTTAAAAGAACTTTGTATTTCAAAGTATGTGAGCAAAAAAATTTTGTCAATACAGTTTCTCCTTAGGCGGTGACGCTATCGGTGTAGACGTAACCAATTCTATTTCTGTGATTTAATTATTTGTTCCAGCGCTTTCAGGTGATCATTGAAGGCTTTGCGGCCTTCTTTGGTCATGAAGTATTTGGTATTGGGTTTTCTGCCTACGAAAGATTTTTTTACCCCGATAAATGCTTCTTTTTCCAGTGCTTTGAGGTGACTGGCCAGGTTGCCATCAGTTACATCCAGGAGTTCTTTCAGCGCATTGAAGTCGAGCGCATCATTGACTGCAAGCGCCGACATAATACCGAGCTTGATCCTGCTTTCGAAAGCTTTATGCAGACCATGAATAGATATCTTCACCGTTCGTACTTATAATGTATGTAAATGCCGTAAATAATATGAACCAATCCAAAGCCGATAGCCCAGAACAACACGCCATACGTTACCATATATGCGCTGATGAGGCCCAGGGCGATCTGAATAATGCCCAGGCTTTTCACTTCGTCGTAAGTAAATTTGCCAACGTTGTACAAGGCCAGGCCATAAAATAGCAAGCTGCTGGGCGCCAGCAGCTCAACCAATCCTCTTTCGAGCAGCATCAGTATAAACAAGCCGCCCGCCATTAATGGTACGGCCATATTGATCATTACTCTTTTGGTGGTGGCATTGTAAAATTTTTCATTGCGCTTCACTGCTTTTCTCCAGCTGAGCAAAATGGCGGTGCCTACTGCCAGCACCAGTACGAGCAAGGCAAGCAAAATTACCTGGCTCAGCGGTGAACGCCAATGGGAGGCATCCATTGCCGTATAGGTATTGATACCGGGTTTGAAATTCAGTACCTGGTGCGCAACATAGGCTCCTCCCAGCGCATAGATGCCGGCCAGTACACCGGCCAGACCTGAAAGGGAGAGAAATTTGGAAGAGCGCTCCATCATTGAGCGCATTTCCGCAATATCCCGGATATAATCCTGTTTTTCTTTCATGTAAAGGACTTTGATGTTCAAAGCTATGATAAAAAGTGAATGGAGCTATGGTCCCCGGAAAATCGGTGCGCTGCCTTTGGTGAAGGAATTGTAAGCATTGCCTTCAGTAACCAGACGAGTTGCTGTAGGTGACAGGTATAGCCGGGTCCAATACAGCGGTCAGATTTTTTTTCTTTGCCATTTGTTCCTATATTCAGCATCGTTATCATTCATTATCATTTAAACCTTTTTCTCATGAGAAAATTTTACCGATGGCGGGCAATGACGGCATTGCTCGTCGTAGTGTCCTTCTCTGTTGGTTGCCAGAAGGATCTCAGCCGCAGCAACCAAATTTCCCATTACAAAGCGCAGTTGGTTGATGGCTTACTGCATCCGAAATTGCCAGTCGCATTACCTATGCGAATATGTTTGACCCCCGGGCGGGTGATGAGCACCGCACCATTGAGAGCGGATTCACTATTCGCGATGGGCAACAATTGCCTGCCTTTTATGTGTTTTCCTATGCCGATACCGGCTTTATGATTATTGCAGCGGACCGCAACATGAACCCGGTGCTGGCATTTTCCGACGACAGCAAACTGCAGCCACACAACTGGTCGTGCGGGTTGGAAATCTGGATGAACAAAATGAAAGAAGCAGTGGAGATTGTTCGCAAAGGCTGGTACAACAACAGCCAGCAAGCTGCTGCCCAATGGGCATTGATTGATGAGCGTTTACAAAAGAAAATCCCTGTGATTCCCGGTATCAATTTGCGGCCACCGCCGGATGAAGACCCGTGCAGCACCACTACTTATAGTGAAGTAGGTCCATTGCTTCCAGTTACCTGGGGACAGGGATGCACTTACAATACGCAGTGTCCGCCTGCCTCGACGGGACCTTGCGGTTATTGTCCTACCGGCTGCGTAGCCACCGCCATGGCACAGGTAATGGCGTTTTACCAGCGGCCCACTTCCTATAACTGGGCAGCCATGCCCGCTGCCTCCGGCAATATGGAAGTGGCGCGATTGATGCATGACGCCGGCATATCCGTCTACATGCAATATTTTCCCACCGGCAGCGGCGCCTATCATTCAGATATTGATGATGCCATGAAAAATACGTTTGGCTACCGCTTCAGCAATGATGTAGCATATAACAGGAGTACGGTGGTAGGCAACATACAAATTCATCACCCGGTGATCCTGAGTGGCGTTGATGCCAACGCCGGTGGACATACGTGGGTATGCGACGGCTACCGCATTTGGACCAACCCCTGTAACACTTCGGTATATCTCCATATGAACTGGGGCTGGCATGAAATATTTGGCGGTGATGATGAATCAGGCTGGTTCAGCGAGTTGAACTGGACAATTGCTACTCCTAACGGAAATCTGAACTTCCGGACGAGTAACAGGGCGATTGTGGATATTATCCCGTAGGGCATGGGGAACTACGTTGTTATATGGTTGGATGGTGACATTGTTATTGTCTGTCCAACCATTTAACTTTATCTGTTATGGGACTTGATACGGTAGAACTCATTGTAAAAGTTGAAAAAACTTTTTCAATATCCATTTCCAATAAAGAAGCGGAAAAAATTTCCACTGTTGGTGACCTGTACAATTGTGTCTGGGCCAACCTCACCAAAGTAAATCGCAGTGAAGGCATCAGCAGGGAAGAAATGGAAAACCAGATCCAAAAAATCATTATTGATCATGCTGGTATGGAACCCCATGAAGTTCACCCGCAAGCAAAATTCACAGATGATCTGGGCATGGACTAAAATACCCCTTATTGGCCATCACCACACCAACTGCTGCTCTTCCGGCACCGTATGAATATGCGGCATCTTTCCCTGCCTGAATTCACGGTACAATCGTTGAATATCTTCCCGGTTGTCTGCTATAAACGGCCCATGCGAAATGATAGGCTCTTTCTGCGGCAGCGCAGCATATAAAACAAAATGTGCTCCACTGTCACCTGCCTGCAGCGACAATACAGATTCGTCATCTTCTTCCAACACATCCAGCCAACCTACCTGGCCTTTCTGCAATGTGCTACCGTTGTGGCCTGCTTGTACCTTTCCTTCCAGTACATACAGGAATGCATTGAAATTACCTGGAAGCAATTGTGCAGTAGTTACGCCTGGTTCCAGTTTTATTTCTGCAACAATCAGTGGCACATGATTCTCCAAAGGAGCATGCAGACCGGCAAAATTGCCACTGTACAGGCGCAACTGCATTCCGTTTTCGTTCAGCACCGGTACATGTTCTGAAAAAAGGTATTGAACGCGTGGTGTAGCATTTCGGTCTTTTTTCGGCAGGTTTAACCACAACTGCAAAATGCGCATGTGTCCAGGCTTGTCGATGGTTTCTGAATGCACTACGCCTTTGCCAGCAGTCATCAGCTGAAAATCGCCGGCTTTCATGATATGTTTGCCGTCTTTCAGTATTCCTTCCAGTATCAGTGTAACAGTTTCAAATCCGGCATGTGGATGCGGGCCTCCCGCCGGTTCTTCATCTTCTTTGTTCAGTACATCGTCCATCAGCAGGATGAACGGATCGCTTTCTTCAAACGGCACCTGGATCACAGGTGTTGCCATATGCCCGCGTCCCAGAAAACCGGGTTGCGCCAGCGGCTTGTATATTGTTGCAAGTTTTCTTTGCGTTTTCATAACAAAAAATTTATTCAATGAACTGATAAATGGTTAGAAGGCCGGATGGTCCCTGCTATAATAATTCCACCCTTCATCTATAATAACAATTAAACCACTCAACCGTTCTAACCATTTAACCATCTAATCCGACATTACCATTCTCACACCGCTACCGGCACCGTTTCTTTTACCAGTTCAATTTCACTGTAGATCTTCACTTCTTCCCCGAGTGCCAGGTTGCCGGTTTCCAATATCGTGTTCATGCTGATGCCCCATTCACTACGGTTGAGCTTGCCCGTTACAGAGAACCCTGCACGGTAGTTACCCCAGGGGTCTTTGGTAACGCCGCTGTGCTCTACCAGCAGGGAAACCGGTTTGGTAACACCCTTCATGGTCAGGTTGCCATGCAGTACAAAATGAGAAGCGTCTTTCTTTTCAATGCTGGTCGAAACAAATTCCAGCCGGGGATATTTATCTGTTTCAAAGAAATCGGCATTCCGTAAATGCGCGTCGCGTTGTTCATTGTTGGTGGAAATGGAGTTCATATCCGCCTTCAGGCGAACCTGTGCCGTAGTAAAATCATCCCCCTGGGTTTCTGCTTCCACCTGGAAGTTTTTGAAATAGCCCGATACATTGCTGATCATCAGGTGCCTGATCTTAAAGCCAAGTTCACTGTGGGTGTTGTCTAGTGTCCATTTTGTAGTTACCATACGTGAAATGTTTTTTTCAGCACAAAACTACCTACATTCGCTTACCAAATGTTAGTAGTATACAAAAGGTAACCGGTTACCTTTGGGTAACTCAAAAACTCAAGCAGATGGATGTAAAGAAAGGTTTCGGTCATCGCCCTGAGCATCAGTGTAAAGCAGATCTTGCTGCTATCGGCGATGCCTTGTACGTCATTGGCGGCAAATGGAAGTTGCGCATCATAGTTGCGTTGATTGAAGGCAACAAACGGTTTAACGAACTCCAACGATTGATCAAGCCAATCTCTGCCAAAGTGTTGTCAGCGGAGTTGAAAGATCTTGAACTGAACGGATTCGTCAAGCGAAAAATTTATACCGGTACACCGGTAATTGTAGAGTATGAGCTTACGGAGTACAGCTTAACATTGAAAGACGTGCTTACTGCCTTGCGTGAATGGGGCGCCATGCACCGAGAGAAAATAAAAGCAGGTATGAAAAAAGCAGCGGAGGCCCAGGCGCAAGTGGAGGCTGAATGACCATATACGAATTGTGTTCGGTTGTATATGTGCGTTGTAGAGCCTTTTTTGCGCAGTATATGTAACCGACGGGCAGCGGTTAAAAGGCAAGACTGTGTCAACTTTCTGTAATTACTTTTTTATTGAGAATCATCACGCACCTTAAATTATCATTAACAGGCGGCATTCGGGAGCAATGCCGCCTTTTTTGTCCTCACCATGCTGGCAGAATCTTTGTATGCTAACAATGTGATTTATCAGATACTACATTAAGAAAACAAAAAGAATTATTATGAAAAAGATGTTAGTGGGACAGGTGTCACTATTCTTGTTGTTATTCACTGCCTTAATGCCGTCTGGCGTGTGGGCACAGGACAAAAAGGCGCAGAAGCTGATCAAAGAGGCGGAAGAAGCAAGAGCAAAGTTTATAGAATCGGATTCGCTCATGAAAGACCTGTTTGACAATGCTGCCGGTTATGTGATCTTCCCCAATGTGGGGAAGGGTGGTGCAGGTGTGGGCGCTGCCTCCGGCAATGGTATATTGTTTGAAGACGGCAAGCCCGTAGGCCAGGCAGACCTGAAGCAATTGAATGTAGGCATGCAACTTGGTGGTCAGGCGTATCGTGAAGTAGTCTTTTTTGAAAATGAAGAAGCATTGAACCGCTTCAAGGAAGGCAATTTTGAATTTTCCGCGCAGGCGTCTGCAGTAGCTGTTACCGCAGGCGCTGCTGCCAATGTGAATTACCGTGATGGCGTGATGGTGTTTACACAGGAAAAAGGTGGATTGATGTATGAAGCATCCGTGGGCGGACAAAAATTCGGATACAAACCATTTGAAGGATTGGCAAAACAATAAGGCAGGAAAAATTATTGAAGATGAAAAAGGCCGTCTCAACAGAAGAGACGGCCTTTACTGTAACCAGGCAGGGCATTATTTTTCTCATTAATCCTTCGTCCACATAGCGGCGAAGTAATGTTTCTTTCCTTCTTCATATCCCGTAACACAGCGTGTTCTGTAACCATTTCCTGCATAGGTGTTGTAGTTGCTTTGATAGCCGCTGCTGCTGGCTTTGCGAACGGCAGCGTACTTTTCAAATCCTGCGTTCTGATACCAGATTACAGAGAAGTAAGTTTTTCCTTTGTGCCGGTAGGCATTGATATACACCTGGTCCCAATGCTTGTTGCTCATTTCTTCAAATTGCTGCTGGTATTCCTGTTGGGTAAGACTGCTGCGCAGTTTACAATTCCCCACATCTCTTTTCTCATAAAAGGCGCTGTAATACTTTTTGCCTTTAACAGAAGTTACCGATACATTCACGGGCACGTATCCCATATCCGTATACTTGTCAAATAATTCCTGGTGCTTTTCTGCTGACTGGGCAAGATAGGCGGGTTGCGGTGCCGGTACCCCATCGCGCTTCACAAAGATGACGGCAAAGCGCAATTTGCCATCATCGTTATAACTCTCCAACTGCAGCAGGCGATAATTTTTTTCATCTACCAGGTCTTTATATAAACTCTCCAATTGGCCCGATGAAAGGTCGTGCCGAACCTCTATAGCCAGGTTTTGTCTTTTGGGGCGGAATATCACATTGAAATATGTTTTTCCTTTGACGTCGTAAGCATCTACCCAAACAGGATAGTAACCGCAGTCCCAAATTTTTTGCACTTCTGCCTGGTAATTCTTTTTGGAAATACCATGTTTGGCCACTTCAGTTTTCCCGCGGGGGTACCAGCACGGCCCCAGGTTGCTGGGCCATACCATCATACGTCCGTTACTGACAAAGGGCAGGCCCATGCCATCAACTTTTACCCAGCCGTCATTTTTTTTCGGGCTCTTGTATACATTGCGGTCAACGGCGTATATATGGGTAAAATTGAGTGGCAGGAACGGGCCCTGGCCATCAGCGTCCGGATCATCTATTACGTGGATGTGGCAATGCGGCGCGCCTGAATTGCCCGAGTTGCCCAGCAAACCGATAAAATCACCTCTTTTCACTTTCGCGCCTTTGGAAAGCAAATTTTTATTGAGCGAATTCTTTTGCATGTGGTAATAGCACATGGTTTCTTTCCCGTTATTGATCTTGATATAATTACCACCACCGGAACCGCCGCCTTTATTGCCTTCATTTTCGTCAACATTATTGGCAAATTCAATCACTACGCCGTCGGAGGCAGCAACTATTGGTTTGCCATAAGCGAGATAGTGTTCGTTTTTGGAACCATCTGTTCCCGGAATTCTATTGTCCCAGCTTTTTGTTTTTGAATTCCACGCTACAATTCCGAAGTCGTAGGCGTAGTACTGTCCACCACCGCCATGGCCTCCATGCAGGCTCCAGTATTCACCTAATCCGAGATCTGATTCCCTGGCCGGAAAATGATAACCATCTTCGCCGGTAAGGTTTTTATACACTTTCATTTGCCGGTTGATCTTATACGGTTCATCGTATCCCTGGAAGGTGAGTGCAATGGTTACGCTGGTAGGAAGCCGGTTGAGGAAGAGTACTGAATTATCTTCTTTGTTGTACCGGCGTTTGTTCTGCCATTCAAAAACTGCGTCCTTTTTGATCTTGATGCTTTTAACTTTTGCATCTTCGTGGTTTAGCATCATTTTCTTACTCCACTTTGCTTCGCCATCCCCAAAATAAAAGGTGATGTCGGTAAGGGTAAGTTCTTTGCCTTCATTGTTTTTGAGATAAAACCTGGCCGTAAACTGCCCGGTTACTTGTTGCCCGGCAGACTTTGGCGCACATTTCATATAGTAAAGATAGCTGGCACCATCAGATGGCATCAGGTCCACCAGGCTCAAATTGGGTGGACCTGTTTTTCGCTCACCGGCAACAGTTGGTTCAGTGATAAGAAAAAAGTTTACAAGCAAAAGCGGTAGGGTGATTGCCTTCATGAGTGTAAATTTTAGGCAATACAACGCACCGTTTTGTTTATAAGTGCTGCCGGGTTAGTTTAAGGCGGCGGTAGGTTAGTTATCGGCGTGAATATTTACCGGCTTGCTGCGGCGGCCGTTTTCGGGTAGGCATGTTGTGATACGATTATCCACCCTGCTTTCTTACATACTTCGTTAATATTACAATTACCTGGCCTTCTATTTTTCCTTCAATCTGTTCTGTGTTGTCTTCCACCAGCCGGATGTTTTTGATGACCGTTCCCATTTTTGCGTTGATGGTTGAACCTTTTACGTCCAGTGATTTGGTGAGTACTACGGTATCGCCGTTTTGAAGGATGATGCCGTTTACGTCTTTGTGAAGGTCTACACTGCCATCGCTTTCGTGATCGCCGGTGGCTTTGGCCCAGGCGAGTTTTTCATCGTCGAGGTAGAGCATGTCGAGGCTATCGGCTGCCCAGCTTTCATTGCGCAAACGGTTCAGCATGCGCCAGGCGGTTACCTGCACGCCCGGTACTTCACTCCACATGGTGGTGGTGAGCACATTCCAGTGTGTGCTGTCCAGTTCTTCCTTCTTTTCCAGTTGGGCATAACATTTTGCGCAGATCATGATGCAGTTGTCTTCGGAGCGTCCGTCCTGGGGCGGCACTTCATAGAGCCGGAGGGGTTCGGAGGATTCGCATAATTCACATTTGTTATTGCTGCGGCGGATCAGGATGTCTTCCAGTTTCATCGGTTATAATTTGGAGCGGCGAAGGTAATAATTGGGCGGTATAGAGAAAGTGCAAAAAGTCACTGTATGCAGCATGGAGGCGGGTGCTATAAAAAGGTTTGGGGGGATGGTTGAGCCGCCAGTAATTTTTTTTCAATAGCTGTCCAAATCCGTTTTCCCCGTTTGTTATAACCATGATGATTGAATTCATTAACTTTCTTAAAACGTACTATTATGGATGAGTACATGTTGATTTTCCGGCACCAGAACGGCAAGGAAGTCGCCTCGCCGGAACAGATTGAAATCTGGATGAAACAAACGATGGACTGGATTGGCGGAATTGCAGCGCAAAACAAATTTGTGCGGGGAGAAGGATTGTATTTTGAAGATGCCCGCGTGGTATGGCACAACAATGTGGTTACCAATGGGCCTTTTGGCATTGCCTACTGGCATACCCAAAAAGCAGATACAAAGGAAAAATGGGACAATGTCCTGCAGTTGTATAACCGCCTGCTGCAAGTGCGGTATACGCCTATAGCAGCATTGAACCGCACCATTGCACTGACCAAAGTGTACGGTAAACAACAAGCCATCCAGGAAGCGGAAAAACTCAATTTGAAAAATAATCGTTTTTATTTTTCGCTGCTGGGCGAGCTATATTCGGGCATTGATAATGTGAAAGCCAAGGAGCATTTCAGTGTGGCCTTACAAATGGCACCAACAACTGATGAAAAAAATGTTTATCTGCAAAAATTGTCTTGTTTATAAAATGTATTAGTACATCCATCAGCCATCCCATCCCACGCCAGCTCATCTCCTCCACCTAATCTCCCCATAAAATCTTAAATTACAGCAACAATAATTTCCGTTAAGTAAATGAGCCATTATGGAAAAAGGTAGTGTGCGGGTAGAACTCGAATTCAATGAACAGGCCTACCGGGTGGCAGAGCACCTGTTTGATCAGTTTGAAGATGCTTCCAAAGCGCTCGACCGCAGCAGGGACGATAATGTATTTCAGCAGCTGTGCGGAAAATATCTGTTCTCGCTCAGGATGCAACTGGAGCATCTTGCCAAAGGACTGATAGAGAAATACAGGTCGCTGCCAGACATTAATCATCTTGCCAAAAGGCTCACTGCAAGTGTCAATGCCTATGTGGATGAATTCAGGCAACGGGCAGAGGCGCTATAACCACAGCAATTGCTACCTTCACCATCATATTGCCGCAGTTATGCGCCCCACCCTGGGTTAAGCCAGTTCATAGGCTTCTTCCAGCTTTGCGATATCGATCTTTTTCATCTTCATCATGGCTTCCGTTACCTTCTGCACTTTATGCGGCTTTTTGTCTGTCATGAGTTCTTCCAGTCTTTTCGGCACCACCTGCCACGACACGCCGAATTTGTCTTTCAGCCAGCCGCATTGTGATTCTTGTCCTCCATTGGCTGTGAGTTTGGACCAGTACTCATCCACTTCCTGTTGACTGTTGCAGTTAATGACGAAAGAAATCGATTCATTGAACTGAAACACAGGGCCGCCATTCAGTGCAACAAACTCCTGCCCTTCTATCTGGAAGTTCACCGTCATAACGGAGCCCGCCGGTCCGGGACCACCTTCGGCATAACGGGCAATGTTGAGGATTTTTGAGTTTTTGAATATGGATGTATAAAAATTGGCTGCTTCTTCAGCATTGTTGTCGAACCATAAGAATGGTGTGATCTTTTGCATATTTCAGGTTTTTGTATTTAAGAATAAGTAATTAATAAATACCAATCTTTAATTTGTTGAGATTTGTATGTTGTTTTTGAGGTTTTCCAGGGGGCGCTGCAATTGCATCGTTGACAACACAAAGATCAAATGAAATTAACGAAGTGAAGGGGTGTAAACAGGACAATTCCCGTGGCGGGTTGCGACTTCAACCCCTTTTTTCGATTAAAGCTGCCGTTTATAGGTGATGGGTAAAAGCAATCCTGCGGGGTTTAACAGGAGAACCCTTTCCTGGGACACTTATAAATTGTATGTGTTCCAATGCTGTTCCATGCTTACTTTTACGTTTTAATAGCAGTATATGTCAAGAACAATTATTGTTACCGGCGCCGGAGGACAATTGGCTCCGGCAGTGATCAAAAAATTACTGGAAGAAAATCATAAGGTGATTGCGGTTGTGCGTAACCGTGAAAAAACAACATTTGATTTTAATAGCGCCAATGTTGAACTGCATGCCGTGGACCTGGCAAATGAAGCCGAAAGCGAGGCATTTGCAAAAAAAGCCATTGCATCGCATGGTAAAATAGATGCCGCCTTGTTACTTGCGGGCGGATTTGCCATGGGCGATATCAATGCTACAGACGGCGCAGCCTTGCGCGCTATGCTGTCGCTGAACTTCGAAACTGCCTATTACCTGGCGCGCCCGCTTTTTCAGCATATGTTGGAAAACGGCTACGGGCGACTCGTCTTCGTGGGCGCACGTGCTGCATTGGAGCCCAAAGACGGAAAAATAAAAATGGCGTACGGTCTCAGTAAATCGTTGTTGTTTCAACTGGCCGATATGCTGAATGCAGCAGCAAAAGGGAAGAACGTGGTTACTTCTGTGGTAGTGCCCAGCACCATCGATACGCCACCCAACCGCGCAGCCATGCCCGACGCCAACTTCGACAACTGGGTGAAACCGGAACAGATTGCCGAACTGCTCGCATTCATCTGTTCAGACAAAGCGATGGCTATTCGGGAGCCTGTATTCAAGTTATACAACAATGCATAATAAAGCAGTTCTTTTTTGCCCTCATTCAGCAGCGGGGGGATTCAGGGCCTACAACAGGGCGATATTATTCAAAAGCTGTGCATTGTTTAAAAGATTATCCAATAAAAAGAGGCTGTTATTATTGCAACAGCCTCTTTTTGCTTAAAAACTTTTTATGTTACACTGTTAATACGCTGTTCCATCCTGCAACACCATCCGGCTCGCGAATAGGATTTTCGATGTCTTCCGCCCACATGCGATCATCGATAAAAAATTTGTAATGATAGGTCCCATGCGGCAACATAGGAATCTCAATCTTCCACATGCCATCCCTGGCCGGCTTCAGCTGCAGTTCGTTGTGTGCCCAGTTATTGAATGTTCCGGCCAGACTGATGTGGTTGGCGCAACTGCAATGAATATAGAACTCGATTGTCTTCTTGCGCTTGTTCACGTAAGGTGATTGATGTTGTCTCATAAGTCCTCCTTCGTTTAATGTGGCCGTAAATGAATACAGTACGTACGGTATTGCTTTTCACAGGCACGTTCAGGCTAACGGAAAATACAAGCGCCATCAATCAGACGATAACACCTAAGGATAGAAGGTTTCAGGCCTGCATGACATGAATCAATCACTGAGAATTATAATCAATGGGAAATTGGTCCGGGCTAACAGCTATAAGATACGACGAATTCCCCAAAATTGTGCAAAAGGGGCAGGGATTTTTTGATGTTTAAACCACGAAGATCCTGCCTCTACCGTTTCCGCCGGGGAATAAAATGTACGACTGCACGCGTACTAAACGAGCGCACAAAAACACAGGCATTGTAAAGCATAAAGTCAATTGGGGGAGTACTACATGTACTGCCAGCACCGTCACTAAATGCCTTCGTGCTTCAATCGGCATGATTAATCGTCATCACCGGAATAGGAGATTCATTGAAGATAAACCGCGCGAACATTTTGTTGATGAACCCTGACAACAGCAACTCCTTTCCAGGGTTCACCACAATCAGATCGGCTTTGATATCCTGGGCGTATTCGAGCGTTTTATCGGCAATATTGTCGCCGCGTATAATGTGGTATTCCACTTCAAGGTTGGTATTGTCGCGCAGGAGCTGGAAAGTTTTGTATACATACATCGCATCTTCTACCGACGAAAACGGATATTTTTTCGTTAACCCGATGAGATGGATGCGGGCATTGAATGTGCGCGCAAAGTAAGAAGCGATCATCATTTTCCGTATCGGCAGATGTTCGCCCACAGGCAACACGATATTCTGCACTTTTTCAAGCGCCGGCTGATTATCGACCGTCAGTACCGCCGCCTTTGTTTTCCGCGCCAGCCGGTTAATGCTCAGTGACCCGAACAGGCTGCCGGGTAGCGAATGGCCGGATTTGCCCACTACAATTACATCAATAAAATGGCGGATGGCATATGCTGCCACCTGTTGCTCGATATCCCCTTTGCAGGCGCTCACCCGCAGCGGCAGTCCGCGATTGAGTAAGGGGGCATATTTTTCTTCCAGTGCCGTCAGCAGGCGATTGCTGTTGCCAACCGGCTTGCCCAATGAACCAAGCAGGGAGTGCAACCGGTTACCTTCTGCGAGTAATAAATGCAGTCCGCATTGAAAATGGTTGGCCATGCGCAGCGCATTGTCTGCCACCAGTTCGCCCTGTTTCCCTGCGGCAACAGGGGCCAGTATGTTGTTGATGATTTTTTGCATGAACGCCTGTTTGCGCGTCCATTAATTTACGTTTACCTGTTTAAATACCACTGAAGAATGAATTAAAAGCGAATTAAAAAAGGAAGGGGTCTTTACCACTCTACCTGCGCGAAAAAGCTTTTAATGATGGCAGCGTAATACGAAAAACAGTGCCCGTAGCCAGGTTGGATGATACCTGAATATCACCCTTGTGCAGGTGAATGATCCTTTTGGCAAGTGCCAGTCCAAGACCAAAACCTTTGATATCGGGCGAAGTGGCTGCGCGGTAAAAAGGCTGGAAAATATTCCGGATTTCGTCTTCGGCAATCACATCGCCTTCATTTTTTACCTCAACAATCACTTCATCGTTTTCAAATTTCAACGACAACCATGAAAGATGGTCGGGAGAGTATTTGCAGCCGTTCTCCACAATGTTTTGCAGGGAGCTGTACAACAGATCGCTGTTGCCGAAAACGAGAAAGCTTTTTTCATCATCCGGAAAATCGCTGAAGTGTATATCCACGCGGTAGGCCGGGTTGATCTTTTGCACTGCCGCCACTACTTTAAACAATACTTCATCTATGCGAACCTCGGACAGTTCAATGCTTCCTTCTGACCCCGTGCGCGCTATTTCGAGCAAACTCTTGGTAAGCTGACGCATTTGCTGCACGTCTTCGCGGATGGAATGCATGACCTGCCGGTATTCTTCGGGCGAACGTTCTTTGTGCAGGGTCACTTCTATCTGGCTCAGCATGGAAGTAAGCGGCGTAGACAATTCATGCGAAGCGTTGGAGATAAATCTTCGCTGCGTAATGAACGATTCCTGCAAGCGGCTGAGCAAATCATTGAATGTATTCGCCAACTGGCTCAGTTCATCATGCCCCGTACCGGCCTTGATCTGGTGCGAAAGATTGTACGATGAAATGTCTTTTACTTCATGGATGATGTGCGTGATCGGTTTCACCAACTGTACGGAGAATATATATCCTATCAGTGTGGTGCTTCCGATACCGATGATGAGACTGATGAGCAGAATATGTCGCAGGTTGTTCAGGCGTTCCCAGCCGTCTTCGTCCCAGGCAGCAACTACCACTACAATGTTTTCGCTGCCCGGACTGCGCAACGCCAGCGCGTCCCGCCGGTCATGAGTAAAATAAACTTCTCCTTCTTCTCTTGTGCGTTGCAATATTTCGGGCGTGGCGGCAATGGAATCTTCTTCGTGCTCGTAATACCAGTATACCTGCTCATTGCTGCTGTTGTAAATGCTGATGCCTTTGCGGGGTAATACATGGGCGGCTGCCGAGTCGAGCTGACTCAGCACCTGGCGTGCACTGTCGTTGTTGCCAAACAGCGAATACAATTGTGCACTGCTGCCTGCTCGGCCTTTCAAGCGCTTGCGGAATGCCTCCGTTCGCTCCAAAGAAGCAAAGTAATACACCGAAAAGCTCAGCAATAGCAGGATGGCCGTAACGAGCAGAACAAAAAGCGTTGTTATTTTAAACTTGATGTTCATTTATAAAGCGCCAAATCGAGGAAACAGGCTCAAGGGCTATTCCCCCTGGTCACGATGCATTTTCTTTCAGAATATATCCCATGCCCACCTGCGTGTGTATCAATTTTGTGCTGAAATCCCTGTCAACTTTTTTGCGGAGAAAATTAACGTATACGTCTATCACATTGGTCTTGGTATCAAAATCGATGTCCCACACGTTCAGTGCAATATCTGCCCGCGACACCACGCGGTTCTTGTTGCGCACCAGGTATTCCAGCAACTGGAATTCCTTGGTAGTAAGTGATATCGGCACATCTGCACGGGTTACTTCCTTGCTGTCGAGATTCATCACCAGGTCAGCTACTTTCAGCAGGTTGCCAGCAGGCACATTCTGGTAAATACGTTTCAGTAATGCGCGTATACGTACCAGTAATTCTTTGAAATCGAACGGTTTTACGATGTAATCATCCGCGCCGGCTTCAAATCCTTCTATTTTATCATCGGTAGCGCTCAATGCTGTAAGCATGATCACCGGAATTTTTTCACTTTTCTTACGGATCTCCCGGCACAAATTATATCCATTCATTCCCGGCAGGTTGATGTCCAGTATCACCAGGTCGAACGGATAGGTTTCGAACAATTTTTTACCAATGAGCCCGTCATAAGCCACCTCCACGCGATAGTGCTGTTCAATCAGTCCTTTCCGGAGCGATTCTGCAATTTTCTTTTCATCTTCTACCAATAATATTTTGATATCCTCCATGGTACTACAAGTTACAAACGGCTATAGACAAAAAAACAACAATCGGCAACACGCCGGTTACAAAAAGCAGCCTGTTATAAAGTGCAAGTCCGGATAAGGTCAGCGAAGTATAATACAATACAATGTGTACTATTGTTTCTTACTCATTAATGTCAGCCAATCGATCATTCTTGTGGTAAAACCGTATTCATTATCAAACCAGGCAAACAGCTTGAGATGATTGTTGATGGCAGACGTAAGCGTTCCGTCTACAATGCAGGAATGCGGGTTGCCTTTTATATCCTGCGAAACCAGCGGGTCTTCCGTGTATTGCAAAATGCCCTGGTAGCCATTTTCTGCCGCGGTGCGAAACAGCTTGTTGATGTCGCGGGCGGTAATGGCCTGTTCCATCTGAACGGTGAAATCGGCCAGTGCGCCGTTGGCTACAGGCACGCGGGTGGAAACGGCCGCGATTTTGTAGCGCATGGCGGGCAGCAACCTTTCCAGCGAATGGGTGAGATCGATCTCCACAGGTATAATGCTTTCTCCTGCAGCGCGTCCGCGCCGGAAATTGGTATGCGGTGCATCTACCAGTTCCTGCCGGCTGGTATAACTGTGCAGTATATTGAGCTGTACCGATTTGATACCAATGGAATTGAGAATGTACAGGATATGGGTACAACAGTTGGTCATGCATCCTCCCGGCGAAATGATGCGTTCTTCTGCAGACAGTGCATGCTGATTGAAACCATAAATCAATAAAGGAATATCATCCTGGCCTGTTGTGCTCAACAGCACCCTGCCTGCGCCGGCATCCAGGTGCGCGGTGGCACCGGAACGGCTGCTGAACCGGCCGGTTGCTTCTATCACCACGTCAACACCCAGCTCTTTCCACGGTAATTTCGAAGGATTTGCTTCCTGCAGGACTTTCACTTGTTTGCCTGCTACTGTTATTTCATTGTTTTCAAGTTGGAGCGGGTACTGGCAGGCGCCATATACGGAATCGTATTTCAGCAAATACACCAGGTTATCTTTTCCCATGATGTCGTTAACGGCCACTACCTGCAAAGTATCGTGATGAATCAGTCTTCTGAATAAAAGCCGTCCAATCCGGCCCATACCATTGATCGCAATACGCATATGCAAATATAGGTCGTTAACGGTTAAAGGGTTGCAATGGGCAGCGTTGTAAGGGTAACGAGAAGTAAAATGGTTGCTGCCCCTTGTGTTGTGTCGCCGTTCAACCTTGTAATAATTTGTAACCTGCCACTTTAGTTGAAGCAAACATCCGGATCTGACGGCTGAGACCTCACACCGTCTGACTTCAGCTGAAGTAAACATCCAGGTCCCGCAGGGAAATCGGCTTTTCCCAAACGCGTGTAACGGGAATGGACGCTTTTATCTGAGGGGGATTGTACGCGCTGATGAGGTGTAATTGAATATGCGGATGCTGATGCAGAATCTTTTCGGCGTTCTCCCATCCCAGTCCGTCAGGTAAATTATTGTCGAGAAACAGAATATCCGGCAGCAACTCATTCAGTTTCCTCAGGCCCTCCGACAAACTGTTTGCTGTGAACACCTCACATCTTTTACGGGTGAGATAATTTTTGATAAGCAGGCACAGGTCCTCCTCGTCATCAATAATCAAAACTTTTAATCGCTCACTTCTCATAAAGCAAAAGGACGGCAATGTAAACAAATCCGTTGTAGAAATCTTTGCCCATCACCCAAAAAAGATAAAGAAAATATTTTTATCAAAATGTATGGTATAGTTTTTTTTAGTTAATGGTAAACTTCAATCTGTATGACTTCTACAACAAAAATCGTTCTCGGTATGATGGCTGCCGCGGCCGCAGGAGCCGCCATTGGTGTATTACTGGCCCCTGAAAAAGGAAGTGAAACCAGGAAAAAGCTGCGGCAAAACATTAATGAGTGGCTCGAAGAGTTGAATGCATTGCTGGCCCGCGCCCCTGAAACCGAAGAATCGCCCAAGGCCGAAGCAGAATATTGAGGCGTTTGATCAGCCACCCCACCATTATTTACTCATTTTTAAGGCTTTAGCTTCCTACTCTTAAAGCAGGTTTATGGAAGAACTGAAATCAAAAGCAAGCGACCTTGCAGACCATGTAGGCGGGTTGCTGGATACGTACTATCAGCTGGCGCTGGTAAACGTAACCAAAAAATCTTCTACCGTGGCCACGCTGGCCATTACACTGCTATTCATAGGCGTGTTCAGTGTATGTGTGCTGGTATTCATTGGCGTGGGACTTGTTGTATGGCTGAGTACGATGATGAGCATGACAGCCGCCTGCTTCATTGTGGCCGCTTTTTACATGGTGTTGATTGTTGCGTTGTGGCTGTTACGCCGGAAACTTATTTTACCCGCAGTAAGGGAATTACTGGTACGCAAAATTTATGGATAAGCCAAGAATAACATCCTACCGGGAATTGCTGGCCGAAGAAGAGCGGTTGAAACAGTTGTTGCAAAGCCAGCGGCAGCAGGTGCGCAGCGACCTGCAGGCTATCCACACAGAATTGCAACCAGTGATCCGAGCGGGAAATACCATTAAGAGATTCCTCGCCCGGCGTGGGACCACCGCTGCGGCCAACCTGGGCATCCGGTTGGTGGTGGACGGGCTGATCAAGCGATCATTGCTGGCGCGGTCGGGATGGCTGATGCGTTCCGTAGTGCCCGTGCTGCTAAAAAATTATGCATCGCATATTACCGCAGAACCTGATAAACTGGTGATGAAAATCCGGAAAGTGTTTGGTATGAATGGCAAATCGCTCAGGCAGGAATAGAAGCCGTTTGCAGCCAGTAACTTCTGATGTTTTCCACTACCTGCAACAATCCATCAAAGCTGATGGGCTTCACTACATAACTGTTAGCCCCCAGTTCGTAACATCTTTTTATTTCGATTTCATTTTTGGTGGTAGTGAATACTATTACGGGAATTCTTTTCAGTATGGGATGTTGCTTCAGTTCTTTCAATACTTCCCGCCCGTCTTTTTTGGGCATATTCAGGTCGAGCAGTATTACGCCGGGAAATTGTTTTTCCTCAGCGCCATCTTCTTCAAGTTGTTGAAACAGGTAATGCAGCAACTCCACGCCATTTTCAACAAATTCAATCTTTTCGGAGTAACCTTTTTCGGTGAAGGCTGTCCGTATAAGATACCTGTCGTCGGCATCATCTTCAGCAATAAGGATCAGTAAATCGTTCATTGCAGGTCAAAAGTACATTAATGTGAACACAGCCTTCCTTATTCTTTCGTAAAAGTATTTCAAAAAAAGAATACAGGAATTTTAATGTTATTTTAATCTTACATTTTAAAAAAAGAGGTTAATCCAATGGAACTAACCTCTTTTGTTTTGCCACTGTGCCTGTTAATCTGTTCTCCGGAAACCTCCTGCTATGAGCGAGATCAGGAACAATACTATGAAAATGTAAAACAGGATCTTGGCTATGGAAGCCGCACCCGCTGCTATTCCTGTAAACCCGAAGATGGCCGCAATGATTGCAATAACCAGGAATATTAATGTCCATCGTAACATACGTACTATTTTTTTAGGTTAAACAATATGGTTCGGCCAGGCTTACAGGGGATCATGTTCTTTAGCCCTGAATAACGGTGACCAATAATCGAAAGAATTTTTATTGATGGAGCCTGATTTGGCTTTCGCTATTGCTTTCTGACCGGCCAGTGCCTTTTTTCTGCCGGGCTTCCATGAGCGGTCCACGGCAGGCCGGCTGCTGATGGTGGTTTTTCGTTGCATGGCGCTTTTGATACTATAAGTAAAAATCTCATACCATCAATCAGCCCAACAGGAGGGGAACAATGAGGGGGCGAAATATTTTGCGCGCTCTGTCGGGGGCAGTGTAGACGATGTTCTACACAAACGGAGGCGTAAACAGGTGGTATATGGTATAATCTTTACAGAAATAGGAGTAATCATAAATAATAGGATGAGCAACGGAAAAAATACGGTCATGAAAAAAAGCATCCTGATACATATAGATACAAATACAAAGGCGGACATTGCCAACGAAGAAATTGTATTTCTCAGCCTGTTAAAAATTAACCGGCTCAGTTCCCTGGGAAACGACGTGTTGATTACAGAGATCATGCTGCTCGACAGCGATCCTGAAACCACTACCGCTGTGGTAAGAATACAAACAGATGAAGAAGAGTATTCAGGATATAGCAGGAATGAACATTGGGAATCGGCCCTCACCACCGCGTTTGACAGCATTTTGCAACAGGTACAGCTGATTTCAGATATCAATTTTCGGATACAGGAAAATACAAATTAAATTCTGCTCCCTTGTTCACCTGGCCCGAAGCGCGCACATACCCGTTGTGATTGGTCATTACGCGTTCTACAATTGCCAGCCCGATGCCCTTTCCTTCGTATTCGCCACCCGAGTGCAGTCGCTGAAAGATGAGAAATATTTTCTGATTGAATTCGTTGTTGAAACCAAGCCCGTTGTCGCGGATGCTGAGCCGGATAAACTGCCGGTTTTTTTGTCCGGGCACATCCAGTTCCTGCCCGGTGGTTTTTACGCATTGTATGGTAATTACGGGCGGCACACGGGGCTTGCTGTATTTAAGGGCATTGTCTATCAGTGAGCGGAACATCAGGTATAACTGGTGCCTGTATCCTGTAATCACCGGCAACTGACCTACATGGATAACCGCATTTTTCTCCCGGATGCGTTCCTGCATGGAATCGAGCACAGTGGCCAGTAGTTCGTCTGCATTGATTTCTTCCAGTTCTTCCCCGTTACGCACCAGGTTGGTGAAATTCATCAGGTCTTCAATCAGGCCCTGCATGCGGCGCGCAGAATATTCTATGCGGGAAACTATCATTTTTCCTTCTTCGCTCAACTGGTTGGCATGTTTGGATATCAACCGGTCGCTGAAGGTCTGAATACGTCGCAGCGGTTCCTGCAGATCGTGAGAAGTGGCAAAAGCTATCTGTTCCAGTTCCGCATTGTACGTATTCACTTCTTTCATTTTCTGCTCCAGTTCCTTCTGGTACCTGACGCGCCGGCGGAATTCCCTGAAGATGACAATGAAGGATACCACGAAAATGAGGAAAGCAAAAAGCAAGGTAGCGCCAAAATAAGTGGGCAGTGCAGTGCCGTACAATGCAAGGTTCGGCAGCCGGCCTTTTATCATTTTTGATTCTTCCCTTTGTACCTGCCCCAGTATGGTACGGATGCTGTCCATCATCACCTTGCTTTCCTTCATACGATCGGTGAGCTGGTAATTATACACGTTGGCCAGGTAGATGGAATGTTGCAGGAAGTCAATGGAGCGGTTAATGAGCAGCCCGGTATTATTTAAATACTGTTGCTGAATGTCGTTGCCGGCTGTAAGCCTTTTGAGGGAATCATAGGCAGGCTTGATATGCTTTCTCACCTCAAGAAAGGGAGCCAGGAAACTGCTGTCGCGCGTGAGCAGGTAACCGCGCTGCCCCGTTTCCGCTTCTTTCAGATAGTTCTCCAGTTCGCTGATCTGCAGCACCACGCGGTAGGCATGCTCCACTTTACCGATATATTGATTGGAACGGTGAAAGCTGTTGAAATACAGGTAGGACAGGTAAAGGATCACCGCCAGGGAGAGTATAAAAGTGGCGCAGATATAGAATAATCCTTTTTTCATATTCGGGTAAGCCTGCCACAGTGGGGAATTTTTTCCTCAAAATGGCCGGGTTCATTTCAATTGCTAATAAAAGTAAAAAAATCACACCTTGGTAAACTATTGATTATCAGTCGCTAAAGAATTTTTTTCACAAATGCATAATTGGAAAACATATTGTTTTATTACTGGGAAAAACCAAACCGTTATGTTGAAACAGAACCTGGCGCAGAAGCAGGAAACAAAAATATTACCACAGCAGATACAACTATTGAACTTATTTCACCTGAACACGCTGGAACTGGAGCACCGGATAGAACAGGAACTGGAAGACAATCCTTTTCTCGAGAAGAAGAATGAAGAGGAAGAAATCATAACGGAAAAATACGATAAGGATTCTACCGTGCAGGATTTCCAGGACTGGGATGAGTTCGGGTACGATGATATTCCCGATTACAAGATAGAGTATGCGAATTATCTCCCGGACGATGAAAAGAAGTTCAGCCCGATACGGGCAACCGTTGATTTCCGCGAAGAACTGAAACGGCAGTATCGCCTGGCTTGCATCGATGAAGAAGAAATCGCGCTGGCGAATTTCCTGATCGATTCCCTCAGCGACAATGGCCTGCTTGAATTGACTCTCGACAAGGTAGCCGAAGAATATTCTTTTGTTAAAAAAACATGGGTAGAGGCAGACGCCTTTGAAGGCATACTGCACAAACTGCAGCAAATGGAACCGGTGGGCATTGGCGCGCGCAGCATATGCGAATGCCTGTTGATTCAGCTGAAAAGCATGAATACAAAAAGGCCCGATGTGAAAAAGGCCATTGCGTTGCTGGAGAACCATTACCAGGACCTGCGCAACCGCAATATGGACAAGATCATGGAGAGCCTTGCACTGGAAGAGGAGGAATTGAAAATTGTATTGAAACTGATCGGTTCGCTGAAGATGAAACCCGTGATCGAAGCGGAAGAAGGCAGCAAGGTAAATCATCACATTATACCGGATTTCCTGATTGTGCAGGAGGGCGATTACCTCGAAGTATCGTTATATAACCAGCGCTCTTCTTCGCTTTTCATCAGCCGGGAATGGAAAGAAATGGTGGCAGACAGCCAGAAAAACAAGCATCGCGACGCCGCCGCGGCACAATATTTAAAGAATAAATACCAGTCGGCGCAATGGTTTGTAAATGCTATCCGCCAGCGTGAATCCACCATGCTGCGGATCATGAAGGCCATTGTGAACATGCAATACGATTATTTCAGGGAAGGGGATATCAAATTGCTGAAGCCGATGATCCTCAAAAATATTGCAGATGTGGCAGGAGTGGACATTTCAACAGTGTCGAGGATCACCTGCAACAAGTATGTAGAAACGCCTTTTGGAATGATCCTGCTCAAGGATTTGTTCACAGAAGGCATTATGAATGAAAAAGGCGAAGCGATCAGTAACCGTGTGATCCAGGTAGCTATTGAAGACGCCATCGAAAAAGAAGATAAAAAACATCCGTATACAGACCAGCAACTGGTAGCAATACTGGCTGAAAGAGGTTTCCAGATTGCACGACGCACGGTTGCCAAGTACCGCGAAATACTGCAGATACCGGTGGCGCAAATGCGCGCCATCTGGGCTTAACCAAATCACCGTTCCGGTGTTATGAAGAATCGATGAGTCCCAAACAAAACGTCATAAACTCACTGTAAAAAAGTAAATTTGATCATGCCTAAAATACTTGTAATTGATGATGACAGGGATATATGCCTGTTGCTGAAACGCTTTTTGAGTAAGCACAACTACGACGTTGCGGAGGTGTATGCCGGTAAGAAAGCGTTGGACATGCTGCATTCGTTCAATCCCGACCTGGTATTGTGCGATTTCAGGCTGGATGATATGGATGGGACCAATCTGCTGATCAAAATAAAAGAGCAATTACCCGATGTGCCGGTGATCATTATGACCGGCTATAGCGATATCAAAACGGCAGTGGAAGTGATGAAGCTGGGCGCTTATGACTATATCGGTAAACCGCTGTTTCCCGATGAAATCTTGCTCACCATCAAGAAAGCACTACAGAATAAAACCACCACTGCCACCACTGCTCCTGCCGCACCGGCCGTACAGAAAGAGCCGGCCACAGTAAGCGAACAGGAGCCCGAAGAAGAAATGGCGCGCAAACAACAGCAGAACCTGATTGTTTCCGGCGATTATATATTTGGCGACAGTGAAGCTTTCCGGAAAATACTGAAGCAGATCGACCTGGTGGCGCCCACCAATTACAGCATTATCATTTATGGTGAAAGCGGTAGTGGTAAGGAAGCCATTGCACAGGAAATCCATAAGCGCAGCCGCCGGAGAGATAAACCCTTTATTGCCATCGACTGCGGCGCCATGTCGAAAGAACTGGCCGGCAGCGAATTGTTCGGTCATGAAAAAGGTTCGTTTACCGGCGCACTCAATCAGAAGATCGGTAGCCTGGAACTGGCCAACGGCGGTACCGTGTTCCTCGACGAAATCGGCAATCTTTCCTACGATATACAGGTATCGTTGCTGCGCGTAGTGCAGGAACGGAAAATGAGAAGAGTGGGTGGTACCAAAGACATTGACCTGGACATACGTATTATTGTGGCCAGCAACGAAAAGCTATGGGACATCGCGCGGAAAGGAAAGTTCCGCGAAGACCTGTTCCACCGTTTCAATGAGTTCAGTATTGTGGTGCCACCGCTGCGCGAACGCAAGGAGGATATTATGGTATTTGCCCGTCACTTCCTGTCTATCACCAACAAGGAACTGGGCAAGAATGTGAAGGGATTCTCCCGCGAAGTGGAAGAAATTTTCAAGAACTATATCTGGTATGGCAACCTGCGCGAACTGAAAAATGTGATCAAGCGGGCCACACTGCTGGCAGAAGGGCCTTACATAGAGGCGCATACGCTGCCGTTTGAAATATCCAATTTCAGCAAGCTGCAGTTTGAAGAATTGTTTGAGCTTCCCTCGGCTTCCATGGAGAACCGGGCTATGGACATGGCGCCGTCTTCCTCAACGCCTGCCGCCTATAATGAACTGCCTATGACGCGTTCATCCTCTTCATCCACCGGCGAACTTTCATTGAAGAACGCCAGTATAGATGCGGAGTATGAAACGATTATTGAAGCACTGAAGAAATCGAACTTTAACAAAAGTAAAGCTGCCAAACTGCTGAATATCGACCGGAAAACATTGTACAACAAGATGAAGCAATACCAGGAGTTCAATAATCACTGATTGAAAGCCGTTTGTTTCACCAGTACCGAGGCAATGGAGTATCACGAAGCATTAAATCCTCTGAAACTATTGGTCGAATCGGGATATAATGGCGAAGAGTTTTCACGGAAAATAGCTGATTGCTTTCCCGCTGTTGTATTCATATGCGATGCCGGTACCCGCAAGCTGAAATACATCAACCATAAGGTTACCGATTATCTCGGTTATACTTTAGATGAGGTAGAAAGCTGGGACAATGACCTCTTGCGCATGGTGCACACCGAGGACCGGCAACTGGTCAGCAACGAACTTGCCCGCATATTTTCCCTGCAACATGACCCTTATACTTTCAAGGCGCGTTTAATACACCGCGAAGGCGCGTGGCGATATTTTCGTGTGCACAGTTCGGTAGTGTATACAGCAGGCGAACCGCCTTCGGTGCTTTTTGTGGCGCAGGACATTACCGAAGAAGTGCAGGCCGGACAGAAATCGCGTCGCATTGAAGAACTGTTCAACGATACACAGGAAGTGTTGCGCTTTGGCGTATGGGAATGGAACGTGCAGGAAAATGTAATGACCTGGAGCAGCGGGCTGTACAAATTGTTTGGCTACGACCCGGTCATTGAAAAAGAAATACTGGCAATAAGCCCGGCGTTTTATCTATCGCATGTGGTAGAGGAAGACAGAAATAAAGCTGTACAGCATCCGGATATGGTGCTGGACCAGGAAGAATATGACCGCTACTTTCGTATACGCGACCGCTACGGAAGATATAAGGATGTGCGGGACAAATGTCGCGTAATCCGCAACGGTCATCATGAACTGGTGCGTGTAATAGGTAGTACCATGGATGTTACGGAACAACTGAAATTGTATCGGGACCTTTCCGAGTACAAGAAAATGAAACAGGAGCATGAAGCCTTCCTGGAATACGGCACCTGGGAATACGATGTGGCGAGTGACCGCTTTAACTGGTCCGAAGGTATGTACCGGCTCTTTGGCTACGACGCAGAAGTTTACCGCGACAAGCTGGTGATAAATGATGCGTTGTACAAAAAGCATATGGACGAAGAAGATTATGAAAACATATACAACGTGCGGAAATCGATGCTGCAAAAAAAGGAAGAAAACTATTCCTGGGAATTCCGCATTGTTACGCACGATGGAAAGGTAAAGAAGCTGGAAACTTCCGGTAGGTTGGTATACAACGCCAATGGCAGGTGGGTAAAAACGATAGGCACCAGCCGTGACATTACCCGCTTGCGCGAGTACCAGCAAAGTCTGGAAGAAAAAATACGTGATCTGAACCGCTCCAACAAAGAGCTGGAACAATTTGCCTATGTGGCCTCGCACGATATGAACGAGCCGCTGCGCAAGATTACCACCTTTATAGAGCGGCTCAACAATAAATATTACAACGAATTGGGCGAAGAGGGACAGCTGTACCTGAACCGCATTGTGGCCTCTGCGGAAAACATGCGGCGCCTGATCGATACGCTGCTGGAGTTTTCGCGTACCACGCGTCATTCGCAGCCTTTTGAAATGACGGACCTGAATGCCATTCTTGCGCAGGTAGTATCAGACCTCGAATTGCAGATTGAAGACACCGGCGCAGTGATTGATTCAGATAAATTGCCAGCTATTGAGGCAGTGCCTTCGCAGATGAAACAGATTTTTGATAATCTGCTGAGTAACTCCATAAAGTTCAGGAAACCGGGAGTAAGCCCGCATATTTCCATTAAATGCCAGCGACTGGGCAAGAAACAAAAAAACGAAGCCAATCTGGACCAGCACAAAACATTTTACAGGATAGACTTCAGCGACAACGGCATTGGCTTTGAGCCGGAATACAGGGAAAAGATTTTCCAGATTTTCCAGCGCTTGCATGGCAAGGCGGAGTATCCAGGCTCCGGCATCGGGCTGGCCATTGCGAAAAAAATAGCCGATCACATGAAAGGCAAAATTTACGCTACTTCCGAACCGGGCAGTGGCGCCACTTTTACCCTTATTCTCCCTGAACGCCAGTAAAAGATTAAAGCACAAAAACGAATAACGAATCACCCGTCGTAACAAACAAATGGCAAGCCTGCGAAGCGACTTTCTGCTGAAAGGACGCCGGTGCCCTGTTTGTTGCTATTGGTGATTTTCCTTATGCCGCGGATGTTTTGTGTTTTCTTTGGACCCCGTTATTCGTAAATTGCTATATAAGTAAATCACGTGATGATGCCTGTTTCCAACTTACATGCACGCATATTGATTGTAGACGATGATGAAGATGATTTTCTGCTCACCAGTGAGTTGATCAGGAATATCCCTTCATCCGGGTTTACCATCAACTGGTGCTATTCCTATAAGGAGGCACTTGAACTGATGATCAGCAAGCGCTACGATCTGTACCTGATCGATTACCTGCTGGGCGCCAAAACCGGTTTGGACCTGTTGAAAGAAGCCATTGCAGCAGGTGTGGAAGAACCGGTGATACTGCTCACGGGCAAAGGCAATCAGAAAGTGGATATTGAAGCCATGCGCGTGGGGGCTATGGACTACCTCGTAAAAGGGGAGTTCAACGAAGAAAAACTGGAACGTTCCATTCGCTATGCGCTGGAACGCGCCGCCACGCTGAAGGCGCTGCGCCTGAATGAACGCAAATACCGCAACATGTTCGAGCGGTCGAAAGATATGGTGTTCATTGGCGACCGTTCCGGCTGCTTCAAGGACGTAAACAGCGCTACTTCCGAATTGCTGGGATATAGTCGCGATGAATTGATGCAGCTGAGCATCTACAATTTATTTGCGCAGAAAAAAGACGTGGAGAAATTCAGGGAGTTGTTTACCGTTCACAAACAGGTGAATGACCTGGAGGTGGAAATGAAAACCAAGTTTGGCGAAAATAAGGTGTGCATCATTTCCGCTTCGCTTGAAATGGACAACAACAACCAGGAGTACATGCAGGGTATTGTGCACGACATCACCAACCTGAAAAGGGCTGAAAAGGCAACCTTGCAGGTGGAGAAACTCGCCGCGGCCGGCCGGCTGGTAAGAACGCTGGCGCATGAAGTACGTAATCCGCTGAACAATATCAATCTCTCCGTAGAACATTTGCGCGACGAAATAGAAGACCTGGAAAACGGTAAACTGTACCTGGGCATCATTCAACGCAACAGCAGCCGCATCGGCGCGTTGATCACAGAATTGCTCAATTCTTCGCGGCCTACCGAAATGAAACGGGAGCCGCACATCCTGCAAACCATACTGGATGAAAGCATCAGTGAATCCATTGACCGACTGACGCTGCAGGGCATCAATATGCAGATCAAATATCCTGATGTGCCGGTGATAGTATGCGTTGACAGGGAAAAACTGAAAATTGCTTTTTCAAACATTATTATCAACGCCACAGAAGCGATCAACCATCCGCGCGGAAAAATTTCCATTACGGTTGAAACCAATCACAAATACGCTACGGTGACCATAAAGGATAACGGTTGCGGTATAAGCGAAGAAAATATTTCCCGCCTGTTTGAACCTTACTTTACTTCCAAACGAAATGGCATGGGGCTTGGCCTTGCCAGCACGCTCAATATCATTCAGAGCAACAAAGGTTACATCGATGTAAAATCCGAACTCAACGTCGGCACCGAATTCATCATTACTTTCGAAAAAATGGAAATGCCGGAAAGGAAGGAGGAAGCAATTACGAGGAAGGAAGAAGTGTGAAAAAAGCTGTGGCGCTAGGCATGGACCTGCCATGAATTGTTGGAGCAGAAAAAAAGTGGGCTGCCCTGAAAATCAGAGACAGCCCCCGCAATCCTCAAACTCCACATTTTTTAGAAACCAAATCCGATATAAAACTGGATGGCACTGTTTCGTGAATCTTTGGTAACGGCGCCGGAAAAGTTGCCGTCATCCCCTATTTCCTGGAATCCATAACTATACCGGGCACCTATGGTAAAGCTTTTGATATCAACTCCTATGCCTGCCGCCACTCCCCAGTCGAACCGGTTGAAATCCTCTGCGTCGAGGTCGGCGATTTCTGTAATGGTACCATCATCGTCCAGGTCTTTGATGTTTACATCAACGAGGTAAGCAATGTACGGACCGGCATGGATGTTAAAATACCTTCCGATATTGACAACTGCCAGTACAGGCATTTCGATGTAGTGCAGGTTGAAACGATATTCACCTTCGCCGGCAATAAAGTTGTCGTAGTTCTGTTTTGCGCCTTTATTGCTGTACATTAATTCCGGCTGAATGGAGAAACCTGTAAACACCGGCAGTTTTGCAGTAACGCCGGCATGCCAGCCAACTTTCATATTTTCATCCGAGATATCGTCTACAAACATGTTGGTAAGGTTAAGACCTCCTTTGATACCAAATCGCGGAACCAACCGGCCTGAACTTCCCCGCTGCTCCTGCGCCAGTAAACTGGCGGAACAGAATAGCACTACAGCAGCTGCCAACACGCTTTTTGCCCAAAGCTTTTTCATATAGTAATGCTTTAAGGGAATGTTATAAATTACTATGCCCGCCCTCCGGCCTTCAACCCGTTACTTTTCCTGCTTCATGCGACGTGGAAATATGTCCTCAATTGACAGTTAACAGCTTTGCTTTGTAGTGTTTTATTCTACGCTTGCTGGTACAGAAATTTTGATAATGATCATATTACCTTGAAACAAACCGTTGCATCGGGAAGAAAATACAATTATGAAGAAACTGAACATATTCATAGCAATCGTACTGGTAGCGTTGGTAGCCGGTGCGTGGGTATATTTCAACTGGCGTTCTCATTTGGTAAAAACGAAATTGCCCGAACTCGTTTACCTGAAGTCCGACAGTCTCTATACCATTCAGTACAGTAAAGTTTTGATTGATGAAGTAGCAGGTGAAATCAAGATAAACAATCTCTTATTGCTGCCTGATACATCGCAAAAGAAAGCGGAAAAACTGCCTAAGCTGTTGGTGCAAATGTATATACCCGTTTTACACCTGACCGGTCTCCGCTCCGACAGGGCAGTGCTCAATGAAGAAGTGATCGCACGCAACCTGAAGCTGGAACAACCGGTGGTTACACTTTTTCGCAATACCGGTAACAATGTAAGCCCTGAAGCGGCGCCCGTTACCACCCATGAACTATACAAGGTAATTTTGCGCAACCTCACGCGCATTAAAGTAGACAGCATCACCATCAGCAATGCCTCCTGGAATATGCTCAACTGGTCTTCGCGCGATACCTTGCTTACGGCAGGGCCGGTAAATGTTACATTGCGTCACCTGCACCTGAGCGACAGTACCAGTACAGACACTTCACGCGTGTTCTTTTCCGAGCAGGTAGTGCTCTCGGTAGATGCATTACGCATAGGCAACCGGAAGGATAAGTACTGCTACACATTACAGGGAATTGATCTTGATAGTAAAGAACGGTTACTGACAGTTAATGATGTTGCTTTTATTCCTTTTTTGGATGAAGCAGCTTTTGCACGCGCTTCACGGTGGCAGACAGACCGGTTCGATGCAGCTTTTCAGCAATTACAGTTCAATAATGTAAGCGTGCGTGAAGTGCTGGACGGCAACCTGGTAGCAGAAGAATTGCTCATTCATAAAGGCCGCCTGAAAATTTATCGCGACAAATCAAAACCGCTGCAAAAGGAAAGCAAGGTTGGAAACTATCCGCATCAGCAATTGATGAAACTACCGTTTGACCTGGCCTTGCAGAGAGTACAGGTAAACAACAGTTATGTTGAGTACAAGGAAAAGAATCCGGGTTCAGGGGCAAGTGGCGCCATTCGCTTTCACCAGGCATCGCTTACGATGGAACATGTAACCAACCGGCAGCAGGAGTTGGAACGAAGTGGCGCCGTGCATGTTGCTTTTCAGGCAAAATTTCTGGATGCAGTGCCATTGAAGGTGAAGCTTACCTTATATCCTGCCGACAAACAGGGCAGGTTTACGGCAACGGGTACGATGGGTGCAACAGATGCTGCTGTTTTTAATCAGTTGATTCGTCCGCTGGCGCTTGCCTCCATTGAATCGGGAACAATGAATGGTTTTGCATTTAATTTAAATGGCAATAATTATCAGGCCCGCGGTACGGTAAAGCTGTTATACAGCGATCTGAAACTGCACTTGCTGAAGCGCGATTCGGCCGAAGCTTATAAGAAAAAAGAACTGGCCAGTTTTCTTGCCAATGTTTCCATTAAAAATCAGAACCCGGGGAAGAATAAAGAACTGCGTGTGGCAAGCGTGGAGTATGACAGGGACATTTACCGATCGTTTTTTAATTTGCTGTGGAAGTCGTTGTTTGTAGGGATCAGGCAAACGGTGGGGATTGAGTAAAGCAGTTAAAACGGATAACCTATTGCCAGGTTCCATACCAGGTTGTCACCGCGCCAGTCTTTGTTACCGAAATCAATATCACGAATTACCCATCGCTCTTTGTTTTCCAGCCAGGGTTTACGCAAGGGAAAAGCAAGGTCGAGGCGCAGTACAAGAAAACTAAAATCGAAACGCAATCCGGCGCCTGCTCCTACGGCTAATTCACTCAAAAACTCACCGCTGAATTTGGCGCCGGGCTTGCCAGGGCTTTCATTAAACAGCCAGATATTTCCTGCATCTACAAACAAGGCGCCGAACAAAAAACCCGCAATAGGGAAACGGAATTCAGTATTAAGCTCCAACCGGATATCACCTGATTGGTCATAAAATCCTGCGGTACTGGTATCGCGGAAAGTGCCCGGTCCCAGGCTGCGACTGCGGAAGGCGCGTACACTGTTGTTACCCCCGGAGAAAAACTGTTTCACATAAGGCAGTTCCCGCGAGTTGCCATGAGGAATACCAACACCTGCTATAATGCGGTTGGCCAGTGTGCTGTTGTTGCCGATCTTTCGGTAATAACGGAAATCAACATCTGTTTTTATATACTGTGAAAACGGCGTTCCGAAAAATTTAACCGTATCTCCTTTCTTGATATTGGCGCCGGTGATCAGCCCTGCAATATTTCCTGAAAGGTCCAGTATGGTATTCAGAAAAATACCGTTGAGCGGACGGCTGCCCAATAAATTGTTGTAAGTATAGGTATAGGCGGAGCCGAGAATGAATTGTTTTTCCACGGCGCGCAACAGGCTGGTATTGCCTTGTGCACTGTGCAGGTATTCATCGGTTACATTGATGGGGTTCACATAGGTAATGCTGAAAGGCGTCAGTTCGTGTTCCTTGCGGATGCTTTCTTTCCAGTTGTAGGAGAAATTGAAGTTGAAAGAATTCAGCGAGTACAATTGCTGACGGTTCAGCACTTCATATCCCAGCATGATGCGGGTGCGCGGCAAAAATCCTCCTTTTACATTAAAATTATAAAAGGGCACGAGGAAACGAGGGAAGGAAAGATTGGCTTCTGCCCCATAACGCGTAGTATTGAAGCCGCGCCATACGCCGCTGTATTGTACTTCAAAACCCACATGCGCATTAATGCTCAGAATTTCACCACCGCGAAAAGTATTGCGGTTTCTCCAGCCAACGGTAATATTGGAACCGGTCAGGTTGTTGCTTTTCGTATTGCCACGAATCTCGATGCGCAGCGATTTTTTGGGCTGACGAGTAAGATAATAATACGTATTGAGCAGCGCCGAATCAGTATGCGGTACTACTTCAAAACGATTCCTTACAAATTTGAAAATATCGAGGTTGATAAGGCGGTTAATGGCCGCATTGTGATCGGTCCTGTTGTACACATCGCCCGGGTCAAAGGGCATGGCTTGTTCAAACAGTCGCGGCTTGTAAAACCTGCGCCGGTCTACCACATAATAACCTTTGTAATACTCCGCATTTTTTTTGCTGGTATCAGCCGCCTCTGTCTGGCGCAGGTTGTAAGCCGTGTAGATATATACATCATTGATGTGAAACACCCTTTTGGCGGAGTCGGGCGTGCCGGGTTTCACAATGAGCTGCAGCAATACCTTTTTATTGCCAATAGTACTGTCGGCCCTTACCAATAAATTGTCCGGGCTGAAATAATAGAACCCGTGTTCTTTCAGGTAATCATCAATGCGCACGCGTTCGGTTTTGATCAGGTCCAGGTCGAACGGATCTCCTGGCCGCAGGATGCTGTAAGGAATGGTTTCGCGTATGCGCTGCACCAGGATGGAACTGGTATCGTCCGGAAAACGTACTTCAGCAATGGTATACTGGTCGCCGGTGGCGACGGTATAATGAGCGGATGCTTTTTTATTGCGCACCGTGGTGTCGGCTTCCACCCGTGCATGAAAGAATCCTTTGTTTTCAAGATAGCTTTTCAATACTTCGGTATTGAACGTGAGGTTTACCTGGCTGAGCAGCACGGGCGGTTCACCCACCTTATATTTTAACCAGCCGCGAGGGGAATTTTTCTTTTTGGGATTGCCAGCCATGTTATAAGCGCTCAGTTTGATGCGCATACCAAGAAATTTCTTGTTGGGACGCGGTCTGGTCAAACTGCCAAGCTGGCTGCGCAGCGCTTTTCGCTTTTTCTTCGAAACTGTATTGTCTTTGATAGTTATATCGGCGCCGGTATACAATGCATCGCCTTTGGGCAGGTACTTCGTGTTGTTGCAAGAAGCTGCCGCCACCGCTGCTGCCAACAGCAGCAGCAAACAATATGTGCGATTGTTACTTTTCACCTTTTCTTCCTGGTATGGGTACTTTTTCCTGATCAGTGGGCGCTACTGCCTGTTCTGTCGCATTCCGGCGACGCCGTTCTTCCCTGCGCTTTTCACGTTGTTTTTTGCTCAGGAAAAGATTCCGGAACCGGTTATAATCGAGCGTTATGGCAAAGCCAACGCCGGTTTCGATAATATATCCGTCCAGCACGCCCTGGTATTCATTTTTACGGTAAGCGCGCAGCATATAGCGACCGTCTTTGCTCAGCATGTATTCCACGCTTACATTGCCCAGCAGGTTGGAGGAATTTTCATTGGCATTGCTGGATCCTTCCAGCTCAAAATTGCTGCCTACTGAAACTTTCAACCGGTCGTTGAGCAATTGCTTGGAAACATCTAGGTTCAGATCGGTACGCGTACTGGCGCTGCCTCCGCTGTAATCGTCATAAGATTCTACATCGAAATTGATATCCACCCCTTCCACCAGGTTGGCGGCAAGGTTGTTCAACTGTTCCGTGAGCAGTTTGCTGGCGCTCTGGCGCGCCACCCGTTCTGCCGTAAGACCGCCGGCGCTGCTCTGAAAGGGATTATCGCCCACAAAACGGTTGAGCAGGAGCAAGGCAAATACCTGTTTGTTGAGTTCGTTAGGCTCCTGCCGCAGTTGGGAAAGTCTTGTACCTACCACTGAAATAACGTCGGTGGATACACGAAAATTTTCATTGTCTGGTAACTGGATATCGAAAGTCACTTCCGGCTGCAACAATTCTCCTGCCATTTTGAGGAGCACCTGGAAAGGCATCCGCTGTAAATAGGCATTGCGTTCTGCCGTACTGCCTCCGTCGCCTAACTGGTCAGCTACCAGGTCGAGGGGAGCGGTGTTCACTACGTAAATAGCTGTTACATTGAGATCGGCTTCGGTAGGTTCGCCGGTCCAGACGATCTTGCTGCCTTCCTGTATTGTAAATTCGCGCTGCAATAAATTAAAGGTGAGTTTGTACGTGCCCTCCTGTATTTCGTACGAACCCGATAACGACACATACCCGCTTGGATCGATGCCGCCGGTAAGCAAGCCTTCGCCGCGCATGCGTACAAAATCGCCGTTGGCCTGGTCAACGATCATACTGAACACCGCTTCTTTTTTGATTTCCACATTGGCAGAAATATCCATTCCCTGCAGGTACGAGCGGTTCAGCGAATCGTACTTTGCCATGCTGTTCAGGAAGAGGCTGTCGTTTTCGGGCGCGTCCATATCCACAAACTGTACAATGCCTTCGCGGTCTACTACGCCCGGGTTTTGCTGGGGCAATACAATAGTTAAATCAGTGGCATCTTCCACGGTAATATTTCCCTGCACCACCGGCAACTCCGCGGTGCCTTTGATAGCCATATTGCTGCTGAAGACGAGCTTTCCGTAATACAGGTCTTCGGCAGTAGCGGCCTTTTCCTTGTTCAGTGCCTGGAAATTGCGTGCATTAACGGTTAGGTCAAACCGAAGATCGGGAAGGTTTTCGGTGTACACCATGCCGTCGATGATGGCGGCATTGTTGGCCGAATCTGTAATGCGGAACCGGTCGAAACGCACGCCCTGCCGGTTGAAAGCAATGGTCTCGTCCTGGATGCGGAAATAGTTGCCCAGCATGGTAAGATTGAAACCTGCCTGGCGCAGCCGCAACTGGCCAACGACTACGGGCTTTGCAACCGTGCCGGAAATATCGAATTGGCCGGTTACATTTCCTGTAGCATTGCTGATGCTGCCGCCGGACGCGCCTTCAAGGGTAGCCAGGTTCAACCGGCGGATGTTCATGGCAAGATCGAAATCGTTGCCACCGGTGGTTTGCCTAAAATAATCGCCGCTGATCGTAATGTCGTTTCCCTTACCGCTTACTGCTATATCGCCATGGATATTGCCACTTTCCGAATTGCTTGCTTTGATGGTTACATTACCGATGGTATCGTTGCGGAAACGCAGATCGGTGATCAGCAGGTCGCCGGTGAAAGCGGGCCGGGTCATCACATTGCTGAATAGGACCTGCCCATCCAGGGTGCCGTTCATATCGAGTGAATCGGACAAGGCAAAGCCGGTGAGGGTTGACAGGTGAAAACTTGAGAAATAAGCTTCCAGCGGAGCATTGTAAGTGGTACCCCTTGTTTTCAGGCTGAACTGCTGGAAGTTCCGGTTCAGCATAAAATTGGTGGCCTGCAGCATATTGTCGCCTACGCGTATTTCGTTACCGGGCGCCGTTGCCCACGATTCATAATTCAGCAATACTTCGGGTGAAAGACTCAGGGTGTATACACCAAATTGCGGTTGTTTGAGGTAACCGGCCAGCCGGTATTTTTCCACGCCGCTCATATCGTTGAAGCGGGCATGAAACTCCATCTGGTTGTTGGCTGCCCCGGTGTGCAGGGTAAAGCCGTATAACGCATTGCCACCTACCTGCAACCGTCCGGTGGCAATATCTGCCCGCAAGGAATCATGGCCGGCGCCTGCCTGCACCTGCAGCTTTTCAATGCGCATGCCGCCGGCCACAATCAGCGGGCTTGTCACGGTGGCCCGCCAACTGCTGTCGCTGTTGAAATGCGCATCAAGAGTCAGGTCCTGCAGTTGCTGTATGCCGGGCATTAAGGCCACTACCGCGGGATTGTCTAACAGCATGGCATATACGCGAAAATTGTAGGGTTGTATAACGGAATCGGCCTGTACACTGTCCATTATTGAAAAATAAGGTTGTACGGTGTTCATGAATACGGTGCCCAGTTCGGTGAGCTTGTATTTGCCGGCAATGCCTGCATGACCAATATCGCTGGTGAGGACAATGGAACTGCTGTCGGAAGTATGGCGGGCTGTGAGGTTGACCGTATCCAGCTGTACGCGGTCGCGGCCGCCCAGCACCAGCAGGCTCTGCAGTATATCTACTTCTCCCTCCAGACTGTCCGGATTGATATTGGGCAGGTTGGCCACTATTTTTCCCCTGTATATAACAGGTTGTGTGGTAAGATGAAGGGGCGCCGTTTTGATGCTGTCTATGTTAATGGTTGCCTGCAGGGCGGGCAAGGCGGTCCGTAAATCTGCCTGTATATCGGCAGCCATGTGAAGATTGGAATCTACGATCGATAGGTGGCCGTTTGCCTGCTGCTTGCTGATGCCGCCTTCGATGGGAATATTGTGATACGTGTAGTTATTATAGTGTATGGAATGGATAAGCGCTTTCAGTGTGGCATTGGCTGTTTCGGACGTAAGCCCTTTGCCTTGCAGGTGCATGGAAGCGGAGACTTCTCCCAACCCCGCTGTGCCAGACAATTTACCTGCATGAATGCGAGTGGCTTTTACCTGTGCATCGTAGGCAGCCGTTTGCTGATTGTTGATATTACTAACAGATCCGTTAATGATCAGATCGCCTGATGTAGTCTGTAATTGGAGGGCCGCTGCAGACTGTCGCTGGTTGCCATCAATGGTGCCGGACAATACCATCACGTCGGGCAACTGACTGGCCGATATAGCGCCTTTCGGCAAAAAACCCGCAATATCTTTTGCCGTGGTGCGAATAAGCCGGATGCGCAGGTTGGCAACCAGTTGTTCCATATCCGGCAGACCAGCGAGCATGCCGCGCAGGTCGACACGTGTATCACTTCCTGCCTGCAGTTGCAATTCTTCTGCTATAATTCGTTTAAGGGATCCCGATATCTTTGCGTTGATCCGGATCACGTTGTTGGGATTGGACAGCAATGCCTGGTCGCGCAGCATGGGAGCAAACAATAAAATGTCTTTGTGCTGTATCCTTGAATCCGGGAGCACCACCTGCATTTTCACCAGTTCCGGTTGTTTTTGCGCCGCTTCCAGCGAGGGGTATGAAACCTTGATGGTATGCTGAATTCGCGTGCCCGGGGTTTGGACCAGCAGATGCTCTACTGAAGCGCCGGTAGGCGTATACAGGAAATCGCCCTGCAATTGTTCCAGCAATAAACCGCTGCGTTCTTTTAGTTGTGCATCGCGTACGTTGGCGCTGATGGTATCGCCGTTGAAAAAGATATTGGATATATGCAGTGAAAGATCATCCGCATCAAGATGGGCATAGTCCATTCCATAACGAAGGCGCGGCTGGTTGTTATCATCAAACTGCACAAAACTTTTGGTGAGGCGGAAATCGTTAACGGTGATATTCCAGTTGGGTGTGGCGGCGTCGGTGTCTGACTTTTCTTCCTGTTGAGGCTTCTTGCCAGATGAAGTTTTACCCATACTAATTTTTGTATCCAGTCCATCAAGCACTACCTTGTCCAGTGCCACGCGCATGGCGGCCATATCCATTGTACGCATCTGTGTTTCAAGATTATCAAACTGCACAAAAGCAAAGAGGGCATCCACACCGTTGCGGTAATCCAATTGAATATTTTCGAGTTCGAGGTTGCGCAGGAAAAGATTCGGCATCGTGGTGGCTGCGGTATCCGGTGCGACTACCGGCTCTACCAGCGGTTTGTTCTGGTATACCCTGGCCGCAATGCCTTTTCCCCGCACCGACCGGATGTGAAACTGCATGGTATTGGGATCGAACCGGTCCATGCGGGTATCGAAATGGTCCAGGGTGAGGGCCATATCGTTGCCGGTAATGGTATCATAATAGCTCAGCCGGATATCGTTGAGCAATATTCTTTTTACCTCCATCTTCATGGCCGATGTGTCGGTGGTGGCAGGTTGTTCATTTTCGGAGGCGAAGGCATCAACTATAAACTGGAAATTAAAAACCGTATCGGGCAATTTGCGGTTAATATGTACTGTTATATCTTCCAGGTGTATTTCGCTTACCTTGATTTCATTGCGGATAAGCCTGAACAGGTTAAGGCCTGCCTGTAACCGGCCGCCATAGAGGAGCGTGTCGTTTTGCAGGTCTTCCACATATACTTTTTCTACCAATACTGTGGCGGGCAATTGCACCTGTATACGCCCGATTTCCACCCGGGTATTCAGCTTTTCAGTAAGGTAAGCCTGTACTTTTTTGCGGGCAAAGTTTTGTACAGGGGCCGTCTGCAGTAATAATATTACCAGCAGCAGGAACAGGAAGATACCCAACAAACATTTGAGCAATATTTTTGCGGCTTTTCTCACATAAAAGCTTTGAAGGCCCTACAATAAAAGAATCTGAACAACACAGCAACCAGTAGCAATACAATACAGGTGACCCTTGATCCTCACTTGCACATTTACCTGAAAATTGAAATACGTATGCCACAACCGGTTACAAATGCAGCGACAGGTATCCGTAAATGGCCGGTGTATGTTGTGGAAATATTTCCCCGGTATGCCTGGGTTGGCGTGCAGGACTGTTTACAGGTTACTTATAATAAATCTTCCGGTTCCACTTCTTTTACTTCCTGTTTAACAATCATGACGGCCGTCTTGCGCGGCGCGATGCCGCCCCCGTGATAAAGCGCATACACTTTGGTAAACTCGGCACCGAAGTATAAAATAATGGAAGAATAATAAACCCACGTGAGCAGCAGGATCAGCGAAGCGGCGGCCCCATAAGCCAGGCCAATATTGGAGCGGCCCAGGTAAAACCCGATGAGCACCCTGCCCACCATAAAGAGAATGGCAGTGAAGATGGCTCCCACCGCTACATCTTTCCAACGGATTTTTGCATCAGGCAACACTTTGAAAATAATGGCAAAAAGCGCTGCAGTAACCAGCAGTATCAACACATAATTCAGTATAAAGAAAACAACTACAGTAGCTTCAGGAAAAAATTCGCGGAGCTTGCCGCTTAACAGTTCCAGCAATGCGGCGAGCGCCAGCGATACCAGGAGAATAAAACCGCAACTGATCACCAGCGAAAAAGAAATCAACCGGTTAAGAATGATTTTGAGCCATCCTTTTTGCGGTTTTGCTTTTACAGACCACATGTAGTTGATAGAACTTTGAATTTCATTGAAAACACCGGTAGCGCCCAGCAACAACAGGCCAATGCCTATGATAGCGCCGGTAGTGCCATCGCCATGCTGCTGCGCATTGGCAATGATGCTTTGTACCTGCCTTGCTGCGTCGGAGCCTACCAGATCTTTAATCTGGTTATAGATTTCACCTTCCACCGCTCTTTTACCAAAAAAAATTCCTGCAAAGGAAATAATGATAACGAGCATGGGGCCGAGTGAAAAGAGGGTGTAATAAGATAAGGAAGCACTCAGCTTCATGGCATTATCGTCTGAAAATTCTTCAAACGCTTTACGCATTACGCGCCACCATTGCTTAATGTGTATCATAAAACAGGGTGCTAAAACGCCGTTCCTTAGCAATGCAACGAATAAAGTCTGGATGATCCGTGTAGCGTGAGGAATGTTTTCTACACAACAAGATGATCATTGTACAAACAATAGCCCTGAACGCTGGCAGCATATTTTAACCTGTACCCGAAACAATTATTTAACCGCTTAAAATTTTGTGACCTATGAGAAGTATATTATACTTAATTGCAGTCATCCTGGTAATCGGATGGTTGCTGGGCTTCTTCGTTTACAGTGCTTCAGGCCTGATTCACATCCTGATAGTGCTGGCAGTGATTGCGCTTCTGTTAGGACTCATCCGCCGAGTATAAAGCTGGTAAGACGGGTTAAGTAACTCGGTTCAATAAGCGAAAACTCACTGACGCGCCCGGAAAGCGTGGGGGAATGCTTTTAGGAACGGGGTTGGTGGTTGACAGTAGCGCTTAATGAACGACTGTTTGTCTTCCTGCAGACTCTACATCCAGCAGGAATTTGTACACCAACGGATCTGCATAGGCGCCATAGGCATCGATCAATGTGCCTTTTACGCCGTCATTGGTTTCAATTACGTACAATACTGCATTGTCGTCGGGATCGGAGAATCCTTCGAACCGAAAAAAATTCACTACTCTCACCTGGTCGGGCGTGTACAGCTTGTCTGTACTTACTGACCGCAGCCCCCCGGAAGTAGCTTTAAAGTCTTCACTATAACCATCATTCACCACTTTCGAGAGGCATGTTACCATGCTCCTGAGAAAAGGGATGTTTTCATTCAGAGGTGTTTTCATGGCGTTTTTAATGCACAGTTATTAAAATTCGTTGCCATAACTTCTACCGTTCAACGCCGTTGAATAGGGAAATTTTTTCCACACTGTCTGCTGGTAATGTTGTTATATTGTAAATTAAAGCTGGTCACAATACTACCTCATTAATGCTATCTCGCGCATGTCGCGGAATTTTTTGCCATGCCCATTGAAGTTTCCCGTTCTGCCTGGTCATTTTCGCTATGCGAAGGCTACCATCGACATAGGTCTTTGTTACGGATTAGCAGTTAGGGCATGAAACAGCGGCAAAGAGGCATGAGTTTTTTTCTCCTCTGAAAAACAAATTATGGCCAGATACTCCAAAAAAGCAGGCAAAACGGTTGAGAGCGCCATGCGCAGGAAAAAGAAAGGAACCCTTCGCAGCGGAAGGAGTGGAAAAAAAGTAACCAGCCGTAAACAGGCCATTGCTATTGGATTATCCGAAGCCCGAAAGAAAGGAGCGAAAGTACCTCCACCCCCTAAGAAAAAAGCTGCCAGCAAAAAGAAAGCTGCTAAAAAAGCCGCGGGGAAAAAGGCAACGAAAAAGAAAGCGGCTCCAAAAAACACCACCAGGAAAGCTGCCACAAAGAAAGCCGCTGGCAAGAAAGCTGCCGGCAGAAAAGCCGCTGGCAGAAAGAAAGCCACCAAAAAGAAAAATCGTCAAATATAATTGGGGCGTTAATGAAATCCCGCATAATTGGAACGCTCATCAGATCCTGCCAGGTGAGTGGGTAAAGCCTGCTATTTACAAGTTAATGCCTGAAAGCTGCTATTGATGGCCCCCGCAGGAATCGACTACCTATCTGAGGTTAATGTTTAAACATCTAAGAAGCCTTCTATAAAAAAATAAACCCGATGTTGAAACATCGGGAGTCCTTGGTTAAGGCCTGATTTGTAGCGTAAGTTTAAATATGTTGAAACGAGTAACTCGTTATATGTTCAGGTTCATTATTCTATATCCAATCTATAAAACTGCCTTGCTGCGTATCGTTGTTTGTTTATATATTAGAAAAAAGCGTGCCTCTTTTTGCCTCCTTTAAAAAAAGTACCAGTGTGGAAAAAATATCACACTTTCCGGGCTTGCCAAATCCTCAATTGTGGAAAAAATGTAGAATATTTAGCAGCAGCCGCTCTTCTTGGGAAAGCCCTTCTTCGTTCGACTCCTGCTGACCAGCCATATCCGAAACATATTGACTGAGTGTGTTTTGTTCATATAATTCAATAAGTTTAGGATGCACATAATATTTACGGCACACGGCGCGACTGTTACCCAGCTTGCTGCTTACTTCATCCAGCGCCTGTACGATGTGTTGTTTGCATTCAGTGGCGTTGCCGGCCCCACCGAGCGCACAGAGTGAACGGAGCAGGTTAAGCGTGCCTGCCCAGGTGCGAAAATCGCGCGAACTGCAATCCATGCCGGTCGCTTCTTTAATATAACGGTTGATCATGCCTGAATCTACCGGCTTCCTGTTGCCCGAGGCATCTACATACTGAAACAGTTCCTTGCCGGGAATATCGCGGCAATGTTGAACAATGCGGGCCAGCCGCTTGTTCCGAAGCGTAATATTGTGATGTATTCCTTTTTTCCCCGGAAAGGAAAATTGCACTTCATTGCCGTTTACCAATACATGTTTGTCCCTGAGCGTGGTTAGCCCGTGCGATCCGTACAATCTTTCGTACGATTCATTGCCTATGCGAATACTGGTATGCTCCATCAGGGCGATAACGGTGGCTATTACTTTGTTTTCTGTTAGCTCTTTGTTGGCCAGGTCCCGTTCAATGGCGCGTCGCAATTGCGGCAGTGCTTTCCCGAATTCATAGAGCCGGTGAAATTTTGTTTCGTGGCGCAGCAACGACCATTGCGCATGATACCGGTATTGTTTTCTGCCACGCTGGTCGATGCCCGTAGCTTGTATATGGCCATTTTCCCGGGGACAAATCCAAACCTGCGTCCAGGCCGGAGGGATCACCAGCCTGCGGATGCGGTCAAGCACCTGTTTATCGCGCACCGGTTTATGTTGAAACTGGTATACGAACCCGCTGCCTCTTTTCATTCGGGTAATGCCGGGCTGCCTGTCACTTACATATATGAGTTCCGCTACCGCCGCCGCCTGTTCGTAATCTTTATCAAGTTGCAGGAACCTGCGGTGCGAAATACCTGTCAGCGACAAACCATTTTCATTTTCCAATAAAACTTTCTTTCTCCTCATACCGTATATTTTCCCCTTCCTGTGTACGGGGCAATGCTATTTGTGTATTAAATTCTGCAACCGGTTTGTGTAATGAGTGCGCTGCAATTTATGGAGCGACGGATGCTTTCGGGTAATTACTGCATTTTATGTAGAAAGCCAGCAAGGTTTTCCCATCCAGGAAGCCCTTGCTGGCTTAACAATACAAGCCGGATATATTTCAATAAGCACTTTTACAAAAAAAAGTCAGGCTAAGACTAGCCTGACACCAATAGACCTTAAAAACCCCTAAATCTATAACCAGAAGTTTGTGAACTAAGTTGTTAAGCGTGGCGCGGACTCCGTATTGGCCTCTCTGTTAATTCCGTTCTCTGCAAGTCCGCTGAGTAATTCATCCATTTGTTTCTCATCTGACATATTATGCTTCAAAATCTCTGCCACGTCATCACGCCCCATTGTGCGGGCCAGGGTAATAAGCGAACCATATGCTGCAATTTCATAATGTTCCATTTTCTGGACGGCGATGATGATGGCTACATCACGGGTAGCCGAACCTTCGCGGATTTCGGCCAGCACGCGTTCTGTTTCCTGTTCAATACCTTCCATGGATTCGCTTTTCATATCCGTTACCGTTTCTTCCAGCAGGTCCATCACAATATATAGCCTGTCTATATGTTGTTCAGTATGAGTGAGATGCTCTTCAATAGCGTTGATCAGTTCCGGTGAAGAGGCCATTTCCTTCCAGGTATTCAGCATAATGATCATATGCTGTTCCGCTGCACAGAGGTCGCGCAACTGGTGCACAAAAAATTCCTCCAGCAGCGATTTCCCCACTTGCACTCTTGCGTATACACGGCCTGTAGTAGTTTCGTTTTGCATGTTCATTTGGTTTGGAAAAAAATTCGTGTACTTACGCTATGCAAAAATCAGCGCAGCACAAACGGTGTAAAAAGCGGGGAGTGTGGAATTTTTTCTACTACTCAGATAATGTTGTTGAGGTGGGGCAGGAAGGGGTAGATGGTATTTCTTTTGAGACTTAGTTAAGAAAAACCGCTTATGAAACCTGCATACCCGTTATCATTTCTCCAGGAAAAAATTCAGGAAATCGGCAGCGCGTTGTTTTATAACCTGAGCAATGCAGTGCTGAAATTCCCTTCTACAGTGGTAAACACGCTGAAGGTAGACGATGCCGGCAACATCTGGTTCTTTGTGTCCAGACCGGAACAACGGCTCTCTGAATTTGACTGGGAGTTTCCGGCCAAAATGCATTTCTACAAAAAAGGAAAAGGTTGTTTCTTACAAATTACCGGCAAAGCTTGTGTGGTGAATGATCCGGAAGAAGTGAACAGTGTGCAGGGTATCCCGGAAGAAACATTACAAAAAGCATTTCACGATATGGTGCTGGTAAAACTGAAAATTGGTAAAGTGGAATATCGTGAATATGGCCAGGCGCCGCAGCAGCACCGGCAAAAAAACAAACTGGCGCGTTTGTATCACCGCTTTTTTACTCCAGCGCAAACAGCTTCTCTTACCTTACAACTCTCCTGAGAAAAACCCGCCTCACCTTCTGTAACCAATTCCCCAATATCGCTGGCCTGATAACTATTTTCACCCTGTTTAACTCGCCCTTTCCAAAGCAGGCTGCGCTTGCGGCCTGTTTTTTTTATTTTATTGACGAGCTGATTGGAGCAATTTGTGCAACTATTATTGGTCGTGAGACAGACTTGTGCACGAGGTGATGGATGCGTGAATCTTAATCCTCCGGTCAGCAGAAATGATATGCAGGAAGGATGGCATTACCTGGAACAATTCAGTACCGGAATTATTGAAGCGGCGGGCAGAAAAGTTTCGCTGAAGCATGTGCTGGCGCAACTGGAGCACTACCCGGAGGAACAACTGGTAAGATGTTATGTGAGCGGCATTACCAATCGTGCAGCTGCCCGCAGTCTGGGCGCCGATGTAGTCTTTACCGTACGCATAAAATGTGTTGACAAAGATTCCGGGGTATATCTTACCGCTAAAGGAAGAGCGAGCGTGGAAGATTATGGACAGTCAGCGGACGGGATAAATGCCCGATTGCGCATACACATTACCGGTATTGCTGCTTACCGTATGGAAACAGATGCGCAGGGAAACAATTTTCTGCAGGCATTGTACAATAACATGACCACAGCAGAAGAGCAGCGGGCAAAGCTCATCAACAGGTATTTTGGTAACAGGGTAAAACAATAAATTTCAATGCCGCTTCTCCTGATATATCCATACCAAATAACAAATTACAAAGAGCCAGCAGCCTGCGTTCCTTATACTTTGGCAGTAGGATCCGTATAAGGATTACAGCTGTAACATTTTTGAACCCGCAATTTGGTTGTTGACATGTAGGAGAGCGGCATTGATTTGAGTTGCTCGCTTGCTGTATTAAGTATTTTCTACCACTTTTCCTGCCACACTTTCCCAGGGTCTTTTAGTGAGTACGTAGCGTTTTTTGATGGTGCCAGGTGAAAAGCCATGATGTTTTTTGAAGATGTCGATGAAATTGCTCACTTTTTCGTATCCCATTAATTCTGCCACCTCGTTTACCGTCATCATTTTCTCCAGCAGCATCGATTTGGCCAGGATCATTTTCTTATGCAGGTAGTAGTCGTATACGCTGGTGCCAAAAAAGATCTTGAAATATCTTTTCAGGGTCGATTCGCTCAACATTACCTGTTTGGCAATTTCTGCCAGTGAGGGCAGGTTCTTCTGCAGGTGTTCCTGCAAAATGGCTTCTACCTGAATTACCTTTTCGTAATAGATGTCTTTGTACAGAGGTGAACGACGTGTGTCGGTACGGAGCACGTTCAACAGGAAATCGGTGATCATGCAGGAAGACAGCGAATACAGCGGCGGGCTGTCGCGTTTTTCATGCATGGCAATGTGAAAAAGTTTGTTGGTGACCAGGCTGTCGCGCGAAGAGCAGGGCTCAATGCGAACGATGGGGAAATTCCATTCATGCGGTTTGTGCATGGCTTTTTTAACGGGCGTTTCCCTGTTTCTCAGTTGGTTTTCGAACCAGCCGGCAGATACCGTAAAATCGATCATCTGAATAGGTTTGTGCGGCTGCATCAGCAGCTCCATGTGCACATCATCCGACACCAGTAAGGCATCTTTTGACCATGCCCGGTTGAACTGCTGATGATTCCCCACGCTTTTCAGAACGACGTTTTCCGGTGTGAGAATGTAAACGGCCATGAGGCCTGTTTCGTGTAATGATCGCGGTAAGGCATCCTTCTGGAGGATAACCGGCTCCTGGAAAACGCAGTCCCAGACACGCATGTAAAAACCGGCGTCCAGACTGAATTTTCTGATAGTGCCCCGCGCAATTCTTCCCGATAAGCGAACATCACCACCCGGTTCAGGGTAGCCATCGATTTGTTTTAAAAACCGATTGTAATCGTCTTCGCTTCCGGGTCTTGCAAACAATACCCTGTAGTTTACCATATAACCCGAATTTTAAGGTGGCAACCTGTCGTTTCTCACAACATCATTCGCTGCACGCACGCCCGGTTACGTGTCGGGCTATGCATACCTGTTAAAACCATTTTATATATATTCCGACCATATGCCGCTTTCAGAATTGCCCGAAATAAGTAGATGTTTGGTAAAAATCTAAGGGTATGCACTTATTGAGACGGGAGAAGGTACCGTTCAGGGTCTTTTTCAAGGGGACGTGCTTGTCGTGTCCGGGGACAATCTTGTCTTACTCAGGGATAATCTTGTCGTATCCGGGGATAACAAGGAGTACTGATCCGGGTAACAATTTCCTTAATCCGGTTATAGCTATACAGTGCATTCATTTCTTAATAGCTGCTGTTTGGCCTCTGGCAGGGCAGATGAGCTCACTAACTCCCGGTACACCGGCTATACTGTACCACGACCAGGAAGCCGCACTTATTGTAGTGTAATTGTTTGTACTGAAAATTTTTTTGTTCCGACCAGCAAACCCTCCACCGGTCCATACCTGCCCGGCGCTATCGTGTGGACACAAACACGCTGGCTCTTTGGTACCTGCGGATGCCCGCTCATTCCCCGATGGCGGGGGCGCCAGCAGTGGGTTAGAGCAGAAAGTTTGCCTTCCCCCCAACACGCTTACTCCAGTAATACTAACCTGATAATCGCACTAACAATTGTTAGTATCTTTTATAATTATAGTTATCTTTGGTTCTTAAACAGTTGATATGTCCATACGGGAATTAGAACAGATCTTTCTCGACAAAATCGACCGGGAAATCAAAATCGAACCGAAAGACTGGATGCCGGACCAATACCGCAAAACATTGATCCGGCAGATTTCGCAACATGCACATAGCGAAGTAGTAGGCATGTTGCCCGAAGGCAACTGGATTACCCGAGCACCCACGCTCAAGCGGAAAGCCATTCTGCTGGCCAAAGTGCAGGACGAAGCCGGACATGGACTGTACCTGTATTCAGCTACCGAAACGCTGGGCGTTACACGCGAGCAAACCATCAACGACCTCCACAGCGGCAAAGCAAAATACTCGTCCATATTCAACTACCCCACGCTTACCTGGGCCGACATCGGCGCCATCGGCTGGCTGGTTGACGGCGCAGCCATCCTCAACCAGGTAATGCTCTGCCGTACTTCCTACGGCCCCTATGCAAGGGCCATGGTGCGCATTTGCAAGGAAGAAAGTTTTCACCAGCGACAGGGTTTTGAAATCCTGCTCGTGATGTCGAAAGGAAGCCCCGAACAACGCGCCATGGTGCAGGATGCCGTTAACCGCTGGTGGTGGCCATCGCTCATGATGTTCGGCCCGCACGACAGCGAATCAACGCACAGCGAACAAAGCACGAAATGGAAGATCAAGCGGATGAGCAATGATGAACTGCGGCAGAAGTTTGTAGACATGATCGCCGAACAGGTAAAATTCCTCAACGTTACCCTGCCTGACCCCAAGCTGAAATGGAATGAAGCAAGAAAACACTACGATTTTGGAGAAATTGACTGGGAAGAATTCTGGAATGTGGTAAAAGGAAACGGCCCTTGCAACAAACAACGTCTTGATGCACGCAGAAAGGCCTGGGAAGAAGGCAAATGGGTACGTGAAGCCGCTACTGCCTATGCAAACAAAAGAGCAGCGCGCATGAAACAACAGGTAGCATAACCATTTAGAGCATAAACCCTTTACGAAAAATCATGAATATCCGGATCACCAAATATTATTACGGGGATATTCCCGAAGACAAGGCCGGTGGCAATGGCAGCGCCCACACTGTAGCGGCAAAACCCACCGACTGGCCCCTGTGGGAAGTATTTATTCGCAGTAAGCAGGGATTGGACCATAAACATGTGGGCAGTTTACACGCGGCCGATGCACAAATGGCCATCGAAAATGCAAGGGATGTGTACACGCGGCGCATGGAAGGCGTAAGCATCTGGGTGGTGGAGAGTAAATATATTCACGCTTCCAACCCCGAAGAGGCAGACTCCCTGTACGAGCCGGCCAATGATAAAGTATACAGGCATCCCACGTTTTATGAATTGCCGGATGAGTTGAAGCATATGTAAGCATTCGCCCGGTGCGTGCATTGACTTCTTCCGGTTTGCAAACAGCAGTAAGTGGCGCATATCCCGGGCTATACAAAGCAACAATAATGGATAACCGCAATTTTTCAGATTATATTCTTCATCTTGCCGATAATGTCCTCATCCTGGGCCAGCGCAACAGCGAATGGTGCGGCCACGGCCCTGTGCTGGAGCAGGACATCGCCATCACCAATATTTCTCTCGACCTCATCGGACAGGCAAGAAGCTTGTACCAGTATGCCGCAGAACTTGTGGGCAATGGCGCCACTGAAGACACGCTGGCCTACCTGCGTGATGCGCGGCAGTTTAAAAACTGTTTGTTGGTAGAACAACCAAACGGCGACTGGGCGCATACCATCACCAGGCAGTTTCTGTTCAGTGTGTACCAGCGACTGCTGTATACAAAACTTTTGCAGCACAGCGACAGCCGTCTGGCTGCCATTGCAGAAAAATCGCTCAAGGAAGTTACGTATCACGTGCGCTGGAGCAGCGAGTGGGTGATCCGCCTGGGTGATGGCACTGCTGAAAGCAATGAAAGAATGTGCAAGGCGGTGGAAACATTATGGCCCTATACCGGCGAATTATTCCTGCCTTCCTCCTACGAAGCGGCATTGGGAAAAGAAGGGCTGGCCGTGAATGTATCTTCGCTGCAGGCGGATTGGGAGCAACAAGTGCGCGAAATATTTTCAGAAGCGACCCTTCCTTATCCGCCATCCGGTATATGGATGCAACGCGGTGGCAAGGAAGGCATTCATACAGAACACCTGGGGTATATACTGGCTGAAATGCAGTTTATGCAAAGGGCTTACCCCGGATTGGAGTGGTAGTAAGCGTAATCAAATAAAAAAACGATAACTTGCCGTGGTGGCAACAACAGGTAATATATCGGTGTCGCACATACGCGAAATACTGGAATCGGTGACTGATCCCGAGGTGCCGGTATTATCGGTGCTTGACCTTGGTATTGTGCGTGATATAAAGGTAAACGGGCCGGTGCCTGAAATAGTGATCACGCCAACATATACCGGATGTCCTGCCATGGACATGATCCGTATGAACATCCGCATGGCGCTCCTGCAACACGGGTATAAGGAAGTGAACATCACCACCGTTTTATCGCCTGCCTGGACAACAGACTGGATGAGTGAAGCCGGTAAAGAGAAATTACGTGCCTATGGCATTGCGCCGCCGCATCCGAAGCAGCAGGTATGTGATATGCGGTTGTTTGATGAAGAAGCTGTGCAATGCCCTCATTGCCAGTCGTACCAAACCCGTCGCATCAGCGAATTTGGCTCCACTGCCTGCAAGGCATTGTATCAATGCAATAACTGTCAGGAACCATTTGATTACTTTAAATGCCATTAATGGCGCATTTGTCATCGTATGTCAGCTGTTATATTTTCCATTGAAGAAGGAATTGCCAGCATTACCCTGAATCGTCCCGATAAACTTAATGCATTCAACTATGAAATGTCGGTGCAGTTGCAGCAACGGTTAGACGAATGTGCTTTGCTACACGAGGTGCGCTGCGTATATCTTACCGGCGCCGGAAAAGGATTTTCTGCCGGGCAGGACCTGGCGGAAGCCATTGATCCCAACGGTCCGGGTATGGAGCGCATTCTGGCCGAGCAATACAACCCGATCATTCGCAAGTTGCGCAACTTGCCCAAGCCGGTAATAGCAGCGGTGAATGGCGTAGCGGCAGGCGCCGGGGCCAATATTGCCTTTGCCTGCGACATTGTAGTAGCCGCGCAGTCGGCTTCCTTCATCCAGGCATTTTCAAAACTGGGTTTGATACCCGACAGTGGCGGCACCTATTTCTTACCGCGTCTTATCGGATGGCAGAAGGCCAGCGCCCTGATGATGCTGGGCGACAAGCTATCCGCTATGGAAGCCGAACAAATGGGCATGCTATACAAGGTTTTTCCTGATGATGTTTTCGCAGCAGAAAGTAAAAAGATTGCCGCCACGCTGGCAAAAATGCCCACGAAAGGATTGGGATACACCAAACATGTATTGAATCATTCCATGAGCAATAGTTTGGAAGAACAGTTATTGCTGGAAGATGAATTCCAGAAAAAAGCGGCTGCCACCAAAGATTTCAGGGAAGGCATTCAGGCTTTCCTCGAAAAGCGGTCGGCTGTGTTTAAAGGAGAATAAACCCCGCGGCCACACTACACGCTCATCCAAACGGCAACATATATTCCACATGACCAAACAAACACACGCTATGACCAAACAGCCCACTCCTGCGGAAGTAGTGGACGCCATGATGGAAAAAGATCTTTTCAGTCAATGGCTGGGAATAAAAGTGCTCGACGTGCAGGAAGGATACAGCAAAGTACAGATGACCATACGGCCCGAAATGTTGAACGGTTTTGGTATTGTGCATGGAGGTATTGCTTTTTCGCTGGCCGACAGCGCTTTTGCTTTTGCCTGCAATAACCGCAATAACCTGTCAGTAGCGCTGGATGTAACCATCACGTTTACCAAAGCGCTTCATCCCGGCGATGTGATCATTGCCGAAGCGAAGGAAGTGCATAACGGTCGCAGTACCGGTGTATACCTGATCACCGTGGTAAACCAGAAAGGCGAGCAGGTGGCATTGTTTAAAGGGACCTGTTTTCGTACCGGCAAACCGTTGGTGAATGAGTAATGGTGGGTACGGAAACGAAACCAGTCAGGCTTAAGATTCCCGTATGCTGGTTGGTAAATTGAATGTAACCAGGCTGAACTACAGATTTCCCATACCCTGATTGGTGTATTAGTTATTGTGAGCACGGTACGTAGCCCCGCAGGCCACGGCTCCTGTACCCTGATTCTTGAATTTGCCATAGTGTGCACCGAACTGGCCACGTGACAGCTATTTTCTCATTAAGTGTGCGTTGGCGCAATAGCAAATCAGCATTATCTCATGGTTTACGCTTTTAAAGGATTCATTCCCGTCATCCATCCCTCTTCCTTTATTCACCCGCAGGCGGCGGTTACAGGAAATGTCATTATTGGCAAAAATGTGTATGTAGGGCCCGGCGCTGCCATTCGCGGCGACTGGGGCGGCATTGTGATCGAAGACGGATGCAATGTGCAGGAGAACTGCACCATACACATGTTTCCCGGCGTAACCGTATTGCTGAAAGCCGGTTCGCATATAGGGCATGGCGCCATCATTCATGGCGCTACCATTGGAAAGAATTGCCTGGTGGGTATGAACAGTGTGGTAATGGACAATGTGGAACTGGGCGATGAATGCGTAGTGGGCGCGCTCAGTTTTATCAAGGCCGGTGAAAAAATTCCTCCGCGTAGTCTCCTTGCCGGCAATCCCGCAAAAATCATCAAACAGGTGAGTGATGAGATGATCCAATGGAAAACCGAAGGCACGGCTTTGTACCAGGCATTGCCGGGAGAAATGTTTGAACATTGGCAACCATGTGAGCCGCTGCGGGAATTGCCTGCTGACCGTCCGGTACAGGAAGCGTTGTACAGGACATGGAATGAATTGCGTGGGCGCAAAAAAGAATAATGGCAAATGCATCCCCGGCGGATGAGCAATCCCGGCGCCCGAGCAAACTTTCTTTCACAACAAGCAAAACCTTCTGCAGCAAAACCGCACCTCCCGCAGGCCCTTTTCTCCGGAACTTCAATACTTTCGCGTTTTGAACTGAAGGAATGGAAAAATCAAACTTTGTAGATCAGATACGGGTTTTCTGTCGCAGCGGGCACGGTGGCGCAGGCAGCAAGCATTTTATGCGCACCAAGTTCAACCCGCAGGCAGGGCCCGATGGCGGCAATGGCGGACGTGGCGGCCATATCATTTTGCGGGGCAATAAAAACCTGTGGACTTTGTTGCATCTGCGCTACTACAAAAATGTGCTGGCAGAAAACGGACAACCCGGTAATAAAAACAACAGGACAGGCCGTGATGGGGAGGATATTATCATTGAAGTACCCCTGGGCACTGTAGCCCGCGATGAAGAAACCGGGAAGCAGGAAGCAGAAATACTGGAGCACGGACAGGAAATCATCTGGCTGCGCGGCGGTCGTGGCGGATTGGGCAATGCGTCCTTTGCCACTGCTACCAACCAGGCGCCTGAATACGCGCAACCCGGCGAACCCGGCGAAGAAGGATGGAAAATCCTCGAATTGAAAGTGCTGGCAGATGTTGGACTGGTTGGCTTTCCCAATGCCGGTAAATCCACTTTGCTTTCGGTAATGACGGCGGCCAAACCCAAAATTGCCGACTATGCCTTTACCACCCTTACCCCTCAGTTGGGCATGGTAGAATACCGCGACGGCAGAAGTTTCTGCATGGCCGATCTGCCCGGTATTATTGAGGGCGCCGCGGAGGGAAGGGGACTGGGACATCGCTTCCTGCGCCACATCGAACGCAACCCCGTTCTGCTTTTCCTGGTCCCTGCCGACAGTGCTGACCATAAAAAAGAATTTGATATACTGGTGCAGGAACTGGAAAAATACAATCCTGAGCTATTGCACAAGCAATTCATCATCGCCATCAGCAAAAGCGATCTGCTGGACGAAGAACTGAAAACTGCCATTGCCAAAGAGTTCCCGCCTTCACAACAACCTGTTTTCATATCTTCGGTTACCCAACAGGGAATCAGTGAACTGAAAGACCTGTTGTGGGAAACGTTGAATAAGTGAGCAGTCATTCTGGCCCCTCACCATCAAAACTATCCTTATGCCTGTTGTATCGTTTGCCCTGAACGCCTTGTTGCGTTTTTTACGCAACCTGTTTCGCGCCTTGTTCATTTTTTTTCCGGGATTCTTGTTCCTGCTGTTAACCCTGGTTTGCTTCTGGAATTTACCGCAGGGTGAAGATTTGCTGGTGCTGGCCACCGAGCAGAAAGGCTTTTTCCTGTTTTTTGAAATTCTGCTTGCCTTCCTCGTACTGGTAAGCTGGTATTCCGCACGAACGGTGGCCAATGCAAAAAAATGCAGCCCCAATACGCCGCCGGGTTACATGGCCGATGGCTATTACAAACATGTACCGCGCTTTATCGGGTTTTCTTTCTTCACCATCATCCTGCTGGCTTTTGCGCAAACGCCTTTGTACTTCAGGCAAACGGTGCCGCAGTGGGTGTATTATGCATTGCTGGCATTGTCTGTACCGTATTACTTTTTGCTAAGTGATTTTTTTGAACGGCGTTTTAAAGTTATTCGTCTCAATCGTTTGTTCATCGTCACCATGTTGATCATCGTCACTGGTACCGTGGTGCTTACCATTTTCATAGGCCGCTACGCCTGGCCGGTGTTGGCACTGATGGTTGTGATGCTGCTGATACTGCAGGCCTGCTTCCTGGTGCTGGTGATCACCCGCCGCGAAATGATGCAAAGAAATGAACGTGCAGGCAGGGCCATGATTCAGCCAGTGCATCCCATTGTTTTGAGAACGGCCGGTGCCGCGCAAATCCCCAAAGAGGAAGTAAATTTTCATTTTGGATTTTTTCTCATTTCGCTGGTGGCGCTGTTGATTTACCTGGGATGTACCTTCAGTGTTGACTTCGCAGTTATGATCGGCAGTTTTCCTTTTGTACTGCTGGCCTTTGGGGTGTTGCTGGGCGCCGGTTTTCTGATTTCGTTTTTTTCTATCCGGATAAAACTCAATGTTCATTTCATTCTTGTTTTCCTGGCTTTCCTCTTCGGCCAATGGACCGAGCGGCACCAGGTAGACCTGCCGGAAAGGCCCGCCGGCCAGGCAGTACCATTTACCAACAAAGCATCGCTGCGGGATTATTTTTTTCAGTGGGTGCAAGATCGTGATTCACTGATCAGCCGCTCGCAGCAATTTCCGGTTTATTTCGTATTGGCTGATGGCGGCGCATCCCGCTCCGGCTATTGGGTAGGCTCGGTATTGGGCAAACTGGAAGACACTTCGCGGCGTGCTTTCTCGCAACACCTCTTCTGTTTATCTGGCGCTTCCGGGGGAAGTGTAGGCAATGCTGCCTTTTACGCGTTGCTGCACGATGCCCGTAGCGATAGCAGCCTGTTACGTACTGGTCAGCGTACTTTTTATGAGGCAGCAAAAGAATACCTGCGCAGCGATTTTCTAACCTTTACCCTTAGCCGCATGCTGGGCCACGATTTTTTTGTGCAGTTATTACCTTTCAATACCAGTGCCGATCGCGCAAAAGCGCTTACAGAAGCATTGGAGAAAGCGCCCATCGATACGGTGCTGCTGCGCAACAAACTGGCCATGCCCCTGTCGGAACTGGCGGTGTTCAACAACAATATCCATACAGAACTTCCTATACTTTGTATCAATACTACCCGCATGCAGGATGGTCGCCCGGCGGTGGTAAGCACAATTGATATTGATCCGCTGATCTTTAACAACCGGGTAGATGTGCTGGAAAAACTGCAGGAAGGAAAAGATTTGAAGCTCAGTACCGCGGTGGTGCTCGGAGCCAGTTTTCCGTATGTAAGTCCTGCCGGTCGCATTGATGAACGCCGCCTGCTACGCAACGGTACCATACTTGAAATGCCGAACTATTATGTGGATGGCGGTTATGTTGACAATTCAGGGGCCGGCGTGGTGCATGAAATGCTGATCAAAATGAATTACTGGCGCGATTCTGTAATTGTTAATGGCAGCGATCCGCAGTTGAAGAACACCATGCAGAAACTAGCTTTCTACGTACTTCATATCACCAACGGTCGTGGCGGGGAAACGTTGCTTAAAAAAGTAAATCCATTCGTAAACGACCTGGCGGCACCGCTCAAAACCCTGATGGGTTCCTATAGTGTGCAAACCACCATTAACGACAGCAGGTTAAAAAATTATTTGCAATCTGTTTATCGCAACGATAGTCATTACAGGCCCATCAATCTCTATCGGTATAATGACCCGCTTACCTATTCTATGAACTGGGTGATTTCCCGCCGCACCCTCGACAGTATGGACGCGCGGCTGCATTCCCGTGAAGTGCTGGATTATATGGGAACGGTGTTGAAGGAGATGAACAGATAAAAAGCTACAGCTTACAATGATATAAAGACATTTGTACCATTGTGACTAATATGAAGCAACCTGAGTATGTGGATGCTCTATTTGATATAAGAAACGCTTATACCATTGTAACCTGCAATTTAGTACGCCCTCCCTATCGTATCGCATACTGCTTTCAGCAGTGAAGTTTCATCATGGGAGTCCTGGCCCTTTTCCCAAAGCATCACTCCATTGGCAATTTGTTTGGCGAGCGCTGCTTTCTTTTTGATGGTGGGCTGCCCGTTGTAATACACCGTATAGGGATCGGGATAGCCGGCGCTGGTTACCACGGCAGAATCGGAAAGCGGGCTGCCGCCTTGCTGCAAAATAGCGGCGTAGGTGAGCACGGTGTTGCTCTGCGTTATGCCCGAAGGCCGGCCATAGGCAGGCAATCCCAGTACACATTTGGCCTTTGGCATACCACGCTGATTCAACCAGAAATTCAAACAGGTTTCCGCCAATGTATAATCGGAGTGATGGCGATAGGGCACGGAAGTACTGAAATCGTCGTACGCCATTACGTTGAACCAGTCAACATACGGAAACAATTCAGGCTTGATGGCATCGCGGTACTGACCTGCATACTTACCTGCGGTGATGGCTGCGGTAAGATAATAGCGGGAATTGGTATGACAACTGTCGCTCAGTTCTTTCATCATTGCTGTAAACGTAACATCGGTGCCATCGGATGTGCCGGGAAATTCCCAATCGATATCCACGCCATCTAACTGGTATTGTCTTACGATGCCCATGATGGCAACAACGAAGTTGTGACGGCCCGCTGCAGTAGCTGCCATGTTTTTCCAGTTGGTGGTGGTGCCGTTTACGCTGATGAAAACTTTTGCATTGTTGGCTTTTGCTTTGTTCACCACTTGTGTAAGGCGGCCGGTATTGTTTACCTCAGGTATCCCGGATGTGTTCACAGTGGCAAAGGCATAATTGACTACATTGGTCATGCGGAATTTCACATCGGGTACGGCGGCGGGGTCGCGGTATGAAGGGAAGTAGCCTACTACTTTAAATCCAAAATCGGGTGGCGGCGCTATTACCGGTGTTTCAGGTTCCTGCGGCGTTTTATCTTTTTTGCTACAGGCTGCAAAGAGTAATACCATTACCGGCAACAGCAGGTTGGTTGATTTACGGGTTATCATAGATGAGGTTTGTTTAACCGGAAAAATAGAGCAATTTTATTTCGGTATTACCAGCACAAAACCGCAGATAAAAAATTTTCAATTACGTTTGTACATAACAAAAGCTCTCTATTATGAAGAAAATCTGTATAACGATTGCGTTCGTTATTATTACTATGTTTCGTAGCGTAGCCGATGAAGGCATGTGGCTGCCCCTGCTCCTGGGCAGACAGGTATATGATGATATGGTAAAGCGCGGACTAAAGCTTACGAAAGACCAGTTGTATCACATGAACAAGGCATCTATCAAAGATGCGGTCATCATCTTCAGCGGTTTTTGCACAGGAGAAATTGTAAGCAATGAAGGATTGATTTTTACCAACCACCATTGCGGCTACGATGCTATAGCGGCCGCCAGTTCAGTAGCTAACAATTACCTGAAAAACGGGTTCTGGTCAAAAAACAAGGAAGAAGAAATTCCAACGCCCGGATTGTATGCAGAATTCCTGGTAAAAATTGAAGACGTTACTGCCGAAGTGGAAGAAGCTGCAAAAGGACTGACCGGGCGGGAACGCGCAGCCAAAGTGAACGAAATAATAATGGAAATCAACAAACGATTTTCTGATGAAAGCACCAATACCATTGCCCGCGTGAGCAGTCTCTTCAAGGGCAACCAGTTCCTGGTATTTGTTTACCAGCGCTACCAGGACATACGGTTGGTGGCCGCTCCGCCTGAAAGCATTGGTAAATATGGCGGCGATTCCGACAACTGGGAGTGGCCCCGCCACACCGGCGATTTTGCCGTATTCAGGGTGTATATGGGTAAAGACGGCAAGCCAGCGGACTATTCAAAAGAAAACGTTCCCCTGAAACCGAAATACTTCCTGCCCATCAGCCTGAAAGGCGTAAAAAACAACGATTTTGCCATGGTGTACGGTTATCCCGGCAGCACCAACCGGTATGAAACATCATTTGGAGTAAAGCAAAAAATCGATATCGACAATCCTACCATCGTTAAGCTCCGCGATATGCGGCTGAAGTACATGTTTGCTGAAATGCAGAAAGATCCTGCCATTAAACTGCAACTGGCCTCCGACTATGCCAGCATAGCCAATTACTGGAAATTTTTTGACGGGGAAAGAAAACAACTCATCAAGTACAATATTTACGAAAAGAAACAGGCCCAGGAAGCAAAATTTCAGCAATGGGCCAACGATAAACCGGAGTTTGCAAACATTCTGAAAGACTGGGAAAAAGCCTATGATCAATACCGGCCTTATTCCAAACACCGCTGGTATATCAATGAAGCCATATTCGGATCGCCGCTGCTGGCATTTGCCGGCAGTTTGCAACAGGTGGAAAATGCTATGGTAAAGCAGGGTGGAACAGACGCCATCAAAAAGGCCATAGAAGCGGCCAAAAAAGCAAGAGCAGACTTTTTAAAAAGCGAAAACAAACCCTCCGATCAGCAGATCCTGGCGCAGGCGCTGATGCTATTTTACAACGACATCGATAAAGCACAGCATCCCATAGGTTTCTATGATGGCATTCGCAACAATTACGGCGATCTGAAAGATGAAAACACTTACCGCAAATATGCGGCGCACGTGTTTAACAACACCTTCATCTTTGATGACAATAAGTGGGACGCTTTCTGCAACAATCCCGATGCTACTGTGCTGCAGGCTGACCCCGCCTATGCCACTGCCAGCGCCTTCTTAAAAAACTGGCAGGGCAAGTACATGCACCATTTGCAACAGTTCAATACGCAAAATAACGAGCTCGGTCGCCTGTACCTGAAAGGCATCATGCAGATGGACACGGTGAAGGCTAAAAAAATGTATCCCGACGCCACTTTCACCATGCGTGTGAGCTATGGTAATGTAAAACCGTATCAGCCGCGCGATGCCGTACAATACGATTATGTAACCACCATGAGCGGCGTATTGGAAAAATATGTTCCCGGCGACTATGAATTTGACCTCCCCGAAAAACTGCTGGAACTGGCCCGTAAAAAAGATTACGGAGAATATATCGATAAGCAACGCAACGACCTGGTGATAAACTTCATCACCAACAACGATATCACGGGGGGCAATTCAGGTTCGCCCGTGATTGATGCCAATGGCAATCTCATTGGTCTGTGCTTTGATGGCAATTATGAAGCGCTTAGCCACAAAATTTCCTTTGACCCTGTTTACAACCGCACTATTTGCGTGGATGTACGCTATGTGTTGTGGTGCATCGATAAACTGGGCGGCGCTACCAACATTATTAAGGAATTGAAACTGGTGAAGTAAGATTCACAAACTGTAGCCAGGAGGCACAAAGAACATAAGGCATTACTTTGTGCCTCTTTGTATTTTTTTAAGTTTTGGCAGTTACCGGCGCATTATCCTTCCATCGCCACAAATGCAAACACGCGTAGGTCCTGAACGGGCTCCATTTTTGCGCAAGCGTCAGCATTTTTTCCCGGAAAATCTTCTTGTCTGAGCGGTCCAGTTTGTACAACCCGATCATGGCGTTTTGAATACCGAGATCGTCGGGCGCAAACACATCTTCGCGGGCCATGGCAAATATGAGCAGCATCTCCACAGTCCAGCGGCCTACGCCTTTGATTTGTGTAAGGTATTGAATCACCTCTTCGTTGTCCATTTTGTGCAGCTTGCGGGCATCCATGCCTTGTTCCAGGGCAAACCGCGCTACATTCTGCACATAGCTGGTTTTGGCGTTGGACAACCCTATAGCCCGTAGGGTTTCCGGTGGCGTAGCAATGATCTGATCGGGAGTAGGTATGCGGTTGCCATAGAGCGACAAAAAGCGGTTGCGTATCACTGTTGCTACTTTTGTAGACAACTGCTGGCTCATGATGGAATTACACAGGTAAATGTAGAGATTGTTGCTTTTTTTCAGTGTAAAAGTCCCATGCTGTTCAATCAGTTTCTTGATGCGCCTGTCTTTTCCCAGGTGGGCTACGTATGCATGACTCATAGTGGCTGATGGCTTTTTGTCAATATATCAAAACTATCCGGGTTTATGAAAATTTCAAAGCGGCTACATTTGCAATATGGACAAGCGGTTGCTGATAACGGAAGACGGTTCCCATTCCATTGAACTGCCCGGCAAACAGGTAACCTATCATTCACGGCATGGGGCTATCAGCGAGTCCGTGCATGTGTTCATTGAGGCAGGTTATCGTTATTGGTGGCAGCAGCATCCGCAGGCCAATACCTGCCGGGTTTTTGAAATGGGATTGGGCACCGGGCTGAATGCACTGCTTACCTTCAGGGAGTCGCAGCAAAGGCAGCACAATATTCACTATACAGCTGTTGACATTGCGCCGCTGGATATGTCGTTTGTGGAAGCACTCAATTATTGCCAGATATTGCAGCAGGATGCGCTGCAGCCTGTGTTGCTTCAATTGCATACCTGTAGTTGGGGAACACGCCACCAGCTTGCGCCGCATTTTACCTTTGAAAAAGTTAACACAGCGTTGCAGCAGTTTGCCGGTCAATCTCCTTTCGATATTGTGTATTACGATGCATTTGCTCCCAATGCGCAGCCGGAATTATGGACGGAGGAGATTTTTCAGCGATTGTATAACATGCTTTCCCCCGGCGGTGTGGTCGTAACTTATTGCAGCAAGGGCGCCGTACAGCGCGCCATGAAGGCGGCAGGATTTACCATAGAAAAACTGCCGGGGCCGCCACACAAACGGGAAATGGTTCGGGCAAAGAAAATCGGTTCAAAAGACCATAGCTAAAATATTGAATGGCTCAATGGTTGATTGCCTGGCGGTGATACCAATTAAATTAACCGATGAGCCATTCAACAATGGGTTATTTAACCATATACATTTTTCCCGTGTACGCTCTTTCTTACGCAAATGTATACGTCACGCTCCCATCCTTTTCATCTTTCAGCAAAATCCCCAATTCCTGCAATTGCTGACGGATTTTATCCGAAGTAGCATAATCTTTTCTTGCCTTCGCTTCTTTGCGGATGTCAATCAGCAACCTGATCACCCCTTCCAGTTTGCCGTCTTCCTGCTGTGCTTCACTTTTCAGTCCCAGTATATCTTCCAGGTATAATTTGAAATAGCGGCGGAACAAATCCCAGGTAGGCTGGCTCAGCGCACTGGCAGGAATGTGTTTGTCTTTCACGCTGTTGATGATGGGCACAAGTTCAAACATATTCGCCAGTACTTTGGCGGTATTGAAATCATCATTCATGAACTCATCCATTTCCAGCAACAGCTTTTTTACTTTTTCGTCCAGTTGCGGATCGCCGGGTTTTTCACCGGTCCCTTCAGGCAACAGTTTCTGCAGGGTTTCATAGGCTTCCCACAAACGTTTCAGTCCTTTTTCTGCCGCCTTCAATGCTTCGTTGCTGAAATCGAGTGTGCTGCGATAGTGCGTTTGCAGTATAAAGAAGCGGATGGTCATGGGCGAGTAGGCTTTGTCCAGCAGCGGATGATTGCCACTGAACATTTCCGTTAGCTTGATCACATTGTTATAGCTCTTCCCCATTTTCCGGCCGTTGATGGTGATCATATTGTTATGTATCCAGTAACGAACCGGCGCGGTATGATTGCAGATGGTGCTTTGCGCAATTTCACTTTCATGGTGCGGAAACTGCAGGTCCATACCGCCTCCATGAATATCGAACTGGGGGCCCAGGTATTTGGTGCTCATGGCAGAGCATTCAATATGCCAGCCGGGGAATCCAACGCCCCAGGGACTTTGCCAGCGCATGATGTGTTCAGGAGCTGCATTTTTCCAGAGCGCAAAATCTGCCTTGTCGCGTTTTTCATCCTGCCCTTCGAGCTGGCGGGTGGTTTCCAGCAGTTCATCCATCACGCGGCCGCTGAGTTTACCATAATCGTGCGAAGCTGCATATTTCTTTACATCAAAATACACCGAGCCGTTCACTACATAGGCATATCCTTCATCGATGATCTTTTTGATCATTTCTATCTGCTCTACTATATGGCCTGTGGCAGTGGGTTCAATGGAAGGACGGATATTGTTGAACTGGTCCATGGCCCAGTGAAACAGGTTGGTATATTTCTGCACCAGTTCCATGGGCTCGAGTTTTTCCAGCACCGCTTTCTTCGATATTTTATCTTCAGCCTCCCGGCCTTCTTCTTCAAAATGGCCTGCATCTGTAATGTTGCGCACATACCGTACTTTATAGCCGAGATGCGTGAGGTAACGATAGATGACGTCGAACGTAATGTAGGGACGCGCATGGCCCAAATGGCTTTCTCCGCTCACCGTAGGACCGCACACATACATGCCCACATGGCCCGGGGTAATGGGTTTGAATACTTCTTTCTGGCGTGTATACGAGTTATAAATTTTCAGCTCGCTCATAGATATAGTTTAATGCGTTGGATGGTAACATTGTTGAAGGTGGTAACGGACCATACAACAATTGAACAAACAATACAACAACAATAGATCGTGAAATTGATTAGGTGCAAATATATTTTATCCCGCCACGACGGGACAACAACCAGTGCAGGGGAAGGTATTGCGGTTGATCATGCAGCAAATATAGGGGAAATTATTTACCGGAATCCGCCAGTCGCACATCGGCAACCACCGGGTAATGATCTGAGTAAGGTAACTGGAACCGGCGGCATTGAAGGACCTCAAAAGCGGGATCGGCCAGTATATAGTCTATCCGCAAAGTGGGGGAAAGATGGGCGTAGGTGCGTCCCACGCCGCTGTTGCTGCTGATGAACGCGTCCTGCCTGTTGCCGCGGATACGAAAGTAGGTGTAGGAATTGGGCACATCGTTGAAATCGCCGCAGATAATGGCGGGGTAGGGACTGGCATCCAGGTGCTGCCGCACCAGGTCGGCCTGGTAACCCCTCAGCGCATAGCCCTGGCGCAGTTTCCGGATGATGGATTTGGAAGCAGTAATGAGGCTGTCGTCGGCATTTTTGATGATTTCCAGGTTGCGGTAATCAGTGCTGCCGAACAGTACCGATTGCAAATGCGTGGTAAAAAAACGGAAGGTTTTACCGGCTATGGCCACATCGGCTGCAATCAGGCTTTCGGCAGCCCGCATGGTTTCGGGACCGGGATACCGGATATGCATGGTATCCACAATGGGATAACGGGAGAAAATGGCAACGCCCACTTCATAAGGGCCATTCTTTCTGCCATAGTCAATTACCCGGTAATGATAGGGATAATGCAATTTACGGATGGCTTCTTCATTGCTCCTGGCTACTGTTTTTCCCGGTTCAAGAAATTCCTGGAAACACAAAATGTCTGCATTCTGCTGTTGAATAAACTCCAGCATTTTTTTCCGGTTGTCTTTACCATACTTCGTTTTCTGGTGTTCGCCAAACCACTCAATATTCCAGGTAAGAATGCGGATGGCGTCTTTTTCCTTTTCGGCCCTGAACCGGTCATTGAAATGAAAACCAAAGAAGGCGCGGATATTTGTAAAGCCCAGCAACAGCGCCACCAGCGAAAGCAGCGCCCAGCGGGAACGTACAGAAATCCAGATGGCGAGGAAAACAATGACAAGGATCAGAATAAAGGGAAAACCCAGCCCCAGCAGTGAAATATACCACCATTCGGCAGGATGGAGCCAGGCGTTGGAGCAGGCCAATAAAAACAGCACGACCACAACAATGTTTAATGCTATCAGTATGCGCCTGGCAAGTGTGCGTACAAAACGGGCCATAGTGCTAATTACTGGTCGTCATCTTCTGCGGCGCGGCGAAGAATTTCTTTTTCCTCGTCGGTCAGAAAACGATATCCTTGTTCATTGATTTTATCCAGAATCTCATCAATCCGTTTCTGGGTAATGTTTGGAATTTTCTTGTAAGGTTGTGTGTTGCCTGATTTGTAATGCAGTTCGTAGCGGGCAGTTTTTTTCCAGTTTGATTTTTCAGGATTGAAAAGATTACCTACCCAGTCGAAGAATTTGTTCATACCAACGCTCCAGTCTTTTCCCTTGCGCAGGCGGTAAATGAACAGGAATCCTGTGGCTGCGCCGGCAATATGCGCCAGCAGGTTACCATTGTAGGCGCCTGCAATGCCGGCAAAATCGATGATTACAAAAATGGTAGTGAGTATCCAAAGGGGGATGCCGCCTTTCAGCATGGGGAAAATGCGGTAATCGGGCTGCAGGGTGGTAGTGGCAATGGCTACCGCCATCACACCGGCCGAAGCGCCTTCCAGGGGCGCTGCCTTGCTGGCCACTGCTACCAGGTTGGGAAAGAGATTATAGCTGAGCACAAAGAAAAACGCACCGGCCAGTCCGCCATAAATAAATACCGGAATCAGCTTTTTGTTGCCCGCCATGTCTTGCAGAATATAACCAAACGCCGCTATCCACAACAGGTTGCCCAGCATGCTGAATACCCGGTCGTGCACAAACATATGGGTAAGCAGCGTCCAGGGACGCGTCATCATTTTTTCGAACCCCGCCGGTAAGGTAAACCAGTGGAAAATATTTTTGTAGTAGGCATCTATAGAGGCGCCGCTGATCTGGTAAACGAGGTACACAAATTTGAATACACAAAAAAGAATGGCCAGCATGCCGATCAGCACTATCAGGGTATTGCCTTCCTGTCCCAAACCCATTTGTTTCCTGTAGCGGTCCTCTTGCAGCACGGAGTTAAATTTTATCGATAAAATATATAAAAACCAATCACAGCTATGAAGTTACAAAACACTTCATAACAATATGCTGACAGCAGCAGGCTGCTGTTTATTTAACAGCTTTGCGCGCTATAAAGTTCCCTTTTAATAAAAATTCCGGCGGTTATGCCTGTTCATCGTCATTACCAGTATCAGGCCCACCAGCGCGCCGCCAATATGCGCAAAATGGGCTACGCCGCTGCTGTAGCGTGGATTAATGCCGCTGAAAAGATCAATCGCCATCAGGCCGATCATCACATACTTGGCTTTGATAGGAATGGGAAACGGAAAGATGATCATGGGCGTATTGGGAAACAAGTAGGCAAAAGCGGCAAAAACGCCCATTACCGCTCCGGAAGCGCCCAGGGTATAGCCAACGGCCAGCCTTTCTTTGGCCATTTCCACCTGCCAGGCCGGTAAACCAGCATCAATCAGCTTATTCAACATGATCATGCCATCTATCTTGTAGGTGAGCAGTTGGATGAGGCCCGCGCCTATGCCACAAATCACATAAAACATGAGAAAGCGTTTGGAGCCCCACACCTGTTCCAGCGAAGACCCAAACATCCACAAAGCGAACATGTTGAACAGGATATGAAAGAACATTTCCGGCGAATGGAGAAACATGTAGGTCACCAGTTGCCACACACCAAAATAGGGAGAATCCGGGTGATGCAAAGACAGTGGTATGTAAAAGGGCTCTCTGAACGTCAACTGGGCAAACCACATCAGCACGTTTATGATCAGCAAATTCTTGATTACCGGTGGGATCGAGTTAAAACCTCTGGGTCGATAATACGCCATTCCTTCCTGATTTTAATTGATGAATAACGGTCTTTCATGGATCGCGAAAATATCAGTTGCGCTTTTTCAGCTGCACAACATTTTCAATATGATGCGTGTGGGGAAACATATCAACAGGTTGCACCCGGGTGACCGCATATTTTTCATCAAGTAAATGCAGGTCTCTTGCCTGTGTAGCCGGATTGCAACTTACGTACACCACAGTAGGAGCCTCCGTTTCCAGTATTTTTTTCACCAGTTTTTCATGCATACCTGCACGGGGAGGGTCAGTAATAATCACATCGGGCCTGCCGTGTGTGGCAAAAAACTGATCATTGCAAATATCAATAACATCGCCCGAATAAAAATGTGCGTGGTGAATATTATTGAGTTTTGCATTTTCCTTTGCATCTTCCACTGCTTCCGCTACGGTTTCCACGCCAATTACCTTTTTTGCGCCTGCACTTACAAACAACCCGATACTGCCAGTGCCACAATACAGGTCGTACACCACTTCATTACCCGTTAAAGCGGCAAAATCGCGTGTTACCCGGTACAGTTGCTCCGCCTGCCTGGTATTGGTCTGGAAAAATGATTTTGGCCCGATCTTGAACTGTAATGTTTTTGGGTGCAGGCCTGTTTCATCCCCCGTATGCAACTGTTCCGTAATATACCCTTTGCCATAGTAAGTTTGTGGCTGCAGGTCGTAGATCGTATCGTTTTTCTTGGGGTTGATGGTATACAGCAGGGTGGTAATACCAGGAACGCTCTGCAGCAGGTGGTCCAGCAGCTTCTTTCGTTCGGCAACATCATCATACCCGAAACAAATATTCACCATCACTTCGCCGGTGGTGGTTTGGCGGATAATCAGCGTGCGCAGCCAGCCAGTGTGGCCTTTGATATCATAAAAGCTGTATTGCTGCTGCCGGGCAAAATCGCGGATGGTGTTTTTGATCTGGTTTACCGGTTCTGCCATCAGGTGACAGGTATGGATGTCGATCACCTTGTCAAATAGTCGCGGCACATGAAATCCCAAAGCGCTTTCGGCAGTGATGATTTTTGGGCTGTTGATTTCAGCCGGCAACAAGTAGCGTTTGTTGCTGAAAGTAAATTCAAGCTTATTACGGTAATGGGTAGGGTCTTTGCAGCCAATAATAGGTTCAATGGGCGGTAATTGCACCTTGCCTATCCGGCGAAGGTTTTCAACAACTTCCTGCAGTTTATATTCCAGTTGCTTTTCGTAGGGCAGCATCTGCCATTTGCATCCGCCGCAAATGCCAAAATGCTCGCAAAACGGTGCTACGCGATGCGTTGAATATTGATGAAAATGCACTGCCCTTCCTTCAGCCCATTCTTTTTTGTTTTTGGTTAACTGTATGTCTGCCACATCACCCGGTACTGCGCCTTCAATGAAAACCACTTTGCCGTCTATCCTGCTCAGTGCTTTTCCTTCTGCAGCATAATCCTGTACCGTAACCTGTGGCAGTACCACGTTCTTTTTTTTCATGACGCAAAGATATTGTCTGCACGGGATGTCTGCGCCGGGATTTACCAGATTGATGATTGGCCATCCATTCCTCATCATCACTTATTCATAGTAAATCCTGGTTCAGACATCGGCATCCGGCTAATGTCAGACAAATACAAAGGCATATTGTTCATGCTCATCGCGGCGCCCGGTTTTACGGCAATGGGAGGTTTTGCCAAATCCTTATCACCTCATCACTGTTTCTCCTTATACTTCTTCTCAGCCTCCTGCGCCTTCTCAAAATCCAGCACTACCCCATTGATGCAATAACGGAGACCAGTAGGGGGAGGACCATCTTCAAACACATGCCCCAGGTGAGATTTGCAGCGGCCGCACATTACTTCGGTACGCGTCATGCCATGGGAATGGTCGGGCGCATAAATGATGCTGGATTTGCTGATGGGTTCGTAAAAACTGGGCCAGCCGCAACCGCTTTCAAATTTGGTATCGCTTTTAAAAAGGGCATTGCCGCAGGCAGCGCAGTAATAGGTGCCTACTTCTTTGGAATACTCAAAGGGACTGCTGCCCGGGCGCTCGGTGCCTTTCTGCCGTGCAATATAATATACCTCGGGCGGCAGGATTTTTTTCCATTCTTCTTCTGACAAATTCACTTTCGATGTGTCTGTTCTGCTGTACGCAGGATGTTTTTTATTTTTTTCTGTATCCATAACTTCTTTTTTAGGTTGTGTGCTCTGACTATAAGTGCATTGCTGCATGGCCGGGGCCATCATCAGGGCAATAATATAAAGCACCAGATTTTTCATTGTTCCGCATTTACTATAAAGGTACGAAACCACCTGCCGCCGGGTTGTGCTTCAGGCTGCTGGCTATTTTCTTAACTCGCCATACTATCATTTGTTAGTGTTACTAACTGGCTGTGAATGCGGCCATTTGCGCCGTTGGCAGCTTGCCAGCTTGCGGGCTTCGCGGGCGTACCTGTTGCTGGTTGCACGCTTCTGCACGCACTTAAAATTTCGTTCTAACTAACATTTTGCTCTAATCCTTAATTAATTTTTAATGTCTGGCCGGGAATTGTAAAAGGATTTTTAACAGTGTTACTTTATATTTGTTCTTTCACTAAGTGCATTAAGAAACATGTTTAACCTGATTTTGTTTGGACCTCCTGGCAGCGGAAAGGGAACGCAGTCAGAAAAGCTGATTGAAAAGTATGGATGGATTCACCTTTCCACCGGGAACCTGTTGCGCAAGGAAATTGAAGACAATACCGAACTGGGTCGCCAGGCCAAGAGTTTTATGGACAATGGCCAGCTGGTGCCCGATGAGGTAGTCATTGGTATGATACGCAGTGCACTGGATGCCAATCCCGATGCCAGTGGATTTTTGTATGATGGATTTCCCCGCACGGTAGCCCAGGCTGAAGCGCTGGACAACCTGCTGCGGGAAAAGAACAGCGAGATCCATCTCCTGCTGGCCCTGGAGGTTGGTACCGAAGAACTGGTCAAGCGCCTGTTGAACCGTGGCTTAACTTCCAAGCGCAGCGACGATCGCGATGAAAACGTGATCCGCGCCCGCATCCTTGAATACGAAAATAAAACCACTCCCGTAGCAGGCTATTACGCCAAATCCGGCAAAGTAGCCCGCGTAAAAGGGGAAGGCAGCATAGACGAAATTTTCAACGCTCTCTGCGACGAGATTGAAGCCAAGCAACTGGCATAAGGAGATTTACTGTAAGTCTTTCTTTTCGCCCGCGTCGCCATAGAAGCCAGGCAACTGGCATAAGCGGGGTGAACAAGCAAATAAGCAAATGTGAAAATGAAAACCCGTTGACCGGTATGCATTTTCTCATTTGCTGATTTTGCCCGTTTTAAATCCAACTGATCACCACTTACCGCAATTCGTCCGGTATCACCATCACCTCCATCTTTCTTCCGTTTCGTAACAGCGTAACGGTAGTCCGCTGGCCAATGGTGTGCTCGTTCAATAATTTGTGCAGGTCGTCTACCGAGGCCACCGGCTGGTTGTTGAAGGCTACAATGATATCGCCCACTTTCAATTCGCGGTTATACGGCGGAGCGTCCGGTTCTATTTCAAATACATAAACGCCTGTTCTTTTTTCCAGCTTGTTTACGGCAATCATGCGTTCGGTGAGATTCACCAGTTGTCCCGCTATGCCCAGCCAGGCACGTTTTACCCTGCCTTCGATGATCAGTTTGCCGGCAATGTATGCGGCGAGATTCGACGACACTGCAAAACAGATACCGTGCGCACGCGGTATCATGGCCGTGTTTACACCAATTACCTGCCCCTGCGAATTCACCAGCGGTCCACCCGAATTGCCGGGATTGAGCGAAGCATCTGTCTGAATCACATCATCTATCAATCGGCCATCGCTGGCGCGCAACGTACGGCCCATGGCGCTTACCACACCGGCCGTAATGGTATGTTGCAATCCCAATGGGTTGCCGATGGCAATGGCAATTTGCCCAGCCTGCAATTGGTCCGAGTCGGCAAAAGCCAGCGCTTTCAGGTTGTTCTCATAGATTTTCAGCACAGCGATGTCTGTTGAAGGATCGGCTCCCTTCAGTATCGCCGTTACCCTGCGGCCATCGGCCAGCGACACTTTTATGTCGCGTGCCTTATCGATAACATGATTGTTGGTGATGATAAAACCATCAGAGGAAATAATAAACCCTGAACCGCTGCCCTGCTGCGGCCGCAGTTGGCGCGTGCGCGGGTCGGGGATATCTTTGGTTACTTGCACATGCACCACCGCTTCTGCTACGGTGGCCACAACCGAAGTAACAGTACGACTATAAGCGTCCAGTAAGGCAGCATCCTGATGCTGCACCAAACGCACAGGCAATGCTATATTTTCCATGAGGATTACCCGGCAAATAGCTTACCAGCAGCATTTTCTGACAGGCTGGCATAACATTGTGCCGGGCGGTATGACAATTATTTCTTAAGCAGGGAATCTGCCCGGGCCAGGCCATTCAGAATATTGTCTCTTACCTTGAATACTTTTTCTTTTTCCGATTCCAGGTATTGCAGGCGTAACTCACTATTATCTTCAGCCGAATCAAGTTTAAATTCGTTCATCCATTGGTTCATACCGTACTCGGCATAATTGAGGTCTTCCTGCAGATCGATCAGGGCCTGCTGGTAGGCAGCATCAACCTTGCTGGCAGGTAAAGCATTCAGGCTGTCCAGTTTTGCCTGCGTGCCAGCGATGGCCGTACGCAATGCTTTCATCTTTGCCATGCCTACATCGTGACCTTTGATCACTTCCTTGAGAAGGGTATCAACTTTTGCCTGTTCTGCTGTTGCATGGCCACTATTGTTCTGGCAGGCAACAAAACCTCCGGCAACAATCAATAATACTACTATTCGCATATTGTGGATTTTGAGTGATGGGAGCAAAGCTACTCAATTTATGAGGAGCGCAATGTTTGGTGTAGTGGTATTTGGCCTGCGGTTACGCTTTACTACCGATCGCACACCCAGCACCAGGCCGGTAACCACCGTCAGTAAATTCAACCACGCAAAAAACATCAATAACCAGAAACGAAAATCTTTGCTAACGGATTCCATAAACCGAAACATATGCAAGTGTGAAAACACAAAATTGCTCCGTGCTGTTTGGTTGTTTTCGGCGGCCGCCAGGTAACCCGTAGTGGTTTCAATATATAACCGGTCATTTTCGGGTGTAAGCAGGCTTACCTTGTATACCGGCAGCCGTTTATTAGTGGAACGGTATTCGTTGTTAAATGCAGTAATCAGTTCTACCGAAGCGATATTCTCTGCATCCACCTTTTTCCATTGCATGGCCAGCGCTGCTGCATAATCTCCGGCACTATGCGTGATTTGCCTGTTCACCGGGGAATAAAATGCTAAAGAACGTTGGCCTTTGCCTTCTTCAAGTAACAATTGAACAGCCGGCTGATCGCCCTGTGCTGCCAATGAAATATTGAGCAGGCGCTGGGTGTTGTTTAACAACCGCACAATATCTTTCAAATCAACATCAAGTTGGTTGGATGCAAACCGGTCCGTTACATGCGTATCAGCCGCCAACGTCGGTTTGTTTTTCACCAATGCCCTGTACGCCCCTGAAAACGCAAAAAACAAAAGCGTGCACGAAGTGATAATTCCAATTACCCGATGTTGATTCCGCCGCCGGTTCCATACCTGATGCCGCTTTTGCCTGCTCATGGCGGGTAATATGGCATACAGGTACATACCGCTTGCCGCCGCTGCAAAAGCAATGATGGCAAAAAGCGCCAGCGCCCATTCCTTTGCATCTTTCCAGCGGTCGAGAAATTTCCAGGCATGCAAATAACCAAACCATTGATGTACCTGGTGCGCATGACGGTTAGTAGCCATTGCCAGCCTGCTGCCGTACGTGTCAACATACACATGTGTATCATCAGCATCATGCAAATGCACTGCATACACCGGCAACAATTTGGAAGAAGCGCGGTACATACCGGAAAAGCGGGTGACTCTTTCTGCTTTATGTACTGGTAAAGAAGAATCACCCAATATATGATGCGCCAATGCCACAGCATATTTTTTGTCACCATCTTCCAATAGCTGTCCATCCGCCGTGCTCAGGTACAGAGCAGGCAGGGTATCGGTTACCCTTACCTGGTAATAATATTGCCCCTCATATTGAACAATGCGACAATTGCTGATGGAAGGAATATTATTCAACTGCAGTGCTGCGGATAAGGATATGCCAATAGCTGCAGTATCCAACGGGACCTCCGCCAGCCGTTCGTTCTTAACCACCGGTCTTACCCAGGCATTTGCCTGGTGCAGCAAGCCACTCACGCTCCACATAATAATCGGAACGGCAGCTATCAGGCTTAACCAGCGATGCCAGCGGTATATGTTTTTGCGGATCATTGTTTCGTGCTTTTCAAATTCTTCATAGTTTGTTTCCTATATGCAGTTGGATGCCCACATTCAATACCCTTGGAGCAGCAGGTGTGTAGGTAACACCAAATCCTCCGCGACTGGCATTGTGTGCATACAGTTCGTTGGTAAGGTTCAGCAGGTTGGCAAATATTTCCATCATTTTGAATGCATACCCGGCGCGCAAATGCATCACGCTCACGCCGCGTAAACCAAACAGCGTTCTGTCGTCGTAGGCAACACTGTTTTCATTGTCTGCAAAATATTTTCCGATGCGCTGCCATTCCAGTTGCATGCGCAAACCTTTCAGCCATGCCGGACGATAACCCACTTCAGCATTGGCAATAAACGAAGGTGACGAAGGCATGCGGTTGCCATTATAGTCCAACCCTTCTTTTACTTCATAGGTTTCATATCGGTGCAATGCATTGGTGCCGCTGAAACGGAGCGTCCATTGTTTATTGGGACGATACGTAATGCCATACTCAATACCGGTATGCAGCGTAGCGCCTGAGTTGCGGTACTCAGTAGCATTATCAGGCAGGCGATAGGATACTATTTCATTGTGTCCCGTCATGCGATACGCGGCCCAGTCAATGCTCAAGGTATTGTTGAACAACGCCAGCCATCCGCCCACTTCATAACTGTTAAAATAAGCTGGCTTCAGTACCGGTACTTTCACGCCGCTGTAGAGCTGGTTGATGGTGGGTGGAGAAAAACCGCGACTGTAATTGGCATACACACCGGCAAAGCGGTTCAATTCGTAGGTGACACCAATTTTGGGTGAAAGATTATTGAAGCCGTTCTTTTCATCCGGTGCGCCACTCCAGGCAGAAGGCGGCAGATGATTGTCGTAGGAAAAATCAATACGGTCGTAGCGCACGCCCACTACTATATTCATGTTGTCAATGGGCGAAAACTGAAACTGCGCATAGGCGGCAGAGTTAACCAGTTTTGCATTGTAGCGGGTAAGCATGGAATCTTTGTGGTGTTCATAACTGCCCATAAAACCGGTGGCAGGATCGCGGTGGATCAATACATAATCCGCCCAATACCGGTTGGGTGAATAATCGAGCGTAATGCCGGCCACCAGTTTGGAGCGAAGCCAGCGGAATTGTTGTGTTTGCTGCACCACCAATCCATAACTGTTGAAACTGTTTTCGTTGATCTGCCCATGTGCAATGGCATCGTTGCCTGCTTCCCGTTTAATGCCATAGGCCGGGATCTGACCGATAGCATTATCGCGGAAGAATAGAGTGGCTGTAAGCGAACCGCTGTTATTCCATTTATGTTCCAGGGTGGCGCGCACGCGCAATGCCCGTACATCACGATAGGTAAACGAACTGTTGGAAATATATTTACGCTGGTAAAATTGTGCACTGTCTACCGATCCGGCCGTTTGCGTTTTATATTGTATATACGATCCGGACAGTATGAAATTGCTTTTTTCAGCAACCTGCCAATCATGCCGCAGGTTGAAAGCTGCTTTATCGTAATCGCTATAAGTTTGCCATCCCTCGCGTTGCCATGATACTTGCCCGCCTGCATAGATGCCTGCCTTTTTGCTGTAGTACGTGCTGCCGCCAAATTGAAACCGCCTGTACCCGTAATGATCAGCTTGTACACCCAATTTCAGCGAAGGATCAACGGTCGGTTTTTGTGTAATGAAATTGATTGCCCCTCCTATGGCTTCGCTGCCATACAGGGAAGAAGAAGGTCCTTTCACTACCTCGATGCTGCTCACCGCCATCAGGTCTGTTTCAATCAATGCATTGTGATTGAATACGCCTGCCGGCCGCATCGGTATACCATCTTCGAGATATAGAAAATAAGGCGCAGTGGTCATCGGTTGCCGGATGCTCATACTGTGCTGTTCGTTATTCAGGTTGGTCATCAGCACGCCCGGCACCTTGTTCATGATCTCCGGCAACAATACAGGTTTTGTTTCCCGGATCATTTTGGCGGTAATGGGTTGTATGGATACCGGGGCATCCTTGCGTAATTGTACACCGCGACTGGCGGTAACTATCAATTCGTTCATTACCTGTGCATTCCTTTCCAGCAGCACAATCAATTCATCCGATACGGGCAGTGTGCAATGCTGCTCCCGGTAGCCCATGCAGCTCACACAAATATTTTTTGCATTTTCCGGGAGGGTGATGGTAAAATAACCAGCTGCATCCGAACTGGTGCCTGTTTTCAGCGATGGAATGGTAATACTGGCGCCGGGTACCGGCTCACGCGTTTCCTTGTCGATCACTCTTCCCTTTAGCACCGTTTGCCCTTGCAAAGCGACCGCATGCAGCAAGAGCATTGCTATTGCTGTAATATATGTTTTCATGGAAATGCTGTAAAAAATTAGAGAAAATGCTGAGGGCATCCGGAGGCTGCACAGTGGATGATTGAGTCAATGACAGGCGCTGTCATGTCGCGTCCATATGCGATCATACAATATATCCACGTGTCAACACTTAATTCCGGGTTTACAGTAAAAGCTTCAGCAACCCTCAGGTTGTACCATTATCAGGCGGAATGAAGGGAAGTGATGGGAGGGTGGAATATGGAAAAGCTTCGCTGAACGGGTTTGCCTTCAGGGAAAGTGCCGTATTCCGCAGGTATATCTGTAAAATTGGTTTCGGGTAATACTGCGTAAAAACTGCGGGAGGAAATGATCTCTGTTTTGTTTTCCGCTTTGTGGTCGGGATTTTGTGCTTCCTGCCGGGCTTCTTTTTGCAGCTGTTTGGCCAGAAAACAGGTGCCACCGCATTCCATGGTAGGGTTGTCGCGGTTCTCACAAATCGTAGCTGCAATTTCCGACTGGTTGAGGTAAAAGCCAAACACAATCATCGCTTTGCTGAAAGTGGTTGCAGCAAACGAAACCAGTAAAATAAATGCAAATGGCCTCTTCCACATAGCGGTTGTGTTCAATTAGCGTCCGCGGATGACAAAATCCTATTGCCTGATTCACGCCATCAGCGGCCTACAGGAAACCAAAAATAGTGCCGCAAAGATAAAGCCCGCATGATCACAATCATAATCTGCACTGATTATGTTGTTTCTATTATTTTCGCATTACAACACCCTCATGCAATGCTGAAAAGTCTGGTGCTTACTTTATCGGCTGTTTTGCTGTGCAAGTTAGCAATTGCGCAGCAAACCAACAATCCCCAGTTCCGGGTAGGGGCGAGTATTGCGTTCGGACTCACCAATATAGCGCACAATACCGTGGGCATCGGAGGCGTGGCAGGCGTGGAAAAGAAAGTCAATAAAGTGCTCGCTGCCGAAGCGGAAGTTGCTTACACGTATTTTACCGGCGACAAATCGGTGTATATGCAGGGCAAAAACAAAGCCTGGAATATTCCGCTCATGGCAGGCGTAAAGGCGTATGTATTGCCCGGTGTGTACGGCTCACTGCGCGCCGGTGGCATTTATTTCTTATTAAACGACCAACCAGATACCCACATACGTCCATGTTACGGCGTAGCCGCAGGGACCAATTTCCCGCAACGACATCAACGGCTGAATGTTCAATTGGGTTATACCGGTTTCCGGTATAACGGTGATAGCCGGGGATATGCTACATTAGCAGCATCAATTATAATAAACTAGATGATTATGAGTAAACTCAGTAATTACGTTACCGGTAAATGGATTACTGGTGACGGAGAGGGACAGCCTTTGTATAATGCTGTAACCGGCGAACTGATTGGTTATGCTTCCACCAAAGGGCTCGATTTCAAAGCCATCCTCGATTATGCCCGTCGCACCGGTAACCCTGCGCTGCGTAAACTCACCTTTCACGAAAGAGGCCGCATGCTGCGCGCGCTGGCTTTGCATTTGCGCAATCATCTTGAAAAGTTTTATGCCATCAGCTACCAGACTGGCGCTACCAGGGCGGATAGCTGGGTAGATATTGAAGGCGGTATCGGCAACCTGTTTTCCTATGCATCGCTGCGCCGTAAATTTCCCAACGAACCCTTTTGCACCGATGGCGACCCGGTAGCCTTGGGCAAAGGCGGTACGTTTATGGGGCATCACCTCCTGGTACCCAAAGAAGGAGTGGCCATTCATATCAATGCATTCAACTTCCCGGTATGGGGTATGCTGGAAAAAATTGCCGTGAATCTGCTGGCCGGCGTTCCTGCTGTAGTTAAACCTGCCACCATCACTTCTTACCTTACCGAAGCCGTAGTAAAAGAAATCATTGCTTCGGGTATACTGCCCGAGGGAGCACTGCAATTGATATGCGGCAGCGCCGGTGACATGCTGGACCATGTAACGGCGCAGGACGTTGTTACCTTTACCGGCTCGGCGACTACAGGTTTGAAACTGAAATCACATCCACGCATACTCGAAGAAAATGTGCCGTTCAATATGGAGGCCGACTCACTGAACTGCATCGTGCTGGGCACCGATGTAACGCCCGATAAACCGGAGTGGGATTTGTTTATAAAAGAAGTGCGTCGCGAAATGACTACCAAGGCCGGGCAAAAATGTACTGCCATCCGGCGCATTTTTGTTCCGGAAAACAAAATGGAGGATGTATGGATAGCATTGGGCAAAGCGCTGGGCCAGACCACCATTGGGAATCCGTTCAATGAAAAAGTGCGCATGGGAGCGCTGGCTGGTCAGTCGCAGCGAGAAGAAGTGCGCGCACAGGTGCAGAAATTGCTCGCTTCTTCGCAGATCATTTATGGTTCACTGGACAGTGTGGACGTAATTGACGCCGACCCGGTGAAAGGCGCCTTCATGAGCCCGCTGCTGCTGAAAAATGAAACGCCTTTCAAAAGCGAAGAAGTGCATACGGTGGAAGCGTTCGGTCCTGTGAGCACCATCATGCCTTACAAAAACACCGATGAAGCCGTAGTGCTGGCCAATATGGGCAAAGGATCACTGGTATGTTCCATTGTCACTGCCGATCACCAGGTGGCGCGTCAGTTTGTTTATGGCGCTGCCACGCATCACGGCCGCATACTGGTGTTGAACAATGAATGCGCCAAAGAAAGTACCGGTCACGGTTCTCCCTTGCCCAACCTGGTGCATGGCGGACCCGGCCGCGCAGGCGGGGGCGAAGAAATGGGAGGCGTCCGGGGGGTGCGGCATTATATGCAACGTGTGGCCATCCAGGGATCGCCCACGGTGATCACCGCCCTCACCAATGTATACCAGGCCGGCGCCCAAACGCGTGAAGATGAAAAACATCCCTTCCGCAAATATTTTGAAGAATTACAGGTGGGTGATACCCTGGTCACACACAAACGAACCGTGACAGAAGCAGATATTGTAAACTTTGCCAATGTAAGCTGGGACCATTTTTATGCCCATACCGATCATACCAGCCTGGAAGGTACGTTATTTGAAAAGCCTGTAGCGCATGGTTATTTCATTCTCAGCGCAGCTGCCGGCCTGTTTGTAGATGCCAAAAAAGGCCCGGTATTGTTAAATTATGGATTGGATGAATGCAGGTTCCTCAAACCGGTATATGCCGGCGCCACTATTGGCGTAAAACTTACCTGCAAGGAAAAAATTGAACAGGAAAAAAAAGATGAAAACGACATACCAAAAGGCATTGTAAAATGGTTAGTAGAAGTAAGTGATGAACTGAATGAACCGGTAGCGGTAGCTACCATATTGACGATGGTGCGGAAAAAGAATGGATAACAAAGCTTTAGATCAAACACTATTCGCATGATCACTGAACAAGCACAGGGGTACGTAAAAACCGAAACCCATAACGGTATCACCACCATTGAATTTTATCATCCTCAAAGCAACTCCATGCCTGGCCGGTTGCTGGAAGAATTGGCGCAAACCATCCATGGTGTAGGCAATGAACCCGACAACCGGGTGATTGTACTACGCTCTGCCGGCGACAGAACTTTTTGTGCAGGCGCTTCTTTCGAAGAACTGGCATCCATACAAACTGAAGAAGAAGGAATAGCGTTCTTTAGTGGTTTTGCTCATGTAATCAATGCCATGCGCAAGTGCCCGCGCTTCATTGTAGCCCGCATCCAGGGTAAATGTGTGGGTGGTGGCGTAGGCATTGCCGCCGCAGCAGATTACGCCATTGCCGCCGAAGGGGCCGATATAAAATTGAGTGAACTGGCAGTAGGCATCGGTCCATTTGTGGTGGGGCCGGCTGTAGAACGGAAAATCGGTACGGCTGCCTTCAGTCATCTCGCCATCGATGCTGCCATGTGGCGGAGCGCAGAATGGGCAAAACGGAAAGGGTTATACGCAGAATTGCATGCCACCGTGCAGGATATGGACGAATCACTGATGCGCCTCAGCACTACGCTGTCGTCCAGCAATCCCGAAGCGATGACAGAAATGAAAAGAATGTTCTGGAAAGGCACCGAGAACTGGGATGAACTGCTGGCGCAACGTGCTGCCATCAGTGGCAGGCTGGTGCTGAGCACGTTTACCAAAAATGCCATTGAAAAATTCAAGGCGCGTTCCAAAAAGGATTAAGCCGTGTGTAGAACAGCAGCGCTTCCCTTTTGTATCCCCTCAACTAAAAAACAGGTAAATTAGTAGTGTAATGGCCTTATAAACTCCCCCAGCCAGCGAAAACAGTAAAATTATTACTATGGACGGGAGTGAATTGATAACGCACATCTCCGACACATCCTTATGGATTGCGGGGTACCGGGCACAGGAAACCGAAAGGGCCGATGCTGTTTTCAAAGATCCGCTTGCCAGAAAACTCGCCGGCAGGAAAGGGATGGACATGGTGGCGGTTACGCCCAACACCAGGGCGATGGCTTTTGCTATGGTAATACGCACTGCAGCCATCGACCGACTGGTTATGAGTGCTGTAGCACGCGGCGTTGATACAGTGATCAATCTCGGCGCCGGTCTTGATACACGCCCCTATCGTATGCAACTGCCCCAAACCCTCCAGTGGATGGAAGTGGATTTCCCGCATCTTATTGCTTATAAAAATGAACAGCTGCAGGCAGAAAAACCGGTATGTAAACTGCAGCGCATTGCCGCAGACCTTTCCATCAGGGAACAACGACTGCAATTGTTTACTCAACTCGATGCCGCTGCACAAAAAGCGCTTATCATTACAGAAGGCGTGGTGGCCTATCTTACCAACGACCAGGCTGCACAGCTAAGCGCTGATCTGTACAGCATGCCTTCCTTCCAATACTGGATACTTGATTATACACAGGGAAAATACCGCATGAACCGCGAACGCGAAAGCCTCCAGAAAATGGTGAAGACAACGCCTTTCCAGTTTGACGCAGAAAACCCGCTCGCATTTTTCGGAAAGCAAGGCTGGCGTGTGGTGGAAGACCTCCACCTGCTGGATGAAGCACGACGCATTGGCCGCTCCATGCCTTTCAGCTTTCCGTGGAGTATATTGATAAAGTTTTCTCCGGGGTTACGCAGGATTGCCAATAACACCTATGGATATGTGCTGTTCGGGAAAGCATGATCAGTCATTTCGCGCCATTGCATATGCAAAAAAAGACCGGCCTGCAGGCCGGTCTTTTTTCCGGGAGAAGAAAAACTTTATACAATGAAGTTCCATCCGTGCCTGTCTTCTTCCTTACCGGTGCGGATGGCTTCCAGTTTGTTTTTCAAACGATACATCACTGCATTTTCATTGTAGGGCGGCAGGTGATGGTCCACGCCGTTGATGTTGATGGTAGCAATCGGCGCTACCACGGCCGCTGTGCCGGCGCCAAACGCCTCTGAAATGGCATTATGGCGGAAAGCATTTTCCAGCTCCGTTACGCTGATGGGACGTGCTTCTGCAGGGATGCCCAGGTCGGCGGCAAGCGTGAGCAGCGAATCGCGGGTAACGCCGTCCAGAATGGAATCACTTAATGGCGGTGTTACCAGCACATCATCGATTACAAACATCGCATTCATCATGCCGCTCTCTTCAATGTATTTGTTTTCGCGGGCATCCGTCCACAATACCTGGTCGTAGCCGGCTTCTTTTGCCTTTTGTGTGGGATAAAAAGCGCCACCATAGTTGCCCGCACATTTGGCAAAACCGGTGCCTCCCTTGGCTGCCCGTACATAATGGGTTTCCACTTTTACCCGGATAGGCTGTGCAAAAGCGGCCGCCACCGGACCGGTAAAGATGAGGAAACAGTACTCGTCGGAAATTTTCACACCAAATTTGGCTTCACTGGCAAACATCAGCGGGCGGATATACAGCGAAGAACCTTCCTGCGAGGGAATCCAGTTCCTGTCCAGTTCCACCAGCTTGCGCAACCCTTCTACAAATATTTCTTCAGGTATAACGGCCATGCACATGCGGTTCAGTGATTTCACAAACCGGTCGTAATGTTTGTGAATCCGGAACAGGTTGATACGGCCATCGTGCATTGTAAAGGCTTTCAGGCCTTCGAACACTGCCTGGCCGTAATGCAGGGCAAGCGTGGTGGGACTTACAGAAATGTCTCCAAAAGGTTGTATGCGGGGTGTTTCCCAATGTCCGTTTCTATAATAGCTGATCAGCATGTGATCGGATATATAGTTGCCAAACCCCAGCTTGCTGAAGTCCACTTCCTGCAGCCTCGATTGGGTGGTTGGCGTAACTATGATCTCTTCTGTAAGTTCCATACGATAGTCTTTTATAGTTTAATAAGGTGTTCTCAAGGTGATAGTCAAAGATAGACAGAGCGGGCAATATGGGGAAATTTAGCTTTCCTTGTCATCCTTCCAATTGCCTGTCAGGCTTCCGGCAGGCACTCATTCCCAATGCGAACCGTTTCCCGTACCAGCACTTCAAAATCTTCCATTCTGCTGCGGTGATTGCAAATAGCGGCACGAATAGCGTACTTGTTATTCAGCAGGGTATAAGAAGGCGCGGCAATGCCTTGCTCCTGCAGGCGCATCAGGATTTCCTTGTTCAGCCTGTTCAGTGCATCTTCGGAAATATTGCCGGGATTGAAGCGATAGCACACAATGTTCAAACTTACGTCGGCCAGCAGTTCCAGGTGCGGTGTTTGTTTTACCAATGAACCCAGGTACTGTGCCTGCCGCAAATTTTGTCGCACCAGGTCCATATAGGTTTGAAGGCCGTGCTCTTTCAGCAGCATCCATATTTTCAATGCTTTGAAACTGCGGCTCAGTTCCATACCAAAATTGGCAGTGCTTTCGGGGCCGCTGGAAAGGCCCCGTTCGTGGTGGATCAGGTAGTTTACGGTAGTGGCAAACGAGTCGCGGTGCAACGATCCATCACGTACCAGTACACATCCTACCTCATAATTTACGTATAACCATTTGTGATAGTCAAATGAAAGGCTGTCGGCCAGTGCCAGTCCATTTCTGAGTTGCGCAAATTCCGGCAATATGGAAGGAATGGCGCCGAAGGCGCCGTCGATATGCAGCCAGCATCCTTCTTCTTTTGCAATAGCAGCCAGTTCTTCCAGCGGATCGATAGCGCCGGTATTTACGGTACCTGCATTGCCAATAATGCAAAAGGGAAAATTGCCTGCGGCACGGTCTTCGGCGATGGCCTTGCGCAATGCGTCCGTATTGATGCGGAAGTGGTCATCTACTGCAATCTTGCGGAAATTGTCGCTGCCAATGCCGATCACCTCAATGCCTTTCGCTACGCAATTGTGTGTTTCGGAAGAACCATATAAGATCATTTGTCCCGGTACGGCGCGCATGCCTTGCTTCCGGATGTCGCGGTGAAATTGATTGCGGGCTACCACCAGCGCCGTAATGTTGGCCATGGATGCGCCGCTCACCAGCAAGCCGCTTGCTGTTGGGGGAAACCCCATCATTTGCTTCGACCATTCTACCACCTGCCGGTCAACATACATGGGCATATGATCGCCCAGGGCCACATTAGGGTTCATACCCGATGCCAGCATATCGGCCAGCATGCCAAAAGGCGTGCCGCCACCTTCCACCCACGACCAGAAGCGGGGATGGATATTGTTCTTGTTATAGGGTAAAATGTATTGGAGAAACTCTTCATATACCGTTTGCGCATCCGCGCCTGTAATGGGCAACGGCTGCTGCATACTGTTTACGGCTGCTGCATCCGTTTTTTTATATACCGGGCGACTGCGCAGCGATTGGAGATATTCAAACATATCGTCCACCATCCGGTGGCCCAACGCTTTCAGTGCCGACCAATCTGCCGGGTCGAGTGTTTTTTCTTCGTGCAACACCTGTTCGTTCACCATAAAATGCTTTTGTCAAATGTGAATGAAAACTGGCAAAGAGCCCTGTTTACATTACAAATTTCACTTGCCCGGCTGAATAAAAACAGATGCAGTTTTGTTGAATTGGACTATATCAGATGAAGCTTTTGTGCGGTTCCTTATTTCCGTACTGTAAGCACATAAGATGGGGGTGCTACAACTTCCAGGTAGCCACGCTGTACGGTCCTGGTGGCGGTCTTTTTGCGGCGTTCAGCGGTTTTTTCTTTAATGGTAATAGTGGTAAAGCCCATGGAGAAGAGTACCAATACCAGGTAAAATGCCTTTTTCACGGTAATACTTTTAAGGTGTTTCAGGCACAAATTTGCCCCGGCCAGGTGCGGAAATCAACAGGATGGTGCGTGAATTGTAAAAAGGCTGGTATGAATGGGGCACAAACCCATGGTGCGTTGCAGCTTCAGGAGATAATGGAAAACAACCTTTCCCTGTAGTTTTCGCTTACCGGCAAACTGGTGTTGCCAATGGTAACCGCCTTCCGTGAAATGGTGGTGATCATGCGAATGGGTACTATGTAAGAACGATGTATCCGCACAAATTCACTTTCCTGCAGCAGGTCTTCAAAGTATTTCAGGTTGTGCAGTACCAGCAGGGGGGCAGAAGCGCCGGTGAGGAAAATTTTGGTATAGTCTTTAAAACCTTCCAGGTACAGGATGTCGCTGAAAAAAATCTTGTGCACCTTGTGGGAGGCATTGATGAAAAAGTAATCGCGGTTCTTTTGCTGTTTGTTGTTTTTGTACTCAATATAATCTTTCACCCGGTTCATCGCACGCATAAACAATTCAAATGAGATGGGTTTCACCAGGTAATCTGCTGCCTGCAAATCGAAACCATCAATGGCAAATTCTGTATAGGCGCTGGTAAAAATAACCACCGGCTTGTTGTGCAGCGATTTATAAAATTCAATGCCTGATATATCTGGCATTTTTATATCCAGGAATAGCAGATCAACCTTACCTGCTTCAATATGCGGCAAAGCCATCAGCGGTTCTTCAAATCTTCCCGCCAGTTTCAGGTAAGGGATTTTGCTGATAAAATTCTCCAGCAGGTCGAGCGCCAGCGGCTCGTCGTCAATGACAATGCAGTTAATCACTTTGCAGGTTAATTTTGAGGTTCACAACGTACAGATGATTATGGGTGACCATATCCAGTAAATACTTACCGGGATATATCAATTCCAGTCTTCGCAAGGTATTTTTCAAACCAATGCCACCGCTTTCAAATTTCTTCTTTTCAAAAATGGTGTTGGAAACTACCAGTGTTAATGTTTCATCAAAAATGGAAATCTCTACGGAAATGGTAGAGGGATGCACATAACTGACGCCATGTTTAAATGCATTTTCAATAAAACTGATCAGCAGCAGCGGCGCTATGTACAGGCTTTTGGTTTCGCCCGTTACCTTGTAGTTGATCTGTACTTTCTGCGCCAGGCGTAGCCGCTGCAGGTTAATATAATTGGTGATGTAGGCAATGTCTTTGTGCAATTCAATTTTTTCTGTTCCTGATTCGTACAGTACATACCGGAACATTTGCGACAATTCCAGTATAGCCTTCTCTACATGCGGTGAGCGCGCATTGGCAAGCGAATAAATGCCATTGAGCGTGTTGAACAGGAAATGCGGATTGATCTGTGATTTCAAAAAACTCACTTCTGCGTTCAGGTTGGCGTTTTCCAGTATTTTCTTTTCATTCTGGTTGCGTATGAACGAAAAAGTGAGCCTGATAAACCCGCCCATGAGCAACAGCAGGCAGAATGAACTCAACGTATTGTTCAGCGATAAAAATGCAATTCCCCGTGGCACGCCCATGAATACAGGTTCCCTAATGGCTGGCGTAAACCTAGGCAGCAATACATCCGCTGTATCTGAGGAAAGGACCCCCTCGGGCGTAATGGCCCGGAATACCAGAGGCGGTTTGTCCCCGGCTGCCAGAGGAGGCAACACTTTCAATACGCGACCGGCTTCACGGGGGAGAAGCCCGTATTGATACCGCACGAACACATTTTGGGAAAAGTATACAATATAACATAGCAGAACAGACGAAAAATAAATCCAAACCTTTTTCTTGCTGAAGAACCGCGGAATCAGGAAGTAATAATTGAAATAGAAAAAAGCAACCAGGAATAATTTATCCACCAGTTCGCGCAGAAAAATCCGGTTGTTATTGATCTTTACAGGATAAAACAACAGGGGCAGCATCAGAAAAATACACCATCCCGTAGCATGTATCAGGATGATAAGCAGTATGTGCGCCTTGCTGCGGGCCTTCCCGAATCCGAACAAGGCGAACAGGAAGCTGTTTAATTTTTCATTTGCTACCATTGGAACTGGTTGATTCGCTGCAAATCTGCGCTGCTTCAGCGCTGCTGATGCCGGGTGGTTGTCCGCTGCGCAGCCTGCTTATCACCAAGAGGGCCGCCTTTTCTGCCTGCGCCGCTTTTTCGAAACCTCTTTTTGTTGTGATGGCAGGAATGGTTTCCTGGTGAATGAGCAAACTATCATTTATAAGGATATCATATCCCCAGCCAACGCTGCTTTTAAATATTTTGTAACTAAATGCTGCCTGGTGCGAGGCGCCGGCCGGGGGTATCCAGAACAATAAAGCGATCAGTACCGACAGCCCGAGCACCACCACGCTGTGCCGGTTAGTCATTATCCACCTGGTCATCATACGGATGCCATTCAAATGCATTATCAAACGATTGTGAACCGCTTCTGCCGGTGAGCACAAAACCGCGACCGTTCACTGCAAAAGCCACGGCGCCCGTGCGGGCTGTTCCTTCAAAAGCTGTCTTTTTTTGCCAGAGATCTGTTTCCGGGTCATATTCCCAGGTGTCGGTTTGCAGCGAATGGTTTTCGCCGGTAACGAGGTACGCTTTGCCACCCAATACAAACGCTACGGCATTGTAACGGGCAATTGTCGAATACTCATCATCGTAAGTTTCAGTGCTTGTGTTACTGATTTTTCTTTTTTCTGTCCAGGTATCCTGAGCGGCATCGTACATCCATAGGTCGTTCAAAGCCGCGCCATTGTTGTTGCCGCTGCATACATATGCTTTGTCGTTGATCACAAATGCTACGGAAGCGGTCCTTTTGAAATCGCCGATACTGGCTTTTTGTGTCCAGTTGTCGCTGGAAGGATCGTATTCCCACAAATCCTTGAGGTAGTTACCGTCGAAGCCGGAACCAACATAACCTTTGCCGCCCACAGCAAAGGCAATGGCATCGTACCGGGCCGTTCCGCCAAAATCAGCCACCTGTTGCCACTGGTTGATCGTGGGATCATAGCGCCAGAAATCTTTCAGCCGGTTCACACCGTCATAGCCGGTGCCTACATATCCTTTGCCGTCAACAACAAAAGCAACGGCAGAATTGCGCGCAGGCGCCGCAGCGGGCAGTTCTGCCTTCTGTGCCCAGTAACGGCGGTTCAGATTATATTCCCACAGGTCCCGGAACCGCTCACGGTCCGTAGCGCCGGTGGTGAGGTATACATTGTCGCCAATAACAAAAGTCACCGCTTCACTGCGTGCGTTCCCATCGAAATCTGAACTGCGCGTCCAGTTGCCGATCAGTTCGCTGTCGCTACTGGTTGATTTGGTGCAGGCAACAGATAATAAATACGAAGCAACAATAATGAATAGGCCGGTGCCATACGCAATCCCTTTTCTCATAATAGAAAATTTTGCGCTAAAAGTATTTGCAAACACTCAGAACACTATCCTAAAATAGATGTACAGGATGCGCTTACCGACGAATGCCTTGTTTTAATAGATTACTTCTTACACGCCTCCATGCGAAAATTGAACTGGATAAGTTTTGCGATGCAATCGTCCGGCGCAGCAAATGCCCATAGCTGTTGGATACAGCATGCCCTGGTTCCTGTTCATCTATTACACTGAGTGGTTTGCCGATATTTTCGTTGCATTCATATAGTATAACAATTCGTCAAGGAAGTGTAAGAATATATTGCACCGGTTATTATGCTACAATACCAAATTCTGCCTTGCATGTATTTTCAACGCCCTGTGGCGACTGTACTGCTGATGGCTGCTTTGTTGCAGTTCACTGCCTGCTACCGGGAAACCATACAATTCGCCGGCGATCCGCCGCCCGGTTACACCACTATTGTGCGGATCGATACCATCACACCACAGGTATCTACGGTTATCACCGATTCGTTTACAACAGGTAGCGCCTCTTCGTTTCTCATGGGCAGTATTGCTGATCCTCACCTGGGGACCATCACTGCACGTGCATTTATGCAAATGGGGTTGCCCGGTACGGAGATCGACATTCCAGAACATGCCGTGTTTGATTCACTCACCTTGCTGGTCCCTCTCAACCACTACTATTATGGCGATACCCAGGCTGTCATTACTGCAGCAGTACATGAACTGGATGAAACGATCGCGCTGGGTTACAACGATCATTTGTACAACACCAGCAATTTTCAGGTAAAAACAACTGCGCTCGGCAGCAGGCAACTGCGGATACGCCCGTTAACGGATACCGTTTTTTCTGTTCGCCTGAGCGATGCCAAAGGAATGGAATTGTTCAATAAACTGAAGCGGAAAGATAACGATGTGTTATCATCAGATGATTTCCTGCTTTATTGCAAAGGCATTCGTCTATCTGCAACTGTTGCAGGGGCTGGGACGGTTTATGGGATTGGCGTTTCAGGCGATACCATTAGAATGCGTCTTCATTATCATACCACCATTCCTTATCCAGAAGAAAAACACCTTGATTTTCCGCGGCTGGAAAATGCGCTTTCTTTCAGACAAATACTGGTTACCCGCAATGGTACCTTACCCGATCCGGTTACAGCAGGTCGTAATGAATTTCCCAGTGCGTCCACCGGTCATATGGCTTTTACCCAGGCCGGTACCGGTGTGTTGATGAAAGTGTTGTTTCCTTCATTGCGGAATATTCTCAGCACTGATATGCCCGTGAATCTGTTGCAGGCAGAGTTGATTGTGCGGCCGGTGGAGCAGTCGTTTGTTACATTGGCGCTTCCTCCTGCCCTGAGGCTGTCGCAAACAGACGAGTCGAATTTCATTGGCAGTTTCCTGGCAGACTCTTCAGGTGTTTCCATATTGGCGGCATCGCCGGTGATTGATCCTTTGTACGGGCTGAATAACCATTACCGGTTCAACATAACCAATTATATCAATCAGCTGCTACAGACGCCCGGTAGTGGCGGAACAGGTTTTTTCCTGGTTGAAAACCATCCTTCCAGTACCACCGGTTTGCATCGGGGTGTTTTTGGCGATGCTTCCCTGACCGGTAACAACATACAACTGGTGCTGCACGTACTCACCGTAAAAACAACATGAATGCCATTGAAACACATGCCACGATATTGCCTTTTTGCTGCTGCCATCATCTTTTATTTGCCTGTTGCCGCACAGAACATGACCAGCCCCTATTCCGTTTATGGTATAGGCATTATTGACTTTCGTTCGCATAACCGTGCCAGTGGCATGGGGCATGCCGGGCTGGCGCTTAAATATCCCAACTGGCTGGTAACCAATAACCCTGCCTCCCTTGCTGCATTGGAAAAAAGCTGGTATATCATGGACCTTGCTTTTACCGGCAATTTTGTTGAATATGCAGGTGACCCCATAACCATCAATAACCGTTCTGCCCGCGACTTCGGGGCCAGGCGCGGCGCGCTCGCCGTGAAAATTACCAATCGCTGGGCAAGCAGTGTGGGATTCAGGCAGGTCAGCAACGTCAATTATACTTACCAGGGCAGTGTGTCTACCGAAGGTTCTCCTGATAAATATGCAGTGGATTATGAAGGCGATGGCGGACTGCATACTTTTTACTGGACCAATGCGCTGTCTATCAGCAAGCGATTACAGGCAGGATTTACCATGAACCTCATCAACGGATCGGTGAACAGGTGGGAACGGATGGAGGATATCAATATCAGCCGCGTTATAGAAACCAAAGTGCAGGATTATTATTCCGGTCTGCACCTGGAATATGGTATGCTGTACAGTTTGCCGTTGCATAAGCAATGGGTACTGGCTATTGGCGGAAAACTGGGGCAGAAAACTTCCCTGCATCCCGAAAGAACGCTTACCGTGCTGGAGAATGGTGTGGCTTTTGTAGATGAAGCGCGCGTAGATGCTGCCGGCTTTCAACTGCCGCTTTCCTATGGCGGCGGTATTGCGCTGACGCATTACAACAAGCAAAACCGCGACAATATACTTACCATCGCATTTGATTATAATGCAGAAAGATGGAAGCCGCTGCAAATCCGCGGCAGTGGCTGGAGCATGGTGAACAGCCAGCGGTTCAGCGGAGGCGTCGAAAGCGCCAGATACCAGCGAAAGCAGGGCCGGTTGCTGCTCCGCCGGCTATTGCAGTTTGGCGGATTTGTGAACAACTCAAACCTGAGTGTAAAAAGCAATCAACTCACAGATGCTGGTATTACAGTTGGTTTTGGGAGTACTATCAGTACTATAGCCGGCGATCTGTTATACAATCTCGCCCTGGAGGTAGGCCAGCAGGGTACTACCCGCGACGGCCTGATCAAAGAAAATTATGTCAGGATCACACTCGGTATTGGGTTCCGGGATTTCCTGTATTCTAAAGGAAGAAAATATTATTGATCAATTAAAATTGTTTGTGCTTCATCGTTTGTTGTGCCGGGGCTCAACTGTAAATCTTTTCAATCGCATCCTTATACTTCTCCATCACTACCTTTCGCTTCAGGCTGAGCTTGGGCGTCATTTCGCCGGTTTCAATGCTCCATTCATTGGGCAGTAGTTCAAAACGCTTGATCTGCTCCACGTGGTTGAAGAATTTGTTGAAACTGTCTACCAGTTCGCGATAGAGCTCTATTGTTTTGGGATGCTGTATCAGCGCTTCGTTCGACAGTTCACCCAGTCCCTGTTTGTCGGCCCACTCGCGCAGGTTGGGAAATGAAGGCACAATCAATGCGCCCACAAATTTTCTTTCGGCACCTACCACCATGATTTGTTCTACGTAAATAGATTCTTTCAGTTTGTTTTCAATAGGCAGCGGGGCTACATATTTGCCACCGCTCGTCTTAAACATTTCTTTTTTGCGGTCGGTGATCTTCAGAAACCGGTTGTCTACCAATTCACCGATATCGCCGGTGTGGTACCATTCGCCCGACATTGCTTCTGCGGTGAGGTCAGGACGTTTGTAGTAGCCCACCATCACATTGGGACCTTTGCAGAGAATCTCACCATCTTCTGCAATCTTTACTTCCACGCCATCCAGCAGCGGACCAACAGTGCCGAAGCAACGGTCCTGTTCTTCAAAGCGGTTCACGCTGATTACCGGGGAGGTTTCCGTTAAACCATATCCTTCCAGGATAGGAATTTTAGCCGCGGTAAAAATGCGAATCAGCCGCACCTGGCAGGCAGCCCCACCAGATACGATACAGCGCAACCGGTTACCCAGGGCTTCGCGCCATTTTTTGAAAATAAGTTTGTTGGCCAGCGCCAGTTGCAGGTTATAGCTGAACCCCATGTTTTTGTTGATCTCATACCTGGTGGCCAAATCATGCGCCCAGAAAAACAATTTCCGCTTGATGCCGGTGAGTTCAGCGCCCCTGGCCATAATGCGGTCATACACTTTTTCCAGCAACCGCGGCACGGTGGTAAAAATATCCGGCCTTACCTCGCGCAGGTTATCGCCAATAGTGTCCATGCTTTCTGCATAATAAATGGCGATGCCTTTATACAGGTAGAAATAGGTGATCATTCTTTCGAATATATGGTTCAGCGGCAGAAAGCTCAGGGCACGCATATTTTCAAAAGGAGGCAGGCAGTTCCTGGCTGCCAGTACATTGCTCAGGATATTATTGTGCGAAAGCATTACGCCTTTGGGCGTTCCGGTGGTGCCGGAAGTATAGATAATGGTAACAAGATCTTTGTTGCCTATTTTTTCTGCGATGGCAGGTATGCGGGCTATGGTGGCATCATCTGACAGCTCCAGCACTTCTTTCCAATGCCGCGCATGGGGTACCTGTTCAAAAGTGAAGATGTGCTGCAACGAAGGCACTTCCGCTTTCACATGGTTTACCTTGTGAAAAAGCTCTTCGTCGTTTACAAAAACCATTTTTACCTGCGCGTCTTTCAGCACAAATTCAAGATCAGTTACGCTGATGGTGGGATAGATGGGCGTAAGCACTGCCCCTATTTGCTGTACGGCCAGGTCGAGCATGACCCATTCTGGCCGGTTCTTGCAAAGAATGCCCACTTTATCGCGGCCTTCTGCTGTCATATCGCCTGCGCTGATGCCCAGTTTCATCAAACCAGCACTGAGCCGGTCAACGATCTGTTTGATTTCGGTAGTGCTATAGGTTTTCCACTGGCCGTTTTCTTTCCCGGCCAGCATATCGGGAATCGGGTTTTCGAGGTGCAGGGTCAGACAATCAAAAAGTCGGGTGGGTTCGGTCATACAATCGTATTTGGCAGTGGTTAATCATGTATTGTTTTATCAGGTTGCTACAGGCACACAAATAATCTTTTTCAATATACATTGCGGCCCGCCTGTTGGTTCAAGCAACTTGTTTCAAATTAGGAAATTGCGTTTAATAAACAAAGTAGCAAAAAGAATGGCGCCCGGACCATGGTGATCGTCCGGTGTGCAGCGAAAAAGCATTGCTACAATGGATTTACATGCAGCAGTCTTTGTAGTCGCAATCAGGCATTGTTACTTACCTGATTTGTTATAATACTGGCCGGCAGGCATTTTGAATACCCGGTTGTGCTGGAAATAATCAAATTTTGAAAATTCGTCCTGGTGTGTTTTGGTCCAGTTTTCGTAAGCGGCCAGGTCGGCGGCAGTGGCAAACAGCCATTGGTTGTAGGCTTCAAACATTCCTTCTTTCAACAATTGCTGGTGGTATTCGTACAGGCGGAAGGGAAATTTGTCGGCGTATTTTGCAAACCAGTCAATCACAAATTTTGTACGCACGGCCGATAAAGTTTCAGGCGTAATGCCATTGGCCGCAATAAAGGACGATTGCGTACTCATGATATCCAGGAAGGCTTTTACAAATTCGTTTTTGGTGTCCTGGTTTTTCATCATGTTCGCGTCGGTGAACAATTTCTTATAACCTTCCAGTAAAATCTTCTTGATCTCGGGCGTGCGTTTGGAATAACTTTCGAGGTTCAGGAATATTTCACCGTATACCAGTCCCCATACCTTGTCCTGCGTGAAGAAATAGTATTTGGCAGCGTTATAGTAATTGCCGGAATAATTGGGATCTGTTTCAATGCCTTTTTCCCACAGTTTGGCAGCTTCTGTAAAATCGCCCTTGCTCCACAACATTTCTCCATATTCGTTGTACAGCACGCCGCTGTTGGGGAATTTTTTCAAAGCTGCCTTGTACATGCGCTCACAATCCTTTCTCGATTCAAGGGCTTTGTACACCATGCCCAATATCTGGTAGCTCTGCACATCTGCATCTTTTCTTTCTTCAAAGGGTTTTGCCACCTGCAGCGCCTGGGCATAATTCCGGTGCAGGTAATAGGCAAAGGCCAGATCTTTCTGCAATTCCAGGTTGTCCGCATCCTGCTGCAGGGCACGGTTCAGCACAAGAATGGCATTGGAAAAGTCGCCCTGCCGCATATAAGCTTTGGCTGTTTCCTGTGCTTTTTTACTCAAACTGTCCTGGGAAAAAGCGCCGACAGTACCCAACAGTAAACCGGCAAGCAGTAATAATCTGATCATAGCGCTAAGATATAAAGCAAATAGACGCAAATGGACACGAAAGCGCACTGCCGGAGCCAATATTTTGGCAAGATTTTCACTTTTTGTAGAAAAGTTCGGGCCGATTCTATACAGTCCGGCCCGCAAAAGTCCATTTATCAGGCATAAATCAGGTGCGTGAGCAATCCATCCCGCAGTTTGGGCTCAAACCAGGTGCTTTTGGGCGGCATTACGTTTCCGCTGTCGGCAATATCGAATAACTGCTGAATGGTTACGGGGTGCAGGCTGAAGGCCACCGCCATTTCTCCGCTGTTCACGCGTTTTTCCAGTTCCTGCAAACCGCGAATGCCGCCTACAAAATCAATGCGTTTGTCAGTACGCTGGTCGGCAATGCCCAGTATAGGAGCGAGCACTTTCTCGCTTAATATGGTTACGTCCAGTACGCCAATGGGGTCGTTGGTATAGCTGCCTTCTTTGGCCGTGAGCGCATACCATTGCCCCTGCAGGTACATACCAAACTGGTGCAGTTGGGCGGGGGAAAAGGCACTGCCGGTTTTTTCTACCGTAAAATGCTGTTCCAACTGCTGCAGAAAAGCGGCTGGTTCCAAACCGTTCAGGTCTTTTACCACGCGGTTGTAGTCCATGATCCGCAGCTCATCGGCAGGGAATAAAGTGGTAAGAAAATAGTTGGAGCCTTCGGTTGCCTGGCTACCCAATGCCTTGCGCACTTTGGCGGCAGAGGCAGCGCGGTGATGGCCGTCGGCAATATAGGTATGCGGTACTTTGTCGGCAAATAGTTGGGTGATGTTGTTCACGGTTGCTGCATCATCTACTACCCACACGGTATGACTGATACCATCATCAGCCACAAAATCATAGGCAGGCTGGTGCTTCGCTTTCCATTGGTTGATCAATGCATCTATTTCAGCCACATTTTTATAGGCCAGAAATACATTGCCGGTTTGCGCGCCCGTGGTTTTTATATGATTGATGCGGTCCTGCTCTTTTTCGGGCCTGGTAAATTCATGCTTTTTGATAATATCCTTTTCATAGTCGTCTACCGCGCTGCCGCATACCAGCCCGGTCTGGCTGCGGCCGTTCATCACCAGCTGGTAGATGTAATAACAAGGTTTTTCCTCGCGGAAAAGATATCCTTGCTGTATAAAATTGTCCAGGTTCTTTTTAGCCTGTTCATATACCTGCGCGCTATGAATATCTATATTATCGGGCAGATTGATTTCCGATTTCGTGATATGCAGGAAGGAATACGGATTGCCGGCAGCCTCTTCCTTCGCCTCCTGCGAATTCATTACATCATAAGGCCTGGATGCCAGTTGCTTTGCTATATCAGCACGGGGACGAAGTGCCCGGAAAGGAGCTATTTGCGCCATAATTTATTTGCTTGATAGATTATAACTCGCGGTTTATTTACTTATCCCTTGCGTTTTGCAAAATCCTTCATCACTTCTGCCAGCGCCTCCACGCTCGACAAAGGCAATGCATTGTACATAGATATCCGGAATCCACCTACTGAACGATGCCCTTTCACGCCCACCATGCCGGCTTCCTTACAGGTGTCGAGGAATTCTTTTTCCAGCACCGGGTTGTCCATCACAAAACATACGTTCATCATACTGCGGTCCTCCGGCGTTACAGTTGGTTTAAATATGGGTAAACTGTCAACGGTGCTGTACATCAACGCTGCCTTCTGCCGGTTGATTTTTTCCACTGCGGCTACTCCTCCCTGTTGTTTCAGCCAGCGGAGGTTGAGCATACAAACATATACTGCAAAAACCGGCGGCGTGTTCACCATGGAGGCATTGGCAATATGCGTGCGATAATCGATCATGGTAGGCAATGCGCGCGATACCTTGCCGAGTATTCTTTCATTAACTACTACCAGGTTTACGCCTGCCGCGCCCAGGTTCTTTTGCGCACCTGCATAAATGAGGTCGAATTTATTGAAGTCGAGCTCACGGCTCAGGATATCGCTGCTCATATCGGCCACTATCGGAACGCCCGAATCAAAGAACGGCGTAAAATCTTTCCACTGCGTACCGTAAATGGTATTGTTGGAAGTTAAATGCAGGTATTTGGCAGTTTTGGGAATCGAAAATTGTTTGGGCAGATAGGTGTAGTTCTTGTCTTTGGAACTGCACACCACTTCCACATGTCCGAATAACTTGGCTTCCTTGATGGCTTTGGCGGCAAAAACGCCCGTATCGGTATAGGCGGCCACTTCCTGTTCGTTGAGGAGGTTCATGGGCACCTGGAAAAACTGGGTAGAGGCGCCGCCATGCAGGAACAACACCTTGTGTTCCTCGTCCAGTTGCATCAGTTCCCTTACCAGCGCAATGGCTTCATCCATTACCGGCTGAAACAACGGCGTTCGATGCCCTATTTCAAGAATGGACAAACCAGTATTTTCAAAGTTGAGGATTGCTTCACTTGCCTGTTGAAATACTTCCCGCGGTAAGACGCTCGGCCCTGCATTGAAATTGTATATCATGATCGCGTGTTGTGAAATGGAGTGCAAAAGTATTCAATTCAGGGATTTTGGGCCATGGTTTTTCTTGCCGGGTATGAAAAACATTCTACTGTTGTGGTAGACAATTCTTATTCGCAGGTTTTGGCAGTTGTTTTGCCGCTCATCCACCATTGGTGCAATGCTTCAAAAGCCTGCAACATTGCTTCATTGAAAGTGGTATTGGACAATGTTTTCAAATCCGGTTGCCCTGCATTTACCCACGCTGTGTACCAGAAACAGGCAACCGCATAAACGGACTGTTGCATGCGGCGTTCTATCATATTGTTCAGCAGCCTGTTGTACGCCAGGCTATAGTCGGTGGAATATTGTCGCACCAGCGTGCCGTTCCGTTCTTCAAATGCATATTTTTTATCCGGAGGAAAATGGGCGTTCAATTCTTTTTCCAAAAGCAATACGGAGTCGGCAGCGGCAGCGCTTTCCAGCACGCGAGCCCATGTAAACTGCAATGGATTGGCTATATAATCCGCCTTGCCGATGAAAAAGTCCCATTCCTTTTCAGCCAGCAGCTCTGGGATGCGGCTTTCCCAGAAGCCATGGATGCCATGCTGGTTGGTGTACTGGCCATTGTGGTTGCTGCAGGCATGGAGGGGCACATGGGCATCGGCAATATAATGCCCGATTTCTGCCGACAATTTTAAAATCCTGGCCAGGTCTTTTTGGGCAAAAGCAGTGGTGAGGCGATGCAGCATGGTTTGTATCCACCAGGGCACGATGCCATATTTCAGGAGGGTATCCGCTGTATAACGGGCAACAGCTTCTTTCCAGGTGCGGGGCAATGAATCGTAAGGATAGTGCCCGTAACGATCAATATCAATATAGTGCCGCGGTCCTTCGGCGGGCACGGCATAGCGCCGTTGGTCCGGGTCCACGGCATGGTCGGTTAAGAAACGGATGTGCGGCTTGTAGAGCAGCAGCATTTCGGGCGGGAGGAGAAATACGGCATATTGGTTGATGAGCCGGTGGGCGTAAAATCCCCATCCGCCTGTTTGTAAACCTATACTAACGAGTATCAACAAGCTAATACATCGTTTCATAAAAACGGTATTGGATACACGAAGTAAAGGGGAAATCAGTAAATTGGCAAATCAAAAATCTAATTCCCCTCACCCACCTTCGTTACCCCTCCACTGATCGCAAATTTCATCACTTCCGTTGAACTTAACTGCGGCAACAGGCGTACCCGCTCTCTCTTTACAAAATAAAGCCTTCCCGAAAAAGCATAGCTGTGGGGAATGTATACCGTTACATATTCCTGCAAATCAAAATCACCGGCCTCCTGTTGGGTAATAAAACCGATCTGCCAGATATCGGGCGATTCAATGGCTACCAGTACCGCCTTGTCAAACTTGCGGCGGTCGCCGGCAAAAGCTTCCAGGAAATCCTTCACCGTGGAGTATACCAGCCTGATGCCCGGCGTACGCTCCAGTATTTTATCAAACAACTCTACCAACCGGCTCACAATGAAAGAAGATGAAATGTACCCCACTCCAATTACAGTAAGGACTACCAGCGCAAACCCTAAACCCGGTATGGTTTGCGGATTCCCTGATTCATCGGTTTTGATCATTTGCGGAAAAATGCTTGCAACGAGATCAGGTAATATGTTGTCAATGAAGTTGAACAATGCTGCCACGGCATATATGGTAATGGCAATGGGGGCCAGAATGATTAATCCCTGCAGGAAGTACCTGAAAAGCTTCCTTAAGTTTTCTCTGGTTTTCATGAGAAATGTATTTCAGTCAAAATTATTTGCTTAAAGCCGGTAAATATAGGCAGCAGACTGAAATTTCTCCAAATGAATATGTACTTGCCTGTGCCTGAGTTGCGCAGCAGGCCCCGCCTTCTTTCCTTTCTCATTTCCTAACGATTGTTTGTGTTTCAACATTGGTATGAACGGCAAAAAAAACAGGATGGAAACTTGCGTTACGAAAAAAGTTTCCATAGTTTTGCCCCCGCTTATGGAAGTAAATGTAAAAGTGCGGATACGTGAAAAGGCCAGAGAGCTCTTCATGCGCTATGGCATCCGGTCGGTGTCTATGGACGACATTGCTGCGCAGCTTGGCATGTCCAAGAAAACCATTTACCAGTATTTCGCCGACAAGAACGAACTGGTGATGGAAGTGATGGAAGCGGAAATAGTAACCATGCAAAGCGAATGCCTGCAGGACAGTCAGCGGGCAACTAACGCGGTGGACGAGATTTTTATTATGGTCGACCGCATTACGGAACAGTTTCGCAGCATGAACCCCGTGATCATTTACGACCTGGAAAAATTTCACGTACGCGCCTATCAACGTTTTCTTGAGTACAGGAACAAGTTCCTGCTCGACATTATCCGGAAAAACCTGCAATGGGGCGTGAAAGAGGGATTGTACCGACCGGAAATTGATATAGAGCTGCTGGCAAAATTCCGGCTCGAGTCGATGATGATCGCCTTTAATATTGACCTCTTCCCTCCGTCGAAATACAACCTGGCGCAGGTAACCAGGGAAATCATTGAACATTTTGTTTATGGAGTGGCTTCCCCGAAAGGGTACAAACTCATTCTGAAGTGTCAACAGAAAAGGTCTAAAAATATAAATGAGTATGAAAACATATCAGGCAAGGTTAAGTAGTGTTATCCTGATGGTGGCTTTGGCAGGATTAGTCGGGATTCCCACGTATGCGCAGACGGAGCGCAGCAACCAGCCTACGCAAAATGCGGGGGCGCCGTTGCAGGCTATTGCACTGTCTGCCCAGGAGGCAGTGGATTATGCTATGAAAAACAGTCAGACAGTGCGCAATGCGCTGATTGATGTGCAACTGCAACAGCAAACAAACCGTGAAATCACCTCCCAGGCATTGCCGCAGATAACCGGGTCGCTCAACGTCACCAAATATGTTGATCTGCCCACGCAATTGATTCCGGCTGAATTTTTTGGCGGGCCGGCCGGCACTTTCATACCGGTGCAGTTTGGTACCGAATACAATGGCACGTACGGCGTCAATATTGAACAGGTTCTCTTCGACGGCCAGGTGTTTGTTGGACTGCAGGCACGGGAAGCATCCATTGATTACGCCAATGCCAATGTAAACGTTACCAAAGAATTGATCAAGACCAATGTGTTGAAGATCTATTATCAACTGGTAGTAGGGCAGCGGCAGATCACTACCCTGGATGCCAACATTGCGCGCACGGAAAAACTGTTGCACGATACCAAAGCACTGTACGAAAACGGTTTTGCGGAAAAACTTGATGTAGATAAAGTGTCTGTAAACCTCTCCAACCTGCGCACGGAAAAAACCCGGCTCGAAAACCAGTTGCGTACCGGGTACATCGGCCTGAAATTTTTGATGGGCATGCCGGTGAGAACGCCCCTTACCTTGACCGATACGCTTTCTGACGAGATGGTGAAAGACAACCTGTTGTTCGACACCATCCGGTATGAAGACCGTAAGGAGTATCAGTTGTTGCAGTCGGTAGAAAAACTGAATAAGTTCGATATTAAACGGCATCAGTTTACCTACATACCAAGGATCAGTTTAACTGGTAACTATAGCCGGAATGCGCAGCGCGATAAATTCAATTTCTTTAAAAAGGGTGAGGACTGGTTTACGATTACCTATATAGGATTACAGATCAACGTGCCCATATTCGACGGCTTTGCCAAAGCAAGCCGCGTGCGGTCGGCAAGATTGAATCTTCAGCAAACGCAAAACCGTTTGGAGAATCTGCGCAACCAGATTGATATGGAAGTGGATTCGGCGCTCATCTCCATCCGCAATGCCATCGCCACCCTCGACCTGCAAAGGCAGAATATGGAACTGGCCATGGAAGTATATAACCAGACGAAAATCAAATACGAGAACGGCCTTGGTTCCACGCTCGAGATCACCAATGCAGAAGCAGACCTTCGTACAGCACAGAACAACTATTACGCTGCCCTGTACGACGCTGTTGTGGCGCGCATTGATTATTTAAAGGCAGCTGGCAAATTATAACCTGGAAAAACGAAAAACTTAATAGCAAAAAAGATTCTATATGAGAGCAATTTATAACGTAAGCGCGGCTGTTGTTATACTGCTGTTTGCTGTGGCTTGCGGTTCTACTACAAAAGAAGAGAAAGGAAGCCTGGCAGAGAAAAAAGCGCAATTGGAGAAACTGCGGGCCGATGCAGAAAAACTGAGTCAGCAGATCAGGCAGTTGGAAGAACAGATAAACCTGGAAGATACCACTGCTGCGGCGTCCATGCGTATCAAGCTGGTAACGGCTACTACGCTGCAGCCGCAGAGCTTCAAACATTATATCGACCTGCAGGGCAGGGTAAACACCGAGAATATTTACACAGTAACGCCGAGGGGAATGGGCGGCCAGGTAAAAGCTATCTATGTAAAGGAAGGCGACTATGTGAAGAAAGGTCAGTTGCTGATGAAACTCGATGATGGCACCTTGCAGCAGCAACTGGAACAGGCCAAAATCCAGTTGAACTACCTGCAGGATATCTACAATCGCAGAAAGAACCTGTGGGACCAGAAGATCGGTACCGAGGTAGAGCTCATCACGGCAAAGAATAACGTAGTTAACCAGCAAAAGCAGATTGACCTGATCAATGAGCAGTTGTCCTATACCAATGTGCTGGCCGAAACGGCAGGTGTGGTGGAAACCGTAACCATCCGCGTGGGTGAAACCTTCTCTGCTGCTTCTGCCTCCATGGCAGGGATTACCATCGTAAATCCTTCTGATCTGAAGGTTACTGTAAGCATCCCGGAAAATTATCTGCCGCGTGTGAAAAAAGGAACGCCGGTGGTGATCGAAATTCCTGACCTCGGCAAAACCTTTAATTCTTCTATCAGTCACGTAAGCCAGCTGATCGATAACAACGCGCGCGCATTTACAGCAGAAGCCAAATTGCCTGTTGGCAGCGGTATTAAGCCCAATATTGTGGCTATTGTAAAACTGCTGGACTATTCCGTGCAAAACGCGATAGTGGTGCCCATGCGTACCGTGCAGTCTGATGAAAATGGCAAATACGTGTATGTGCTGGCTGACCAGGGCGGTAAAAAAGTAGCAGTGAAAAAACAGGTAGAGGTGGGTGAAATCTATGGAGAGGATATTGAAGTGAAGGCTGGTCTCGCAGCCGGCGATCAGTTGATTACCCAGGGTTACCAGAGTTTGTATGAAGGCCAGTTAGTGACCACAGCTGCCAGGTAATCCAGCCGGGCGCTATGCAAGGTGTAAGCGATTAGATAAGCATTAAAGAAGCCACCATGAGTATCAAAAACAAGATTGTAGAAAAGTTCAAGGAATTTAAACCTACCAGTTGGGTAATAGACCATATCACAGTGGCCTATGTGGCCACCATAGCCATTACCTTGTGGGGGCTGAATATATTCACTACCCTGCCGAAGGAATCTTTTCCTGATATCGTAGTGCCGCAGATTTATGTATCTACCATATATGCAGGTACATCTCCCCGCGATATGGAAAACCTCGTTACCCGGCCTATCGAAAAGGAAATCAAGGCTATTACGGGGGCGCGCATACGAAAAATTCAAAGTACCTCTATCCAGGATTACAGCAGCATCCTGGTGGAATTTGAAGCAGATGTGCAGGTGGATGTAGCCAAACAGAAGGTAAAGGACGCGGTAGACAAGGCGCGCAGTGAATTGCCTACCGATCTTACAGAAGATCCCAACATTACCGAAGTAAGCTTTTCCGACTTCCCCATTATGTTCGTAAACGTAAGCGGAAATTATGATGAGCTTACTTTGAAAAAATATGCAGAAGACCTGCAGGACCGTTTTGAAGAACTCCGTGAAGTAAACAAGGCCGACCTGGCCGGTGCTCCGGAAAGAGAGATCCAGGTGAATGTTGACAAGTACAAAATGGAGGCCGCCGGCGTTACCTTCACGGATATTGATAATGCCATCAGGAGTGAAAACGTGGACATCAGTGCGGGCAATATCAAGTTCGATATCACTCAGCCTACGCTGCAGGTACGCGGACAATTCCGTTCTGCCTACGATATGAACAATATCGTGATCAAAAATATCTACGGGCAATCCATCTACCTGAAAGACATAGCGCAGATTGTAGACACGGTAAAAGAGAAGGAAAGTTATTCGCGCATCAACGGCAAGGATGTAATTACCCTGCAGATCGTAAAGCGTGCCGGTGAGAACCTGATCAATACTTCCGACAAGATCAAGGAAATTATTGCCGAAATGAAAGAAAGCGGCGAACTGCCTCCGAATCTTGACGTAACCATCACCGGCGACCAGAGCATTGCCACGCGCACTTCTTTCCGTGAACTGATCAATACCATTGTGATCGGTTTCATACTGGTATTGCTGGTGTTGATGTTCTTCATGGGAGTGAGCAACGCCTTCTTTGTGGCATTGAGCGTACCATTGAGCGTGTTTGTGGCCTTTATGTTCCTGCCCATGGCAGATTCCATTGTGGGCACCAAGGTTACACTGAACTTCATTGTGTTGTTTGCGCTGTTGTTTGGTCTGGGTATTATTGTAGATGATGCCATTGTGGTGATAGAAAATACCCACCGCATATTCAACAACGGGCGTGTGCCGATAGTAAAAGCGGCCAAGATGGCTGCGGGCGAAGTGTTTGTGCCGGTACTTTCCGGTACGGTTACCACGCTGGCTCCGTTCTTCCCGCTGCTCTTCTGGCCGGGCATCATCGGTAAGTTCATGATTTACCTGCCCACCATCCTGATCCTTACCCTGTCGGCTTCCCTGATTGTGGCCTTCCTGATCAACCCGGTATTTGCCGTGTCGTTCATGAAGCCTGAACATTATCCCGACAAGGAGCCCAAGAAAGCCATATTCCGGAAGAAATATTTCTGGGCATTCCTGCTGGGTGGTGTGTTGTTCCATGCAGGCGGATCAACGGCTATTGGCAATTTCCTGTTGCTGATGGTGATCCTGATGGTGCTGAACCGCTACGTGATTCGTGATGTGATTCATGCATTCCAGACCAAAGCACTGCCCAAACTGATGAACGCCTATGAACGATCACTCCGTTGGGCGTTGGGCGGCAACAGGCCGGGATGGTTGATTGCCTCCGTATTCGGATTGTTCGTGATAGCTACCATTGCCCTGATGGCTTCCATGTTCTCAGGACGTACAAAAACAGAGTTTTTCCCCACCGGTGATCCGGGTATCGTATATGTATACCTCAAATTACCGGTAGGTTCAAAAACGGAATATACCGATAGCCTTACCCGGCAACTGGAAGAAAAAGTGTTCCAGACGCTCGGCAAAGACAATCCGATTGTTGAATCTGTTATTGCCAACGTGGCAGTAGGGGCCACTGACCCGTACAGTGGTGAGCAGGGAACACAACCGCATCTCGGACGTATCCAGATATCATTTGTGGAATACGAAAAGCGACATGGGGAAAGCACACTTGCCTACGTGGAAAAGCTGCGGGAAAACATCAAACCCATTCCCGGGGCAGAGATCAGTATTGCGGGCGAACAGAATGGACCTGCGTCCGGCGCGCCTGTAAACATCGAAGTAATAGGCGAGGAGTTTGATGATATTGTGCGCACGGCAGTTTCTTTGAAGAATTACCTGGACAGTGTGAATGTGCCCGGCGTGGAAAACCTGAAACTGGACGTGGATGTGACCAAACCTGAATTGACGCTTACCATTGACCGCGAGCGTGCCAACCGCGAAGGACTGAGCACAGCACAAATCGGCATGGAATTGCGTACTGCCTTGTTTGGCCGCGAGTCCAGCAAGTTGAAAGAGGGCGAAGATGAATATAAAATCCAGATTCGCTATGCCGACCAGTTGCGCAATAACATCACCGACCTGCGGAACATGCGCATTACCTTCCGCGATTTTAATACCGGGCAGGTACGCCAGGTACCCATCAGCAGTGTGGTGAAATTCGATTATAACAGTACGTTAGGTGGTGTAAAGCGGAAAAACCTGAAGCGCGTGATCACGGTGTACTCCAACGTACTCGATGGATATGATCCCAACCAGGTAAACCTGAAGCTTAGCCAGGCAATTGCTGCTTTCCGTGAAAAACCGGATAACATCATAATCCGCCAGACGGGTCAGCAGGAAGAACAGGAAGAATCGCTCGGGTTCCTGTTTACCGCGCTCATCATTGCGCTTGGTTTGATATTCGGTATCCTGGTTTTACAGTTCAACTCGCTGAGCAAACCGTTCATCGTGTTGACCGAGATATTCTTCAGTATCATCGGTGTGTTCTTTGGCTTTGCCATCACTGGTATGAAAATGCCGCTGATCATGGTGGCGGTAGGTATTGTGGGATTGGCAGGTATTGTAGTGAAGAACGCGATCCTGCTGATAGAATTTATCGATGAATTGCGTCATCGGGGTATGCGTCCCAAAGAAGCGATTATACAAGGAGGTAAGATTCGTATCATACCCGTGTTGCTTACTGCCGTGGCTACCATCCTTGGCTTGTTACCGCTGGCAGTAGGGTTGAATATCAACTGGGCTACCTTGTTCAGCGATTATGACCCGCAAATATTCTTTGGCGGCGACAGCGTGGTGTTCTGGGGACCGCTTTCCTGGACGCTGATATTCGGTCTTGTTTTCGCATTCTTCATGACGCTGTTGCTGGTACCTTCCATGTACCTCGTGGCAGAAAGACTGCGCCGGCCTATGAGCAAATTCTATGGAACGAAGTGGGTGGCAGTACTCGGATTTACCGGCCCCTTCTACTTCCTGCTGGTGCTTGTAATGTGGGGATGGAAAAGGATTGTTGAAGGAAAACCAATGATACCCCGGTATTTAGGATTCAAGAAGAAATATAGATAGGATTCAGTCACAGAAAGGGATGGGCGCCGGATTTGAAACAAATACCGGCGCCTTTATTTTTTTATACAAACGCACTGCTGTAACAAAATGGAATATTATGCTACGGATTATATATTTACCGGGGGAATAGCAAAATTTGGTTAATTTAAACAACTGTAAACCTCAATCAATATAACCAGGTATGAAGACAAACCATGAAATAGACTACCGCATTTACGGCGAAGAGATGCAATATGTGGAAATAGAACTGGACCCGCAGGAAACGGCCATTGCAGAAAGCGGCGCCTTTATGATGATGGACGATGGCGTGGAAATGCAAACCATTTTTGGCGATGGTTCCAAACCCCAGCAGGGCTTTTTTGGCAAACTGATGTCTGCCGGCAAGCGGTTACTCACCGGTGAAAGCCTCTTTATGACGGCATTCACCAATGTGGGCCAGGGTAAAAAGCGCGTAAGTTTCGCTTCTCCCTATCCCGGTAAAATTATTCCCCTCGATCTCTATTTGTTGGGCGGTAAAATCGTAGCACAAAAAGACGCTTTCCTGTGTGCTGCCAAGGGTGTAAGCGTAGGCATAGAATTTCAACGCCGTTTGGGTACCGGCCTTTTCGGCGGTGAAGGTTTCATTATGCAAAAGCTCGAAGGCGATGGTATGGCCTTTGTGCATGCAGGCGGTCACGTGTTTGAAAGGGAGCTGCAACCCGGCGAACTGTTGCGCGTAGATACCGGTTGCGTGGTAGCCTATACACAGACCATTGACTACGACATCCAGTTTGTAGGCGGCATCAAGAATACGCTGTTTGGCGGCGAAGGTTTGTTCTTTGCCACCTTGCGCGGTCCCGGCAAAGTATGGCTGCAAACATTGCCCATCAGCCGTTTGGCTGGGCGCATTTTGCAGTATGGCACTTACCGGCGCAAAGAAGAAGGCAGTGTGCTGGGTGGATTGGGCAATGTGCTGGACGGAGACGGTTGGTAACACCAAAGTATCAGCATACAAAAATAAGAAGGCCGGTTTGCGAACCGGCCTTCAATTTTGCAAAAACACAAATAGCAAAAAGCAAATAATGAAAGTCCGTTTATCAACAGGATGCTATCAGTCAGCAACCATTATTTTTTGGGCGGATGTTTCCGTTCATTTTTTGGGGATGGCTGATGGCCTTTGTCGCGCTGCTTGTGGCCCCGGTTATCTTTGTGATGCCGGCGTTTCTTCTCTGCCCTTTCCAGGCTTCTCAAACTGATCTGGCCTACCACGTCCACAAATTCGGGTTCCACTTCTTTGGGTTTGGTGCTGGTTACCTCTACAGCTTCCAGGTCTTCAGGAATAATGCCCTGCTCATTCAACTGCTTTATTTTGCGCACCCTTTCAATGGTAAGCGGATACTGGCGCGTGCTGTCGGGCAGCACATACCACATGAGGTTTTTGAAAATATCTTTTTTAATCAGGGTGGCAACGCCTTTTGTTACCTGCAGTATATCGGCATTATCGGGAAAATGTTGCAACGCGTCGAGGTAGATGTCCAGTTCGTAATTGAGGCAACACTTCAATCTTCCGCACTGGCCGCTCAGTTTGCTCTGGTTAATTGACAAATTCTGGTAGCGAGCAGCGGTTGTGTTCACTGATTTGAAATCGGTGAGCCAGGTGCTGCAACACAATTCGCGGCCGCAGCTGCCGATACCGCCCACTTTGGCCGCTTCCTGCCGCGCACCGATCTGGCGCATTTCCACTTTTACTTTAAACTCCCGCGCATACACTTTGATCAGCTCACGGAAGTCTACACGATCGTCGGCTATGTAAAAGAATGTCGCTTTGCGCCCGTCTGCCTGGATTTCCACTTCAGATAATTTCATGTCCAGGTTCATCTGCCGGGCGATGGCGCGGGAACGGATCAGGGCTTCTTTTTCCCGGTCTTTATTCTGGCGCCATATTTCAAGGTCTTTATCGGTAGCGCGACGCAGTACTTTCTTCAGGTCTGCATCGTGTTCTGCAACGCCTCTTTTTTTCATTTGCAGCCGCACGATCTCACCGGTGAGTGTTACTTCGCCCACATCAAAACCGCTGACGCCTTCTACGGCCACCAGGTCGCCTTTTTCAAACGTATGAACAGTAGTATTTCTGAAAAAATCTTTGCGGCTGCCGTTGTTGAAGCTTACTTCGATGATTTTGCATGAGCCGGAGGGGTCATTAAAAGGCAGGTTGGCTAACCAATCGTGAACATTCATCCGGTTGCAGCTTCCACTACTGCATCCTCCATTATTTTTACAGCCTAATACTTTGCCTGCTGCTGTACCACATGAACTACATCCCATTCTTTATTCCGCATTAACAAATTAAAAATAGTATTACAGCCATTCAGCCTTCAGGATGGAATCCGGGGTAATTGTACAATCATCTTTCTGCCCTGTGCAGGCAGTACTTTATTATTCTCATAAAAATAGCCCGGTCGTTGAGACGGAGCGTTACAACGCCACAGCAGAATAATATTGTGAGAAAAAAACGATGACTCAATTCGGTTCAACCGCACATTCCATGCTCCTCAGGTCCGGAAACGTATCCTTTCCATTTTTCGCTGGCCTCATGCAAATATAAGTTATTCACATCAAAAGGGAGGGTGGGCCCTGACCACCCCCATCCAGGCGGCATTGTTGCTGGTGTAAGTTCGTGCTGGCGGGGCGTCGGCACCCGTTTATCTTCTACCCGTTTCCCGGACGGAGGTGGTCAGCAAATCCTACCGCACCTCCACCACCTCCTTCCTTGCAATAATATGATACAACTTGATCGTCAACGCATGGAACAGCATTTTGGCGTTGGCATTTCTCTCAATATAATAAGCAGCCTTATCCAACTCTTCAATAATTGCGCGTTGCTGCTCAACATTTGCTATCTTATTGAGCCGCATGGCAATATCTTCTTCTGCTGCCGGTAATTTCAACCGTTTTTCCTGCAAAATCCGCAACCGGATCGCCTGCTCCAGCAAATGATTAAAATACCGCAGAAACTGCTTTTGCCTCTCCCTTCCGAGCTTGCTGATCACTTCCACCCATTTTACCTGGGCTATGGGGCCCGTTTTCAGGATGGAGTTCAGCCAGTCTCGCAACAAGGTTTGCCAGTCTTCTTCTCCCTGGCGCATCATATGCAGCGCTTCGCGGTAATTGCCTTCTGCCAGTGGCGCAATCTGGCCGGCCTGCTCCGCAGTCAATCCTTCCTTTTGGATAAGGGCTGCTGCCATGTCTTCGGTGGCAATGGGCGGAATCTTAACCAGTTGTGTCCTGGAAAGTATGGTGGGGAGGATCAAGGTATCGTTTTCTGCTACCAGGATGAACAAGGTGTCGGCAGGAGGTTCCTCAATCAGTTTCAGCAGTTTATTGCCTTCATTGCCAAGGTATTCAGGCATCCACTGTATCAGGATTTTAAAGCCGCTCTCAAAGCTTTTCAGCGACAGCTTGCGCACAATATCATTGCACTCATGGGCTGTTATATTACCCTGTTTGTTTTCAGCGCCAATGAATTGCAGCCAGTCGTATACATTGCCATAGGGATTTTTGGCATAGAAGTCTCTCCATTCTGCAATGTAGTCGGTGCTGAGTGGTTTATCGCCAGGTTTCCTGGGAATGACCGGGTAAGAAAAATGAATGTCCGGGTGAACGAGTTGCTGCGCTTTTGTACAGGAAGCACAAACGCCGCAGGCATCCCCGGTGGCGGTTTTGTCGGTGTTTTCGCATAGCACATACTGGGCAAAGGCCACTGCCAGCGGCAGCGCACCACTCCCTTCCTTTCCGAGGAATAGCAGGGCATGGCTGATGCGGTTCTGCTGCACCATTTCCAGTAAATGCTGCTTGATTCGGCTTTGCCCGATAACTTCCACAAACTGCATGGCGGCGAAGTTAGTGGGAAAGGAACAATAAGTGAAGGGCTGTGGAAAATTGGGAAGGGCTATGGCTGAGGCCGGAAGGCAATAAAACCCAGGTCAGGTCCATAGCCTGCTCTGGAAACAAAAGTCCCCGGCAGAGCCGGGGACAATTAATTACTTCAGGACGGGACGACACAGTTGGTTTTTCAGGACTGGGTTGCTGGTTGTTTCATGGATCCGGATCCGGCTGGTTTTTGTCGGATATCGGGGTTGTTCAGGTTACCGGATTTGCTTTTCGCGGTATTGGATGTTGGCATAAAAATAAGAACTAACATTTGTAAGCCTAAATTTTCAGACGGTTTTTTTTAGGTGTTCCCGGTCGCACTTCAAATGCGTGCTTGGCTAAAAAATCAGACTTGCCGCCCGGTCGCACTTAATGTATTACATCCTGGAAAAGTCAGTTCAGGTATTTCGTAATTTCTTCACTCATGGGTTTCACCTTGCTGGGGAAAACAGCCACCAGTTTGCCTTTTTCATCAACCAGGAACTTGGTAAAATTCCATTTGATGGGATCTTCCATACCCATTTTCTTCGCTTCTTCGGTTAGGTATTTAAACAAAGGATGGATGTCGTCACCCTTTACAGAAACCTTTTCGGCCATGGGAAAGCTTACCCCATAATTTTTCTTGCAAAACTCCCCGATCTCTTCGTTGGTGCCGGGCTCCTGCTGTCCGAAATTATTGGCAGGAAAACCCACTACCACCAGCTTGTTTTTATAGGTTTTATACAATTGCTCCAGTTCAGCATATTGCGGCGTATAACCACATTTGGAGGCTGTATTTACAATCAATACTTTCTTGCCTTTGTATTCGGAGAAATCTATAGTGCCATCTCCATCAAGTGCAGGCACCTTGAAATCGTAAATACTTACGGTTACGGAAAAGATCATGGACAACACGAACAGGCGAATCATAACTGAATGTATTTAGTGAGAGAACCAACCACAACAATACAAAGATGAACGCAAAAAAGTTGCCACGAACTAAAAAATTAGCGGCATTTAGCCCGGCGGGTTGGTGAACTCGTCAATGTGTTGGTAAACTGTCTTTCGTAATATTTCAGATTTACAGAATAAGGCGCCGGACCAAACATCATTATGCAATCCTTCTGCTCGCAATATTCAAATGTGTTTAAATCCGCAGCAAGGTTACTGCTCATTATATCCAATTTTTCCCGTCATCTGCAAACGCAATTTCTCTTTATCTTAATCCTGCCTTTCATAACACCCGATATCCGGTAAATTAACAACCCTCGTTTGTCCATCAAGGTCAACTGTCAGCGAAGTGGCCATTCCCTGGTCTACCGCCGGCGATCCTTCCTGCAGCCGGAAGTTATATACCAGTCGCTGATTATCTGTACTGTCGAACAGCGGCGCTTCATTGGTAATCATAGTGGAAGCAGTAACATGGGCAGGATCGTCCTTTATTTTCCACAGGCAATGCCGGAAATCGGCCACAAAAGGAAGCGTGCCCTTGCGAACGGTTACCACTTCGTTGTCTACAATGCCGTTTTCTCCCCAGAATATACAATTGCGGAAGTAAGCAGCAAGCGTGTTGGTATGAACGGTATTGTTTTGCTCAATGTAATCGGTAACCACCAGCACCGGTTCCTTGTGCTGAATATAACTATTGCCATACGACACCACGGTGCAATGCGTAAAATCATAGTCGCCGCCATAGGCAAGAATCACGCCCTTGCCACAGTTGCTCACAAGACAATTCGAAGCTTCAATAGCCGACGCAAGGCCAAACAAACCGGCATCGTAACAGTTGTCAATGATGCATTGCTCCAGGGTAAGTTTGGGATTTGCTGTCGTTGACGGTCCTACGGCCACAACACCCTGGTAGGCATTTTTAATGATGGCATAGCGAAGCACATTATCCCGGCTTTCCTCACGGAAATAGATACCCGGCCAGGAAGCGGGAAAATCACGGTAGGGATCGTCCAGCCGGTCGCCGCGAAATACTACGCGCGTGCTGTCATAATAATCGCCCTCTACCTGCAGCGTGCCATCTACTATGAACGGCGCGTCTGCATGCAGGTAAATGCGACATCCTTCTTTTATGGTAAGCGTAACATTCGTATCTACCTGGATGCCGCCCAGTATCACATAAGGTTTGTCGTTTTCCCACACTTCATCCGATTCAATCCGCCTGTTGCGCATGAAATGCGCATTTTGTCCCCAGGCGTCCAGTTGCACCCATCTTTCATTGCCATTGTATACAATGCGGATACTGTCCTGCACAATGAATGGTAAATTATCCAGCGTAGGATCGATTTTGACCGAAACAAATACATAAATGCTGTCGTTGGCGGCTATTTCAATGTCCCTCACTTCAGGGCCAGGCGTGCCGTCTACATTGATCTTAAACCACGAGGATGCGCCGCCGCTCAATTGCACACTGCTGAGGCGCAGTTTCTGATTGTTGGTATTGTAAATGCGGAAAAACTGTGTAACGGAACCGGTTGAAGTAAACACTGTATCGTAGTGGAGGGTGTCGGCAGAAACAGCAATCGTGGCTTCACCGCCGGTAATGAATGAATCCTTTTTACACGATAAAAAGAAAAGGGGCGCGATCAGGATCAGTATTGGTACAATGTATAGCTTCATGCCGGTGCCAAAAATACGTGTTATTGCATGCCTGTTATGCATCAGGCTGCAAATTTCAAAAACGGCGAAGGCTTCAATTAATTGTTTTCCTTACCGCGAACTGTAGGCCATGGTATAAATGCTCAGGCCATCTGCCCCCGCATCCAGCAATGCCTGCCCGCATGATTCCAGTGTAGCGCCCGTAGTAATTACATCATCTACCAGCAACACATGTTTTCCCCGGACCAGGCCCGGTTGGGTTACCTCAAACCGGCCTGAGATATTGGCCCACCGTTCCATACGGCTCTTGCGGGTTTGCGTGTCTGTGGCGGATTTGCGAATGATGGCGCGTTGCAATACCGGCAGGCCGGTTACTGCCGCAATTCCCTGGCACAACACCGCCGATTGATTGTATCCTCTTTTGCGTTCGCGCGATGGGTGCAATGGCAAGGGCACCAGCGCATCGAGGTTGGCAAAACGTGGTGCGTCCAGCAGCATTTCTCCCATACGCCGTCCGATGTATTCACCGATCTCTCTTTTGCCGTTGTATTTGAGCTGATGGGCCAGGTGCTGCAGTACCGAGTTCTTTGTAAAGTAATACAGGCTCGCAGCAGCAGTCACGGGCAGGCGACCACGAAATATTTTTTCTACCGGGTTATTTGCATACAAATGAAAGGCCGTGAGCGGCAACCGGTGAATGCAGGAAAGGCAAAGCAATTGTTCCCTGCCCAGCACATCGTTGTTGCAACCTGCACAGGTGTGCGGCAGGAAAAGATGCAGCAGGGAATGCATCACGGTTTTCATACAGTTAGATTTTATAATGAAGTCTGAAATACGAAAGCAAATTATCTTGCTGCCTGCTTAAAACAAATACCGGTACACTTCTTCCACTCTGCCCATCGACACCAGTTCAATATTGAATTTTTGCTGGTCGAGGCCCTTTTGGTTGTAGCGGGACACAACGATTTTTTCAAATCCGAGTTTTTCGGCTTCGGCTATACGATGTTCAATACGATGCACAGCGCGTATCTCTCCGCTTAATCCAACTTCGCCTGCAAAACAAACACGTGGTGGCAGCGGCACGTCCTCATAGGAACTCAGCAATGCGCAAAGTACGGCGAGGTCTATGGAAGGGTCTTCTACTTTCAATCCGCCGGCAATATTGAGAAACACATCTTTTACACCAAAATGAAAACCACCTTTCTTCTCCAGCACCGCCAGCAACAGCTGCAGCCGGCGCAAATCAAAACCAGAAACAGTTCGTTGTGGCGTACCATACACTGATTGCGTAACCAGCGCCTGCACTTCAATGAGCAATGGCCGCATGCCTTCAATGGTGGCGGCAATGGCAATACCACTTAAGTGATCTTCTTTCTGTGTCATCAAAATTTCGCCGGGATTGATCACAGCGCGCATGCCATCACTGGTCATTTCATAAATGCCCAGTTCTGCCGTGCTGCCAAACCTGTTTTTGGTGGTACGCAGAATACGATAGGCATAATGGCGGTCACCTTCGAATTGCAAAACAGTATCCACCATGTGCTCAAGTATCTTGGGGCCTGCAATGGTGCCGTCTTTCGTAATGTGGCCGATCAGGAATACTGGTGTATTGGTTTCTTTGGCAAAGCGCTGGAATTCTGCGGCCGATTCCCGTATCTGCGAAATGCTGCCTGGGGAAGAATCAATGTACGGCGATTGAATGGTTTGTATGGAATCGACTATTACGAGATCAGGCTTTAGTTTTTTTATTTCCTGGAAAAGCGTTTGCGTGGACGTTTCAGTAAGCAAATAAAAATCTTCATTGTTTAGCTTCAAACGGTCTGCACGCATTTTGATCTGTTGCTCGCTTTCTTCACCACTGATATACAAAATCGTTTTTCCTTTCAGTTGTAAACCATTCTGCAGAAACAACGTGGATTTGCCAATGCCTGGTTCGCCTGCTACCAGCACAATGCTTCCGGGAACAATACCACCCCCTAATACCCTGTTGAGTTCCGAATCGGGGGTTACAATTCTTTTCTGTTCGCTGCTCGCAATTTCATTGAGCGGAACAGCCTTCACAGGCTTTCTTTCTTCCTTGTACCCTTTCCAGTCGTTGTTTTTCGCTGAAGTGTCTTTATGAATCACTTCTTCAACAAACGTATTCCAGTTGCCGCATGATGGACACTTGCCGATCCATTTGGCGCTTTCATATCCGCAATTGGAACAGAAGAATGCAGTCTTCACTTTACTCATGCGATAAAGGTAATGGTATAATCAACATCCGGCGTAGCGTTTCCTGCACGATGATTGATGCGATGGTTGAATTGTTAAATGGATTTATGGTAAGGCATCATTCAAGTACGAAACCAAACACTTGCCTGTTGTTATTTTTTCAATCCCTCATGGATCAACGTTAATAAGCAATGGAGCTTTCTTCGTAAATTGGAATAGCATCAGGCAACTGGAACAAAACGGTTAACATTCCTGGTGCGGAAAACGGAGTGCAAGACATACAAGTTGATGGGAAAACTGCAAAAAGGGCCAGTTTTTTTCAAAAAGTAAAAGGGCCAACATCACTGTTGACCCCTTACTTACTAACCCATTAAATTCTTGCACTAAATTACAAATAAGCACCACATAACAAAATTATTTTTTGAGGTTGTGAATAAATTATGAGCGATTGCGCGCTGATGGGACGCCGAAATGAAATTGGCTTATATTTGCATGATTTACAATTGATTACAAGGTGTTGGCATTCCCAAAATAAGTGATTGTGATAAAATGTCAGCTATTGTAATTCATGCAATTGACAAGTGACAAAAAGACTTCGAAAACTGTCTGAAATTGTCAAAAAAAATATTGGTAACTCTTTTGCTGATTGATTGTTATCATACTAAAAAGTGTAATTAGAAATGACACCATCTATTCTGTTTGTTTCCCTGGTTTTCTTGTTGATCAGTATGCTGGTTTCTGGCGTATTGAAGGGTAAGTTCAACAAGTACAGTCGTATCCCCCTGACCGCCGGCATGACCGGTAAGGAAGTAGCCCTTAAAATGCTCCAGGACAATGGCATTTATGACGTTAAGGTGGTATCTGTAAATGGCTTTCTCAGTGATCATTACAATCCAATGACAAAAACTGTGAACCTGAGCCCGGACGTGTATAACGGCAACAGCATTGCCGCGGCCGCGGTGGCAGCCCATGAATGCGGTCACGCGGTGCAACATGCCACTGCATACCAATGGCTTACGCTCCGGAGCCGCCTGGTGCCGGTGGTGCAGTTCAGTTCTTCCATTATCAACTGGGTATTGTTGCTTGGGGTGATCATGGTAAATTCCTTCCCCCAGTTGCTGCTGGCAGGCATCATTTTGTTTGGTCTAACTACCTTATTTTCAGTGATTACGCTGCCGGTAGAGTTTGACGCCAGCCGCAGGGCGCTGGTTTGGCTGAGCAATAATAACGTTACCAACTCTATGGAATATCCAAAAGCCAAAGATGCCTTGAAATGGGCGGCCCTTACCTATGTGGTAGCCGCTTTTGCCTCCATAGCCACGCTGGTGCAGTATATTTTCATATTTCTCGGCGCCCGCGACAGGGATTAAGAAATGTCAACTCCAATCGAATTTTTCATAATAAGCTGTGCCGTGTTGCACAGCTTTTTTATTTACGTGAAGAGAATGTTAAAATCCGGAGAGGGCGCTGCCAAAAAAATTTCAGTATTTCATAGCATGCCTGTGTGAAAAATGTTTGCATGCTGCATCATGAAAGATGAGCGGTGTTGATGGGTATTATTTGATGCTTATCGATTGCACAGTTATAATCCAAATCGACACAGTTATGAGCTTAAATGCCACACTTGTGAATTTTAGCTTGTTGACTTAACATGCACAACATAATTTTAACGCGCATCTGAAGCCACCTTTTTTCCCTACGCCTTTCTGGTTTTTATATTTCGCTCGGGCAGCTTTCCAGTTGCCCGATTTTTTTTTCGTTGATCTCCCGGCACTTCACCAACTGCGATGTAATGTGCAACGAGGTAAACATTCCCAAGAATCCCATCTATTCAACTGCGCTTATCAATTTCATTTTGTCACCAAATTCCGCGCGCATTCATTTGCGATTATGTATGCGCCACACATTTACTTAATGCGCGTACCTGCGCGTTCATGCACACCTATATTAGCTGTGTTAAAGCATTTAAAATGCGCACATATGCACACTACAACTTGATTTCTTCCTCGTGCTTGTCGAAAAAGTGAAACTCCGTGAGGTGATAATTGGTGTTCTCTTTGATGTTGATTTTTCTTCCATATTTCCACCGCCATTTCCATTGCTTTGAACGGAAAATGCCTCCCTTGGTGAGATAGGCGTACATAATGGGGTGTACTACCAGTGTGAGATCTTTATGCTGGTGAGTGATGAGATAACTGAGGTTCTTTTCAATTTCATCTTCGAGCAAAAGGGTAGATGAAATCTTGCCCGTACCGGCGCAGCTCGGACAAACTTCCTGAGTGTTGATATTTACTTCAGGCTTCATGCGCTGACGGGTAATTTGCATGAGACCGAATTTTGATATAGGAAGCACCGCATGTTTGGCGCGGTCGGGTTTCATGAATTCTTCCATGGCTTCCAGCAGCTTCCGTTTGTTTTCCGGCAGCTTCATATCAATGAAATCAACCACTATAATACCGCCCAGGTCTCTTAACCGGAGTTGCCGGGCTATTTCAGCTGCTGCTTCGAGGTTTGTTTCCAGTGCATTTTGCTCCTGGTTATTGCCTACGCTTTTGTAACCGCTGTTTACATCAATGACGTGCAGCGCTTCGGTATGTTCAATAATGAGGTAGGCGCCACTGGGAAGATTAACCGTTTTACCAAAGGCCGCCTTTACCTGTTTGGTAATGCCAAACTGGTCAAATATGGGCAACCCGTTGTGGTAATAACTTACTATATCGGCTTTTTCCGGGGCAATGCGTTGAATGTAATTGCGCGTATCGTTGAAGATATTGCGGTCGTTCACTACAATTTTGTTGAAGTCTTCATTCAGCAAATCGCGCAGTATGCTGGTGGTTTTGGTTTGTTCGCTCAGAATTTTGGCAGGAGCTACAGCATTCCGCAGATTTTTCTGAATGGTTTTCCAGGTTTCCGTCAGTTCCTGCAGGTCTTCATGCAATTCCGCCGTGTTCTTGCCTTCAGCAGCAGTGCGTACAATCACACCAAAATTCTTTGGCTTGATAGCTTCTACAATTTTTTGCAGTCTTTTTCTTTCGTCGGCAGAATGAATTTTACGGCTTACCGCAACAATATCATTAAAAGGAGTGATTACTACAAAGCGGCCGGGGAGCGAAATTTCACAACTGAGGCGCGGACCTTTGGCAGCAATCGGTTCTTTCAGGATTTGAACTAAAATATTGGGCTTCCCGCTCAGCACTTCATTGATCTTGCCCGTTTTGATGATTTCCGGTTCAACCTGGAAATTGCCAAAGTTGAACCCGCGTTCGCTGTTGTCATTAATGGCCTGCTGGGTAAACTTGAGCAGGGAGCGGGCATAAGGGCTGAGGTCGGTATAATGGAGAAATGCATCTTTTTCAAATCCAACATCTACAAAAGCTGCATTCAGGCCAGGAATTAATTTTTTTACCTTTCCCAGGTAAAGATCTCCCACAGCGAAACTTGCATCGGCCTTTTCGTGATGCAGTTCCACAAGCTTCTTGTCCTCCAACAGGGCAATTTCAACGCCCTGGGGAGCAGCATTTATAATAAGTTCCTTATTCAAGCGTAATATCTTTAACCGTCAAACCATCATCACTACAAGGAAAGGTGCTGAAGAGGCATTAGTTGACAGATAGCAGAACAGCCTGCGTTCTGACATCAAGGCGTTCTGTAATAAATGGCAACATAACAGGTTCAGCTATAGAAGGAAGGGGCCAAAAGATCATTGGCCCGCGCACGAAGAAAATACTAGCGGTTCTTCTTCTTATGCCGGTTTTTTCTCAGTCTTTTTTTACGCTTGTGAGTAGCAATTTTATGACGTTTTCTTTTTCTACCACAGGGCATATACACTAATTAGTTTTAAATGAACGAATTTGTTTGTTTATAATTCAGTTGATGAATTCTTCAGTTGTTCGTGCAAACGACCTTATTGAGCAGGTGCGTTTGTCAATGTATTGATGCGTTCGTCCAGCACTTTCAGTATTTCCGGTTCCCGGATCTGTTTTTTGCTGGCTTCGTACCATTTCGCGGCATTTTTGTTGTCGCCGCTGCGCTCATATGCTTCGGCCAGCAGCAGCACTGCTTCTACATTGGCCGGTTCTTTGTGCGCTACTTTTAATAAACGCTCAATGGCCTTGTCCAGTTGTCCGGACTGCCAGGCGCCCAAACCAAGCATGAACTGTGCGTACATGTTGTCCGGGTCGCGGTCGGCTACTTCCCGGATCAGCCTGATCCCTTCCATGGGCATCTCGCTGATGCCTCCGAAAAGGTAGCAACTGCCCAGGCCAACCTTCAACGAATCATTCTCCGGGCTCAGCACCAGGGCTTTTTCAAATAACTCTTTGGCCTGCAGGGCCATCCACTTCCTCAGGTCCGGGTTTTCCTGCCGGCGCACCCCATTCAAAAAGAATTGGGCAGCAAAGGTGAGATTTTTTTGAGAATTTTCCAATTTGGCAGCTTCTGCCATGTACCAGCCATAGGGAAGCAGCATATGGGCCGAATCTCTCCAGAATGCGGCCAGCTGGTTATATACCTTTATTTGCTGGGCTTTTACATCTCCCCGAACGACAGCCGATTCGAGCTGTGCCACATAGCTTTGCTGCGACGGCGTCAATTGCTTACGGGAGGCCTCCAGTATGGTATTGATGGTTACAGGCCCGGTTGCGGAAGCGCTTGCTTCCTGCCTGGCAACGGGTTTCCGCGGGGGAACGGTTCTTCCAAAAAAATAAATCACACACAGGAGCAATGCTCCACTACCAATGAGTAAAATCTGCTGCTTATTCACTTACAGAGAATGTTTAGGCAGCAAAGTTACACCTCATCGTCCGGGTTTGGCTGATCTTCTTTAACAGATTGTAATTTTTTAACTTCCGCTACAAATTCTTTCGCAGGCTTGAATGCAGGGATATAGTGCTCCGGTATATGCACCGCAATGTTCTTCTTGATATTACGGCCAATCTTGGCAGCTCTTTTCTTCGTAATAAAACTGCCAAATCCCCGGATGTAAATGTTTTCGCCCTGCGCCAGCGTATCTTTCACCTCTTTGAACATGGTCTCCAGCGTAACCAGTACATCAACCTTCGGGATACCTGTTTTTTCCGATATTTGGTTCACGAGGTCTGCCTTTCTCATGTCATGAATTTTTTACGGGTTTTAAAAATTTAGATTCACACATTCCATACGGCACGGGGGCAATTTGCACATTATCAATTCATTAATGAAATTAAACGTTAATTCTCATATTTGCAAGAAAAGTATAAAATATTGATAATGAGGTATTACCGGGCTACGCCAATAACTTTTCCCAATATGATTCATTATCAAAACGTTATTCCGCGTTGAATTAGTATGAAACTTCAGCGGGATATATATGTAATTTTAACCAATGCGCTGAACCTGCTCTGAACCGTTTATTTCACCACCGTACCCCTGGCATTGCATACGGCAATGCGCAGCGGTGAAAAACGTTACCAGCATGATGAAACCTGATTTTACCCAAAAATTAATGGAATGGAACAGGAATGCTAATACCCGTTCCATGCCATGGAAAGGAGAAAAAGACCCGTACAGGATCTGGCTGAGCGAAATCATCCTGCAGCAAACCCGTGTTGAACAGGGATGGAGTTATTATGAGAAATTCATTGCTGCATTTCCTACGGTGTACGAGCTGGCCAGGGCAGAGGAAAAGGAAGTGTTCAAATTGTGGGAAGGACTTGGCTATTATTCCCGCTGCAAAAACCTGATCCATACCGCACGTACAATTGTTGAACAATATAACGGTCAGTTTCCTTCCACTTTTAAGGAGCTGCAACAACTGAAAGGTGTGGGCCCGTATACCGCGGCTGCCATCGCATCCTTTGCGTTCAATGAGGCGCAGGCAGTGGTGGATGGCAACGTACAGCGGGTGATTGCGCGCTATTTCGGTATTTCCACGCCCATTGACACCACTTCAGGAAAAAAAATGTATCGCACGCTGGCGGAAGCATTGCTCGATCCGGAAGAGCCAGGTTTGTACAACCAGGCCATTATGGATTTTGGCGCCGTGATCTGCAAACCACAAAACCCTTTGTGCCATGAATGTGTGCAGCAAACGGAATGCGAAGCATTCGCGCACGGACTGGTGAAGCAATTGCCTGTGAAGGAAAAAGCCCTCGTTAAAAAGCAGCGCTGGTTTTATTACTTCATCGTGCAGCATAAAAACAGCGTGTATATCCGGAAGAGAAAAGAAAAAGACATTTGGGAAAACCTGCATGAGTTTGTACTGTACGAATCCACCGGTCCCCTCGAAACGCCTGTGCAGGAACTGCCGTTCTGGAAGCAAATCGTTGGCAGCGAACCATACAGCATAGAGGGCATCAGTCCGATGTTCCGCCAGCAGCTTACCCACCAGACCATTCACGGACAGTTTATACTCGTGCGTATTAACAACCCGCTGCCCGCACTGGATAAGGATTATCAATTGATCGAAAAACAGCAACTGGGCGCCTATGCTTTTCCGCGCTTCATAACGGCATTTCTGAGAGGAAAATCCACTCCGGCACAATTATTTTAACACCTTCGGGAAAAATTCGCATATAGCCCTGAAAGGCTTACCAGACCTGTCAAAAATTTAATTATTTGTATTAAAAAATCTAACTTTAAAGAGTAAACAGCAGTAAACCGGCAGACGATTTATAAACATCAAACTTACCATTATGAGAGGTGTAAACAGGGTAATGCTAATTGGTAATTTAGGAAGAGACCCGGATGTGCAATACCTGGAAGGCAACATAGCGGTAGCAAAGTTTCCTTTGGCCACTACGGAAACGTTCAAAGACAGGGCAGGAAAACTGATATCGCAAACAGAATGGCATACAGTGGTATTGTGGAGAGGTTTGGCGGAACTGGCTCAGAAATATCTGCACAAAGGAAGCCTGGTATACATTGAAGGCCGACTGCGCACCCGAAGCTGGGAAGATAAGGAGGGTAACAAGAAATTCGCAACGGAAGTGGTAGGTGATAATCTGATCATGCTCGATAAAAGGACCGACGCACATGGGACCCATGCCCCAACACATACAGATACAGAAGGTTTTAATGCCGATATACCCCCCATGGGTGAATCCGGTCCTCCGGCGCAGGATTTACCTTTCTGAGATACTAAAACAGTAATTTTGTAGTTGATTTACATAACCACGGGACGGGGCAGGCCATATGACCTGCCTTTCTGATTGTTGGTACAATAAAATAGCCGGGATGTAAGTTGTTGACCGTGTAATTTGCTAACGAAAACCCTTTGACTTGGACAACCCTTCGGAGTACTTTTTTGCTGAGCATTTGTGGGGCCCGTTATTGCTTGTTGCGAACGTACAGGCCACTACATTGCTGGCTGCCATCGTGTTGATTCTCCTGTTACTGTCTTTCTTCATTTCCGGAGCGGAAACTGCTTTCTTTTCCCTTTCGCATCGTGACATCAACATGCTCAAAACCAAGCAGGACACCGGGTGGAAACGCATTGTAAACCTGCTGGAAGATGCCCGCGTGCTGCATGCCACCCTCATGATCGCGAATACGCTGATCAATATAGCCATCATCATACTCTGCAATTACCTCATAGACCAGATACTGCTGCTGAAACCCGATTACTGGTCGGAAGTGGTGGCCTACCTGATCAAGATTGTGGTGATAGCTACGCTGCTGGTTCTTTTTGGTAAAATACTGCCGCGGGTGCGTGCATCGCAAAACAACCTGCGCTCGGCCTACGAGTCTTCCTTCCTGGCTGAAGTGGTGTATTATCTTTTCCGCCGCCTGGGCATCTGGATGGTGAATATGTCGGAAAGCATCGAGAAAGCATTTGGCGGTAAAACCTCCCGCGCCTATGCACAGCAACAACTGGAAGAAGCCATCCGTTCCACTGTGCCCGAAGAAGAAGAGCAGCGCATACTGGCAGGCATTTACAAGTTTGCGCATATTACTGTAAAGCAAATCATGCGCACCCGCCTGGATGTGTATGGCGTGGATTACAGCCTGTCGTTCGACAAACTGAAAAAACACGTGGAGGAACTGCATTATTCCCGCTTACCCGTTTACAAAGGAAGCCTTGATAATATAGCAGGCATCCTGTACACCAAGGACCTGCTGCCATACCTGAATGAGTCGGATTCCTTCAACTGGCACAACATATTGCGACCGCCCTATTTTGTGCACGAACATAAATTCATTGAAGACCTGCTGAAAGAATTTCAGAAAAGAAGAGTGCATTTTGCCGTTGTGGTAGATGAATTTGGCGGCACCAGCGGCATTGTTACGCTGGAAGACATACTGGAAGAAATTATTGGGGATATTCGCGATGAATTTGACGAAGAAGAAACAGGCAACCGCAAAATTGATGATGCCACCTTTGTGTTTGAAGGGCGCACCATGATCCACGATGCCTGCAAAATGATGAACCTGCCTGCCGATACTTTCGACAAAGTAAAAGGCGATAGCGATTCCCTCGCGGGACTGATCCTGGAACTGGAGGGCGATATTCCCAAAGAAAACTCGGTAGTGACCATCGGCGATTTTGAATTTACCATTCTTGAGGTAGACCACAGCAGGATCAGGAAAGTAAAGGTGGCCATCAAACCGCAACCGGTGTAAGAAGGCAATGCCATTACCAATGGCGAACATTTGTAAAAAACTGGTCAGACTGTATAGTACCGTTTGTTTGGTGAAAGACAGTCTCCATTTTTGGGATATGTTTTAAACTTATTGACTGAACTTTGGTGCTCTGTGAAAAAATAAACTGAATAATGAAATTACTGACCCGTTTTGTTTTGTGTTTGATGATAGCGGCAGGAATGGCAGCCTGCAACAGTGTATATACCCCCAAACCGAAAGGGTATTTTAAAATTGATTTTCCTGCGCATGAATATACCCTGTTTGATAAGCCCGGTTATCCCTATACGTTTGAATACCCGGTATATGCCAAAGTAACCAGAGACAGTACCTTTTTTGGTGAAGAAACAGAAAACCCCTATTGGATCAACATAGATTTTCCGCAGTTCAACGGCACCATTCATGTCAGCTATAAGGAAGTAGGGAAAACTAATATGGACAAATTGCTGGGCGATGTTTTTAAAATGACCTACAAGCATACCAGCAAGGCTTCCGAGATCAGGGATTCCATTATGCAAACGCCCATGGGAATTAACGGGATTTTCTTCCATGTAGCGGGCAATACGGCTACTGCACAACAATTCTTTCTTACAGACTCTGTAAAGCATTTTCTGCGCGGCGCGCTTTATTTCGATGCCACCCCTAATGAGGACTCACTGGGAGTAGTAAACGATTTTTTGAAGACAGACCTCAGGCATTTGATCAATACTTTACAGTGGAAAGATAAGTAGGGCCGTAGGGGTACAGCCAGACAGGCCATGATGATATTCCCGTAAGTAATCTGTAATTTTGTTTTTTGCCGGTAGGGTACCACATGGGTGCTGCCGGTCAGTTAAAAACTATTTATTCGTGATTGCAGTAGACAACGTGCTGATCAGCGATGACATTGCAGAAGCACAATTCGTATGCGACCTGGTAAAGTGTAAGGGCGGCTGTTGCGAGGAAGGCGATGCCGGGGCTCCCCTGGAAGACGAAGAGCTTGACATTATGGTGGAACTGTATGAAAAAGTCAAACCCTACCTTACCGAAGCTTCCATTGCAGAAATTGAACGCAAGGGCAAATATGTGTACCACCGTGAATTTGGCTGGGTAACGCCTACCCTCGGCGACGACAAGGAAATTTGTGTATATGGTGTGCGCGATGAAAAAGGCATTATCAAGTGCGCGTTCGAGCAGGCCTATAACGATGGGGTGATTCCCTGGAAAAAACCTATCAGCTGTCATTTCTTTCCTATCATACAGAAAAACGGTAAGCGCGGCGATTTTGACCGCATGAACTATGAGCCGCGTCCGCGTTTGTGCAGCCCTGCCTGCGCCCTGGGCAAGAAGCTGAAAGTGCCGGTGTACGAGTTTCTGAAAGAACCCATTATTCGTAAATACGGGAAGGATTTTTACCAGGCGCTGGATAAAGCAGCAAAATTGTATTTAGAGCAAAAAGGACGTAAAAGAGCGCAGTAACTATACCCCTGCTACCAAACATCCATTGAACAATCACTACATCCACCGCATATGAGCAACAATTCCTCCTCCTTCATAGCAAAAAGCACCATCAAGGCGGCAGACCTGGAGCACAGGCGGAAAGTGAATTTCAATATCAGCAAGTACAACCAGGCAGTGCCCCTGGGCAAACGCCAGTTTACCGATGTGCATCTGGCAAGAGAAAGAGCGAAGAATATCAAATGGCGGGCTATTGAAATGCTGGACCAGTACCTGGAAGAATTTGAAGCCAATCTTACCAAACGCGGCGGCAAAGTGATATGGGCAGAAAACGCAAAGCAGGCGCTGGAGGAAATCCTGAAGATTTGCCGGGAAAAGAACTGCAAGACCATTGTAAAGAGCAAAAGTATGGTCACGGAGGAAATTCATCTCAATGAATTTCTGAAAAAGTACGGCATAGAAAGTATTGAAACCGACCTGGGCGAATACATCCAGCAACTGGACGAAGAGCCCCCTTACCACATCGTAACGCCTGCCATGCACAAAAGCAAGGAGGATATTGCGAAGCTGTTCAATGAAAAACTCAACTCCAAACCGGGGTTATCTGCCGATCAGCTTACGCTGGTGGCGCGCGAAACCTTGCGGGAAAAATACGTGCAGGCTGAAATAGGCATCACCGGCGCCAATTTCATCATTGCCGATATTGGCGGCATAGCAGTAACAGAAAATGAAGGAAATGCGCGGTTGAGCAGCGCTTTTCCCAAAACGCATATTGTAATAACCGGTATTGAAAAGCTGATCCCCTCCATGACCGACCTGGGCCTGTTCTGGCCGCTGCTGGCCACTTTTGGAACAGGGCAGCAGATAACCAGCTACAATTCTATCATTTCCGGGCCCCGGCAGGAAGGAGAACCTGACGGGCCGGAGGAAATGTATGTGATCCTGCTCGACAACGGCCGCACCAACATCCTGGCCAATGCAAAAGCACGCGAAAGTTTGTATTGCATTCGTTGCGGCGCATGCCTCAATGCCTGCCCGGTGTATAAGAACATAGGCGGCCACGCCTATGAAACCACCTATAGTGGTCCTATCGGCGCAGTAATAACGCCCCATCTGAAGAAAATGGATGAGTGGAAGCACCTGAGTTATGCTTCTTCGCTCTGCGGTAATTGCACCGAAGTATGCGCTGTAAAAATCAATCTGCACGAATTATTGTTGGAAAACCGGGCGGAAGCAGTGGAAGCAGGCGCCTCTGTCTGGAGCGAGCGGATTGCCTGGAAAGTGTGGAGAAAGGCCAGTCTGAGCCGCGGTATGATGAATATGGGCAACGGCAAGATGAAGAACTGGATGGTGAACAAGATATTTACTGCCTGGACAAGCACCCGTGGTGATTTGAATTTCGCCCCGAAAACATTTAACGAACTGTGGCGGGAAAAATATGGTAAATGAGCGATATTTTGTTTTGAAGCCAGGGAAGGGTTACCTGTTGGAGGAATGCTTTTCCCGACTTTAACAAGCGCTAAACCAGCAAAAGGGCCCGGAATGTGAAGCCCTTTTTTTATTTTGTGTATCCGAGATGTTGCTTATTTACAGTCATATTATTACTCCCCGGCTTCAGTATGTGGTGGATTTTTTGAGTAAAGAACTGTTTGATGAACCGATACAAACTACGAGCAACGTTGAGCAGTTTATAGCGTCTGACTCACCACGGCTTACTTATGCTGACGCGCCTGTTACCGAACAGACGTTTTTCATTAAAAACCATCCGCTTTTATTTGAAAAAGGCGTACGGGCGCAATCCATACAATGTTTTGCATGCAATCAACACAAAGCTTTTTTTCAAACGTCCGGTGATTTCCCTTTCGACATATTTGCGGCCATTTTTTACCTGCTCAGCCGGTATGAAGAATACCTGCCGCATGAAAAGGATATGTATGGCCGTTATAACCATACCAACTCACTGGCATGGCGCGAAGGATTTTTGCATTTGCCCCTTGTCAACATTTGGCTGGAGCAATTGAAAAAGGCGCTGCAGCAAAAATTTCCCGATATCCGTTTTCGGCGTAACCAGTTCAAATGTGCGCTGAGTTACGATATCGATATGGCCTGGTCGTACAAGGAAAAAGGAATGGTGCGTACACTGGGTGGCTTTGCACGGTCGTTGCTGAAAGGTGAATGGAAAAATTTGAAGGAACGCTGGCTGGTGCTTACGGGAAATAAAAAAGATCCCTATGATTGTTTTGAATGGCTGGATGCCCTGCATTTGTATTGCCGGTTGAAACCGTATTATTTTTTTCTGGTTGCCCGGTCGCCTTCGAAATATGACAAGAACATTTCCCCCAAAAACCGGCAGTTTCAAAACCTCGTCACGTATTACGGCACCGGCGCCGGCTACAAGATCGGGGTACATCCTTCGTGGAGCAGTGGCGATAATCCCGCCCTGTTGCAGGAAGAAAAGGAATGGCTGGAAGTGATGACTGGGAAAACAATCACTCACAGCAGGCAACATTACATACGCTTTACATTGCCGGAAACGTTCCGGAACCTGGTCAAAGCCGGCATACAAAAAGATTTCAGCATGGGATATGGCACTGTCAACGGCTTCCGTGCTTCAGTATGTTCTTCTTTTGCCTGGTACGACCTGGAAGCCGAGCAAACAAGTTCCCTCCTCTTATATCCCTGGTGCTATATGGATGCCAACTGCTATTATGAACAAAAACAAACTCCCCAACAGGCCTATCAAGAATTGCTGGCGTATTACGAACGCGTAAAACAAGTAAAGGGATTGTTCATATCGATCTGGCATAACTCCCTGCTGGGCACTGATGAGCAGTTTGCGGGGTGGAGAGCGTTGTTTGAATTGTTTATGAAGGAAACGGTATACTGGGATGCATATATGAATGCTGAATAGTATAAAACCCGCGTTCACCATACAAAAATGTTATGCATTGCATAACAAACATTGGCCGACAAGCAATGTGAAAAAAAGCAGAAAAGAAATCTTTTTTCACATTGTTGACAATGCCTGCATGTTTAGGTTTGCCATCATACTTTCTATCGCACAGTACAATGAAACCTCCTTTGGTGCTTGCTTCCTGAAATCTAAAGTATCACGCCTCTACTTTTAACACCAAACTACTCCCTTCCAGTTTTGGAAAGGAGTAGGGTGTTTTATGCAGTCTTGAATTTTTTCGCAGTCTTGAAAAAGGAGAAATCTCTTAAGAAAACTTAGTGTTTAAAGTGCCGCATATCGGTCATTACCATGGCCAGGTTATGCTGCTTGCAATATTCTATTGAATCTTTATCGCGCACCGATCCACCTGGTTGAATAAAGGCAGTGATGCCTGCTGCATGACCAATGCGCACGCAGTCGTCGAAGGGGAAGAAGGCATCGCTGGCCAGCACGGCTCCCTGGAGATCGAAAGAAAATTGTTTTGATTTTTCAATAGCATGTCGCAAGGCGTCTACACGGCTGGTCTGACCGCATCCTTTGCCAATGAGTTGTTTGTTTTTCACCAGCGCAATGGCGTTCGACTTGAGGTGTTTGCACACCAGGTTGGCAAAAATGAGATCCGATTTTTCTGCTTCTGTCGTTTCGCGCCCGCCGGTTTCTTCCCATTTCTTGTAGTTGCCTTCGTCGGTGTCTTGCATGAGGGTGCCGTTAAGCACGCTCTTATGCATTTTCTGTTCCTGCTTCCAGTTGGTGTTCAGTTGCAGCAGAATGCGGTTCTTCTTTGATTGCAATACCTGCAATGCGCCGGGAAGGAAGGAAGTGGCAATCAACACTTCAAAAAATATTTCATTGATGGCTTCTGCAGTGGCAACGTCCAGTGGCTGGTTACAAACCAGCACGCCGCCGAATGCGCTTTCCGGATCGCCGGCCAGTGCAGCTTTCCAGGCATCCACCAGTTGCGGGCGGGAGGCAATGCCACAAACGTTGGTATGTTTGATGATGGCAAAGGTGCATTCAGAGAATTCACTGATCAGTTGAATGGCCGCATCGATATCCACCAGGTTATTGTACGAAATTTCTTTTCCGTGTAACTGCATGAACACCTTGCTCAGGTCGCCATAAAAGCCGGCGCGCTGATGCGGGTTTTCACCATAGCGCAGTATCTGCTGCACGCCTTTGTTTACAATACTCCATTCCTGTTGCGGATTGAAGTAATTGTAAATGGCTATATCGTAATGCGCCACTACTTCAAATGCTTTTGCTGCAAACGCACGGCGTTGTTCGAGCGTTGTTTCGCCTTTTTGATAGGAAAGCAATTCCTGCAGCAATGCATATTCTTTTTTGGCGGCCACTACCAGCACATCTTTGAAGTTCTTGGCAGCAGCGCGGATCATGGAAGGCCCGCCGATGTCAATTTTTTCAATAATGGGCGCTTCACCGCTTCCGGGAGTGGCCTTTGCTACCGTTTCTTCAAAGGGGTAGAGGTCTACGATTACCAGGTCAATTTCCGGTATCTTGTACTGACTCATTTCCTGCACGTGTGTTTCATTGTCTCTTCTGCCCAGGATGCCACCAAATACAGAAGGGTGCAGTGTTTTTACACGACCACCCAGGATGGAGGGATAACCTGTAAGATTTTCAACCGGCACTACAGGAATGCCCAGTTTTTGTATGAAGTCCTGCGTGCCACCCGTGGAATAAATAGTAACACCAAGCTGATGCAACAATTGTACTATAGGTTCCAGTCCGTCTTTGTAAAATACCGAGATGAGTGCAGATTGTACTTTTTTATTCATGATTGAAAGGTTGGTAACCGTAAAATGCATAGACAGAAACACAAGGTCAATGTACATCAGTAGCTTGTGCCAGCCTATGCCATTGGCGGATAAAATTCAAGCCGCAAAGGTAACTTAACGCACGGTGAAAACAAAGGCGCCTTCTTCTGTTACCGCATGAACTGTTATTCCGTATTGTGAACATTCCTTTTTCCATCTGCTTATGGCTGACCTGGAATTGGACCCGTCGATAATGATTTGCCTGCATGCAAACGTTTGTATTAACTGCCTGATATACACCCTTGCATTGTTTGAAAGTACGATCCAGTCGACCGGGATTTTTTCTGCCAGCGCCGGAAGGCTGATGGCTGAGTCTACCAGTAATAGTGTATGCTTGCCGAACAGGAAAAAATTATCTGCTGCCAGCAAACCAGGTAATTGCGTAACAGGGTTGATGCGATGAAAGATACGGGAAGGTTTCAGATGAAAGTTTTGTGTTGCTTCATTGGCCATCAATGCACTATCTGCTACACAGTAGTATTGTCGCCCTGCAATAAAATCGATGGCACTGTGCCGGGGTATATTGTAAACAATTATTTTTTGCTGTTGACTGGCTTGCCGGAAACTACAGGCTCTTATTGTGGTGAAGAGCAGGCACGCTGACAGTGCGCTATGCAGCAGCCAGTTGTGTTTGTACCATATCCAGCCGCTGAGTGCAGCAATAATCAGGTAAAGCAGCAAAGCTTGTGATACATGTATTTGTAATCCATCCCATACAGCGTAAGGAATGGTAGCAGCGTATTCAATAAGGCTGTTCAACAACCGGATCAATTGGGTAATACACCATCCTGCTGCTTCGCCGGCATAAGGCAGCCAGGTGATGGCGCATAAGAGCAACTCGCCTCCCAATATGAGCGTTGACAGCGGAACAGCTACAAGATTGGTGAGGATAAACAGGTTGGGAAACTGGTGAAAATAATACACCGTCATTGGTACGGTAAGCAGCTGCGCTGCAAGGGTAACGGCACAGAGACTCCAGACATGGTCAGCTAATTTGTTCTTCACAAACCAGCAGTTATAAATGGGTTTCATGAAAAGCACGATGCTCAATACGGCGGCATAAGACAACTGAAAACCAACGTCCCATAGCCAGAAAGGATCAATGCATAACAGCAGGAAGGCAGAAGCTGCCAGCGAATTGTATACAGAAGAGCGGCGCGAAAGGCTGTTGCCAATTACCAGGCAGGTGAACATCAGGGCGGCCCGCAATACCGAAGGCGATGCGCCTGCGGCAAATGTGAAAAGCCATAGTCCGCCAATGATTATCACCGGATTAAGCCATCGCGCCACCCGTGTTTTGTGCAATGGTTTTACCACCAGGGTAAGTATCCAATAGATGAGCGCAAGATGCAATCCCGAGATGGCAATAATGTGCGTTACACCAGTGTTGGAATAAGACTGTACGAGGTCCTTGTCGAGATCATCTTTATACCCGATGAGCATGGCTTCTGCGAGGCCCGCTTCCCTGCGCGAGGGGATATACAATTGAAGAATTTTAACCACGTGTGCCCTTGCTTCAAAAAGAAATTTTTTCAAAACATTATCATTCTTTATTTTCAGGCTTACATAATCTCCATGCTGCAGATGCACCTGGTGAAAGGTGTTGCGGAATGCGCAGTAGCCCTGGTAATCAAAACAAGCAGGGTTTCCGGAGTTCTTAATTGATTGCAGCGCTTTGAAAATAACCAGTTGATCGCCATACTGCACAGAAGGAAGAGTGCCGTCTTTTCCGAAGTAGAGCAGTACATTCCCTTTAGTAATCTCCATTTCGCCATTACTCCTTATTACGGCCTGTATAGAAGCGAGTGCTTTGTAAGCATGAGGCTTTTCCTGCAGTGGCTCTTCAATGGTTGCCACGATCGTATTCCCTTCAGAATAAAGCTTACTTATCCAATCCGAATGGTGCCGAATGTCTTTGTGCCAGGTGACCAGCATACCGGCAGCAGCCAGAAGGGTATGTAGCCAAAGGCCATTCAACCATTGCAGTCTGTATTGTTGCGACAACCGGAACAACGAAAAAATAAAGAGACCCATGAAAGAAGCTGTCAGCATGGTCCAGGCGGCAACGCCGGGAACATGCCCGTACCATTGGACAATGATACCTGCTACGAAAGGGATGACCAGCCGTACAAACGGAAACGCTCGCCAGGCGGGAGCGGGAGTAAATGTATGCATACGCGTAAACCATGATGCGGTCGCCTGCGAACGGACCGCTGTCGGAAGGAAGCAACGTTATGGTGCAGCAGCACCAACCTACCCACATTTTCAGCAAGAAGGCATAGGCCGGTCAGTAATGACGAAGGAGGTAAAGGAAGGTATTGTCCGGTATGGGCAAAAAAAATTTCCTCAAGTGTTTGTAGAAAACAAAGGGCTTGAGGAAATCTGTCGGCGGGTTTCCACAGGAATATTGGATTCTTAAAACGGGATGATAGCAACTCTCCACAACTAATATCCGACAAAAAAATAACCATTGCTAACAAACGCTAAACATATAGTCACGGTATTTTGTCCGTATAAAAACGGTCGAATTTCCCCGTCTTTTTACGGGTCAAATTGTCCCGCTTTTATCTGGTTTTTCTACCTCCAATTACACGGTTTTTTGCCCGCTTTTTCCACGTGACTGATTGAAGCCCTTTATTTTACGAATAATAGTAATTTATAATTAATTGACTAACACCCTGTTGTAGCCGAAATAGGGGCGGGCTCCTATTATACTTTTACGTGGACAACACTATCACTCATCTCAAAACTCACCAAATCATGTTAACAATTGAAAAAAAATCCTTAAGGGTAGGAAGGTATGTGGATACCAAACACGTAGACACTGTTGTTAGGAATTACAAACAGGAGCGCTGGGTTTACAACTCTGAAAGATTAGGCAAAGAGGACTCGCTCAGTTCCTGGTACAGTGTAGAAGAACTGGAAGATTTTCTGGCCCACATTAAACAGTATGGAGCAGACGGTGTAAGGATTTATTATGGGGTTTATCCTCATGACTTTGCTGAAAGACCGGAGTATGCCGGCCGTCAGACAGTGGTGTTGGTTGCTACCAAACGTAAGCATTCAGAAGTGGGTTATCATGCCGACAAAGACATTTACATTGATGGCGAAAACGGCGCGCAAATCCTGGCTTACAACATGTCTACCCAATGTCCTCCCACCTGCCCCGGCAATAATCCCGGAGGTCCGGATCCCGACTTCGGCGGTATCGGCATTACGCTGGTAGACCGTGGCGATGAAGGACTTACTGTAGTGTAAGCATTTACTGTAACAATATTTTCGAGGCTGTTTCAAAAGCAATTTTGAAGCAGCCTCGTTTTTTTGGGCAATGAGTAACCGGCACCTAATAGCTGCTCCACCATCGTTGGGCAGGGAAAATCGTATAGTGCAGCTGCCCGGGGTTTTCTCTTTATTACATTGGATATTTCACACTTCCAGCACAGTCAGTGCTGCAGCGCAGGCAAGGTTTCTCTTTATTACATTGGTCATTTCATCGATCCGGCCCATGCGCCGTATACAAATTCCAGCCAATGCTTTGTTGCATTCCGTCGCTATCCTGCAAAAGGCTACTGCTATATAAAGTGCGCTCCGGCAGGTACCTGTGATGCTTTGCTGTAGCCACTGCACGCTTTTGATCACCGCGGCGGCTGCCGGGGTAAGGGAAGCACATCTTATTAGGCACTTCTTATTTGTATTTTGAATAATTACTTTTGAGCCGGTTTTGCCGCCTTTACTGTGCCTGGCAAAGCGATAAGCCCCTTGAGCCAAACTTTTGTACATTGAACTTTGGTAATTTTAGCAGTGCATGAACGTTTATATTTCATTAGGTTTTGAGATGTTGAGCCTGCTGGCTTCGCTGGCGCTATTTTTTCAAAAGGGCGTGCCGCGCTACTTCCGGTTATTTCCTTTTTTTCTCGCTGTAATGATTGCTGTGGAGCTGTATGGTATGAGTTTGAATTATAAAGGGAGCAGCAATATTCTGTTGTTTAATTTTTTTGGTGCTTTTGCTTTTGAGTTCTATTTGTTCATACTCTGGAACATCATACAGCGGCCGCTTGCAAAGAAAATTGTATTGGGCATTCTGATTGCTTATCCGTTGGCTGCGCTGATTAATATTCTTTACATACAGACCAACAGCTTTCATTCCTATACTTTCTCAGTAGGATGCCTGCTGATTGTAGGCGTATGTGTTTACTACTTCCTGGAATTGTTTCAGCTGCCCAAATCGATCGACCTGCTCAGGGAACCGGCCTTCTGGATTTGTTCCGGGCTGCTGTTTTTTTACAGTTGCACCTTTCCGCTGTTTGCGCTTACCAACTACCTGTACAGTGCGTCTAATATCATTCTGCGTAACCTGAGTGCTGTACTGATCATTATCAATATTCTGCTGTACGCGCTGTTTACCATTGCATTTCTGTGCAGGCTGCGGTTGAAAAAGTTATCCTGAGGCAATGCGGCGCAGGTTACAGCAGTAAAACAGTTCCACTACTCCATTTTCTTTGGCGTCAAAGGTCGTTATGTCAATAGGTGTAGCAGGTACAACAGTTTTATTACCCCTCTGGCGATTACTTTGCTTATTGTTGGCATTTTTTTGCCAACATGCCAATGCGATAATGTTATTTTTCTCCCGAAGGCTGCACTTCACTTGTTTTTCCCGGGTGCAATAAAAAAGCCCCCCGGAGGGAGGCTTGCAACTATACAATACCATTAACCTTAAACCTTATCCGTAGCTACTAATTTAGTAAATAATATTACCCGTTACGCATATGTGCAAAAACTACCGAAGGATGTGCAAAATTCCTGCTAAACTGTGACTAACTGCTACCGATCCACGTACTTGCAGTTGTCAAAGCCGAAAGTTTGGCAGATGTTTTAACGGTATATTATCCCGGCTTTTTTACGGTCTTGTTGCAACAGTTGTCAAATACTGGGAAAAAAAACGATTATTCAGGTGTTTTTTCACCTTGCTCGTATAGCGCTTTCCGATAGTTTTGCCATTGGTTTTCGGGCGCAGCTAATGCGTTTAGCAGGAGCATCGGTCTGGGTGGCGTGGTTTGAAGCCAGGTTCCGTTTGTCCATTTCGGTTGGGAAATGGGTTTGTAACGAGAAATTTTCCAGCGGACCATTAGCGGCCTTCACAAGCCGATACCATGCTGTTCCTTTATGTACTCGTTGGTGCCTATTTGGCGGAGCCGAGGGCTAATTGAGTAGGGCGGAATGGGGGTAACCGGAAAATTTTTTAGCGGGCCATTAGCGGTCTTCACAAGCCGATACCATGCTATTGCTTTATGTACTCGTTGGTGCCTATTTGGCGGAGCCGAGGGCTAATTGAGTAGGGCGGAATGGGGGTAACCGGAAATTTTTAGCGGACCATTAGCGGTCTTCACAAGCTGATACTATGCTGTTGCTTTATGTACTCGTTGGTGCCTATTTGGCAAAGCCAATGGCTGATTGAATTGGGCGGAATGAGTTTGTGGCCACAATTTTTTTAGCTGACCTATTAGCGGTCTTCACAAGCCAATACTATGCTGTTTATGTTGCTATATGTGCTTATTGGTACCTACTTGGCGGTGCCGATGGCTTACTGGGTACAAAGCAGTAAGAATATGGGGTATTGGTGGGCCTTATTCTTTTGCATTACCCTGACGCCTGTTGGGTGCTATATTTTGGCAAAATTGAGTGGCGATAAAAGTGAGGAAATCGTGCTGCCTTTGTTTACCCAGGTAGTCATATTGATGAATTCTTTTCTGGCCCCGGCAATTGCCGCGTGGATGGTCGTGGCCGGTTTTCTGCGGGAGGGACCATTTGGGTGGGTGCTGGTATTGGCCGGAACGGGGCTGGCGGGGGCCAGCTTGTTTGGCGTATTGCTGGTGTTCAGGAGCCGGGCCGATGATGAGCTGTAAGGGGGGCGCCCGCATGATCCATTGGATACCATTAAATTATCCAATACATTTTTTTGTAGCTTCCCGGGTTTTGGTATATTCATGCCTCGTTGAATATATATGAAAGACCAGGGGCAGGAAATATACATAATTATCGTGATCGGCGCTGTACTGGCCTTGCTATTGGTAGGGTTTATTGTTTCTATTCTTTTCCTGTATCAACGCCGCCAACACCGGCAGGAGCAGGAATTGATGCGCCTGAAAGAAGAATATGAAAGGGAGGTACTCCGTTCCCAGCTTGAAATCCAGGAAGAATCATTCAAAACCATCGGGCAGGAATTGCACGACAATATCGGGCAAATGCTCTCGGTAGTAAAGCTATCGCTGGCCGTATTGCCTTTAACGAAAGACCATCCTGCCTGGGAACCCATTCAAAACAGCCGGCAGGTATTGAACAAGGCCATGACCGATCTGGCCGATCTTACCAAAAGCCTGCATACGGACCGTATTGCCCAGGTGGGACTGGCGGACAGTATCCAGTTTGAACTGGAAAGCCTGCGCCGGACCGGTCTGGTGGAAATTGATTTTTCCATAAACGGGCCCGAGCAGCACCTTGATGAACAAAAATCCATTTTCCTCTTCCGCATTTTCCAGGAAAACATCAACAACATACTGAAGCATGCCAAAGCCCGGAAGGTAACGGTGGCGCTGCAGTACACTGATGATGAGTTTATAATGCGTATAGCCGATGATGGCGTGGGATTTAATGTAGAAGAAAAGAAAAACTCGGCACTATCTACGGCAGGTGTGGGATTAAAAAGTATATTCAACCGGGCAAAACTGATCGGAGCTACTTTGACTATGCACAGCGAACCCGGAAAGGGCACCATCGTAACTATCCAATTACCTCTGACGGCAGTAAACACAGTCAATGATCAAGACAATGGCAACAGGTAAAAAAATACAGGTGGCGGTGGCCGATGACCATACTCTATTACGAAATGCACTGGCGCGGCTTATCGGCTCATTTGAAAATTATGCCGTCATTTTTGAGGCAAACAATGGGAAGGAAGTAAGAGAGCACCTGAGCAAGCATATTATTCCTGATATTATATTGCTTGATGTGAATATGCCGGAATCGGACGGGTATGAAACGGCTAAATGGATCTATAAAAACTATCCTCAGGTAAAAGTACTGGCGCTTTCCATGTTCAGCGATGAAGGCACCATTATCCGCATGCTGCGCCTCGGCGCCAAAGGCTATATCATGAAAAATGCCGATCCCGAAGAACTGAAAGAAGCGCTCGACTCCGTACTGAAAAAAGACTTTTATCTCTCCGAATACATTTCCGGTAAAATCATCAGCGGCCTGCATAAGGATATCGATATGCCCAATGAGCAGGTGTCGCTCAATGAAAAGGAAAAAGAATTTCTCCGGTGGGTTTGCACGGAATTGACCTACAAAGACATTGCCGCCAAAATGTTTGTAAGCCCGCGTACCGTTGACGATTACCGCAATGCTCTATTTGAAAAACTTAAAGTCAAAACCAGGATCGGGCTGGTATTGTACGCTATAAGAAACGGGTTGGTGGAAGTGTAGCGAACTATTTTGCTTTTACCAGCGACTTCAATGCATATACAATCTGCCCGGCATGATAGATATTATGCTGAATATACCCGTGCAGCAAAAACCGGACATTGTATTCCCTGAAGTCCACTTTCTCCTGTAGCAGGCTGTCGTCTTTGGTTTGTAACAAAGCAATGATCTGTTGATTCAAGTGCCTGAATTGTTCTATCCCCTCCTTCCACGTGTGCACAGCCGGGTCAATAGGGCGCCAATCAATTTTGTCGAACCATGCGTCATCTTTTTCCTTGTCGCCCTGCAGGCGCATCAGGGTAAATTCCGCCCAGGTGATCATGTGATAGAGCAGATCGGCCGGTGAATGTGGATTGTTAGCCGGTTTCTCATATACCACTGCCGGGTCGGCTTCCTGCAACAATTGTATTACCGGGCGTCCATACCACGGTTCACCATCGAGGGTATTTTGCAATGTGGTAATGATGTATTGCAATTCCTTGTTCATGGCCGGTAAGTTTTATGCTTTTTCTTCGAGGGGCGGGGCAATGAAACCGGAAACGAAAGTAAAAAAAATCGGGCAGTGAACGTTGTTAATGCCACTGCCCGCTATAGATAATTTACTACTTACTGAGATACATACTTCTGTCTTTATACAACTGGCGAAAGTACGGATCGCGGAGGTCTTTTATGAAGCGGATAGCCTCGCCCGTGCTCTTCATTTCGGGGCCCAGTTCCTTGTTTACCCCAGGGAATTTTTCGAAGCTGAACACCGGTTCCTTGATGGCATATCCTTTCAGTTGTTTCTTAAACCTGAAGTCGCGCAGCTTGTTTGCGCCCAGCATGATTTTGGTGGCCACATTCAGGTAAGGTATCTGGTATGCCTTGGCTATGAAAGGTGTGGTACGTGATGCACGCGGGTTGGCTTCAATCACATACACCCGTCCATCTTTAATGGCAAACTGTATGTTGATAAGCCCTTTAATGTTCAGTCGGAAAGCGATTCTCCGTGCATATTCTTCCATCGTTTCCACGATCAGGGGCGAGAGATTGAACTGTGGCAACACGGCATTGCTATCGCCACTGTGGATACCTGCCGGTTCAATATGCTCCATCACACCCATTACGTGAAAATCTTCTCCATCGCAAATGGCATCGATTTCTGCTTCCTGGCAACGGTCCAGGAAATGGTCAATCAGAATTTTGTTGCCGGGAATATGTTTCAGCAAACTGATTACGGCTTTTTCCAGTTCTTCGTCGTTGATCACGATCCGCATGCGCTGACCGCCCAATACATAACTGGGACGCACCAATACGGGGTATCCAACGGCGTTAGCTACTTCGAGCGCTTCATCTACGGTGTAGGCAGTGCCATAATTGGGATAGGGAATATCCAATTCTTTCAGCATATCGCTGAAGCGGCCGCGGTCTTCGGCAATGTCCATATTATCGAACGAAGTGCCGATAATTTTGATTCCTTTCTTGTGTAACCTTTCAGCCAGTTTCAGCGCGGTTTGTCCGCCCAGTTGTACAATAACGCCATAGGGTTTTTCCAGCTCAATGATTTCCCAGAGATGTTCCCAGAACACCGGTTCAAAGTAAAGCTTGTCGGCAATGTCGAAATCGGTAGAAACAGTCTCGGGGTTGCAGTTCACCATGATAGCTTCATAACCGCATTCCTTAAGCGCTATTAATCCGTGTACGCAGCAATAGTCGAACTCGATACCCTGGCCAATCCGGTTGGGACCGGAACCGAGCACAATCACTTTTTTCTTGTCTGACACTTTGCTTTCATTGTAATTGCCCGGTTCGAAAGTAGAATAGAAGTAAGGCGTGCGTGCTTCAAATTCGGCGCTGCAGGTATCTACCATTTTGAATACACGGGTGATGCCTGCTTCTTTTCTTTTCTGGTAAATTTCCTCATCGCTGCCATCCTGCATGATGAGGGAAATCTGCTGATCGCTAAAGCCCAGATATTTTGCTTCTCTCAGTAATTCCGTGGGCAGGGTGTTGAGTTTGTGTTTGGCAATTTCTTTTTCCATGTCCACAATCTTGCGCACCTCGTTCACAAACCAGCGGTCAATGCCGGTCGCTTTTGCAATGGTGCTCACCGATACGCCCATCATCAGGGCATCTTTTATACGGAAGATGCGGTCCCACTTCGGCGTCTTAATATACTCAATAAGTTCCTCGGCATGCATCTGGCTTTTGCCATAGTAGCCCAGGCCTACGGCATTGTTTTCAAGGCTCTGGCAGGCTTTCTGAATGGCTTCGGTAAAGCTTCTGCCGATGGCCATTACCTCGCCAACGCTTTTCATCTGCAGGCCAAGCGTATCATTGGCGCCTTTGAATTTGTCGAAATTCCAGCGTGGCATTTTTACGATCACATAGTCCAGCGCCGGTTCAAAGTAGGCAGAGGTATTTTTGGTGATCTGGTTTTTCAGTTCATCAAGGTGGTAACCAATGGCCAGTTTGGCTGCAATCTTGGCAATGGGATAACCGGTGGCTTTGGAAGCCAGGGCAGAAGACCGGCTTACACGCGGGTTGATCTCTACAGCAATGATTTCTTCAGTTTCAGGATTGAGGGCAAACTGCACGTTACAGCCGCCTGCAAAATTGCCCAGGCTGCGCATCATCAGGATGGCCTTGTCGCGCATTTCCTGGAAAGCAGTATCGCTCAGGGTCATGGCCGGCGCCACGGTAATGGAATCGCCGGTGTGCACGCCCATGGGGTCAACGTTCTCAACGGTACAAATGATGGCCACATTGTCGTTGGCGTCGCGCAGCAATTCCAGCTCAAATTCTTTCCATCCCAGTACGGCTTTTTCTACCAGCACTTCGTGAATGGGCGAAGCTTTTAAGCCGCGGTCGAGGGCTTGTTCCAGTTCTGTTTTATCGTGTACAAAACCACCTCCGGTGCCACCCAGCGTAAAGGAAGGGCGTATTACGAGAGGGAACCCGATTTCCTGCGCAAATTCCTTTCCTTCCAGCAGCGAGTTGGCCACTTTGGAAGGCGCCACTGGCACACCGATGTTCATCATCAACTGGCGGAATTTTTCGCGGTCTTCGGCAGTTTCTATAGCATCAATGTCCACACCGATCATGCGCACATTGTGTTCTTTCCATAATCCCAGTTCGGCCGCTTCCTTGGCCAGGTTCAGCGCAGTTTGTCCACCCATGGTGGGCAACACAGCATCGATCTGGTTTTCTTCCAGTATTTGTTCCAGGCTTTCTACAGTAAGGGGCAACAGGTATACCTTGTCGGCCATCATCGGGTCTGTCATGATGGTGGCGGGGTTACTGTTGATCAGGATCACTTTGATTCCTTCTTCGCGAAGGCTTCGGGCGGCCTGGGAGCCGGAGTAGTCAAATTCACAAGCTTGTCCGATGATAATGGGTCCGGAACCGATAATGAGTACTGATTTAATTGAGTTGTCTTTTGGCATCTTGCAGCGAACGGTTTTTTTAGCTTCCCATTGGTTTCCTACCGCCGGGATAAATTGCGCAAAAGTAACACAGCAGAAGCAATTATTAGGATAAATTTTGAAACGAGGGGATTATGGTGGAAAACGGGCTGGCTGCCGCAATCATGGATGAGTAGATAAACAGGTTGATGGTAAACAGCGATGGGAGTTGCGTTAAAAAAGAAAACGATCGTTCGTTAAAGTGAAGCGTAGACTATCCGGTGCGCAACGATCAGCCATCGAAACAATTTCCAATAGCGAACAATGGTGCAAAAAAGCTTTAAACTGCAATGCTTCAGGCTGACAAATATAGTCTTCGGTTACAGATACAAAAAAGCCTTTACCCATCCGGCAAAGGCTTTGGAATTGCTGGCTGGAAATATGTTTTTAACTGTTGTGAAAAGCGGCTATTTCGATATCGTCCAACGCTACTCCACCATCACGCAACAATTTCTTCTGTTCGGCGATCTGCCGTTTTTCATCAAAACGGCTTTTGATTCGGAATACCCACTTCTGCCGGGCCTCATTACCACGGAAGATGCCTACTATTGTGCCCATGGCAAGGACCAATAACAGGATCGTCCTGTTCCTAAGCGTTTTCATAAACCAAGAGTTGTACAATTATAAATTCATACTTGTTTAACAGACAATTTTTCTATGCCAAAAGCTGTTCCAGAAATGTGAAAAATGATACCCTAAAGTGGGTATTTTCTAAAATTTTACATCGCATTAATATAACACGCAACTTCGTTAAAGGTTTATGCTGTTTTGCCCGCCAGGGCAACCCGCTTTTTTGAAATTTTTTAATGCTTTATTGTTCTAAAAATCCTCACAGGGAAATAAAGCAGCGTAGCTTTGCAGGCTGATATCGATCCCGATCCTTATTGACCTGTAAACTCAAAATGATTTGATGAGATTATTGCTGTTTTGCTGTGTATGCGCTGTGGCAACTGCCCGGGCGCAGGATGGTACCGGCCCGGGTTATCCCAAAGGGTATTTCCGTAACCCGCTCAATATCCCGATGCAACTGAGTGGCAATTTCGGGGAACTCCGTTCCAATCACTATCACATGGGATATGACCTGAAAACGCAAGCCAGGGAAAACTTACCGGTATATGCGGCTGCAGATGGATATGTGGGCCGGGTGAAAATAGAACCGTTTGGATTCGGCAGGGCTATTTATGTGCATCATCCCAATGGCTATACCACCGTGTATGCTCATCTCAACAACTTTAACAGCGCCCTCGAAAACTGGGTAAAGCAACAGCAGTACAACCGGGAGTCCTGGGCCGTCGACCTGGAGGTGCCGCCGGGTTTGTTCGCGGTAAAAAAAGGAGACTTTCTCGCATACAGTGGCAATACAGGCGGCTCGCAGGCGCCCCACCTGCATTTTGAGATCAGGCAAACCAATCCCGATGTGAATCTCAACCCCGCCCTGTTTGGATTTCCGATCAGCGATGCTACCCGCCCGGTATTACAGCGGCTGGCAATATATGACCGTACCTATAGCACCTACGAACAAACACCGCGACTGCTACCGCTAAAGGCAGCGGCAACGGGAACCTATGTGGCCAGTCCGGCACTGGTGCAGGTAAATACGCCCAAAGTAAGTTTTGCTGTAGGGGGATACGATACCCAATCGGGTTCCCCCAATCGCAATGGTATTTATGAAATGCGGTTGCAGGTAGATGATGCCGAGGTGATACGGTTTCAAATGGACAACATCAGCTATAACGATACGCGCTACCTCAATGCCCACGTGGATTACAAAATGAAGGTTACCCGGTCTATATGGTTACAGCATTTGTCTGAATTGCCGGGATATGCCCGCAGCATCTATAAAAAGCAAACCGGTGATGGCGTAATCGATATCAGCGACGGAGAAGTACACCAGGTGCGTATAACCGCATACGATGCTGCCGGCAACGCATCACATTTGCGTTTCAGCATCCGGTATACGCCGGGGGCGGGCAAAACGGTAAACGATGCTCCGGGTAAAATGTTCTATCCCCAAATGGTAGACGGTTATGAAACCGACGACTGTGAATTTTACCTCGGCGAACGTTGTTTGTACGATTCTGTGCGCATTACTTACAGTAAACAACAATCTACCGATTCGGTTGCCGTTTCGGCCTTGCATGCCATAGGAGCTCCTTATATTCCTTTACATGAAGCGATGTTGGTACGAATAAAACCCGATCGCGTTTTAACGCCGGCCGAGGAAACGCGTACCGTGATGCAATGGATAGGCAGCAATCGCAAAGCAGTGCAAAAAGTGGAATGGCAGGGTGGATGGGCGGCCGCACGCTTTCGTGAATTTGGAAGATTCCAGTTGGTGACAGATACCACACCGCCGGTTATTACGCCATTGGGTTTAACCGATGGCGCCAATTTGAAAAACGCCACGCGTATTATTTTTACAGTGAAAGATAATCTCGGATCAATAAAAAAAGTGCGGGCTGAACTGGACGGGAAATGGTTGCGTTTTACAAATGATAAAGGCGGCTCTTTTATATACCGGTTTGATGAACATTGTCCGCCGGGCGGGCATACGCTCCGCATCATGGCAGAAGACGAAGCAGGAAACAGGGCAGAGCGCATCATCCGGTTTGTACGGTAGATCAAATCAAAACACCAATCACCATAGAACTATTCAACCATAAGCAAGTATGATTACGTTGAAGGCAGGCGATAAAGCTCCGGCGTTTACGGGTATTGATCAGCATGGCAATAAGGTATCGTTGAGTAACTACAAGGGCCGGAAAGTTGTATTGTATTTTTATCCCGAAGATGATACCCCAACCTGCACGGTGCAGGCCTGTAACCTGCGCGACAACTTTGCACTCCTGCAGCAAAACGGATTTGAAGTGATTGGCGTAAGCCCCGATGACGGTGCCAGTCACCAGAAATTCCAAACCAAATATGGCCTGCCTTTTACATTACTATCCGATCCCAGGCATACTATCATGGATAAATATGGTGTATGGGGACCGAAACAAATGTTTGGTCATAAATTCATGGGCGTTCACCGCACCACTTTTGTCATCGATGAAAAAGGGATCATCCGTAAAATATTTCTGCGGCCAAAAACAAAACAACACGCAGAGGAAATTCTGGCGGCAATGAAACAGGGGTAGCGTCATGAAAGAACCAGGAGGAAACTGTTTACACGTCCGCGGTCCTTTAAAGGACGCTGCGTGCACCGCCAGCATTCCCCTTGGCGTATGATTTACGTGCTGTAAAACCCTTCAGAGAATCCTGGTCACGCCCATCCAATCTTTTTCGATCAACAAAATGCCAGGTCTTTTGCCGGGCGTAAAGCTGCCCATAGTGTGTTCAATGCCCAGTGCACGGGCGCCATTGAGGGTGGCCCATTGCAACATTTCTGTGGTACCGATATGGGGAAAATGACTGCGCAGCGTATTCAGTTCCGACAAGATGCTTAACTGGTGATTGGAGGCCAGGCTGTCGGTACCAATGGTCAACCGGGCGCCATGCCGGCGGAGCAGGTCTATATCCGGCAGCGGGTTGCCGATATAAAGATTGGCGTTAGGGCAAAGGCAAAAATAAATGCGGTCGAAGGGCGGCCCGGATTGGCGGGCGGGGTCTTTTAATATTCTCAGATCTTCTTCGTGGGTGGTAACGTTGTGCACCAGCAGCAATGGCAGGTCAGGCAATAGCGGCAATACGGTTTGCAAGCTGTTTTTACCCGACGGGCGGTGGAAACTGATATCAATTCCGAGCGCCTGGTACAATTCGTTCATATCGCCGCTGCCATCTGTAAAGAAGGCTTCTTCGGCTGCACTTTCCTGGTTGTGCATGGTGAGTAACCGGTTCCCGGGAAAGGAAGCGATCAGCCTGAACAAAGCAGGCGATACGGAATAAGGTGCATGCGGAACTATGGAATTGCTGGCTCCAATACCCTGGAATTGTTCCCACAGCGTTTTGCAGGCGGCAAAGCGTTGCGGCGCCTTTGCTTCCACAAAGCCGGTGGCCTCGATGAAATTATGATAGTATAACCGGCGCTTTTCTTTCCGGGAAATCGTATTGGCCGTATTGCAAATATCGCCTACCGCTACAATGCCGTTTTCGAGCATGGCTGTTTCGGCATCAGCAATGGCGGCAAGGACCTGGTCTGAAGGAAAACCGCGTTGGGCAATAACGCTCACCAGGAACCTGGCCATACCGGTTTTTTCAGGAATCACGTTTTTCAGGTGGCTTAGTTCGAGGTGGCAGTGGCAGTTGATGAAGCCCGGGCAAAGTATGCCGTTCAGGACATGGATATCCTCTCCCGCCTCCGGCAGGGGCACAATATCAATGATTTCGCCCTGTTTACCGGTGATCAGCACCTGTTGGTCGTTGAGCCACTGATAGCCGGTAAATAAGTGGTCGGCGCGGAACTTAAGGTAACTCATGTAAGCAGTGAAACGATTAACTTTGCACTCCTTCCAAATTTGAACCAGGAAGACGCGAAGACACAAAGGAGCACGAAGTTACATTGGACTTCCTGTCGTCGTGGTTCAAACAGACATTCTCCAAGAAGGATTTTGGTAAAAATACAGCATCATGCTTGATAAATTAGACGCGATCAGGGCCCGGTTTGAAGATCTGGGGGTGGCATTGACCAACCCGGAGATAGTGAACGATAACAAGCAGTTCAGTGCTTTGAGCAAGGAATACCGGAACCTGGAAAAAATTGTAAAGGTTCACGATACCTATAAAGCCGTTGTGGCAGACATCGCCAGCTACCGCGAGGCATTGAAAGGCGACGATGAAGAGCTGCGCGAACTGGCCAAAGATGAACTGCCTGGCCTGGAAGAAAAAAAGGAACAGCTGGAAGCACAGATCAGGCAGTTGCTGATACCCAAGGACCCCCAGGACGAAAGGAATGCCATTTTGGAAATCCGTGCGGGCACGGGTGGCGATGAAGCCAGCCTGTTTGCCGGCGACCTGCTGCGCATGTACCTGCGTTATTGCGAACGCAAAGGTTGGAAGACCACCATACTGAGCGAAACGGAAGGGACCGTTGGAGGCTATAAGGAGGTGCAGGTAGAAGTAGTGGGCGAAGACGTATATGGCACCCTGAAATTTGAAAGCGGCGTTCACCGCGTACAACGTGTGCCCGATACGGAAGCTTCCGGCCGCGTACATACTTCAGCGGCCACCGTGGCCGTAATGCCCGAGGCCGATGAGGTGGACGTAGAGGTGAAGGAAAGCGACGTAAAAATGGAAACAGCCCGAAGCGGCGGCGCTGGTGGTCAAAACGTAAACAAAGTGGAAACAAAGGTCATTCTGACACATATTCCGACCGGAACGGTAGTGATGTGCCAGACTGAAAGGACCCAGTTGGCCAACCGGGAAAAAGCCATGCAGATGCTGCGTACCAAATTATATGAAGAACAGGTGCGTAAGCAGGAGGAAGAAATTGCGCGGCACCGCAAGAGTCTGGTAAGTACCGGTGATCGCAGCGCGAAGATCCGTACTTACAATTACCCACAGGGCCGTATAACCGACCATCGCATTGGCATGACCGTATATAACCTGGATGAAGTGATGAACGGACAAATCCAGGAATTTATTGACGCGCTCCAGTTTGCAGAAAATGCGGAAAAGCTCTCCAAACAGAATTAATTTTTTTAATACCTGATCAGGCAAACAGGTAAAGGAAGTTTTAGGTGAGCCAATCGTAATTCATGAAAATTATATAGTAAAACCACACATCGCATTTCTGTTTTTACTAATTGCTGCACGTTCAATCCTCTTTATGAAAGGTGGGATAACCGAAAATGGGGATAGCAAGAAATAATGAATGTTAAGTTTTTGAAAAAATGTCTTTCAAATGCGGAAATCTGAATTTACCGCAGTTCCTTTGCATTGTTTTTAGGTCCTTGACAGAAAAAATTGCCTTTAAGGCTTCTTTAACGCGGTTCCTTATACTAATGGCATTGGATTTGCGTTATATAATCAAAGTTCTTTTTTAAAGACTCACACAAAGCAGTCAATTTTCTCATAAGCAGTTAGTTTTGGTTACGGCCCCGGTTTCTACCGGGGCTATTTTTTTGTCCATATGCCAGGAAAACAATGTCTTTACGGTACACTGACATACAGGATAACCGTTTATGTAAACCTAAGCTGCTGATAATTATTCCGAATGTTTTTTGCGTTTCATACCAAAAAGCAGCATTAGGGCGGCCAGGATGGAACCGATTGCATCTGCCAGTATATCACCTGTGTCAAAACTGCGGTCAGGGATGGCATAACGCTGTATAAATTCGATGGCAGTGCCCAGTGCTATGCTAATGCACATTAGCAGGAGTATTTTATGTTGCCACATTAATCCGGTGCCCAGGGGGAGATTGCGGATATACAGTCCCCAGAACAGTACCAGTCCTCCGAACAAGACCATATGCGCAATCTTGTCCATGCCTTCAAATTCCAGGAAGCTGTCGCCGGGAAGCTCGGCAGAAGGGGTACATAACAGGAGGAGGCTTAGCAAAGTCCATCCTAAGGGAAAGTAAATCCTGGAACACAGTCTTTGTAGCAATGCCATCATAACCGGGGAAAATAATTAATGGGAAGGTCCGGGGCAACAGCTACGGACATTTCGGGAATGTCGCGCAGTGCTTGCTCAGTACCCTGCAAAAAAAGCCGCCGTGTTCCATCTTCCATATTGGGCATATTTTTCACCAACAGGCGCCCATCCGGAAAAAACGCTGCCCGGAATGGAAGGGTTTATTTCCACAACCGGGACAGCGCGGAATGCAATATGATTTTACTCGCCTACGAGTTTGCTGTATGCTGCTGCGTCCAGGAGCTTCTCAAGGTCTGCCGGATTATCTACGGTCATTTTGATCATCCAGCCTTCTCCATATGGATCGGTATTGACCAGTTCGGGTGATTTGGCAAGGGCGGGATTTACTTCGTTAATGGTGCCGGCCACCGGCAGGTAGAGGTCTGAAACAGTTTTTACAGCTTCTACGGTACCAAATACTGCGGAAGCCTGTAAAGCTTTGCCTAAGGTTTCAATTTCCACATAAACAATATCACCCAATTCACGCTGGGCAAAATCTGTAATGCCGACCACTGCGGTATTACCTTCCAAACGAATCCATTCATGTTCTTTGGTGTAACGTAGATTATCCGGAAAATTCATGCTGTAAAAAATTTAGAGCCACAAAGATTATGGAAATTTGAACAATTCGCAAACAATGGCCATGTGCCGGGTAAGCAAGGCCTGTGCATGCTGACCAGCGGCAATGATTGATTTATTCCTTTCTCTTTACCAGCCTGGCTTTGATGATGCGCACATCTTCCAGCGGCCTGTCGCTGCGCGATGTTTTGGAGGCGGCTATGCTGTCGATCGTTGCCAGTCCTTCAATAACTTCCCCAAAAACGGTATAATTCCCATCAAGATGTGGAGTGCCGCCCAAAGTTTTGTACACTTCACGATGCGCAGGCGGCAATTTTCTTCCGAGCCGGTAAGTTTCCAAAGAATCGAGCCCTGCATCGGTAAACACTTTTCCCTGCACAATATAAAACTGGCTGCCGCTGCTGGCCTTGAGCGGGTTCACGGCATCTCCCATGCGGGCGGCGGCAATCACGCCTTTTTTGTGGAACAGCGACGCGCGGAATTCTGCCGGTATGGTATAGTTGGGCCCTCCATTGCCCAGCATTTGTTCAGGCGTTGCCCGTTTGCTTTCGGGGTCGCCTGCCTGCACCATAAAGTTTTGTATTACGCGGTGAAACAGGATGCTGTCATAATACTTTTGTTGTACCAGCCGGAGAAAATTATCGCGATGCAAAGGGGTGGAATCGGAAAGGCGGATGATCATGGTGCCTTTGTCGGTTACCATCATCACATCCTTTTTCAGGTCATTCACCCGGAGCCCGTTTGAAAGGCGGGGATTACAGGAAATGAAAAACGAAATGATGCCAACAGCTATCAGCAGTCTGAACATATGGTTACACGTTTAAGGGGTTTCAGGGGCAAATGGTAGAATGGAAACAGGGCTTAACCATTCATCCACTTATCCGCAGACAATATTAAAATCCAATATTATCAAAGTACAGCAACACATGGTCCTTGAGAAAGTTTTCCTGTTCAGGCAGGCTCATTACGGGCAGTTGCTTCAATTGACGAAAATGGGGCCAGCCTTCTTCGTCTATCCGTTCCAGCTCGTAATAGCCACTTTGCGCCAGCACGGTACACACGGCCACATGCATTAAATCCTGTTTCTGTTCTTTCGAAAATTTTTTGCGGATCTCGCCAAATTCCTGTATGCCGATCAGGAACAAAATGGTTTCCATATCGGGCTTCTTGCCGAAACGCTCTACCAGCTTCGCTTCCAGCGTCCACCAGCGCGTTTGCAGATCGTCTTGTGCGTGCATGGGGCAAAGATAGGCAATGGGGGGATGTGCAAACGGGAAAATGAACAAATGTGCTGATGCATCAGGAGGATCAACTTGGATAATTGGTAGTTTACATCCGATGATGCAGTGAGCAGGCTGGCGCCAAGGGGGAAAAGGCCCCCCCGATTCAACTGCTGTACTTCCTACTTTTGCAATCACTATTAGCGAATCAGCACAGTAACACATGGAATGGACAAAGAATGAATTTTCAGTCAGCACCGACCCTGCCCGGCTCGATATGATTTACCTGCACCAGTTTCTGTCAACCACCTATTGGGCAAAGGGCATTCCCCTGGAAATAGTACAAAAAGCAATAGCCGGTTCTGTTTGCTTTGGCATGTATCATGGGCAACGGCAGATAGGTTTTGCACGGGTGATTACCGATAAAGCCACTTTTGGTTACCTGGCCGATGTGTTTATTGATCCTGCTTACAGGCGAAAGGGACTGAGCAAATGGATGATGGAATGCGTAATGAGCCATCCTGAATTGCAGGGTTTCCGTCGGTTTATGCTGGCCACCCGTGATGCGCACGGCCTGTACCGCAAGTTTGGGTTTACCGGTGTGCCGAATCCTGAAATTATGATGCAGATACATAATCCTGATGTTTACCGGTAAGCGGCCGCTCACCCGAAACACCGCAAAACCTTCTATCTTTGCGGCAAATACATTGGAATGCTACAGGTAGCTTATATACGACAGCATGCGGAACTGGTAATCGAAAGGCTGAAACTGAAAAATTTTGCGGAAGCAGAAACGATGGTGGATTCCATTCTTTCCATTGACAAGGAAACGAGGGAACACAAGAAACAGCTGGATGATATACTTGCCAAAAGCAATGCTTTATCCAAAGAAATCGGAGAGCTCTTCAGGAATAAAAAAATTGAAGAAGCCAACCAGAAGAAGAAAGAAGCAGAAGGTTTGAAAGAAGAAGAAGCCGCGATCAAAAAGAAACTCACCGAGCTGGAAAAAACGCTGGACGAATTTGTGTTGCGGCTGCCCAACCTCCCTTCAGAACAGGTGCCCCCGGGCAAATCGGCAGAAGATAATGTGAAAGTGCGCGAAGGCGGTACCACCCCTTCATTGCCAAAAGGCGCGTTGCCGCACTGGGACCTTGCGAAGAAATTTTCATTGATTGATTTCGACCTGGGCAATAAGATTACAGGCAGTGGTTTTCCTGTATACACCGGCAAGGGCGCGCGGTTGCAACGGGCATTGATACAGTATTTTCTCGATTACAATACAGCAGCAGGTTATACCGAATACCTGCCACCTTTCATGGTAAACGAAGCCTCTGCCTTCGGTACCGGGCAACTGCCCGATAAGGAAGGCCAGATGTATTTTGTAACCGCAGATGAATTTTACCTGATCCCCACTGCAGAAGTACCGGTAACCAATTTATACCGCGACATGCTGCTGAAAGAATCGGACCTGCCGGTTAAAATGACTGCCTACACGCCCTGCTTCCGCCGCGAAGCCGGCAGCTATGGCAAAGACGTGCGCGGGTTAAACCGCCTGCATCAATTCGATAAAGTGGAGATTGTACAACTGGTGAAGCCGGAAAAAAGTTATGAAGCGCTGGAAGAAATGGTGCAACATGTTGAAAAACTGGTGCAGTCGCTGCAACTACCCTATCGTATTCTGAAATTGTGCGGTGGAGATATGGGATTTGCTGCTGCGCTCACTTACGATTTTGAAGTGTACAGCGCCGCGCAGGAAAAATGGCTGGAGGTGAGCTCGGTTTCAAATTTTGAATCTTTCCAATCAAACAGGATGAAGATCCGCTATAAGGATGCTGGCGGTAAAAATACATTGGTGCATACTTTGAACGGCAGTTCGCTTGCCCTGCCGCGCATTCTTGCCTGTTTATTGGAGAATAATCAGCAGGAAAATAAAATTCAATTACCGGCTGTGCTTCACCGTTATTTTGGTGCAGAAACAATAGATTAGTATGCTGTGAGCCAATCGTTTTTCCCTGAAACCGGTTTTTCTGATTTTGCCCATACCAATTTTTACCATAAAAAAATAACGCAATAGGGTACCGGTGTAACCGCTTCAAAACACCATACGTTTGCTGGCGGCGGAGGATGCAGCAGTCAGTCTAACATTACGGTAGGGTTGAAGTGTCTGCTGGGAAATAATAAATAGCGGTTTTTTGCCGGCTTTGCGCACCTTTATAAGCTTCATGGCCAATACCTTATAAATAGGGTAGAAATCTTTTAAACAATTAAACTTTCCTGTTTGCTCCTGGTCAAAGCGCAAATTTTTCCTGCGCATGGTGGTCACCAATCAACTCAAGAACCAGCATTTGTTATGGCGGGCGGGGTTTGGTCCCATGGCCGAAGAAATGCACCAGTTGGCCACGGTTTCCCAGGCCGCTTATGTAAAAACATTGTTTAAGGCTTCGGAGCGAAAGCCGGTGTACATAGACGTGGCAGACGGCGCCCTGAAAGGGTTGCTGATGGGCATTAATGAATTAAGCCGGCAAAAAAGGTTGAACGAAGATGAACGCAGAAAGCTGAGACAGCAATCGCGGGAAGAACTGCGGAGCCTTAACCTTGCCTGGCTAAACGAAATGGTGAACAGTGAAGCACAGTTACGGGAAAAAATGGCGCTGTTCTGGCACGGGCATTTTGCCAGCCGTAATCTCAATATTCTTTACCAGCAGCAGTTGCTGGACGTGATCCGCCGCAATGCCCTCGGCAGTTTTGCCACACTTTTACAGGAAGTGAGCAAAAGCGCTGCCATGATCAATTTTCTCAACAATAACCAGAACCGCAAAGACCATCCCAATGAAAATTTTGCCAGGGAAGTGATGGAGTTGTTCACGCTGGGACGCGGTCATTATACCGAACATGATATAAAAGAAGCAGCACGCGCTTTTACCGGTTGGGGCGCTACGTTGAGCGGTGAGTTTGTTTTCCGGAGTGGGCAGCACGATTACGGGCAAAAAACGGTGCTCGGTAAAACAGGGAATTTTACCGGCGATGATGTATTGGATATTTTGCTTCAGCAAAAACAAACAGCCATTCATATTACGCGAAAGATATACCGGTATTTCGTGAATGAAACAGTAGATGAAAACCATGTAGAATGGCTGGCAACCCGTTTTTATCAAAGCAATTATGATATCAAAGGGCTGATGCATGATATTTTCTCCAGCGACTGGTTTTATGACGCAAAAAATATCGGCTGCAAAATCAAATCGCCGGTGGAACTGCTGGTGGGAATCCGGCGCACACTGCCTATGACCATTCAGAATGAAGAAGTGCAATTGGTGTTACAGCGTTTGTTAGGACAGGTATTGTTTTACCCGCCCAATGTGGCCGGCTGGCCGGGCGGCAAAAACTGGATTGACAGTTCTTCGTTAATGATCCGCCTGCGTATTCCGCAATTGATCTATGCCGCGGATGAACTGAACATGACGCCGAAAGATGATGATGACCAGATGATGGGCATGAAAACTCCCGTGATGCAGGCAAAAAAAGGGAAACTGTCAGGCCAAACCATAGTAGCTGCTATTAACTGGGGGGCATATACGAAAAATTTTAACAAGGTGCCCGACGAGCAACTGGTATCATCTGTTGCCAAAATGTTACTGTTGACGCCTCCATCCGGGAAAGAAGCGGTAGTGCGCCAATATGCCAATGCCTCAAACCGTGAAGAAGCCATCAGGCTGGCCACCATTCAGTGGATGGGCACTCCCGAGTACCAACTGTGTTAACTGTTTAATAAACAGGAATCTATTACTTCGAAACGTATACTATATGCTGATCAAGCGCAGAGAATTTTTGCAGATCGGGTCACTGGCCACCACCAGTTTCCTGGTTCCTAAATTTCTGAAAGCCTTTGAAGCGCCTTACCGGGTGCCGCCGGGCAACAAGGTGCTGGTCATTCTGCAGCTAAGCGGCGGCAACGATGGATTGAACACGGTGATACCCGTTACCAATGATATTTATTATAAGGCCCGTCCCAAACTGGGCATTGCAAAAGATAAGGCGCTGCTGCTTACCGATGAAGCGGGACTAAACCCTGCATTGACCGCCTTCAAGGAGTTGTACGACGACGGCAGCCTGGGCATTCTTAACGGCGTAGGTTATCCGAATCCTGACCGGTCCCATTTCAGGAGTATGGACATCTGGCAAAGCGCCAGCGAAAGCCATGAATACATTCATACCGGATGGATAGGCCGTTACCTCGATGCGCAATGCGCCGGTTGCGATAAACCCACCCAGGCGCTGGAAATTGATGATGTGCTGAGCCTGGCCATGAAAGGGGAGGCCGTGAAAGGGTTGGCCATGAAAGACCCCCGCCGGCTATTCAATGCCGCCAATGAAAAGTATTTCAAAGAAATAGCCCGTGCGCATGCGGCCGGTGATGATGAACGGCCGGTAGACTATCTCTACAAAACAATGGCCGAAACGTTGAGCAGTGCGGATTATATTTACAAACACAGCCGGCAGCGCCCTACCAGTGCCATATACCCGAATACGGAAATGGGCAAAAGCCTCAAGACCATCGCTTCACTCATTTTTTCAGATATCAACACAAAGGTGTACTACCTGTCGCTGGGAAGTTTCGATACCCATGTAGCCCAGGAAGTGCAGCAGCGGCGCTTATTTACAGAAATGAATGAGGCGGTGAAAGCGTTTGTGAAAGACCTTAAAGCCAATAACCGTTTCCAGGATGTGTTGCTGATGACCTTTTCGGAATTTGGCCGCCGGGTGGCGCAAAACGCAAGTGGCGGCACCGACCATGGCACGGCCAACAACATGTTCTTCATCAGCGGCGGTTTGCAACGCAAAGGAATACTCAATGCGCTCCCCGACCTTGCTGACCTGCAGGAAGGCGATCTGAAGCATACAGTGGATTTCAAAAACGTATATGCTACGGTTTTAAGTAAATGGCTGCATGCCGACGACCGGAAAATACTGGGAAAACAGATGGAATACCTGGACTTCGTGTAGAAATCGGACGTCCGGAAGTCCGAAACTCCGCAACCCCTGTAAGCAATCTTTTGGTTTCCCGGATTTTCGGTCTTTCGGAATCCTCCTCTCTTACCAACCCTGTTTGGCCACGCCTGCCTGGATGGCGGCGAGCGCTTTTTCTTCATTGAGCAGGGTAGTGAGCTTGTTGCCTTTGCCGTCGTGTCCCTGCGCCATATAGGCCCCTTTTGCCGTTTTTGTAATTACTGCATCCTGGATCGGTACATTCTTTTCTTTGGTTTTCACATTATATGCTGTGAGCTTGATGTCAGTCATAGTAAAATGAATTAAGGTTAGTGCTACTTTGCTATATCGCAAATTCTTCGCCAACTCATGGCTAAAGGGGGCCAAGATACAGCTTTTTAAAAAAGATACCCGCTTTGAATTGATTTTGAATAAATAGCGGCGTTCATCTTTTGAATAAATTATATACGGGCAAGCAGGGGAATTGTTGCAGGAGGGAATGGTTTACTACCTGCAAAGCCTGTTTGCAGCAAAAGCTGGTTGTTCGGGCAAATAGTTCCGCAGTTGGTGAATTACCACCATTTCCCATTCAGCACTAAATATCCAGCTTGGCGTATGATGCGTGACTTTCGATGAACTCGCGGCGGGGCGCTACTTCATCGCCCATGAGCATACTGAAAATGCGGTCTGCTTCGGCAGCGCTTTCGATGGTCACTTTTTTCAGCGTACGCGTTTCGGGATTCATGGTAGTTTCCCACAACTGGTCGGCATTCATTTCACCCAAACCTTTATAGCGTTGCACCGTCACGCTGTCTTCGCGGCCTCCGCCCATTTTTTCCACCAGTTCTCTTCGTTGATCATCAGTCCAGGCGTAGGCCTGTTCTTTTCCTTTTTTCACCAGGTATAGTGGCGGTTGTGCAATGTATACATAGCCTTGCTCTACCAGTTCTTTCATATACCGGTAGATGAAGGTGAGGATGAGCGTTGCAATATGGCTGCCGTCCACGTCGGCATCGGTCATGATAATGAGCTTGTGGTAGCGGAGCTTGGACAGGTTGAGCGCTTTGGGATCGTCGGGGGTACCTACGGTTACGCCCAGCGCGGTGTACATATTGCGGATTTCCTCGTTTTCGTAGATCTTATGCTCCATGGCTTTTTCCACGTTGAGGATTTTACCGCGCAGCGGAAGGATAGCCTGGAAGCTTCTTTCACGGCCTTGTTTGGCCGTACCACCTGCCGAATCACCCTCCACCAGGAAGAGTTCGCATTTTTCAGGATCCCGTTCAGAACAGTCGGCCAGTTTACCGGGCAGTCCGCCTCCGCTCAAAACCGTTTTGCGTTGCACCAGTTCACGTGCTTTGCGGGCAGCAGCGCGGGCCTGTGCGGCGAGGATTACTTTCGCGATAATGTTCTTGGCCTCTCGCGGATTTTCCTCGAGATAGTTTTCCAGTACACGGCTCACGGTGCTATCAACCACACCGCTTACTTCGTTGTTGCCCAGCTTTGTTTTTGTTTGTCCTTCAAACTGTGGTTCGGGCACTTTTACGGAGATTACGGCGCTGAGCCCTTCACGGAAGTCATCCCCTTCGATCTGCACTTTTGCCTTTTCAAACAGGTTCTCACGGTCGCCATAGCTTTTGAATACGCGTGTGAGAGCCCGGCGGAAACCGGCCACGTGCGTACCGCCTTCGATGGTGTTGATGTTATTGACGTACGAGTAGATATGCTCGTTAAAACTGTCGTTGTAGGTTAGGGCTACTTCCACCACTACATTGGTATCGGCATCGCGGCCTTCCACATAAATTGTTTTCGGCAAAAGACTGTTGCGGCCGGCATTTTTGTCGAGCATTTCCACAAATTCAATGATACCGCCTTCGCTGTAGAAAGTTTTTGAGTAAGGCGCAGGATTGCCTTCGTCATCTTTTTCGCGCAGGTCTGTGAGTGTAATGCTGATGCCTTTATTGAGGTAAGCCAGTTCCCGAAGGCGTCCTTCGAGAATGTCTTTTTTGTATACAGTAGTGGAAAAGATGGACCCATCGGGCCAGAAGTGTACGGTGGTGCCGGATTTATCGCTGGTGCCTATTTCACGTACCGGGTATTGCGGCACACCTGTATGATATTCCTGTTCGAATATCTTGCCATCGCGTTGAACGGTTACGTGTAAACGCGTACTCAATGCGTTCACGCAGCTTACCCCTACCCCGTGCAGACCACCGGACACCTTATAGGTGTTTTTATCGAATTTACCACCGGCATGCAACACGGTCATTACCACTTCCAGTGCGCTCTTTTTTTCTTTGGGATGCATCCCGGTGGGGATACCACGCCCATCGTCTACTACCGAAACGGAATTGTCTTCGTGTATGGTAACGGTGATATTCTTGCAATAGCCGGCAAGGGCTTCGTCAATAGAGTTGTCTACAACTTCATATACCAGGTGATGCAACCCCTTCTCGCCAATGTCGCCAATGTACATTGCGGGACGCTTGCGTACGGCCTCTAAACCTTCTAATACCTGGATGCTTTCAGCGCCATAACCATTGGTGGCAGCAGTGAGTGATTCCTTTGTTTCTGTACCCATATATTCGTTGGGAAAATACTTCAGCAGGTTTACAAATGTTAATCTGCAAATTTACAAAAAATAAGGGGTCGGCGGTGGTCCCAGCGCCGTTTTTAAGCAACTTTTTTTACACCGGAAAACACTCAATTTTAGGCAGTTAGCGCCAGGGATTCCACAGTTTTCCACAAATTTGTTGCAAGGTTGATAACTTTTGTGAAAGCGGGTTAAAACTGCCCCTCTGTGCCGTTGTATCTTTACTGCACGATATTTGATAGAAATGAGTTGTTTCCTTCCATCTGTCAGTAATGTTGTAAACGTATGAGTACCGAAACGAGGAGTTATTCGCAGATCACCTTTGATTTTACGGATGTACCGGTATCGGCGGCGCCGGAAACAGCCCCGGCTGTAGGAGTGCGGGTAAAATCTGTAAAGCCTGTAACGGAGGCTTTGCAGGAGTTGCCCCCTTTACAGGAAGAAGTACCGGTAAAAAAATCAACACGTGGCCGAAAATCATTAAAGGCACTGGATGCCGAAGCAGAGCTGGTTTCTATTCCCAACGATGAAATCCTTTTCCAGCGTCAATATTATTCCATTGGAGAAGTGGCGGAAATGTTTCGTGTGAACCAATCTTTGTTACGCTTCTGGGAAAATGAATTCGATATCATTCAGCCCCGGAAGAATCGCAAGGGCGACCGTCATTTCCGGCCGGTGGATATCAAGAACCTGGAATTGATTTATGACCTGTTGCGTCGCAGAAAGCTCACCATTGAAGGCGCAAAGAATTTTCTCAAAAGAAACAAAAGGGCCAAGGAGAATTTTGAACTGGTGCAGTCGCTGCAGGCCATCAAAGGTTTTTTGCTGGAAATTAAAGCTACGTTGTGAATGCACCGCGGTAATGAGCAGCGTTACTGCGGCAAAACATTCACTTACACCATTCGTGAAGTATTCTCTGCTTCTTTCGAAGCGAGCCTGATATTCATTTCCTCCATCAGTTCTATGATGGAAAGGTTAACTTCCTGCCTGATATTGTTGAAGTCGGCTATGGGTATGGGTGCAGTGAAAAATTCCACATGCATCACAAAGGCGTTTTTGTTGATGTCGGACAAAAAGACCGTAAAGTTTTCTACCTGGTCTTTCCGTTCCTGCAGCAGGTTACGCACGCGCTGCACAAACTGGTTTACGGTATCGTGCGGCGTTTCGGAGTGGAGTTCCAGTTGCACAAATGCCCTGCGTTGCGTGCGCAGCGACAGGTTGTCCATAATGCTGTCAACCATCTGCTTGTTGGGCACCGTTACAAAAGTTTTCTGATCGGTGCGGATGCGCGTACTTCTTAACCCGATTCTTTCTACGGTGCCGGTGATGTCGTGCACTTTCACCAGGTCGCCGATTACAAACGGTTTGTCAAAAAAGATAATGAAAGAAGCGATCAGGTTCTCGAGGCTTTCACGAAACGAAAGCGCAATGGCGGCACTACCGATACTGAGCGCCGTGATCAGGTTGCTGATCTTGTAATGGAAAGCCATTTTCAGGATCATCAGTATCCCCATGATCACAAACAGCACCTTGAAAAGGTCTTTGAAAAACACTACCAGCTGGTGGTCGCTCAGATCGGCTGGTTTTTCGGCTTTTTGGTTCAGGATGATGGCTATGAAGTCGATCATGCGCAGCAACAACCAGATAAAGGAAATGATCAGCACGGTGACCGATGCACCGTCCATAAACTCATGCAACCGGATCCTGTAGATGGTAACATCCAGCACAGAGGGAAAGATCAATTTGTCTATGGAAATAATACTGATCAGCAGCAGGAGAAATGTTTCGAGCGGGGATACTACCAGCCGTACAAAAGACTGTTTGTCCACCCCCCGTGCTATACGATGCACCAGCCGGAAAAGCAGGCCGGCAATATAACGGGACAGGTAGCGCTTGAATATAAACGTTAGTAGAATGACACCGGCTACCACCAGGTAGCTCCTTACCGTATTGTCCAGGATCACATAATCTAAAAATCTGTCCATAAGCCTGTTCAATTAACCAATGTGCGCATGCACGATGAGCAATGGCATCTACAAACACTTTCGCATAATCTCATGAGCCCGTACGGTACACTTCCAGCCCATTGTTCCGCAGCAGGTACAGGCAGTCGCGGGTAATTTTCAGTTTCCGCGCGTCCTGCATGGCCGGAGGAACGGGGTATTGTTGCAATTGCAGCGTACCGGGTTCATATTTATACAGCATGCCGGCATCCCTGCCGTACACGGTGTTGCCAATCACATCGAATTCCGACCAGCCGGTGAAAGGTATACGGTTTTTGAATGCGCCGTAATAATCAAAAAGGTAAATGCCTTTCATCGGGTCGTACAGGTACAGGAGCCTGTTCTGGTCTACTATGTAACGGGGCGAAGGCACGGAATCGAAAACCAGGCGCAGGTCGGTGGACTGGTCCAGTACCCTTCCGTCTTCGGATAGGCGTTTGATTTTGCTTTCCAGTTCATCAAACACCCAGATATTATTATCGTACGACTGGCCGATGGCGCGTACCTGGAACAAGCCTGTTTTGCGCAGGTCGAGGGTGGCGCGCGGGTTCAGCAGCCGGTCGAGTATCACAATGGTGCCAAAGTCTTTGTAATACAGCAATACCTTTAGAGGATTTGAGACATCGATGAGCGAGAGTTTCCCATACTGCCGCACATTGTTGAACACTGCCACGGAATCGCCGGAAGCAGTGAGTTTTTTCAATTGACCGGCCTCGGTAACGAGAAAGATGTTGCCGAGGTTGTCAACGGCAAAATCAGAATAGGCGCCGGCTATAGATTGTTTCAGCACAAAAGAGTCGTTGGCGCCCATCGAAACCGGCTGCGGGTGGCAGGGAACAACCATGCCTGCAGGCCGGGAAAAGGCTGCCAGCTGCAGGATAATCAAACCTGTCAGTATGGTAAATTTCCTTGACACTATTGGCGAATAATCTTGTTTTCGAGGTCGGTATAGCGCGAGCGCAGCAGTAACTGCTGCCCATCATATACCGCATATGTGTAATAACGTATCCAGTCGCCCAGATTAATATACCGGGCGCCCTGTTTTAATGAAAAATCTATGGGTAAATGCCTGTGCCCGAAGATCAGGTAGTCGTAATGCTGTGTTTGCAGTACTTCTTTGCAATAGGTAATGAGCCATTCGCCCGATTCTCCGTAAAAACGATCGTCGGCATTGCCCGTCACCGCGCGGCTTCTGCGGCTGAGGTAATTGGCCAGCCCCATTCCGATATACGGGGGCAGAATGCCGAAAAGCCACTGGCAAACGGGGTTGCGGAATATTTTCTTGAGCATTTTATAACCGTGATCGCCGGGGCCCAGCCCGTCGCCATGGCCTACCAGGAACTTCGTTTGATTGAAAGTAAAGGAGGCCGGCTGGAAATATACCGGGATATTGAGTTCTTTCTGGAAATAGTCGGTCATCCACATATCGTGGTTGCCTACAAAAAAGTAAACGGGAATGCCGCTGTCTGTAAGTTCGGCCAGTTTGCCCAGCAGGCGCACATAGCCTTTGGGCACTACTTTCCGGTATTCGTACCAGAAATCGAACATATCGCCCACAATGAAAACAGCGGCCGCCTCCGGCCGGATTTCTTCGAGAAAGGCCACTATTTTTTTCTCGCGTTCGAGGCTTGATGCATGGTCGGGCGCGCCCAAATGAAAATCAGAAAGAAAATATACTTTTTTACCTGGAGGTAACTGCATGAAAGTTGCCGTTTCGGGTTGTAGCTGCAATTTGCATCATTACGCTCAAATAGCAGCCATTCTGCCTGTGTTTGTGGAAATGTAATGGTATGCTTATTCGGTCTGGTGTAAATAATCCCCGCCTTTTATCCAGGTTATGTTCGATACATCACCATTATACCAGTAGATCCAGGCAGGTGTATGCTGGTTGTTGAACTGCACGGTTGTTAGGGCACGTCTGAACAGGGACCGTTGCGGCGCGGCAGGCAGGTAGCCTTCGTATTCGTCCAGCGTGCGCATGGCTTCATCAAAATGGTCTGTGTTGCGCAATACGTATAATTCCCCGGTAATAGCAACTTGCTCTGCAGTGGGAACAGCGCCGGGGTATTCGCCGCAATCATACAGTTTTCCCTGTACAAATGCTTTACCCAATAGTGTAAAGTAGCGGTCTAAAAGCTGGTGTGCGGGGTGATGTACGTCGCTACGCAAAGTGCCGTATACGAAAAGATGAGGCGTCATTCATTTTCATCTACGAGAAACACATACACTTCTTTGGGACCGTGCACGCCTACTACCAGTGTTTTTTCAATATCGGCCGTGCGACTGGGCCCTGTGGCAAACGTAATGAGCGAGGGGAGTTGATGGCCGTATTGCTCTCTGGCCTGCACCAGCACGTCTTTTACATCATACACCAACTGGTTGCGGAAGGCAATGCAGATGTGTACCGGGGCATACACGCTTACGGTACGCCCGGAGGCATTGGCGGCTGTCATTACGATGCTGCCTGTACGTGCCACCAGCCATTCGCAGCCGGTGATGGCGGCATCGCAGGTGGCAAGGTCGTTATGAGAAAGATCGCCTGCGTTTTGCAGCGACAACGATTGTTTCAAAGATTCATCGCGGCAATACAGCTTTTGCCATTTATTGGCTTGGAACAAGGCGCGCAGTTGCGACAACAGTTCTTCCCGGTTAAGGCAATAAATGAACCTGCCCTGCAATGCTTTGAATTTTTCAGCAAATTCGATTTCCAGTTCCTGTTGCGATGGCTGATATACTGAACTGTTCCCTTCGCTTTGCGGGAAAGGAATGGGCGTAGGATGGGTGAGCGCCTGTCTTATTCTTTTCAGTATGTTTTCTTTGGCCGGAGATACGTTCATGGCAGATAGTAATGGAAAATGAAAAATTGCTGAATGGTTATGTTGTTCAAAGGCTGTTGTTACAACCATTCAACAATATAACCATTCAGCAATAAACAAATTTATGTTGCCGGATGATTGGTAACGTTGCTGTCGTACGGGGGAACGCCTTCGCTGATGGCGCCGGTTTCGTGTCCTTCACCATCTACGTCGAGCGTTTTCTTTTCACCCCAGGGGCGTTTGCCAATCAAAGCTTCTACATCGCTCTGGAAAAGCACTTCTTTTTCGAGAAGGGCCTCGGCGAGTTTTTCCACCTGCTCGCGTTTTTCCATCAGGAGCTTTTTGGTTTTGGCATAGGCCTGGTCAATGAGCTTTCTTACTTCTTCATCGATCAGCTTCGACGTTTCTTCCGAATACGGCTTGGTGAAAGAATTTTCCTGGGCCGGGTCGTAGAAACTTACGTTGCCAATTTTTTCGTTCATACCATATACCGTAACCATGCTATAGGCAATACGCGTAATCTGTTGCAGGTCGTTTTGTGCGCCGGTGGAAATTTTTCCGAAGAAAATCTCTTCGCTGGCGCGCCCACCCAGCGTCATACAGATCTGGTCCATGAGCTGGTCGGTATTGTACAGGTATTGCTCTTTGGGCGTATACTGTGCATAACCGAGCGCCGCCACGCCGCGCGGTACAATGGTAACCTTCAGCAGCGGATAGGCATGTTCCAGGAACCAGCCGCAGATGGCATGGCCTGATTCGTGGTATGCAATGATCTTTTTCTCTTCGGGAGAAATGATCTTGTTTTTCTTTTCCAAACCACCAATTACGCGGTCCACGGCATCCTGGAAGTCTTCCATATCGACCGATTGTTTGCCTTTGCGTGCTGCGATCAGGGCAGCTTCGTTACATACGTTGGCAATATCGGCACCGGCAAAGCCGGGTGTTTGTTCGGCCAGTTTATGGATGTCTACCTTATCGGATATCTTGATGGGTTTGAGGTGTACTTTGAAAATATGTTCGCGTCCTTTCAGGTCGGGTTTATCGATGGATATCTGCCTGTCGAAACGGCCCGGGCGCAGCAGGGCGCTGTCGAGCACATCGGGGCGGTTGGTAGCAGCCAGCACAATGATGCCGCTTTCGCCGCTGAAACCGTCCATTTCCACCAGCAACTGGTTGAGGGTGCTCTCGCGTTCGTCGTTGCTCATGATGGCATTTTTGCCACGTGCACGGCCGATGGCGTCGATTTCATCGATGAATATGATACAGGGGGCTTTTTCGCGGGCCTGCTTGAAGAGGTCACGTACACGGCTGGCGCCCACACCCACGAAGAGTTCCACAAAATCCGAACCACTCATGGAGAAGAAGGGAACCTGTGCTTCACCGGCCATAGCTTTGGCCAGGAGCGTTTTACCGGTACCCGGAGGACCTACCAGCAGGGCGCCTTTGGGTATTTTACCGCCAAGTGAGGTATATTTCTTGGGATTCTTGAGAAAATCCACAATTTCCATTACTTCCACCTTTGCCTCATCGAGGCCGGCTACATCGGCAAACGTGATGTTTACCTTGGTGCCTTTGTCGAACAGCGTTGCCCGCGATTTACCGATATTGAAAATACCGCCGGGGCCGCTGCCTCCGCCACCGCCGCCGCCCATTTTACGCATGAGCATCACCCATATGAGTATGATGACGATAAGGGGCAGGAGGAACTGGATAGCGGAGCCAAACCATTCTCCTTCCTGGTCGGGTTCGTTGGGTATTTGTTCGATCTGCGGATTTTTCTCGTAGTATTTGGCCAGGCTTTCGGCAAAATTTTCTGCCTTGATAATCTTGAATTCAAAGTGCGGGCCTTTCTGCGTAGCGCCGCCCGGCCAGTTTTGCTTCAGGCGATCGGCATACTTGCCCACTCTTTCTTGCTTGATATATACTCTTACAACATTTTTATTAGTAATGGTCCTGATCTTTTCTATATCGCCGGCTTGCAGCATGTCGTAGAACTCCAGCTGATTGATTGATTTGGCTTCAGGTGTAAAGGAGCCGAACAGTTGAAAACCTACCAACACGGCAAAAATGATGGCCCAAACCCAGTATATATTGAATTTGGGGCCTTTTCTGTTACCGCCACTGTCCTCGCGGGGCCGGAAGCGCGGAAAGTTTCGATCATTTTGTCTTGACTCGTCTTGTGACATATTATATTACTTGTCGTGTTTTGCTGTTTAGAGATTTAGTAACGTGTTAAGTAATTAATAAATTATTGCAATAAATTGTTCGATAGCGTATACCGTACTTAAACGATTATTCTGGCTTTTGTTATATTTTAACTTAGTTTTTTGGGGATTAATACGTTGAGGCCGCAGCATCGCTCCACATTTCTTCCAGCTTGTAAAATTTTCTTGTTTCCGGCAACATAATATGCACTACCACATTCACATAATCGATCAAAATCCATTGGGCAGCCTGGTGTCCTTCATGGCGATAGGGCGTTTCGCTGACTATTTTCTTCACGTGTTCTTCTACGAAATCAGCAATGGCCTTTACCTGTATGGAACTGCTGGCTTCACAAATGATAAAGAAATCAGCAACAGCTTCGGGAATTTTTCGCAGATCCAGCGAAATGATATTTTCACCTTTTTTTTCCTGGATGGCGTGGATGATGGCTTTTATGATCCGGGCATTCTTTGTTAATCTCGCTACACTTTTTCGTTTACGACGGGTAGCTAACATTGACAGTTGTTCCAATAATCAGTGCGTTTTTTTAATGATTAATTGTAAAGTTTTATGTTTTTGTGTGAGATTCCTTTTGGCTTATTTCCTGGCATAAATGGCCGGAAATGTATCGGGACGAATTTGCCTGTTCAATAGTATTTAGTTTCCTACACCTCGTACTGCAGCGGCAAGAACTACAGCGGGAGTTATAAGTTTACCATCGTGTTGTTCTGTGGTTTTCTTCCTTTCTGTTGATCTCCTGGTCCGAATTCCGGGATAACTATATCAAAACAACTGACCGGGCAAAAGGTTATACCACAGCGCCGGGAATCTCAACTTATTCACGTAATCCCTAAATTCGCGCAGGCCAAAAATAGTAATCTTTTGTCACATCCTGTCAGCTTCAATCCTATAGGCCAGCCATTTAGGATATTATCGTCGGTGGATAGCACCAACAACTATGCCATGGGGCAGGCACAGGCAGGTTTGGCATACCATGGCGCCGCCTGGTTTGCCCGGGAACAAACAGCAGGCAAGGGCCAGCGCAGCAAGCGGTGGGTGGCAACCCCCAATGACAATATTCTGCTGAGCCTTGTATTGCAGCCTTTCATGTTCAACAGCAGCCAGCAATTCCTGCTGTCTGTTACTATCTCACTGGCCTGCTACGACTTTTATAAAAATTATGCCGGTACGGAGACCAGTATCAAGTGGCCCAATGATATCTACTGGCGTGACAGAAAGGCAGGGGGTATCCTGATTGAAAATAGTTTCCGGGGGCGCGAATGGCTGTTTGCCATTGCCGGGATAGGGATCAATATCAATCAAACCACGTTCGATACCTCCTTGCCTAACCCCGTATCGCTCAAGCAGATTACCGGTAAAACCTTCGACCCGGTGGAACTGGCCAAGGAGCTGTGCGCATATGCCGAAAAACGGTACCAGCAATTGGTGGCGGGCGGCGAAGACGAGCTGTTGAAAGCCTATGAAGCCGTACTGTACAAACGGCTGCAGCCGGTAACCCTGCGCAAAGATGGCCAGCTTATCGTTACTACCATTGAAGGCGTTACGCCCAATGGCCGGCTGGTTACCCGGGACGCGGTAGTGCGGGAATTTGATTTTAATGAGGTGGAATGGGTTATCGGGTAAGCGTAAATACCCGCGACAGGTTAAACCCGAAACGGATATCTCCTTTCCAGAAATCGTCGGTGGTATTGGTGATCAATTCTTTTTCGTTCATACCTGCACTGTTGGTGAAATGCAATTGAAAAACGTGGCCGCCGGTTTCAATATCAAAGCCCAGTGAGAGCGGGTCTTTGGTGCCGGGACGGCGACCGGCCAGTACCGGGTGGTAGTCTGCAACAAAAGCAATGCGTTTGGTAAGCCGCAGGCGTCCGCCCACGCCCAGCGCCCAGGTATCGTTGTCTTCGGAGGCGCCGGCTACCAGGTTGCGATGAACGAAAACAGGGCTTACCTGCAGGGAGAATATTTCACTGAATTTTCTGCCGATGATCACTTCATGGTAATAACCAATGCGGGAAGAAAAACGGTTCTTACGGTCTTCATCAACCCAATCGCCGGTGAAGAGGGTAATGCCCGATACCCACGCTATTGAAAAAGGAAAACTGCCCGGCCCTTTCGATTGCCGCAAGGGCCTGAATTTTACAAATGCGTCCAGTTCCTTATTGATACTTGTTCTGCCCACCCCTACGGTGAGGTTGGCGCCCAGCCCGTAGTCGAAACCCAGACGCATACTGGCCTGGTCGAGCCCGAAGAATTCCTTGAGACCGTTTCTTAATGAACCAAACCGGTGCAGTATGCGCACATCGAGCACGCCTTTTCCCAAAAATTCCATCGAGTGCCCGTTGATTACGCGGGAGGATTTGAACGCGCTTGTTACATATTCTTTTTGCTCCGAGTCGGGTACCAGTTGCAGGAGGTCTTCGTCCTGCGCATGCAGCATAACGGTATTGCCGGCAAATATTGCAATAAGGAAGGACAGTTTAATGCTTTTCATACAATGAGTTTATCACAATCATTTATGCAGTTGAAGGGTTTGTTAGCGATCAGCTTTTAAGGGGCTCCAGCATACAGTCTACCGTAATGGTAACGTTGTTGGAGATATTGTCTTTCACCATTGACGGAATGGAAATATTGTAATCCGACAGCAGTATGGCAAAATCGGAGCGTGCCTGTAGTTTGCCGTTTTGTACAATGATCTTGCCCGCCACTTCCACATCGCGGGTAACGCCGTGTATGGTAAGTTTCCCTTTTACCTGCGCAATGTATTCTCCATTTTTCGTATAATCAATAGCGTTATTATTGGTTATTTGCCCTTTGAATTCAGACCGCGGGTATTTGTCGCTCTCCACGTAATTTTCATTGAAGTGTTCCTGCATCAGGGCCTTGCGGAATTCAAATCCTTTCATCAGTACGGCAAACTGGATGTTGCCGGTTTGGGTATCCAGCACACAGGTAACGCTTTTGTGGCTGGCCCGGATGGTTTCTATTTTTCCTTTGGAAACAAAATGGACCCGGCCATTCTTTGTAAAAAATTTATCCTGCCCAAAAACCGTAACAGCAGTTACCAGCAACAGGCCCGACAGTACGGAAATCTTGTTAGTCATATCTGGTATTTGTGTTCATTACTCGCTACTTGCTTGTGCTACGATGCAACGGTTCAATTCCACATCTGATCCAAGTAAGCCGGTTTCATCTTTTTTGAACCCGGTAAGCGCGCCTTTGATGTTTATTACCATGCCACGTGAAATTCCTATAACGGCAGAAGCAGCAGTACTATCGATCAGGCATCTTACCGAAGACATGCTGCTGGTATCGCCCAGTACTACGGTATAACTGTTGTCAACATCTTCAATGCTCTTAACCATTCCGTTTACGGCAACTATTTTGTTGTTGTATTTTGCTTGTGCCGCCACTTCATCTGTTTCAAATTCGCCAATAAGCGCCATTGCTGCTACGTTGTAATCTGCCTTTACATTGGCAAGGCTTTTCACGGTACGGTTGAATTCGCTCCAGGCGTAGATGCCTGCAGCCAGTATCAGCAATACCATTATCCCTATGACGATCCTTTTCTTCATAATGACTGATGGTTAGTTTTCCGGGGCGCCTGCATCCACCCAGCAACTTATCTTTTTGATCTCGAGTTGCGACAGGGTGCCGGTTTTCGGCATAAATCGCGATACCACAGCGGCCTTGATTTCAGGGGCTGCGTTTTTGATCAGCGTATAACTGGTAAGTGGTCCGGGACCGTTGGTGCTGCCTGCTGCATGGCAGCCGGAGATGGCGCAACGGCTTTGTATAAGCGGAGCTATATCAGTACTGAATCTGGCCGGTGTGGTTGTGCAGTTCAGGCTGTCAGGATAAAGCAATTCTTCCTTGTGGTAATAACAACCACTCATAAAGAGGATGCCTGCCGCTACGATCACGAGTTTCATCATACTACTGTCTGTTAGTTTGTTATGCTCAGGAGTTGGGTGGTTGAACGTTTGAAATTTTTACGGAGAATTACCGGGGGCGGTTGCTTCAGGAAAAAAAAGATACCCTGTCCTTGAAAGGACAGGGCTAACCAAACCCTAAAACTAAAAAATAACCCATGAGAGATCAGGCATACTGTGCGTGCAGTATGCCAATATTTTTGTATGCACTGTTAGGCACTGTATGCTTACGTATATAGAAAGCGCGAAACAAAAAACAGGGCAGGCTCCCTGCAACAGGGGAAACCTGATCTGTTTTAAGCCCCGCGCTTGTAATGTTGCTGCAGCATAGTTTTCCCTTATTGTGCCCCGTGTACATTACCTATACGCATAATCGGTGCGGGAAGTTGCTGCTGAAGCTCAGGCGGTACTAGCGATAGTATCTTGATGAGGTAATGGCAATGTCTGCGTGCTTCCAGGCTTCCTTGAATTGTTTCTTCACGGCAGCGGCTTCCTTTTCCCTGCCTTGTCCTTTCAGACTATTGTACAACCCGATCAGTGCCCATCCGTTTTCCGGATACATCTGCAAATCTTCACGGTATACCTGTTCGGCTTCTGTATAACGGCCTGCCTGCACCAGTACATGTCCCAGTGAATGGCGGGTAGAGAAGAACCAGTCCGGCGGCTCCTGGTACATCAAACCATCTTCAATCTGCACTGCTTTGCGCAGCAGCGCTACCGAGTGATCGTATTGTTTGTTGTTCATGGCAATTTCAGCTTCCAAAATCAACGCCGCTATACTGATCACTTCGTGGGTACTGTTTACATCCCAGATGCGGAATTCCTTGAGCGATTCATCGGCTACGAACTGCTTTACCTTGTCCAGTTCCTGACCGGCTTTTTGCAGGTCATTTTTGGCTGCCCAGGCCATGCCTCTTGCGTAGTGCCAGATGGCGCGCGGGTATTTTAAGGATTCGCCGGGTTCCGGCAATTGCAGTATTTCGTCCCATTTACCCGTATGCACCATTACATAATAGGGGATGATGTAGTAGTGCTGGATGGTAGCTACTTCGTGCAGGTATTTCCTGTCGGCTGCACGCGACACGCGCCAGGCAGCGTCCAATGCTTTTTTGCTGTTGCCTTCCAGGAAAGCACAGGCCGCAAGGAAATGGATATTGTGCGGGTATAACAACATGGGATAAAAGCCTGCGGCCTTGCATTGCGCAATGTAGGTGCTGTCTACCGCCGAAGCATTTTCATTGGTTACCACGCCCCGGTGATAGTGGCCGGTACGAATGTAAATATGGGAGGGCATGTGCACCAGGTGTCCGGCAGCAGGGACCAGTTTTTCCAGCCTGTTGGCGCTGGGCAATGCCTTGCCGGGATTGGCCGATGCTTCAGCCGCATGAATGTACATATGGTTGGCGCCGGGATGGAGCGGTGCACGTGCGAGGATTTTTTCCAGCAGCGACATGATGGCCGGTGTCCACGGTTTTTCCTTGCCGCCTTTCTCATACAGGTCCCAGGGATGTTCGTTCATCAGCGCATCAGCATACAGCGTAGCAATGTCCATATCATCCGGAAACCGTTCATAAGCTTCTTTCATGGCGGCTGCATAGGCAGCATTGTACGGCGTCATGTCGCTTACTTCCTTGCGCGGAAAACGTTTGGCCAGTGCATGGATCAATGCTTTTTCTTTGGGACTCGCGTTAACCGACAGTGCTACTGCCTTGTCCATGGCAGCGTTGATCTCATCCAGGCTGGTTGGATTCAACGGCGCATTGTAGTTGGGGCCCAGCACCATGCCCAGGCCCCAGTATGCCATGGCGCAGGTGGAATCGAGGCGGATCACTTCCATGAAGGAACGTCCGCCTTCACCATGATTGAAAGCGTATAATAAAGTAAGGCCCTGGTTAAAGTATTGCTGTGCTTTTTCTGACCGGGTAGTTACCGGGTAGTGCAGGTTACCCAGTCCTTTAAACTGCGGCGCTCCCTTTTCCTTGATTTTGGCGGGGTCGAAAGAAGGAGCACAGAAAATGGCAATGTTTTTTGCAGGCTGTTTGGTTTCTTTTTCCGGCCTGAGAAATGCCATCAGCAGGAGAAGGCCGGTTATGCCTGCAATGCAGATCACGTTCATAATATTTCTTCCCATAACAAATTGTTTTTGCAATTGAAATCTGGTACCGGAAAACCGCTCAGCACCTGGCTGAGCGGGTTCAGTTTTTTCAGCAGCCGGATAACAGACCGGAACACGTTTTTCATGCTATACTATTTTGCTGGTTGAAGGGTATGCCTGATCGCACTACAGATCAGCCGGCTGAAAAAATCAGGGCACAAAGTTGAATCTTGTAAGCTGTACGGAAAATCCCCAAATGGCAGAGAACGGATAACCGGTTTTGGGGAGGGGAAAATAAGAGGAAGCTATAAGGTACGACAGGGGAAGGCCGTGTAAATGTATTGTTGAATGGTTGGGTGGTTTAATGGCTCAGGTGTCTGATGGTAATATGGTCAGTTGGTTGAATGGCGCTATAGTTGTATGCTATTAACCATGTAACGTAGTGATCAATTAGCTTTTTTAAACTATTCGCTGGTTAATCGCTTTTGCAACGGCTTCGGTAAGCGATGCAACATGGAGTTTTTCATAAATCTTTTTGATGTGACTGCGCACCGTTTCATAGCTGATGTTGAGCCGGTCGCCGATCATTTTATAGCTTAAGCCTTCTACAATACAGGCCAGTACTTCTTTTTCGCGGGGGGTAAGATGATAGTCCGGTGGTGCTTCCTGCTTTACGTGCTGCGGAATCTGCTGCAGTTTGTTCAGCACCTTGCGTGCAATGGAGGGCGACATGGGAGAACCGCCATATTGCAATTCCATAATCGATTCTACCAGGCGGGTATTGAGATGATTTTTGAGAATATAACCTGAGGCGCCTGCACAGATGGAATCAAACACGCGGTCGTCGTCTTCAAAAACGGTCTGCATCAATATCTGTACATGCGGTAATTCCTTTTTGATCAGCTTTACGGCTTCGATGCCGGTCATACCCGGCATTTCGATGTCCATCAGCACAATATCCGGCTGGCATTCGCGTACATCTTCGATACAATCCAGTACATGGGAGAAGGAGCCAACCACCTCGAGGTCCGGTACGGTTTTCAGCAACAGGGTAATGCTCTCCCTGATATTCTTATTGTCGTCGAAGATCGCTATGCGTAAACTCATAGTAGTAATTAACGATATATTCAAATTTCCTATAATTCCCCCGTTTTTACAATCCCCAAATCAGGTGATAGGGAAACGTAAATACACGGAAGTGCCTTTGCCGGGCTGACTGTCCAGTTTCCAGGTGCCTTTCATTTCTGCTGCCCGCATTTCCATATTGCGCAAACCGTTGCCGGAGAGCGATTGCGAAGCATGAATTTTTACCTGTTCCATATCAAATCCCGCGCCGTCGTCTTTTACCAGCAATACCACATGCTGTTGCTGAATGCCGATATGCACCCAGAGATTTTTGCAACCCGCGTATTTGAGCGCATTGTTTACGGACTCTTTGAAGATGAGATAGAAATTCTTGCGCCTCGTCATTTCCAGGTTGAGTTTTTTGATGTCGGGGTCGGAGGTGAAATGAAAGGCGATGTTCTGCGAAGTGAGCAGGGGACGGGCATAGGAGTCCATGCGCTGCAGAATGGTATGCATGTTATCGTGCCGCGGGTTGATGGCCCATACAATATCGTTCATTTCCGATATCATTTCTCCGGAGGTGGCGCCGATTTTTTCCAGTGTTTGCTGCAATTCATCGAACCGTTTTTGCGTGTTGTAAATTTTGGCTACCTGGCTGTACACGGAAATACTACTTAGCGTAGAACCAATATTATCGTGCAGGTCCTGGGCAATTTTGTTACGAATGGCCTGTCGCTTCAATAGTTCGTTTATGCGGTACCGGTATACCATGTAAACGATCAGTGCGGTAACAACCACACAAATTGCATAGAACCACCAGGTGGTCCAGAACGGCGGAACAATGATGATGCGTAGTGAGGTGATCTTGCTGTTCCAGGCGCCGGCATTGGTGGTGGCGCGTACTTTGAAAACATATTCGCCGCCGGCCAGGTTGGAAAATTGTTCAAAGTTCTGGCTACCGATATTTATCCAGTTGCGGTCTCTCCCTTCCAGCATATAGCTGTACTGCACTTTTCGACCGGCTGAAAACTCCGGCGCCGCAAATTCAACACGGAAATAATTTTGATTGTATTTTAATGCAATGGTATTGTTGAGCAACAGGTCGCTGTACGACCGGTTGAATATTTTGAAATCGGTAAGGTATACTTCCGGCTGATCACTAACATCGTGGATTGTTTCCGGATCGAATTCGATGAAGTAACCGGTGCCGGCCACAAACATGTGGCCTTTGTTATTCTTGTAGATATACCCTTTTACACCACTTGATTTTTCAATATCGGGTAATTCAAAAGAAGTTTGTGTGTTGCTAAACGGATGATAACGATGCAGGTTGCCGTTGCTGATCATCCACACATATCCCTGGTTGTCTACCTGGATGCCTTCGAGCAGGTTATTGGTAATAGGGATATGCAAAAACTTCCCGGTGCTGGGCGTAAGCCGGTTGAGCCCGCCACCATACGTGCTGATCCAGAGATTGTCGAAGCCGTCTTCTATGATATCATAAATATTGTTGCTGCTGAGCGTGCTGTTTTGCGAAGGGTTGTTTTCGAGCTGTTCCACTTTTGGCACAAAATCATTAGTCCAAACGCCCAGTCCCGACTTGGCGGTGGCCAGCCAGGTATAGCCTTTTTTACAACGATAAATTTTCCTGATCAGGTTATCGGTAAGATTGAAGCGGTCAATGATTTTTTTTGCTGTATCTGTGCGGGAAACCCATTTTTTCTCCACAAGATCATAATAAGTAAGAAAATGACCGTATGGTGATACCAGCAATACGGGATGTCCTTCAATGGTATCTCTCAGTATAGACACCACACGCGATTCGATGATCTTTCGCATCACCGTGTCTTTATCGGTATTGGGCAGGGTTTGCAGTGTGCCCGACGCTTCATCGTAGCGGAACAGGGTATAGTTGGTGCCGAAATACATCGTTTCGTCTACGTCGCGGTAGAATTTGGTGATATGCAGTTTTTGGCCCTTGTAATGAAAGGGACGAAGGTTGAAGGAACTGCTGCTGGCCTTGCGGATGTATAGGCCTTCACTGGTGCCGATCCAGAGATCATTGTTGGGGTGCTGGTAAAAATCGTAAATGGTGATTTTGTTTTCCCGGTGGCCGGGCAGGAAGGTTTGAACAAATTGTTGCTGCAAGGGATGATGCACGCTGATGCCGCGGTCGGTACCCAGCCAGATGCGTCCGCTTTTATCGGTATACACACAATTGATATGATTGTCTGCAATGGTGCCTTCGCGCGCAGGATCGTATTGGTAGTTGTAAAATTTTCCTGTGTATTTATCGTAGATGTGCAAACCTGCATAGTGACCGCCCATCCATAGCCGTCCATAAGTATCTTCGGCAAAGCAGTCGATCTGATCATTGGCAAAGGAGCAGGGGTTGGCAGACTGCTTGTACACGATCGCTGAATCGGAACCGGCTTTCCGGCAATACAGCACTTTGTCCCATGAACCGTACCACAGGTTTTTTTCCTTGTCTTCGTACAGGGCAGTTACTACTACGTGTGGCAGTTTGGCATATACGTTGTCGTAACGCGGGTCGAGTTCATAGGAGAGGTCGCGGGGATTGATTTTCAAAATGCCCCCGCCCTGTTTGCCCGCCCAGATGATGCCTTTATAATCGATGCAGAGGTCAAGTACGGTGCGGGTGCCTTCTTTTACCGGCTGAATAAAATGTTCGGTGCGGGGATCGAAGCGTAATACGCGGTTACCGCTGGTGCCCAGCCAGAGATAGCCATACTGGTCAAATACCAGTGTATTGATAATGTTCAGCGGGATAGAAGTGGAATCGCCTGGCCGGTGTTTGTATTGTTTGAATTTTTTCGCGGGCGGCAGCGAATGATCGTAACGGGTAAGACCGCCGTCGAGGGTGGCTATCCATAAGATGCCGTTTCTGTCTTCCACAATATCTGTAATAATATTGCCCGAAATGGTGGAAGGGTTGTTGGGTTCATTGCGGAAGATTTCGAAGTTCTGGCCATCGTACCGGTTAAGGCCATCGTTGGTGCCAATCCAGATAAATCCGCGCTGGTCCTGGAGAATACAATTTACCTTGTTGTTGGACAGCCCGTTCTGGATCGTGATCTTTTCAAAATACAATGGAGGTGTTTGTGCCACCAGTGTACCTGTTGTGGCAAAAAGACAAAGAAGCAATAAGTGTACGATGCGGCCCATACAGGCAAGAGTATTAGTTAAGGATGCCGGCAAAGTGTAAAATTAAGCAATACGCCAGGGACGGGTAGTGGAATAAAATGCAATTAAAAAAATACCGCCGGATGCATTTCGCAAACCGGCGGATCTGATAAAACCCCTACCTGAAAGCTTATTGAGTCCCTTTCGGGAAATGATTACTGCTGTATGATTTTGCCTGTTTATTTATGTGCCTGTCTCTATACTATCTCCTGTCTTGAATTGCTATTGCAGTCTTACCGGCCCATCATATGCAGTCGTGCTTGCTTCATGTCCTCCGGTTTAACCTGCGTTTCACGCACTGTCCTTTGTATTGTATCTGAAATGCGATGCAAATTTGAGCCAGAACGCATGCAAAAAAAATCCCCATTACCGAGAAGGAGCATCCCCTATAAGGGGGAGTGAAAATGGATTATGATAACCGTTACTGATAGTTAATTGTGCGTAGTTAATGTGTAATAAAAAGGGGCAGTCTCATCAGGAGACTGCCCATCGGATCCCTATTCCTGCCTCTAACCTTTTGTCCTGTCAGATGATTTCATTCAGATATGATCTTCTTACTTCCATTCCTCATTTCCTGTCAGCGGACGTTACTGAGAAATTTTTTTCATCGCTGATGAAAGTGTGATCACTGGGCGCTGTGTACTGGATGCGATCGCGGGTACGAATGGCCACCCTTGCATTGTCGTGGATATGCACTTTGAAATGTTCCAGGTCAAGTACGCCCTGGGACCAGGCATAACTGTTTTCGCGAAGCGTCAGTGAGCCCAGGTTGTTGGTGAGCACTTTTACCACTACCTGCTCATTACCGGCAGAAGGTTTGGTGTCGAGATACAATTCGTCGCCACTGATCCAGGCTTTCAGTTTGCCGGCGCTTTTGGTTTCAACATGTACAAAGGTGCCGGGGTTGGAAGAATACTGCAGTATCACTGCTATATTGCCTTTTACCGTGATGCCCCTGATATCGTCTGCTGTTACCACAATCGGTTTTTTCCCGTTATAGCTGGCAAATTGCGCCTGGGTGTTTGCCTGGGTGAAGAGAATCGCCAACGCTACAATCCATACACGTGATGTAAGTTTCATGACTAATGGTTTAAAAACTGATTAATTGAAAATTGCTGTCGGGTGCAAAGTTGTGATGTCTGCAGGCCGTTTGCAATCACTGAAAGAGGTGGAGGGCATCACCATTGTGGGGGAAGTGTGGAGGAAGGGATAGGATGCCTTGTTTTATCAGCCGATTACTTCCTGCAGCACGGGAAGCGTTTTCATGGAACCAAAATCCTGTACGTGGAGCGCATAATAGGTCTGACAGGCCTGCAGCAACAGGCGGCGGATTTCGTGGTTCAGCCTGATTTCGTTCAGGTGTCCCGGTTGCATGGCTTTCAGCAACTGGCTGATGGCATAGCTGTGCGGATATTGCAGGTACCACGAATGCAGGGGCCGTTCTTTTACAAACTGCCCTTCCTGCAGATCGAGAAATGTTTTCTCTTCGGAATAATTGTCTGTAAACTGGAACCCATAAAAGGTGGCCAGGTGTAGCGAGAAGTATAATGGAAAATTGGCCACCACCTGCCCTTCCGCACGGTCGAGGTGGATGAAGGCGTCTTCCACAAAATAAAACAGATCAGGATTGGACTCGGGTTGCTTCAGTGTTTTCAGCAGTAATTCTACCATATACATGGCCACGGCATTTTTGATCACATCAAAAAACACATGCCGGTACAGGAACGACCATTTGTATTCTTTTATCCGTTGAATGTTTTTGATTTCATTATGGTACACTACCATGTCGAGCAGGGAAGCAGGCTGAAACAGGTTGGCCTTGTTGTTTCCCTTTTTGGAAGTGGCGCGCACGCCATTCACCATGTAAGATTGTATGCCAAACAATTCTGTGAATATGGTTACAATGACGCTGGTTTCGCCATATTTCACAACACGCAGTACGATTCCTTTGGTTTTGTGTAGCGTCACGGTGTTAGATTATTTCTTTTTCCGCCCATTCCAATGGCTGGGGTAATGACTGATTGCTGAACTGAGGTGCAACATGCGCCGGCCCGTGCCGGATGTGCTCTTGTGGGAAGCATGCCAAAGCAGCGGCTGCATGATCATGATACCACCGGCTATTACTGTGTTTTGTGCCGGAATATCCCTGGTGATGCCCTGTTTGTGGGAGCCGGGGCTTACATCCAATGCGCCATTGTCTCTGGTGCCGTGGTCCAGGTGAATCCGTACGGTATAAACGGATTGCAGGACGCTTGCCGGTGGCGGCACGTTGTACTGGCCGCGTTTTACCATCCAGTGCCCGAATCCAGCTATGTCTGCTTTGTTTTTTACTGAAATAGATAAGTTGTGGTGCCAGGCTACCACCCAATTGCTCAGGGCGGGTTTATCCAAATAAATTGTTTTCACCAAAAAATAATCGGTACCAAAAAGTTGTTTTACGAGGCTACAGAGATTTGGTGTGAAGACCGGTTGTTTCAAGCCCGGTATTTGCCGGAAAAGTTTCCTGATGGCGTAGAGGTCATCCGATTGCATGTTTTCCGTTTCGTCGGATGCTGAATGGAGGGCTTGTACAATCTGTTGCGTTTCTGATGGCGTATAAAAATCATTTATAATGGTATATCCCTGGTCAGCAAGGGCAGTTTTGTGCAACGAATATTCCATGGCTAAGGAAATTAACGTTTTGATAAAGCATATGCCGCTTAAAGTCAAAGGTAAGGGAAGTAAAGAGTTGTGTGCAGGGAATGATACGTAGTAAAAAGTGAAAGGTCACTGGGCCGGGATCGTAAAATAAAATTGCGCAAAACGACGCAAATTGAGTTTCTTTGCTGCTTTTAGCAACATTCGTAATATCCTAATCTTTTGATAAGCACATGTGGGAAAGTGTAGCCCGTTTTATTATCCGCTTCCGTTGGCTTCTTTTATTGTTGCTCATTGCCGGTACCTGTTTAATGGCATATCATGCCGCCGGTGTTAAGATGAGTTATGAATTTACCAAGGCCATTCCAACTGATAACCCAAAATACCAGGCCTACCAGTCGTTTCGCAAGCAATTTGGTGAAGACGGCAATCTGCTGGTTGCCGGCATACAAACGGACAGGCTTTTTACAACAGGTGTTTTTAATGATTATGCCGCGCTCATAAAGCAAATAAAAAGTATCAGTGGTGTAGAAGATGTATTGAGCATACCGGAGGCCACCAACCTCATGCGTTCGCCCACAGAGGAAAAACTGTTGCCCGTTCCCATATTTCCCGAAGGGCCTTTATCGCAGGAAGTGCTGGACAGTTGCCGTGCAGTATTCTTCAATCTACCTTTTTACCGTGGATTGTTGTACAATGCTTCCACCAACACCTGGTTAACAGGCATACGCATCAACAAAGACGTGCTGAATTCAAAAGAAAGGAACCGGGTAGTGGAAGAGATACTGGCGGAATGCGATGCTTTCGGCAAGCGGCAGGGGCTGGAAATGCACTACAGTGGATTGCCGCTGATCCGCACCAATATGGCCACCAAGATCGCGGCAGAAATGGAGTGGTTCCTGCTGGGATCGTTCCTCTTGTCTGCTATTATTTTATTATTGTTCTTCCGGAGTTTCAGCGCCATGGCGCTCTCATTGCTGGTAGTGCTCATCGGGGTGGTATGGAGTCTCGGCACCATTGAATGGATGGGTTACCAGATCACCATATTGACTGGATTGATCCCGCCGCTGATTGTGGTGATAGGTATTCCCAACTGTATTTACTTTCTTAATAAATATCACACGGCATATAATTTCGTTTCCTCCCAACCAGGCTTTTCCGGCAATATAAAAATGGCCGCCCTAACGGAGATGATCAGTCGAATGGGTGTGGTAACGCTTTTCTGCAATATTACCGCTGCCATTGGTTTTGCTGTATTCAGTCTTACCCGCAGTGCTGTGTTGAAAGAGTTTGGCGTGGTTGCAGGGGTTGGTATCATCTCGCTCTTCTTTATCAGTATTATTTTGATCCCGGCGATACTCAGCGTATTGCCGGCTCCCAAAGCGCGCCATACTCGGTACCTGGAAAACCGGCTGATGCTGGCCTGCCTTGACCGCCTGGAAATCTGGTCGCTCCACCATCGCAAATTGATCTATACCATTACAGCGGTATTGGTGCTGGTATCGGTTGCAGGGATGTTCCGCCTGCGTTCGGAGGGATATATTGTAGATGATCTTCCCAAAACCGACCGCATTTACCGCGACCTGAAATTTTTTGAACACCACTTCACCGGTGTGATGCCACTGGAAATTGTGGTGGATACCAAAAAGAAATATGGATTGCGCATCAACCCGCTGCAGACCTTTGAGAAAATAGACTCGTTGTCGCAATACATTTTTGAAAAACCTGAAATGGCCCGACCGTTGTCCATTGTAGAAGGATTGAAATTTGCCCGGCAGGCATATTATAACGGCGACAGTTCCACGTACGGGTTGCCGAATGCTTTTGATATCAGTTTCCTGCAACAATACCTGAAATTCCGTGGAGGCGAAGAGGGAGGAAAGGAAAACAATTTCACACGCATTGTGCGTTCCTTTATGGACAGTACGAGCCGCAAAACCCGCATCAGCGTAAATATGGCCGATGTAGGCAGCAAACGGCTGCCGGAAATCATCCAGGATATTGAAACACGCAGTGAACAGCTGTTCGATACTGCCCGGTATCATATCGAATTTACCGGTACCAGCGTAACCTTCCTCGAAGGCAGCACATTTATCATCAACGGGCTGAAGGAAAGTATTTTCTGGGCCTTTTTGCTGATAGCGCTTTGTATGCTGTATTTGTTCCGCTCTTTTGCGGTGTTGGTATGCAGCCTGGTGCCCAATATTATTCCATTGATTATTACCGCGGGTGTAATGGGCTGGACCGGTGTGGCCATCAAGCCCTCTACGGTGCTGATTTTTTCGGTGGCCCTCGGCATAGCCATTGATGTTACCATCCGTTTTCTGGTGAATTACAAACAGGAGATGAAGCTGAGTAAGAAAAATCCGCAAGACATTGTTATCGACACCATTCACAAAACAGGCATCAGCATTATTTATACATCTCTTGTGCTGATTGCGGGTTTTGTAATTTTCTGCTTCAGCAGTTTTGGAGGCACACAGGCATTGGGTTGGCTTACTTCTCTTACACTGGTGCTGGCCACGCTGACCAACCTCGTGTTGTTGCCGGTATTGTTGTTGAGTTTCAGGAAGTAAAAAATTATTTATAGTTGCAGTTTGCCGGTGGCTCCTTCAACCTTTGAATGGGTATGTTTTTATGCGAATATATAGTACATTGAATTACAGGTGTCTATGCTCGTTTGTTTGTTTTTTTGCCCCCCTCACATGCAGGGTTTCTCCCCCCTTTCCATGATGCATCCTGATAATTTTTTCCCGCTCATGCAGCAGACAAGAAAAGTTGGTGTCTGAATTAATTGTATTTTAATATGTCCATGGCCTGTAAATAGGCGCTTTTTTAGTCACCAAACTAACCATCACATGAGAAAATTGCTTTTGCTGCTCATGGCAGGCATCCTGTCCATGAGTGAAGTTCTTGCGCAAAGCCGGACCATTACCGGTAAAGTAACGGATGAAACCGGCGCTCCTGTTCCTAATGCCAGTGTACTGATCAAAGGCTCCAATACTGGCACTACCACTAACATGGAGGGAAATTTCCAACTCACCGTACCCGCCTCCACACGAATCCTGGTCATCAGTTCTATTGGTTTTGAAACAAAGGAAGTTGCGATTGGCAACAGCAATCATATTGTTGCCTCGCTTACTGCTTCCACTTCCGGGCTGCAGGAAGTGGTGATCACTTCGTTTGGTATAAAGCGTGACAAAAAAACGCTTGGTTACTCCACGCCGGTGATCAATGCCGAAGAACTAACGGCCGTGCGTAACTCCAACATTACCAACTCGCTGGTGGCCAAAGTAAGCGGCCTGCGGGTGCAGGGATCGGGAGGTAGCTTTACTGGTTCCAGTGTGCTGATCAGGGGATATACATCCATGACGGGAGGCAGTGCTCCGCTGTACGTGGTTGACGGTATACCCATTGATAACAGCGGTGGTGGCACAGCGCTGCAAACAGGTACCACCACTTCCAACCGCGCGGTAGACATCAATCCTGACGATATTGAGTCCATGACCGTGCTGAAAGGCGCCGCCGCCACTTCGTTGTATGGTTCACGCGGCGCAGGTGGCGTTATTCTTATTACCACCAAAAAAGGCAGGAAGGGCACCCGTAATACCATCGATATTACCAGCTCTTACAACATAGTGCAGGCCAACCGTTTCCCGAAATTCCAGAACCAGTATGCGCAGGGCGCTTCTGTGGCCGGACCCGGCGGCACCCGCGTGGCTTCGCATATCCTCAACTCCGCTTCCTCCTGGGGACCGGAAATTAAAGGACAACCCTATACTGATTTTTATGGAAGAGAAACTACCCTGCAGGCATATCCGAACAACTTTAAGGATATGTTCCAGACCGGGTATGGTGCACAAAATTCCGTCAGCTTCAGCGGCGGTTCTGAAAGAACCGTTTACCGCGTGTCATACGGTAATACCCAGGAAACCTACATCCTGCGCAATAACAAGTTGAATCGTAATAATCTTACGGTTAACCTTACCAGTGATGTTACATCTAAGCTCAGCATTGGTACCTTTATCAATTTCAACAATACCACTTCGCGCAGAACGCAGCAGGGCAACCAGCTTTCCAATCCTGTGTTCCGCGCACTGTTCATACCGCGCAGTTATGACCTGACCGGTTCTCCCTATTATGATTCTGACGGCAACCAATGGTTCTATGGTGGTGAAGACAATCCTTACTGGAGCATAGACAATGTGCGGTACAGGGATGAAACCAACCGCCTGTTTGGTAACATCAACGTGAAATACAAGTTTACCAGCTGGCTGGATGTGGATTTAAAAGTGGGCAGTGATTTCTATTCGTTCAGTGCCCATGGGTTTGATGAAATCGGCATTCGCGGGGGCGGTAACACCAACTCGCAGGGAGCCGGCGGCGTTGTAGAAAGAAGAAACACCGTTCGCAACCTGAACTCCTACCTTACTGTAAATGCCAATCATCGGTTTGGAGACTTTATGGTATCCGGAACACTGGGTAATGAAATTTTCGATAACTATTCCACAACCTCTACGGTTACCGGTCTGACACTGAATGTGAAGGGCTTTGACCAGATGAGCAATGCTACGAGCTTTTCACCGTCATATGGTACTTCCAGAACAAGAACGGTGGGTGTGTTTGCCGATGCGGTAATTGAATACAAGAGCTGGCTCTCGCTGAACCTGAAGGCAAGAAATGATTTCCCATCTACCCTGCCGTTGGCCAACAATTCAGTGTTTTATCCTGCCGCCGCATTGAGCGTGGTGCTTACCGAGGCGATAGAAGGACTGAAATCAGATTTCGTCAATGCCATCAAGCTGAGGGGCAACTGGGGTAAAGTGGGCAGAGGTCCCGGCCCCTACAATACCGACAACTATGCAGTATCGGCAGCTCCTGCAGACGGCTTCGGCCCCTCCATCAATTATCCCTTTAATGGTTTGCTGGGCTATACCATCAGCAACAGTGCAGGTAACCCCACACTGAAGCCTGAGTTTACCACCGAATGGGAAATTGGTACAGACATAAACCTGTGGGATAACCGTATTATCCTGGAGGCCAACTATTACCAGCGTAAGCTTACCGAAGGGTTGTTCTCGGTGCCTTACTCGGCCGCATCGGGCATTACATCGGTGTTCCAGAATGCGGGTGAAATAGATACAAAAGGTCTGGAACTTGCCCTCACCGTTGTGCCTGTACGGACCAAGAAGTTTACCTGGTCTGTCAACGGTAACTTTACAAAGTTCAAATCCATCGTTACCAAGCTCGCGCCCGGTGTATCGGTGATTACACTGGCCGGTTTCACTACGCCCAATGTGCGCCTGATGGAAGGAGAAGAGTATGGTGTGATTTATGGCAACATGTACCAGCGTCATGCCAATGGACAATTGTTGCTGGGTCCCAATGGGCTGCCCTTACCTACCAATTCCGTATTTAAAATTGGTAATCCCAACCCGAAATTTACGTTGGGCATCACCAATACATTTACTTACGGAGATTTCACTTTGGATGTGTTGCTGGATATCCGTAACGGAGGTGATTTGTATTCACGCAACCTGGCCGATTTGAGAAGAAATGGTGTGGCTATTGAAACGGCTGAAAAACCGCGTCTCGACAAAGACGGCGTAACCTATCTCACCAACTACCAGTTTGAAGGGGTGGATGTTAATGGCAATCCTGTAAATGTGCCGATTACTGCTGAACAGTACTGGGGTAACTCCGGCAAGTATGTGGCTGCCGAAGGTTATATTGTCAATACTTCGTGGGTGCGCGTACGTGAGGCCAACCTGTTTTACAAAATGCCGCGTTCGCTTACCGAAAAAACACCGTTTTCGAATATTGAATTGGGTGTGTTTGGCAGAAACCTGTTTTTGTGGACCAAGGATTATCCGCACCTGGACCCCGAACAGAACGTGCTGGGTTTAAGCAACATACAGGGTTTGGAATTTAACGCCAACCTGTCTACCCGCACCATGGGCCTCAGCCTGCGGCTCACCTTATAATTCTACCACTTAAAAACCGACACAATGAAGAAGACACTATATATATGCGCGCTCATTGTTCTTGCCGGCTCAATGGTTTCGTGCAAGAAATATCTTGATATCAACAAAGACCCTGACAGTTTGCTGGAAGACCAGGTGCCTATCCAGTTGCTGCTGACGAACGTAACTACGAATATCGGGTTTACGGGCGGCAGTGATCTTTTCCGCTACGGCGCTTTGCTTACGCAACAGTTTTCCGGTCAAACCACCGGCGGCGAAACGCAAACGCAGCAATATGAAAAATATCTCATTCAGTCGGCGGATGTGAACAACCTGTTCAATACCATCTATGCACAAACGCTGAATGATATTGAAGTGATCATACGGCGGGCCACTGCGGATGGCTCACCACATTATTCCGGTGTGGCCAAAATTCTGAAGGCCTATACTTATCAACTGGCAGTAGATGCCTGGGGCGATTTGCCTTTTTCAGAAGCACAGCAAACCACTGCCAACCTGTTTCCGCATTATGACGATGATGCTTCTATCTATCCCAAGCTGATAGAATTGCTGGATGAAGGTATTCAGGAGGTAAGTGCCGCCAGTTCCACCATATCACCGGGTTCCAACTCCACTATTTACAGCGGCAGTTTTGCCACGCGGAAAACCAACTGGATCAAATTTGCCAATACGCTGAAACTGCGTTTGCTCATTCACTATTCAAAAATTGACAAGCCTTTCCTGGTAAACCAGATTACGGCACTGGTAAACAGCGGTGGTCCGTTTATGGAAAGCATAGACGATAATTTTCAAATGCCTTTCCTGAGTGAAGCAAGAAGGCAGAATCCCATTCACCAGTTTGAGATCAACCGTGCCAACTACCTGTTTCCCAACAAGCGCCTGGTTGATATGATGAATGCAAAGGATGACCCGCGCCGGCCGTTTTATTTTACCGAGTTCCCGGCAGGTTCGGGCGAATACAAAGGGGCGCAGGCCGCAGACCCGAGTTCGCAAAAATATTCGCGCATGCATGTGTACCTGCGCGGAACGGCCAGCGGCGGAACGCCCAATGATGATGGTTCCTATGATCCCACCGGGGCCAAAGCCATCAGCTATACCGGTGCGGCGCCTATCCGAATGCTCACATTTGCCGAGTACAACTTTATCAGGGCTGAAGCTGCCTTGTATGGTGCTCCCGGTGATGCACAGGAGTTTTTTGAGGCAGGCATCAGGGCCAGTATGCAGATGGCTGGTGTAGAAGATGATGATATTGATGATTACATCGTAGCGCATGGAACGCTCACTGGAACGGATGAAGACAAACTGCGCCAGATCATCGAAGAGAAATATGTAGCTAATTATGGCGTGATTGAAGAGCCGTGGACGGACTGGAGAAGAACCGGATACCCACAGTTGGATGTAGTATCGAATGCTGTGCTGTCGGGCATTCCGCGTTCGCTTCCCTATCCGCAAAACGAGATGGACCTGAATCCCAATGCGCCGCCGCAGAAAGCCAGTTTGCTGGAAAAAGTATTCTGGGATCAATAAATGTTGTACATCCTACATTATAAAAAGCCGCTCCACCGGGGCGGTTTTTTTATTAATTGATATGGATATGGCAACGCACTGAGGGGTGCGTTGCTCCGTATGCCGGCCGTTTATATTAAACAAGTAATATGAACAAGAAAGCTGCGTATGTAGAACATCGGCAGCGCAACATATAACAATAGTAAGCCAGGGTAAATGGGGATTTTTTTGTAGGTAAATATTTCATGCAAGATAAGTTTGTTGAGAAGTGATTGAATATGTTCTAAATTTTGACTTATTTTGCTGAAAAATTATACTGTCATGTTATTTTTTGTTGAATATTTGTAAATATTGATAACATTCTATGTTGAAACAATAATTAAAGTGTTGGAAAAACACTTTAAAAATCTGGCGAATAGATTTTTGTGCAGCCTGCGAATATGTTTTATTGTCTAACTTGCGGATCTCCTACAGTGTTATACATTGTTTGAGTTTTTAAACAGTCACAAAAAAACTGACTCTAATGAGAAAAATGCTATTACTCGCAATGGGTTTGCTATTGTGTGTCACGCAATTGCTAGCCCAGAACCGCACTATTACCGGAAAGGTAACAGATGAAAGCGGTAATCCTATCCCGAATGCAACTGTGATGGTGAAAGGTACTACGGTTGGTACCACTACAAAGGTTGATGGAACATTCTCGCTGTCTGTACCAGCTTCAGCCACAGCTATTGTGATTTCCTCGGTGAACATGGAAACCAGGGAAGTGGCGCTGGGTAATCAATCTACTTTCGATATTACACTGATACAGGCCAACAGGAACCTGGATGAAGTGGTGGTAACGGCTTATGGTAGCACGCGCAAGCAGGCGTTTACCGGTACGGCCAGCACTATTAAGGAAGAGAGTTTTAAGAATTTGCAGGTATCCAGTGTTACATCGGTTTTGCAGGGTAATGCCAGTGGTGTGTTGTCTGTTTCAACCAATGGTCAGCCCGGTGAAAGTCCCACAATCCGAATCCGTGGTATAGCCTCTGTAAATGCCAGCGCAGACCCGATCATTGTTGTTGACGGAGCTGTGTATGGTGGTAATATCAACTCTATTAATCCCGGCGATATTGAATCGATTACGATCCTGAAAGATGCTTCTTCCACTGCATTGTATGGATCACGTGCTGCCAATGGCGTTATATCAATTACTACAAAAAGCGGAAAAGGCCCTGCCAAATTTTCTTTTTCTGCATTGACCGGTTGGTCTAAACGTGCAGTAAAGGATTATGATTATATCAATACAGATCAGCTGTACGAACTTACATGGGAAGCGTTACGCAACCAGGCCATTGATAACCCGGGCATTCTGCCTTTGGGCGTTTCGCCTGAGGAATATGCCAGCCAGACTGTAGCTTCCAGGCTGGTTTACAATCCTTATGGGAAACCACAGCCGGTTGGCCTGGATGGTAAAGTAACCAGCTCCCAAAAACTCTGGGAGGAAGACTGGTCAAGCCTGCTGTTGAGAACAGGGATACGTCATGATGTTAATTTCTCCATTGCCGGTAGTTCAGAAAAAACCAGGTACTTTATTTCCGGTGGATATCTTGGAGACCAGGGTATTCCTATTGAGTCGCAATTCAAAAGATATACCGGTCGTCTGAAACTCGATACCCGTGTGAACAGCTGGCTTACTGCTGGTTTGAATACGAATCTTGCTTACTCCACTCAGAATTATCCTGTTCAGGGAGGTAGCGCTTATTCCAACATTATAAGCTTTATCCGTTCAGTGCCCAGCCTTTATCCCGTTTATTTAAGGGATACGGCCACCGGAGCATTCATCCTGGATGCTAATGGAAATAAGCAATATGACTTTGGTGACAATGGCCAGGTAAGGCGTCCTGTATTATCGCCCGCCAACCCGATTGCCACCACCAGCATGAACCCCACAACGTACGACCGCTTCATTACTACGGCCAACGTATTTGCTGAAGCTGAGTTTGTGAAAGGACTCAAATTCAGAACCCAATACGTGCTGGATTATTACCAGTACGCCAGCAACGTTTATTACAATCCGTTCGTAGGCGATGGTGCTGCATATGGCGGAAGAAGTAATAAACAGAGAGACAATACCAGTTCACAAACTTTCACCAATACACTTACTTACGACAATATTTTTGGTGATATCCATCACGTGAACATACTGGCCGGTATGGAGTCGTACAAATATCTTATTGGCAGTGTCAGTGCCGAAGCAAGAGGGTTTTCATTCCCTGGCGTTACAGAGCTTGGCTATGCAGCCACTCCCTATCTGGCTACGTCTGCCTCTTATCCTCTCCGCATGGTAAGTTACTTTTCCCGCGTGAACTACGACCTGAATGAAAAGTACCACCTTTCATTCTCGCTGCGCCGGGATGGTACTTCCCGTTTTGCTGACTCTTCCCGCTGGGGTACCTTTTATTCAGTAGGTGCAGCATGGAATATTGCTCGTGAAAATTTCATGCAAAGCATTACAGCGATCAACGATCTGAAACTGCGTTTCAGTATTGGTACGTTGGGTAACCAGGACCTTCTTGATTACTTCCCGTACCTGGGCGGATACGCAACAGGCTGGAATATTGCAGACTACAGTGGTTCCATTATCGGAGGGGCCAACAACGGTGACCTGCATTGGGAAACCCAGGCTAACCTGGATTTGGGTATTGATTTCAGCATTCTCAAGAATAGAATATCCGGTTCAGTTACTTATTTCAGAAAAGAATCAAAAGGATTGTTGTTTAACCGTCCGTTACCCCCCTCTTCCGGCTTGAGCGGAATAGATGATAATATCGGAAAGAACCGGAACGTAGGTATTGAGGTGGATTTAAGTACGGTAAACGTGCGCACCGCTTCTTTTGAATGGTCTACTACCATCAATTTTACCCATATCAAGAACCGATTTGTAGAACTGCCTCAGGAGACAATTGACAGAGGTAACTTCAGGTGGGAAGTTGGCCAACCTATGTACAGCTTCTTTATCCGGGAGTATGCAGGCGTAGATGCTGCCGATGGCAGACCTATGTGGTACATGGACGTTGTTGACGGAGACAAAACAATTAAAACTGTAACCAAAACTTATAGTGAAGCCACCCGTTATTATGCAGGTAGTGCTTTACCTGATTGGACGGGCGGTGTTACCAATACTGTTCGGTACAAAGGCTTTGATCTGAGTGTGCTGCTCGCCTTTAGTATCGGCGGTAAAATATATGATGCTGACTATGCAGGTTTGATGCATTCATTCAACGGGACCTATACCGGGTACAACGCAAGCGTCGACATCCTGGGCAGGTGGCAAAGTCCGGAGAACCCCGGCGACGGCAAAACACCCAGGCTGCATGCAACTGCTGATGACCAGGGCAACCTGACATCTACCCGCTTCCTGTACGATGCTTCTTATACCCGCATCAGGAATATTACTTTGGGCTACCAATTGCCGAGAAGTGTTACTACCAAGGCAAAGATCAATCATGCCCGCTTTTTCGTAAACTGGCAGAATCCCTTTACGTTCTTTGGCCGCAAGGGGCTGGATCCTGAGTCCGGGCTGGACGGTATTACCAACAACAGGTCCACCACGTATAGAACACTCTCTGTGGGTTTGAATCTTGAGTTTTAATTAGTAGATCCCTAAAAAGAAATGATCATGAATATCAAAAAATATTTTCTTTTGGTTTGTGCGGGACTGGTGCTGATATCATCCTGCTCCAAAGATTTTCTTGATGAAGTAAAACCTGCCGATGGTAGCATGTCTTCCGATCTGATCTTCAGTTCAAAAATCGGTGTCGAAAATGCGCTTACCGGTATATATGGTTTGTTGCAATCTTATGTAGTGCCTGGTGGCAGGCAGAACATGTATGGGGTAAAAACCATTATGTTCAATTTTGACATCCGTGGCAATGATCTTATTGCAGATCCTTCCAACTGGTGGACTTATGAGAATGACTGGGCCGACAACACTTATGGGCGTGTGGCCACCGCTTCGCGTACCCTGCATATATGGAATATGTTTTACCAGGTTATTAACAATGCAAATGCCATCATTGAGCAAACGCCTAATATCCCGGAATCTAAATCCGTACAGGATGCACTGATCGGGGAGGCACGCGCATTACGTGCATATGCCTATTTCTGGTTGGCCCGCGTTTACCAGTTTACTTATGCAAAGGACCCCAACGCGCCAGGCATTCCCATTTATACGAGCCCTGCCAGCGGAGGCAGCACAGGAAATCCCCGCGCGTCACTGACTGATGTATACGATTTAATTGTGGAAGATCTGAAGTTTGCCGTTGAAAATATGTCGTCAGACAGGGTTGATAAATACCGGATCAATAAAAACGTAGCCCAGGGAATACTGGCAGAGGTGTACCAGGAGATGGCTATGGCTCAACCCGATCTTTGGGATGATGCGGTGCAAAATGCTGCTGATGCCCTGAATGGTTTTGAATTGATGACCGCCGGTGAATACAGGTCAGGGTTTAACTCTGTAAATAACAGGGAATGGATGTGGGGCTTGCAGTTCAACGCTTCTCAGTCGCTTTCATACGCATCATTTTTCGGTTACATTGATCCCACTCCGGCTAACGTGCGGTATAAATGTATATACGTTAACTCTTCGTTCGTGGACCTGTTCAGCGAAACAGATATAAGAAATCTGTTTGACACAACTGATGTACTTAACGCTGCCAATCCATGGCAATTCTGGAGAACTTATAAGTTTATTGACAATTCCAGCTTTTCCGGAGATCATGTGATGATGCGTGCTGCTGAAATGCACTTGATCATTGCAGAAGGACTGGCTCAAATGAATCAACTGGAAGACGCCAAAGATGCACTTTATGTACTGCAGTTGAACAGGGACCCCAACGCTGTTCGGTCTACTGCTGCTACCAAAGAGGACCTGATCAATGAAATACTGGTTGAAAGAAGAAAAGAATTGTATGGCGAAATAGGGGTAGAATACTTTGACCTGAAGCGTTATCAGCGCCCCCTCAAGCGCGATGGAAATCAATGGAGTTTGAAGGAGATACCTGCGAACGACAACCGTTGGAGATGGCAAATTCCCCAAAGTGAGATGGATGCCAACAAGAGCCTGACCGCAGCTGACCAAAACCCCCTGTAAGAACCCGATTAAATAGAACAATATGCGTAAAATGATTCATAAATTTTCTGCATTGCTGTTAATAGCCGTAATAGCTGCAGGATGTAAAAAAGATAATGCTATCAGCACCCCTTCGCTGGCGGAATTTGCTGATCTGGCCAATGCCAACACTGGCAAATATTATGTTATGGATGATCCCAACAGTGTATTTGAAATAAAAGTTGGGACTACTGTTGCTGCCAAATCCGATAGGACAATTGAATTCAGCGTTGCTTCACCCAGTGGCGCTCAGGAAGGCACTCATTTCACCATTCCCGGTAATTCAGTAGTGATTCCTGCTGGTAGTGCCGTTGCAACAATTCCGGTAAAAGGAATTTTTGAAAACCTCGGTGGAAGAAAGGATACCCTGATTTTTACGATCACCGGTGGTGACGTAGACGTATGGGAGAAGTACAACAAGTATACGCTCGCCATGCAACAGTACTGTGATGTAGTGCTGGCTGAACTGGAAGGCCTTTATGAAAACACAACTGAAACCCGGAGTGACGGGTCTAATTTTTACGGACCGTATCCTTCTTCAGTTACGCTGGAGCCGATTGATGGTTCATCTACTACTGCCAAAATCATTTTCCACAACTTCTGGGATTATAGTCTTGACATTACTGGCAAACTTGACTGGACAGATCCGGCTAATTTCAAGGTGGAGATTCCGAGGCAGTATTTGGGATTGGACTATGATGATGACCAGCCTATTGATGTGCGTACATCGGCAGCATCGCCCAGTACTTTTTCTTCCTGTGATCAGTCATTCAGCCTGAGCGTTGATTTTCTGATTAACAATTATGATAATACGGGGCAAACTGCTATTTTGTATTCTAACTACAAGATTTATATAAAAAGGTAGTTTTTCCTGATAGGAAGATGTTTAATAAAGGCCGCCTCTTAATAGAGGCGGCCTTTATTTGTGTCCGCTATGCGCGAATATCATCCAAATCGACGCGAATATCATCCAAAACTGCGCACTTATTAATTCGTACTTCAGCGTATTGTTATACTTGTTAGTTTTACCATCATTTTCAATCCGCACCTTGTTAGCGAGATTATAAAAGAAAATTCACCAATAAACTAACATCCTGTGCGGATAGCCCTGCAACCAATATCATTTCTGCTTGCTTTGCTTTGCCTGCATTTGCAGGGAATATCGCAGGATGCTCCTGCGCCGGAAAAGATTACCGGTTTCTCCGAACGGTTTATTTCCAGAATAAAGAGTAAGTCAGCTGCTCTCGAAGCAAAACTGGACCGGCAGACTGAAAAGTATTTGCAGCGACTGTTAAAGAAAGAAAAGAAACTGCAACGCAAGCTGGCAAGGACTGATACTGCTGCTGCGGCAGCACTGTTTGGTAACGCCGAAGCGGAATATGCAGCCATAGGAGATAAAATGAAATCAACCACTGCTTCGGAGAACAGCAGAAATGGTCAGTACCTCCCTTATGTAGATAGTCTCAAAACCGCATTGTCTTTCCTGCAGCAGCATAATGACCTGCTTGATAAAGCAGATGGTATTTCCGCCACCTACCTGCAGCAATCCTTAGCGCAGGTAAAAACCCTGCAGGGAAAACTGGGCACATCGGAAGAAGTAAAGAATACGATCACCGCAACCGTATGATCATGAAAAAAGTGCCGGGGGCCGGTGAAGTGTATATGGTCTATGATGCCCGGGACCGGCTGGTACTGACCCAGGATGCCAACATGCGTGCAGGTTCTCCTCAAAAATGGCTGTATACCTTATATGATGAGCTAAACAGACCCATCGCCACAGGACTCTGGCAGAATAGTGACACCCGGGCTGATCATGCTACGCAGGCAGCCAGTAGTACCGCTTATCCGAATCTCACGGGGCAAACTTATGAAGAATTAACCCGTACTTTTTACGACAACTATGAATGGCGGAGCCAGTATGGCAATCCATTGAGCGCTACATTGAACACTACGGACCACAGTCACCTGCTGACAGCTTCCAATACTACCTGGCCCTACCCGCAGGCAGTGACACAGTCAGCGGCTTTGAAAGGTATGGTTACCGGTACCAGGACCAAAGTGCTGGGCACATCCACGTATTTGTATACGGTGAATTTCTATGATGATAAGGGTAGAGTTATCCAGACACAAAGCACCAATGCTACCGGTGGGACCGATGTGGTGACAACCCAGTATAGCTGGGCTGGTCAGCCGTTGATTACGATTCAGTCGGTACAAAAGGGCGGCACCAATGCGCAAACTACGGTCAGCGTGACGAAGTTTACGTATGATGATTTGTGGCGACTGGTAAAAACAGAAAAGAAAGTAAGCAACAGTTTGGTGAATAGCGGTGCTATGCCATCAGACTGGACCGTTACTGCAGAAATGGCCTATGACGCACTGGGACAATTGAAGACCAAAAAGATCGGCCGGAAGAAAGATGCCAACGGCAGCTATACCATCGATCCGATAGAAACGCAGACTTACGATTACAATATCCGCGGCTGGCTGCTGGGCGTGAACCGCAATGAAATGCTTACTGCCAACGGACAGGACAATCGTTTCTTCGCCTTTGATCTGGGGTATGATAAATTGATCAATGCCAGTGGCAGAAATTATCACCGGGTGCACTACAATGGTAATATCAGTGGCATGGTATGGAAGAGTTTCGGTGACGGCATCCGGCGCAAATACGACTTCAGTTACGACAATGCCAACCGGTTAATGCAAGGCATATTTGAACAAAATGATAGGGAAAACCTCTGGACTGCGGCCCAAGCCAACTTTACGATAAAGCTGGGTGATGGCTTAAGTGTAACCAGCGCCTATGATGCCAATGGAAACATCAAGCGTATGCAACAGTGGGGATTGACAGTAGCCGGCCAGGCAAAAATCGATGATCTGCAGTATATGTATTACCAGTTCAGTAACAAACTGCAGAGCGTTACAGACAACGCTACCGGCGGTACTGCTCCTTCAGGTACCGGTCCATCGCTCGGCGACTTTACGGATAAAAACACCACCAGCGAAGACTATGGCTATGATGCAAATGGTAACCTTATTACCGACCTGAACAAACGCCTGAACGGCGCTACGGGCGCCTCTTTAACCAGTGGAGGTGCAATTACCTATAATCACCTGAACCTGCCAACGGTTATTGCGGTGAAGAAAGATGACGGCACACACAAAGGAACGATCACCTATACCTATGATGCAGCCGGTAACAAATTGCAAAAAATAGTGGATGAAGATGGTCAGCCGCTTAAGACCACGCTATACCTGGGTGGACTGGTGTATGAAAACGATGTGCTGCAGTTTATATCACACGAAGAAGGCCGTATTCGTTTTACACCTGCCACAGGCGAGCAGTCAGCCGCTTTGCATTATGATTATTTCCTGAAAGATCACCTGGGCAATGTACGCATGGTATTAACTGAAGAGCAGCAACAGGATGTGTATCCTGCTGCTACTTTGGAAGGCAATATCAATAATAGTAATGATGCGGTATTTGTTGAAAGCC
>CALCIN010000031.1 GCA_937961055.1 uncultured Chitinophagaceae bacterium | reverse complement strand
AACACGCCTCCACGCTCAGTAATGCGATCAAATTCCGCCAGCACCGCTTCTTCTACCAGGTCAGTTAGTTCTTCAATGATAAATGACCCCTGGATGAAATTTTCAGTCTTCGCACTGCCTAATTCACGGTTAATGATCAATTGAATAGCCATTGCACGACGCACACTTTCTTCAGTGGGCGTGGTAATGGCTTCATCATATGCATTGGTGTGCAGACTGTTGCAGTTATCGTAAATGGCATACAATGCCTGCAGCGTAGTGCGGATATCATTGAAGTCAATTTCCTGCGCGTGCAAACTGCGACCGGAAGTCTGTATATGATATTTCAGTTTCTGGCTGCGGTCATTACCCTTGTATTTATACTTCATGGCCTTGGCCCAGATGCGCCTGGCCACGCGGCCAATAACACTGTACTCAGGGTCCATGCCATTGCTGAAGAAGAACGACAGGTTAGGCGCAAAATCATCGATGTGCATACCACGGCTCAGGTAGTATTCTACATAGGTAAATCCATTGGCCAGTGTAAATGCCAATTGCGTAATCGGGTTGGCGCCGGCTTCTGCAATATGATACCCACTGATGCTAACGCTGTAAAAATTGCGCACTTTGTGCCGGATAAAATATTCCTGCACATCGCCCATCAGCTTCAATGCAAACTCGGTACTGAAAATGCAGGTATTCTGCGCCTGGTCTTCTTTCAATATATCTGCCTGCACGGTACCACGCACCTGCGCCAGCGCTTCGGCTTTTATCTTTTCATATACTTCGCGTGGCAACACTTCATCGCCCGACAAACCTAATAGTTTTAAACCCAGTCCGTTGTTGCCTTCCGGCAAGCGCTCCGGTGCGGAAGGATTGTAGTAAGATGGACGCGGCACGTGTTTAAATTTCTCTGCTGCTATCTTTTCTACTTTATCCCACAAACCATTGGCCGTAATGTATTTTTCACATTGCTGGTCAATGGCCGCGTTCATGAAGAATGCCAGTATGATGGGAGCAGGTCCGTTGATGGTCATGCTCACGGAAGTCCTGGGATCGCAGAGATCAAAGCCGCTGTATAATTTCTTGGCATCATCTACGGTGGCAATGCTTACGCCGCTGTTGCCTACTTTACCATATATGTCGGGACGATAATCGGGGTCTTCGCCGTACAAGGTTACGCTGTCAAACGCTGTTGACAGCCGCTTGGCCGGCTGATCGAGCGATACATAGTGAAAACGTTTGTTGGTGCGCTCGGGACCACCTTCGCCGGCAAACATGCGGGTGGGGTCTTCCCCATCGCGCTTCAGCGGAAATACGCCGGCAGTATAGGGAAATTCGCCCGGCACATTTTCCTGTAATTGCCAGCGCAGGATATCTCCCCAGTCTTTGTATTTGGGCAATACTACTTTTGGTATGCGCGTGCCACTGAGCGATTTGGTGGTAAGTGGTTGACGAATGATCCTATCCCGCACCTGGTATTCGAAGAAATCACCACGATATTTTTCCTGCACAGAAGGCCATTCGTCTATCAGCTTTTTGCATTCCGGATGCAATTTTTCCAGCAATGTTTGCTTCAAATGCTGTAATTCCTCCATTGCAGCAGATGAAGCTGTCATTGTTTCTATCACACCGTTCACCTGGTATAATCGGGAAGCAATAGCGCATTGTTCTTTTACCCACTTATCATATTCGCGGTTATTCTCGGCTATTTCGGAAAGATACCTTACCCGTTTGGGCGGAATGATCATACTGCGGTTAATGGTATCTTTCGTGTGTGCATGAACGGTAATATTGCCAAATTTTACACCTGTCTTTTCTTCAATGGCGTGCATGAGCCTTTCAAACAGTTCATTGATGCCGGGATCATTGAATTGGGCAGCAATGGTGCCTATAACCGGCAGTTCTTCCTCCTTTGCCGTCCACAGGGCATGATTGCGTTTGTATTGCTTGCGCACATCGGCCAACGCGTCCAGTGCGCCGCTTTTGTCGAATTTGTTGATGGCAATTACGTCGGCATAGTCCAGCATATTGATTTTTTCCAACTGCGAGGCGGCGCCATATTCGGGGGTCATTACATAAAGACTCACATCGCAATAGTCGAGGATGCTGGCATCGCTTTGTCCTACGCCGGCCGATTCGAGTATAATCAAATCAAATCCGGCTGCTTTGCAAATGTCCAGTGCTTCTTCCACATGTTCGCTCAGCGCCACATCACTTTCCCGCGTAGCCAGTGAGCGCATATAAGCCCTGGGCGAATGAATGCTGTTCATGCGTATACGATCACCCAACAAAGCGCCACCTGTTTTCTTACGGGATGGATCAACCGAAATTACCGCAATGGTTTTATCGGGAAACGCATGCAAAAAACGCCGGACGATCTCATCCGTAACGGAAGATTTACCGGCGCCTCCGGTACCGGTGATGCCTAATACTGCCCCAACGGCATTTCCACCGCCTTCCCCGGAAGATGCGGCCGAGCTTTTCTTTTCAACAGGTAGGGCAATCTGGAGGTCGATACTTTCCGGCTTTAAACCATTTTCTGCCAACGTAATAGCACGGGCTATCCTGCGCACATCTTTTTTCTCGCCTAACGGCAATTGCCCGTTCCACCTCTTTGGGGCCTGCCAATATTCAGCCCGCTTCCAATCTCCCTCTCCTTCAGGAAGGCTCTTTTTAATCACATCCTCTATCATCCCCTCCAATCCCAACTTCCTTCCATCATCCGGACTATAAATTCTCGTGATACCATAATTATGGAGTTCATTGATTTCCTGCGGCAGAATGGTGCCACCACCGCCGCCGAATATTTTGATATGACTGCAGCCCTGCTGGTCCAGCAGGTCTTTCATATACTTGAAGAACTCTACATGACCGCCCTGGTAGCTGGTAATGGCAATGGCATGCGCATCTTCTTCAATGGCACACTCCACGATCTCGGCAACAGACCGGTTATGCCCTAAGTGAATAATCTCTGCGCCCTTGCTTTGCATAATGCGACGCATGATATTGATGGCGGCATCATGTCCATCAAATAAGGAAGCAGCCGTTACAATACGAACCTTCGGAACAGGTGTGTTATTCATAGTATTTATTCAAAATCATGTAAGTAGCAAACAAGGCAAAGTTAACCGAAAAAACTAATGCCTGTTAGCATGAGCCAATTGAGTTCTGAAAACGATTGCGGAAATTGGTTTGGTGTGCAATCAAAATGAAAGTAGTTTCGGCCATCATATAAATTGTTACCTGCTAATGAAGCTGATACGTTTTGGAAAAACAGACCACGAGCAACCCGGAATCGAGCTACCCGATGGAACCCGATTAGACACCTCGGCCTTTGGCGAGGATTACAATGAACAGTTCTTTGCCACCAATGGCATTGCGCGCCTGCAGGCATGGTTGCAAACCAATCAGTCAGCCTGTCCTGTTGTGAGCAGGGAAGAACGCCTCGGGCCCCCGCTGGCACGCCCTTCAAAGATTATTTGTATCGGGTTAAATTATTCCGATCATGCCGCTGAAAGCAATATGCAACTGCCCACTGAACCGGTGGTGTTTTTCAAAAGCACCACAGCCATCTGCGGACCAAACGATGACCTCATCATACCCCGCAACAGCACAAAAACCGACTGGGAAGTGGAACTGGCAGTGGTGATCGGCAAAAAAGCTTCTTACGTGGAAGAACATGAGGCCATGAATTATGTGGCCGGCTACCTGCTGCACAATGATTACAGCGAACGCGCCTTCCAGCTCGAACGCATGGGACAATGGGTAAAAGGAAAAAGCAACGACACCTTTGCTCCACTTGGCCCCTGGCTGGTAACGCCCGATGAAATAAAAGACATCAACAATCTTCGGTTATGGTTATCCGTTAATAACAAGATGATGCAGGACGGTAATTCAGCCAACATGGTATTTAAAATACCGTTCCTCATTGCGTACCTCAGCCAGTTTATGACCCTGCTTCCGGGCGATATCATCAGCACCGGCACCCCCGCCGGTGTAGGTCTCGGACAAAAACCCGAACCAGTTTACCTGAAAGCGGGCGATGTGGTAGAATTGGGAATTGAAGGGCTGGGAACAAGCCGACAAGTGGCGAAAAGCTGGGCAAAAAGCTAAAAATATTGATACACACTTTGTGAGCAAGTAAGTAGTGTATGCAAACCGCTGCCATATGAACTTCTTACCCAAATATTATGATGCAGCCCATTCCTCCCCCTCCGGGGGCCAGGAGATGGCTCCCGGGGGAGGCCAGGAGATGGCTTTGGGGGGCCAGGAGTGGGCTGGCAAAGCCCGTTACTGCCTCGCCCTTGATCTCAAGGACGATCCGCAACTCATTGCAGCATACGAACGCCATCACCAGCAGGTATGGCCGGAGATTATTGACAGCATCCGGGCATCGGGCATTGAAGTGCTGGAAATCTACCGCACCGGCAACCGGATGTTTATGATCATCGAGGCTGGCCCTGATTTTTCATGGGAGAAAAAAGCAGCTATGGATGCCGCCAATCCTGTTGTGCAGCAATGGGAAACGCTGATGTGGAAGTTTCAACAGGCGTTGCCATGGGCCAAGGAGGGAGAGAAGTGGGTGTTGATGGAGAAGATATTTGAGATGCGATAGAGCTGCCTCAGTTTCGGAGGGCCATGCATGCGGAGGTATTTTTTGATCACCCCATCCATGAAGCAGGTTGAGGTAGTAAGAGGCTGCGGGCGGGGGCGCCAGCACGATAGTACATTAGCAACATTGTCGCATGGATGGGGTGGTCGCCAGACGCGTCCATCCCATGACGCCAGCGGCGGTTGAGCTGTTTACCGGTTGTAGCGGAATATCAATACAATCTTGAGCATGCAGTAAAGACCAATCTGCCATATGAACCTGTTACCAAAATATTATAACGCCGCCAATCACTCCCCCTCCGGGGGAGACCAGGAAGGGACAGCTTCCACCGGAGCCATCGACTCCCACGTCCACTTCTGGAAATACGATAAAAAACGCTACGACTGGATCGATACATCCATGAAAATCCTCCGGCAGGATTACCTGCCCGCACATTTTTCACTTACCCGGCAACGTAATGGAATAGAGGGCGTGGTGGCCGTACAGGCCGTGCAGGAAGAACTGGAAACGCATTTTCTCGTAGAACTCGCCAAATCACATCCTGAAATAAAAGGCGTGGTAGGATGGGTTGACCTGCAGGCAGACAATATAGAAGAACGATTGCAGTATTTTTCGCAATATCCTATTATCAAAGGATATCGTCATGTTGTACAGGGCGAACCGCTGGATTTTATGGCGCGGCCAAATTTCCGCCGCGGCGTACGCGCGCTGATTCCCTACAATTACACGTATGATATCCTGATCTATCACTACCAGTTACAGCCCGCAATTGATTTTGTACAGGCTTTTCCGGACATCAAACTGGTAATAGACCATTGCGCCAAACCGGACATCCGTAACAGGAATATCGACGAGTGGAAATTGCTGATGAAAGAAATCGCACAGGCGCCGAATGTATGTTGCAAATTGTCCGGACTATTTACCGAGGCCAACTGGAAAGAATGGAGCGCCGGTGATTTCTATCCTTACCTCGATGTTGTGTTTGAAGCATTCGGCACCGACCGCCTGCTGTACGGAAGCGATTGGCCGGTGATGCTGTTAAGCGGCATCTATGTACAATGGAAAAGTTTGCTGGAAAAGTATATGGAAAATTTTCCCGCAGAAGAAAAAGAGAAAGTTTTTGCCTTAAATGCCATCAATTTCTATAACCTGTAATTCATACCATGGATTTGCAACTTGCCAACAAAGTGTTTATTGTAACCGGAGGCGCCAAAGGGATCGGCGCCGCTATCAGCAAAACAATCGCCGCCGAGAAAGGAATTGTATTGATAGCCGGCAGAAAAAAAGCCGATAACCAGGCCATTGTAGACGAGATCGTCAAATCCGGCGGAAAGGCCGCTTCCGTTGCGGTGGAACTGGCAAAACCGGAAGCCTGCAAGGAAGTAATAGATTTCACCGTTGAAAAGTATGGAAGAATTGATGGCCTTGTCAACAATGCCGGCGTCAATGACGGCGTTGGACTGGAACGCGGCACTCCTGAAAGTTTTATGGAATCGCTGCAAAAAAATCTGAGCCATTATTATAACCTCGCGCATTATGCATTGCCACATTTGAAAAGCACCAAAGGCAGTATTGTGAATATCGGATCGAAAGTATCCGTAACGGGACAAGGGAATACGTCTGGCTATGCTGCATCGAAAGGCGCCATTAATGCGCTTACCCGCGAGTGGGCTGCCGAACTGCTGCCCTACTCCATCCGCGTAAATGCCGTCCTGCCCGCAGAAGTCTGGACGCCCTTATATGAAACCTGGATCAATTCCTTGCCCAACCCCAAAGAAAAACTGGCGCAGATCGTGTCGCGCATACCGCTTGAAAAACGATTCACTACTGCAGAAGAAATTGCCAACATGGTGGTGTTCCTGCTGAGCCCGAGATCGAGTCATACCACCGGACAGATATTGTTCGTAGATGGCGGCTATACGCATCTCGACAGAGCATTAACGTAAGTGCTAAAGCAACCAAGGTTTTACTTCACCTGAAAAATCCCGATTGCATGTCTAATAAATCGTTGGTTCCCGGCAAATACCTGGTTCCGTTTATCCTGATCACCATATTGTTTTTTCTCTGGGCTTTTCTCCACAACAGCAACCCGATATTGATTCCGCATCTGAAGAAGGCCTGTCAGCTTACAGACACAGAATCTTCTTTTATTGATACGGCAGTATACCTGGGCTATTTCCTGATTGCCTTACCGGCAGGTTTGTTTATGAAGAAGTATGGGTATAAAAATGGAATATTGGTTGGACTCGTTTTGTTTGCCGCCGGTTCATTTTTGTTTTATCCTGCTGCATCGGCAAGAAGCTTTGAGTTTTTCCTGGTAGCATTGTTCATTTTTGCCGCCGGGGCAACATTTCTTGAAACAGCCGCCAATCCGTTTGCTGCAGGCATGGGCGATCCGGTTACTTCAGAACAACGTTTAAACCTTGCACAATCCTTTAATGGCCTGGGGGCTGTCATTGCTCCTATCATTGGTGGTCAGTTCATTCTTTCCGGCATTGAACATTCAGCAGATGAACTGGCCCTCATGTCGCCGGAGCAATTGAATAACTACCTGCAGTCGGAAGCAGATGCCGTAAAGATTCCTTATATGATCATGGGCGCTGCAGTGGTATTGGTAACTATCCTCATTGCTGTCACAAAGTTTCCTGCAGTCAAGGGAGAAGGTCATGATACCGGCAAAGGATTTTCCTTTTCCGTATTCCGGCACAGGCATGTGGCAGGTGCTGTAACAGCACAACTCTTTTATGTGGGGGCACAGGTATGTGTGGGGAGTTTTTTTGTGAGATATAGTAACCATTTGATGAATATGCCTGAAAAAGAAGCTGCAAGTTTGTGGGGCTTTGTGGCAATGGGCGGGTTCATGGCAGGCCGCTTTGTGGGAACATGGTTGATGAAATACATTAAACCCGCTAGTTTACTGGCATTGTACTCGGTAATTAACATTACACTGCTCGGGGTGGGTTTGCTAACATCCGGCGCCACTGCCGTTTATTGCATTGTAGCGGTGCCATTCTTTATGTCTATCATGTTCCCCACCATTTTTGCATTGGGAATTAAAGATCTTAATGAAGATGAAACCAAAATAGCTTCATCATTTTTGATCATGTCCATCGTTGGCGGGGCCATCTTCCCCGTCTTTATGGGAATGATCTCCGACAGCACAGGCAGCATTCAAAACGCATATATAGTACCGTTAGCTTGTTTTGTAATTACTTTCTGGTTCGGATGGCGTGGGTATAAGACGCAACCAACCACCAATTAACCGTATTTCCCAAAAACTTATTGAAAACACCATGTTCCGTCTCGATCATAAAACTGCCCTCATCACTGGTGGCGGCAGCGGTATAGGAAAAGCAATCGCTACTTTATTTGCCCAACAAGGGGCCACCGTATACATCCTTGACCTCGATGAAAAAAACGCGTCCCAACTGGCAGACGAACTGACCAAAGCGGGATCAACAGCTTATTTCCGCAAATGTGATGTATCCCGGCAGGCGGAGGTAAGGCTGGTGGTTGAGAGCATTGCCACTGCCGGCCCCATTGATATCCTGATCAACAACGCCGGTGTGAGTCATATCGGCACCGCCGAAAGCACCTCAGAAGCCGATTTTGACCGGCTGGTCAAGGTTAATGTAAAAGGCATGTACAACATGCTGCACTGCGTCATCCCCCATATGAAAAAATCCGGGGGCTCCATCATCAATATGGCTTCCATTGCCGCCCTCGTAGGCATTCCTGACCGCTTTGCCTATTCCATGAGCAAAGGCGCCGTGATAGGTATGACCCTTTCCGTGGCCAAGGACTACCTGCCTTATAACATCCGTTGCAACTCCATTTCACCGGCCCGTGTGCACACGCCGTTTGTAGACGGCTTCCTGCAAAAGAATTATCCCGGCCGCGAACAGGAAATGTTCGACAAGCTGTCCAAAACCCAACCCATCGGCCGCATGGGCAAACCGGAAGAAATTGCCTCCCTCGCCCTCTACCTGTGCTCCAATGAAGCAAGTTTCATAACGGGTTGCGATTATCCTATTGACGGAGGGTTTACGAAGTTGAATAATTAGGACTCCGGTGGCAGCTCGAATTAACAGTAAGCAGGCATTTGCCAGTTTATATAATTGAACCCTGGCTGGTGGTATTCCATTCAGGAAAGGCCGGTTAGTGGTCTTGTGCCAGAACTTTGTAAAGGGCTAAATCAGCTGTACATGACGCAACAGGGCAGATCTGCAATTTTGAATAAGCAGCCACTTCAGGAATGAATAGCATGATCATATATCCTGGCTGGTAACACTGTAAAATGCTTTGCAAAAGGTCAAGCTCACAAATACAGGGTCACGCTCACAAAAAAATTAGTCATAGGCAGGCCTAACGGATAACCCATTTGGCAAATCCCCAAAACCGACAAATCCTGACTCATCCAATCCGCTGACAATCATCGTTATATAAAGTGTATCCGTTAGCGTAACCTAACCTCCTCAGGATAATTTCCCTCCGATCGCCCGATGCCTCATTTTGCTCCTTCGCGTGTCCCCACTCTTTTGCTCTTGCGCTCCATCAACTAAAAAATTTTCGCAACAGCATTTTCCTACACCAAATTGTCTTACATTGTGTACGACCTGCCCCAAAGCTAATTGCACGCATGTGAAAAAAATTGCTGCCATATTATTCGCCGGCATTTTCCTCTTTAACTGGTATGGTTACCGGTTACTCACTTCCTACCTGCAACAGCGTGCCGATAAACATCTTGAAGCCCGCCTTGATCAACACGATTACGATCATGCGCAGCTGATCGAAATGCGTGTGCCGCTCAATATGCCCTATCAGACCTTATTGACTACCGGTTATGAACGCGTGAACGGGGAAATTGAAATCGACGGCATTCATTATAAATATGTAAAGCGAAAAATCGAAAACGGTGAGCTGGTGCTGCTATGCCTGCCCAACCAGGCAAAAATGCGCCTCGAATCCGTCAGTAACGATTTCTTCAAACTCGTAAACGATCTGCAAAATCCTGCTCAAAATAAAAATCAGCTACCGGGCCCATCTTCCAAAAACCCGGTCACAGAATACTGGCAACAGTTAAACGACTGGAGCCTGACCGCACCTGGCGGTATTACGCATGCATATATACGTTATACCACACATTTGCCAGCATCACCCGTCATCACCACACCCGCCCAACCTCCTGAGTGCTGAGGAGTTTTATCATCGCCTTTATTTTTAACAGATCGCATCAACAGCCTCTATAGCTGTAATTTTTTCCATTAATGTAATTACACCTATGCGTACGTTTTTGTGTGCAGTAACCCTGCTCATAACTATCTCGTCGTGCAAACAGGACTACGATAAAGTGTTGCACGACCCGGTATTATACAGCAACCTTACAGGCCGGCTCACCGAAGTAATGACCTATGATATCTTTTCCCCTCCCGTAGCCAGTCGCATTTACGCTTATGCTCACCTTGCTGCATATGAGGTGATGGTCCAGGGAGACAGCAATTATATTTCACTCAAAGGACAATTGAAGGATTTCAACGAAGTACCCCAACCGGAACCCGGTATGGAGATTGATTATCCATATGCCTCCATGATTGCACTGATGGAAGTAGGGAGAGCGCTTACCTTCTCCAAGGACCAAATCGACAGGATTGTAGATTCACTTACCGGGCTTGCCAAAAAACACGGCATGCCCAAAAAAATGAAGCAGGATTCGGAAGCCTTTGGTACCAAAGTGGCCAATGCGGTGCTGGCATGGAGCAAGTCTGATAATTATGCGCAAACACGCTCCGCCGCCAAATACACCGTGCCCAACGAAGATGGCAAATGGGTACCCACGCCACCTGCTTACATCGCCGCCGTTGAACCTGCATGGCGCACCATCCGCACCATTGCGCTCGACAGCAGCAATCAGTGCGCACCGCCACCGCCCGCACCGTACAGTCACCAGGAAGGAACGGAATTTTACAACTGGGCAAAGGAGGTGTATGATATAGGCAATAGTCTCACCGAAGAACAAAAAGCCATTGCCAATTTCTGGGATTGCAATGGTTTTAAAATGCATGTAGTAGGGCACACCATGTTTGCCACCAAAGCCATGACGCCCGGAGGTCACTGGATGGGCATTGTAGGTATTGTTTGCAAAGACCAGCAGGCAGACTTCAGCAAAACAATCTACGCCTACTCAACCGTAGCCTTTGCGCTGATGGACGCATTCATTTCCTGTTGGGATGCCAAATACACCTTCAACCTGGTACGCCCCGAAACCGTAATCAACAAATACATCGATCCGGAATGGAAGCCATTCCTGCAAACGCCGCCGTTCCCCGAATATACCAGCGGGCACTCGGAAATCTCCAGCGCTTCCGCTACCGTACTCGAACACATCTTCGGCCCCAACGTTGCCTTCCGCGATTCTACCGAACGCGCCTGGGGCTGGCCCGACCGGCATTTCAAATCTTTCCGCGAAGCAGCCAACGAAGCAGCTATCAGCCGCTTTTATGGCGGCATCCATTACCGCCGCAGCTGCGAAGTAGGAATAGAACAGGGCCTCCAGGTAGGCAACCACGTGCTGAGGAAACTGAAAATGAAAAAAGAGCCTGATATACAACTGGCAGGCAAATAAGTGCCCCGCCTTTGTACGGTAGCTTATTTCTTCCTAAACATGTTGATTGAATGCTATCCAAAACACACTCATTATGAAAAAACTTATCATTCTCGCTATAGTAATTGTTGTTGCACAGGAAGCGCTTGCACAGGGTTGTGTGGCTGTTCGCAGCACCGGGGCTTTTTGCACCCGGCCAGACGCTGTTCAGGCAAAACAGGAAGGCTGGCAGCTGAACATGAATTATCGCTATTTCCGCTCTTTCCGCCATTTCCGTGGCGATCATGAAGAAAAAGAAAGACTGGAAAAAAATACTGAAGTGATCAACTGGGCGCATGCGCTTGACCTGGCGCTCGTGCGCAATTTCAACAGCCGCTGGTCACTGGCTATAAACCTGCCGGTATTGTCAAACGTACGGTCATCCATGTACGAACATGGCGGCAATGGTAATGGTCAGAATGGTCGCCATAAAACACGTTCATTCGGCATTGGCGACCTGCGCATTACCGGTTATTACTGGCTGTTGGACCCGGCAAAAAGTATGAAAGGGAACATCCAGGTAGGGCTGGGTTTAAAACTTCCTACCGGTGATTACCGCTACATGGATTATTTCATAAAGAATGACAGCACCAAACTGCTCGGCCCGGTTGACCAATCCATTCAACTGGGCGATGGTGGAACCGGCTTCACCACAGAAGTGAATGCTTTTTACAACTTTACCCATCACTTTGGTCTGTACGCCAACTTTTACTACCTCTTTAACCCGCGCGAACAGAATGGCGTTTCTACCTCACGCGGCGGACCAACCGCTCCGTCCAGTATTGAAAACGGTAGTGATGTGATGAGCGTGCCCGACCAGTATATGGCACGCCTGGGCGCCAATTACACGATCAACCGCTTCAGCATTTCCGGTGGTTTACGCCTCGAAGCAGTGCCCGCTGAAGACCTGATCGGCGGCAGCAACGGCTTCAGAAGGCCCGGTTATATTCTTTCTGCTGAACCCGGCATCACATACCAATTCAATAAAGCTACCGTGTTCGCTTCTGTACCTGTTGCCATCAAACGCGATCGCGTGCAGAGCGTGCCTGACAAAATCAGAACGGCTTTGACCGGTAATTATACCCAGGGCGACGCCGCTTTTGCCGATTACCTGATCAATGTAGGATGCTCTTTTAAACTTTAATATGGAAAGGTTCACCGCAGAGCAGCAATGCCTGTAAGGTTTGCTACGCTGCCATTCCGTGTAGCAAACCTTACAGGTTTCTCTCTGCATTTGTACACCGCTGGGGCAAAACCTGCATACTCCATTAAATTATTTATTGCCTGGCATTCACCAGCCGGGCGCCATTAACTATTAAATCACCTGATATGAATATGTTACCGGCAAAGTGCCCCATCTGCACTTTGTTGATCATTGTGGTTCTTTCCGGGTCCTTACCACTGAAAGCGCAAACTGACCTCGATGCGCTGATGATGAATAAAAATAAATTGTGCGCCGGTTTTATGTATGTGCATAATAGTTGGGATGAATACTGGGAAGGAACATTCAAACGCGACAATCAAAATCTCGGCACGGTCACAACGCAAATGATAGGCGTGATGGGTGCTTACGGTATCACCAACAAAGTAAATCTTATCTTCTCCCTGCCTTATGTAAAAACCAAAGCCTCTGCAGGCACTTTCAGCGGTCTCGATGGTATCCAGGACCTCTCCCTCTTTGGTAAATGGCAGGCCGCTAAATGGAAAGCCGGTAAAGGATATATTACCCTGTTTGGCGTTGCCGGCATTTCTTTTCCCGTTTCCAACTACACTGCCGATTACCTGCCGTTCTCTATCGGGCTGGAAAGCAAAACCCTCTCGCTGCGTGTAATTACCGATTATAATATCAGCAAGAGCGCAATCTGACGGCGCTGATCAATAGTTTTTTAGGAATTTCCTATTGTTGGTTATCGACATCCTGTTTCTACAGGATGTTTTTTTATATTTATAAAGGGCGATGAGGTGCTGTAACTTAAACAACCCGGTTATGAAAAAACGTTGCATTTTTCTGATCTGTTATGTTTATTTGTGCTTACCTATCATGGCGCAAGCACCCCAAACCCCCGACAAAATTTATGGAGAGCTGTTTCATGCTGTCCAGATGAACCGCGTGTTTGCAGATGGGAAAACCTTTGTCGACTGCATTCCCCTTCGTTCTCCCCAGGCCATTATGGAAGATTATCACCGGTTAAAGCGCAGTGATAGTTTCAATTTGAAACAATTTGTAGAAGCCAATTTTCAATTACCCCGCACACCACAACTCAACTATGTTACGCGGGAAAAAGATGTGGTAATGCACATCAAAAATCTCTGGGGCGTATTACGCCGTGAACCTGACTCCGTTGTCGAAGGAAGTTCCCTGTTGCCTTTGCCCTATCCGTATATAGTGCCCGGAGGTCGTTTCCGCGAAATTTATTACTGGGATTCTTATTTCACGATGCTGGGCTTGAGAGAAAGCGGCGAAGTGCGCATGATTGAAAATATGGTAAACAATTTTGCCTGGATGATTGACCGCTATGGTCATATTCCCAATGGCAATCGCACGTATTACCTCGGCCGTTCCCAACCACCATTTTTTGCATTGATGGTAGAATTGCTGGCCGAAATCAAAGGTGATTCCACCTATGCAAAATACCTGCCTGCATTGAAGCAGGAGCATGCATTCTGGATGGATGGCGCTGCACAACTGAAACCCGGCCAGGCTTATCGTCGCGTTGTACATCTCGGTGATGGTATTATACTGAACCGTTATTACGACGACAGCGTGGCGCCGCGCCAGGAAAGCTATCGCGAAGATGTAGAAACTGCTGCCCGCTCAGGCAGAAACAAAAATGAAGTGTACACCCACCTGCGGGCTGCAGCAGAAAGCGGCATCGACTTCAGCAGCCGCTGGTTTAAAGACGGGAAAAACCTCACCACCATTCACGTAACTGATTTTATACCCGTAGACCTCAATGCCCTCTTGTATAAACTGGAACTCACCATTGCCAAAGCTGCACTGATCAATGGCGATGACAGTCTCAGTCGTGTATTCATTGAAAAAGCAGACCGGCGCCAGGCAGCCATTGACAGGTTCTGCTGGAACAAGCAGTTGAAATACTATACTGATTACAATTGGAAAACAAAGCAGGTGTCCAATGCAGTCACGCCTGCCGGCATGTACCCGTTTTGTGTGTTTGTAAAAAATCCCGATTACCTCAGTCTGCTGGCGCGACAAGCCAGTGAACAGGTACGTGAAAAATTGTTGCAACCGGGCGGCATCCGGGCCAGCGCTGTCGTTACCGGCGAACAATGGGATGCGCCCAATGGTTGGCCGCCACTGGTATGGATGACCATCTGGGGGCTCGACCGTTGTGGTCAGCGCCAATTGGCCAGGGATATTGCCACCCGATGGATCAAACTGAATATCGACGTATTCAACCGTACCGGCAAACTCATGGAAAAGTACAATGTTACCGATCTCAACCTCGAAGCAGGCGGCGGCGAATATCCGTCACAGGACGGCTTTGGCTGGACGAACGGTGTGTTGTACCTGCTGATAAAAAAATATGGACGCCCGGAAGATTAACGGGCAACTATTATTCCATTGAACCACACAACCAATTGACCACATGAAAGTATTCCCCGCCTTTGTATTGTTGTTCTTTTTACAGGCATCCTTATTTGCGCAAAACCAAACTGCATCCTTTCCCAAAGATTTTATAGGCGTATGGAAAGGCAAGCTCGACTGGTATAGGGCAGGAGATACAGCAGCGCGTAAGATCGATATGGAATTGCATATCCTGCCTTCCAAAGACACCGCCGGACAATACACCTGGCGCCTGGTATACGGCAAGCCGGGCGAAGACAACAGGCCCTATATTTTAAAACAGGCAGATACCACCGGCACCCATTGGGTAATTGATGAACTGAATGGAATCGTACTGGACCAATACTGGATCGGTAACCGGTTTTATGGTTCGTTTACGGTGCAGAACACTACGATCGTCAACTGCTATTATCTCGAAAAAGAAAACCTTATTGCAGAATTTATCAGCTGGCCTGCCAAACCTGTTGCCACCACGGGCAAAGGCAATGAGGACGCTCCTTTTGTAGACAGTTACAACATAAGAAGTTTACAGCGGGCCGTCCTGAAAAGGCAGTAAGCAAAAGCCCGAATGATTGCTACCATCATTCGGGCCTTCCGGCTGCTGGTCTTTCCAGAGCTTCCTGTTTCCACATCTGCCAGCTGTGGGTCTTTTCAAAATTCTTTTTTCTGTAACTGCCAACTGCCGGCTTTTCATAGCTGCAGGTTTCAGCCCCTCCTTTTCAGACAGGCAGGCTCAGGGTTTATTGTTGAATCACCGGTATCATTCCGCGTATACCCATATCAGTTATAGTTTCTCCTTTCGTGGGCTCCCATTTTCCGTCCTGCACCACTTCTACCCATTCAAAACTCTTGTTGGTAGAGAAGGATACTTCCACCACTATGTCCTGTTGTTCTTTCCCGGTAATGGTAAGTTTGCCGGGCGTAAACGCGCCGGTTACCACGCAGGAGCCGGGTGGTATGGGAGAAGTATTGAATATAGGATTTACCACAGTGGTTGCCCCTTCAGGAGCCTGCCCGGTGGTGGCAAACTTGAAGGAAACAGGAGGCAATGAATTTGTGATCAGGGTATAAAAGCCCCAGAAACCTTGCTTTTTATTTTCATTGACAGTGATGGTAGAATCACCTACGGTAAATTCTTTGATGTAGGTATTGTATCCAATAAATCCGGCGATTGACCCGGTAAATTCTTTTTTAACCGTGATAGGGCCAACAGTAGTATCTACCAGGAAACTTACGTCTGCTGCCTGGTACGATATGGAAACGCGCAGCCATTCATAATCGCCCGGCTTGATAGCCTTGATGGGTACCGTCAGGAACACCGAATCATGTTGCACCAACACGGCTTTTTCAAAATCAATGGCAGAATCGCCACCGGCTGTGGTCTCTGCCGCACGGTACAGAATATCGCCCATACCCAGCGGCGTGGTGGCATTGGGCGCCAGTTCTATATAATGCGCGCTCATGGCGGTCATCTTCGGACTTTGCGCAGCATGTCCCGGCGCCACATCGGCAGGTTCACCCAAATTGTTCAGCCGCACCTGGGTTGAATCAAACTTGAATTTGAATATCAGCTTTGCCTCCGTGGGAGGATCAAAGGTGGCTTCTGTTTTCTTGCAACTGGTGCCAAGCAAGAAACCAGCTATACCCAATAAAAGTAATTTGTTTTGCATGCGGTTGTGGTTTCAAGACAATTATCAAAACGTTTCACCAATACCAAAAATTGCTCAATAAAAAGGGCCGGAATGGTTACTGGTTGCAGGTCATATGGTTATGTGATGGCCCTGTTGTCATATGTCCGTTTAACAATACCCCCCTCAGTTCCCTGATCACGCATTATCTTCGCGAAAATTTTTTGTAATGGTAAAACAATTGCTCCTCTTCCTTACCTGTACCATCCTGCTGGCTGCCTGTACGCCCAACAACATTACTGAAGACAACAGCCTGAAAAAGTATTTCGATGAAAACCAGGTAACCGGTTGCTTCGGCCTGTTCGACAACCAGAAAGGAGAGTTTACCATTTATAACGTACCTCGCTTTACCGACAGCGCCTACCTGCCTGCATCCACGTTCAAAATAGTGCTTTCACTGATCGGCGTGGAAACTAAACTGATGGTAGATAGCAGTGCCGTTATCCGTTGGGACAGCGTGCCCAGTGGCCGCACGGAATGCGACCGGGATATGAGCATGAACCAGGCCTTCCGCACCTCTTGTCCCAACTGGTACCAACAACTGGCACGCCGCATTGGCAAAGACACCATACAACACTGGCTCGATACCCTGGGCTATGCCGGGCGTTATGATACCTTCAGAATCGGCAATAATCCCGAAACTTTCTGGCTCGATAATTCAGCCAAAGTAACGGCCGATGAACAAATGGGACTGGTAAAAAGATTGTACTTCGACCAGTTGCCTTTTCTCAAACGCAGCCAGCGCGTGGTGCGGGAAATGATGTTGCAGGAAGACAACGCCAACTACAAACTGAGCTATAAAACAGGCTGGGGCACCACTGAAAAAGATCATTCATTGGGTTGGATCATAGGCTGGATTGAAGAAAACAATCATCCTTACTTTTTTGTGCTGCAGATCGAAACCCCGGACAAAAATGCCGACATTGCTGCTATTCGACTGAAAATGCTGAAAGATATACTGGCACAGCTCGGATTTTTCCAGGGAAAGAAATAAAAAGCGCACCTGGCAGTACAGTTATACGCAGATAATTAAATATTGCTGCATTCCCGTGAAACACCCTGCCGTTTAATCTTTGGCTTTTCTTTTGCTATTACCTGTTGGTAAATTGTAGTCAGGATTACCCAATCATTCATGTTCCGCTTCCAGCACATAGAATCACTGACCGGCCTCGCAGTCATCCCCCTGCTGGTGGCGCTGTTTTATCTGTTACTCACGTGGAAAAAGAAAACCAAACGCCGCATAGGCAACGAAAAACTGGTCAATGAACTGACCCGCAATTATTCTTCCCGCAACTTTCTGATCAAATTCATACTGGTTACGACAGCCATTGCTTTCGTAATTGTTGGTATAGCCAACCTGCAGCAACCGGGCGCTATGGAAAATATCCAGCGCAAGGGCGTAGATGTGGTGCTGGCAATAGATGTGAGCAAGAGTATGCTGGCAGAAGACATCAAACCCAACCGCCTCGAAAGAGCGCGCCAGGTTGTGTACAGGCTGATGGAACAAATGCCCAACGACCGGATAGGCCTGGTGTTGTTTGCCGGCAGGGCTTACCTGCAAATGCCATTAACCACCGACCATACTGCCGCCCGCATGTACGTACAACAGGCCGGCCCCGATGTAGTGCCCACGCAGGGAACTGTAATAGCCGATGCCCTGCGCATGAGCAATGCGGCCTTCAACAGCAAGGAACGGAAATTCAAATCCATCATACTGATTACTGATGGTGAAGACCACGACCCCGATGCGCTTCCGCTGGCACGACAACTCGTTAACGAAGGCGTCATGATCAACACCATTGGCATCGGTTCTTCGCAAGGCGCTCCTATTATCGATCCTGTTACCAAAGAATACAAAAGAGACGACCATAACAATGTTGTAGTATCCAAACTCAATGAAAATATACTGCAACAGCTCGCAGCCGCTACCAAAGGCGTATACGTGCATCTGGACGATGTAAACACAACGGTAGATAAAATCATCAACCAGTTGGGCACTATTGAGGCCACCGCCCTGGAAGACGATGCATTTCGCGACTACAAGAGCTATTTTCAATGGTTTCTTGCGGCTGCATTGTTATTGCTGCTGATTGAATTTTTCATTCCCGAACGAAAATTCAGCACCATATGAAAAAACGATTGGTCATAGGGATGATGTTATCCGTAGCAATGGCGCTGAAAGGATATGCGCAGGATGACCAGAAAACCATTCGCAACGGCAATCGCCTGTACAAGGAAGGTCAGTATGAGCAGGCGCAATCGCTGTACCAACAGGCGGCCACCAATAGTCCTTCGAATGCGGTTGCCCGTTATAACCTGGGCAATGCCCTGTATCGAAACAACCAGTTTGCTGATGCAGAAAAGGAATTTGATGCCGCCATTACTGCCGCGCCTGATAAAGCATTAGCACAAAAAGCATGGTACAACAAAGGCCTTGCCTTAATAAAACAAAAAAAGCTGGAAGAAAGCATCGAGGCCTGGAAAGAGGCGCTGCGCCTTGATCCCACGGATGAAGATGCAAGAGCCAATTTACAAAAAGCCTTGTCGGAACTGAACAAACAAAAACAAAACCAGCAGCAACAACAGCAGCAGCAAAAACAGCAACAAAATCAGCAACAACTGCAACGCCAGCAGCAAAGCAAACTCGACCGGCGTAAAATTGAGCAATACCTCGAATCGCTGCGCCAGAAGGAGCAGGAAGTGCACCGGAAAATAAAAGAAAACCGCAGCCGCTCCGTGAACAGGCCGGAAAAAGACTGGTAACGATTACTTGTATTGCAAACAACAGTTATAACCGACCATAAGGTCCGCATCATAGCAAGACAAGAAATGTTACCATTGAAACCATGTACCGGGCCCGAACTGCGCATACTCCGGGCATAATAGCAAGAATTGTTATCACAAAATCATCTTACGACGGCACTTGTTGCAGGACAGAAAGGTTTTATTCCCGTTAATGTACTATAAGCAGTCAACTTTATTTGCCGCCATTTGTCTAATTTGCAGGGTATTGTAAACCACGCAATGTATTGTAATTCATTAACAACAGGATCCCGCCTCAAAACAAGGGAAGTGTCCATTGGCCACCTCCTTATGGGCAACCTGCACCCGGTACGCATCCAGACCATGACCACTACAGATACCATGGACACCATGGGCACCGTGGCACAAACAATTCGCTGCATAGAAGCCGGCGCTGAACTGGTACGCATCACGGCGCCCAGCAAAAAGGAAGCTGAAAACCTGCTGAACATCAAAAATGAATTACATAAACAGGGATATAAAACGCCGCTGGTGGCAGATATTCATTTCACGCCCAATGCGGCGGAAATTGCTGCCCGCATCGTTGAGAAAGTGCGCGTGAATCCCGGCAATTACGTGGATAAGAAAAAATTTCAGCAGCTCGATTATTCCGACGCTGAGTATGCCGCAGAAATTGAACGTATCCGGGAACGGTTTACCCCCCTGGTAAAAATCTGTAAGGAATACGGCACTGCCATGCGCATCGGCACCAATCATGGTTCGCTCAGTGATCGCATCATGAGCCGCTATGGCGATACGCCTATGGGCATGGTGGAAAGCGCTATGGAATTTTTGCGCATTGCCCGCGATGAAAACTATCACAATATTGTGCTGAGCATGAAAGCCAGCAATCCGCTGGTAATGGTACAGGCCTACCGCCTGCTGGTAGATACCATGCTGAACGAATTTGGTGAATGCTACCCCCTTCACCTGGGCGTTACTGAAGCCGGTGATGGCGAAGATGGTCGCATTAAATCTGCCATTGGCATCGGCACCCTGCTGGAAGATGGCCTGGGCGATACCATTCGCGTGTCGCTCACTGAAGACCCCGAATTTGAAATTCCCGTATGCAAAGACCTGGTGAAGAAATACCAAATTCGCCATACGCAACAGGAAATTCCCCAGGTGATCAGCCTTCCCTATTCCCCCTATGAATACAAGAGAAGGGAAACACACGCTGTAAGTAACATTGGCAGTGGTTACACGCCCGTGGTAGTAGCAGATTTCAGCAAAGCAGCATCCATTACCCCTACCGATCTTACGGTTATCGGATATACCTACGATGCATCCACCGATAAATGGACCATTCACGATGCCGCAGCCGATTATTTATATACCGGCAACCAGGTATTGTCATTTGCTTTGCCCGGCACCGTGAAAGTGATCTGCAATTACGCCACCTGGTTACAGCATCCCGATAAAGAAAAATATTTTCCACTGTTTAACGTTGATGAATACCTGAAACACACCGACCGCTCTCCGGTGCTCAATTTCATTGCGGTAGATACTGCCACGCCACAGGCAGCCCAGGTTATGCAGGCAATGCGGCGCGATAAGACGGCTGTGCTCTGCGTACAATCTTCCGATGCCTTGCCCATGCACTCGGTACGCAGGTTCATAATTGAGTTGATGAACCAGGGTATAACGGCGCCGGTTGTGTTGTGTGTGCATAGCGAAGATGCCACCATCGATGAACAACTGATACATTTCTCCGCCGAAAGCGGCGCCCTCCTGCTCGACGGTATGGGTGATGGCATTTGGCTCACCAACAATCCAGATAGGATCAGCAACCTGAAAGTGAGCGGCAGAACCTATCTCGAAACAAAGAACAATTACCAGTTTCTCAACAATACCTCTTTCTCCATTTTACAGGCAACGCGCACGCGCATTTCAAAAACGGAATACATTTCCTGCCCCTCCTGCGGCCGTACGCTGTTTGATTTGCAGGAAACCACGGCCAAAATCCGCGCAGTGACCCATCATCTCAAAGGCGTAAAAATTGCCATTATGGGATGCATAGTGAACGGCCCCGGTGAAATGGCCGATGCAGATTTTGGTTACGTTGGCAGCGGTCCCGGAAAGATTACACTATACAAAGGCAAAGAAGTGGTGAAGCGGAATGTTGATAGCGCCGTTGCCGTAGACGAACTCATCAACCTCCTCAAAGAAAACGGGGCCTGGAGAGATCCAATGTGATGATGCACCAATGCAGACATTTCAAAGTATGTTGAAACTTTCTGCCAACCCGGTTGTTAATTTTCAAAAATGCTAATTTGCTTATTAAAAAGTGAACCGCATAGACCGTCTTCACGCTATTCTGACCCACTTGCAAAGCAAGAAAAGGGTTACAGCGCAGGAACTGGCCGATCGCTTCAACATCAGCCTGCGTACGGTGTATCGCGATGTAAAAGCACTTGATGAAAGCGGCGTGCCGGTAATTGGCGAAGCAGGCAGCGGCTATTCCATTATGGAAGGTTATCGCCTGCCGCCAGTCATGTTTACCCAGGAAGAAGCCGCAGCATTGATCATGGGCGCCAAGCTGGCGGAACGCATGACCGATGCTTCTGTAAAAAAACACTTCGACGCAGCCCTCTATAAAATAAAAGCAGTACTGCGCAGTACCGATAAAGACCATATAGAAAATCTCGACGAACATATTGCCGTATATCGCCCACGCGTGTTCAAGGAAGAATCCTCCAGTCAATACCTGGCCGCCTTGCAAAAAGCCATTGTAGATAAAAAAGCAATTTTTATCCGTTACCACTCTTTGGACGAGCAACTGACTGAACGGGTGGTAGAACCCATTGGCCTTTGCTATTACTCCCAGAACTGGCACCTGATTGGCTGGTGCCGTATGCGGCAGGATTACCGCGATTTTCGTGTAGACCGCATCCAGCGATTGCAGTTGAAGGATGAAAGTTTTGAAAAAAAATCGCACCCCACACTCCGGGAATATATAGACAGTTATATCAACGCGCACGACCTGCACGAAGTAACGGTGCTTTTCCACAAAAAAGTGCTCCGCTACATCAGGGACCAGAAATATTATTACGGTTTCGTGCGCGAAGAAGATGCGGGCGAATATATGCGTATGCATTTCGTCATCAGTTCCTGGCATTCTTTCGGCCGCTGGCTCCTCATGTTTACCGATTGCGTGCGTGTAGAATCTCCTGCTGCCATGAAAGAAACGATGGAAAAACTGGTGGCGGAGTTAAAGAGCGTTTACCAATAAGCGGGCCAAAACCGGCCATTGTGTAACGAAACCAGGGCAAGGAATGCATGGGTGAATTGGCAATACTACCAAATTCTATCCCTGCTGACATAAGGTTGTCACTACCCGGTTGTTGATTTGCTTTAAATCACTCTTTGAGCAATTATATTTCATTCACAATTAAACGATAATACCATGATTCGCACCATTTCCGATTTCCAGGAAAGATGGAAGAATGAATCCGATGCCACAATCAACATTTTCCGTCACCTTACCGACGAATCCTTGTCTGCAAAAGTGCATCCCGATACCCGAACCCTCGGGCGGCTGGCTAATCACCTCATTGAAACCATTTATGAGTTTGGTCACAAGCTGGGGCTTGGGCTACAAGAACAGCATATTGTATACAAGTCTGTAGCCGAACTCACAGCAGCGTATGAAGCTGTCTCCAATCAATTCCTGCAGGCAGTGACGCAACAATGGAACGATTCCTCACTCCTTAATGAAGTAGAAATGTATGGTGAACCCTGGAAAAATGGCCTATCATTATATAATCTCATCGCACACCAGGTACACCATCGCGGACAAATGACTACGCTCATGCGCCAGGCAGGATTGCGTGTTCCGGGCATATACGGGCCCAGCCGCGAAGAATGGGTAGCCTACAATATGCAACCGCAGGAGTAAGGGACCACGGCCGGCCCGGCAGTATGCTCCCGCAGGTAAGTCGGCGGTGCGCTCCTGCGGCGGTTATGGTGTTGCCCATTCCAGGGCAATGAACTTTTGTACTGCAACAAACTTCCACTCGCTGTACCTCCAGATACCTCTCCATCCCCCGCTGGCGCGGACCACTCCATCCACGCAACATACTCACCGGGGCAAGTTCGTGCTAGCGCCCCCGCAAGCGGGGATGGATTGGCATCCTGGTGTACCTATAAAAAAAATGGTTACTGTAGCAAGCATGTAATCCAATTTTTGCTCACCAACATTTTGCTTTCATGTAAAAAGAGATGGCATGCAAGTAAGAATACATCCGGCTGTAATGGTGCTAACGCGATCGTACAGAACCACGCTGAAGGAATTGCACCAATTCACCCATGTGTCGCAGGAACTCTATGCAGAAGCGGCAGGCAAAGCGCTCGTCAGCGGACCTGTATACTGGGTCTATCGTGGTGCCGACGGCCATCCGGATACGCTTTTTACCCTCGACATTGCATTGCCCATACAGGGATTTTTCAACACCGAAAAATCTACCATACGCGAACTGCCGGCATTCAAAGCCGTGGTATGCCGCCACGAAGGCCCCTGGGAACAACTGCCATCCACATACGAAAAAATAATGGAGTTCGTGGAAAAGTATAAAATTCCCATCCGCGATGAATGCCGGGAATTATATATCAATGTAGATTTTCAGCAGCCATCGAACAATATAACAGAAGTACAGGTGGGGGTGGTATAGTTTACTTTACACAACCCTTGTTCCTTCTTCCACCTGCGTTACATACACATCCGGCGTTTTGCCAAAGCGGGCAGCAAAAGCCTGTTGTATGCGCGAAGTAAAAGCTTCCACCTTGTTGGCTTGTACAATGTTGATGGTGCAACCGCCGAAACCTCCGCCCATCATGCGTGCACCGGCCACTTCGGGCATACCACGTGTTTCATCTACCAGGAAATCCAGTTCAGGACAACTCACTTCATACAACTTGCTCAATCCGTCGTGCGTGGCATACATCAAAGCGCCAAACGCGGCCAGGTCGCCTTTTTGCAGGGCAGCGCAACCGGCCAGCAAGCGTTCCTTTTCATTTACCACATACGAACAACGGTTATACACCACCGGTGGCAATTCGTTTTTATGGGCATCGAGTTGTGCAGGTTCAATGCCCCGCAGGGTGGTAATGCCGGGGTAATGTTGCTTCAACAACTGTACACCTTCTTCGCATTGCTGACGGCGTACATTGTATTCCGAGCCGGCCAGCGAATGGCTTACCATACTGTTCACCAGCACAATCTTGTATCCGGGAAAATCAAATGGAATGTATTCATATTCCAGGCTGCGGCAATCCAGTTTCATTACATGCCCCTTCTTGCCGTGCAGACTGGCAAACTGGTCCATAATACCACATTTTACGCCTACGAACGTATGTTCTGTTTTTTGCCCGATGAAGGCGAGGTCCATCCGGCTATGGCCCAGTTGAAACAATTCGTTCAGGGCAAATCCATACGCAGAACACAGGGCAGCAGAAGAACTCATACCGGCGCCCACGGGAATATTGCCATCAATCAGCACATCGGCGCCGCCAATCTTTTTACCCTGCTGCTGGATATGGTACGTAACGCCCAGCAGGTAGTTCATCCAGCCCGAACGGGGAGCTGTATTGTTTACAGGAAAAGAATAACTTTCTGCAAACTGGTTGGCGTATACATTGATCTCCTCACTGCCATTGGCTGCAATGGCCACGTATATACATTTGTCAACTGCGCCGGGCAGTACAAATCCTTCGTTGTAATCTGTATGTTCCCCAATTAAATTTACTCTTCCGGGTGCGGCAATAATCAGTGGTTCTCTGTTGTATCGTTGCCTGAATGCTTCCCTTAATTGTTCTACCATGGTTAAGTACGAATAGTTGGTTGTAAATAATGCACAATGGCCAATCCAGAGGCAAGCCTGCAAGATAGTGAAACCGGTAAAAAACTTTCCATACAATCAACCCTATCACCACAATAACAAGGCATGGACCTACGCTCCCTGGCAGAAAATGCAAGCATGAATCCGGCCCGAAACTTTTACAGCCGGGTTTTCGCCGCATTGAATGAAAACGAGTAAATTGCCACAAATAATGCCGATTATGAGATTCCTGAAATACATGTTTGTAACCATATGCTGCCTGGTGGCTGTAGGTTGTTTTGAAGTAGACGAAGTAATTACCATTAATGAAGACGGCAGCGGGGTGTATAACTCCAAAATGGACATGAGCCAGCTGCTGATATTGATGGAGAGCTTTGCCGGTGAAGAGGGACTGAAAAGTCAGGGGCTTGACAAGATTATCGATACCACCATCCGACTGGGTAGCCTGCTGGATAGCGTAAAAGATATAAGCGACGATCAAAAAGACCTGCTCAAGAGCGGCACAATGAGCCTGAAAATGAATTATGAAGAACAGGTCTTTAAATTCACCATGGATGTACCTTACAAAAGCCAGGACAACCTGCAGCAGTTGTTACAGGGTGGCGGTAACGGCACCAGCGCACTGGCCCAGGTACTCAAACAGGCTTTTCAAAAGCCCGGTGAAAGCAGCGCTTCCGCACCCGCTGGCGACCCTCAGTTAGGTGATGTAGGAGCCATTTATGATGTGACGATCAAAAACGGGCTGATCAGCAAAAAGCTGAATGAGGAAAAAGCAAAAGCATTGTTCGATAATCCCGAAATACAGCAATTAAAACAAATGAGCAGCGCTGGTATGGAACTGCTGTATACCACTACCATCCATTTGCCCAGGCCTGTCAAAAATGTTGACAATGCTGTGCTGAAATTGTCTGACGACAAGAAAACAGTTACGTTGAAATACAACCTGCTGGACCTGATAGAAGATCCATCCAAATATTCCTATACCATTGAATATTAGCCGGAGTTTACACAATGATAGCAGCAAGGGTGGTAGGGTATAGTTGCTGCTGCATCGCTGTACACCTTTAAACGCTATGCAAAAAACAGACTTCCTTGTTATTGGCTCGGGCATTGCCGGGCTTACGTTCGCTATAAAAGCTGCACAAAAATTTCCCGATAAGAAAGTACTTGTCATTACCAAAACCATAGCCGACGAAACCAACACCAAATATGCGCAGGGTGGCGTTGCCGGCGTAACGGATTTTGAAAAAGACAGTTTCGAGAAACACATCGAAGACACCCTCATTGCCGGCGATGGGTTGTGCAACCGGCAGGTAGTGGAAATTGTGGTGAAAGAAGGCGTTGACCGCATCCATGAAATGATCAGTTGGGGCGCACAGTTCGATAAGGAGGCCGATGGTGATTATAAACTCGGCAAGGAAGGCGGCCATAGCGAATACCGCATACTCCATCACAAAGATGTGACCGGTCGGGAAATGGAGCGCGCCCTGCTCGAAGCAGTGGCAAAATGCAAAAACGTTGAGATCATCAAACATTGTTTTGTTATTGATCTCATCACCCAGCACCACCTGGGTTACCTCGTTACCAAATCAACCCCTGACATCGAATGTTATGGCGTATATGCGCTGAACCTCGTTACCCACCAGATTGAAAAGATTCTCGCCCCGGTTACCGTACTGGCCACCGGCGGCAACGGGCAGGTGTACCGCTCTACTACCAACCCGCATATTGCCACCGGTGATGGCGTAGCCATGGTGTACCGCGCCAAAGGCAGAATTGAAAACATGGAGTTCATCCAGTTTCATCCCACGGCACTGTATGAACCGGGCATGCGCGGACAGGCTTTCCTGATCACCGAAGCCGTGCGCGGCGATGGCGGCATCCTGCGCAACAAACCCGGCGAAGCATTTATGCAACGCTACGACAGTCGCGGCGACCTGGCGCCCCGCGACATTGTGGCCCGCGCCATAGACAGTGAAATGAAAATAACCGGTACCGAACATGTATACCTTGATGTGCGGCATATTCCGCTGAACAAATTCATTGAACACTTCCCCAACATCTATGAAAAATGCAAGTCGATAGGCATTGATGTGTCAAAAGACATGATCCCTGTGGCGCCCGCAGCGCACTACAGCTGCGGCGGTATTAAAACGGATGAATGGGGAAGAACTTCCATCCGCAATTTGTATGCGGCAGGCGAATGCGCCAGTACCGGGCTGCATGGCGCCAACCGCCTGGCCAGCAATTCATTGCTGGAAGCCATGGTGTTTGCCCACCGCTGCTTTACCGATGCTGCGGAAAAAATTCAGAAAATTGACCCGGCAAAAGCCTGGCGAACCGACATTCCGGACTGGAACGCCACCGGCACATCCGACCCCCGCGAAATGATCCTCATCACGCAAAGCCTGAAAGAACTGCAATCGGTGATGAGCGATTATGTAGGTATCGTGCGCACCAACACCCGCCTGGCCCGCGCCGCCAAACGACTCGACCTCTTATGGGAAGAAACAGAAGCATTGTACCAAACCACCACACTCTCCCCACAATTGCTGGAGTTGCGCAACATGATCACCGTAGGCTATTTGATTGTAAAATGTGCGCAGTTCAGGAAAGAAAGCCGTGGTTTGCACTATAACACGGACTATCCATATAAAAGCCAGTTACTGCAGAATATCGTATTGTAACGGCTGCCATGCAGGAGTGGTCATTACCTTTACGCTGATATGAACGAACAAAGAAAACCAGTCACAACACATAACAACAGCACTGTTCAGGCGATGATCTTTGCAGCGGGACTGGGTACACGCTTCAAACCCTGGACCGACAGTCATCCCAAAGCACTGGCAGTTATTAACGGGAAAAGTTTGTTGCAACGGAATATTGAATACCTGCAACAATACGGCATCACCGATGTGGTGGTAAACGTACATCACTTTGCCGGCCAGCTATTGCAGGCCATCGAAACAAACAAAGGCTGGGGAAGCCGGATAAGGATTAGCGATGAAACAACAGCATTGCTGGAAACAGGTGGCGGACTAAAAAAAGCAGCCCCGCTGTTTACAGCAGATACCATTGTAGTAATCAATTCCGATATTCTTACCGATCTCGACCTGGGCAGCATGATGGAATTTCATCATGCGCATCAACCATTGGCCACCCTGGCCGTGAGCCATCGCTCCACTTCCCGGTACTTTTTGTTCGATTCCGATAACAGGTTGTGTGGCTGGCGCAATACAAAAACCGGTGAAGAAAAGATCCGGCGCACCGGCACCTCCTGTATACAAATGGCGTTTAGCGGTATACACGTATTCAATAAATCATTACTGCAACGCATAGAACGGGAGGGAAAATTTTCCATCGTAGACGTGTACCTTGACCTTGCCACTTCGGAAAAAATTATCGGTTATGATCATACCGGCTCCAGGTTTATTGATGTAGGCAAGCCGGAAGCCGTAGCCATTGCCGAAAAACTCTTCCCCTGACCCCTGCTTCCTTTCCGCTTCTTTCTTCATTCTTCTTACCTTGTGTACATGTCCCGAATACTCATCCTCTTCGCACATCCCGTGCTGGAAAAGTCGCGGGTGCAGAGCCGCCTGGTGGCGCATACGCAACACCTTGAGGGCGTCACTTTCCACGACCTGTACGAAGCTTATCCCGATTTCGATATCGATGTGAAGAAAGAACAGCAGCTCCTGCTGGAACACGATATCATTATCTGGCAACACCCGTTTTACTGGTATTCCTGTCCGGCCATTATCAAACAATGGCTCGATCTGGTGTTGGAACACGGATGGGCCTATGGGTCGAAGGGAAAAATGCTAACCGGAAAATGGGCCTTCAATGTAATCACTACGGGAGGGGCTGCCAAGGCATACAGCCCTTCAGGACATAATCGCTTTACCATCCGGCAACTGCTCGCCCCGTTTGACCAGACGGCTTACCTGTGCAATATGCAATACCTGCCGCCTTTTGCCATAATGGGTACGCACCGGCTCAACACTGCCGATATTGAATTGCATGCTGTTCAATATGAACAGCTGCTGGTTGCCCTGCACAACGACCGCATCAGCGAGGCGGAATGGAAAAGCGTAACATATTTAAACGATCTGATCCCCCTGCCCCAAAGCGTCATGGATTGATCTTGCCATATTGATCAAACCAATGGTAATCTTTTAAATGGGCTGTACTACCGTATAGCCATATCCTTATCTCATTAAATGTAACGTATGGATCAAAATTCATTTCTCTTTCAGGCAACGGTATTCCTGGCCGCAGCGGTAATTATGGTGCCATTGGCAAAAAGAGTCGGACTGGGATCGGTGCTCGGTTACCTGCTGGCCGGTATCGCGATCGGTCCGGCAGTGCTGGGACTGGTAGGCGACGAAAGCCAGGACATTATGCACTTTGCAGAATTTGGTGTGGTGATGATGCTGTTCATCATCGGTTTGGAACTGGAACCTTCGCTGCTCTGGAAATTACGCAAGCCTATTGTGTTGCTGGGCGGGTTGCAGGTACTGGTATCATCAATAGTAATTGGCGCACTTGCGCTGGCGTTTGGCCTGCATTGGAAACAGTCGCTGGCAATGGGCATGATGCTTTCCCTGTCGTCTACCGCCATCGTTTTACAATCGCTTAATGAAAAAGGGTTGATGAAAACCGATGCGGGGCAAAGTTCTTTTGCCGTGTTGTTGTTCCAGGATATGGCGGTAATCCCCATGCTGGCATTGTTCCCGTTGCTTGCTGTTAACGGAGACGCGCATACGAATGGGCACAACAATCATACAGAAACCTGGGTATCGCATTTGCCGGGCTGGGCACAAACATTGGTATTGCTCGGCGCTGTAGCCGCCATTGTAATTGCGGGGCGCTACCTGGTACGTCCCTTATTGCGCACCATAGCCAAAGCACGGCTGCGCGAAGTATTCACTGCTACAGCGCTGCTGCTGGTTACCGGTATTACCGTATTGATGATACAGGTGGGCTTGAGCCCGGCCCTGGGCACGTTTCTCGCAGGTGTAGTACTGGCCAATAGCGAACACAAACATGAACTGGAAAGCGATATTGAACCATTTAAGGGCTTGTTGCTGGGATTGTTTTTTATTGCAGTTGGCGCCTCCATCGATTTCACCCTGCTGGCCGCACAACCCGGCCTCATTGCCGGACTGGTAGTAGCACTAATGGCCGTGAAGTTTTTGGTATTGTATTTCCTTGGCCGCTTTTTTAAAATGGGCTGGGACCAGAACATGCTGTTCGCCATGGCGCTTTGCCAGGTGGGCGAATTTGCTTTTGTGCTGTTTTCTTTTTCGCAGCAGGGAGGCATACTGCCCAGGAGCATTACCGATGTGATGGTGGCCGTGGTGGCTATCAGTATGGCGCTCACGCCACTGGTATTGCTGCTCAACGAAAGGGTCATCATGCCGCGCTTTGGTCAATGCAAGGTTGCTATGCCGCCTTCACGCGAGCCGGACGCCATTGAAGAAGATAATCCGGTGATCATTGCAGGCTTCGGGCATTTCGGCAATACTATCGGGCGGTTTTTGCGCGCTCACAAGATCGGCACCACCATTCTTGATATCGATTCCGACCGGGTGGATTTTCTCCGCAGAATGGGCTTTAAAGTGTATTATGGCGATGCTTCGCGATATGATCTGTTGCGCGCTGCCGGTGCCGACAAAGCAAAGATCATTATCATTGCCCTGGAGCCCGCCGAAAAAAGACTGGAATTGATTGAAACCATCAAGAAACATTTCCCGCATCTCCGCATGCTGGTGCGCGCCACCAACCGTTATGATGCCTACGACCTCATGAACGCCGGCATGCTGCACGTGTACCGCGAAACCATCGACACCTCATTACGCGTAGGCATAGATGTTATGAAATTGCTTGGCTATCGTGCCTATACCGCGCAACGCGCCGCCAGAACTTTTTTGAAATATGATGAAAGCAAGCTGAAACAGCTGGCCGCCATCCGCGATAAGGAAGAATACATTGTAGCCGCACGTTCCTATATTGAAGAACTGGAATGCCTGCTGCAGGCAGACAGCACCGGCGACGGCTTCCGGGTAGATACCGGCTGGGATGAAGAAAGCCTTATTGCCGAAGTAAGAGCAAGGGAAGCCGCCCATAACTCACCGGACCATTCCTGAAATTCCCAATATTCTATTACTTTTACCCGCATGCAACAGATACTGGACGCCATCCACGCCTTACACACAAAATGGGCAGGGAAACCTGCCCGGGGAATTGATGTGTTGCCTCAATCCGGCTCCGACAGGAGGTATTTCCGCGTGCATACCCATAACGGTTCTTCCTGTATTGCTACCTATGGAAACAATATCCCGGAGAATGAAACTTTTATCTATTTCGCCCAACATTTCCGCCGGCACGGTTTGCCGGTTCCGGAAATTTATGCGCTGAATACGGAAAAGAACATTTACCTGCAGGAAGATTTTGGCGACCTGTCGTTGCTGAACAAATTAGAAGCAGAAGGATTCACCACCAACGTGTATGACCTGTTTAAGAGAAGTTTGCACCAGCTAGCCCTTTTGCAGGTAAAAGGTCACCATGGCATCGATTACAACCGCTGTCTGACCAACAAGGAATTCGGCAAACAGGCCATCATGGCCGACCTGTTGTACTTCAAATATTATTTTCTCGACGCCCTTCGCAAACCTTACGATAAACAAAAACTGATCGACGATTTTGAAGCCCTGAGTACCTACCTTACCCACACGGAATATAAATACTTTATGTTCCGCGATTTTCAGAGCCGCAACATACTGGTGCGGCCTGGCGGCAGCGTGCATTTTATAGACTTCCAGGGAGGCATGCAGGGCGCGCCCCAATACGATGTGGCCAGTATGATCTGGCAGGCCCGCGCCAATTTACCCGATGAATGGAAAGAGTCTCTGCTGGAAGATTATATTGACTCCTTTGAATCGGTGATTGGTGAAAAGGTAGACCGCCCGGTGTTCAGAAGCCAGTACAACGGCTATGTGCTCATCCGTTTGCTGCAGGTGTTGGGCGCTTATGGTTTTCGCGGATTGTTTGAACGCAAAGCACAATTCCTTACCAGCATTCCGCAGGCCCTGAAAAACCTGAAAGCCTTTATGCTCGACAGGAGCCCCGGTATTGCTGTTCCTGAATTCAGGAAAGTGCTGGACATTTGCGTGCTGGACGAAATCATTGAACGGTTTACGCCCATCAACGCCACGGAAGAAACACCACTGGTGGTGCGCATATACAGTTTCTCCTACAAAAAAGGTATGCCGGCAGATGATACCGGTAATGGCGGCGGTTTCGTGTTTGACTGCAGGGGCATACTCAATCCCGGAAGGCTGGAACAGTTCAAAACACAAACAGGTCGCGATAAGGGTGTGAAAGATTTTCTGGAACAGCAAACCCGCATGCCTGAATTTTTAAACAGTGTATTTGATATTGTTGACATTACCGTGGAAGACTATATCCGCAGGGGATTTGAAAACCTCAGTGTAAGCTTCGGTTGTACCGGCGGCCAACACCGCAGCGTATATGCTGCGGATGCGCTGGCACGCCACCTGCGCAATAAGTTCAAAGTAAAAACAGTAGTGAAACACCTGGTGCAGGAAGAAAAGAACTGGGTGAATGAGTGACCATCAAGAACGAATTCAATGTACTATCTCACATACGGCCTGCTTTATCTGCTATCTCTCTTACCTATGCCGATACTCTATGTGTTGTCAGACGGCATCTATCTTTTATTGTACTACGTTTTCGGTTACCGCAAAAAAGTGGTGATGGGCAACCTGGCGATCGCTTTTCCTGAAAAATCAGTACAGGAGCGGACCGCCATTGCCAAAAAGTTTTACCGCAATTTCGTAGACAACTTCATCGAAACCATCAAGCTGTTATCCGCCAGCAGCAAATGGATACAAAAACATTTTGTAATGGACAGCGATCCGTTTCAGCCGGTATACGAATCGGGGCGGAAATGCCAGTTGCACCTGGGACATAATTTCAACTGGGAAATAGCCAATGTGGCCATGCCCTATTATGTAAGATTTCCTTTCCTGGTGGTATACATGCCAATCAAAAACAAGGTGGTGGACCGGCTGTTCATGCATTTGCGCACTCGCAACGGATCTGTAATGCTACCGGCTACAGATATGCGAACAGCAATGGTGCCGTGGCGGAATACGCAATACCTGCTAACCCTGGTAGCAGACCAGGCCCCCGGCGACGTAAACCGGGCATACTGGCTGAACTTCTTTGGCCGGCCCACCCCTTTTGTGCGCGGCCCGGAAAGTGGCGCACGCATCGGGAACATCCCGGTAATTTTTACGCAGTTGTATAAGGTTAAGCGGGGATATTATCGTGCCCACCTTGAAATGGGCGCCGAAGAACCTGCTTCCCTCCCCGAAGGCGAACTCACCCGCCGCTATATACGCTTCCTTGAAAAGGCCATCCGGAAGCATCCCGATATGTGGCTGTGGAGCCACAGAAGGTGGAAATGGGAATGGAAAGAAGAGTACAGGAGGATGTGGATTGATGAGGAAGCGTTCCCTGCTACCGGCCATGTTTCCTGAACGAATCGTGCCTACAACCGGTAAATCCACCTCCACCTGCTGCCTCCGCAAATTTGGCAACATACGAAAGACTGTGGCTGGCAAAAGCATGTATTGATTCAACGGCAAAAAATATCCCTGCAAATTTGGATATCCGGTTGCCCGGAGAAAACGGGAAATCAACCTTATATCAGTGTGGAATTTTGGGAATAAAGCAGGTGCTTTTCCTGCAAATTTTCGGGTGAAAAAACGGGTAGGCGGGAGTACGCATTACAGGAAATTTGACTGCACATTGTTAACCACTAAACCCAAAATGTAGTTATGAAAAAGATTATTATTCCAATTGTGTGTTTCGGCCTCGGCCTGTTGCTGTATCACTTGTTTTTTGCGAAAAAGTCTTCAGCAATGACCTTTGGCACTGTCAGTGAGTCGGCCGGCGCGCAGACATTTATGAGAGCCAACAGAATTCCCAGGGATACCGCTAAAATACTTATACGTGGGTTTCAAAATAACCACCATGAACTTGAAACCAGTACTGGAAAGCGTTTAAAAGGATTTTTTGTAGATGCAGCATCTGTCAGGAGTATACTCGATCAGGAAGGTTGTAACGGTATTAGAATATACTTCGGCTTGCATCATAAAAACATATATGGAGCAAAGAAAATGTACACACTGATTTTGATCGGAACGCGCCAGGACCCGGAAAGAAACGGTCGTAATTTAGATTTAGAGGGCGATGAAATTTACGAATACGTAGACCCGTGTCCGGATAACTGCGACGATACCGAGGGAGCCCTTGACAATATACCCTAACATGAGCACCAGATTCTTCATCTACCTGATCGTACTAACCATTGTTGCAATTACAGGAATGGTCAAATACAAAAAACTGACCACTCCCTTCCGGCTTCTGGTAGCCTTGATCCTTATTACCATCATCAGCGAAGTGAGCAGCAGGTTCTTTGCCTATCGCATCAGGAACAGCTCACCGCCCTATCATTTCTATGCGCCTATACAATTATTGTTGTATGCAGCCATCTATTTCCGGCTACTCAAAAACGCAAGGACCAAAACCTTTATCCTGTATGGCACACCGGTGCTGGTGATTTTTTCCATGTTGAATTCCATTTTCCTGCAGGACCTATATACCTTCCCTTCCAACAGTATCATCACCATCAGTTTTGTGCTGATTGTGCTTAGCTTACTGTACTTCAGGGAAATGCTGCAATACCCGCTGCAGATTTCGCTGGTACGTCAGAGTACCTTCTGGTTCAACTGTGCAGTGCTGGTTTTCTTTTGTACTACTTTTTTTATATACTGTTTTTATAATTATTTTCTCATTTATCATATCAAGACAAAACTGATTAGTACCATCAACTATATTATGACAATTGCGTATTATAGCGTGCTGACGTTTGCCATGCTGACCGACAACAAAAGCAATGGAAGTAAACAGTGAAAACATACTGGTGTTTGTGCTGATCGGATGCCTGTTGGTATGCGTCCTGTCTGTGTTTATTGTGTTCTTCGTGTTGTCGTACAGAAAAAAGCAGGCCGACTTTATGCTGGAAAAGCAACAGCTCCAATCGCAATACCAGGAAATTCTGTTGCAGTCGCAAATAGAAATCCAGGAGCAGACCCTGCACAACATTTCCCAGGAAATTCACGACAATATCGGGCAGGTGCTCAGTCTGGCCAAGCTGAACATCGGCACCATGGACATCAACCAACCGTCACAGTTACAAGAAAAAATAAACTGCTCCCGCGACCTGGTGGGCAAGGCCATCCAGGACCTCCGTCAGCTGGCAAAGACCATGAACACTACCTTTATAACAGAGGCGGGACTGGTGGGCGCCATAGAAGCAGAGTTGGAAATTGTACGCAAAAGCGGCGTGCTGCTTGCGCACCTGTATGTGGAAGGACAACCGGTAAGAACGGACCCGCAAAAGGAACTTATCCTGTTCCGGATTTTCCAGGAGGTGATGACAAATATCATCAAACACGCAACGGCAGAAAAAGTAGAAATACGTATAGGGTTTAGCGAAGAATTGCTTAATATTACGATATCGGATAATGGAAAGGGTTTTGATACGGCAACAATAAATGCATCGGAAAAGCCCGCTTCCGGCCTGGGACTACGCAATATGCAACACCGTGCCCGGCTCATTGACGCCAACCTCTCTATCACCAGTATCCCCGAAAAAGGAACTACAGTAGCAATCCGCTTGCCCCTCACTACCTAAAAACCTCTAAATGTATGTATACTAAAGCCCGTGTGGCTGTAGTGGATGACCATGTATTACTGCGAAATGGCCTCGCTGCCCTCATCCGCCAGCTCGACTCTTATACCGTATTACTGGAAGCCAACAACGGAAAAGATTTTATTAACCAGCTTTCACCCTCACAATTGCCAGACATTGTATTGATGGATATCAATATGCCCGGCATGGACGGCTACGATACCACCCTCTGGCTCAAGCGAAACTATCCCGCCATCAAGGTGCTGGCGCTTTCCATGTACGATAATGAAAGCGCCGTTATCCGCATGATGAAATGCGGCGCACGCGGCTACATACTGAAAGATATCGATCCGGTAGAATTCCGGAGCGCCCTCGACTCCCTCCAGCGAAAAGGATATTATTATTCAGAACTGATTACGGGAAAACTCATTCATGCGGTAAACCAATCCTCCGAACCCGATCAGCCATTCAAAAGCCTCGCATGCCTGAATGATCGCGAAATCGAATTCCTGAAACTGGCCTGCTCGGAGCTGACCTATAAGGAAATTGCCGAAAAAATGTACCTCAGCGTACGCACCATCGACGGCTACCGCGATGCCCTGTTCGAAAAACTTAATCTTAAAAGCCGGGTTGGGCTGGTAATGTATGCGATCAAGAATGGCATTGTGAGCGTATGAGCCGGTACTAATTCAACACCCGCTGATCTTTTACCACTTCAATCTTCGTGTTGGTGGTAATTGCTTTATAACCGCCCAGCACATTGCGCAGGTTATGAATGCCCTGCCTTTTCAAAAGCGAAGCGGCTATAACGCTGCGGTAACCGCTGGCGCAGTGCACGTACAGGTTGTGTTTGTCTTCTATACCGGCCATGCTTCCCGGATCGGTAAGTTCGTGCAGGGGAATATTGAGCGCGCCGCGTACATGCCCATCGGCGTATTCGGCTTCCTGCCTTACATCGATCACTACCAGGTGATTGTCGTACGGCAGGTCCATTTCCAGTTCATCTGCCTCCACATCGATGATCATATCGATGTCATAGCCTGCTTTTGTCCAGCTATCCAGACCACCCTGGAGGTAGCCGCGGATATCTGAAAATCCCACACGGGCCAGCCGGATTACTGACTCTTCTTCTTTACCTGCTTCCGTTACCAGTATGATCGGTTTGTCGAAAGGCAACAGGCTGCCGGCCCATTCGGCAAAACGTCCCTCCAGGCCAATGCTCACCGCGCCGGGCACAAATTGTCTGGTAAACTCCTTCACATTTCGTGTGTCCAATATTGTTACACCTTCCTCTTCGATCATTTGGGAAAAAGTTTCAGGCGATAAAGGGGTCAAGCCTGCCGCCAGTACCTTTTCCAGGCTGTCATACCCTTCCTTGTTGATGCGGGCGTTGATGGGAAAATACTGGGGAGGCGCTGTCAGTCCTTCGGTAACCGCCTTGATAAACTCCTCACGCGTTTGCGGTTGCAGCGCATAGTTGGTCCGTTTCTGCTCACCAATGGTGCTGAATGTTTCAGGTCCCAGGTTCTTACCGCAACTGCTGCCAGCACCATGCGCAGGGTATACCAGCACGTGATCGGGCAGGGGCATGATCTTCTGCTGCAGTGAATCGTACAGCATGGATGCCAGGTCGTGCATATCCAGGTTGCCGCTGCTGAGGTCCGGACGGCCCACATCATTTACAAATAAGGTATCGCCGGTGAACAGGGCATAAGGTTCCTTGTTTTCATCACGCAATAAATAGCAGGTACTCTCCAGGGTATGACCTGGAGTGTGCAACACTTCAATAGTAAGGTTTCCTAACCGAAACGTCTCTCCGTCACGGGCAAGGTGGATGGGGAAACCGGTTTCGGTATTGGGACCAAAAACGATCGGTGCGCCGGTTGCTTTTTGCAGGTCGAGGTGACCGCTCACAAAATCGGCATGAAAATGCGTTTCGAAAATGTATTTGATGGTGGCATTTCTTTCCAGGGCCAGTTGCACGTACGAATCAACATCACGCAGGGGATCAATGATGGCTGCTTCGCCTTCGCTTTCAATATAATAAGCTGCTTCGCTGAGGCAGCCTGTATACAATTGTTTAATGAACATCAGATTAATTTGGGCAAAATTAATCCTTGTCAGGCAAATACCGAAGGCAAGCCGAAATCTGTATTAGCCTGGAATTCAATAAGTACAATTGATTGATACCCCGTCTTAATCAGGTGTTCAGTTCATCCACGCATTTCATAATATGGGCCACCCGCGCACTGTTTACAGAATAATAAATGTACTTTCCATCGCGCTCGGTCTTTACAACGCCGGCCCTTCTTAAAATGGCGAGATGTTGCGAGGCAACCGATTGTTCCAGACGCAGTCGGACATAGATTTCTGTTACGGTAAGGCGTTTGTTCTCGTCAATGAGTTTTACGATTTGTTGACGCAGCTTATGGTTCAACGCCCGTAGGATCATCGCTGCTTTTTTCAGGTTCAGGAAGTCCACTTTTACCGATTCACCATCCCCACCATCTGCATTTAAGACCATGGAGTAATTGGTTGTTACGTTCATGTGCACATCAGAGCTTTTAAATATTTAAATAGGATAACGCTAAGAGTCAAATTTACAAGAAAATTGATATGCGCATGATGAAAGGCTAATAAAAGTTTCGGTTGGTTATTTTTTATTATGAGAATAAAATTCTTTCAGATAGACGGGGCCGGCATAGGCAAGGTCAGCAAACTTCCGTTGCAAATACAAGCCGGAAGCGATTTTAGCAAGATAAGGCGCCAAAATGTTGTCGGTATCACTGTAACGGGCATTGGGATGCGTGCATAAATGTTTCCACTTACCGGTACCACTCCCCGTAAAATATATCGTGTGATTATTTAACGCTTCTTTAAACGTCGAAGGCTCTAAAATGACCGCCGCAGGAGGCATAATTTCGTTCATACCCTCATCATACAACGCAGTAAATACTTCCATTCGACGCGCATCGATCATAGGGCAATACAGCAACGGATAAGCTCCATTACTATCGGTAATATGCAACCGATTTTCCCGATTGGCAAAAGCCATTACATACAATGTGTTTGCTGTAAGCAACGGTATTTTCAGGGTATAACACAATCCCTTAGCCGTAGCCATCCCCACCCGCAATCCTGTATACGATCCTGGCCCTGCAGTGACCGCAACTGCCTGAATTTCACCTAATGATAAGCCTGCCTCCTGCAACACTTCCATAATGGCAGGCTGTATCCAGGAAGCATGGTCTTTCTGGAAGGTGCTCGTGCGCAGGGCAAGGGAAACACCTTCCTTTGCTATGCATACACTGGCCGTTTCGGTAGCCGTATCTATGTTCAGAATGAGTGACATATTGCGTGGCTGGTTACATGGTTAAGTGGACCATACAAGCATATAAGAATTTAACTGTTTAGCAATCTTTCATGGGGAGTATAACGTTTGTCTATATGCGATAACACATGCAGCAATTCACGCACCCGGTGCACCCCTATCCGCTCACTCCATTCAAAAGGTCCAAGAGGATAATTGGTGCCCAGTTTCATAGCTGTATCAATCTCTTCACGGCTGCTGACGCCACTGCCCCAGGTGTAGTAGGCTTCATTGATGATCATGGCCAGTACACGCGCCGTAATCATACCCGGCACATCCGGCACTGCCTGGTAAGTCCATTGGAGCGTATTAAAAATTGTTGCAACATTGTTTTCTTCCACATTTTCGGGTAGCACGATTTCCACCAGTGGCCGGCGCAACATGCCGGGCCAGGCATTGATCCTGATTACATCCAAACCAATTTCCCTCGTGGTGTGCGCCACAGCATTCACGATAACAGGTTTGGGCAGCAACTGTTGCAGGCGACTGATTCTTTCACGGTCCATATCAAACAACAGGTCCATATACACATCTGCTTCTATAATGGTGAGCGACCGCAGCGAATCTGCCCATATCATTCGTACATCTGGTCCTGCGCCCCGATCATTGATTTCCTGCTTCAACATTTCATCGGCCAATACGGCAACTGTCATGACGGTATAATTTGGCTGCAAAGTAACAATTTAACTAGCGAACCATTCACTCATTTAGCAGTGAACCCTGTAAGCGTTCGGTTAAACACAGGTGGAGGAATTAGTTGCTGTTTTTGCTGCAGTGAGGCAGGTGCAACTTTCTCTTTTCTACCCCAATGCAAACCCGTAACCACGCAAGCATTACTTTTGCACTATGGAAAAAACTATCATCAACACCACCAAGGCGCCCGCGCCCATAGGACCTTATAGCCAGGCAGTTCGTGCCGGTAACCTGTTATTTATCTCCGGACAAATTCCCATCAACCCCGCTACCGGCGAAGTAGATACCAGTGATGTAGCGGTAGAAACACAACTGGTAATGAAAAACCTGGAAGCCATTCTGCAGGAAGCAGGCAGCAGTTTTCAGCAGGTAGTAAAAACAACCATATTCCTCAGCGACATGTCGCTTTTTGCAAAAGTGAATGAAGTGTACGGCAGCTATTTCACCGGCAATTATCCTGCCCGCGAAACCGTAGCCGTAAAAGGATTGCCCAAAGGAGTGAATGTGGAGATTAGTATGATTGCAATCTGCTGATGTGTAAACAGGCTGATGTGCTAATGAAAAAACCGGTGTACCGGCAATTTCATTAGCACATTGGTACATTAACTATTTAGCCAATTTCAACACCCCCAGTTCCTCTCCCACTTTCGTAAATGCAGCAATTGCCTTATCAAGATGATGTTGTTCATGTGCAGCGCTTAATTGTACGCGTATGCGCGCCTGCCCTTTGGCCACTACCGGGTAGAAGAAACCAATTACATATATGCCTTCATCCAGCAAACGGGCTGCAAATTTTTGCGCCAGCACTGCATCGTACAGCATGATGGGCACAATGGGATGATCGCCGGGTTTGATGTCGAAGCCGGCTTCGGTCATTTTACTGCGGAAGTATTTCGTATTGTATTCAAGCTTGTCACGTAAGGCGGTTGTTTCGCTCAGCAGGTCCAATACGGCAATGGAAGCGCCGGTAATGCTCGGGGCCAGCGTATTGGAGAACAAATACGGACGCGAACGCTGCCGCAGCATATCGATGATTTCTTTTCTGCCACTGGTAAATCCACCGGAAGCGCCTCCCAGGGCCTTGCCCAATGTGCCGGTAATGATATCGATCTTACCCATCACATTGTGGTACTCATGGGTGCCGCGACCTGTTTTTCCCAAAAATCCGCTGCTGTGGCTGTCGTCTACCATAATGGCAGCATCATATTTTTCGGCCAGCGCTACAATTTTGTCCAATTGGGCGATGGTGCCGTCCATGCTGAAAGAACCATCGGTAACAATGATGCGGTTGCGCGCACCTTTCGCCTCCTGCAATTTAGCTTCGAGGTCGGCCATGTCGTTGTGTTTGTAGCGATAACGCTGCGCTTTACACAGGCGGACGCCATCAATGATAGAAGCATGGTTCAGTTCATCGGAAATGATGGCATCCTGCTCGTTGAACAATGGCTCAAACACGCCGCCATTGGCGTCAAAAGCGGCCGCATACAGAATGGTGTCCTCAGTACCAAGAAATGCTGAGAGCTTCGCTTCCAGTTCCTTGTGTATGTCCTGCGTGCCACAGATGAACCGTACGCTGCTCATGCCATAGCCTCTGGTATCTATATACTTTTTGGCCGCTTCAATTACTTTGGGATGTGATGACAAACCCAGGTAATTGTTGGCGCAGAAATTCAGCACTTTTTTCCCGTTCACTACAATTTCAGCACCCTGCGGCGATTCAATAATCCGTTCCGTTTTATACAGGCCCGACGCCTTGATTTCTTCCAGTTCGGCTGCGAGCCGCTTAACTAAACTGTCGTTCATATGCGTGTATTTAAGTGGAGACCGCAAATTTGCACTAATTAGCGTTAATTAGTGTAGATCGGCGGCCAACCTGGCAAAATTTTGTTTTTACGGCAATTCATGTCGCATTTATACCGGTTCATGTATAAGTTTCCGGCGATTCCACCCGGGCGAATTATTTTGCGTCAATAATTGCTTCGGGACGAATTCGGCTGTAATTTGGCTGTAACATTTTCTCTGTACATTCGTCTCACATTTTATAAAAAAGTATGTTATGTGGAAAAAGGCCTTTTTCCGACTGCTGATAGTAATCGCAATTGTGGCGGCCGGCATGCTGTATGTTGCAGGGGCCGATCAAAAGGAAAACACTGAAAACCTCGAGTGTGCAGGTTCCGGTGAACGGCGTTGTGAAAAGGAAGAACGTTCACTGGGAGGCGATTTCAGCATCTGGGAATCCTTCAGCCGGATGGTATCCATCGCCATTTAAGAAATTAATTGATTATCAACTTCTATTAGCCGAAGGGACCCTGTGCGGTCCCTTTTTTAATAACCTTCCTGTGAGAATTTTTGCGGCCGTGTAACTTTTACGGCCGTAGCCCGTATTACCTTTAGTAGTGCGCGGCACGTAGTGGAAAACGACCTTAAAACAACAGACAGGGGATTCTGCTTATGACCGAGAAAGAATATAATGAATGTGTCTCAGCCTGGGCTGACAACGTATACCGGTTCATTCTGAAAAATTTACGGCATGAAGAGGATGCGCGCGATGTTGTACAGACCGCTTTTGAAAAACTGTGGCTCAGCAGGGCTGAAGTAGATTATGCAAGATGCAAGAGCTATTTGTTTACGGTGGCCTATAACCAGATGATCGACCACCTGCGCAAATCCAGGCGAACGCAATTGCGCGAGGAATTTCGCGAAGAAACAAGGGTGCACGACAGGCCAGTATATAACACCCGTAAAGTATTGGAAGAAGCATTGAACCGGTTAAATGAAACACAACGTTCACTGGTGTTGCTGAAAGACTATGAAGGGTATTCGTATGAAGAGATCGGGCAGATTACCGGTCTGAACGAAAGCCAGGTAAAAGTATACCTGCACCGTGCCCGCATTCAGTTGAAAAACTATTTGGTAAGCCCGGAAAACGTACTGTAAAATGAACATCAACCGCCATAATTACGAAGAGTACTTCCTGCTGTACGTCGACAACGAACTGACCGATGCCGAACGGGCCGCAGTGGAGGAATTCGTTGCAGGAAACCCCGACCTGGAGGAAGAATTGGTGATGATGATGCAGTCGGTGCTGAGGCCGGATACACGCACCGTTTTTCCCAACAAGGAACTATTGTTCAGAAATGCTGAAGTGCAGATCAATGAAAGCAATTGTGAGTCATGGTTCGTATTGTATGGCGACAATGAACTAACCAATGAAGAAAAGGCCCGGGTAGAACAATTTGTTTACAGTCACCCTCAGTTCCAGGCCGATTTTGAATTGATTCAGCAGGCGCGCCTCACTCCGGACCACTCGCTGGTTTATCCCGATAAAAATGAGCTGTATCGTACTGAAGAAGATCATAAAGTAGTGCCATTCCCCTGGTGGCGTGTGGCAGCAGCAGCAGTGGTTGTGCTGTTCCTGGCAGTGGCAGGCTGGTTTATATCTACAGAGGATAAACCCATAGGCAGCACCAACGATCCTCTGCTGGCAGGCAACGAACCGATACGGGAACAATCAGCCGGCAGCAATACCGACGCTCAACCGCAGGTAGCCAACGACCAGGCGGTGGTAGCAGCACAGGAAAATGGACCAGTGCGCCAGGAGAAAAAGAACAACCACCAGTACACCCTTCCTGTTGGCGAAGAACAACCGAACACTTTTGTACAGAATGGTGTAAGAAAAGCTGAGGATCGCGGTAACTTTCCGCAACCTATGAACGTATTACCTCAGGACGCGGTTACAGGAGGGGATGATGTACCGAAGCCGTCAACCAAAAGATTGCAGGCAAAAACGATTCATCCGGAGCTGTTGGAAAGTTTTGCAGATGCCGGCCAGGTTACCATAAATGCAGAGGTGAAACCAGTGGAATTGCCTGTACAACCAAATACGGTAGTATTCATTGAAGATTATATGGAGAACGACGAGGCCCTGAACGTAGCAAACGCCTCACTCAATAAAAATTCTTTACGCGGATTATTCCGGAAAGTAACGCGTGCATTTGATAAGAATGGCGACGACCCGGACGCTGAAAGCAGGAAGGGTATCCAGATTGCCAGCTTCGAATTTGTACTGAAATAGATTTTTCAATCCGAAACAAGCAAAAACCAAGTCATGAAACAGGCATGTTTACTCCTGGCGGGAATTGCTATGGCCTTTACCGGCCTGGCTCAGGTAGATTCAACGAAAGAGGATAAAAGTGATACCATCCGTATCGGTAATATGATCATTATAAAAAAGCAAGGACACAGCAGCGGTGAACACAAGGAAGCCAGAAGCTATAAGCGCCGTTCCTACAAACCTGAAAATATCAGCACCAACTGGTTTATAGTTGATATTGGTTTTACCAATCTCAACGATCAGACAGACTATACGAGCGCCGGCGCTACGGATTTCGCACCCGGGCTGGATAAGGACGACTTCAAACTGCGCACCGGCAAATCATCCAATGTAAATATCTGGGTTGTGATGCAGCGATTGAACCTGATTAAACACGTGGTGAACCTCAAGTATGGCGTAGGCATAGAAATGAATAATTATCGTTACAAGAAATCGTTGCTGTACAATACTGATCCAACCCAGGTGGTATTGGATGAAGACCGGAACTACAGGAAGAACAAACTGGCCGCCGACTATTTAACCGCACCCATTATGCTCAATTTCAATTTTACGCCGCGGCGCGAAAAAGGCTTTGGATTTAGCGTGGGTATGAGCGCCGGCTACCTGTATTCCAGTCGCCAAAAAATGATTACCCACGAAAATGGCAAAGAGAAAAAGCACGACGATTTCGATTTGCGCCCCTGGAAACTTTCTTACATAGCTGAAGTGCAACTGGGTCCTGTGAAGTTGTACGGCTCTTATGCCACCCAAAGCATCTTCGAAAAGGGCCTTGATCAAACGCCTTACAGCGTAGGGGTGAGGTTAAGTAACTGGTAAAGAATGGATACATGCTTGCATGGTTATATTGTTACCAGGTTTATCAGTGAAAGCATTGGTAACGATATAACCATTTGGCTTTTCAGCCAGGTAACTCATTTCTTGTTTACCAGGTAAGCTCCCGCTACCACCAATAAAATCCCCAGCAGCTTTTGTACGCTGATGGGATTCTCTTTCAATCCAAGCCAACCATAATGGTCCATCAGTATGGCGGTGAGCAATTGGCCTGCTACAATCAATACAAACATATTCGCCGCGCCTACTTTGTGCACCGATACGATCACTGCATACACTACAAAAGCGCCCAATAATCCCCCAGTGTATTTGTACCAACTGATACCCGCATAGTTTTCCCAGGCGGGCATTGATTGTTTTGAAAAGAACAACATGATGCCCAGTATCACGATGCCTCCGAGAAAAGATAAAAATGCGGCCAGCAAAGGATTGTTAATGGCCGATCGCAATTCGGCATTGATACCACTTTGCACGGTCATCGCTACACCGATAGCCACCGGTAAAAGGTAAAAGATCCATTTCATAAGTTGCGGGAAGCGTAATTTGAAAGTGTGAAAATAGTATTCGTTTCCCCTTCCCCCTAATTTTCACATTTTCTCATTAAAACTTTGCACGAAAGTTGAAGTACCCAGCTCAGATTTCACGGTGGTCACCAACAACGTGTTAAAAAATCCCGGGAGAAAAATAATCCACAACAGGATGTCGTTTGTAACGTACATCCCATCTCCCTGACCACCTGCCATTTAATCAATAATCTATTTTTGTAAAACCTGTTTTTTATAGCATTGCGTTTTTACACAAACCAGGTTCACTATGAAGTGGAAATTCATCCTTGCTACCGTACTTGTTGCCGCAACAGGTCTTGTTGCGTTTAATACCATACCCGCAACATATCCGGTAAAAAAACGGGTACGCACCGACCCCGTAGGAACGGTGTACGTAGTAGTAGACAAATCGGATTATGAATTGAAAGTGTACGACGACGAAGGCTGGTACGCCACCTACCCGGTAGTGTTCGGCAGTAAAGATCTTTCCGACAAAATGATGGAGGGAGATAGACGCACGCCCGAAGGTACCTTCAAAATCATCTCCAAACGTCCGCATGAGAAATGGCATAAAATGCTCATGCTCGATTATCCCAATAAAGAAAGCTGGGCAAAATTCAATGAACGCAAGGCCAAAGGGATCATTCCGCAAAAAGCCAAAATCGGCGGCGGCATTGCCATTCACGGCACCTGGCCCAACGACAATATTGTGGTAGACGATTATACCAACTGGACCAACGGCTGCATCTCCGTAAAGAATGAAGACCTGGATGAACTGGATAGTTACCTGCCCGTTGGCACCAGGGTGATTATTCAGCGTTAAATAACTGCATGGGTGAATGGTTCAAAGCATTGGAAGCAACATAGGGCCATTCAACCATTTTCTCCTTCGTAATTTCCCTACACAGTTCCCGTATTTTTCCCAATTGCAATTTTTACCCGATTTGACCAACCATATTGGCACGATAATCGTATTTTGTATGAGCCTTACCGGCAACACCCAAACCAGGGAGACATAATAAGCCATATAAGTGCACACACACATTGGCTTTCAGAAAACGGTCAATGTTCCGTCTCTATGAAAACCCCACAACTCCAGCCGTGGGGTTTTCTTTTTTCTCCGCTCACAATCTGTCACGCTTGATTTCTTCAACTATAGAAGGGTCCAGCAGCGTGGTAGTATCGCCCAGGTTCTCCGTTTCGCCTTCGGCAATTTTGCGCAGTATGCGCCGCATGATTTTACCGCTTCTCGTTTTGGGCAATCCCTTTACAAATTGAATTTTATCAGGCTTGGCAATAGGACCGATCAAGCGGGCTACCGTTTGGGAAATATCTTTTCTTGCCAGCGCTTCATCACCGTGCGTGCCGGTATAGATCACATAGGCATAGATACCCTGGCCTTTGATATCGTGCGGGTATCCTACCACGGCACTTTCCACCACACCTGCATGCATGTTAATGGCGTTTTCCACTTCAGCCGTACCAATGCGATGGCCACTTACGTTCAGCACGTCATCTACGCGGCCGGTAATACGATAATTGCCTTCTGCATCACGCAAACAACCATCTCCGGTAAAATAGAGTTTGGGGTATGTTGAAAAATAATTCTGCCGGCAACGTTCATGATCGCCATAGGTGGTGCGCAGCATACCGGGCCAGGGGAACTTCACACACAAATTACCGGACGCTTCGGGGGTAGTGATTTCATTGCCGTTTTCGTCAACAATCACCGGTTGTATACCGGGCAATGGCAATGTGGCCCAGCTGGGTTTGGCAGGTGTAACGCCGGCCATATTGGAAATCATAATGCCACCGGTTTCGGTTTGCCACCAGGTATCCACGATAGGCGCTTTCTTTTTGCCGATGTTTTCATCGTACCAGTGCCAGGCTTCTTCATTGATCGGTTCACCTACAGTACCCAATACTTTTAACGTGTTAAGCTGATGACCCTGCACCGGTCCCAACCCAAAGCCCATCAGGGAGCGGATGGCAGTGGGGGCCGTATACAATACGTTTACGCCATACTTGTCTACTATATCCCAGAAGCGACCGGCATCGGGCCAGGTAGGAACGCCTTCGAACATGAGTGTGGTGGCACCGGCGCTCAGCGGTCCGTAAACAATATAGCTATGCCCGGTAATCCAGCCAATATCTGCCGTACAGAAAAAGATATCGCCCGGCTGGTATTGAAACACGTTTACAAACGAGTAATTGGTATACACCATATAGCCGCCACAGGTATGCACTACGCCCTTCGGCTTTCCGGTGCTGCCGGAAGTGTACAGGATGAACAACATATCTTCAGCATCCATTTCCTCGGCAGGACAATCGGGATTGCCCAGCGTTTCTACTTTACGGATTTCATCTTCCCACCATACATCACGGCCCTTGATCATGGATACCGGTGTGCGCGTGCGCGTTAGCACAATCACTCTTTTTACAAACGGGCACTGAACCAGTGCATCGTCAATAACGCTCTTCAACGGAATTTCTTTGTTACCGCGGAAGGCGCCATCACAGGTAATAATGAATTCGGCTTTGGCATCCTGCAGGCGGTCTGCAATACTTTGCGCACTGAATCCGCCAAACACTACGCTATGAATGGCGCCAACACGGGCGCAGGCCAGCACGGCAATGGCCAGTTCAGGCACCATTCCCATATAGATACAAACACGGTCGCCTTTTTTAACGCCGTTATTTTTCAGCACATTGGCAAACTGCACCACCTTGGCATGGAGCTGACGATAGGTAAGCACGCGGTGATGCTCTTCAGGATCATTAGGCTCCCAGATAATAGCAGGCTGATTGCCCAGCAGGCCCAGGTGACGGTCAAGACAGTTTTCCGTGATGTTCAGCTTTGCCCCCTGGAACCATTTAATAGTAGGCTTTTCAAAATCCCACTCCAATACTTTGTCCCATTTCTTTCTCCAATAAAAATGCGATGCTATTTCGCTCCAGAAGCCTTCCGGGTCTTCCACACTTTTCTTGTACGCGTCTTTGTAGGCCTGTAAAGTGGTGATTTGGTATGGGTATCCCATGTCGCAGTTTTTTTAGGGCCGTTAAAATACGAACAAATTCTATAAGGAAAGTAGAATGAATGGCATTGTTGAAGAGATGCTTTGGTACATGATGCAATAGCTAAACAGTATACAAACTTCCTGGCAACCAGGTCAAACGTTTGCATTCCGGCAAAAGATGGAAATACTCGCATTGTTTCCCTGACATAGACGTATTCGTTGAGCAGCCTTATGATTGTTTCCAAAAGGCAACCTCGTATGGGATTGGTCAAAACCATGCTATTGTGCAACAATGCAACAGGCTGTATGCAACTTTCCTCCGCTAAGAAATTTCCTTGTTCTTTCTTTTTCTGTTCCTTATCTTCCATTAATGAACCAACCAACTGCTACTAAGTCCATATGGAAAGTGATTGCTGCTTCGTCCGTAGGTACCCTTATTGAATGGTACGACTTCTACATCTTCGGCAGCCTTGCTACAGTAATAGCTGACCAGTTTTTCCCAAAAGTGAACCCTACCGCCGCGTTGCTGTCAACGCTTGCCACCTTTGCCGCCGGCTTTATTGTACGCCCGTTCGGGGCATTGGTATTTGGCCGCCTGGGCGACCTGATCGGGAGAAAGTACACTTTCCTGCTAACGTTGATCCTTATGGGCGGATCAACCTTTGCCATCGGCCTGGTGCCGGGTTATGCCAGTATCGGGTTTGCAGCGCCCCTCATCGTATTGCTGCTGCGTTTGCTGCAGGGACTTGCCCTGGGAGGCGAATACGGCGGCGCCGCCACCTATGTGGCCGAACACTCCCCGCCACACAAAAGAGGATACTATACCAGCTGGATTCAAACTACGGCCACGCTCGGTTTGTTCCTGTCGTTGGGCGTGATCCTCATTACCCGCTATATGCTTGATGCCGATCCCGCCGAATCGGTACGCAAGTTTAACGACTGGGGCTGGCGCATTCCTTTCTGGCTTTCTATTGTACTGGTGGGCGTGTCGATATACATCCGTTTAAAAATGAAGGAATCTCCCCTCTTCAGCCGTATCAAGGCAGAAGGAAAGATTTCTGTGAATCCCTTGAAAGAGAGTTTCGGGCACAAGACCAACCTGAAGATGGTGTTGCTCGCCCTGTTTGGCGCCACCATGGGACAAGGCGTGGTGTGGTATACAGGACAATTTTACGCGCAGAGTTTTATCGAAACCGTGTGCCGCATCAGCTTCGACCAGTCGCGCACCATGCTGCTGTGGGGCATCTTGTTCGCCACGCCGTTCTTTATTGTGTTCGGCAGTTGGAGTGACCGCATAGGACGTAAATGGATCATGCTGGCAGGTATGTTGCTGGCCATAAGCACCTACCACGTAATTTTCAGTCAATTCCAATCCTTGTCCGACCCTGGCGTTCGCACAGAAATAACAGAAAAAAGAAAAGTGCTCAGCACCACTACCACGCCTGTGGCAGAGAACAGTCAGCAACTGGTGCGCACCACCATCAGCGAAGTGCATTTTACTGATGGTGCCGTTTTCAAAGAAACCCGTACCGATACGGTGCAGGCTGGCAATGCTACCCCTTTGTCTGCCCCCAAAATCACGTGGCACGACAAACAACTCGATACCTCCTCATACTGGAAATTTGTGGCGTTGATTTTTGTGCTGGTGTTGTATGTAACCATGGTGTATGGTCCCATAGCTGCTTTCCTCGTGGAGCTGTTCCCTACCAGGATCAGGTATACGTCCATGTCGCTGCCCTATCACATCGGCAATGGGGTGTTCGGCGGGCTTACGCCTTTTATAGCACTGCTGCTGACCACCATTTATGTGGACGATAAGCTATCCGGTTTGTGGTATCCTATCATTGTTGCCGGTGTATGTACGGTGATTGGTGCGGTGTATATCAGCAATCGTATTGATCCGGATGTGAATGATTA
>CALCIN010000030.1 GCA_937961055.1 uncultured Chitinophagaceae bacterium | reverse complement strand
GGTAATTAAATAGTGTTTTTCATAGGTTATTGATTAATGGTTTAAGAGCTGTGTCTACAGCTCTTATTTTTTTGTGTTCAACCGCAACAAGACGAAATAACACTGGGAAAATCTTTGTGCTACTGCGCGCCTTGATAATAATCAGGAATGTTCATACCTAAATAAATATGCCTTTCCGATTTTTTAAATGGCTTGTCTTTGTATTAAGGCCTGAAAGTTATAATGCCATTGCCTCCGCGCTGCTGCATTTTTTTTCTTCTTTCTTCGGTTGCAGTTCATCACGCAAAACATTCCTTTCATGTAGCCGGCCCGCCCGCTCCATTGGGTATTGTTAAATTACAGTATGAAAGTGGCGCCCTTCATCCTCCGCTACAAATTGCATCTCGTTCCTCTGTGGGCATTGCTGTTCCTGGGATGGCATTATTTCCGTTACCAGGACTATCCCGCCGCCGTAGCCTGGTGGATCACTTTTGTAAAAGTGGCCGACCTGGCGCTGCTCGTCTGTATTACCAATTACCTGCTCATACCCGGTCTGCTGTACAGGAAAAAGTATGCGCTGTTTGCCGTCGTTTACCTGCTCGTGATCTTGGCAGGCAGCATCGGCAAATTGTTCCTTGAACTGGAGCTGCTGGACCTCAGTACCATTAACATAACAGGCAGGTGGAAACAGCGCATATGCGATAACGTTATTCCTCATTTTTTACTTGTTACCACCGGCGCTGCCTTCAAATTGCTGGCCGATTATGCCAAAACGCAGCGGCGTATGGGCGAACTGGCCAGGGAAAAAGCGGAGGCAGAATTGAATTTTTTGCGATCGCAGATCAACCCGCATTTCCTGTTCAGCTCCCTCAATGGTATTTATTTTCTGATCGATAACGATTCTGGAAAGCTGTGCTAAAGGCCAGGAGCCACCAAGAACAGCCGGCTTCGGCACAGGTTGCAACTTCAGCAGAACCGGACTATTTTTTTGTCAAATGCGATAACAAACTGGTAAAGATCAGTTACGATGATATCCTGTTTGTAGAGGCGCTCCAAAACTATGTGGCCGTTCATACCGTAGATAAAAAATACATCACTTACCTTACTTTCCGCAGTATTGAAGAACATCTGCCTGCCAGCCGGTTTATTCGCACGCACAAATCCTTTATCGTATCGGCGGCAAGGGTAGAAAGCATAGATGGCAATGATATACGTATCGGCCAACACCAGATACCTATCAGTCGCAGCGAACGGGAAAATGTGATGCAGCAACTCCTGCAAAACCGGTTGCTGAAACGCTGAGGTGCACAGCAGTTGATATTAAGTAATTATTAATTCTACCTGCACTGTTATTTTTCAGGTTACCTTTTTGTACTTTTGGAATTAATGATTGAATCCTTCCTCAGCACTCCCTATACTACATAGCTGCTTGCCTCCGGGCTTGTCATACCAGCGACTTGCTTACTTCAAACGACTTGCTTCCATTATAGCTATTGTCAAAAAAAACAATCTATATGGAAACAAAACTGCAGCATCTACCCTCATTCGCTTCAGCTTTACGCAATGGAATTTTATTATTGATCGGGCTGTTCTGTGCCGTGTTGTCGGTTAATGCCCAACAGGTTGCTGCTGATACCGGTGTGGAGGTAAAGTTTCTCAAGCGGGTTGACGATGACACCTTTTTCCAGGTCCGGTACGACAACCAGGATGGTGGCCGGTTCTACGTGATCATACAAGGGGAGAATGGAGAAACCCTGTACCGGCAGTTTTTTTCTCACCGCAAATTTTCCCGCATTTTCCAGGCGCCGGGCGCGCATGAACGGCTATTAGTGATCATCCGCAAGCCGGGCACGAAGGAAGAGCATCAGTTTGAAATAACGGCCGAAGCGCGCATTGTACAGGAAACGTACGTGAAAGCGGTCCGGAACTGACCACCATACTTTTTGCCATAGTTGGGTTATTGCCGGAAGGGTTCCCCTTTGGAAGGGGAACCTTTCCTTTTACCGGGCAGGCATTGGCGGTAAGCAGGTATGATCTCCGATCGCCAATAGTTCGTAAATTCGCAGGTTCAAGCATCTGGCTTATATATGACTGAAACAAAACATACGGAAGAGAAGACGCAAAACTTTATCGAGGAGATCATTCGCGAGGATTTACGCACGGGCAAGCACCAGTCCATCGTTACCCGCTTTCCGCCCGAGCCCAATGGCTATTTGCATATAGGCCACGCGAAGAGTATTTGCCTCAACTTCGGCCTGGCCCAAAAGTTTGGCGGCAAAACCAACCTGCGGTTTGATGATACCAATCCTGTTACGGAAGAAACGGAGTATGTGGAAAGCATCAA
>CALCIN010000029.1 GCA_937961055.1 uncultured Chitinophagaceae bacterium | reverse complement strand
GCCGGCGTATATTACTACATACTGGACCTGAGAGACGGCGGCCAGCCGGTAAATGGGTGGATTAATTTGATGAAATAGGTGGCATGCTTACTTGATGGATGTTCCATAGCAAATCAAAAGGCAAAAAAAAGGGGCACGTATATTGTGCCCCTGATTATAATAATGTTTTTAACACACCTCAATGCTTCATCCTTCCACCGTCTTCCGGCTTCTTGCAACACTTGGGTAATCTTTTATAAGCGTCCTCAGTAGCCGCTACATCGTCTGCATCATACCCAACATTCGCAATGGCGGTTTTGATATTTTCAATATTCGTGCGGTCGGTCAAGAACGTCACTTTGGTTACTTTCTTTTTTACATCCACCACGGCTTTGGTCACACCCTGTTCGCGTTTCAGGTATCCTTCAATACGATCTTTGCACATATCACACTGAACAGTGGGCGTATTAATGGTTACCGTTTGCACAGCCTTTTTTGTCTGCGCAACACCGGCCGATGCGAAACCAGCCACCGCAATCATCAGGAATAATAGTCTTTTCATACGATTCATTTTTACAAATGTAAAAAATTGTGGCCGGGTAGGAAAGCCTTCGCCGGTTTTAGGATTTATGCAACATTCGGCGTTCATTTACCCCAGGCGGCGGGGTCTTCGCGCCATTTCATCAATGTTTCCTGTTCATCGGGCGAAACAATGCCTTTTTCGATCGCCAAACCGATCAATGTATCGTAATTGGTAAGCGGGTAATACCGCACGCCGGCTTTTGCAAACGATTCAGCAGCAACGGGAAACCCATACGTGAATATGGAAACCATACCGGCTATTTCCAGTCCGGCAGCCTTTAACACATTCACCACGTCCAGACTGCTTTTGCCGGTAGATACCAGGTCTTCTATCACCACCACCTGCTGGCCTTTTTCATAATAGCCTTCAATCTGGTTGCCCAGGCCATGCTCCTTGGGTTTGGGCCGCACATAGATGTAGGGCAGCTTCAACTGGTCGGCGGCCATAGCGCCCCAGGCAATGCCTGCGGTAGCCACCCCTGCCAGCAATTGCGCATCGGGAAACTGCTCAAACACCACGTTGCACATTTCCGATTTGATGAATTCGCGTATATGGGGAAACGACAACACCCGGCGATTGTCGCAATAAATAGGACTTTTCCAGCCCGAAGCCCAGGTAAATGGTTGCCGGGTATTCAACTTAATAGCATTAATTTGTAACAACTTTTCTGCTACAGCTTTTTCGTTCGTCATGCGGCGAAATTGAAAATTAATATCGAAATCTGAAAATTATTTATGCACATCAAAATCTACTTCAATAATAAGCCCCTTTTCCTTACAGATGCGATAACGCCCGATATCGAACCCTATGTGCATCATGACGATGCAGTATACATCGATGAGTTCAGCGTGCACGGCATTAAATCGATGATCCATGAAATGCGCCAGGAAAAAGTACATGCCGGCATTTACCTGCACAACGACCTGGAAGCGCTCAAAAAAGCTTTCTGGAAAAAATTCATGTTGGTGCAGGCGGCTGGCGGACTGGTGACCAACAACGCAGGACAACTGTTATTCATTTTCCGCCGTGGTAAATGGGACCTGCCCAAAGGTAAACTGGACCCCGGGGAAACACCGGAACAGGGCGCCCTGCGCGAAGTAAGCGAAGAAACCGGTCTGCAACAATTGTCGCTGCAAAAACACCTCATCGACACCTATCATACTTACGATGAAAGCGGTCATCACATCCTGAAAGAAACAAACTGGTACCTGCTGCATGCCGCCGGTGACCAGCCACTGACGCCACAAACCGATGAACAAATCACGCAGATTGAATGGGCCGATCCGAAAGATTTAGCTAAATATACCGCCAACACTTTTCCTGCCATTGCAGATGTGCTGGCTGCCGCAAAATATGTGTGAATGCAATTACTGGCGGGCTTTTTTATCTTTGGGGATAATCATCACCGTTAGCCTGCTGATGCAAACGAGTTTTTCCTGTTCATCAAAAATCCTTATATCCCACACATGGGTACTGCTGCCGAGGTGAATGGGTTTGGCAATGCCGGTAACCCATCCTTCGCGCACACTACGGATATGGTTGGCATTGATCTCCAATCCTACACAATAATTTTTAGTATGATCGGTAACAAATGCGGAGGCAATGCTGCCCAGCGTTTCGGCCAGCACACAGGAGGCGCCGCCGTGTAAGATGCCATAGGGTTGTTTGGTGCGATTATCAACCGGCATACGGCCCTTGAGGTAATCGGGACCTATTTCTGTAAATTCTATTCCGATCTGTTCGGCCAGTGTATTGGTGCGTAATACCTTTAAGTGTTCGAGGGAAAAATCTTTTATAAACCAGATCATACTATTTACCTGTTTCCTTTACAATATCTGCGGCTACCACTTCGGGCAGGAATTGCGTTACATCCCCGCCATTGCGCAATACATCCCGCACCAGGGTAGAAGCTACTGAAGTATACTGGGGCAGGCAGGTGAGAAAAACAGTTTCAATATTACTGTCGAGACTGCGGTTCATATCCGCAATGGCTTTCTCGTATTCAAAATCGTTCACATAACGAATGCCGCGCAAAATAAAATTGGCCCCTACCCGCTTGCAGCAATCCACTGTTAGGCCTTCATACAACACCACACTTACTTCGGGCGTGTTATTGAAAATGGTTTGTATCCAGCGCAACCGCTTTTCTTCGGGGAACATGGCGGTTTTGTTTACGTTCCGGCCGATGCCAATGATGAGTTTATCAAACAATGGCAATGCACGTTGAATGATATCCATATGGCCGATCGTTATGGGATCGAAGGTGCCCGGAAAAAGTGCCACTCGTTGCATCGATGGTAGATTTTGGGTTAATTCAGCTCCCGTCCTCCGCTCAGCAGGTACAGGACTGCCATCCGCACGGCCACGCCGTTTTCCACCTGCTGCAATATGATGGATTGTTTGCTGTCGGCTGCATCGCTGTCCAGTTCCACGCCACGGTTGATGGGGCCGGGATGCATGATGGTAATTTCTTTCGGCAGGCTGTCTAACAACCGCTTGCTGATGCCATAGGCCAGGTTGTATTCGCGCAGTGAAGAGAACAGCACCTGGTTCTGCCGTTCGAGCTGAATGCGCAGTACGTTGGCCACATCGCACCATTCCAGCGCTTTGCGCAGGTTGTATTCCACCCGCACATCAAAAGCCTCGCGGATGTATTGCGGAATGAGGGTGGGCGGACCTGCCACCATTACCTCGGCGCCCATTTTTTTAAGCAGGTAAATATTGCTCATGGCCACGCGACTGTGCATGATATCGCCGATGATGGCCACTTTCAACCCTTCGAGCGTGCCGAATTTTTCGCGCATGGAAAAAGCATCGAGGAGGCCCTGTGTAGGGTGTTCGTTGATGCCATCGCCTGCATTGATAATGGCTGCCGGAATGTGTTTGGCCAGGAAGTGCGGGGCCCCGGAAGCACTGTGGCGCATCACTACCATGTCCACCTTCATGGACAGGATATTGTTCACCGTGTCCAGCAGCGTCTCTCCTTTCGACACTGAAGAACCGCCGGCAGTAAAATTGATGGTATCCGCGCTCAGGCGTTTCTCGGCCAGTTCAAAGGAAATACGCGTGCGCGTGGAGTTTTCAAAAAACAGGTTAACAATAGTGATGTGCTGCAGCGAAGGGACTTTACGGATGGGTCTTTGTAAAACTTCCTTGAATTGACGGGCTGTATCCAAAATGATTTCAATGTCCTGACGGGTAAGATCCCTTATGCCCAGCAGATGTTTTACTGAAAGTCGCATTTAGCGGGCGAAGTTAAGGTTAATTGGGAAAAGTGCAAATTGGAAAATGAACATACGGGCCAATGCGCATCGCCCACCAATGAGTTTCCTGCTGCAGGTGTTGACATTTGGAAATCAGCACCTTCTTTTTCACAGCAACACAACTTCATCCTTCCCGTCGCGCTGTTTCCACAACACTTTTACTTTCTGGGAAATGATGGAATCAATGGATTTACCGGTATAATCGGGTTGGATGGGCAGCTGGCGACTGAAACGCCGGTCGATCAAAATGCACAATTCCACTTTGGCGGGCCGTCCGAATGCAAGCAGGGCGTCGAGGGCGGCGCGGATGGTGCGGCCGGTATACAGCACATCGTCAATCAGCACTACGTTTTTATTTTCTATGCTGAAAGGAATATCGGTGTGATTGGGCAGCAGAATTTCCTTGCGTATATCGTCGCGGTAAAAAGTAATATCAAGTTTGCCATAGGGCACCTGCACCGGTGCAATCAGCTGGCTGATTTCACGCACCACCTGGTCCGACACGTAAATGCCGCGGGGTTGAATGCCGATGATGACGGTATTGTCGAGATTCACATGGTTCTCCAGTATCTGGTGACTCAGCCGCTTGATAGTAATGGCCAGTTGCTGTTCGTTCAAAACCGTTTTCAAGAAGAAAAATTTTTATAAAAGTAAGCCCAATGCAGATAATTAGAAAATCATAATGAACGACCCCCTGACCTTGAGAGGGAATAAAAAAACAGCCCGCCTGCAGGCAGGCGGACTGCAGCAATAATTTTAATAGCATTAAAAACCAAAACCTATTGTAATACCTACCCGCACGCCAAATCCGTCGAAGCCTGCGCTTACATCGAAGGCGTCTTCACTGGCGCCCTCATCTTTTACTTTCACGGTACCGGAGTTGAACTGGGGACCAACAAAAAGGTCGATCACAAAACCACTGGGAGCGGTTCTTTCCCAACCAATCACACCACCACCGCCGAATGAGTTGAAGGCAGCTTTACTGGAAGAGTTTTTTTCAGTAAGAGTGAAATTCTGGTAACGAAGGAAAGGAGCCACGTAAACGCCGTTCAACGCCTGTCGCTTTCCGCCTACATAGAAACGATATTCGGGTGTGATACCTAAACCGGAATACTTAAGATCGCTTACTTTAACGCCGGTGTAATAAACGCCTAACTGGAAAGTCTGGGCATCGCTTACCGCGCGCTCATACGATACGTTTCCTGTGGCCAGGATAAGCGACAGCGGGTTAATCTTGATGGCATTTTGAACATCCTGCGCTTTTACTGCGCAGGTACCTGCGAAGAAAGCAGCGATCAATACTACCTTTTTCATGGTGAGTCGGGAGTTTTAAGGGGTTATTAAATTGAGATTTCAAAGGCTTTTGACAGTTATTACTTACTATGAACTATATTTTTTTCGTTTATTGCCCATCGTTATAAAAAATCAACAATGCGTACCAGGTACGCAATAGAACTTCCGGACAAATACGAAACAATGTGCATACAGTTTATTCACCTGTCTGCTTTCCCTTTTTCTCTACGCCATGATCAAGGAAAAACGAACCGCTCGCTAACGGTATTGAACACGCAAAGTGTAAAAATATAAAGGCAAAGGTTATGGCCGCTGACAAAAATCACATGAAACTGTGAATTTTTTATTGACTTTTCCAGGTTACGGAAAGCTTCACTAACGTTTGGACTTTGTTTTTATTATGCATATCAAAAAAAAGGCAATACAGCACAATAACAAACCCGGTTGATACGCTTTCTTATTCAGAATCTGCTATTTAGATTCGCATTGAATCCTTTTAAACCTATTTAAAACTAAAACAAGACCAAAAATGAAAAAAGTTTTATTCGCCGCAGTTTTATTGACAGCTTTCCAGGTTACCAACGCTCAGGTCAATAAAGGCCAATGGCTGGCTGGCGGTAACGTGTCCTTTGCTTCCGAAAAAACCGGAGATGCAAAATCTACTACCATTGATATTAGTCCGAATGCCGGTTACTTCTTTATGAACAATTTTGCTGGTGGTCTACGGGTTACTTTCATCAGCGAAAAATTTAAAGGAGCAGATGAAGCATGGACAACATTCATGGCAGCTCCGTTCCTTCGTTACTATTTCCTTCCCGCCGCAGAGAAATTAAACATTTTCGCTGATGGTAGTTTTGGATTTGGTAGCGCTGGTGGCGATGATAAACAAAGCCTGACAGGTTTCCAGTTTATGGCCGGACCTGCAATCTTCCTCACTCCCAACACTGCACTGGAAATTGCACTGGGTTACAGATCTCTCAAAATGAAAGATGCTGAAGATGCTACCAACACGTTTGGCATTAACGTAGGTTTCCAGGTTCACCTCGGCGGTGGCAGCAAATAAAAGTCCTTTTTTGACATCATAACAAAAAGCTTCCGTATTCCGGAAGCTTTTTGTTTCTTCCGGCAATAGCCTTTATTTACTGGTGCTGCCCAATACATAGAAAAAGCCAACCTGGAATACACGGTTAAATACTTTTCCATTGCCATCTTCGTCCAGTTTGCTCAATCCAAAATTGAAGCGGGCGTTTACGCCAATGTTGCTTTGCGTAAGATAGCCTACACCCAATGCCCAGGAGAAATCAGTGCCTTTCAGGCCATCTTTAATGCTTTGAGAATGGCCATCATGCTTTGCCTTGGCGCTCAGCAGCAGGCCCAGTTGCGGACCGGTTTCACCATAAAAGCCGGAAGCAGTAGTATAACGGGCCAAAATGGGAATAGTCAGGTAACTGAGGTTGTACTTCACATCATCTTCATCCTTTGCTCCCTGTGCAGTGAAAACCAGTTCGGGCTGAATGCTGATTTTATCTGCTACGGGTACTTCCACAAAGCCGCCGAGGTAAACGCCTAATTTGGCTTTGAAGTCGTCGGCATCCTTGCCGCCAAAATTACCCACATTCAATCCGGCCTTTCCACCGTATTTAATTTGCGCCTGCGCAACTGCGAAAGATCCTGCCATAACAAGTAGTAAGAACACTTTTTTCATAACTAATACTTTTTTTCATTTTTGATGGCCGCAAAACTAATATGTATTAGCATGTATCTCAATAACATAAGCATGTATAAGTGATGAGAGAGGAACGCAAAAAATCACATGGTTATGTGACGGGATGATACCATGAAAAACACTTGCAGTAATGTAAGGATGGTCAGTATGTAAAATTGAACGGGGGCGGGTACTACCATTTCCGGAAATGGCAGCAGCACCGGTTAAAAAGCTGCGCACGCCGGTTTGCCACATAAAAAAGAGGCTGTTCATTGTGTATGAACAGCCTCTTCTGCTTTCCGCATCTCCGCGGAATACATTATTCCGCCTGCATAAACGGATAACGGTAATCCACAGGTGGTGTAAACGTTTCCTTAATCGTTCTCGGGCTGAGCCAGCGATACAGGTTCAGTATAGACCCTGCCTTGTCGTTGGTGCCGCTCGCGCGGGCGCCACCGAAAGGCTGTTGTCCCACTACTGCGCCGGTAGGTTTGTCGTTGATATAAAAATTGCCGGCCGCGTGACGCAGTTTGCTAACGGCCAGCTCAATGGCAGTCCTGTCCTGCGCAATGATAGAACCGGTTAATGCATAAGGCGATGTAGCGTCAACCAGTTTCAGCACTTTTTCATAGTCCTTTTCATCATACACATACACGGTGAGCACAGGACCAAATATCTCTTCACACATCGTTACATATTGCGGGTCCTTTGCTTCGATCACCGTGGGTTCAATGAAATAACCAACGGATTTATCACATTTGCCTCCGGCCCATATCTCCGCATTTTTGTCGGCCTTTGCTTTGTCTATATAGGACTTGATCTTGTCGAAACTCTTTTCATCAATCACGGCATTGATGAAGTTGGAAAAATCTTCCACCGGGCCCATTTTGAAAGTCTTTATGCCTTCCACCAGTTTCTGCTTCACTTCTGCTGCGAGATTGGAAGGAATATAGGCGCGTGAAGCCGCAGAACATTTCTGTCCCTGGAACTCAAATGCGCCGCGCAACAAGGCCGTTACCAATACATCGGGATTGGCGGAAGCGTGCGCCAGCACAAAATCCTTTCCACCTGTTTCACCTACAATGCGCGGATACGATTTGTAAACAGACATGTTTTTGCCAATGGTCTCCCACATCTGGTTAAACACACCGGTAGAGCCGGTAAAATGTACGCCGGCAAAATCAGGATGACTGAAGCATACTTTACCAATGGTAGGACCGTCCACATATATGAGGTTGATCACACCATCGGGTAAACCGGCTTCTTTCAGAATGCGCATGAACATTTGCGCGGAATATATCTGCGTGTTGGCCGGTTTCCATACCACCACATTGCCGCACATGGCCGCAGAGGTGGGCAGGTTGCCGCCAATAGCAGTGAAGTTGAAGGGCGTAACCGCCAGCACAAATCCTTCCAGCGGACGATATTCCATGCGGTTGTGCATGCCCGGACCGCTGATGGGTTGCTGCCGGTAGATTTCACTCAGGAAATGCACATTGAAACGGAGAAAATCGATGATCTCGCAGGCGCTGTCAATCTCCGCCTGGAATACATTCTTGCTTTGCCCCAGCATGGTGGTGCCGTTCATGTAAGGGCGATATTTGGTGGCAATCAGATCAGCTGCTTTGAGAAAAATATTCGCACGGTTCTCCCAGCTCAGCGAAGCCCATTGTTCACGCGCCTGGAGCGCAGCATCGATGGCCTGCTTCACATGTTTCTCTTCCCCGGCGTGAAAATATCCCAAGGTATGTTTCAGTTCGTGCGGCGGATGGATGGCTACCTTGTTGCCGGTGCGTACTTCTTCCTTACCAATATACATCGGTATATCGATTTCGGTTTTCTTCAGCGATTGTAATGCTTCTTTTAATGCTTTTCTTTCGGGCGAACCCGGTGCATACCCCAGTACGGGTTCATTGGCCGGCATCGGGTAGTTGAAATAGCCGTAGTTCATAATCAGTAGATTTATCGAGCTGCGAAGGTAAGCGAAAATCAAGTTCGCAGGTTGGCGTGTTGCAGGCCATATAATCATTCAATTGCATATCACCCTTATCATCACCATACTGCACGTACTTATTAACACTCTTTGCACGTACCCTTCTCTCCCGCCCTTCCTTTACCCCTCATTGTCTAAATTTGATCACCATTCACCCTTAAAACGTACCATAGTGATCATTGGAGGTAAATCAAGGCCTGCTGATACTTCCCGGTATCATCTGCCGGATCTTTCCAACATTATTGTAAAAGACCTGCGCGCCTACGGCGTGGAACAGGCGGGTACCTACAAGGGAGGTATAGAAGCCTATAAGGGCATGCTGAACAAAATCCGCAGCGGTTCCATTCTCACCGAACAGGACGCGGTACGGTTGGTGCCCAAAACGGAAGAAACCAAAAGACGCATTCAGAAGCAGATCGACGCTTTGCTGGAAAAGTATTACGAAATCAAAAGCAAGGCGGACGAAATTCATAACAGCCGCGATATCACCAAAGGCCTGGTGCCCGCACGGCAGGCCGAGATCAATATGCTGAAAAACCAGGTAGATGAAATTGCTACCCATCCTGCTGCGCGGCAACAGCATTTCAATACGTTCAGTTGGGGCACCTTCAGCTTTCTCCTGTTTCTGCTGATAGCATTGTCGTTTTACCTCCTGTATTTCTATATGAGCGTAGCCGATTTTGCGCTCAATGGCATTGATGCGATGACGCTGTTCCAGGAAGGCCGTCTCAACATTCAATTACTGCCCAACCTGCGGCGACTCATTTATCTCATCATCAATTATCCGCCGCTGATCGTTTTTCCCACCATATTCTTTGCATTGGGCACCTGTATCCATTTGTTTTCAGAAAAAGGATTGAAGTATAAAAACGTAGTATGGGGGCTCATCGGCCTGGTGCTGATTGGTGATGTGCTGCTGGCTTTCCAGGTGCACACTGCCGTAAATGAAATACTGGTGAAAGCCAACCGCGAAGAATTCAAATCGCTCATTATGCCGGTATATGCCGACTCGCGCTTTTACCTGGTATTGTTCCTCGGCTTTGGGGTGTTTGCCATCTGGAGCGCAGTGTATTACCTGCTGCAAATGGAATGGGCCAAAAGAAACCAGTTACGCCTGCGCTATAAACGCATTGCCCGGCTGCAGGATGAAATACTGCAACTGGAAGAAAAACGGATGCTGTATGAAACCGAATTGCAGCAGATATCCAAACGGGTGGAAAATCTCAGCAAGGAAAAAGACCGCCTGGTATTGCCCGTAGATACGATAGAAAAAAACATCAACTACTTCCGCGATGGCTGGAACGGTTATCTGTCAACGTTATACGGACGCGAAAAAGGCGAAGAACAGATCAAACTGGTGAATGAAAACACCGAATCCTTCATTCGCGAACTCAAAGAATTCCAGGAATCTTATTTTAAATAAACCAAATTCCCTGACCCCCAAACATGGTACGCTACTTTCTGCTTATACTGGTGCTGATTATTTCGGGCTGCAGCGAGTTTGAGCAGGCGGTAAAAGATGCCAAAAAAGAAATCCCGCCCCCGCCCAAAGACAACTATATCATCCTGCTGGACCTGAGCGACCGTATTCTCAACAACAACCAGCAACAGGTACCCAAGGATATATTCGTGGTGCAGTCGATCTTCAAAGCCTTTAGGGCAAAATTGGAAGCCAAAGATCCTACCCATTTATTTTATACCGTTTCCGACAAACTGAAAGTGCTGGTGGCGCCACAACGCAATACCCTGCCTGACGTATACAACCTGGCCGGGGAACTGCGTATTGCACTTGCATCCGCACAACCTGAACAAAAAGCCCAACTACTCACGGAAACAGAAAAAAAATTCAACACACTGTTGCCGGAATTGTACAAGAAAGCAGTGATCAGCAACAATAGCAAGGATTATGCAGGCGCTGATATCTGGCGTTATTTTAATGAAGACCTCGAAGGCGACCTGGAACCCGATGCCACCAACACCTTATTCATCATTACCGATGGATACATGGATTTTGAAAATACCGAACTGCGGCCTTCGCAGAACAACCGCTATACGTCCATCTCTCAAATCATTCAACAACTTAAAAAGCATCCCGACTGGCATAACCGTTTTGAAAAAGAAGATTTCGGGTTGCTGCCGGTAAAGAAACAATTCCCCAAACTGAAAGTGGTGCTGCTGGAGTTGAAACCGAAAGAAGACTGGCCCGGCGAATATACCCTGCTCACCGATATCTGGAGCAAATGGCTGAAAGAAATGGGCATCACTTCATTTTCCTTTGTAAAAGACGACAACATCAATGAGGTAAATGAATCCATAGAAAAACTGTTGCAGGTACGGCTCCCCAACAACAAGCAAACCGTGCAATGGACGGCAGTAACCGAAACTGATCCCATGATTGCCGCTGCCGACAGTGCATGGCAGGCTGCTAAAAAAAAAGTCCCTACCACAGCCGCTATTATTGACAATGCCCCTGCTACATCCAATGCCGTGAAAAAAAAGAAGAAAAAGCTGCCGGTCACCAGGCAATCGCTTAACGAGGATGACGAGGTCACCTTCGGGCCTGTTTATTAAAATCAATGCATATGGTACGCTCTTTACGCTTTATTGGTTTCCTCTTTGCCTGCACGGCGTTGGCTTCCTGCACCAGCAGCAGGGTACAAACGCTGGCCAAAACCACCCAGGAAACACTGGAGCTGGTGAAAAAAGAGGCGCAACGCGCCATTGAACTCACCATGCAGAAAGTAAAGTCGTATGAAGTGGACCCGGATATTGGTAAGGAGATTGTGGCGAATCTCCAGTCGGCTGAAAAGCAGGTAGACGAACAGATCGCAGCGGCCAATGAAATTGAAAAGCGTGGCAATCGTGAAGAAATATTGCGCTTTGCAGAAAAAACAAATATCATCATACAGAGCGCGCTCACCGATTTGCGTTCGCTGAACGATTTGTATGATATATCAACGTTTACGCAGTTTGAAACGGCCACGTTCTTCCCCACGGGCGATTATACCATACCTGCCGATAAAATGGATGCGGCGAAAAAATCCATTGAGCCGATTGTGAAGCGGATCATCCAATTCTTCGGGGAACATCCGAACCAACGATTTGTTGCGGTGGTGGTTTGTTATGGATTTAGTGATGAAACGCCGGTGTCGAAAGAATCGCCTTTGTATCCGAAGCTGATCAGCAGGATGAATACGACCAATCCTACAAGACAGGAGTTGAATGCGAAGTTGTCAGAGTTGCGGGCAAAGACTATTGCGACTTTGCTGGTTGACCTGATTAAGGTGAATGAAGGGTTGGTGCCGAACCCCAAGTTGATTAATTATGATATCAAGTGGTTGGGAAAAGGAGAAGAGTTGCCTTATCCTGATAAGATAAAAGATTACAAGCCGCAGGATAAAAGGAGGAGAATGGTATCGTTAATATGGAATGTGTTGCCGGGGTCGTTGTATGCGCAGGGGGTAAATAATACGAATCCGTGAAGCAGATAAATCTTCTGACACCCCCTTTCCGCGAAACAGGTCGGCGTAGTAAGTTCGTGCCGGTGCCCCCGCCAGCGCGAACTTACAATAGCAGCAATGCTGCGTGGATGGGGGTGCCCTCCTGGCCTGTTAATTTGCCAACTTCATCAAATACGCCTTAATAAATCCATCCAATTCTCCATCCATCACTGGCTGCACATTCCCCACTTCATAATCCGTGCGATGATCTTTAATCATCTTATATGGATGGAAAACATAACTGCGTATCTGGCTGCCCCACTCTATTTTTTTCTTAGAAGCATTGGTTGCGTTCTTCAATTCTTCTCTCCGGCGCAATTCCTCTTCATACAATCGGCTGCGCAGCATCTGCAACGCCATCTCGCGGTTTTCACCCTGCGTGCGCGCCTTCTGGCATTCTACAATAATACCACTGGGTATATGTTTCAACCGCACTGCGGTCTCTACTTTGTTAACGTTCTGACCGCCCTTGCCGCCACTACGGTAAAATTCCCATTCGAGATCGGCGGGATTGATCGCCACTTCAATGCTGTCGTCAACCAGCGGGTACACAAATACGGAAGCAAAGGAAGTATGCCGGCGGGCATTGCTGTCGAAGGGTGAAATACGCACCAGCCGGTGCACGCCGCTCTCTGCTTTGAGAAACCCATAGGCAAAAGGCCCGTCAAACTGCAGTGTGGCGCTTTTGATGCCGGCGCCGTCACCCTCCTGCCAGTCGAGCTCGGTAACTTTCCAGCCCTGCTTTTCGCCGTACATGCGGTACATGCGGGCCAGCATTTCGGCCCAGTCCTGGCTTTCGGTACCGCCTGCGCCGCTGTTGATCTGCAAAACGGCCGGCAGTTCATCTTCCGGCTGGTTCAACGTACTTTTGAATTCAGCCTCCTCAATAGCGGCCATAGCCTGATCGTAGGCTTCTTTTGTTTCTTCTTCCGTTGCTTCACCTGCTTTCCAGAATTCGAAGAGCACGGCAAAATCATTCACGGCAGTGTCTACCTGCTCGTACAGTTTTACCCAGTACTCGTTCAGCTTGATATTTTTCAGAATTTCAGTAGCACGTTTCTGATCGTCCCAGAAACCGGGAGAGAGGGACAATTGCTTATCCTCAGTGATTTTGTATTGACGGTTCTCGACGTCAAAGAAACCTCCTCAGCCCCGCTACCCGGGACCTCATATCGTTTAATTTTTCCTGTGTCATAGCGCGCAAAGATAAGAAGAGTAGCATACATATTGCAAGTGGAAGGACCAAAAATGAAGCGGGAAAATGAGCAGCGCCCCCATCCATGCAGCTTTGTTGGCCCCATCCAGCATGGTGCTAAGGCAATATCGTGCTGGCGCCCCCGCCAGCGGGGGATACTCAACCAGATGGATGTGGCAAAATGGGCAGCAGTGTGTTGGTGAACACGTTTATGATGCCTTCATTTACCCTTGCAGCACCAGGCATTCCCTGTAAATGCCTATATCGGACAAATGAAAACGCTTTTTGAGCAATGCATACAACTCCGGCGCCTGTTCTTCGCCGGTATAAAATTCAAGGATGGAAGCGTACAAACAGCTTTGATAATAGGCCTGGTACACGTTGAGATGATTGTAGGGCCATTTATGATAGGTGGATTTGCTGTTCTCATCTTCGTGCAGAAAAACCATCACTTTCACATCCTGGGGCGAAGGCGAAGTAAGCTCTACTTGTACCGGCGCATAACCTCCGGCCTGTACCACTTTTACCCGGTGATCGGGGAAATAATCCGAGCCCCTGCCTTCCATAAAATTGAAGCAAAAATAGTCCTGGGGCCATTCATTCATGCTCACATACTTGAAGCGGTCGCGACTTTTGACCTGTTGTTGCAGCACAATAGTGTGAATATCCTGCCGGAAAAATTTGCGTGCAAAATTTTCCCATTGTGCGGTGAAGTCGTCCAGCTTTACCGAAGTTTCAAACCCTACAAACTGGAAAAGCGTTCCTTCTTTCATGGTATGCAATTTTACCAGGATGAACAATAAAACGTTGCTGTATAACCGATCAGTAGGGGTCCATATCTGCAGTTACCACTGTACCCAAGCTATGCCTTTCACCAAAATACCCGTCAACCTGTTTTCAGGAAGAGATAAAAATTGCTGGTGTTGAACGGGGAACCAGTTCTCTAACAAGTTACCAATTTTATGAAGCAAGAAAAAATTTTTTTAACTGCAGTCCGCGGAGGCATCTGATCACCGTTTATTTTCCAGGTGGTGTACAATTGATAACCATTATACTGTTCGTGATAAAAAATAATTGCTCATGGGCTATGGCACGCAATACCCGCAAGATTTATTGAACAAACACAGTACCCTTCTGCACAAACCTTTTCCATGTGTGCAAAAATTTTGTGTAACCAATGGTTAAAAACCTGTCTTGCTCCAGTAACTTTAACGTTATATGAACACGCTTGCTCCTGTTGAAGCACACTACACCCGTGGACATTTGATGCAGGCTATTCTGGCCGCTTTGGAGAATGCCGGCATCAACCCGGAACAGGTTACCCGCAAAGACCTTGCCGGGCTGGATGAATTTCATGTGCGCGGACAGGAAGTATCGCAGGAACTGGCAGCCTCCCTGTTGCTGCAGCCCGGCACACAAGTGCTGGATGCAGGTTGCGGCCTCGGCGGACCAGCACGTATGCTGGCAGACGAATATGGCTGCCTGGTAACCGGTATCGATCTTACAGCCGAGTATATTGAATCTGCCAAAAAGCTTTCCGAACTAACCGGATTAAACAACCGAACACAATTCGTCCATGGCGATGTACTGCAGTTACCTTTTCCTTCCGACAGTTTTGACGTTGTGTGGACGCAACATGTGCAAATGAACGTCGCAGCAAAAGAACAATTCTATGCAGGCCTTGCCCGTGTGCTGAAGCCCGGCGGCCGGTTTGTGTATTACGATATCTTTTCGGCCGGCCCCTCGTCATTACACTTCCCCGTGCCCTGGGCAGATGACGCATCCATCAGTCATCTCATTACAACCAAATCACTGGGTTCCCTGTTACATGCTGCGGGACTGGAGCAAACCGGCACCACCGATCAAACAGAAAAAGGCATAGCCTTTCTTGAAAAAGTGTTGATGCGTTTTCGCAGCCAGGGATTACCGCCCATCGGATTGCATTTGCTCATGGGCAGTAAGGCTTTGGAAAAATTGGAAAACCTGCTGAGAAACCTCCGGGAAAAAAAGATCGTACTGGAGAGTGGCATTTGTATCAAACGGACAGGAATATAAAATTTCCCATTAATCATTCACCTTTGCAACAACTTAAACAATCATTGTAACATGAATCGTACATTCTTCCTTTGCTGCCTCTTGGTATCCATACTGGTGTCATCAGCAGCATGCAACGATCAGCAACAGCAAACAGTTACCAACGAACAACAAGCGGAACCGCAATTGAAAGAAGAAAATGTTACCTATTCAGATGGTGATGTTACGCTCAACGGTTATATCGTGTATGATGGATCCGTACAGGGAAAGCGTCCTGCTGTACTGGTGGTGCATGAATGGTGGGGGCAGACAGAATACCCCAGAAAACGGGCCCGTGATCTGGCTGCGCTCGGTTATGTGGCCATGGCCGTAGACATCTATGGCAATGGGAAAACGGCCGACAATCCTACGGACGCGCAGGCACTGGCAGGCCCTTTTTACGCTGACCCGGCTTTGGCAAAACGCCGTGTGGACGCAGCACTGGCAACGATTCGTCAGTCGGCCAATGTAGACACTTCCAAAATTGCCGCCATTGGTTATTGCTTCGGCGGCGGCTTGCTGATCAATGTGGCCAAGCTGGGCGCCAACCTCGATGGTGTGGTCAGTTTTCATGGCAGCCTGGTAAGCGATGTGCCGGTGAAAAAAGAATTGTTGCAATCGAAAATACTCGTGTGTCATGGCAGCAGTGATCCGTTTGTTCCCGAAGAAGAAGCCATCACCTTCCAAAAACAAATGGATTCCATAGGCGCCGATTACACTTTCAAAGCTTATCCAGACGCTATGCACGCCTTTACCAACCCGGAAGCCACTGAAAACGGGAAAAAATTCAATATACCGATAGCGTATAATGCTGCTGCCGACAGCGCAAGCTGGAAAGATATGCAGGCGTTCCTCGCAAGAGTATTTGAATAAAATCACAGGGAGGCAGAAGGCCGGAGCCTTGTCATAGCGGAGCACCGGCAGAATGGCTGCGATTGTATGCAAAAGCAATTGGTCTTCTGCCTTCTTCTTATTGGTATTCCCTTTCTATGCGTACTGACTGATGGCCGATGATTCCGGTCGAGGGAGCGAAACCGTAAACGTACTGCCTTTGCCGGGACTGCTTTTAACGCTGATGCGTCCACCATTTTTTTCGAGGAATTCACGGCACAATTTCAAACCCAGTCCTGTGCCTGTTTCATTGCCCGTGCCGCGGGTAGTGAAGTACCCGTTGCCAAACAGGCGTTTCATATTTTCAGGACTGATGCCAACACCGTTATCTTCCACAAAGATTTCAATGGTAGCGCGGCGCTGACGGGCGCCCACTATCACCTTGCCATTTTCCGGCGTGAATTTGATGGCGTTGGACAACAGGTTGCGCAATACCAGGTTCACCATTTCGCGGTCAGCATAGCAGTACAAGGGCTGCTCAACTTTCGATTCGAGATAAATCTGTTTGTTGCTTGCCTGCAATTGCAATAGTTGCAGTACATCGCTGATCATCGTTTCCACGTCCAGCACTTCAGGTTCCGCAGGGGAACTGCTCATTTGCGATTTTGCCCATTGCAGCAGGTTCTCCATCAGGCTGGTGGTATAATTCATTTCCGTGGCAATGGCGGGCACCATTTCTTTTATTTCGCGCGCCGTCATGCGATGCTTTTGCATATTGTCGAACAGGTTACGCAATGCGTACATCGGCGTTTTCAGGTCGTGCGCAATAACGGAGAATAATTTATTCTTGAGTTGATTCAGTTCGCTCAGCTTACGAGTTTGTTCTTCCAGCAGTTTTGCCTTCTGTGCAATTTCCTGTTTTTGTCTTTCGATCTCAATGTTTCGCCGATGCACTTCCCTGCTTTTATACAAAAGCGTGAACTGGTAACCCATGTTTTCCTTCTTGATAAGATAAATAGCGTACAATACGGTGCCTGCGCTGGTGAGGTAATTGAGCACATAAAAACCATAGTTGATCACCGAGAGCCTGAAATAGTATTCACGCATCACCTTTACCGCAAGGAAATAACACAGCATTGACCACGAGAAGGCAAACACGATGCTGCCTACGCGTTGAAAGAAGAAAACAGACATCACGCAATACAGTATGAAGAACAGCTCGATGCCTACTTCCACTTTTCCGAGGTAAACGAGGCAGGTGGCAATGGGATACAAGCTGAAGTATACCAGGCGGGAAGGTTCGTAATACTGTTCATAATTCAACCACAGCACTATGATGCTGATGGCGGCGGGAGAAGCTGCTGCAAACCACGCAAGCGGTGGCAGGTGGTCGGTAAACAGCAGCCCGAGTATGGGAATGACAATACCACTTACAACGCCGATAATATTCAATTCGTTGAATATCCGAAGCTTCCGTTTTTCATACTCTTCCATATCGGCAGTGATGCCAATGGTTCGTACAAAACCCAAATAACGCATGACCTCCTTCCGGGAATAGTGCATATTGGCGGAAATTCGTAGGATTTACGATGGTAATGAAACGTTTTGCCGCGAAAAATATTTCCGCAGCAGGCCAAAATACATCTATATTCTTATAATAGCAAGCCGCAAGGGCTTAAAGTACCACAGGACAGGCCAGGAAGGGGTATTGCATCAGTCTTCCGTTGCATTGTAGTAGGCTTCCATGGTGTGCCAGTATTTATCTTTTTGCACAAAGAATGTCAGTTGGAAATTGAATTGTACCGATTCGATAAACCGGTGCAACAACCTGGAGTTGGTACTGTATTCACTCGAGTAGAAATAGATGCTGCGTACATGGTCGTAGGTACGATGACCAATATACAGCGCGGTGTTGTTGCCCTGTAACAGTTGGATGATGGCCTCCTCCGTTTCCTGCAATTCATCCAATTGGGACACGTTGGGCAGTCCGCGGTCATTGCCCTTATACAGGATATCAACCTGGAACAACCAGGGATAGGCCGGTCGCAGGGGCCAGTCTTTAAAACTTACATCGATTACTGCCAGCATCAGTTTACCGGAGGCATCTGCTGCTTCCAGGGCATTGAACATTTCCTCCGGCCTTTCTGCGTTGACGAGTTCATACTTTTCCACGAATTCTTTTTCTCGCCAGTTGAGGTAATCGGCCAGTTTGGAAATGGGAATCACTTCAATGCCTGAATCCGGTGGCGGCAAAGGGCCTGTTTCATAATGATCTATCTTGGTAGCGGTATTCACTTCGCCCAACCCGTTTTCGAGGTATATCATACCACCGGCCTGGAATTGATCGTCGTCTACTTCGTTATAATCCACATGCGTCAGCACAATGCTCACTTCATCCGGGTAATGTTCCCGCACGATGGGGTAAAAGCAGGTGGTATCTGTGCTGAATCTTTTTTCGTACATATCGATGCTGATGCCCTCAAAACCGAGGGCAGGCTTATGCGCGGTAATTTGCCAGTGCTCCAGTGGCGGCGCTTTGGCTACCAGTTCTTCCACTTTGGAAAAAAGCGCCACTTCCCCGTCGGCGGTAATGATCAGTTCGTAGCGGTTATCGCCATACGGGCCTGCCAGCGCTTTCAGCCACGAATTGAAGGGCCGCATCTGTTTTATCAGTTCGTCGAGAAAAGCCAGCGCCTGGTCCGAGTCGTTGGCCTTCAGTTCCCGGAACCGGTATTCTTCCCTGGCAAACCATTGCCAGAAAAGCGCTGCTGCATCACCGCTGTTGCCATTCGTGTAAACATTATTCTTCGCTTCCATGCCCAATTGCTGTAGATTTGTAGTGGTAAGTCTGGGCCTTTGCCCCCTTCGCGTATCCTTCACCGTATCACTCCTTCGCAGGCCTTTCTGTAGCGCATAATAGTTAAAGGTAAGCATTGACCTGTTTTTATTAAATTAAAACTTACACCATGAGTGCGCAAAATGTTATCATTGGAACCATGACCGGATTGGCAGCCGGTGTATTGATTGGCGTATTGCTGGCCCCGGCGCCCGGCAGTGAAACAAGGCAAATGATCACCGATGCAGCGGGTACCGTGAGAAGAAGACTGCGCAACCTGAAAGGCGCCAGTTCGGAAGAACTGCAGGAACTGATCGGCATATTTGAACGCGAAATACAGGGATTGCAGGACGATGTGCGCCGACGCGTGCTGCAGATCATCAAAACATCCGGACGTAACGGGCATCCGGCGGGGCCATCACCGGTGTAGCGTTGTTCGGGTAATTCAACATTTTCGGTCTTCCAATGGCATCCGGTAAGACAAAGCCGGTGTAGCGGGTTGTAGAAGTAGGGATGGGCAAGCTTTGGTCCAACCGGCCACCACGCCGGTTGAAAACCTTTTTTGTTGTCACGCGTGGATTTCAACATACGTGGATAAGTTTCATAGTGCCGGTAAAAGGCTTTTTGAATAATTTGGAGCCGCAATTCGAAAGCAAACAGATGCTATAGCCTCGTATTGATCCTGTTCCATAGCACCGGTTTGATCCTTAAAACAGTAAAAAATCAGAAAGTATGAAAAAGATGATTACCCGTTTGGTTTTTTCATTGATGATTTTATCCACTATCCTTGCGCCGGTAAGCGCAGCGGCATTTTCAGAACCAGCGCCTGCTGCCACTGCCCAACCCGCCACTGCTGACCAGGAGGCTGTTGATGCTGCGTTGAAAGAATTCAAAGGTCTCAGCCGTCGCGAAAAGAAAGCACGTTTGAAAGAAGCCAAAAAAGTGTGGAAAGAATATCGGGTTAAAAAGAAAAATAATGCGCTCGCAGACAGTGATGTGGAACTGATCCTGCTGGTGATCCTGGCCATCCTCCTGCCACCGCTGGCTGTATTGCTGAAAGAAGGTGAGTTGAATGTAAAATTCTGGATTTCGCTAATTCTTTCACTGCTGGTATTCTTCCTGTGGCCTTTGTGGTTGATTGCTGTAGCATATGCATTGCTGGTGGTGTTTGATCAGTTGTAAGAGTGGATTGAAGTAACAAGCAAAAATAGATTGAACCTGTAAGGAAGGCCTTGCAGGTTTTTTTTGTGTAGTGTGGAGGGGTACTTTGCTTTCGACCACCCCCTCCATGCAATATTGTTGCTGGGGTAATAGCGTGCCGGCGCCCCCGCCAGCGGGGGATGGAGAGGTTTAGGGGATAGAATTATGAACAGGAATTTTTGGAAATTTGCCCCCGGAAGGCAACCACATTGGCCGAATTACCAACACCGTCTGAACGCAACAACACATATGATACAAGCTTATAACTTCCTTGCCAGTTGGCAGTTGTTCCCCGAAAAAGGTACATATGAATTTGGCGAGCGGCCCAAATCGGGCATTTACAAAATGGAAGCAGTGGAGAACGAACGGGTGCTCAACATCAGCATGAACTGGGTAACCCTCGAAAACCAGGCGTTTACTTCATCCTATAGTGTTGTTCCCGATGGACAAGTACATCCGTTCGAAAATCCTGAAATAGCCGACAGCATACAGGCCAGTTTTATCGATGGCATTACATTCGAAACGCAGTTCTTCCGCGATAACAAACCCGTGCTGCACGTAAGAAACGAACTGATGCCGAACGGCTACATGAAAATTATCCAGAAAGGCGTTACGCCCGATCAGCGCGCATGGACTAACATAGAGTATTATCACAAACAACTCAATGTACTGCCCTACTCTGCTTCGGTGGCAGGCGCCCTCATCAAACCTACGGAAGAAGGCGTTATCCGGCACAAGGCATTAACGGCCATGGAAGAACAAACCAACATGCAACTGGAACAAATCAGGAAGCAGATTGAATTGCTGGCCCTGCAGGCGCAGGAAATACAGAAGCGCAAGGAATTGTCCATGCTCATTTACGATGCCAAACTCAATTTCTCCCCCGTAATCGGCCAAACCTATTATCTATACGAAAAGAACGACGGCTCCCATCTCCTCTCATTGGTAAGTCCCAAAGAATGGGGCGGCGGCAGCGGTCCGTACAAACGGTTTGTGGCTGCTGTAAAATTGCTGGCAGACCATACCTGGATAGAAGTGATCTGATGGGCACGATAAATAACTTCGGCTATTGAATGCCCTGCCTGCCGGTGAGCGAACTTACCTGCGCCAGGCCAATGAGCTCATCGGAACGTCCGGCCAACGGACGATAATAGACCAGTATGGTATAGACATTTTCAGTTTCCCATGAATTGCCTTCGGTAAATTCAAATGAGGCCTTGCGGTCTTTATCTTCTTTGTTGACGGTTACGTAACAATAGTCGTAATACCCATTCTTCAGCAACAAGGTTTTTTCATACCGCTTGCGTTCTTCGTTAAATACCATTTTGGCAGAATCGTCCAGGTTGTAGTTGGTAAGCTGGCCAAACAAAAACAGGTCCTGGTTGGCAAAGGGCACTTCATCCGGTGGCACATAAGCAAAATGTACTGTTGCATAGTCTGTTTGCCACAAAGGATTGATGCTTTCGGTAGTTTCAATGCTGAAGCGCCCGTTGGCGTCCTGGTACAAAACAAACCGTTGCGTGCCTCTTTCAATATCGGGCTTCACGAAAATCTCCGTCTTGTTTTTTCCATAATTCGCGCGTTCCACCCGATCGCTCTGGAAACGAAAACTGCGCAGGTTTAGCCAGCGCCATTCTTTTCCTGCAGGAAATACCGCATCGGTTTCGGTATTGTATTCCAACCGGGTGCGGGAGAAGAAGCTTGGACGAAGATCGGTGGCCGCATTGTCCCAGCGAAAGTTTTGCAGTATCACCACCTTGATCTGTTGCATGTGGTTGACCACATTCAGCTGTTCAGGAAGGTTTACACGAAACTGCACCTTCTGATGCGTACGAAATATGCCTCCCGTAAAAGGTTGTTGTATCTGGGCAGCAATGGACGCGCGTTCATCCAGCACCAGCATACGCCGCGTAAATACCAGTTGGGAGGTATCGCCGTTCAGGTAAACCTTCAGTATATAATTCCCGGAGCGTGAAGGAGCACAGTTCCTGTCGGGCAGGGTAGCCTGGTAATGGGTATAACGGGTAAATGCAACAGAAGAAGTACGATAGGTGGTAATGCGCTGCTGTGTAAAACCGCTGATATAGTCGAACGGGCCGAGCAGGCTGGGTGTCCAGTCGGCATTGCACAATTGAAACGTGTAATAATAATTTTTCACATTGCCATCGAGATCATCGAAGTGCAGCTCCAGCCGGTCATTGCTGCCCAGCCTGATCACCGGGTAGGCCAGCTGATTGCCGTAAGGATGCAATTGCACCGTTTGCACATTGTTCCTGTAAACCGCATCCTGTATCTGAGCCATCAGTGGCCATGAGAAAAACAGTAAGGCGATGAATGAGTATTTTTTCATAGAGCACGTAAGTTACTAATTCATATGGTTTTTACCCTCAGCACCATGCTCTGACATTTTTCTCTACTTTTGACGCACTAAAAACGATTTTAGTTGGATATAGCCGCATTTATTGCACGCCGCATTGCTTTCAACCAGCAGCGATCGTTCTCACGATTCATCATACGGCTGTCTGTTGGCGCCACCGTTATCAGCGTAATGGTGATGATCCTTACCCTTGCCTTTACCAGTGGTTTTCAGAAAACGGTGAGCCAGAAAGTATTCAGTTTCTGGGGACATATCCGCGTGCAGAGTTTTGAATCGGCGCGAGTGGCCATTGCGGAAGAAATGCCTGTATTGCGCAACGATTCCGTGATGCAATTGCCTGCCATCAATCCGGCCATCCGCCATGTACAGGCATTCGCCACCAAAAACGCCATTCTCAAAACTTCCGAAACCATAGAAGGTGTACTCTTCAAGGGAATAGAACCGCAGTATGATTTCAACAGCATCAATTCCTTTCTCGTGGAAGGACGCTGGATCAGTTTCACCGACAGTGGTTACAGCAGCGAAATCAATTTGTCTGCCCACACTGCTGCGCAACTGAAACTGAAAGTGAATGACCAGGTGCTCATTTATTTTATCCAGCCCGGCGCCCCTCCCCGTCCGCGCAAGCTCACCGTGGCAGGCATTTTCAAAACCGGTATTGAAGAGTATGATAAACTCATTGCCATCGGCGATCTTAAACTGGTGCAGCGACTCAACAACTGGGACCAGGAACAGATCGGTGGCTATGAAATGCTGCTGCACGATTACCGACAGATGGAAACGGTGAGTGAAGACATTGTTCCTTATCTGCCGCAGGGTTTGCAAAGCAATTCTATCAAAGCTATATTTCCGAATATATTCGACTGGCTGGCGCTGCAGGACAAAACCCTTTTTATTGTACTGGGCATTATGGTGGCCATTGCCGTACTCAACCTCATCACCTGCCTGCTGATACTGGTCCTGGAAAGAACGCGCATGGTGGGCATACTGAAAGCCTTGGGCGCACGCAACGGTACCGTGCAGAAAATATTCTGGTTTCACGGGGCCATTATTACCGGCACCGGCTTGTTGTTTGGCAACCTGCTCGGTTTTCTCATCCTGTGGCTGCAGGAAAAATACGGCTTTATCAAATTACCTGAAGACGCTTATTATATTTCGCAGGCGGCAGTAGACATCGTTTGGTGGCAGATATTAGCTGTGAATATCGGCACCTTTATGGTATGCTTCCTGATACTGCTCATTCCTACGTTTATCGTTAAACGCGTACAGCCGGTAAAAGCCATTCAGTTCCGGTAGTGAAAGTTCATCAGCGTTGCAACCTGCCTGCCATTTCTGCCAACAATATACCGGTGGCTACCGCTGCATTGAGCGATTCGGCATTGCCTATGCGGGGAATGGTAACGCGGTGTGCGGCCAGTTGCAACAAGTCCGGTGCGATACCTTTCGATTCATTACCGATCAGTAAAAATGCTTTCTCGGGAAGCGACAGACCATATACCGGTTGGCCATCGAGCGTGGCGGCATATACCGGAATATGACGGTGTTGTTGTATGAAAGCATGCAGGTCTTCATACCTCACCTGCACGCGGGCGATGCTGCCCATGGAAGATTGTACCACTTTGGGATTGAATACGTCCACACAATCGGCGCTGCACATGATCTGCTGCACGCCAAACCAGTCGGCGCAACGAACAATGGTGCCCATATTGCCCGGGTCCTGGATATTGTGCAACAGCAGCGAAAGTTTACCATGCGCGCTGTTATTGCCGGTAAATACAGGTTTCGTAAAAATACCCAGCACCTGGTTGGGGGTTTGCAGAAAGGAGATACGTTCCAACTCGGATGGGGTTACCGGCACTACCGGCCATGGGCCGGCATCACGGTGCTGCGCCACCCATGCTTCCACCGCATAAAGCTGCTTCACGGTAACGTTGCCGGCCTGCAATAATTCGTTAATTATTTTCGGACCTTCTGCTACAAACACCCCTTCTTCATCACGCAATTTTTTCTGGCTTAAACTTTGAATATATTTGACCTGCGATTTAACCAACATTGCATTAGATTAAGCTCATGAAGTTATTGGACCGGCAATTTAGCTTATTTACCATTCCCCGATGGATATGTTTTGGTCTGCTCGGCCTGCTGCTAATGCAATCCTGCGTTGTTCCCAAAAATGCACCGGTCAATCAACCTTTCGTTTTCAAAACCAATATCCAGATAACCGGCGATATACCGGTTTCTGAAAAAAGGCTACTTACCGAACGCTTGCAAAACCAGTTGGACGATAGTTTAAAGACGCGTGTAATTTCCTATGCCGGCATCGTAAAAAAAATTATCAATCCGCCTGTATTTGACACGCTCAATGCCGACCGATCGGTGGGGTTCATGCGCGCCCTGCTCAATTCGCAGGGCTATTTCAATCCCGAAATCAAGTGGGAAGCCGATACCAATCACTACAGCACCGCCCGCCGGAAGGAACTGGAGCAAAAAGGCCAGTACCGCGTATTTGTAAACTTTACCGTGGGGCCGGGCAAACTGATGCGCCTTGATTCCGTAGGATATGAACTCACCACGCCTGCCCTGCAGGAACTGGCCATGACTTACCGGCACGAATCCTTACTGAAAAAGAACGACCCTTTTTCATTGCAAGCCGTTTCTGCAGAAATTGACCGGTTGCTCAGCCTCTTCCGCAACAACGGTTACTATAAATTGTCGCGGGAAGATTTGTATGCAGAACGCGATACAGTAGTGGCCGCTCTGATAGACCCTACGCTGGACCCGTTTGAACAGATACGCCTGCTGGATTCACTGCGCCGCAAACGCGAAAATCCCACCATCAACGTGGTTTTCAAACAACGGCCGGTGCAGGACAGCACCCGCATCCAGCAGTTTTATGTAGGTAACGTTACCGTATATCCTGACGTTTTTGTGCTGGAAGAGAAGGGTATTGAAAAAGATACCGCCACAGTAGGCGCTTATAAATTTGTTTATAGTACCAACCGGTTCAAGCTGCCCTTTATTGCCCGGAACATCTCGCTGCGGCCAGGCAGATTGTACCGAGAGGATAACTATTTCCGCACCATCAATACATTCAACCTGCTCACTGCCTGGCAAAGCGTTGACCTTTCATTGGAAGAACGGTACGACAGTGTGCCACTGGTAGATGCCATCCTCAAACTGTACCCGGAGAAAAAGTACAGCGCCAATGTTGACGTGGAAGCCAGTCGCAACGTGAGCGATTTTCTTACCACAGGACAGCTCTTTGGTCTGGGTCTCAACTTCCGGCTGAACAACCGCAATGCCTTTCGCGAAGCCATACAAACCAGCACCAATGCACGATTTGGTATTGAGTTAGGATCCAATTTCATTCAAACACTGCAGGCGAGCCTCGCCCATATCATTAATATTCCCCGCTTTGTAGCCCGCGTGGACCTCACGCCCTGGATACCCATGTCGCGGGCAATCGGGCGGAAAACTATTGTCAACCTGAATGGCGCTTATACCGACAGGCTCGATTTTTTCCGGGTACGCTCCGTAAACGCCAGTTGGGGTTATGAATGGAGCCTGCGTCCCCGCCGGCGGGTGCAACCTGATACCCGCAGGGGCTGGACCTGGACCATTCAAAGCATTCCCATAAATATCGAGTATACTACAGTATACAAAACAGACAGCCTCGACAGGCTGGAGAAAAGAATTCCATCGTACCAGTTTGCGTTTAACGATGGTTTGATCATCAGCCGTATCTGGAATGTGACGGCGGGCAAGGAAGTGGGTAACAAGTTTGTATTGGGACGCGGCCGCCTGGAATGGAGCGGCCTAACCCTCGGTATGATCAAAGAGCTTGACCTGGGCGATCTGCACCGCTTTGTAAAGCTTGACGGAGAGTTCAAGTATTATATCCACAACAAGAAAAGTACCTGGGCATTTCGTGGCTTTGCCGGATTTGCCTATGTGTTTGGTAAAAGAGATACGCTTGGCAATGGCAACAAGATCGATATTGTGGATGAACACAACCTTCCTTTTTTCAAAGCGTTTTTTGGCGGTGGCCCTTACAGTATGCGCGCATGGCCCATCCGGCGTCTGGGTCCCGGTTCTGCTATTTTGTACGATACTGCCAAAGCGGAACGTTTCGGGAATATTCAGTTGGAGTTAAATGCGGAATACCGTTTTCCCATTACTACCGTGGCCGGTATAAAAGTAAACAGTGCGTTGTTTGTAGATATGGGAAATATCTGGAGAAAAGAATTTGAGAAAGGCACCAATAAACCGATTCCGGAAGCATCTTTCCACCTTGATCGTTTATTAACAGACCTTGCTATTGGAGCGGGCACGAGTTTGCGTTTTGATTTTGATTTCTTCATGATCCGTCTTGATTGGGCTTACCGGGTGAAAGACCCTGCGTATTCACATATCAACAATGGATGGTTTTATGATTTCAGGCTTACAAATGGGCAGTTTCAGCTGGGGATAAACTATCCGTTTTGATGGGTAAGGGAGGCAGTTGGTGACCACCCCCATCCACCCCTCACACGCTTTTCATTTGCATATTTCCTCCTCTCTCCATTACCTTCGCCGTGTGGAAAACAAACCGAAAAACATTTTTGAAGAAGGACAGGTATTGCTGATCAACAAGCCGCTGGAATGGACATCTTTTGACGTGGTGCGCAAGGTCCGCAGCCTGGTCCGTATAAAAAAAGTAGGACACGCCGGCACACTCGACCCGCTGGCCACCGGTCTTCTGATCCTTTGCACAGGCAAGTATACCAAGCGCATCAACGATTACATGGCGCGCGAAAAAGAATACACCGGCACTTTTGTACTCGGCGCCACTACGCCTACCTATGACCTCGAGAGTGAACCGGAAAACTTTGCCGACTATAGTCACGTTACACCGGAACTGTTGTATGCAACGGCCCGTGCTTTTACGGGAGAACAACTACAGGTGCCCCCCATGCATTCGGCCATTAAAAAAGACGGTAAGCGGGTGTATGAACTGGCACGCAGGGGGGAAACGATTGAACTGGAACCCCGTAAGATCACGATCAGTGAATTTGAAATCACTGCAATTGCGTTGCCGGTGGTACATTTTCGCGTGGTATGTTCAACGGGCACGTATATACGCAGCCTGGCGCATGATTTTGGGAAGAAGCTGGGATGTGGGGCTTATCTGGGGAGTTTGTGCAGGACGCGTATTGGGGAGTTTGAGTTGAAGGATGCGATGAGTATAGAGGAGGTTGGAGAATATGTGAAAGGAAAATTGAGTTGAGCACGTGCGGGGAAGAGGTGGAGCTGACCATCCCCGTCTATGAAGCAGGTTGATGCGTAAGATCGTGGCAATATTGTTGCTGAGGCAGGTTCGTGCCGGCGCCCCCGCCAGTGGGGGATAAAAATCTGCTACTACATCATATAGCCTGCCTCGCCTTCAACTCCAAATACTTATTCACAGTATCAATAGTCAGGTTCCGCGGAGCAGTAAGAATGGTAAATATCCCGTGCTGTTGCAGTTCTTTTACAATCAGCCGTTTTTCGTACATGTATTTTTCTGCAATGGTTTTGATGTATAACTGCTCGATATCTTCAGCACGGTTGGATGTAAGCTGCCGCAATTCGGTATTTTCAAAAAACACCACCAACACCAGGTGATTGCGCGCAATGCTACGTATGTAAGGCAATTGCCGCTGCAGCCCCGACACCGTTTCAAAATTGGTGAATAATACAATCAGGCTGCGTTGGGTAATGCGCGTGCGAACAAGCGCATACAATTTTTCAAAATCCGGTTCCAGGAATTTCGTTTGCTGGTTGTACAGGGTTTCGAGGATATTGCCCATCTGTGCGGCTTTGCGGTCGGCGGGCAGAAAATGACCAATATCTTCTGCAAAGGTGATCAGTCCTGCACGGTCCTGGCGGATGAGCGCCACTTTCGACAACACCAGCGTAGCATTGATGGCATAGTCGAGCAAAGTCATGCCCTCAAAAGGCATTTTCATTGCACGCCCTTTGTCGATGATGCAATAGACCTGCTGACTTCTTTCATCCGTAAACTTGTTCACCATCAGTTCGCCGCCCCGGCGGGCCGTGGCTTTCCAGTTGATGCTTCGTATATCGTCGCCCGTTACATACTCCTTGATCTGCTCAAACTCAAGGCTGTGCCCGATCTTGCGGATCTTGCGACTACCGGCTTCTGCAAGATTGTTGCTATAGGCAAGCAGTTCAAACTGGCGCAGGGCAAGATAGGAAGGCAACACCTTTACCATCTGGTGCTTACCCGCCCAAAACCGCCGTATGGCCAGTTGCAGCGGACTCTTGACATACACGTTCACATCGTGAAAAAAATATTCGCCCCTTTCTACCGGGCGCAGGTAATAGGTAATTTTCTTTTGTTCACCGCCCTGTACAAGGGTAGTCAGCAGAAAGTCTCTTTTCTGAAATTGTACCGGTATCTCATCAATAATCTGCAGCGATACACGAAAACCATACCTGTTCTGAATATGCAGCAGCACTTTGTTGTTATCGCCGTTGCTGAACCGGTCAGCCAGTTCACGCTCCACCACAATGCCGTCTTTTTTCAAAAACAAAATGGCGTAGTCGAGGAGAAAGCACACCCAGAAAAACGCCAGTGCAATCAAAGCCACCGGGTACAACCATTCCATGAAATAGCTCAATATGAACAATACGATCACCGCCACAAAAGACCAGTAAAATCTTTTGCTGAGGTATAATGGCTGTATCAGTTTTTTATACAGTGACATGGGCGTTGACGGCTGCGCTACCGGGGCACTTCAATACTTTGCACAATTTGTGTTACTACTTCATCGGTTGACGCTCCTTCCATTTCCTTTTCCGGCGTCAGCACCAGGCGGTGGCGCAATACGGCCGGCGCAATGTACACGATGTCTTCAGGCGTTACGAAATCGCGGCCACGCATGGCGGCCAGTGCTTTGGCGCCGTTCAATATGCCAATGCTGGCACGCGGCGAAGCGCCGAGGTAAATGGATTTATGGTTGCGTGTATGGGAAACAATGGCAGTAATGAACTGGATCAGTTTGTTTTCTAAATGTACATCACGCACCTGTTTGCGCAATTCTTCAATGCGCGTGGCCGTGAGCACCGGCGTCACATCGTGCAACATGTTGCCCGCCCTCGACTGATGGTGATTGGCCACTATCTGGTATTCCTGCTCGGCTGTTGGATAGTTCACGATGATCTTGAACAAAAAGCGGTCAAGCTGGGCTTCCGGCAAATGATAGGTGCCCTCCTGTTCAATGGGGTTCTGCGTGGCCACCACCATAAAAGGCGCACTCAGCTGGTAGGTATGGCCGTCTACCGTTACCTGCCTTTCTTCCATTACTTCAAACAGGGCTGCCTGCGTTTTGGCCGGCGCACGGTTGATCTCATCGATCAGCACAATATTGCTGAAGATGGGACCTTTATTGAACTGGAAAGCCGTTTCTTTCGGATTATAAATCGATGTACCGATTACATCACTGGGCATAAGGTCAGGAGTAAACTGGATGCGCGAGAACCCTACCGAAATGCATTTGCTCAGCAATTTGGCGGTAAGCGTTTTGGCAACGCCGGGAACCCCTTCAATCAAAACATGCCCGTCGGCCAGGATGGCGGCGAGTAACAGTTCCACCATTTGCTCCTGCCCTACAATCACTTTTCCGATCTCCTGCTTCAGGTCTTCCACGGACTGCCGCAGTTGGCCCAGGTCAGTGCGTAATTCGAAAAAACTGTCTTGCATTATGTTGTTTTTACTGATGTATCTTTTGATGCTTTCTGCTTCAATCCCGCCTCCATCCTTCACGCTCATAAAATTCTTCCAGCCGGCTGTTCAGTTCCAGCAATTCCTCATCACTCACTTTCGGCCGGTGCTGCACGGATTGAATATAGTACAAAAGTGCTTTAATGGCGGCCGGATCAAACCCCGTTTTCCAGGCCAGCCGCTTTTCAAATGTTTCATCTATTTGTGACGTACGGATATTGTACCTGCTGCGCACATGGTCCATGAAATGCGCGGTCATTTTCTGCGCCAGGTTTCTGTTGTCCCTGCGCTGATAGTACAGTCGTCCAACCGTTTTTACAAAATCCAGCGAAGCATTTTTCAAAGGCTTTATTACCGGTATGATGCGTTGCTTCCGCTTCGATTCAAACAGGTAAATCAACAGGAGCAGCAGGACCAGCAGCCAGAGCGCTATGTTCAAATGGGGTTGACTGGCTATCCACCCCAGCGCATGAAAACCTTTAGCGGAACCGTCGCCGCTATCACCTTTTGCATAATAACGATAATAATCGTCCCACAGCACAAATTCAATATCACGCGGCACATACGACAACACGTTATCGTAATAGGATTTATTGTTTTTATGCAGTAAAAAAAAGTTGGTGAACGCAATGGGCGCCAGGTGCAGGTAAAGTGCTCCGCCCCCTTCATATTCCATTTTAACGAAATTGGCGTAGCCCAGATCGTCTGTACCCAGTACGGTGGTAATGGAAGAGTCGATGCGCATAAAACGATTGTCCAGGGCCAATCCCGGATAGGAATATTCTTTTTGTTCGTGGCTCAGCGGCTGAAACACCCTTATCGTTAGCGAGTCTTCAGGTATACCTAATATCCGGTATTCGGTGTTCAGGTGCAAGGTATCGAGCAATCCGCCGCCAATATTTACCGCAGCAAGAAAAACATGATGTCCATGCCTCACCAGGTCAAGCAATGCCTCCAGTTCCTCCTTTTTCGGGTTGAGGTGATCGGTAATCACCAGGTACAGCGTTTTTCTCGTCAGAATATCTTTGGCAACACCATTGCCATAACCAAATTCCTGCTGTGCATATACATTGCCGGCCAGTTCATCAGGCGCCGTTTTGTTAACGTGAATAACGGCATCAGGGAAAATATAGTTCAGCTGATTGTACGCATACCAGGCGCCGTAAGGAATCCGGTCGTTGCGCCAGAAACTGATGCGCTCATTGAACCGTTTGCCGGCGCAACCGGTCAAAGTCAGCAGCAGGGCTATTGCCCAGGAAATATAGTATGCGCGTGTTTTTTTCAATACTTCAGTGACTGATAGAATCGTTGAAAATCGGATTGCAACCGCTCAAATTGCGTTTCTGTTACGGCAAATTCTCCATACCATACATAGTCGTATACGTCTGTCAGAAATCTGAACGCAGGCCCAACCGGGTATTTGCTCACCTGGTGTACATAATCGTGGTTGGTAGCCTGTGCATGCAGGCGGAGCCATCCTTTATCGCTCAGCAAACGCAACCCTTTCAGGTACATAAACCGTACAGCGGTGCGATAATCCTTTTCTGCAGCAGCTTTCCTGATCTTGTCATCGATATTTCCTTCGCCGGACAGTTCGTCCATATCGTCATGCGCCCCGGCCTGCCCCCTTTTTTTGCTGTGGCCGGGCAACCGGAATAATTGGTTCACCACAACGATGCGGTAAAGGATATACACAAAAATTCCCACCAGTATGGTGTAAATGATCACACGACCTACAGCGCTTTCCAGCGCTTCCACAATACCCCCGAAAACAGTGTTCTCTTCTTCCCGGGCCTTCTGTTTTCGCTTTTTCCAGTAATCTTCGTCATTGGCATAGGAAAAGGCCGGGTCCTGCTGCAGCCGGTTCACCGTAGTATCGGGCACCTGGCGCAATTCATCCTGATAGGGTTTAAACAGTTTGGGGCGAAAGCCGGGGTCCAGTTGTTCAAATTGTTCTGCCGGCTCATCCACTATTTCGATGGGCGGCTCCCCTTCCTGACCGGCGCCGGTGGCCGGCAACAAAATGATCAGCAGCAGATAGCAGCTCCTGCGGAGCGCATGTATGATCTGATATGGGAAACAAGTTCGCATGAAGGCCGATGGTCAGTTTGCTGTTGCCGCCATTTTATTGTGCTTTTGCGCTACACGAATCGGATAGATCACAAAGTACCACACTATAAAGATAAAAGAGGATGCCAGAATGGAAATACTGAGCCAGCGTGGCATGGTGGAATAGCGGGTAACAAAGCCTTCCAGGAAAGCTGCCACCAGCAATATGGGCACAATGGCCACCATCAGTTTCAACCCGTCTTTGCCGCCACGCATCAGTGAATGCAGACGTTTATGTGTACCGGGAAACAAAATGCTGTTGCCCACTATCAGCCCGGCTGCACCGGCCAGTATGATAGAAGATATTTCCAGCGTGCCATGAATCCAGATTACCAGCACCGATTCCCATCCAAGCCCTTTTGCAAAAAAATAGTACTGGAATGCGCCTATCATTACCCCGTTCAGAAACATTTCACGGATCGTACCAACGCCCAGCAGGAAACCAAATACAAAAACACGAAACGACACGAAAATGTTGTTGAAGGCAATCATCAGGAACATGTTCCATTCGCTGTCGCTCTTGTACACCCCGAACGGATCGCCGTTGGCGATATTCTGTTCGGTCATGTTTACGTAACTGTCCGACAGCACGCCCCGCACAAACGTTTCATCGTTGGCAGCACTGAATGCAGCCATGATGGCAAAGCCGGTGAACATGAGAAAGGCTACCAGGATGGTGCGGTGATATTTTCTTACAGTAAGGGGCAAATCCGTTTTCCAGAACCGCCAGATCCTGCCGGATTCTTCCCGCTTGTTTTTATAAATGTCGAGGTAGATGCGCGAAGCGAGACCGTTGAGGTATTGGGTAACCTTGCTATGCGGATAGAAAGTCTTGCTGTAACCCAGGTCATTCACCAGTTCAGTAAACTGCTCTGCCATTTCATCCGGGTCTGAAGCCTGGTTATACTGGTAATTCCTCCACTTATCTATATTCTTCTTAATAAATAATCCTTCTCTCACTGGATTTCATTTTTTGCCGCTAATAGCGAATGCGAATAACTTGAATAAGCATGCAACAATGCGCAACCGGGCATGCTTTTATTCAAACCACGAAGCGTACCTTTAGTTAAAATTTCCGATCAATAAATATAATGGTTATATTTCGAACGTTATAACGGAATTGTGGATTTTGAGATTTTGGGTGGCGTGTTCTTTTTTAGCCGTAATAACGCTTTTGGACCGCAGTAAGGTGATGCTGTTTCTGCTAACGGTAGTTTATGTTGATTGTTAAATTAGATACAGGCTTCAATATTGAGGTGGAATTTGCTATCAGCCCTTTTCACAAGCGCTTTTTTGCCTGGCTGATCGATTTCATATTGCAGGTACTGTATCTGTGGTTTGCGCCCATGTTGCTGAATGAACTGCTGGGCCGGGGTTGGGGCGATGAACCCTGGGCCATTGTGCTTTTCCTGCTTCCCTATGCGTGTTACCACCTGGTATGTGAACTGAGTATGAACGGTCAAAGCATAGGCAAACTGCTGATGGGCATCAAGGTAATGACCTTGCAGGGCGGAGAACCCTCACGCAGCCAGTACCTGATCCGCTGGCTCTTCCGTGTGCTGGATTTCCCGGTAATTTATATTCTACTGATCGTAAACGGACAAATTACGCTGGAAACTTTCTGGATCGTGCCGCTGGCTTTTGCCGGGCTGGTATCGGTGATCTTCACCCCAAAATCGCAACGCATTGGCGACCTGGTGGCAGGCACCATTTTGATTGACCTGAAGAACCACACTTCCTGGGAAGACACAGTGTTTACCGAATTGGAAGCGGATTACCAGCCACGTTATCCGCAGGTAATGCAGCTCAGCGATAAGGACATCAACACGCTCAAGAGCATCATCGATTCCATAAAGCGCAAAAATGATTATGAACTCTCTTTTCGCATTGCCGAGCGCATCAAATCAAAATTGCACCTGGAAAGCGACCAGGATGCGCTCGAGTTCCTGCAAACGCTGCTAAAGGACTACAATTACTATTCTACTAATTAGGAGTTCCTGTAAAACGAATAGCAGGCCCCAAAGCATTTATACTTTGAAACCTGCTATTGATATGGTACATATTTTTATTGCGCCGCCTCAGCCACGCATGAGCGCGCCCAGGATACCAAACACGATCATCAATGCCACCAATGAAATACCGATGATCAGTAAGATGCCAATAGTCTTGAAATACAATTTCAGGTTGCTTATGCCATAGTTGAATTCATCCTGGTTCTCCGTATTCACACCGGCTGCTGTGCTGTTGGCAAACCGCAACAGGAAAATATAAAGCACTACCATGATGGCCCCGCTTATAATAAAGGTGCCAAACAGGCCTGCAAATATACCCGGCCCGGAATTCGGTCCCTGCATAAAAAACCGTAGCACGGAAAGCCCTACATTGATAAATCCTATCAATGCAATAATGCGCGCCCAGGTAGTAATGGGTTTCAAATGTTCGCGGGCCTGGGTGTCTATTTCGAGTTCATAAGTTTTTTCTAAAGGATTGTTATATTCCATGGATGTAAAATTTTGACGTCAAAAAAGCGGATGATTTTTTAAATGAAGAATGCGGCAACAGTACCTATAAAGGATATTACGATGCCCAGCACCGTGAGTACACCGCTAATAATGAAAAAGTATTTCAGGCTTTTCAATCCATCATTAAAACTGGCCTGGCGGTTGGTTTCAAGCCCCTGTCGTGTGAGACTGGCAAAACGGTATAACAGGGCCAGCATTGTAAGGCCAATCAATCCACCCACAAACACAATGGTATATAATCCCGCTTTGAATTCTGCAACAGAAACCGGTAGTACGCCCTGATCAACCAGTTGTTCAAAGACACCTGATGCGAATTCTCCGGCAAATATGATCAGGGAAACCGCTAATACGAAGAGCACAAAATAGACGATGGCGATAAACCGTGCCCATTTGGTAGCTTCCCGGAAGAAACTGCCCGATTCGTAGTCGACTTTTAATCCGAATAAAGATTGTGTGGTATTTTGTTCCATGTTGCTGGGTTTTGGTTGCGAATGATAAATTGGTTGCGAATGATAAAAATAAAGGGAGCCGGACAGCCTGATTACAACGCTGCGCTACTCCCTTTCTGATATTTTTTTGAAAAAAAATTCGCTTAATAGGCCTGGGCAAACAGCACCCGCTGGGTGGCCGGCTTACCGCTGTACACGCATTTCCCTGCTTCCTGCACGTTATCGAGCGGTATACAACGGATGGTGGCTTTAGTTTCTTCCTTGATAGCGGCCTCGGTTTCCGGGGTACCGTCCCAGAATGCCGATATAAATCCGCCCTTATCGTTCAGCACCTGTTTGAATTCCTCCCAGCTGTTCACCTTTGTTATATGCGCATCACGGAATGCCAAAGCCTTGTTATAAATCGATTGCTGAATTTGCTCCAGCAATAATACAATTCTTTCTGTCAAACCATCGGCTGATATGCTTACTTTTTCGCGCGTGTCGCGGCGGGCCAGTTCAACCGTATTGTTTTCCAGGTCGCGGGCGCCAATGGCTATGCGAACCGGTACGCCTTTCATTTCATATTCGGCAAATTTCCATCCCGGTCGTGCATTGTCGTTATCATCGTATTTTACCCGAACGCCGGCAGCACGCAGTTCATTGGCCAGTTCTTTCGCTTTAACGTCAATTTTCGCTTTTTGTTCTTCGCCTTTATATATAGGCACAATCACTACCTGCCAGGGAGCAATGCGCGGCGGCAAAACCAATCCGTCATCATCACTGTGCGCCATTACCAGCGCCCCGATCAACCGGGTACTTACACCCCAGCTGGTGGCCCATACATATTCAAGTTTATTGTCTTTATCGGAGAATTTTACATCAAATGCCCTGGCAAAATTCTGTCCCAGGAAATGCGAAGTGCCTGCCTGCAGCGCCTTGCCATCCTGCATCATGGCTTCAATGCAATAGGTTTCCACTGCGCCGGCAAAGCGTTCGCTTTCGGTTTTTACGCCCTTGATCACGGGCAATGCCATCCAGTTTTCTGCAAAGTCGGCATATACGTCCAGCATCTTCTTTGTTTCTTCCAGCGCTTCTTCGCGGGTGGCATGCGCGGTATGTCCTTCCTGCCAGAGGAATTCTGCGGTGCGCAAAAACAGCCGCGTACGCATTTCCCAGCGCACCACGTTCGCCCACTGGTTGATCAGGATGGGCAGGTCGCGGTACGATTGTATCCAGCCTTTATAGGTATTCCAGATGATGGCTTCACTGGTAGGACGCACCACCAGTTCTTCTTCCAGTTTTGCTTCGGGGTCTACCATCAGCGCGCCCTTACGCGAAGGGTCGTTTTTGAGGCGATAATGCGTAACCACGGCGCATTCCTTGGCAAAACCTTCTGCATTTTTTTCTTCCGCTTCAAACAAACTTTTCGGTACAAAGAGCGGGAAATAGGCGTTCACATGACCGGTGTCTTTGAACATGCGGTCCAGCGCATCGCGCATATTTTCCCAGAGGGCAAATCCGTAAGGTTTTATTACCATACATCCCCTTACAGCCGAATAATCGGCCAGTCCGCCTTTCAGAATAAGATCATTGTACCATTGCGCATAATCGGTACTCCTGCTGGTAATCTCTTTGCTCATATATATCTTTTTAAGTCCGGCATCCGCAAGTCCGGGCTATTCAACTTGTTTACTTCCAGAACTTTAACATTACCCATGCAATATTTTCCGCACTCCGCTTGTCTTTAATTTGTAACTTACATTCAGGAAGTCGCAAAAATAAAGTAACGGGCGCGTATTGTGGTGATTTGCAGGAAATTTATGCGTTACGGCTTTGGCAGTACGGCTTCCGGGCGGAAACGGCTTTTTTCATTTTAAAGCTACTATTATGACGCTTCGAACTGTACTTCCCGCAATAATTGCCATAGCTGCGTTCAGCGGTTGTGTATCGGCTTACCGTACCGGTCAGACACCGGACGATGTATACTATTCGCCGGCACGCGAAGGCGCGGCCTATGCCCAGATAGATCAACGTCGCGACGGACGCGGCAGCTACCGCAACAATGACTATTACAGCTACGACGACCGCTGGTTGCGGATGCGGGTAGCCAACCGCTATCGCTGGAGCGCTTTTGATGATTACGACTGGTACGACTGGCGCTACAACACCTGGTCTTACCATCACTACAGCCCTTATTACTGGAATACCTACTGGAACAATTACTACTACTGGAACAGCTGGTACAACCCATACTACGGCAGCATCATTGTGGTGAATCCGAAAACCAATCCAGTTGTATACAGCAAGGTGCGCGATTTCAGTCTCAGCAGTTATACCAACACCAATTACAACAACACCAATGCAGCGCGGCGCTTCAACAGCCCCAAAGGCCAGTATAGCAACGGCGCCCGTTACAACAACAGCAACTCGCGGTACGACAACAATAACAATTCGCTGGGCAGCAGCATCCGGAAGATATTTTCGGGTAGCGGCAGCAATGGCAATAGCAGCAGAAGCGGCAGTTATTCACCCGGCAGCGAGCGGCCTACGCGTACCTATACGCCTCCTCCATCCAGTTCCGGTTCTTCTTCCCGCTCGGGCGGAAGTAGCGGTAGCAGTGGTGGCAGCAGCGGCGGTGGCGTAAGCAGACCTTCTCGTGGCAGCAACTAATTTCCCTATGCTATCGATATTGAAAATATTCACATAAGGAGGAACGAATACTTCTGCTTCCTCCTTTATTTTGTATTGTGTTGTGCGAGGCTATCAATGCCCTATCCGCATTACCGCTCACAAATGGCACGATTATGAAAAGGACACTCTGCATAATGATCTTCGGCATGATGGCCGGCATACCCACGATGGCGCAAATTCCTGAAGATGCCATCCGCATGAGTTGGTACACGCCTTCCGGCAGCGCCCGCCAACAAGCTATCGGCGGCGCCATGGGCTCGCTGGGAGGAGAAATCAGCGCCATATTTGTGAACCCTGCAGGACTGGGTTTGTACAAAACCAGCGAGATTGTGCTGAGCCCTGGTTTCAGCCTCAACAACAGCTCCGGCAGTTTCCGCGGCACCGATGCCGATGCCGATCGCCTGAACCGTTTCAACCTGGGCACTTCCGGCTTTGTAATCGGGTATGGCGATCCTTACAGCCGCTGGAACAGCAAAGCGTTCAGCATTGCTGTAAACCGCACCGCCAATTTCAACAGGAATTATTACTATAAAGGATTAAACGACAACAGTTCTTTTTCCGAACCGCTCGCCAACCAGTTTTTCGATTACTATGTAGGGCGAAAAGACAACAATCCTTCCTTACCGGATGAAGATATTATTTACGATGCGCTCAATGACCCCAGCCTTTCCCTGAAAACCCGCATGGCTTTATACACTTACCTGGTGGATGTAGAGAATGATGGCAGCAATATCAACATCATCTCCAGGGCAGAAAATGTGGGCATAACGGAGCAGGAGAACCGAATTGAATCCCGGGGCGGCATTACCGAACTGTCTATCGGATTTGCCTCCAATATGGACGACAAATTCTATCTCGGCGGCAGCCTGGGCATTCCCATCGTGAATTATGAACGCACCACCACCTATACCGAAACGGACGCAAGCGGCGATAACGATAATGATTTTACCTATACCACGCTGAAAGAAAATTACACGCAAAAAGGCTGGGGCATCAATGCGAAACTCGGCCTGATTTTCAAACCGGCTGAATATGTGCGCGTGGGCGTGGCCATCCACAGCCCTACCTTGTATGGATTGAAAGAACGCATCTCCTATTCCATGCAATCGGTGCTGGACAATTTTTCAGGACCGGAAGGATACAGCGTGGAGTCTGCTGTTTTTACCAATAATGAAACGCCCGAATTCAAATACGATTTGGTAAGCCCCTGGCGGTTTATCCTCAGCGGCTCTTACGTTATTCGCGAAATATCTGATGTAACGAAGCAACGCGGCTTTATTACCGCCGATATTGAATATGTAACGCATGGTTCATCGCGCTTCAGTTCTGCAGAAGATTATGCGGATGATGACGAATATTTCAAGGGCGTGAACGAAGCTACCAAAGCTGCCTACAAAGGGGCGTTCAATTTCCGTGTGGGTGGCGAGTTAAAATTCAACACCATCATGGGACGCCTGGGTTTTGCCTACTATGGCAAACCGTATGATGATGACGCACTGAAAGCACGCCTGATGAATATCAGCGGCGGGCTTGGTTACCGCAACAAGGGAATATTTGTTGATCTCACGTATGTACATAGTCTCAACAAAGATGTACACTTCCCCTATCGTCTTGATGCGCCGCGGCCCAATACGTTTGCAGAGTTAAAAGAAAGCAACGGGAATGTGGTGTTGACGGTTGGATTCAAGTTGTGATAGCACCATTCACTGAAGGGCGGCCATTTACATCCCTGCTGACCGCTGCTTGTTTATACGCTGTTTTGTTTGTACGCAAGCCCGCTTACAAAATCAAAACCGCGCCTTGTGAGCGCGGTCCGATAATAGGGTTTTAATCAAGCAGCCTGTTCCCCGGGGTATTCTTCAGGGGATAACGGATTAAAAACGGACTTTGCCGATTGCGGATGGTTTCATAGCGAGCATCCTTAACACGCGCAGGAAAACCTGCCTTTCCGGCTTGCAAAGTATAGTCAAAGTTATTAAGCAATCCTTACGATGGTGAAAGAATTAATGCACATTCGCTTGACAGTAATCAATTATTTGTTGAAGATTATCCGGTGAGAACCATTGGATGTGCGGGTCTTTGCGGAACCAGGTCATTTGTCTTTTGGCATATTGCCGTGTATGCGTTTTGATTGCTTCTACTGCTTCGGGCAGTGAGCAATGGCCATCGAGGTAGTTGAACAATTCAGAATAGCCCACCGTTTGCAGGGCGTTCAGCTGCCGCCAGGGAAGCAGGCTTTGTACTTCTTCGAGCAATCCCGCTTCCATCATCTTGTCTACGCGGCTGTTGATATTGCGGTGCAGTTTTTCTCTGTTCAGTTCAAGACCGATTTTCACGATAGCAAAATCGCGCGTTATTTTTTTTCCCTGCTGATAATGTCGGATGCTTTTACCGGTACCCTGCATTACTTCCAGTGCGCGGATCAGTCGCTGCGGATTGCTCACTTCCCCCGAAGCATAATACAGCGGGTCGGCTTCTCTTACCTGTTGCTGCAGCCACGAGATGCCATGCTGCTCATAGCGGGCAACAATGGCCTCGCGGATAGCAGGGGAAACGGGAGGAATATCATCGATGCCTTCGCAAAATGCTTTTATGTATAACCCCGTGCCGCCCACCATCACCGCAACAGGACGTGATTGAAAAATGGTACACACTGCCTGCAGGGCATATTGTTCAAAAACGGCTGCGTTTACTTCGTCGTGAATAGAGTGCGAGTTGATGAAATAATGTTTCACCAGCCGCAATTCTTCCTCTGAAGGCTTTGCCACCCCGATATTCAATTCCCGGAAGCATTGCCTGGAATCAGCAGAAATAATGTCCGTGCGGAAAGTACGGGCCAGTTCAATGGCCAGTGCGGTTTTGCCTGCTGCAGTAGGCCCGGTGATTATGAAACAGGTGTTGTTCATTCTTCTCCATTACCATCGGCCGATGCTTCGCCGAGGTCGGGGTCAAGGTCTTCATCGTTATCACCGCCTTCGGTACCAAAGCCTTCGGTGCCGGTCTTGAGATCGTATTTCTCTTCCATTTCGGCCAGTTTATCGCCCACGATGCCTTTGGTGCCATATTGTGAAGGCGCGATGCCTTCTGATTTGATTACGGCAGGATAATCCAGTTTCGAATTCTCGTCTTTCGACACATTGATCAGTTCTATCAGAAAAGTCCAGTTGCGGTTGAAATCGTACACGTATATGAACTTCTGATTGGGGTCTTTGATTTCGGAGCCGATGGTAGTTTCAGCCATCAGCAGGGGTTCCTTCTGATAGGGCTTGTTGTATTTTTCCAGGGTAATCTCACGGCCACGCTGCCAGTTATCGTTGCTGCGGTAAAAGGTAGCCTGGTGCTTGTTATCGAATTCGAACGATTTCAATATAACCTGGTGCAGATCAAAAAAGGTTTGATTATGCTTTACAGCTACATCGCGGTAAATACTATCGTCTTCTTCAAAATATGCCCTGAATTTTAAAACAGCCATGTTTATTTATCTGGTTTATGTGTGTAGTGCCAGTACATTGGGTCGCTGCCCGGCGGTTATCCTGCTCCCTGCTTGAATTCCGCAAACCTGCACATCCGGAAGCCTGCTGCCTGCTTTGACTTACTGCCATGGGAATCTGCACTGCTCTCTCCACCAGGTTGGTTACTACAGTATTTGTAATATATGAACTTTGAAATGTCCATTCGCGAACATTTTGTTGCCTGCTCACGAACTGTTTATTCTTAATTCACGAACTCCAAAAATAAGACAATTTGTTACAACTATCATACCACCGGATACCAGGTTTTGATTTTCGTTTATTTCAACCCACCACTCATTTTACCGGCTTTAATCCCATGTCAGCCGCTTTTTGCATCATAAATGCAAAGGCGGCCTCGTAGTTGTTTTCAATCTCACCGTCAAGAATGGCTTCGCGGATGGCATTTTTGAGATCGCCCACCGGTTTGGATGGGGGGAGGCCAAAGGTTTCCATAATCATTTCGCCGGTTATCGGTGGCTGCCAGTTGCGGATGCGGTCTTTTTCCTCCACTTCCTTCAGCCTGCGCCGCACCATTTCAAAGTTCTCCAGGTAACGCTTTACCTTCATCTTGTTCTTAGAGGTGATGTCTGCGCTGCATAACAGCATCAATGCATCAATATCGTCACCTGCATCAAACAGCAGTCTTCGTATAGCCGAATCTGTTATATCTTCTTTGGTAAGGCTTATGGGACGCAAATGCAGCTCCACCAGTTTGCGCACGAAACGCATTTTTTCATTGAGCGGCAGTTTCAGCTGGCTGAACAGTTTTGGCACCATGCGTCCGCCCACCACTTCATGACCGTGAAAAGTCCAGCCATGCCCTTCCTCAAATTTCTTGGTGGCAGGCTTGCCTATGTCGTGCAGCAAAGCGGCCCAGCGCAACCAGAGATCGTTGGTATGCTGGCTGATATTGTCCACCACCTGCAGGGTATGATAGAAATTGTCTTTATGTCCTTTTCCGTCAATATACTCGGCGCCGGCCAGATCGGTCAACTGGGGAAAAATAATATGCAGGAGGCCGCTCTGGAACAGCAGATCAAACCCGATGGAAGGCTTTTTGCTCATCAATATCTTGTTCAGTTCATCCGTAATGCGTTCCTGCGAAATGATACGAATGCGGCCCACATTGTCCTTGATGGCCTGGAAGGTAACCGGCGCAATGGTAAACTGCAGCTGCGCCGCAAACCGGATGGCGCGGATCATGCGCAGCGGATCGTCGCTGAAAGTTTGGCCCGGGTCCAGCGGCGTCTGGATGATTTTATTTTCCAGGTCTTTCAGCCCGTTAAACGGATCGATAAGTTTGCCAAAATCTTCCTTGTTGAGGCTAATGGCCAGCGCATTGATGGTAAAATCTCTCCGTTTCTGATCATCTTCCAGCGTTCCCGGTTGCACTTCCGGGTTACGGCTATGGTATTGATAGCTTTCCTTGCGTGCGCCCACAAATTCTATGTCCCAGTCGGCCGATTCGTTATCGCCCCCTTCGCGCGACACTTCTTCGCGGAAAAAATCCTTTAACCGGATATGTGCGGTACCGAACCGTTTGAAATAGGAAACAGTGGGTTTCGGATTAAAACGTTCTGCTACTTTCCTGGCCAGCGTGATGCCATCGCCCACGCATACAATGTCTGCATCCTTGGTGGTACGCCCCAGCAGTTTATCCCTTACGAAGCCACCAATGAGGTAACAGGGCATACCCAGTTCCTGCGCGGCATGACCAATTTTATTAAAAACAAATAATTCCTTTTCTGAGCACTTGATTTCCATTGGTGCAAATGTACTATTAACAGGAGTATCAAATAAGTTTCCTATAAATGCTTGAAAAAGGAACCAGGAAATAACATCCAAAGGATTGTTCCTGAAAAAAGCACGCAATGCCCTCCTTTTAATAGTATGCAAATGGCACCCCAATGACCGTAATACCACAAAAGTGGTATTGTTTGCAATTAAAGCCAACGCATATTTTCGCTGCTACTAAACCGTTATATTGTATGAGAAAATTTCTTTTTGGTCCCGCAAGCAGCAGAAGGCTCCGTTTTGCTGCTTTTTTTATTACCCTCCTGGTAATGTTTGCGGGCTGCAACAAGAAAAATGTTGCTTTGCTTACCGATGAAACCACGGAGCCACCATCCCTCCCTTCCCCTGTCCGTTCGGCATTGTGTTTTCTATAAACTGTGCCATGCTTAAGATTGAGCATCCCGACTGGTCCAATTTCCGCATATACATGACCGCTATATGGGAAACCATGAGTGAAATTGTGCATACTGGTCTTGACATTGCGGGCATGATACCGGTAATTGGAGAAGTTGCCGACCTTGCCAATGGTATCATATATGTGCTGGAGGGCGATGGTGTAAATGCCACCTTAAGTTTTGCGGCCACCATACCCGTTGTGGGATGGGGCGCAACCACCGCTAAATATGCCAAGAAAACTATATTTGCGCTGGACGGCAGCAAACGCACGCTGAACTGGTTTAAGACTACCACAGGAACCATTGATTTTGGAAACCGGAATTTGTTGCGAAAAGTAATCGGGCTGTCCAAAAACGACCCGCGGGGCGCTCACCATATTATTCCATGGGAAAGCAGTACACATCCGGTAATACAGCGTATAGCACAAGGCAAAGATGCTTTCCACTTAAATGAAAGGTACAACGGCATTGCCCTTTCTACCCTTCAGCATAATGGCAATCACGCTGTGTACAGGTCAAGGGTAACAGCCGTGCTGGACCACATTCACAGTCAAAACCTGTCGGATGATGACGCTTTCAGAGCGGTGAAAGACCTGATAGATCGGATCACCAATGCGATCAATAACAATCCCAATGTTCCTATTGACCAAATAATATTCTAGTATGAATTATTTTGTCGTCAAGGCGTCAATAGACAAGAAGAAAATCGGGCCGGCGTATCCGCAAGCAGAACCGGTATATCCTGTATCCGTGAACGATCCGGCATTCATACACAATGCTGCTCCGTTATATACCAAAATCGGGCATGACGTAACGGTCCCAATGGCCAGGATAACCAAAAAGTCAACCAAACTGACCGACCTGTTGTCTGCCATCGGATTTGGTTTCACGGGCAGAATGCTCATCAGCGACAAGCTGAAGACGCTGCTGGCCGCTGCCAATCATTGTGGTTACCAGTTTTTCCCCACAAAGGTGTTCGATTACGCCAACCAGCCGCACGACTACTGGCTGGTGAATACGTATGCTTTTTTCCCGGAGTATATCGATTTCCAGGCGTCACCAACCTGGACCGAATCGGCATCAGGGGCCAAGCTGGAAAGAGTATACTGTGATTCCTATGACGATTTTGAACACAAACGTACGATGATGGCGCCAGTGCCTGTTGTTGTGCACGAATTTGTGTTGGCAGAGCGCCTGATTGAATATGATCTGTTTGCAGTCAATCATGTGCCTGGTGTAGTACAACACATCATTTCGGAAAAATTGAAAACCATATTGGAAAAGGAGGGATGTACAGGAATAGATTATTTTCCCGTAAAGACCACATAGTGGTGAGCAGTAGCCTGCAGCAATGAAATACTACAACTGTCACGTGTTTTCCAAAATCCCCTTTTGATATCGCAAAAGGGGATTTGTATTGCTATAGTGCCTGCATCGTTCTCAACAACTGCTCTTCCCGGATATCAAAGGCACATTTGAAATGGCCTTCGGGGCATTCCTTCCGGCCATGCAAACCACAGGGGCGACAATACAAGGGTTCTTCTTTTTGTACAATAAAGCTTTGGTCGGAAAGCGGACCAAATCCAAAAGCAGGCAAAGTGGAACAATAAACGGCTGTAACCGGCGCATTTACGGCAGAGGCAAAATGCATGGGCGCCGAGTCGTTCACATAATTCATGGTTGCCTGCTTCATCAGGGCAGCGGATTGCAGAAAACTCAACTGGCCGCATAAGTTCACCATGGCAGAATGGGTTGCTTGCTGCATGATGGCTTCAGCCAGTGGTTTGTCGGAAGGAGCGCCCAGCAGGTATATGGTGTATTCCTGTGGCACCCGGTTAATAAAACGCACCCACTGTTCGGCAGGATACTGCTTGGTGTACCATACCGAAGCGGGGGAAATGGTGATATACGGTGCACGGACCAGTTCTTTCACCTTTACTTCATCGGCGGCAGCAGGATAGAGCCGCGGTTTGGCCACCCTGTCGCCGGTAAAATGTTTTACCAGTTCGTTGTTGCGTTCTATTTCATGCAGGGTATGTTCGCCCTGTGCTATGCGGTGCACCACGCGCGTGGAGAACAACCAGCTGAAGGGATTCTTATCAAAGCCAATGGTTTCTTTCCCGCGTGAAAGAGCGGTGAGCAAACCGGTAGCAGCAAAACGTTGTACATTGATCACTTTATCGTAGCGGCGGGCCCGAATGGTGCGCAGGAGTCGCCACCAGTTAAGCAGCTTCTGTTGTTTTTTATTCCATACCAGCACTTCGTGAATGTTGGGATGGTGCTGCAACAACCCTTCATTGCCTTTACGCACCAGGAAATCGATCTGTGCGCCGGGAAAATGCTGATGCAGTTTTTCCACCAGGCTGGTGGCCAGCACCACATCGCCAATGAAAGCCGTTTGTATGATCAGGAATTTTTGCATGTACTTATTTTGGTCAGGGTTACGAATTGCTTTTCGTTATCAGGGGCGTAGCACGGTGACCTTTCCATTTTCCCACCTGATAACGGCAGAAGGTATGGCAGGCGTTTCATCATCCTGCCGGTATTGCACAATATAATCAACACCTTCTTTAATCTTTTTGGAAATTTCCCGAAAAGTGCGCGGTGGCTGCTCACCGGACATATTGGCCGAGGTAGATACGATCGGTTTGCGAAAGCGCTTGATAAGGTGTTTGCAAAAAGGTTCTTTCACGATACGGATAGCCACGGAACCATCATCGCCAATTACATTGTCGGCCAGCCCGATGCCGCCTTCATATACTACGGTAGTAGGTTTGGTGACAGTTTTGAGATAATCGAAAACTTCCAGGTCGGGTGCGGAAACGTACTGCAACAGGTCTCGTTCCTCTGCCAGCAGCACGATCATACTTTTTGCTTCTGGCCGTTGCTTCAGCGCATAAATCTTTTCTACGGCTTCGGCATTGGTGGCGTCGCATCCCAGTCCCCAGATGGTATCGGTAGGATACAAAATGATCCCGCCGGCACGCAGCACCTGTAAACATTGTTCAACGTCCTTCGTAAAGTCCATGCAGCAAGATAATCAGCAAAAGTGAAATTTGGTGAACCGGCTAAATTGCTGATATGCTGCTATGTTAATGAACGCAAGCAGCTTCAGCAACGGGCCAACGGCCCAAAAAGCAAATCAGCTGATTGGCATATGGAAACTAATTACCCCATTCGCCTTATGTTTGCAAAAAATTTTTTGCTGATGGAATTGCAACAACTCATTGCTGAGGCCTGGGCCAATCGCGAGCTGCTGAAAGAAAATAAATATGCCGAAGCGGTAAGGCAGGTAATGGAAGAACTCGACAAAGGCAGGATGCGTATTGCATCGCCCACCGAAAATGGCTGGCAGGTAAATGAATGGCTCAAACAAGCCGTGCTGATGTACTTCACCATTCAACCCATGCAAACCTGGCAATCGGAGCCGTTTGAGTGGTACGATAAAATGCTGCTGAAGAAAAACTATAAAGACCTGGGCGTTCGCGCCGTGCCGCACGCGGTTGCCCGCTATGGCGCTTATATTGCCAAAAATGTAGTGCTTATGCCGTCTTATGTAAACATCGGGGCGTATGTAGACGAGGGCACAATGGTAGACACCTGGGCTACCGTAGGCAGTTGCGCACAGATTGGCAAAGGCGTACACCTCAGCGGTGGCGTGGGCATTGGCGGTGTACTGGAACCCCTGCAGGCCAGTCCCGTGATTATAGAAGATGGTTGTTTCATCGGCAGCCGCTGTATTGTAGTGGAAGGCGTGCGCGTGGAAAAAGAAGCGGTACTGGGCGCCAATGTGGTGCTGACGCAAAGCACCAAAATTATCGATGTAAGCGGACCGGAACCTGTTGAGTACAAAGGCCGTGTGCCGGCAAGAAGTGTAGTAATTCCCGGTTCCTATACCAAAAAATTCCCTGCCGGTGAATACCAGGTAGGATGTGCGCTGGTTATCGGAAAAAGAAAGGCCAGCACCGATCTCAAAACCAGTTTGAATGATGCGTTGAGAGAATTCAATGTATCTGTTTAGCATTATCCAAAAATATAGTCGCAAAAGGTTCGCCTGGTGCGAGCCTTTTGTTGTTTTGGGAAAGAATTTATGCAATATAACGTAAACGCACACACGTATATTATTAAATACCTCCCAACCATTGCTTGCCGTGCACAACGGGTACTATGGAAAAAAATAATCTGGCGGCCATAACCGGCATTGCCGTAACGCTTACAGGAGCGATCCTGTTTTCTACCAAGGCCATCATCGTAAAGCTGGCTTTTGCGGGCACTTCCATGGATGCACTGACGCTGCTTACGCTGCGCATGTTGTTTTCGCTGCCCTTTTATGTGGCGGCCGCCTGGCTGGCCACGAACCGGCAAAACACCCGACCGCTTACCGCCAGGCAATGGCTGTACATCATTTTCCTGGGATTGTTTGGTTATTACCTGAGCAGTTGGTTCGATTTTGAAGGATTGCAGTATGTGTCTGCCGGACTGGAGCGACTGATCCTCTTCCTCTACCCCACTTTTGCGGTGCTGATCAATGCTTTTGTATTCAGGCAACCGGTAAGTCGCGTGCAGGCCATTGCCCTGGGGCTTACCTATACCGGCATTGCCATTGCCTATATTGGCGAAATGCAGGTGGATGTGCACCAGCCCGGGTTTTTATGGGGCAGCTTGCTGATCTTTTTGTGCTCCATCACCTTTGCTGTGTACATAGCGGGCAGCGGGCGCATGATTCCAACGGTGGGAGCGGCACGCTTTACCGCCTGGGCCATGCTGTCGGCCACCGCCGGCGTGTTTACGCATTTTGCCCTGGCGGGCGATGCGCCTGCCATCCAACAGGCCATGCACCATTGGTGGTATGGTTTGCTGCTGGCAGTGGTGGCTACCGTACTGCCCAGCTTCCTGATTTCGGCCGGTATGAAACGGATCGGGTCCAACAACGTAGCCGTGATTTCCGCCATTGGCCCGGTAAGCACCATTGTGCAGGCCCATTTTATGTTGGGAGAAAGCATTACCTGGGCGCAGATCGGGGGAACGGTGCTGGTGATTGCGGGGGTGTTGTTGATTGGCTGGAAGCGGGAGAAATGATTTCCGGCAAAGAAAGTTCTGAAAGAAATCCACTATGAAAATTTTAAATCAGTAGAGTATACAATTTATCTAAATTGCCCTATATTTGCAGCCCCGAACACAAACAGGATGAAAATCCTGACCTGCCCAGGTGGCGAAATTGGTAGACGCACTGTGTTCAGGTCGCAGCGCCGGCAACGGTGTGCTGGTTCGAATCCAGTCCTGGGCACCTGGTGAACGCCCCGAAGTTATCGGGGCGTTTTTTCATTCTCCCCCTCCCCACTTTCGGTCACCTCCCTGCCTCCTATCGGTGATTGTCAACCGCTATTCCACACATCATTTTTGCGACAAATTTTTGGCTTATGAACGGATTTAACAAGGTATTACTGGCAGTTGCAACCGCATGGATATTTGCCGGCTGCGCAAAAAAACTGGAACAACCCGAATGGCAGTCAGCAGCAACAGCAGCTGATGATCAAATGCAGGCTGCACATTTCAACCACAACCACAAACACAAATGGCGCATCTTCAACAAGGGCGGCGACATCGATTCTGCCGTGCAACGCTTCCGTGACCTGCTCGGCCCGATCAGTTCAAATGAATTAATGACAGACGGCAGAAGAGAAATCAATTGGGATGATGTAGTCATAGCGCTCACCAACAACGATAGCTTCCCCGGCACCTATTACCACCGCACCGATGAATACGCCAACTGGCAGCGCAAACGTGGCGTGGTGTACACCACACCCGGCACCGGTTTTCGCGTTACCAGCAACCATTTTTCCGACATCGACCCTTCCTATCTCCATCAGTTTTATCCCTATAGCGGCGCCAAAACATTTACACCACTCAACAGCAATATTGTTGATTTCCATTTCAAAGTGCCGGGCACCAACGTCCCGGGATATGTTACTGGCTTCGGGGCTGTGTTCAGCGATGTAGACCAGCATTTCTCTACACAGGTTTCGCTGTTCTCAGGTTACCGGTACCTGGGCACTTATACCGTAAAACCTTCGGGCAGCGGTACACATTCCTTTTTTGGCTTTTACTTCCCCGGTAAGAAGATCACCAGGGTGCGTGTTAAGCTGGGCAATGCCAGCCTGAAACCGGGCCGCAAAGAATTCTCCGGTAAATGGGGCCACGACCTGGTCGTGCTCGATGACCTGATTTTCAGCAATCCCAAAAAATTCTGATTAACCGAAATAGCCATCCCAGGGCCAGGCGCAGCGCCCGGTGCCCACTTTGTGCCCGCATGTACGCGCTGCTCCTGCGCTATACAGGAAATAAGTTTGCAAAGGGAGAGATCGGACCCTGGAAGGTTACCGGCAGATCGGGAAGAAATTGTTGAAATAAGTTTGCGAAGGGAGGGATGGGACCTCCGGCCACCTATTGGCAGATTGGAGCCCGGCGAGCTGCCGCTGCGCTGCCGGGTCTCATTTTTGTTGTGCTACCCTAAAAGCCCTATGCGAAAGATTACTTTATGGATGCAGTTATCCCTCGACGGCGTGGCCACCAATCCCGATCAATGGGGTACATTCACCGATGAAATGCTCCTCGATGCCATAGCCTATTATGAAACCATCGACACCGTTATTATCGGACATAACTCTTATGCAGCGCTGGCCGCCTATTGGCAAAGGGCCGAAAAAGAATCGCCTTCTGAAGCAGAAAGAATGTTTGCCCAAAAAATAAATGCTATCCGTAAACTCATCATTTCACAATCAAAAGCAGATATCCTTTGGAATAATGCCGAACCGCTGGTAGTACGCAACAGTTTGTCGTTTATAAAAGAGATTGAAAAAATGCGCAACAGCGCCGGGAAAAATATTTCTGTGGAAAGCGGCCTGCGCACCTGGCAATCTTTCATGGAGCATCGCCTGTTCAACGAATTGTGGTTGCAGGTACATCCGGTAGTGGTAGCATCCGGCGAAAAACTGTTTGATTCCGTAAAAGAACCTATTTCCCTGCAGCTCATCGAAAGCCGAACTTACCAGCACGGCGTGGTGGGTTTGCGCTACAGGTTTGATGGATGAACGTGTCAATTGTACAACTCCCTGTACTCGATAAACTCCAGTCTTTCTTTCCATTCCACCAGGTGGGCCAGGGTAGATTCGGTGCGGAAGATGCATTTGCCCATGAGCATGATCAGGTTCAGCAACATTTCTTCGGCGGGCGTAGTTACAAAGGGCGTGGGATTCCTGGCAGCTTCTTCCTGCAGCAGGATGCAGAGTTCGTCGTAGTGTTCGCGCATTTCATCTGCAAACAAAGCGAATATGCTTTCTACGGATTCCAGTTCGTCGGTGTACACAAATCTTTCTTCACCGCCATTGACCTTGTCAGACAAAAAATCTTTCAGCGTAGCCTGCAGTTTCTGCAGCACATAAATGCGGAAATTGTTTACTTCTGCCGGCAGATGCAGCACTGCTTCCCTGAGCCGCATGTGATAGCCGCCTTCCTGTTCTTTGCGCACGGCCGGGGCTATTTCTTTCAGCAGGTTTCTTGCCGCCATACTTACATTGCGTGCGCAGGGAATGTCTTCCTGTTTCAAAAAACGGTTGATGGCATGCACGGAAGCGGTATGGCCGAGTTCTCTGGCCAGTTGTTTTGCCAGTTGATTCAGTTCACCTTTCCTTCCGGCAAACTGCCTGAACTCCACATTCCCCGCCCTTGTTGCTTCGAAGCCGGTGTACGGAGTAACCTGTTTTCTGAATTTTCGGGTAAAACTGGTATGAATGCGTTGATGCCGCATAGTTATATAATTAATTGCAGCATAGATATGGCTTCCGGCAATAACCATTGTAGTGGCTGCCCGCCGGTGTATACACAGGTATGGTGCAGCTGCATAATGGTGATATGCATCAAGCTGCTGTATATCATCATATCTTCAAATGCTATGCCGTTATTGCAAAGGGATCAACGCGCCACCGACGGTTCCCGTCTCCGCCACCGTACGGCAAGCACCAGCGCCCCATAAGCTATGCAGGCCAGCACAGCCATCACAATCCAGCCAAGCACCGGGATAATGCTGACAATTTTTAGTACAATAAATATGGCAAAAGCCATCAGTACCAGGGGCCAGTATCGGCGGCTGCGACCTGTACGTACCTGCCACCAGTTGGCTATCACTACCGAAGTGACAACGGTAGCAAGCAGGAATAAAATGATGAACGTAATCAACAGAATGATCCCAACAGGCACCCCTATTATGGTGAGAAAGGCCAGCCCGATGAGGATGGGCATACCGATCCAGAACAGCAGGCCATAGCCCAGCGCCCGAAGCGGCGACTGACTGGCCATTTCTCCTGCATGGCGCATGCTGTTGCGGAACAGGAACTGTACAATCATAATGAGCAAAAAGGCCACGCAGAGATACCACAACAAAAATAACAGTGATGCAAAACCGAGAAAATACCACCGCTTCCGGTTGAAGCCGAGGTTGGGGTCTTCAATGGCCTGCCCGCCCCGCAGCGATTGCCCGAAGTTCACACGGTCGCCGCCTGCCCAGTAACGCACCTCGCTGCTGAATACGGCATTGCTGCCAATTTTCAGGTCGTCGCCGGCGCTTAGGGTGGCAGGCCCGCGCACATCGCCGTTAATGGTAATGTCGCCGCCGCGACAATCGAGGCTTCCCAAAGCAGTCCCGTTCAACACAAATTTGCCGGAAGCGCTTTTCAACATACCAGACACTGCACCGTCTACCCTTACGTCACCTCCCGACACCACCAATCTGCCTACTGTGGCGCCACGGTCAATAAGCACATTACCGCCGGTTACCACCACATCGCCGGCAACGTTTTTGTATATGCGCAGTCGGCCGCCGGCGCTGCGAATATCATCGCCCACATATCCGTTAAAGGTAATTTCACCACCGGCCAGCAAAATATCGTTGACAACCGTATCGTTTACTACAATGGTGCCGCCGGCCACTACGAGGTCGCCGCGCACAGGCGCGTTGATGGTGATGGTGCCCCCGGCTATGTACAGGTCGTTATTGACCGGCTGATCGATCACTACGGTGCGGCCATAGCGCATCTGGGCATGCAGCGCCCATATAGGTAAGCACAAAAAAAGGGTGAATAAACATTTTTTCATAGATCCTTATTTTTAGGGAACCACGCAAGGCACATCATTGCTTTACCATCTGGTAAATATCGGTACGCAACTGGTACGGGTCCGATACAGTAGACGGGTCATTCAGGTACACTTCAAACGGCGATCCTTCCGGTGTTTTGCGTTTTTCCTGCAACCATCTGCCGATAATGGTATAGGCCGTATCCACCCGCTCATAAGGTCCCTGGTAATGCGCCACCACGGCTTGTCCGCCATTCATTTTGTTCAGCCGGATATTGCCTGTTACCTGTTGTGGTTCCTTGTCTACTTCCACCGCCGCATCCATTACATAGGGCGGCTGATAGGTGTGATAGAATGCCATAATCTTTTTAGGCTGTATGCCATATTGATTAAGATAGGTGAACAGTTCGCCAAAATTGGTATTGAGCGTATTGCCGATGTCTTCCACGGATTGTGCAGTGTCCCGTATCATCAAAATCGTCATGGGGCCTATGGAAGTATCAGCAACAGTAATACGTGGTTGCTTTGCCGTATCCTGGTAACCCGCAACATGTGCAGCTATCGGAGTTCGCTGGTTCAGGTGTTGGTATAACTGGTTAGCTATGGCCGTTATACACAATACCATGGTGATGATCCTGTGCATAAAAAAAAATTTTAGCAGAAATGGTATTGGTTTAAAGATGCAATTGCCGTTCCTCTCCGGAATTGGGTTACAGTTGGTTGTATAGGAAGCAGGCGGCTGGTCGGGGGGTCAGGTGCCGACCACCCCCGTCCATGTAGTATTGTTGCAATGGTAGGATCGTGCTGGCGGGGGCGCCGGCACGAACTTACCTCAACAGCAATACGGGATGGATGGGGTTGGTTTTCGCAACCATGGCACCATATTTACTGCATGTGGTAAAAACATCCTGATATGGCAACTGAGTTTGACCGGTATGCAGCCAAGGGCAATGAGTTTGTGAACTTGTTGGCCAATGACCTGCAGGTGCCGAGAGATAAGGCCATGCGCATTTTACGCGCCGTATTGCACGTCACACGCAATCACCTACCGGTACAGGAGTCGTTGCAATTGCTGGCGCAATTGCCAATGGCATTGCGTGGCGTATACGTTGACCAATGGAGTTTGCGCAGGCGTACCCCTCGCGTCCATCATCTCAAACAATTCCTGGACGAAGTGCGCAGTTGTGATAAAGGTTTGGCCAATTATGATTTTGGCAACGACGAATCTGCAGCCCGCGCCGTGAAGGCAGTGTACCGGGCGCTGAATTACCATATTACAGATGGCGAATTTGAAGATCTGGCTGCCGTGCTGCCCGCTGAACTGCGGAAGTTTGTACTGGAAAGCATTGGCCAGCATAAAATGCCACTGTAACGCTTTGCACCTATAATGCCCCCTTTTTTTCGCAGGCACAGGGATTGCTTTGCGATTTACAATGATGGTTCAAATTATTATGCTATGAAACGTTCGGTCAGCCTGTTAGTTTGGTTTATGGTAGCATGCGGTCCTTCTTCCCGCATTACCCATGCGTGGAAAACGCAGGAACAACTCCCGGTGCAATTTGACAAGTTGTTGGTGGTATGCCTCGAAGGCAATAAAGACCGCAACCTGCGCGAACTGATGGAAACCCACCTGGCAGACGACCTGAAACAGATCGGCATCAATGCCATCAGCAGCTTGCAGGAATATGGGCCGAAGGAGTTTCGCAGTATGAATGAAGAGGAACTGCTGAGCCAGTTGAAAAATACCGGTGTGGACGGAGTGATCACCATTGCGCTGCTGGATAAGTCGAAGGAAAGGCAGTACGTTCCGGGACGTGTTTATTACTCGCCCTACGTTATCTACCACCGTCATTTCTGGGGATATTATACCACCATTTACGACCGCATCTACACGCCCGGATACTATACAGTCAACACTACCTATTTCTGGGAAAGTAACCTGTATGATGTCAGCAATAAAAAGCTCATCGCCTCCATTCAAACCGAATCATTCGATCCGGGTTCCACCCAAAACCTGGCGCACGAATACGGCAAACTGATTGTGCAATACCTTGTAGAAAATAAAGTATTGGGAAAAGGAGAAATGGTTGCTGGGAGATAGTACGAAAATTAAACCTGTACTGTGCTGGTGATTTCATCCGGCGGCTCATTATGCCGCTTGATGCGTTCTTCTACTTTGTCCGCCAATTCCGTCAACGCATCGCGGGAGGCCTGTTCAAAGGTTTCCGCCTTGCGTCGTACAAAAATAGAATCACCATAAATAGTCAGCTGAATTTCACACAGTTTGTCCACTGTTTCGCCTGCCGGTTGCTCAGAGAGATACACTTCGGCGCGGGAAATTTCCTGGTCGCGCTGATGCAACTGGATCAACTGGTCGCGGATATGCGTGATCAGCCATTCCCTGACTGCATTGTGCGGTGTATGGAATTCAATGTGCATATGGTTAATGACGGGTTGGAAGGTTTGCATCCTATGGTAAGTTACGTAATTGCTGACAGAAAAAAGGCAACAGAAAGGTTTCCCTTCCTATTGCCGGTTTATAGGGAGAAGGAGTACCAGCTGATTTTTACCAGATTTCTTCCCGTTCGGTCTTGTGCCGGCGCAATTGCTGTTCAAGGCTTTCGGCTACTTCAGCAGCCGCTTTTTCAAACGCTTCCTCCTGCAGACCGGAGAAGAATAATTTCTTTGGAGCAGATACATGTGCCTCTACACGGCAGTTCTTTTTTCGGTTGTGTTTTTCCTTACGCAGCACCACCACAATTTTCAGTATACGATCGTACAGGCGCTCAAGACGTTGAAATTTTTGCTGTATAAACCTGATCAACTGCTCGTCGGGCGCCATGCCCGGGGATTCAATAATGAGTTGCATAGTCATTCATTTTTTAGATTATTGAATCATAGTGGCCGCTATTTGGTATCAGACGCGTCAGCAACATTGACAAGACAAAAGTAGCCGCCGCCCCCTATGTGAAGTATGACTGTTGTCAACCTGCAAAATGATTTTCCTTGTGAAGATGCAGGTTACCATGGCCTATTTATTCGTAAATTGCCTTTCGACTGTAAGCTCCCGCGTCTGTAACCGGCATCTATTCACTATTTCAGTGTATCAAACCGATGGCAATGAAAACAGAAAAACAAAAAATGATCGCGGGAGAATTATACGATCCGCTTGACCGTCAACTTTCTGAAGAACGATTGCATGCACGTTTGCTCATCAAGGAATTAAATGATTCGCGCGAGGATGAAGCCGAAGTACGCACCCGCGTGTTGAAGGCTTTATTGCCGCAGGCTGGCGCCGGTCTCTGGCTGCAGCCGCCTTTTTTCTGCGACTATGGGTACAATATCCAAACCGGCGAAAAAGTATTTTTCAATTTTAACTGTGTGGTGCTCGACGTGGCGCCGGTAATCATCGGCAGTCGTACTTTATTCGGCCCTAACGTGCAGCTATATACGGCCATGCATCCGATGGATTACCGCCAACGCGCCTCGGGTTTGGAATTTGCCCAACCTGTTGTTATTGGTGACGATGTATGGGTGGGCGGCAGCGCTACTATTTGTCCGGGTGTAACCATCGGCCACCGCAGTGTGATTGGCGCCGGGAGTGTGGTAACAAAAGATATACCCGCCGATGTGTTTGCGGCGGGTAATCCATGCCGGGTGATCCGGGCGGTAAAAGAAGATGACGTTCGCACTACCTGATACGGGCACATGACCACTTTTAACTGCGCAATGGCCGGTTGCGTATAGCTGCCTCCTCTACGCAGGCATTGAATGTGCTGAAACAAATTACTATGACTGAAATTGGTACTGACTTTCTGTTATGCCCCACTCCGCAAAAAATCCTTTCCAGAACAGGTTCACTATATGGGTATTGGACATGTTATCTGGCGTATAAATATGGAACCGGAGATTAGCAGTATTCCCTTTGGCAATTCTCATCTGGCGGACCAGTTTTGCACACGCATCCCTTCCTTTTGCATAGGCATTTTCAATGGTGAGTTGTTTAAAATCGCCGCTGGCAGTATGGACCATATCACTGAACACAAGAACAGTAATTTCCTCCCAGGGACCATTGGATTTTTGAACATTCTGTACGGCCTCAAACATTGAATAGATATCTGTACGCTTGCCATTGGGCGGCATCATAATTTGGTTATACAGGGAGTCCACATGTTTGTTGAGCCACTTATTTTTCTTTGCCTTCCATTTTGTCAGCTCCATTTCTTCCAAACGCGTAGCGGGTTCAGGGTACAAACAGCGTGCAGTAAAATTAACCGGGGCCGGGAATACCCGTGTTTGATCGTTTATATAGATTGTTGAGTATTGAAACACGTCTTTTGCTTCGCCGTAAACATCCAGGAATTTTCTTTTCAACCAGGTTTTTATAACCGCTGCCTTTGAATCATAAGTAACGCTCTTGCTTTTGTCCAGAACCACTACCACCTGTTTCCTGGGCGCTTTGCGGTCGGGTGCAGATTGCGCTGCACAACTGTTAAAAAGCAACAGGCAGCAAAGTACGCTAATTGACAATTTCAAATTCCGTTCCATCATGGGTATAATTGTTTTGTGATTTACTGTAATTGTCAGCAATCATTTTTCTAATTTTCACAAATGGTCTTCTCGAATATATTCTCGCTTCTTTCATTTGCTCTTTATCAGCGCCTGCACCAGGTTGGTTGCCGCCACCTGGAAAATCGCTCAGTTCAAGAATCCTGAATCGCAGGTCGCCCTCCAACTGGTATTTTTGCCCGCGGTTCTTTCCATCGAAGTATAAGTACTGCTCTTTTTCCGTTTTCACATCATACCAGGCACGCAATAAATCATTACGTTGTTGTTCCAGTTCTTTTATGGACGCTTCAATCATTTCCAGTCGATTCGCGCGCCATTGTTCTTCAGCCTTATCCATTGCTATCCGCAACCTGCACGCCTCGTCATTCAGGCGGCTTATTGCAGTGTTCAATTTCCTGATGTGGCTGCGAAGTATTTGTATGCGCCATGGAAGCAGCCAATACCTGTTTTGCAGGCGCACGAGGGAATTGATTGCAATGGACAAACCCAGTGCGCCCCCGATAGCAAAAATGAGGCTGCTGAGGATCATGCCTGCCTGACCAGCAAAACTGTCGTTCAACTTCTTGTTGGCCTCTACCTGCTTAGCTACCTCGGTGTCGTCATTGTCATCCATTTCATCCCCCCCGCTGTCCGCCATCAACTCCTGCTGTATTGCCTGAGCTTCTGACCGGAAGCTTCCCATAAAATACAACATGGTTAATCCGGTCAATGCAATGCCAATGAGCACTATTGTATAAATCCTTTTCAATTGAAACCCCGATTGCTGAAAAACCTTTTCCAGCAGCCGGTCAAACAACGGTTTCACCAAAAATGCCGTGCAGGAAAGTCCTGCTGCAAACATCCATGCTTCCAATCCTTTCATTGCATATCCCCACCCGGTTAACTGATGCGTAATATAGACTTCACCAGTAATAAACACCAGGCCGGCCACCAGGTATAGCAAGGCAGGAAACCAACTGTATTCCGGCTCAATACTTTCCCTGCGTTTGTGCAGATCCTCTTGCTTTTTTTCCTTGCCTGCTTTTATTGCCAATAAAGCAGCTTGCTCATCCAACACACGGTTCAACTGGTTTTTACTATCCATCAGTATTTCCTGGTTAAGTTGCTTTGCTGTCCGTTCTGATATTTCCTGCTGCCGCAAAGCCTGCAATTGTAATTCGTTATTTCTTTTCTCTTCGCTAATCCGGTCCAGGTCATTGGCAGCTTTCAGAAATTGATGAAAAGTATCCGCTTCAGGTTCTATCTTGAATACACCACTTGTAAATCCATGGTTATATATGTAAATAACTTCAGGCCGCGTTCCCTCGGCGGCTTTCTCCTCTGGTTGAACAATTTCCGCTTTCGCATCCTTTTGTTCTTCACCGATGGACGCAGGTGCAGGTTTATTTTTCTTTCTGAAAAACATATATCAATCGGGTTTAAGCAAACTTCTTTAATTGAGTCACAGTGAGACCAGTGCGCCCCTGCGCAGCAAGATTATACTCACTCATAAACAATCTGATCTTACTCTCCTGCTCCGCTTCCAGTTTCAGCAACTCCGTTTCAGGCCCTTCAGCAGCGATGCTAATTTTCTGGATGGATTTTTCCAGTCTGCGAAGCTTTATTGCCAACCTTCTTCTCTTCATCCATGCAGACCAACCCACCCTGATCCTTTCCCGTATAATTTTGAATTCCACCTGGCACTTGTATAAATTATTGATCAGCCCCTTCCCGGCAAAAACAAAAAAGAGAAAAAATAACAGGAAGCCCACTATTGACACTGCTATACCGTAGTACTTATACGTGAGTACACCTATAAACAGCGATACCACGGCCGCAACACCAAACTCTTCGAGGTAAATTTTCCATCGCTCACGACCGGTTTCTTTTCCATCGATAAAGGAGGAATGCGAGGAATGATATAAAATACTGCGCCCGGCAAACAGGCTGAATAAACCGAAACAATAAACTGCAATGCCGACTACCGTTTCATAACCGGCATTTTGCAGCCAGTAATCAGTAAACAAATATCCACAGTAACACATTGCAGCATAAGCCAATAATTGAAATATCAGTGGAAACAGGTTCGTTTCCCGGTTATTATCATTTGTCAAATGATGCTTCGATCCCTCAAAGGCCTGGATAGTGTCCTTCAACCGGGTTCGTTCTATTTCCAGGCCCTCCCTCATTTGGTCCAGCATCTTCTTCTTTTGCGCAAACGGCGCCATCTTGATATGGTAGTATTGGCGGATGGCCTCTAATTTATCCTGCACATCGACACCTGCAATGCCAAACAATGTTCCTTCATCGCGCAGGAGACCTTCATTGAGAATCCACACATATTGGTCGCTGATCTTCCCGGAAGCTGCAGTTGTATCTGCACCGGCAGCATGTTGATGACTGCTATTGGCAGACAATTCATTGGGTTGCATCTGAAGTCAGGTTATATAGGGGTTAAAAAAATTCGTCAGTATTTCAGTCACCAGTGTGCCGTACCAGGTACATAACCGATTTGACAGGAATTGGAATGACCGTTACAACTTTATAACTATTCCGCTAAAAATTTATTGCGTCCGTACAAAAGCTATTTGTAATCGTTAGTCATGCCGATGCACACACGAAAAAAAGGCATGCAAAAATTGCAATACCGGTCTTGGTTTGCAAGCAAATGAACGCTAATTATTTGCCAGGTATCAAATTGGGCATTTTCGGGTATATGAAAATGCCACCCTGCTAAACTGCAAAAAATTATTCAGGTGTACTTACGGTTTTCCGTACACCACAGCCCGGTTTGCTGACCCGCCCGGCGGGACTGGCGGCAACATTATGTAAATTATTTAAAGTGGAAACTGGCAAATGGATGGGAAACAAGTGCGAGCTACCTTCATAAACGCCACAGTCGCCCTGCACCTGCAGAACGACTGTGAACATTCCTGTATGTATGCTAATTGGTCCTGATTGCTATGTAAGTTCTTGTATTACTTCAACGCATTTAACCAATTGCGTGCATACTCTCTCGCTGCTGTAATAGTCTCCTTGCCGGCCCTGAAACAATATTTCCATTCATGGCTTTTGGCTTCAAGGCGTGGATCGGCAAATTTTTTCACTTTACCGGATTGTACCAGTTTTGCATCGAAGTCAATATCCGCTGTAAGGTCAAGAAATTCTTTCAGGCGGAGTTTTACCAGTTCGCGGGGTGTTGCTGGCATGGCATACTCTGCATCATTGCCGCCACTCATTTCCATAGCTTCCTGGTATTCCTCTTCGTATTCATCCATCAAATCGGTCAGGTACATTTTGTGCCGGGGGTGTGAAGGATTTGCCAGCGCGGCCAGGTTATCCTTCATTTGTTTCAACGTTTCTTCATACAGCTTTTTCATATCGCCGCGGGCCGACTTTACTTCTTCTTCTGCGTTTTTGATATCCTCTTTCAATTGAGCAATTCTTTCCTTCAGTAATTGCTCTTTGGATTTTTTCTGTGGCTTGTCGCCAGCCATTTCTGCTTTGTAGGCTTCATAGGCCTGCGCAAATTCTGCGGACTCTGTGTATTTGCGAATGTAGTCGCCCAGTTGTTTTACCACTTCTGCCCTTTTGTTCACTGCCAGGTTTTTGGCAACTGCCGAATAAGGAAACTGCAGGGAACCGCCCGCAAAGTCGGAAAAGATATACTCTTTCGCTTCCTTTTCTACTATTTTGAGCTGATCGAGGATGGAAATAAAACGAATGGTAAATGCAGTGGTACACATTACCATTACTCCCACCAATAAATAAACTACCGTTTTTTTCATATTCGCCTTTGGTTTGAGGGCTAAAAGTAGTATGCGAACGATAGTTGGTGGGCGGGAATCCGGTCAATTGATAAAATGCAGGAAGGAAATGGGCAAAACAGGCAATGAACCGCAGCAAAATTCGGCGGATCGGTCCATAAAAAATCAACGGTGTAACCCAGCTTTTGTGTGTAGAAGTTCACGGCTTCCTGGATGTCTGCAACGATACCCCCCCGGATGGACGGAAGTACAGTACTTCATGCTTTTCCCGCACCGGAAGCAGATGCATATCCGTAATCAACTAAGCCATCAATAAAACAGCTATCCCAAATACTTTCTCCGAATCATTAAATAAGGACAAATTTTTTTCAACTGCGGTTTTCGGTTTAGGGTTTTTCTGAAAAAGGTTACTATTGACAGCGGGCGCTCCTTCCCCGCGCTATTCTTTATCCATCCGACCTGTAATTTTTTGCTGTAATTGTTATTTGCTAACCGTAATTTGTGGTTGTGTTTGATGATTTGTTACAAGTGATTTCGTCGTTACGATAATGTTAAGCCATGCAATTCAATTTACAACCTGTTCTTGAAAATGACCGTGTGCTGTTGCGGCCCCTCCGGCAAGACGATTTTGAAGCGCTCTATCAATGCGCTTCTGACCCGCTGATCTGGGAGCAACACCCGGAACCCACCCGTTACCAACTACCTGTATTTGAAAAGTTTTTCACCGGCGCCATCGAATCGGGCGGCGCTTTCCTGGTGATCAATAAGGAAACCGGAGAAGCCATTGGCACGTCGAGGTATTATGATGTACAGCCCGACAAAAGATCCGTCGCGATTGGCTGGACCTTCCTGGTGCGCGCGTGCTGGGGCACCACCTACAACCGGGCCATGAAACAACTGATGCTCGACCATGCTTTTCATTCTGCAGATTATGTGATCTTTCATATCGGCCCACAGAATATCCGGTCGCAAACGGCCATACTTAAACTGGGTGCGAGAAAATTAACTGATGAAGAAATCTCCCGCTATGGCAATCCCTATGAGGGACATGATGTGTACATGATGGAAAAAACGGTATGGATGGAAATAAGGCCTTCAAAAATATTGCCGGTCAAAAAATAATGCACGGAATATTTCGTACTAACCAGGAAGGGTAGTAGCCAAATGTACAGACATGAGATAGTAGACAAAAGAGGCGTTCCGCAGGAGATTGACGGACATACCTATTTTAGTTATGTTTCTTCCAATAACGGCGTGATAACGGCAGATGTGTATCATACCGATTCTAAATTCATAGCATCTGAAAGCAACCTGATTGTTGGCAGCAGGCGTAAATTATACAATTCTCATGAAGAAGTTAAGAGCGTGGTGCAAGATGCCATTGAAGACAAAATAAGGCGTGACAGGAAGTATACTGCGAACGACCCTAACGCCTTAATTTTAGCATTCCCTGAGCAGTCGTATTTTTCCAGGAGAATAACCAGGTACACCACGTTACCCACTCTGGAAATCGCTACAAAGGAGGAAGGATACGTTCTCGACTACTTGTATTAACCCCCTAAATCCCTGCCATGCGATACCTGTTATTTATTTTGTTCAATATAGTTTTTCTCGTTTCCTATGGCCAATCTGCCAGAGAAATTTTTAAATCGGCAACGGAGGCCTTTGAAAAAGGAAATTACCAAACAGCCCTGAATCACCTTGATGCCTGCGAAAGAGCTTTGGGCAAAACCAACCCACGCATAGAATCGCTCCGCGCCTATTGCTACAGCAATCTGCGCGATTGGAAAAACGCCTACGTGGCAGTGAACGCTTATTTCCGTATAGCGCCTCCTTCCAATTACGGCACTACACCGCATAAAGACCTGGAGAAACTCAAAAGTTATGTAGAAACAAGATTAGTGTTTGCAGATGAGCTTTTCAAACAAGAGCGGAACCGGAAAAGAATGCAAGAGGCGGAGCGTTTCGAATCGCAACAGGAACGCCTGGAAACCACGCGCACCAATACACTCAAAAGAGAAAGCGAATCCAAACTATACGCATTGTATAAAAACAGCACCGACCCGGAACACCTGGAGGAATACTTGAAGATGTTCCCCAATTCTTCTCACAAGAAGGAAATGGAATTCAAAAAATACGTGCCGCCGGCGACCAGGACATGAAGGCCAAACGCTGGACGCCTGCGGTAAGAAACTATACCAAAGCGCTGGAAATAACCAATGATGCCACTGTAAGGACCAAACTGCGCAACGCACGTGATGAACAGGCTTTCGCCACCACCACACAAAAAAATACAATAGATAGTTATGAAAAATACCTGTCGGATTTTCCTTCAGGCCTGCACAAAAAAGAGGCAGACCGCGTATTGCAGCTAAGCTACCTGGCGGTGGCCCGCACCTATGTGAAGGAAAATAATTACGACAAGGCAGTATTTTATTATCAAACTTACCAGGAACGTTACCCCTTTGGACCAGAAATAGCAACCGTGAACAAAGAATTGTGCGATTTCTATGTAGCAGAAGCCCAGAAAGCAGAAAAAATAAAAAAAGCTTCGAGCGCGAGGCGTGCATTGGAATTGTATGCCAGAGCGGAGGAATGTGGCAACCGCACCAGTCAATCGCATCTCAAATCGCTCAGGCGCAAAGCAACCCGGTGGTCAAGGACCGATCTTGTTTTTGTGGGCTGGCATGCCGATGGAGATAACCCCATAGGTGTTATGGTCGGCTCGCTCAACAACCCGCAGGTAGGCATCTACCTTTCAGGGCGCTCCAACTCCGGCTTTTTCAAGACTGCTTCCGACTGGGAAACAGATAGTCAAAACAGCCTGCAGGAATCAGTGAACCAGGACAAAGAGTTTACCGGTGAAATCATACCCCGGGAGATTCATATCAATGCAGGCCTTACCAAAAGGGTCGTACATCCATTCTACCTGTTTGCAGGCGCCGGCCTGACCATTAATGACGAGCTCAGACAATTCAGATCATCCACGGGCATCTACGAAGAATACGTGGTAAATAAAGATGCAAAATATACTTCTTTCAATCCAGAAGGAGGCGTATACATCTGGCTCGGCCCTGTTGTTCTTCGGTATGGTATCAACAAGCCGCTGCATGAGCGGTACACGGGTGGGCTGATGCACAATTTCGGGTTGGCTATAAAATTTGATAAATGATAATAAAGCAAGGCCCCCGGGGCCATTGAATCGCCATGGTATTACAGACTTGGGTTCTGCAGGAATATATTTTTTACTTATTGAAATTTTACGTTATTTGTAGTCCCTTATTCCTCCCAAACCCGATATATTATAACCCAACCCCCTAGCATGAACCCCTACCTTCTTCTCTTCTGCATTTGCTATGCAATTTCATTTCCATCTGCAGGCCAGAACATCAAGTTGAAAAAAAAGGGTGAAGTGGATGTAGCTTTCATTTACAACGACCCTTTCAGCTACATTGATTATCCCCGGGACAGGACTTTCAAAATGACGATGGACCCGCAGCAAGACCGCGAGATCAATCCCGGTTTAATGAATGTGTCTTCCATGGCTTTGCGTGTAAGGATATGGACCGTACTGGATGATATCGTTACCAACCCCGTGTTCGCGTACAAGCTGAATATGGAATACCTGCGTGGAAAAAAACATACCGTTTGGTTTCAGCAAATCTCCAAATATCCCGACCTGGTAGTCAGGTATAAGGCCATACGGCCCACTTCGGTCAATGCCGTAGTAGGCATGGGCCTCAACCCCGATAATGAATATGAATTCGGCGCCTATGCATTTTTCAATATCCGCAACAACGATTTGCTGATTGCCGCTTCTGAAAAATTGCCTTATGCTGCAGCGCCAGCTTCAGGAAGTTGGGGATCTATTGTGCAAATGGCGTACTCCGATGAAGGTCACCATTACCATTTCAGGCATCCTTCCGATTTTCAAAGCAGCAATGCAAACAAGGAAACGATGTATAAATTCCTGACCAAGGCCACGCATGCAGCCCCCTATGCCTGGGCAAAAGTGCAGAGCGGCACCGTGCGCAAACGGAACCCGCCCTGTAATACCTACATCAGGATCACCTGGCCGGAAGCAGCCATTGATGCCATACAGGAATTATACCTGAAGTATGAAAGAGGTGAAGAAAAACCACCGGGCGAGGAAGTGGCGGAAGCCCTGGCCAAAAAAAACGCGGAACGTTATAACCGCGATGATGAATGGGCTGCTGCATATGAAGACGACCTGAAAGATGTGGAAGCAGTGAATGACAGAAATTTCATAGGACTGAAATCAAAATCCCGTGTGATTGCCACGTTTGAAAAAGAAAAGTATTACAATATCTCCCCGCTGAGAAACACCCCGTTCTTCGAGCTCAACGGTAAGGAAGGAAAATATATAGTAGACAAAAGAGGCAACCGGCAGACGATTGACGGAGCCACACGCTTCGATTATATCACCACGGATGATAAAGGACAGATTACAGCAGAAATCTATTTGTCAGACAAAACATTCATTGCCAGGGAAAGTGGGCTGCGGTTTAATGAATCCCCAGGCATATACAACGCTCCGCAGGAGGTGGTAAAGTTAGTGGAAGATGCCATAGCACGCAGAAACAGGGCAAGGGAGGAAGAATGGAACCGCCTGAGTGAAGATGAAAAAAAGCGGCGGTCTGGCACTGTGAGCATAGTAATGGCCACCTCATACCATTTCCGGAAAATAAAAAGGTTGGTAACGACCAGCCATTTGCAATTGCTTTCAAAGAAGGAAGGATATGTTCTCCACTGATGTTAACCCCTAAACCCCTGTCATGAGATACCTGCTGATTTTTCTGTTGACTATAGCCTTTCACATTTCCTACGCACAATCGCCCCGGCAGATTTTTCAATCGGCGCAGGAGGCCTTTGAAAAAGGCGACAACCAAACAGCCCTGCGATACCTGGCACAATGCGAAAGCGCATTGGGTAAATCCAATCCGCGCATAGAATCGCTGCGGGCCATTTGCTACAGCAATATGGGCGACTGGAAAAATGCCTGCATAGCGGCAACCATGTATTTCCGTATGGCGCCTCCCTCCAACTATGGCACCCCGGCGCATAAAGACATGGAAATGCTCAAACAAAAAGCGGAAGCCGAAATAAAAGCAGCCGACGAACGTTTTCAAAAAGACAGGGATGAGCAAAGAATGAATGAGGCCGTGCGTTTCAGGCAGGAACAGGAACGGGAAGAAACAGTACGCACCAATGCACGCAAAAAGGAAAGCGAATCCCAGTTGTACGCCATGTATAAAAACAGCACCGACCCGCAACAACTGGAAGAATACCTGAAGATGTTTCCCAATTCTTCGTACAAAAAAGACATTGACTTTAAAAAATATGTAGCTGCCGGCGACCAGGACATGAAAGCCAAACGCTGGACGCAAGCAGTGAACAACTACACCAAAGCGCTGGAATTAAAAAACGATGCCACGGTAAGGAACAAGCTACGCGACGCACGTGACGAACAGGGCTTCGCCATCGCCCAACAAAATGGCACGGTAGAAGCTTATCAAAATTACGTGTACAAATATCCTTCGGGCCTGCACAAAAAAGAGGCAGACCGCCACTTGCAGGTGAGCTACCTGAAGCTTGCCCGCTACTACGTGGCCGCTGATGATTACAATAAGGCAGTGGCTTACTATAAAACTTACCAGGAACGCTACCCGCAGGGACCGGAAATAGCAGCTGTGAACAAAGAGCTTTGTAATCTGCATGTGGCAGAAGCCAAAAAGCAGGAAAAAACCAATACAGCTGCCGGCATAGGGCGGGCGCTGGAATTGTACGGTTATGCGCAGCAATGCGGCATCACCACCAGCCAATCGCACCTGAATGCGCTGAAGCGTAAGGCCAAACGGTGGGGAAGGCAGGATATTGGTTTTTTTGGCTGGCATGCCGATGAAAAGAACCTGATAGGCGCCATGGCGGGGAGCCTCAATAACCGGAAATTAGGCATGTATGTTTCGGCACGCACAGGCATAGGATTTTTTGAAACAGCCTCCGACTGGGAAACGAATAATGCCAACAGCCTGGAAGAATCAACCAACACCGACAAGGAATTTACCGGTAAAATTGTACCGAAGGATATTCATGTCAACCTGGGACTTACCAAAAAGATCGCGCACCCGCTCTATGTATTTGCCGGCGCAGGCGTAACTTTTGGTTCCGAGCTTCGACAATTCAGAAGCTTCTCGGGCCTCTACGAAGAATATGTGGTGAATAAAGATGCCAAATACACGTCGTTCAATCCCGAGGGAGGCATATACCTCTGGTTAGGCCCCCTTGTGCTTCGTTATGGCATCAACAAGCCGCTGCATGAGCAATTCACCAGTGGACTGATGCATCATTTCGGAGCAGCCGTAAAATTTTAATGGCCTGTTGTTGAAAAGCGTTGTTTTCATCGTTGCTTGCCTTATCATTTTTTGTTCCCCCGCTGGACGCACAGCATAACAAGCGTGCAGCCGCTCTCCCCCGGGCCGCGCCAGGTCACCTTTCCTTACGAAATTGCTTTAGCCGAAGATGGTACAGCATCTTAGTTACGGGCAGTCCCCACCAGGCGATTGGCAGGGAATTTTATTTCGCTGCAGCAGCATTCCGAAAAGCAGTAAGGCCCAAGAAACAGCAGACTACCACCGGATCGGCACCTTTTTGCCCGTTTTGGCCGCCTCATAGATAGCGTCAATGATTTTGAGGTCTTTCACGCCTTCTTCACCGTCTACCGGCACCACAGGCTTTTTGCCGTTCAGGATGATATCAGCCATTTCGTCCATCTGCACGGTCTGATGCGTTTTGTGCGGTTGCGTCAGTTCTCCCTTGCTGGTGCGCCCTTTGATGGGACCATAACCGGTGGCCGGTTGCAGTTCCGCAAATCCTTTTTCACCATTCAGGTAAAAACGGTCGAGGTAGTTCATGTTGTAGGTAGACAAACAGGAAGCTACTGCCCCGCCGGGAAAGCCCATCTGGAACGTAATGGTTTCATCAACGCCCTCCCTGAATTTTTCGGGATTGGTTTTTACTTCCTGCGCTGTTACCCAAACGGGCTCTTCCCCTACCATATAACGTGCACCATTAACCGAATAAATGCCAATATCCATCATGGCGCCGCCGCCAGCCAGTTGTTTGTTCAAACGCCACTGCGCAAAGTTGCCGATGCGAAAGCCGCTCAGTCCCTGGAAGAACAATATTTTGCCCAGCTCACCGTCATTACGCATGCGGACGATCTCAAGCGTTTTCGGTTCGAAGTGCATTCGATATCCTACCAGTAAATGCACATTGGCTTTTTTGCAGGCCGCCACCATTTCACGCCCCTCCTGCTCATTCAGCGCCATGGGCTTTTCACAAATAGCATGTTTGCCGGCCTTCGCTACCCTGATTACCTGGTCTTTGTGCAGGGCATTGGGCGTAATTACATAAATAGCGTCGATATCCGGGTTGTTTTTTACGGCATCGAAATTCTCGTAGTTGTAGCAGTTCTTTTCCGGTATGTTGAATTTTTCCTGCCAGGCTTTGATTTTGGAAGGCGTACCGCTGATGACGCCGGTTAGTTTTGCTTTGGTGCACGACTGCATGGCTTCTGCCACACGGGTGCCATAACTGCCCAGTCCCATAATGGCTACACGCAACACAAGCCCCTGGTAAGGCGCCGGTGATGGATCGGGCGCGGCGGCTGCATGCCGGGTAGCAAACGGTATGGCCAGGGCCGATGCAGTAAGCTTTTGCAAAAAAGCACGACGGGAATTCATAGCGGAATCTTTTTTGTTAAATGTAAAACAAATTGTGCCAGGAGTGCGCCGCCATTAGCACTGAACAAGGGGAATGTACCGCCCGGGAAAAACTCATAATTAAATGAGTGGAGGCAATACCTTTGCCGGATGGATTATTTCAGGAAGCTCAGGGAACTGCTGAAAACAGAACGCGAAACAGACAAGCAATTGTACCAGGAACTGGCAGAGAAGGCATCGGTACACGAACGCCGCGAAAACGGGCTCACCTGGTACCCGGTAGCCATTCGCGATACGGAATTAACCAGAGGTGATTATCTCACTGTGGAAGTAGAGCGCACCACGCATCATGATATTGTATCGCAATTCCGTACTGGCGCCACCGCCGCACTATTTTCCAACCACCATGCCAGGGAAGATCGTGTAGAAGGCATCGTTTCCTTTCACAGCGGCAACCGCATGAAGATCACGCTGCGCACGGATGAACTGCCGGCATGGAGCCGCAACGGCAAACTGGGCGTTGACCTGCTGTTCGACGACAACAGTTATGAAGAAATGTTTTCGGCGCTTACCCGCGCCGCGGCATTGGGAGAAAAAGACAATGCAGAAGGGAGGCTGGTGAAAATACTTACAGGACAATTGTCTCCCACTTTCAATACGCAACATAAACCCGTTGCAGTGCCCACCCTGAATGCATCGCAGCAGGCGGCAGTAAACAAAATACTCGCGGCCAATGAACTGGCTATTGTGCATGGCCCGCCGGGAACCGGCAAAACCACCACGCTGGTACAAGCGATCCGCCTGTTGATACAAGAACAGCATGAACAACAAATCCTGGTAGTAGCGCCGAGCAATACCGCTGTTGACTGGCTGAGTGAAAAATTATCCATGGAGGGATTGAATGTATTGCGCATCGGCAACCCGGCGAGGGTGTCGGAGCGCCTGTTGTCGCTCACGCTCGATCAGCAAATGGCCGACCACCCGCATATGACAACGGTGAAAAAAATGAAGAAACAGGCGGCGGGCTATCTCGATATGGCGCATAAGTATAAACGTCATTTTGGTAGGGCAGAACGCGAGCAACGCAAGGCTTTGTTCGATGAAGCACACCGCGTACTGAAAGAGGTGGAACAGGCTGAACAGTATATCTTCAACGATCTGTTGTCGCGCGCGCAGGTGATCACCGCCACGCTGGTGGGCGCCAGTCATCATACCATTCGCACCCCGCGCTATCGTACCGTAGTGATTGACGAAGCCGGCCAGGCACTGGAACCAGGCTGCTGGATACCAATTGTGAAAGCACAAAAAGTAGTATTTGCCGGCGACCATAACCAGCTCCCTCCTACCATCAAATCAGAGGAAGCAGCACGTGAAGGGCTCAGCAACACCCTGCTGGAAAAATGCGTTGCCTGGCATCCTGAATCGGTGGTGATGCTGGAAGAGCAATACCGCATGCATGAAGCCATCATGGGTTATGCATCTTCCATCTTTTATAAAGGCAAACTTCGTGCACACGCCACCGTTGCGAACCGATCTTTGTTCAATGGTGACGAGCCACTGTTGTTTATCGATACAGCCGGATGTGGCTATGAAGAAAAAACAGCAGGCACGCGTATTTCCAATCCTGAAGAAGCCGCCTTTCTGGTGCAGCACCTCGTTTCTTACGTGGCAACATTGAGGACACACTATAACGAAGAGCATTTTCCCACCATCGCCATTATATCCCCTTACCGGCAGCAGATTGAAGTGCTGCAGGAAGCCGTGCAACAGCAACCTGAACTGCAGGCCATCCGGGATAAAATGACCGTGAATACGATTGACAGCTTCCAGGGACAGGAAAGAGACATCGTGTATATCAGTATGACACGCAGCAATCCTGACAGCCGGATTGGCTTTTTATCGGAAATCCGTCGTATGAACGTGGCCATGACACGCGCTAAGCAGAAACTCGTAGTGGTAGGCGACAGCGCCACGTTGAGCCAGTTGCCCTTTTACGCACACTTCATCAAATATGCAACCGAAAGAGACGGGTATAAGAGTGCCTGGGAATTTATGATATTATGAGGACAGGAGCATACAATTCGTACATTTGATGCACTTGCCCTAAAATTATGACAACTTACCTCACGAAATCTGAAGAAGGAAAGACCTGGCATTTCAGAACCATTGTTGAACATCGCGGCGTTTTTGTTGTTCATGGTGTTTTTTACCTGTGGATGCAAAAGTACTGGCAGGAATGCGACAATGAAACCGCTGCGCATGCAACAGCAAGGCGTATGATTGAAGAGAAGTTGCAGGAAGGCTACCGCGAAACGCCGTTTACCGAAACGCCGGAAAACAATATGGACATCTACGATAAGGCAGCCTGGCATTATGAAGGCGACTTTCCCGAAGACCTGGACAATTTCCAGGGATATGTGCACACCGGCATGTTTGTAGGCTGGCTCATTGACCGCGACCTGGTGAGTGAACAATTCAGGAAAGAATATGGAGCGGCCATCACCCAATTCAAACACCGACATATGACTGGCGCCCAGGTATACCGTGATTGCCTCGATGGAATGCTGCTGCTGGAAGATATCAGCGAAATCGGCAACCGTTTCGGCATTTATTACTTCAACATGGAAAACGGCGAATACCTCATCGATTATGAAAATACCCTCGGCATGGGTTTGCCTTCACTTTATCATGTGCAGGACACCTGGGAAAACTATTTTAAACTGAAATCGCTCCTCGACAGCCGCTTTGAAGAGTGGCATAAAATGATTAATTGAGTTTCCTTTGGCAAGGATTTTCAACAAAAAGGCACCGGACAACCTGGGGGATTGCTGTTGGTAACAGCAACGATCATCCGATGCCTTATTCGTTTATGCATTGAAATTATTAAACAGATACAACAATATTCCTCGCCATATCCTTATTCAGTTATGCATTGAAGTCACTAAACCGATACACCCATTTTCTTGGCTATATCCTTAAACATTTGCGGATCGATATTGTCGGCGCCCGGTGCATTCAATTGCGGTTCCTCTTCGAGGTCCGGAGCCGGGCTTCCCGCGGGAGCTCCAAATACCACTTCCAGCGGTTGCCCGTCTTCAGGATGGGGACCATTAAACACAAGCCCGGCTTTCCGGTAATCCTCTTCACTAAATGTGTAGAGACGCCGATGTACTCCCTGCGACTCATATTTCTGGGTCTCGGGAAAAGCCTTATTGCTCAGATCAGGAACAGGAACGAGTTTGGACACTTCCACCCCTGTTAACCTTTCCAAAGCGCGGGCATAGGCCACAATGTGCACGCCGCCACGCACCAGCAGGTAACCTACCATTTCGCGTGCTGTTGGGTCAGATACCATTTCGTACACGCGCATCTTGTTGGCGCGCGCGCCACACTCAAGAAAGAAATTGTGCAACAAATCGAGTTTGAGATTGCCTGAACTGAACACCTCATTGCCTGTCCACGGCATGCCCATACTGTCGAAGGGCAACGCAGTTTGTCCGCTGGCGATGAAATGTTTGGTATTGCGTGCATCAGTGGCATTTTCCAATGGCGTGGTTTCAGGCCGTGTGCCACGTTTTGTAGTGCCTGTCAACAGCATATTGATCGTATAGGTCACCAACTCTATATGGCCATACTCTTCACCGCCGATGCTGCAGATAAGATCATAAAACGGCCGCAGGCGGGTCCGTCCGCGGAAATTGAACGACTGAAACGTATAATTCATCAGCGTAGACATTTCTCCAAACTTCCCACCCAGCAACTCCTGTACAGCCGCCGCATCATTGGGAGATGGGTTTTCCGGAACAGGCAACTCAACAGGAAGCCGGTCAATCTTTAAGATCATAATACTTCAGTTTTAATTTTTTGAAAAAAGGATTTCCACCAGAAGAACAGTGTTGCGCCAGTTGAACCGGAGAAGAAGTTCTATCGGGGACTATTTTATTTCCGGACATATTCATGGCGATTCACCCTGCCCAAAGCACATTCAAGGTTTATGCCACCTGGCGCGTAAGCGGGCATTGGCTATGCCAGTGAAAAACTTTCCCTTAATGTCTATTTTGTTCCAGGAACAAGTGTAGTGTATATTCCACGTTAGTGAATTGCTGCCTGGCTGGTCCCCTGCAAGAAATTTCCTTCTCCTGTATGTATGCGCGAACGTCATGCACCAACGGATTTAATGGACCCGCATATCTACCATATCGAGCCCCTACTGCACATCACGGATCGTTTGTTCAATCCTCGACCGCGTTAAATAGATCTGAAACCCAACAGAGAGATGCAGATTACTTGAGGTAGCCCGTTCGCCAAACCCGATAATACCGCGGTATTTTACAAGTCCTTCCAGACCAACGGTAGGTGTTACAAAATAGGTCCAGCCGGGACCAAAAGTGAGCCCCAGCCCATTTGTATTTTCGCCCGAGGCGGGGTTGGTGCCCTCAATACCAACAGAACCTTCAAGGAAGAAACGGCCCTGGCGCAACAGGTTGATAGAGGGATCGCTGATGTAATAACGTCCCAGTGCGCCCACGCCGTAGTCAAAAGTAGTGCCTGCCCCTTTGGAGGTAATGAGTCCAAAGTTCACATAAGCGCCCACAGCAATACCCGTACGAATAAACCATGCCACGGAAGGACTTAATTGAAAGGAAAAAGTACCACCTTCATTTAAACTTAAATCAATGTCTGCAATACGCGCACCTACCAGCGCATTCCCCTGTTGTAATTGTGCGTTGGCGGCCCCGGCAGTCAAAAGGATAAACAGTAGCAGCTGCGTAGTATTTTTTTTCATACCAAGTTTTATCCATACTGCTAAAAAGTTATGCCCTGCTATTGGAGAGGAAGCGGGAACAGGCAAAATGGGGAAACAATCGCATGCTAACCATTCCGAAAATCCCTTCCATAACGCTGCTGCCAAACAGCGAACATCTCATCAGCTGTAGGCCATTGGAAGCAAAGCCGGTACCCGTCCGGATCGGTCAGGTGCAATTGGCGCATGCCATAGCTGGTGGTATGTAACGCATCTATTGTAACGCCTTTCCCACGCATATAGGTAACCGCTTCGTCCACATTGGCGCATCCGAAGTACAAGGTGGTATCGCCGTGATGTTTTGCACGCGCAACCTCAGGAGAAGGAGGACGCTCACCAGGTTCATACATGGTATTCAGCATGATCTCTGTACCGGCACTGCTGAGCCATACCCAGTGGTAATCCGGTTCCGGCCCTGCTGTCATTACTATTTCAAAACCTAACAGGTTGCAATAGAAATGTAAACTGGCAGCCATGTCATATACTTCCAGCAATGGAGCCATGCCGCGGATATCTACAGCGCGCTTATCAGTCATATAGGAAGGTTGTTATGATCATTGCAGCAATGCCCGCAATACCGTATCCTCTTCTGCCAGCACCTGCAGGGGCACATACCCTTCTTTGCTGGCAATTGTTTTGTCGGCGCCTGCCGCCAGCAACAGTTGCACGCACGCCACCTGGTGGTGTTGGTTAACGGGCCCGCCAAACCTGTGGCCATGTACGGCCCAGAATAAAGGCGTAGCGCCAAACTGGTCACATAGCATGTTGATGTTCGCCTTTTCTTCAATCAGGCGATTTACCAGCACATCCCTGCCGCACCAGGAGGCCCAATGCAATGCGGTACCACCAAAGCATCCGGCATGATGTATGTCTGCACCCTGGTTTAAATACAACAGTCCCAACTGATCGCAATGCAAACTGGCAGCAGCCACCAGCGGTGAATCGCGCAGGCGCACCAGTGCATTTCCGTTCACCTTTGCGCCATGCGCCAGGAACAGCTTTGCCATTGCAAGCGCCTGTTCTTCCGTAATGAATTTATTGAACACCGCATCACAAATACGGTGAAGCACATGCGCATTTACCGGACTTGACCCTTTGTCCCATGGAATTTCCGCATTGGCGAGCGATGCGTCTGCCGCCAGCGCCTGCCGGATGGCTTCGAGGTCATTGGTTTTTATCCACGCTGTCATACCGGTACATTACAATAGTTAACAGAAATAGGAATCCATCCATGCGGGGCTTGCAATCGCTGGCTATACAATTTCCGCCAAAATTGCCGGAATAAAAAACAATTGTGATCAGCGGCGCTGGTGCGCTCACCTTACGCTATGGCATGACTGCAATGAGCAGCAGCCATTGGCAAAATGAAGCAATCCCTATATATTTGCAGCTTTCCCGGATACCCCATCACTACCTGATCGCTATACATTTACACATTTATGCATGCCGGGCCTGTTCCCGGTGAAACCTGTCAGATCATTATGAAATGGTATTGGTTCTTATTGCCCTGCCTGGTGATGGGGCAGGCAACTGCTCAACAAGCGAAAAAAACCACAGCGCTTCATTATGTATTTGTACCTGAGCCGGCCAAAGGAGAACTGGCTGCCACTCTTTCCTTTACCGGCAACAAAGACGGGCTTACCACGGTGCAATTGCCCAATGCGTGGGGAGGCCTCACTGCCTTGTACAGGAACCTCGGCAATATTTATGTTACAGGTGCGGACAGTATTGCCCGCAATCCCTCCGACAGCAGCTTATTGCTGATTTATCACCCGCCGGCAGTCCCCCTCACCGTGCAGTATGTGTTGCGCAACAACGTACCAGATTCCCTGCCTGCACAGGGACAAGCTTATATGCCGCTGATCAAACCGCAGTACCTGCACCTCATCGGTTATACACTCATGGCTTACCCTGACGGTTATACGCATTTCAATGGAACCATTGAATGGCGCTCTATCCCGGAAAACTGGCGCTTTACAAGCAGTATGAGCCCCTACCGGATGCAGCACTTTAAAAACGTAGCATCCGGTGAATTGCCCAACAGTTTATGGATTGCCGGCGACTACCGGTTGTATGCATTCTCCGTTCGCAAAAAGCCGGTGCAAGTAGCGCTGCGCGGTCAGTGGCCCTTTGCCGACAGCACCATCGTAAACCTGTTGCAACAAACCATTCCCGTCCAACGCCGGTTCTGGAAAGATTTTGCCATTGACCGGTTTACGGTTTCCCTAATCCCTTTGCTCACGCCCGATGTATACAGCAGTTCCCTGAAAGGCACTGCGCTGCACCATTGCTTCGCTTCCTTTGCCACCAATAATGCCCATACTTCTTTGGAGCTGATGCAGTATATCTATAACCACGAGCTGATGCATCACTGGATCGGCGGCATCATCAAAAATGAATCGCCGGAAGAATTGTACTACTGGTTCAGCGAAGGATTTACCGATTATTTTACCTGGCAAAACATGCTCCAGGGTGGATTGATCACGCGTGAACAATATGAACGCAATATTGATTCCGTGCTTGCCCTGCATTACAGCAACCAGTTGAACGCATCGCCCAATGCGCTCATCAAAACCAAATTCTGGGAAGACCCACTTTTCCAAAAACTGCCTTACCATCGCGGATTTTTGTTTGCCTGGTACCTGGACGGTTGCCTGCAACAACAAACCCGCGGCAGGCATACACTGAAAGCGGTGATGGTCCGGCTGTTGCGCCAGGCAAAAAAAGGAGCCAGGTTTTCTGAAAAATTATTGCTTGATGCCGTGCAGCCCTATCTTGTTGATGATGTTACACCTGCTTACCGGGAATATATAGAAGCAGGGAAATTCATACCGTTGGAAGCATGGCAACAAAACACCCCGTACCCACTCGCATTGCGAGAAGTGCCTGTTTTCAGTATCGGTTTTACCACCGACAAAGGAGGGCTTGACGTAAACGCCAAAGTGACCGCTGTAACCGAAGGCTCCAATGCGGCCCTGGCCGGTTTGCGGCCGGGAGATATCATCAAAGGATACAGTTTTGCTTATAACCCGCACCAGGAAGCCAGTCTGGTAATATTGCGCAACAACCAACGCATTGACCTGAAGTATTACCCGGCACACAAGATGATGTTACCCCAGCTAAACGGCCGTTTACACCAATAAGAATCAATAAATCTCCTGAGACACATCATAAGCTGCCGCCGGGGAATAATACAATTTTGCATAGAGGGTAACGTGTATGAAAACAGAAAAAAAAAGTTGGCAGTCCTCTGAACACCGCAACAAGGAACAGGAGCTGAACGAAATGAAATCGCGGTTTGTAACCATTGCATCGCATGAGTTCCGTACGCCGTTGAGCGCTGTACTGTCGTCGGCGCACCTGCTGCAGAAGTACACCACTACCGAAGACCAGCCGAAAAGACAAAAGCATATCGATCGAATTATTGCATCGGTGCACCTGCTTACAGATATCCTGGACGATTTCCTGTCGGTGGGAAAAATTGAAGAAGGAAAAGTGACTGTTACACCGGCGCCCTTTCAGTTGCCTCCCTTGATAGAAAGTATTTTGTCGGAATTTAAAAACGTTGCCAAAGAAGGACAGCATATCGAATATGAGCACTATGGTGAAGAAGATGCAGTGCTCGATGCCTCCCTGCTGAAGCATATTGTGATTAACCTGCTGTCGAATGCCATAAAATTTTCACCCACCCATTCATTGATTACCATAACCACCACCTGTCACGACAACGGGATGGTGCTTTCTGTAAAAGATCGCGGCATCGGCATTTCTAAAGAAGACCAGGCGCATTTGTTTGAACGTTTTTTCCGGGGCGCCAATGCAGCCAATATCCAGGGCACCGGCCTCGGTTTACACATTGTGGCACGCTATGCAGAACTGATGCATGGTACTGTTACCTGCATGAGTGAACTGGGCAAAGGAACGGAGATTGTGGTGGCGCTGCCGTTTAGTGATTAATATACTGCTACATTGCTGATAACGGGACTGGCTTTGGATGCCGTTATTTGAATTCGTAGTTTATCCGTTTGCAGATTTTCCAGTTTCAATATTCTTTTGTAACCGATGGTAGTACCGGCAGCCACCTGCTGCCAGTTATTGTCCACCCAGGCCTCTACGGTAAAGGATTGTACGCGCTGACCGAGCCGTATATACTCCTGTAGCAGCACAAATTTTACCGGTTGTGTTTTTTTCAGATCAATTTCTATACTGCCGGTATGCACGCCGTCGTCGGTAGCCCAATAGGTGTCTTTATTGCCGTCGTTCAGTTGTGAAGCGCCATAGCGTTTATCTTTTCCGCGGAAAGAACTCACCTTAAAGACAGCATTTTTGGCGAGATTATTCGCGAAAGCCTGGTCAAGCAGTTGGCGAAACCCTTTCAGCGATTGCACATCATTCTCATGAAACAGCCCTCTGCGATCGGGCGGAATGTTCAGCAACAAGGTGGAGCCGCGGCCGACAGAAGTAAGGTAAATATCAAACAGCTGCTCCGGTGTTTTCACCAGTGAATCTTCTTTGGCATGATAGAACCAGCCCGGACGAATGGACACGTCCACTTCTGCCGGAATCCATTTGGCGCCATCGGGCGAACCGGTGTTGAGCAGGTGTTCGATATTGGGTTTGCCGGCATACAGGGTGTCGTTAGTGATCGTATTCCAGTTTGTTTCGCCGGCCACGCCCCGTTCATTGCCCACCCAGCGCAGGTGCGGGCCTGCATCGCTGAAGAACAATACATCGGGTTGCATGCTGCGCACCAGTTCGAGCGTAGCGGGCCAGTCGTAGTAGGTAGCGCCATCGATACGCCTTTTTTCCCTGGCGCCGCCATAATAGCCATCGCCGCCATTGGCGCCATCGAACCACATTTCAAATACGGGTCCATAACCGGTAAACAATTCCCGCAACTGGTTCCTGTAATATTCAATATAAGCAGGCCGTCCATATTCCGGATGATTGCGGTCCCACGGTGACAGGTATACGCCAAACCGCAATCCATATTTTTTACAGGCTTCCGCCACTTCTTTTACTACATCGCCCTGGCCGTTTTTATAGGGACTGTTCTTCACCGAATGTTCGGTGTATTGGCTGGGCCATAAGCAAAAACCATCGTGGTGTTTGCAGGTAAGAATAAGCGTTTTGAAACCGGTTTCTTTCAGCACGCTGGCCCATTGTGAAGGATCGAGTTGTGTAGGATTAAATATAGCCGGACTTTCATCGCCATATCCCCACTCCAGGTCGGTAAATGTATTGGTGGTAAAATGTACAAAGGCATTCATTTCCATTTCATGCCACACCATCTGCTGTTCGGTGGGCACCGGGTAGAGCGGCGCAGGCGGCGCTACTTCCTTTTTCGGCAATAAAAATCCGAATACCAAAACGGCAATTACCAATACAATTGCCAGGCTGCTGAAAATGGTTTTCCTGTTTTTCATAATTGCGACGGAAGAATGACCGAATATATTGAATAATTGTGAACGATGCCAGTGGGGGTAAGATGTTCGATACGCATGGCTGGAAATTTATAATGGAATATATGTTTTTACACCAACCTGCGATGTGCATTGCTGGAAAATGGATAGTCCGCCAATAGCAGCCAATGAACGCGCACTATATCTGATTGGAGCCCTGGTGCAGGTCAGTTAATCCCGCGAAAGCTTTTTGCCAAAATCTTCCTCTTCATTGAGCAGTTTGTCCAATACGGAAAGGTTGACCAGCGACTGGTCATGCCGGCGCGACAGTTTTCGCAAGCATAATTGCAGGCGGCCTACAGCGCGCCGGATCAGATGGTCTGCAGTCTTTTCGGGATTGGGTTTGATTTTACCGGTTGACACGGGTGGCAATTTTTTCCGTAGTTCTTTGCGCAAAATTCATACCGGCAACGAGGTTTTCATTTTCTCCGGGCATGCCCCTGGCTATGAGGTCTTTCATGCTCTCCTGTATGCTTCGCCCATCAACCAGGTCCTTCAATCTCTCCTGTATGCCTCACCCATCAATACAGCGGCCATATGTTTACTGATGGCATGATCGCACAGGCGATCGAGCCAGAAATATTCACCGGCGGCATTTATTTCGAGGAAATAATACTTGTCGTCTGGCGTAAGAATGATATCGATAGCGCCGTAATTGAGCCGGTATTCATCCATTAACCCCAGCAATGAACGGTGGATGTTTCCCGGCAAGGTATAGGGCTGCCAATCGTTCAGCAAAGCCACGCCTTCCTTGCGCCAGTCGATGCCGGCATTGTCGATTCTTTGCGAGTCAACGCTGAAGGCAAAAATCTCCCCGCCCACAATGGTAACACGCAATTCCAGTTTCTTTTCCAGTTTTTCCTGGAAGGTCATGGGACAATATTGCAATGTTTCAAGATCGTCCAGTTGATCGGGCCGCAGTTCATTGGTAAACACCACGTGCTCATCTTCACCGCGATAAATGGCAAAGGCGCTTTGCATTTTGGTGATCAGCGGCGCGCCCTGTTTCTCCATAAATGAGCGCAGCGCGGCGGGATTGTTGGTGATGCAGGTTTCCGGTATCAGCAACCCGTTGCGTTCCGCTACACGGAGTTGTTCTTCCTTGCTGTCGAGACGGCGGTAGACGCTGTAGCGCTCCATCTTGAAACAGTTCAGCGCTTCCAGCATGCCGTAAATCGTTCGTTTGATCTCTCCCATGCTCGGTTCTACATATTCTTTTTCCAGCACTTCGGCTATGCCCTGACCTATGTTGAAACTGCGGCGAAACCATATGGCCGCAACATCGGTAAGGTCGTGCACCTTACTGCCGGTATCGAGCAGCACTTTCCATTGTTTCCTGTGGTAGGTGGAGGTGAGCATATAGTCGAGCGGGTATTGGTCCACATTGAACCGGATGGGTTCTCCGCCCATTTCATTAATAAAACCGGAAACGGTATCGATGCATATGTTGTCGCGGGAATGCGTAATGATCAGTACTTTCTTCATGTTGTGGATTGAATTCTTGCCAATAGTTTATCAGCTATCGTTTCTCCTATGGGATAGCCCAGGTGTTTTTGAATCATGCCCCATTCGCCCTGGGGATTTACTTCGAGAAAAATATAGTCGCCGTTGGGATGGCGGACCATATCAATGGCGCCAAACAGCAGGCCCAGTTCCTGCATCAGCCTGTGCAATTTTGCTTTGATGCCATGCGGCAATTCGTATCGTTCCCATGGTATCGGTCCGCCGGGGGTAATACGCCAGTCCACTTCATGTACGCCTTTACCGGGAATTTTTCCGGCAAAGCAGGCGCCGTCTACCCACGCAATGCGCAGTTCATAGGCTTTGGGGATGAATTCCTGGAAAATCATGGGACAATACCGCAATGACTCGAGCTGTTCTTCATCTTCCGCATGCAACCGCGTAGTGGGAAAGAAAGGCGTGTTGCCTGACATGCTCTTCGACAAGGCGCCGTGCAGTTTCATCACCACATTATGCGCGTGCTTTTTGGCAAAAGCCCGTACGATGGCTGCATCGTTTGTAAATACCGTATCCGGCACCATTAGTCCAACTGATTGCGCTACGGACAACTGGTACAGTTTATCACTGTTTACATAATGATCACGGTGCAGGTTGTTCATCCACGGCACGTGCGACAAGGCATTGAAGAATAACTGCCGGTATGCCTGGTATTCCTGATGGTATACATCATGCCAGGTGGCATCCAGTTCGGACGGACATTGCAATTCCCATAATTTCCGGTACCATACGCCTTTTATTTGGGAAGCCGCTATCCGCTCCTGCTCTGTTTCGATATACAATTCCGGCATACCTTTCGTTGTAGCATACCCGAATCTGTAGCGCACGCCAAATTCATCGGAGTTGAACCGGTAAACAGGCATGCCTGCTCCCTGCAGGCGTTGCTGCACAATATCGATGGTGTAATAATCGCCGGAGTGGGTCAGACAGAGTACCATGGTGTAAAAAAATTCGGGTTTCAGGTGGAAAATTCCGGATAACTGCAACACCGGAACATACCAACTGAAACCCGACAACTTCAGCTGCTAGATGGGAATGCCACCTTCGTCGTTATCAGAAGGATACTTGTGCGTTTCGAGGTGGTCGAAGTAAATGGCGGTTACCGGGGGCCATACATTTTGCGTGCCGGCTTCCTGCCTGTTCACTTTCTGCGACTCAAGGAACTTCGCGAAATACGGCGTTTTCTTGGAATCCTGCTGTTTCATAGTATAAAATTTGGTTTAACAATAAATGAGCCGATGTAGAAATGCGATCCTGTGAAAATTGGCAAACGCGTTCATGTGTTACAATGCTGACGTGCAGGTTAAAACAGGAGCTACTGCGTTGGCGAGAAAAAAACGCCCGCTGACCAGCTTCCGGCTCAACAGCACATCAGCATATCATTTCCACAGCTGCGTGTTGTCAAATTTTCGCATTTAAATCTCGTCTTTATCAGACGGCGCCTTCTGCGTTTGCTCGAGGTCGTCAATGAGCTTGAGCGTGAAGATGGGATCTTTACCGCGTTCTCTGATGGAATTGTGGCGCACTTGCTGTGCTTCGAGAAACTTAGCGAAGAAGGGACGCTGCGTAGGTTGTTGTTTTTTCATATTTCAAAGGTTTAATGACAATACTGTTCTCAAATGTAAATAAACTAATGATTCAAAAAAATTTTAATCACCAAATGCGGGGATTGGGAGGACAAATTTTCCCCTTTAGGGGTTGGGTGAACAGGAATAGAAAAACGTTACAGCTAATTGTTATAGTTACGCTTTATAAGTAAATGCGGCAAGTTACGGTTATACTTCGGCTGCCAAAACCTCTAACCGTAGTGATGCGGTATTTTGCAGGCGCTCATATTAACCCTGCGCCCAAGCCTGCTGCCAGCAATAACAGCATGACTGTGATAATCTTTTGTATGAAAGAAAGTGTAATTTTTTTCAGCAGCCGGTTACCGGCCAATGCACCTGCCACGGCAGCCAGGGTAGCCGCCAATAACAAGCCCCAGTTGTGGCGCACCTCTATGCCGGTATATCGGTTGAAATACACCGCCAGTCGCGATACATCAATGCAACAGGCAATCACCACACCGGTACCAATAAACGCTTCTTTCGACAATCCTGCACGCACCAAAAAAGCACTGCGCAAAGCCCCCTGGTGACCGGAGAGTCCGCCAAAGAAACCACTGAGCAGACCGCCCCAGATCATTTTGTCTTTTCCGAACTGCATTTTTTTGAGCGAAGGCACTACTTCCATCAGCGAAAAAAACACGAGTAGTAAAGCAATGACAAGTTTTACCGGGGTAATAAAAAATTGTCGCTCACCCATGGTATAGGTGACCAGCGGGTCAAGACCAGACACCCGCAACAACAATTGAGCGCCTGCAAAGGCGCCGGCAATAGCGGGAATACCAAATCGCAGTACCACCGACCAGTCAGCCTGTCGCCCCACCAGCAACAATTTGAAAATATTGTTCAGTAAATGCACTATACCGGTGAGCGCTACAGCTATTTCTACCGGAAAAAACAGGGCAAATACAGGCATCAGGAGGGTGCCTAAACCAAAGCCGCTGAAAAAAGTGAGCAGGGAGGCGAACAGGCTGGCAATAACGATGATGATGATGTCCATGCAGGCAAATAAAATAAATCGGGTTGGAATTAGTGCAATAACTTTTTGAATCTTTCCAGTTCGGTTAGTTCTGCCGGTGTCAGGATTTCATTGTTTTCATATTTCGAACGGAAAAACAATACCCGTTTGTGTTGCGGATATTTTTCCAGGATGGCGGCAATGAGTTCACCGATGGCTGCATCTTTGGTGTATACGGGTTTGGGAGGAGGTGGGGTGGATTTGTAGCGCGTAGGACGATGGAGGATCATGGCTTCGAGCGTGGCGAGGCGGGCCGGAGGAATGGTAGGCACTTTGGATGCTTTTTTGTACAATCCTTCCAGTTGTTTTTTGCTGAGGCCGCCCCGTTCTTCGTATTGACGGGTGAGGCTTTGGATGAAGGTGGAAGCAGGGAAGGCTTGGAGGGTGGCCTGGAGGATGTCTTTGACGACGTCTACATCAGGCTTTTTGCGGTACATGGGTGCAAGGTAGGATATTAAGGTTGATTAGGGCAGTTGTGTTGCTGGTGTAAGATCGTGCCGACGCCCCGCCGGCACATCTTACACCAGCAACAATGCCACATGGATGGGGTGGCAGGATGCCCCTACACCTCCGCTCCCTGCGCACACAACTCCGCACAAACCCTGCATACTTCCGCACATTGCCTGCAATGTTCCATATGCGCATGCTGCTCGCATTCATTGGCGCAGGCATCGCAGATTTCGGCGCATTCAGCCAGTATACGATTGGCATTTTCCGAACCCCTTGCCACCAGCGACACAGCCAGCCGGCATACGGCAGCACAGTCAAGGTCCAGCTTGATGCAACGCGTAAGCATCTTCACGTCCTGCTCGCCCAGGCATGCCATCGCACAATGCTCACATTCCACCACGCAATTGTTCAGCGCTTCGATGAGCTGCTGGTTTTTTTCATGTGCCATAGTCAATCCATTTTGATGTAACTATTAGCAACATAAATATTGTACCAGTGGTATCCTCGTGCGCAGCACCAGGCACAAAAGAAAGACCGGGCTCTGCAATTGCCCGGTCTGACAGTATTTACAATATTGATCGTGTAGGACAACAGCCCGCTGCACGTGCGAGCTGAGCTGGTTTCTGCCTACATCTTCACCTGCATAATCTTATTCCGCTTGCGGCTTTCTTCTGCCATAAAGCCCATGATATGACTTTCAATGGAATTATCAATTGTTGACGTCAGTAAAGCCGGATTCTGTTGCGCTACCGCCTGCACAAAATCGCGCGCCAGCAACCAGTCGCCGCCGCCATGACCACTGTTCTTGTAGTTTTCTACATCTTCCGCTTTCGGCACCAGCTTTACTTTTTTGCCATTGCGGAAATCTGTAACAACCAGTTCTTGCATATCACCCACCATATCGCCCATAGAGCCCATAATACGCGTGCGACGTCCATGATAGCTGGTAAATGCTTCCATACTGAAACTTACCGTCACATTGTCTGCAAACCGCATGCTGGTGATGTAATGATCAGGCTGATCATTGTCCATTCGGTACACGCAACGGCCGTAATTGGTGGTTTTCAGTTGGTTCATAATGTAATCGCCATGCTTGTCCTTGTCTTCAGGCAGATCGAACACGTACGTACGCTGGCGTTTTTCATAGTAGGAACGAATGGCAGAATACGGGCATTCACGTTCTACCTTGCAACCATCGGTACAGCGTTCCGTGCTGCCCTCCGGCGCATTGCCTTTGTGGAACCACTTGAGGTCGCCGAAGGCCACAATTTCTTTACAAGGTTTGTCGATTACCCATTTGATGATATCGAGATCATGACAGGATTTGGCCAGGATGATGGGCGTGGTTTCCTTTGAATTGTGCCAGTTGCCACGCACATAAGAGTGTGCCATGTGCAGGTGCTCTATCGGCTCCAGATGCTGTACGCTGATGATTTCACCCACAGCGCCCGCTGCAATCAGTTCCTTCATTTTTACGAAATAAGGCGCATAACGCAACACATGGCATACCGCCACAATGCGGCCTGTTTTTTTGGTCATGGCAAGAATGTTGCGACATTCTTTTTCTGTAGGCGCAATGGGCTTTTCCAGCAACACATCATACCCCATTTCCAAAGCCTTCATACAGGGACCATAGTGCAACGCGTCGGGCGTGGTGATGATCACCGCATCGGCAAACTTCGGACGTTCGAAAACCCGTTCCCAGGTATCAAAGCGGTTGCTGTCAGGTATGGCATGCTTTTGCGCATACCGCTCGTTGCGGATCGGTATGGGCTCTGCTACCCCTACAATATCCAGTTGATCGGGAAACTTCAGCGCAAAATTTCCATACACATTGCCACGGCCGCCCGCTCCCAGCGTGATGGCCGTTACTGGCTTGCGCAATGGCTTATGGAGGGGATTCTGCGGAATCGTATATTCATAGGTGTTATCGCCCACCTGCGATAACAGATCGCGACTGATAAATGCGGCACCGATACTGAATCCGAGGTTTTTCAGGAGTTTTCTTCTGTCCATATGAAAGTTTTTAGGGCGCCTGCGTTTTGCCAAAAGCAATTATTCACCGCAGACTTTTTTGCAATATAAGAAAACACGCGGGCGCAAGTCAACTTTTCAGCAGAGAATTACTTACCTACCTGTTGAAAATAATTCGGATAATCAGTGATAATGCCGTTCACACCCAGCTCAATGAGCTGTTTCATCTCTTCCGGAGTGTTCACCGTCCACGGCACCAGCTTCATGCCCTGCTTTTTGCAGGTTGCTGCCATCTCTTTGGTGACCAGCCTGTATTCAGGACTATACAAATGCGGTTTAAACCCGAGCTTTTTCAGATTGTCTTCCAGCGACATGGTTTTGTCACCGGTAAGAAAACCAATGACTACACCGGGATATTTTTTGTGCACATATTGCAGCGGCCGAAAATCGAAGGATTGAATATAGAAACGATTGCCGATGTTGCTGCGCTTTACCACTTCCATTACGGCATCCACCATGTCTTCGGGTGTGGTATTGTAATGCAGGCTATCGTACCGCGGACTGGTCTTCAGTTCAATGTTATAAATAATGGGGGGAAGATTATTGGCTTTGGTAAAAGCTTCCACAGAATCAATCAGTTCATCCAGCAGCGGCATGTATGTTTTTACTTTCTGTTGCTCCGGGAAGGCATCATACGGTTTTGATCCCACATCAAAAGGCCGGATGTCTTCATAATTCATCTGGTGAAAAATGAGTTTGCGCGCCTCCTTTGGAGGAATTTCTTTGCCGTCTGCCGTCAGCGTAAATTTTGTATTTACAAAAGGATCGTGCGCCACCAGCACTTTACCGTCTTTGGTGGTATACACGTCCACTTCAATCACATTGGCGCCTGCCTCAATACCTTTCTGCATGGCAATAATGGTGTTTTCGGGCATCAGTCCGCGGGCCCCGCGATGACCTTCTTTAAAAAACACCGGGAAGTTTTTGGGCATGGCAGGCTTCTGCGCAGAAGAAGAACAGGAAGCAACACCAAAAAGCACAAAAAAGAGAAACGTGGTTGGGTACAATTTCATATTAAACAGGTATTAATGGCACTTTGCAGTAGCCGGTTCAAACAGTTACGGAATAATAAGAGGCTGCCATCAGGGTTTCAATGCCAGGTGCAGCAATGCAGCCAGCGTGGCGCCAATAAACGGACCAATTACGGGCACCCATGCATACGCCCAGTCGCTGCTGCCCTTCCCTTTCATGGGCAATACGGCATGCGCAATGCGTGGCCCTAAATCCCTGGCAGGATTGATGGCATAGCCGGTAGTACCACCCAGCGCCAGACCAATCACCCACACCAGCAAAGCAACGGGGAGCGCCCCGAGCGAACCGAGGCCGATGGCTGTTTTGGGATTGCCGTCGAGTTCGGCCGATGTGAAATAAAAGATCACGAAGATCAGCACAAAGGTGCCGAGGGTTTCACTGATCACATTGCTAACGGGTTTTCGTATAGCCGGTTCCGTGCTGAACACTGCCAGCTGCAGTCCGGGGTCTGTGGTGGCATTGAAATGATCGCGGTACAGGAGCCAGGTAAGAAACGCTCCAATGAAAGCGCCGATCATCTGCGCGCCGAAATAAAGCGGTACCTGTTCCCAGGGAAATTCCTGCACAATGGCCAACCCGAGGGTTACTGCAGGGTTTAAATGCGCTTTGCTGTAAGGCGCAGCCACTACTACTCCTACAAATACAGCCAGCGCCCATCCGGTGGTGATCACTATCCAGCCGCCGTTGGCGCCTTTCGTTCCTTTTAAAATTACATTGGCTACCACGCTGGTCCCTAACAGAATCAGGAACATGGTGCCGATAATTTCGGCTACAAATGGTGACATAACAATCGTGTTTAAGTTACGGATGATGGAGTTTGAAGCTTATTCTTCCGCCCATACTTTCGCGGCCTTTATGGCCCTTTCCCAGCCTTTGGTGAGCGTGGCCGTTTGGGAAGTATCGGGTGAAAATATTTTTGCCGGTTTCCATTGCTGGCGGACCTCATCAAGATTTTTCCAGTAACCCACTGCCAGACCTGCCAGGTATGCTGCGCCCAGCGCGGTGGTTTCGGTAATCATGGGCCGCACCACTTTTGCATTCAGCACATTCGACTGTATCTGCATCAGCTGGTCATTTACCGTAGCGCCGCCGTCCACGCGCAATTCGCTGATGGGTGCGCCTGCATCGGCCTGCATGGCTTTCAGCACGTCCATCGTTTGCAGTGCAATACTTTCCAATGCTGCCCTGGCAATATGCGCCGCCGTGGTGCCGCGGGTAATGCCCACCATGGTGCCGCGCGCATATTGGTTCCAGTGGGGAGCGCCCAGTCCTGCAAATGCCGGCACCAGGTATACGCCTCCGTTGTCGGGTACCTTCGCTGCCAGTTCTTCCACCTGGGCTGAAGTTTCGATAATGCCCAGTCCGTCGCGCAGCCATTGCACTACCGCGCCGCCGATAAATATACTTCCCTCCAGGGCATACTGCACCTTCCCTCCTACCTGCCAGGCGATGGTGGTTACGAGGTTATTGCGCGAAAGAATGGGTTTATCGCCAATGTTCATCAGCATGAAACAACCTGTACCGTAAGTGTTCTTGACCATTCCTTTTTCCGTACACAGTTGACCAAACAGGGCTGCCTGCTGATCGCCTGCGATGCCCGCAATGGGAATGCGTGCTGCGAGCAGTTGCTCGGCCGTTTCGCCATATATTTCGCTGGAAGAACGCACTTCCGGCAACATGCTTTCAGGAATATCGAGCCATTGCAAGAGTTCCTTGTCCCATTGCAGCGTGTTGATGTTGTAAACCATCGTACGCGATGCATTGGTTATATCGGTTGCATGCACTTTGCCATTTGTCAGTTTCCATACCAGCCAGGAATCAACGGTACCAAAGGCCAGTTTACCTTCCTGCGCTTTTTGCCGGGCGCCTGGTACATTGTCCAGTATCCAGCGCACCTTGGTAGCGGAAAAATAAGCGTCTACAATAAGCCCTGTTTTTTCCTGGATGGCCTTGCCATGTTTTTGTTTCAGTTCATCGCAAAAACCTGCGGTACGACGGTCCTGCCACACAATGGCGTTGTATACCGGCTGACCGGTTTCGCGGTCCCACACAATGGTGGTTTCGCGCTGGTTGGTAATGCCGATGGCCGCAATGTCCTGTGCACGCAGGCCGGCCTTGGCCACTACTTCGGTGGCCACGCTGATCTGCGTGCTCCAGATTTCATTGGGATCGTGTTCTACCCATCCCGGCTGGGGAAATATTTGTGTAAACTCTTTCTGCGCTACAGCAATAATCTGTCCGCTTTTATCAAATAAAATTGCTCTTGAACTGGTGGTACCCTGGTCGAAAGAAAGAATGTATTGCATCGTTAGATTGGTTGTGTCTTACTTCAAATAACCTCCCTGCTTCAATATTGCTGCCCACTTTTTGTAACCTTCGGCATTGAGGTGCAATCCGTCCATCGTGTAACGTTTGTCCAGCTTCTGCTGATCGTTGAGGAAATGCGGATGCAGGTCAATCACCGTGATGTTCTCTTCAGTGGCCAGTTGCTTCAGGGCGTTATTTACGTATTGAATGTGTTCGTCTTTATTATAGTGATTTTTGAATTGCGTGAATTCATTGTTCACCGGCAATAAAGTTTGAAAATAAATTTTTGTTTTTGGCGAATCGTGCCTGATCTTCCTGACAATACGGCGGTAATTGTTCACGATCACAGTGTCGGGAATGTTGCGCGATATATCGTTGATGCCAATCAGGATGAATACCTTTTTCGGTTTTCCCTCGGTCACTTCATCCAGCCGCTCCAGCACGCCAAAGGTGATATCGCCGGAAATGCCGCGGTTTTTGCAATGCGGATTGCCGAGCAATTCAGCCCAGTCTGTACCGGCCGTAATGCTGTTTCCCAGGAAAATAATATCCGAGGCAGCATTGGGGTAACTCTTGAATTGTTCCCATTTTGTTTTAAATGCGCCGGGACGATGCGTGCTGTCCCAGGCGGGTTGCTGCGCCTGAACGGCAAGCGCAAGCGATACCATCAAAGCAGTTCCAACACAGGAGAAAAAATAGCGCATGTTCATGTTTAAGCATTTACCCGGGCTTCCGTTTCATACAACCTGCCAAAGCGGTCAGTCACCTTCACTTTCACTGCCTGCACGCCTTCGGGGATGATGGTTTTGAATAAATGTTTTGTTTTCTTGGGTTCAACAAAGGGCCTTCCTGCAGGCAACTGGTCTCCCTTGTACAGCACTACAGCCAGCGGATCATAACCTTCTGTGGCACTCAAGGCGCCTTGCAATTGTCCGTCTGTTTCCCATTCCACTTTCCAGGAAGGATCGTAGTTCCATACATTGGCCACGAGTTCCTGCGCCCCTGTTTCATTTCGTTGTATAAATATAGTGGATTGAAAATTCTGTTCATTGCCCACCGGTTTATAATACCATGTCAAATCCGTTCCATTCACTTCATAAACGCCGTAACCGGGAGGCGTGCCATCGCCACAGATGGGCCCTGTCCACCAGGCGCCGCACACAGTGCCATGCACATGTTCATATACGCCTTTTTTGATTACATTCAGGTTGGTGTGCGTGTGCCCCGACATAATATGGGCTTTATACGGCTTCAGAATTTCATACAATTCATCGCGGTTGCTGACGCCATTATGCACAGGAATATGCAGGCATACAATCACCAGGTGGTCCTTCGGCACAAATGCAAGATCTTTTTTCAACCACTCCAACTGGTTTTCGGTAATAAAGCCATCGTATTCTCTTTCCCTGCCCAAGTAGCGCACATCATCCAATACTACATAATGCACCTTGCCGCGGTTAAAAGAATAATAGGTAGGCCCAAAATGACTTTTAAAGGTTTTGTCAGAAACGGAGTCATCACCCTGCCGGTAGTCCATATCGTGGTTGCCCAGTGCCTGGAAGAAGGGAATGTTCATTTTGCGCACGGCATCCTTGTAATCTTCAAAACGGTCATGGTTATCCCAAACGATATCACCTACGGTAATGCCATGTATCAACCCGCCCAGTTGCTGCACGTGCTGCTGCATATCGGGCACCGATTGCGCCAGCATTTTTTCCACATCGCTTTTGTTCTTTACCTGAGGGTCGGCCCAGATGATAAAGCGATGCCGGTTATCGTCTTGTTCCAGCGGTTGCAACGAAAAATCCACCCGTTTGCGAGAAGCAATGTCTTTCACCAGGTGGTAATGGCGGGCAATATTGTTTTCGTGCAAAAACGCATACCCGGAAGGCACAGACACGAACACGGCTGCGGCCGAGGGATGCAATTCCATTTCATAGGCCCCATCGGCATTGGTAGCGGTTACCGTATAGCCATCACTTACCACTACATCTTTCAGTCCTTTTCCGAGCGCCAGTACCCTGCCCCTGATCCGGATGGGTTTGGCAAGGCCGAGCAGCGATTCAAGCGGCCGCAGTTTGGTGGCCAGCATGCCGCCGGCCACCCAGGCCAGGTTGGATAAAAATTTTCTTCGGTTCATCATAGCGCGTAACGAATTATTTCAGGGTGGTTGCATTTTCCCCTTCAATTTCTGCCAATGTGGAGTTTACGGTCAGGAATACATTGGTCTGCGTTCTTACCGATGCCCATCTGCCCAGTTTGGGATTATACACGCCGCCGAGGACCATGAATTGTCCCGAGCCACCGGTAGGATATCCCAGGCTTCCCTGGTTGGACCCACTCCTGAAAAACGGCTGTGGCTGAAGCGTACCAGAATGTACTACGTCGTAAAAATCTGTATTGGTAATGCGGTAGCCAACCTCCGGCGGTCCCGGGGAATAGATCGTACCACCGGTAGCAACGAATATTACGTCTACCGGTCTGGAATCAGCGGTTACATCGGTGCCTTCAAATACAGCTACTCCCGAGGCATTGCCGCTATTGGCCAACAGGTTGCTTGTCTTGGTGCCAAAGCCGTCGCCGTTGTTCTGGGAGTAATCGTACGCTTTTACCCAGTTGGCACTGCTGATATCGGTGGAGCCTGCGCCACAGATCAATTTGCTGGACCCTCCCACATAAAAGAAAGTGCCGCTGTCTGCCGTACCCGATGTAAGATTGAATTTGTAGGTGCGCAGGCCGCCGGTAGCCCAGCCATTGGTGGGGAGTCCGCCGGGCGTGGATGCTCCTGCATTATTGGTGGTTACCACCGAGAACGGCGTAACGGAAAAATCAATGTCGCGCGTTGCCATGAATTGAATGTACTCGTAATTGCCATCGCCACCGAGCGGATCTGGCAAAAAGCCGGTAATGATGATCGGCGCAATTTCAATCACACTACTGAGGAGTTGCACATCGTCGGCTGTGCGTAAACGTAATTGCGTCTCCACTTCGCCATTATCTTTTATGGCGTTAAAAATAATTCCTTTGTAATTGGCCAGTACGGGTCTTTCCATGTCTGCAAAGGCAGCACCCGGTTCTGTATGCAGGTGAATCTCGCCATACGAGTCGTTCAGCACGTAATTGCCGGCAAATACTGACCCGGCATCAGGAAGCGGATCAAAAACGGCTTCCATAATAATCAGCATCGTACTTTCAAACTTCTCCGGGTCCTGCAATATATCCCTGGTTTTAACTTCCGCACGTGGAATAATATTGCCGGAAGATACTTTGGTGATATCGCCGGGATGAATGTTGGTCAGCTGCAGCATACCGTCAACCCTTTTCAGTACGCCGCCTTCCACTTCAATGATCACGGAATCGCCGGTAACATAATCAGCAGCCGCATCGCCAATGGGTATGGCAATTCCGCGCAATTGCGACAAACGGCGACTGTCCTGCACAAATAGCAATCCCTGCGGGAGATTACCGCCTGAATGATCGGAAACTACCACACCGGTAATTTTGGTGGCGCCAAACATGTTTTCTTTGGTAAGGGTAACTTCTTTTCCTTTATACAGATTCCTTACATCATAGATGGCTATGTAAGGGCTTACGGTGCCACCGGGGTAATTGGTTTTCTTCTCGCATCCACTTATAATGACCAGCGAGAGGAAGCATGCTATATATAAAGCTGAATGTTTCATAATATTATTTTTAAGACTTACAACTATTCCTATGGCTTTTGCCACCATACGGGTGTTGAGATCACATCTGGTCCCTGTGCAGCTACAGCCGCCTTATAATTGGTAGGATTGGTAGACTGCACATACACAGGATAGCTCATGCGTGCGGGCATTACACCACCATTGCCGAGACCTGGCCCTTTGGGCAATACCGGGTGACCGGTGCGGCGGTACTCGAACCATTGCTGCAGGTCGCAGCAGAACAGGGCGTAATATTTCTGCAGATGGATTTTTTCCATCTTCTCCTCCAGTGTTTCGCTATCGTTCCAGCTCATATCAGCTGCCGACAGGTAATCGGTCACCGGTGTGTTCCATTGCGGAATCCATAAGGTGATGCTGGCCTGAACGCCCTTGTTATAATAATTTTCTGCAGAACCGCTGATCCATCCCTTGGCCGCTGCTTCTGCCAGTATGAACTGCACCTCGGCATAATTCAGCATCTGACCTGTTAACGGATCTGTTCGCAGCGAGCGGGCAGGCGCACCGCTTACGGTTTGGGCATCGGAATAGAAATAAGACATCTTTACCGGATTGGTGCCGGGTTCATACCCGCTGGGCACTCCCCAGAAACCACCCTGGTACGGCGCAATGCCCCACCGGTTCACGCCATTCACAGCATAGGTTGACAAATCAATACGGGGATCGTTCCAGGTCCTCAGGTTGTCGATAAAGAAACTGGCAATGGCAGGCGCTCTCCAGTCTTGCTCTCTTACCGTAAGGAAAGGAGAAGTATAGGGGCTTACGCCTGTCCACCGGAGAATGGCCGATTCATCATTGTTCGCCATAATCGGATATTTGGAATTGTTTTGCACAATTTCCTGGAACTTTTTGATCACGGTGTCCGCCACTTCTGCTTTACCGGAAATGCGCATCAGCAACCGCAGGTAAAGGGAGTTGCCAAATCTTCTCCAGCGGTTGACATTGCCATTGTACACAGGATCGCTGGTAACTTCTATAGCAGTGCCCGCGCTCAGGTGTTCATTGGCTTCTTCCAGCTTTTTGAATATGTCGAAGTAGATGTCTTTCTGCGCATCAAAAGCCGGTTCGTAAATTTTCTCCTTACCCATATTGGCCTGGAAATAGGGCACATCGCCGTAGGTATCGGTAAGCAGGGAGAATATCCACGACTGGCAAATCAGCGCAATGCCCATATACGAGCGGTTATAGGTCACTTCATTACTGGCAATATTGTACAGGTCTCTGAAGTTGGTGAGTTGCGAATACCATGCATTGTACAGGTAATCGGACCAGTTAGCACGATACTCATACCGGAAAACCCTTCCGTCTGCATCGCTGAGGTCAACCGTAACCTGCATCAGTTCATTGTTGAAATTTCGGTTACGGATCATGTTGGCATGCACCGTATTGACCAATGCCGGCGCCAGCAGTTGCTGCGGCAGGGCATTGGGCGTATTGTTGGGGTCGGTGTTCATTTCCGTGAACCCCCTGGTACAGGAAGAAAGCGCTATACTGAACAACAGGATAACGACAGTAAGTTTATAGAATAACTGTTTCATGATTTTTCAGATTAGAATCCAACAACAATGTTTACACCCATTGTGCGGGTAGAAGGGAACTGGCCGATCTCGAAGCCCTGCACAATGTCATTACCGCTGAGGGTACCAAATTCCGGATCGAACATGGGCCATTCAGACCAGATGAACAGGTTGCGGCCATACACGCCAATGGTGGCGCGCTGCAGTCCGAGTTTTTTGAGTGCGTTATTTCCCAGCGAGTAATCGAGACGTGCTTCGCGGAACTTGATGAAGTCGGTGCGGAACACGCTGCCTTCTGCATTGTCTATCCCGAAGTGTGAACGGTAGTATTGGTCAATATCCATAGCAATCACGTTGTTGGGAACATATTTTCCGTCACCGTCCATGATTACCCCATTACCAATGATACCATTGTAACGGCCGGGCAACGTTTTGGTAAGTTTACCCTGCTCGGCCATTTTGTAATGCATCAGCGAATGGGCAACACCGCCATACTGTGCGTCGAACAACACATGCAGACGGAACCGTTTATATTTAAAGTCGTTGGAAATCCCCAGTTTCCATTTGGGGAGCACATTGCCCAGGTATTTTACATCCTCTGTAAGAAGCGCTACACCGGTATTGGCATCGTATACCACCTGGCCATCCGGGGCGCGCAGGTATCCTCTTCCGTACAGGTCGCCCATGCTGCCACCCACTTTGGCCACAATCTGTCCGCCACCAACGGGGCCAAGACGCAGTACTACGGAACTGTCGGCCAGTTCAGCTATTCGGTTGCGGTTGGAAGAAAAGATGATATTGGTATTCCAGGTGAGTCCATTCTTGCTGGTAACAGGTGTGCCGCCCAGCGCTATTTCAATACCTCTGTTTTGCACCTTACCGGCATTTACCACCATGCGGGTATAACCGGTAGAACGGTCGAGGATGCGTTCCAGGATCTGGTCTTTGGTAGTACCGGCATACACCGTAAGGTTAAGGCTCAACCTTCCTTTATACATTTTTATATCGGTACCGGCTTCGTAGGTAATTGTTCTCAGCGGTCTCAGATCAGGATTGGCCAGCAGGCTGGGGTTGCTAAGGCCGCCGCTGAACAATGAACCGGCTGAAGTATAGTTATAGGCGGTGAGATATACTTTGTTGCCACCGCTACCCACGCCGGATGCCGAAAAGCGCAGCTTGGCAAAATCAATGATCGCAGGCAGCGTAAAGGCATCGGACGCAATGAAACTCACGTTCACCGATGGATAAAAGAACCCGGAGTTGGTGGTGCGGCTGGGCGTTGCCAGTACGCTCGTCCAGTCCTGCCGGGAAGTAAGGTCTATGTACAGGTAATCACGAAATCCCGTAGTGATGATGCCATAAAAGCTGTTGATACCGTATTTGCTTTTGTAAGGAAGGGAAATCAGCGGACCTGCATTGTTGGCCATCGTATATACGCCGGGAAAAGTAAGCGAGTCGGCCCTTGTTTCTTCCCTGTTGTAATTATTTCTCAAAACGCTTCCACCAGCAGAAACCGAAAACTTGAAGTCCTTGCTCACCTCTTTCTCATATTTCAACAGGAAGTCGCTGCTGGCTTCCTGAGAAAAGATACTTTGTATGCGATAGCTTCCTTTGGGAAATTTGGAACCTGCATCGTACGGACGCTCCTGCGCACGGTTTTCATACGACAGGTCCATGGAAGTGCGCAGCATCAGGCTCAGTTCTTTGGTAAACTGGTAAGTAGCCTGTACGTTGCCGGTAACCACATGCCTGTTCGAGCGGTTGATGAATTCATATGCAACAGCGTACGGGTTTTCGGGGAAAGTGCTATAAGGATACAAAATGCGCCGTTTTTCCTGCCCTTTCACCCAGTAATCTTTCAACCAGTCGAGGTCAGCATTGGGTTGCCAGAAGATGAACCAATACATGATGGACTGGTTACCATAACCGGCGCCCGGCAGGTTGTCGCTCCATTTGTTGGTATAGTTGATTTTGGAAGATATCTGCAGTTTGTCGGATACTTTCGAGTTTACCGACATTGATACCGTATTGCGGTTGTAGCCTGTATTGGGAATAATCCATTTATTCTTCACGTTGGTGAGCGAAAAACGCGCCGTAGTTTTATCAGAACCGCCATCGATGCTCACGGTATTTGTAAGCGTATTGCCTGTTTCGAAATATTTGCGGATTTTATGGGGATAAGCTACCCAGGGCGTTCTTTCCGTACCACGCGCCTGCGTAACCGGATCGAACTGGTAGAACATTTGTCCCTCGAAACGCGGGCCATAGGCAGAACTGGTGCTGCTGGTGCTGGGCCCGTCTTCAGAAGCGCCGAAGCTGTAATAAGCCTGGCCGTTCAATCCCTGCCCGTATTCATACTGCATGTCGGGCCAGCGGTTGATCTGTTCTATAGATGCGTTGGAGTTTACCGTGATGCCCAGGCCTTTCTTTTTGCTTCTGCCTGATTTGGTAGTAATGATGATGGCGCCGTTGGCCGCACGCTGACCATACAAGGCTGCCGCACCGGGACCGGTCAATACGTTTACCGATTCAATATCTTCGGGGTTGATGTCGTTCAAACCGCTGCCATAGTCGGCGGGCATGTTGTCGCTGCCTGTTCCGTAAGTGGATTCGCCGTCGATGGCGTTGCGGCGGCCACTGCTCTGGTTGATAATCACACCATCCACCACAATCAGGGCTTCATTGTCGCCGGTGAGGTTGTTTTCGCCGCGCAGAATAATTTTATTGGAACCTGTGGGACCACTGTTGGATCGAATCAGGTTGAGACCAGGTACTTTACCCGACAGGGCGTCGGTCCAGTTGCCTGACGTGGCATCGGTCAGTTGCTCGCCCTTCACCACGGTGGTGGCATAACCCAGCGTTCTTTCTTCACGTCGTATACCCAAAGCCGTTACCACCACGCCTTCCAGTTGCTGGTCGGCCAACAGCAGTTGAACAGAAAGGGAATCCCTGCCGTTGATGGCCACCTCCCGCACCTGAAAGCCTACCGCAGAAATGATCAGCCTTTCATTGCCGGCAGCATTAATGGTAAAGCGCCCTTTGAGGTCGGTGGTCGTTCCGCGGGCCGTTCCTTTCACCATTACGCTCGCGTTGACGACAGGAGTATTATCAACAGGGTTTGTAACAACCCCTGTGATCTTTTTCTGCTGGGCCAGCGAAGCATTACCGGCCATCACAACGAGGGTGATCAGGAGCAGTCCCATACGCGCAAAGAACTTCCCTGCAGCAATCGTTTTCTTGTTCATAAGCAATAATTGGTTAAGAGTTGTTATCATAAACATTATGTATAAACGCAAACTTGCTTTCGCCAAAGCTGCGCTATACATATTATCTGAATGTTAATTCAACACTTAATTTTTTCACATGGCCGGGATTAACGGATGGTATCTCCTTTCTTACTTGTGTTGGCAGCAATTCATCTTTAGTTCAATACATACTTGCCAGCTGTTTCCTTATAGGCTTTCACCTGTTCCTGAATCCACTGGTCGTCCTTATTCAATACTTTCGCCATAATGGCCGCTACCTGCGGCGCAATGCGCATGCTTTCGCGGGCATCGAGCAGCAGGGCCCGGGTCCTTCTTGAGAGTACATCTTCTACCGTGCAGGCCATTTCTTCCTTCACCGCCCAGATCACCTGCGCTTTGTGAATGCGCAAACTGCTGCTGATCCATTCCTGGGCATCGCCATTCATCAGCGACCGGACGCGCGGCGCATCACTGCCGTAGAAAGCAAACGGGTCTTCCCCATTGGCCACATAGTTGTACCCATGTATCTTCAGATTGGCAGTGCCTGACTTTCTGCGCGGCCAGCCTTTGGTTTTTTCTATGCGGTCTACCAGGTCCTCTCCCATTTTACGGAAGGTGGTCCATTTGCCGCCGATCATCGTAAACAGGTGCGAAGGCGAAACAATGATTTTATGACTGCGTGAAATTTCTTTTGTCTTTTGTTGTTCTTTCTGCGGCGCTGCTAACGGGCGCAAACCGGCAAACACGCTCAGCACATCGCTCCGCTGCGGTACGCGGGTAAAATACTGGCCGGCCGTTTTCAGTATAAAATTGATTTCATTCTCCAGTGCCACCGGTTCCATGGAAGCCTGCTCCACCGGCGTGTCGGTAGTGCCCACCACTACCTTGCCGTGCCAGGGAACCGCAAACAGCACGCGGCCATCGCTGGTGGCCGGGATCATCAGGGCATCGTCAGAAGGAAAGAACTCCCTGTCCAACACCAGGTGCACGCCCTGGCTCACACAAATGCTTTTTCTGCCGCCGGGATTGTCCATACCGAGAATATCATCGGCAAATACTCCGGTGGCATTCACCACCGCCTTTGCATTGATCCGAAACGCCTCACCTTTCAATATATCACGGGCAAGCACACCCGAAATTTTACCGGAAGTATCTTTCAGCAGGCCTGTAACACGGATATAGTTGAGGGCGTAGCCGCCGTTTTCGTAAATGCTTTGTACCAGGTTGATGGCCAGGCGCGAATCATCGAACTGTCCATCATGGTACAACACGCCGCCGATGAGACCTTTTGATTTGATATTGGGCAGGTGTTCCAATGTTTCCTTGCGGGAGATAAAAATGGAAGGGCCCAGGCTCAGTCTGCCGGCAATCCAGTCGTACAATTTCAGCCCGATGGTATATTTCAGGCGTTCCCAATAACTATATACCGGAATGATGAAGGTTTGATTCTTTACAAGATGGGGAGCATTGCGGTGCAGCAGTCCGCGTTCAACACTTGCTTCGCGCACCAGCCTGATTTCGCCCTGCGCCAGGTAGCGCACGCCGCCATGCACCAGTTTGGTACTGCGACTGGAAGTGCCTTTGGCAAAATCTGCCTGCTCTACTAACAATGTCTTATAACCGCGCGAAACAGCGTCGAGGGCTATGCCCAGCCCCGTAGCGCCGCCGCCAATCACTACTATATCCCAGCAATGCACCTCGCGGATGGCCAGTAATCCTAACGCCCGTTTATTGTTGTCCCAATTTGGCATGTTTCGGATATCGCTTTTGCTATGTTTCGTTTTTATTAAAGCGAAACTAAAAAAGTAACAAAACGAAAGTATAAATAATTATTTTCACAAAAAAAGAAATGTTTAGAAAGTTATTCACTTTCGGGTTGTTATCTTTCTAATGCGTTGATAGCCATAGATTTTACCTGTTTACCCCCAGCAATATTGGGCAGGAAGGAAACAAAAACCCGGGTTATCCGGTTATTTTTGCACCTGTTTACAGCTATATCAAAAGGACATCCGCAGACATACCCAAAATCTACAGCATGATCAGTCAACCGGAACGACATCAACATATTCTGAACCGACTACAGCAGGAAGGCTATGTGAAAGTACTGGACCTGTGCAAGGAACTCAATGTAAGTTCCGTAACCATACGAAAGGACCTGAAACTGCTGGAAGACAAAAACCTGCTGTACCGCACGCATGGTGGCGTTACGTTGAATAATCCATATGCAGCCGACAGGCCGGTGAATGAAAAAGAGAAAATACGCTCCAATGAGAAAATGCTGATCGGCCAGGCAGCGGCCAATTTGATAGAGCCTGATGATTGTATCATGATCGCTTCCGGCACCACGGTACTGGCGCTGGCGCGGCAAATTCATCCCAAAGGGAATCTTACTGTTATTACAGCGGCGCTCAACGTAGCGCTGGAACTGATCCATCATCCCCAGATTGAAGTGATCCAACTGGGCGGCATGGTGCGCAAGAGTTCTTCTTCCACTACCGGTCCGTATGCAGAAAAAGTGCTGGATGATTTTTCCTGCAACAAATTGTTCCTGGGCGTAGACGGTATTGATGTGGAATTCGGACTGACCACCACCAATGCTTTGGAAGCACACCTCAACCGCAAGATGATTGCGGCTGCCCAGAAAACCATTGTGCTGGCTGACTCCTCCAAGTTCGGCAAACGCGGTTTTGGCCGCATCTGCGGTCCTGAAGAAGTGGACCAGATCATTACCGACAGCGGCATTTCCGATCACATGGCCAAAACATTGAGAGGAATGGGAATTGAAGTAACGATTGTGTGAATATAACGGACACCCCTACCTGTAATTCGCCAACTCTATCAGGCGCATCACATCTTTGACAATAATCTTTCTGCCCTTGGTTTCGAGGATGCCTTTTTCCTTGAATTCGGTGAGCACACGCACTACGTTTTCGCGCGCAGTGCCGACGAGGCTGGCCAGGTCATCGCGCGACATATTGATGGCTACCGGCATGCCCGGCTCAAAATTCTCCTTGTATTTCTCACGCAGCACCACCAGTTGCAGGGCCAGCCGTTCGCGAACGGGACGCTGGGCAAACAAGGCCAGGCTGTTGATCAACACCGCAAATTCATGGCTGAGCGTTTTCAACAGGCGGCGGCCCAGCACCACGGAATGATCGAGGGTTTGCAGAAAATCTTCACGGGGAATGAAATGAATCACGCTTTCTTCCAGCGCCGCTGCAGAATCGGGATAGCGGTCATCGGCCAGCACCGCATGATAACCGATCAGTTCGCCTTTATTGGCAACGTATATGATTTGTTCTTTGCCGTCTTTATCAAGTTTGTATTTCTTCACTTTGCCCGACTTCAGGAAAAATATGCCTGAAGGATAGGCGCCTTCGCGAAATATTATATCTCCTTTCCTGTATACCTGCTCACTGTGATGGGCCATCAGCAACTGCACATCCTCTTCCGGTAAGTTCAACAGAACCGACTGACTCTCGAAGTCCCATTTATCTATCGGAAAAATTCCCTTGATACTCATACAAGGCCCCAAAGTTACCGGTTTATAAATTGATAATTATCACTTTTTACGTTGACTTCCTGCACTGGGCGCCACCCCGTTACGGCAGTAATTTTGCAGTATGAGCGCACCAAAGACCTCCAGGCGGGACCTCTATTTCACCAGTAGTCACGACTGGATCGATTTCCAGGGATCGGTAGCCTATATTGGCGTTTGCGCCGGAAAGCTGAAACAGGTGGAAGCAGTACACCAACTGCTCGTGAAGGAAAATTCCGGCGTTGCCGCCCAGGGCGAAATCGTGGCAGAAATCCGGTACGATGAAAAGACCATTCCCGTTCGCATGCCGGTAGATGGCAAGATCATCAGCATCAATGAAGTGCTGCTGGCCGGTAATTTCCAGCCATTGCTGGACCAACCGGAAAACAACGGATGGGTTGCATTGATTGTGCCGTCGAGGCCCTATGAACGCAGCGGATTAATGCCACCGGAACAGTATAAGCAATTCATCAGGCAAAATTCATAAAAGCACTATGGACTCAATAGCGTCATCGCAGCATCCCGGCAAGTGGTTTGGTTCCGACGAAGCGTTTCATAGTCTTTATCCGCTTTCCATACAACACCTGGCTTACAAACACTGGACGCCCCTGCGCATTGCGCGTACAGCGGCCGGTTTCCTGGCCCCCCGCAAGGGCGTGCGCATACTTGATATCGGCAGCGGCATCGGCAAATTCTGCCTGGCGGCCGCCCACTACCACCCCGGCGCTCATTTTACAGGCATTGAACAACGTATTCAGCTTGTAACGCTTGCCAATGAAGCAAAATCGAAACTAAGGCTCAACAATGTGTCGTTTATTCACAACAATTTTACACGGATCAATTTTCGTGAGTACGACCATTTCTATTTCTTCAATTCCTTTTACGAAAATTTATCCGGCACCAGTAAAATAGACGACAGCATTGAATACAGCAGCGAGTTGTACAACTATTACTGCCGCTGTTTGCATAAAAAACTGGATGATATGCCGAGAGGAACGCGCCTGGTCACTTATCACAGTCTCGAAGACGAAGTTCCTTTCTCCTATCAGCCTGTACTAACGCGGTTCAATAACCGATTGAAGTTCTGGATTAAGGAATAGCAAGCAAAAAACACAAGAGACGAATTTTGCTCTTTCAAAAACTATGATTTTCAGGCCGAAGCTTTTAGACACATTAAAGGAGTACGACAGGGAAAGATTTATCAAAGATCTCTGGGCGGGAGTCATCGTGGGCATTGTAGCGTTGCCGCTGGCGATTGCATTTGCCATTGCATCGGGCGTTTCGCCGGAAAAAGGATTGTTTACGGCTGTAATAGCCGGTTTTATCATTTCTGCCCTGGGAGGGAGCCGCGTGCAGATAGGCGGACCTACCGGCGCCTTCATCGTGATTGTGTACGGTATCGTACAGCAGTATGGCGTGAACGGATTGATCATTGCTACATTTCTTGCCGGCATTATGCTGGTGATCATGGGGGTGGCCCGGCTGGGTGCTGTAATCAAGTTTATTCCGCACCCGTTGATCGTGGGATTTACCAGTGGCATAGCACTGATCATCTTTTCGTCGCAGATGAATGATTGCTTTGGCTGGCAGATCAGTAACATTCCTGCCGATTTCATTGGCAAATGGAAAGTTTATGTTGAACATGCCACTTCCATCAATTTGTATGCAGTACTGATGGCAGCCCTTACGGTTGCCATCAGTATATGCTGGCCCAGAATAACCCACAAAATACCGGGTTCGCTGGTGGCCATCGTGATAACCACGGCGGCCGCACAGTTGCTGCACCTGCCTGTGGAAACCATCGGCAGCCGCTTTGGCAGCATCCCCTCTACCCTTCCCCTGCCGGTAGTGCCGGCACTGGATTTTGATACCATCCGCCACCTGCTGGCGCCGGCCTTTGCCATTGCCTTGCTCGGCGGCATTGAATCCCTGTTATCTGCTGTAGTGGCAGATGGTATGACGGGCGGCAATCACCGCTCCAATACCGAATTGATTGCACAGGGTACTGCCAATATTTTTTCTTCCATCTTTGGTGGCATTCCCGCCACCGGCGCCATCGCCCGCACGGCCACCAACATCAAAAACGGCGGCAGCACGCCGGTTGCGGGTATGATCCACGCATTTACCTTATTACTGATCATGTTGTTCGTAGGCAAATGGGCAGCATGGATACCGATGGCCACACTGGCCGGCATTTTGATCATAGTTGCCTACAACATGAGCGAGTGGAAAAATTTTGTTTCGGTGCTGAAAGGGCCGCGCAGCGATGCCATCGTGCTGCTCACCACTTTCCTGCTCACCGTGCTGATAGACCTTACCGTTGCTATTGAAATTGGCATGGTGCTGGCCGCTTTCCTGTTCATGCGCAAAATGATCAAGATTAGTGATGTGAGCATATTGACCAACCAGATAGAAGACCAGGCAAACACCACCGATAAACAGGCCATCAGCAATTACCAGGTCCCTGCCGGTGTGGAGGTATTTGAAATTACCGGCCCGCTGTTTTTTGGCGCTGCATACAAATTCAAGGATGCGCTGCGTTTGATTGAAAAACCGCCGCAGGTATTGATCATCCGCATGCGACAGGTACCCATTATCGATGCCACCGGTTTGCGAACGCTGCAGGAAGTGCATAAAGCCACCAAACATCGCGGCACCAAACTGATACTGAGTGAAGTATACAGCAAGCAGGTGATGGATGAACTGAAAGAATCGCGGTTATTATTTGCCATTGGTAAAGCCAATGTAACCAATTCGGTAGAAGAAGCGCTGGCACGCAGCCGTGCAATTTTGGCAGAAAGAGCGGCCGCACAGCAACTTGTTCATGCCTCGACCGGTCATGTACCGCGTGTGCAGTAGCGCCTGTGAACAAACAGGCTTAAACTTTGTTCTTAAATAAAAAATTAACCAGGTATGAAAAATGAAAACAGGGACAGCACGGATGCCAAAAAAAGACTCACCCCTGCCTCCCTGGAAAGTTTGAGAAAGAAAGGCTTTCGTTATGTGCAGGTGCAGGGCTTTTCGCCCGATAAACACCTGGATTATATGGAACCAAGATATTTTGTTCTGGTGCCCATGAAAAACCTGCCCGTTGAGCCCGATAAGAAAGGCATCTACGAACCCATCGACAGCAGGATCCTGACCGATTGGGCCAATGCTTCCGACGAAGGGTTTGAGGTGTTGATTGCAGCCGCCGGATAAGCAAACAAAGACATCCCGCTGATACTTTTGTAATGAGCGGAGCAGCTGTTGGCGTTGTTGGTGCATGGCAACCCTACGCCTGTTGTTGGTGTTTTGATGCATGTTTGGTACCGAAACTGAACAAGCGCCCCACCATTCTTCCTCCTTTGAACAGCACGGTACCTACCAGCAATGCGGCCCCTACCAGTACACTGCCCGCCACGATATCTGCGGGTATTCTTCGGCGTTGGCGCCATTTTTTCCAGCGGTTATACACACTGCGTCCTGCATTACGCGGTTTAAGCCCTTCTTTTAATTCTTTCCAGTCGTGTTTGATCTTGTGCTCCAGTTCTTCCTGGTGTTCTTCCAGCCGATGCTGCTCTTCACGCAATTGCTTCTGGTTTTTTATCTTATCCATGTGCCCTGTTGTTTTTGAATAATTGCCGTATCATACTGTTCATAATGGGTATGCGCAATAGTTTCTGTCTGCCAAACCACACCCCCAGCCCAAGTGCCAGGTATATACCAGCTACAATAAGAAAGCCGGACCATGAGGCGCCAATCCAGTCCGACAAAGCCAGCGCACCGGCAATGCTCAGGAAAGTGAGAAAGAAAAGAAATACGATACCCACCACGATCCCTGCTATGGTATTGGCCGCTACGCCGGAGCTTTTTTCGGCCGCATTGAATTTTACGTTTTCAATACGCGTGTTTACGTACTCCTTCATATGCGTGGCGAGCTCTTCGATTTTTACAAATGGATCAATCATGATGCTATTTTTTTGTGTTGCCGGTAGCAGGCAGGTCTTGCCCTAATTGCTACCTGTTTATTATCAGCAATTTTACTACCGTATGCGGCCGCTGTGAAGCCTCCTGCATTCCCTTTTCCGGGTATCGGCTGCAGGCTTAATACGGACTTTACAGGACCTGTAGTTGAAAAAGCGGCGAATATTTTCCCCGAATTGCGCTTTTACACTTTTTGCAACAGGGATTTTTCCGCTTCCATGATATTCTCAATGCCCTGCAACAAGGCATCGGCATTGAACGAGATACTGGTTATGCCCTGCTTTACCAGGAACTGTGCAAATTCAGGACGATCGCTCGGCGCCTGCCCGCATAAGCCTATGGGTATGCCCGCTCTTTTTGCCTTGCTGATGGCGGAAGCGATCATTTGCATCACGGCTTCGTTCTGCTCGCTGAACAAATCGCTTACGATGGCCGAATCCCGGTCGATGCCCAGCACCAGTTGGGTAAGATCGTTGGAGCCGATGGAAAAGCCGTCGAATATTTTGGCGAATTCTTCGGCAAGTAACACGTTGGATGGAATTTCCACCATCATGTAAATTTCCAGCGAATTGTCTTTCGATCTGTCAAGACCGTTAGCACGCATCACTTCTACCACTTTCTTCCCTTCTTCCACTGTTCTGCAGAAGGGGATCATCACTTTCACATTGTCCAGTCCCATATCTTCCCGCACTTTTTTGATGGCCAGGCATTCCAGGCGGAACCCTTCGCGGTAGCGCTCATTGTAATAACGTGAGGCGCCCCGGAAACCCAGCATGGGATTCTCTTCTTCCGGTTCAAATTCCTTCCCACCTATGAGGTGGGCATATTCATTGGTTTTGAAATCGCTCGTACGCACCAGCACCATTTTGGGATAGAAGGCAGCGGCAATGGTGGCGATGCCTTCGGAAAGTTTATCGATGAAATATTTTTCCTTGTCGGGATAATGACGGGTAAGTTGTTCAATCTGTTTTTTGGCTGCTTCATCTTTCAGTGCATGGAATTTCACCAATGCCATCGGGTGAATGCGCACGGTATGATTGATGATGAATTCCAGTCGCATCAGCCCTACGCCGTCATTGGGAAAGAACGAAAGGTGAAAAGCCTGGTCGGGATCACCGGCAATGAACATTACCTGTGTGCCTTCGGGTTTTTGTACGTTGGAGAAATCATGCGTTTGCTCGCGCACTTTCAGTTGTCCTTCGTATATGCGCCCGGTTTTGCCTTCGCTGCACGATACGGTGATCATTTGTCCGTCTTTGATCACTTCCGTAGCATTGCCACAACCTACCACGGCCGGTACCCCCAGTTCACGCGCTACAATAGAAGCATGACTGGTTCGTCCGCCTTTATTGGTTACAATGGCGCCTGCCCGCAGCAGGATGGGGTCCCAGTCGGGACTGGTGATATCCGTTACCAGTATTTCGCCCTGCTGCAGCTTGTCTGACGCTTCCGGCGATTGCAGGATGCGCGCCCTGCCGGAGGCCACGCGACTGCCGATGGCTTCGCCCTGTGCAAGCGGCTTTCCTTTTTCTTCCAGTGCATACGAAGTGAACTGGTATGGATTGCGCCGCGATTGAACGGTTTCAGGCCGCGCCTGTACAATATAGAGTTGCCCGTCTTCTCCGTCTTTCGCCCATTCAATGTCCATGGGTTTGTCGTAATGTTCTTCGATGATCAGTATCCACCGGGCAAGTTGTTGAATTTCATCATCAGACAATACAAACTGTGTTCTTTTCTCCGGGGGCGTATCGATATTTTCGGTGGCGCGTTTGGTCATACCCTCTCCTGCATAGACCATTGTTTTGCCTTTGTCGCCCAGTTTCTTTTGAATGATGGCATGCTTCCCTTTTCGCAACGTAGGTTTAAACACATAAAACTCATCCGGTGTAACAGCGCCCTGCACAATATTTTCACCCAATCCCCATACGCCTGTAAGATGGATCACATCGCGAAAACCAGATTCCGGCTCCAGCGAAAATCCGATACCGGCACAGGCTTTATCGGCCCGCACCATTTTCTGCACGCCTACTGAAAGGGCTACCTGGCTATGCTCAAAGCCGTTATCCTCGCGGTATTTGATGGCGCGGTCGGTAAAGAGGGAGGCAAAACATTTTTTTACTGCTTCCAGCAATGCCTCGGCGCCGCGGATGTTGAGGTATGACTCGTGTTGACCGGCAAAGCTGGCATTGGGCAGGTCTTCGGCCGTGGCGCTGCTGCGTACCGCTACGGAACAATCAGCGTTACCGCACAATTTCGCATATTGCTCAACGATAGCATGCTGCAGTGCATCGGGCAATTTTGCCTGCAGGACCAGTTGCCGGGCCTGTTCTCCAATCTGGCGAAGGTTGGAATAGGCTTTGCGATCCAGTTGTTGCAGGAGTTGCTGCAGCGGTTCACGCAAATCATTGGTATCGAGAAACTGCCAGAAGGCGGTGGCCGTGGTGGCAAAACCATCAGGCACCCGCACGCCTTTGCCGGACAGTTGGGTAAACATTTCGCCCAGGGAGGCATTCTTACCACCTACTTCAGCTATGTTATGAATACCGATGCCACTGAAAGGAATTACTTGAGGTTCCATGTTACTGTTTTTACTGGTGAAGACCGGTGGGACAACAGTTGTTACGCGGTTGTCTGCCGCTTCCGGTTGCTCTACGCCGGAAATTTTTCAATTTTTATTCCAAGCCAGGCACTGTGAGTCCATTTGCTTGCGACTATAAATTTTTATTGCAACCAAGGTACTATGCAGACCCGGCAGGATTCGCTGACTGCTGTCAATGGTTGCAATGATTTTGCCTGATGATTAATATCATGTCCGTTGCTTACCAGGTTCAGCAGGGGCATGAAGTGTGAAGTGGAAGAATACTTATAGCTTTACTATTCAACACTGATATGGAAAACAATACCACCATCAATATTGCCTTGCTGAAGTACTGCGGCATCGTGGTGCTTGGCAGCATCATTCTCTATTTTGGCAAAACGCTTTTCATACCATTGAGTTATGCGTTGTTTGTGGCTATTGTATTGTATCCTGTATGCAAATGGCTCGAACAGCATAAATGGCCGCGTAGCCTGGCCATTACTGCCGGATTACTGATCGTTACGCTGTTATTTGCCGCACTGGTGGGGTTGCTGGTGGTGGAAATAAATGCACTGCGTGCGGAATGGCCTGAACTGGTGCAAAAACTCACACCTTCACTGGCCGCCTTACAGGAATGGTTGCAAAAGCATTTCAACATTTCACTGGCTTCGCAGGAGGAGTGGTGGAATACGATTACAAAGCAACTGAGCAGCAACAGTGGAGGGATCATGCGCAGCACATTAAGCACCACTTCCAGTTTGTTGTTCATGCTGTTTTTGGTACCGGTGTTTGCGGCGTTGTTCCTGTATAATCGTTTGCCTTTTGTACAATTCCTGGAAAAAATTGCCGGCCATGCGCACAGGAAAGCGGTGCGGCCATTATTGAATGAGGTGATTCATACATATTTCAATTTTGTAAAAGGGATGCTGCTGGTGTACCTGATTGTGGGGATACTCAACAGTGTCGGGCTGTTTGTGCTGGGTATACCGCATGCGTGGCTCTTTGGTATGCTGACGGCAATAATGACGATTATTCCTTATGTGGGCATTATCATCAGTGCCCTGTTGCCGGTGACCGTTGCGTGGATTACGTATGATTCGTTCTGGTATCCGTTGGGAGTGGTGGCGGTGTTTGGGGTGGTGCAATATCTGGAGGCGAACATAATTTTTCCGCGGGTGGTGGGCGCGCAGTTGAACATCAGTACCTGGGCTACGCTGGTGGCGGTGCTGGCGGGAGGAATGTTGTGGGGGGTGTCGGGGATGATATTGTTTATTCCTTTTTTGGCCATTGCGAAGTTGGTGTTGGAGAAGATGGAGCCGGAGCACCCGGTGAATATATTGCTGGAGAGGCGGTGAGGGGTTAGGTGGTGATTAGCGGCAGCTATGAAGCATTGTTCGCGATGCGCCACCGCACGGAATTACACTAATTGCAATGTTGCATGGACGGGGCGGTCAACATGGACGGGAGCTGTTTCCAATCAAAAAAAAGAGGCTCCGGAAAAATCCAAAGCCTCCACTTGAAGTGATTGATTAAACCCTAAACCCTGTATACTAAAAAAAAGTTTTTACTCACCCGCATAAACCGGCAAACAATACCGGCATTGATGCTACCAACTCGCTTATCCCTCAAGCACAACTATTTTCTGCCCGCTTGACATTCGTTATTATACGTTCGTTGCAGCAATGCCCCAATAAAATTGTTAAAAATTTGCTAACGAGATACCCAACAACAAAAAGTCCGCAAGCCAAAGCCTGCGGACTGCAAAAACTATCTTTTAATACCTCACATTACTTCTTCCGCTCTGCCCTCTTTTTAATTTCTTCAACCGGCATCGTAATAATTCGTCCCTTTTGTTCCTTACCACGATATGTAACCACCCGCAACAAACTGGCATCTTTGGGAACAATCAACGGCGCTGTGTATTTCGGATAAAAACGATCGGGGAAAGAATTATCGAAGCTGTAATAAATATCCAATCCTTCTACTTCGGTAGCCAGTTCCACCTGCAATTGCCCTTTTGCATTCTTGCTGATGGTGAAAATGGGTTCATACATGCTGGGGGCATACTTGGTTTCTGCTATATCAAAACGCTCAAAGTGTTTTTCTACACGGCGTATGAAATCATTCCAGTTCTTTTTTTCTTTCGGCGACCATACCGATTCGGCAATAGCAAAGGCACGCGGCCAGGCCATATACTGGGCATGACGCATGTTGTAAATCTGTTCTGTCCACAGGTTGCCTTGTCCGCCTTTGATCAGCCTGGGGTCCACGCCTTCGGGAATGGGTTCAAACTGGTAGGTTTTGCTTAAGCGCAGCGAATTGTATACCGGCGGTTCCATGATGATGTCGCCCTGCATAAAATCGATGTACACGTGGCTGTTGGGACTCATCACCACTTCATGTCCCAGTTTGGCAGCAGCAATACCGCCTTTGTCGCCGCGCCAGCTCATTACGGCAGCACCGGGCGCCAGCCCGCCTTCGAGAATTTCATCCCACCCGATCATTTTCTTGCCTTTGGAACTGATGATCTTTTGCACGCGCTTCACAAAATAGCTTTGTACTTCATGCATGTCTTTCAGTTTCTCTCTTTTCATCAGTGCCGCGATCCGGTCGTTCTTCTCCCAGAAATTCTTGGCGCATTCATCGCCGCCCATATGAATGTATTCGAAGGGGAACAGTTGTGCTACTTCTGTAAAAACCTTATCGAGGAATTCGTAAACTTTTTCATTGGCAGGACAAAGCGTGTTATCCACGAGCGCAGAAAAACCGGCACTGCCTACCCCCCACTCCATGAATTTTTCACCGCTGTTTACCTGGTATTTTCCCGGTGTGCACGACAATTCCGGGTATGAAGCCACTGCTGCCATACTATGGCCGGGTATGTCCACTTCCGGTAATATGTTCACAAAGCGATCGGCTGCGTATTGCACCAGTTCTTTGATGTCTTCATGCGTGTAGAAGCCGCCGTAGTTACGCGGTTCATCCGGTGTGGGCGGAGAAAACGTACCGAAACGGCCTGTTTTCTCTACGCGCCAGGCGCCCACTTCGGTGAGTTTGGGTAAAGACTTGATTTCAATACGCCATCCCTGGTCGTCGGTAAGATGCAGGTGCAGCAGGTTGTATTTGTATTGCACCATATCATCAATAAACCGTTTCACTTCTTCTTTGGTAAAGAAATGGCGCACCACATCAAACATCAGCCCTCTCCAGGCAAAGCGGGGATAATCGGTCACCGATACGGCGGGAATGGTCCACTGCACGCCTTCTACCCGGGTTTTGCTTTTTATTTCCTTCGGTAATAATTGCAATAAAGTCTGCACGCCGTAAAACAAACCGGCAGGTTTGTTGGCGCTGATCACCACGCGCTCCGGCGACACATCGAGGGTATAGCCTTCATTGCCCAGTTGTGGATCGGCCGTTTTTTTCAGTTCAAAACGAATCACATTGGTCCCCCCGTTGCCGCCAGCTATTTCGGGCAACGTAAAGCCGGAAGGGAGCCGGACTTCATCCCTGAAAAACTGTACTACACGGTTTACGTCAGCATCAGTGGTACTTACTTCAATACCTGTTGTTCCGGACAAGGTAAACGCGCCGGATTTTTTCTGCACCATTACAGGTTCCGGAATAATGGCAATCTCCTGCGCTATCCCGGCCATCACCAGGAAACACGCCAGCAATGACAAGCCTAATTGCTTCATAACTAAATAAACGATTGATTTAAATGATAAATATAAGTAAGAATACTTGTTCCGCTTCTTCCTTCATTTTTTGTATTTTTCCATTAAAACCAACTGATAATGAAAAAATTTCTCGTCCCGACTGACTTTTCCGAAACATCCAAAAACGCTGCCCTGTATGCTGCGCAACTGGCTGCACAGGTACCCGGTTCCAAAGTGATATTGATATATGTATCCGATAAATTCACCGGCGGTTCCGATGGTTCCCCGCTTACAGAAAATAAAAGAGGAAGACGCGCCATCCTGGAGCAGGCGTTGCAACAACTGAAAGAAGATATGCTGCGCCTGGCAAAAGTGGATATCGATTTTGCCCTTGAAGAAGGCACTTCGCTGGTAGAAACATCCAAACGTTTTGTACGGCACCATGGCATTCATATGGTAATCATGGGTATTACCGGCGCTACACGCCTGGAACAACTGTTCATCGGCAGCAACACCCTCGATATGGTTGATGCAGGTGTTTGCCCGGTGATGATCATTCCCCCGAATGCCAAATTCCGCCCCATCAAAAACATTATGTTCACCTGCGACTTTAAAGATGTAGCCACCACGGTGCCGGTAGAACCTTTACGGTCTGTGCTGGACATGTTCAATGCCGGCGTGCATGTGGTGAATGTAGACAGCGAGCATTATGTGGACATTACCGACGAGTACAAGGCAGAAAAAGCCAAGCTGGAAAAAATACTGCAATCCTATACACCCGAATTTTATTTCATCCGCCAGTACGATTTCCTGGATGCCGTGAGCCAGTTTGCCACCGACAAGAACATCGACGTGATCGTTAGCATTCCCAAAGAGAAATCGTTCCTCAGCGGATTGTTCAAGACCAGTCATACCAAAAAGCTGGCTTATCACAGCACCGTGCCGATTATTGCCATTCATGAATAAAGTGAGGGAACGGAAGTCCGGAACAACAGCAACTTTCGGACTTCCTCACTTCCCGGCTTTCCACTTACATAACTATGCTCAGTTTCAGCCATGAAGTATTTTTCGAAGTAGCAAAAAATCTCAGCTTTTCCAGGGCCGCGGAAGCGTTGTATATCAGTCAGCCTGCCATCACAAAACATATACAGTCGCTGGAAAAACATTACAAGGTAAGCCTGTTCGAACGCAAAGGCAATTCGGTGGCGCTGACGGCTGAAGGAAAAATACTACTGGAACACCTGGTAAAAGCGCGCGAATTACAACGCCAGTTGGAGTTTGACATCACCCGGCAAAAAAACCTGCACCAGGCAAAAGGTTCGCTCACCCTCGGCACCAGCACTACCATCAGTTTGTATGTGATCCCTCCTGTTTTTTCCGCCTTTCATCAGCAATATCCCAACATTGATCTCAAACTGGTGAACCGCAATTCCGAAAACATCCTGAAAGCACTGCTCGATCATGAAATAGACCTGGCGGTGATGGAAGGAAAGAAAAATATCACTTCTGTAAAACACCAGTTCTTTCTTACCGATGAAGTGATTCCTGTTTGCAGCGCCAAAAGCGATCTCGTAAAAAAGAAAACCATTCACCCGGAAGAACTCAAAAACATCCCGGTTGCTTTGCGCGAAAGAGGCAGTGGTACATTGGCAGCTGTAGCAGAAGCATTGCAAAAATGCAAAGTGAGCATTGCCGATATCAAACACAAAATTGTACTCGGCGGTACAGAAGCATTGAAAAACTTTTTACTCGACGATACCTGTCTTGGTTTTCTTCCCCTTCGCTCGGTAGCACGCCAGTTGAAAAACGGCGAACTGGTGCGGCTCAATATTACCGGCTTGCACATTCATCGTGCTTTCTATTTTGTGCAACGGCGAGGTTCCGAATCCGACCGCATCAACCAGCTATTTATCAAACTGGCCATCAGTCATTATAACAAAAAGTTATAGCGTATAAGCAATCGGTATTGCATGCATTGCAGCGTGCGGTTAGTTTTAGTGTGTCATATCTGTACGTATGAAACTGGTCCATCAACACACTTCTTTGTCGCACCTGGTATGTGCACGCTGTGGAAAAGCTTACAGCATTTTCGGGTTACAAACTTATGCGGACTGTTGTCAGCAGCCGCTGCTGGCGCAGTATGATTTGCCGGACACTTTTACGCGCGCATCGCTGGAAGGACGCCCTGCTACCATGTGGCGTTACCAGGAAGTACTGCCTGTATTTGAAGAAGAGCATATAGTGAGCCTGGGAGAAGGCATGACGCCTTTACTAACCCTCAACAACATGCGCCATTTGTATGGGTTGCCCGAATTATATCTGAAAGATGAATCCCAAAATCCCACCGGTTCGTTCAAGGCCAGGGGATTGAGCGCGGCGGTGTCGAAAGCGAAAGAACTGGGCGCCACCACCTGTATTGTACCCACGGCCGGCAATGCAGGCGGCGCGCTGGCGGCTTACTGTGCGGCAGCAGGTATGGAAGCAATAGTGGTGATGCCGCGGCATACGCCATCGGTGTTTAAAGACGAGTGCAACCTGTATGGCGCACGGTTGATATTGGTTGACGGACTGATCAGCGACTGCGCCAAAGCAGTAGCGAAAATAAAAGAAACCACTCCCTGTTTTGATGTATCTACCCTGAAAGAACCTTACCGCCTCGAAGGCAAGAAAACGATGGGATATGAAATTGCGGAGCAGTTCAACTGGGAATTGCCCGATGTGATTCTCTATCCCACCGGTGGTGGCACCGGCTTAATTGGAATGTGGAAAGCGTTCAGGGAAATGCAGCAAATGGGATGGATCGGGAAAAAACTGCCCCGGATGATTGCGGTGCAGGCGGCGAATTGTCAGCCGGTGGTATATACATGGCAGGGCAAGCAGGCCAATGCAAAATCGTATATAGGTAAACCATCGCTGGCCAATGGGTTGGCAGTGCCGCACCCGTTTGCGGAAGATTTGATATTGCAGGTGCTGCGGGAATCAAATGGGATGCCCATTGCCGTTAGTGAGGAAGATATGATACAGGGGGTGAAGACCATAGCAAGGAGGGAAGGTATACTGGTGGCGCCGGAAGGGGGCGCGTTGTGGAGCGCGTTGGTGGAGTTGGTGGAGAAGAATGTGGTGCGGAGGGATGAGAAGATTTTGTTGTTGAATACGGGGTCGGGGTATAAGTATCTGGAGAATTTGTAGAGAGCGGAAGTGGATGGGGTGGTCAAAAGCCCGGCTCCTGCTGGCTCAAACAATGAAAACTCCCCAATCCCCAAATAATATCCGTAGAATCTATCCCCACCACCCTACGATCAGGAAAGCACTGCTGAATAATATCCAACGCTTTTTCATCCTGTTTACACCTGTAAATAGGAACAATCACACTTTTATTCGCGATATAAAAATTAGCATACGAAGCCGGCAGCCGCTGGTCCTCATACACCACTGCATCCGGCATAGGCAATTCCACAATATTCAATTGACGCCCGTTGAGCAACCGCATTTGTTTTAGCTGTTTCAAATTATGCTGCAGCAATGCATAATTCTCATCGTTCTTGTTTTCTTCCACCACGGTAAGCACCGTATCTTCATTCACAAAACGAACGGTATCATCTATATGTCCATCGGTATCATCGCCCACAATACCTTCATCTACCCATAACACCTGTTCTACGCCATAATAATGCACCAGGAAAGTTTCTATCTGCTCCTGGTTCAAATGCGGATTGCGGTTGGGATTGAGCAGACAGGCTGTGGATGTAAGCACCGTTCCCTTTCCATTAAATTCCACAGAGCCGCCTTCCATCACAATGCCCGGGTAATATACCGGCAGGTTGTAATGCTTGCCAATTAAGGTAGGTATCACATCGTCCAGGTCGTAGGGAGGATATTTGTTGCCCCAGGCATTGTAATTCCAGTCAACAATCACCTTTTTTTGTTCAGCATCCGGGTTGATGAGGAAAGCCGGACCATGATCGCGGCACCAGGCATCGTTGGTGGGATGCAGGAAAAACTGCACCTGGTCCATATTGACGCCTGCTTGGGTAAGGCATTGGATGGCAAATGCCTTCATCGCTTCATCATTCACGTTGATGCATACACGCTCACTCAATGCCAGCTCCTTTACAAACTGGCTATAGTAAGGATAGATGGTATGGATTTTTCCGGGCCACGAAGCTTCCTTGTGCGGCCAGCTCAACCAGGTAGCCACATGCGGCGCAAATTCCGCGGGGAAATAGTAACCCAGTTGTTTGGGCGTAGGATGATCGGGCAGTAAGGTTCGGAAGTCGCGAAGACCCGAAGTATTGGAATCAGGGATTTTGGTCACGCTACGTTGTTTTTACAATATTTGCCTGCAAGCTATGGCGCAGGGCATTAATCATTACAAGAATTTCTTCACCGTTTTGGCAGGCGGGCAAGCCGTACTTCAGCACGCTACCAGCGCTTCATGGCTTCATGCAAACTACTGCCATTGCAGCCTTGCAGCACGAGGCCATACAAATTGTTCCCTGGCCTCACTCATCTATGAATCTTTTTGTAATGGGCTGGTAGGAATCGATTCTCCTGTCGCGCAGGAACGGCCAGTGCGTGCGATAACGATCTGTTTGTTCTGTATCGATTGCTATCACCTCCACTTCTTCCTTGTCGTGCGAAGCCTGGTACAATACCGTGCCGAACGGATTGGATACAAAGGAACCGCCCCAGAATTTCATGGCGCCATTCTGTTCCAGTCCTACCCTGTTCACGCTCACTACATGCACGCCATTGGCAACGGCATGGCTGCGTTGTATGGTTTGCCAGGCATTGTATTGTTCGGTGTTGGTGGCATCGTCCTGTGAAGTGGCCCAGCCAATGGCGGTGGGATAAAACAGAATTTCTGCACCCATCAGCGCCGTGATGCGCGCTGCTTCCGGATACCATTGGTCCCAGCAGATAAGCACGCCGATGGTGGCAAATTTTGTTTTGAAAACCTTATATCCCAGGTCGCCGGGCGTGAAATAAAATTTCTCGTAGTAGGCCGGGTCATCGGGGATATGCATTTTGCGGTATTTGCCCAGGTAAGTGCCATCTGCATCGAGCACGGCGGTAGTGTTGTGGTAAACGCCCTGTGTTCTTTTTTCGAACAAAGATGCAATGATCACTACGCCCAATTCAGCGGCTACTTTGCTCAACACTTCGGTAGAAGGACCGGGCACCGGCTCTGCGAGTTTGAAATTGTCGTAATCCTCTACATCGCAGAAATAGAGGGAGGTAAATAATTCCTGCAGGCAAACGATCTGCGCGCCTTTGGCGGCGGCCTCACGTACCCTGGCGACTGCTTTTTGCAGGTTTTCATCCTTGTTTGCCGTGCAGCTCATCTGCACCAGTCCTACTTTAACTTTTGACATGTGCGGGTGTAAAAAATTTTGCGTGCAAAAATAAAGAATATTAACAGTGGAGGGAGGAAATCGTTCGGGGGAGTTGGCGGAGGGGTAATTGTTCGCAGTAATATCGTGCTGGCGCCCGCGTTGGCGGTACCCCCCATTCATGCAATATTGTTGCTGAGGTAAGCCCGGGCTGGCCCCTCCACCGGGGGATGGAGCGTTGTTGGATGCAAACCAGGATTTTTTTGCAGCGCGCACTACTGCTATTTAGCGCGCACCACATCTATTTTTTGAAAACCCGCTTTTTCGAAGGCAGTTTCTTCACCGCAATCTGTTACGATATAGAGTTTTTCACATGAAGATGAAGCTGTTGCAGACAACTCAGCCGCCACCGATTTTATAAAATCCGGCAGTCTTTCCCGGCCCTTTGCATGGCAGTAGAGGCCTGCGAGGGAATGGAACATACCATCAGCTTTCGATACCCACACACAGGCCAGCAGCGTACCGCCTTCTGCCCAGGTATAGCAATGTTCACCAGCCTCTATCCGCTCCCCGGCAGCAGCCAGAAATGTTTTCCGCGAACATTGTTTTTCCCGCGGATCGAAATCCACCAGGTCTTGCAGGCTGTCTTTTTGTATGCTTGGCAAATCGTCGGTGCAAGCCTTATCCATCAACGGGGCCATCCAACACCGCGCGGACTTCACTACCGGCTGCTTGCGACGTCCCATCAACCCGGCAACCATCGCAGCAAGTTTTCTTTTGATTTTACCCGGCCTCAACAAACCAGCACTGTTTTTAATGGTTTTCACCAGTTCGTCCGGCTTTTTGCCCGTAATGCCTGCCATGATTTTCACATACCTGCTCATCTTCGATTTCAGCCGCGCCTTTACAATGTATTTATAATCTCCCACCGAAAGGGTATAAGCTGTGATGTAATCGGTGGCCAGCATGTCTTTGTAACTATCTCCTCCGGGCGTAAGATCAAACACCGGCCTACCTTCCGCAGCCATCAGTTTTCCCAGCAACAAAAAATGAATAATGCCCGGCGAATACCGCGAATACGCCGGCGCATGGCTATTGATGCCCTGCAGGCACAACCCATTTTTCGCACGCACACTTACATTGGACGCAATAATGCTATCATTCAACTTCAGCACGGTTACATGCAAATAACCCTGCTCAAACAAGGAGAGGTAAAATGCTTTTCGTGGAGGGTCTTCTTTAAAAGGCAGTTTATCGTACAAAAATCCTTTTCTGAAATCAGACATCAGGGATATTTCATCAATAATCGATGCAAACTCCTTGTAATCGATCACGCGCTCAAATTTCACATCGCCCAGTCTTTTCAGGCGGTTCAGTTTTTCTTTCCTGTTTTTCTTTTTCAGCTCTTTGGTGAGCGCTTCATCGTTAATAATCATGAGCGGATGCCGAAACGTTCGCAATATGCAGCGCCTGTTCCAGCTTGCATGTTTTTTGATCCAGTCGAGCGGAATTCCCGCAGGCAGGTATTTCAGGTTCACCCGTTTACCAGGAAAACGTTGGCCGATTTCCTGCAGCGCTTCCCTGATGAAGCGGTCATCATGGGCATCGGCCGTAAGCCAGCACTGGTACTCGGCAATCCTGTTGCCCGCGCCGGTGATCAAACCATTTTTATGCTGCGCCAGGGTGAACAAGCCCGTTAGCATGCCACCGCGTTCTCTTTTGATCACAATCGGCAGGTATTCTTTGCTATAATGCCGGTACCAGGTAGCCACGTAACAATGGCTTTGAAAGAGCGTTGCCCAGGGACAAATTTCCAGCAGGTGGTCCCACTGCTCAATGAACGGCGCATCCTCCATCAGCTGCAATACTTTTTCCCCGATCCATACTTCCGTTACTTCGTGCAAGGATGATGCGTGTTCTTTTACAGTTGTGTAAGTTGGAGGCGTTTGAGTTGTTGACATAAGCATAGCATTGTTTCGTACCGCTACAACAGGCTTATGTCGGGCGCATGCACTACCAATCACAGCATGCGCGGCATACAGGATGTTTTTGCAACAAAAGGTTACGGAGTCAGCTAATACAATAACTACATAAGAATGGACCTGGTTTTTATGGGGAAAGGATGTGAACGAATGCAGTAATCATACACTGATATTTTTATGCCAAACGCATTGTGGCCATGCACCTGGAAAAAAACAAAACCGCACTTCACATTAAAGTGGAAGTGCGGCTGGTATTATTTTGACTGTATATAGGTAAGTAACGTCTTACTGGTTGCCCATCTGTTTGAGGAACGCCACATGGGAAGCCACTGCATAGCGCACCCTCGGATATTCTATATAGTTAATGCCATATTCCTGGCAGGCCTGCCGGATGATTTTGCTGATGGCGGGATAGTGCACGTGTGAAATTTTCGGGAACAAGTGATGTTCAATCTGGAAGTTCAACCCGCCCAGCAGCCAGCTCACCAGTTTGTTGTCAGTGGCAAAATTGGCCGTTGTTTTCAACTGGTGCACTGCCCATTCATCTTCCATTTTACCGGTAACCTCATTGGGCAGGGGAAACGCCGTGTGTTCAACGGTATGCGCCAGTTGAAACACCAGGCTCAGCACAAAACCGGCTACCAGTGTAAAAATGAGAAAACTGATCAGCCAGCTGGAAAAACCTACCATGTAGATAGGCAAACCAACAAACAGGAAAAGATGAAACAATTTAAAGCCCCAGAAAACAATATGGTCTTTTACTGTCATTTTCTTTAACGGCATATTGCCCACTTTGCTGCGGAAGTATTTTTGATAATCCAACACAAAAATCCAGAACAGATACAACAGGGAATACAATACCCAGAAGTACAGGTGCTGGTATTTATGCAGTTTGTACTTTTTCTGGTTAGCGCTCATCCGGAGCCAGGGTTGGATATCAATGTCATCATCCACCCCATCTACATTGGTATAGGCATGGTGAATCACATTGTGTTTCATATTCCAGATAAAACTGTTGCCGCCCAGTATATTCAGTGAAAAAGCGGCGAGATTGTTCACCCATTTGTATTTGCTGAAACTGCCGTGCGCGCCGTCGTGCATTACATTAAAGCCGATGGCCGCTACCAGGCATCCGAGGATAACACTTTCGATAATCTGCCAGAAAACGGGGGGAGTAAAGAATACGAGGTGAACATACACCAATACGAAGCTCACCATTAAAATAACTGCCTTCAAAAACAAGCTGTAATTGCCGGTAGTGGATTTTCCAACTTCCTTGAAATACTCACTGATCCTGTTCTTCAACTCACTGTGAAAGGAATGTGGGATATTGGAAAATTTGGGTACTGCCATGCTGAAAATTTATAAGTTTAAATAAATGAGAAAAACAAATGTAACAATCTGAGACTGAATAACCGAAGAAATTGTCGAAAGGTTAGAAGGATGAATTGTTAAAGTTGTGAAGAATGACAATGAATAGCCCTATCCGCTAACCATTTAGCCATAACTCATTATACTCATTCAACAATACAAATTGCAAATCCGGTGCCATTATGTTTCCACCTGCAGCAACGCGTCGAGATTACTGATACCGATTTTCTTTTCGCATACAAAACCTTCTCCGTATTTTACCCCTATGCGCTTGCCCAGCATACGCGCCCTGCCGATGATGCTATCAAGAAAATCAGGTGTGGAAATATAGGTTTGGGGACCATTGTCGCCACTATCGGGATTGTAAAATTGTGTCGTATAGGCTTCAATGGCTTTCATGCGTTGTTCAAATACATCGCTGATATCAATAATGAGGTCGGGTTCGTGGTACCAGTCCTGCAGGTAGTGCAATATGTACTTCGGACGCCAGCGTGCCTGTGGTGCGCCATTATCGTCTTTCGTTTCAATTTTCGCCAGTCCTGCCAGGAAAGCAGATTCTGCAATGAGATGACCGGCGCGTCCGTGGTCGGGATGGCGGTCGTGCAGGGCATTGGCCAGGATAATCTCCGGCTGATATTTGCGGATGGCGCGGATGAGCATCAGTTGATGTTCTTCATCATTGCGAAAAAATCCGTCGCGCATTTTCAGGTTTTCCCGTACATGAACGCCCATGATGGCCGCTGCTTTGGCAGCTTCAGCATAGCGTGTTTCCACTGTACCCCTTGTGCCCAGTTCGCCCTGGGTGAGGTCGATAATACCAACTTTTTTTCCCCGCTTCAATTCGTTAATGATTGTGCCCGAACAACTCAGTTCCACATCATCAGGGTGAACGCCAATGGCCAATACATCCAGTTTCATAGCTGAAAATTAGTGTTAAGACAGCAAAAGTAAGGGGGAAGCCCGAAACATTCTTGTGCATGGTTTGTATGTTTTACAGGGTTGTGGACTTCCCTGGTATGGGACTGCTCCCGATTTTGCTTATTCCCTGTTTTAAAGTAGTTTCGCAGGTCTTTCAAACTCAGTGCAATGGAATACCTGTGCGAGGTGGCGGGTAAACTCAATCCTAATCTGAAATATAAAATCATATCTCAATGGCATACGACGTAGTAGTTCTCGGAAGCGGTCCCGGTGGTTATGTGGCTGCTATCCGCGCATCCCAACTCGGATTTAAAACGGCAATCGTTGAAAAAGAAAGCCTGGGTGGCATTTGTTTGAACTGGGGCTGTATTCCAACCAAAGCATTGTTGAAAAGTGCACAGGTATATGAGGACATCAAACATGCCAAAGACTATGGCATTGAAGCCAGCGGTACGGCCGACTTTGCAGCAGTGATCAAACGCAGCCGTGGCGTTGCAGATAAAATGAGCAAAGGCGTGCAGTTCCTGATGAAGAAAAACAAGATCGATGTGATCTACGGTTTCGGCAAACTGAAAGGCAATGGCAAAGTTGAAGTGAAAGACGCTGCCGGCGCTACCCAGATCGTTGAAGGAAAGCACATCATTATAGCTACCGGCGGTCGCAGCCGCGAACTGCCCAACCTCAAACAGGATGGCAAAAAAGTAATCGGCTACCGCGAAGCCATGTCGCTGCCGCAACAACCCAAAAGCATGATCATTGTGGGCAGTGGCGCCATTGGTGTGGAATTCGGTTATTTCTACAACAGCATGGGCACCAAAGTGACCATTGTGGAATTCATGCCGCGCATTGTACCGGTAGAAGATGAAGAGGTTTCAAAAGAACTGGCCAAGATCTTCAAGAAAAACGGCATCGAAATCATGACCAGCGCCGAAGTTACCAGTGTAAACACCAGCGGCAATGGCGTAAAAGCAAAAGTAAAAACAGAATCAGGCGAGGTAGAACTGGAAGCGGATATCCTGCTGAGCGCAGTAGGTGTGGCTGCCAATATTGAAGGCATTGGACTGGAAGAAACCGGCGTGAAAACCGAGAAAGGGAAGATCGTAGTTGATAAATACTATCAAACCAATGTGCCGAACGTATACGCCATCGGCGACTGTGTACCTGGTCAGGCGCTGGCGCACGTTGCTTCCAAAGAAGGTATCATTTGCGTAGAAAACATCGGTTATAAAGAAAAGAAATACAACCATCAGCCCGAACCGCTCGATTATGGCAATGTGCCGGGCTGTACCTATTGCTCACCCGAAATTGCCTCTGTGGGACTCACCGAAAAACAGGCCCGTGATGCAGGATACGAAATCAAGGTAGGTAAATTCCCGCTGAGCGCAGCCGGTAAGGCTACTGCTGCCGGGCATAACGAAGGGTTTATCAAAGTTATCTTCGATGCCAAATACGGCGAATGGCTGGGCACACACATGATCGGTTATAACGTAACCGAAATGATTGCTGAAACCGTGGTGGCACGTAAACTCGAAACCACTTACCACGAAGTCCTCAACAGCATTCACCCCCACCCCACTATCAGCGAAAACATCAAGGAAGCTATCGAAGTGGCGTACGGGGAAGCCATCCACCTGTAAGAAAAGTCTCAAGACATCCCATAAAAAATCCCAAATGGACGCTGTCCGTTTGGGATTTTTCTTTTGATCAGTTGTTACTGTTATTTGCCTGCTGCCAGTTGGCTGCCAAACACTTTCTTTAAAATTTCCGATACACGCGCCACCGGGTCTTTGCGTATCTTTTGTTCTTCCAGTCCTACCTGGTAAAATATACCATCTAGCGCCTTGCCGGTAACATAGGCAGTAAGATCTGGATTTACCTTGTTGGTGGCAAACTTGTTATAGGCCGTAAACACATCAGACCAGTATTTGGTAGCATTCACTTTCTGCAAAGAACTTTCAATCACCGGCCGGAAAGCATTGGTCAGCGGCGTGGTGGTTTTTGCTTTCAAATAATTGGTTGCGGCAAAATCGCCTCCCTGCAAAATGCCCAGGGCATCCTGTATGGACATACTGGTGATGGCATCGATAAATATGGGCGCTGCTGATTTGGCCGCATCTTCTGCCGCGCGGTTCAACGAGAGAATGGCATTATCTACCAGGCTGCCCAGCCCCAGGTCGCGCAAAGTTTTTTCCACTTTCTGCGCTTCTTCGGGCAACAGGATTTTGATGGCCGCATTCTTGAAAAATCCGTCCACGGCAGAAAGCTGGTTGCTGGAATTGCGTGCGCCTACGGAAAGCGCTTCTTTCAATCCGGACACAATTTCACTGTTTGTCAGTTCCGGTCCCTGCGTCTGACCAATGGTTTTGAGAATTTGCTGGGTGCTCTCACAAGCGGAAAACAAAAGGGTACAGCTTAAAAGAAAGTAAACAGGTAATTTCATAAGTGTTGCGTTTCAGGTTTTGCGTTTTGGATTGCGAGGCCGGTTACAGGTTGCAAAGTTGCAGGTATTGGACGGTTATATGAATTTTTGGTTAAATGACTGACCATTTTCCCGCAACTTATCCATGCAACCATCTACCAATCTATCCATGTAACTCTGTAACTTGTAGCTGTAACTGGTACAACCGAATCCTTCCACCAAATAACGCAAAAAATGCAGTTTTCAATCTGGGAAAAGGAAAGTTTTTATGCACCGAAGGATGTGATCATTGTAGGCAGCGGGTTCGCCGGCCTTTGGTGCGCGTATTACCTGAAAAAAAGAAAACCGAAGCTTTCGGTAGCCATTGTTGACCGGGGCATCATTCCTGCAGGGGCCAGTACCCGCAATGCCGGGTTTGCGTGCTTCGGCAGTCTCACTGAATTGTTGCAGGATGCTCAAAAAAATGGTGAGGAAAAGATGCTGCAACTGGTGGAAATGCGGTATCGCGGACTGGAACGCATCACCAAAGTATTTGGTAAGAAACAGATCGATTTTGAACGTTGCGGCGGGTATGAGTTATTTACCGAAAAAGACCAGGTAAACGAAACAGCTATACAGGAAGATATCAAGCGGCTTAACCATTTATTACGGGCAATCACAAACGAAAAGCATACGTTCAGGCTGGCCCCTGAAAAAATCAGTCGTTTTGGATTTAAACATGTTACACATTTGGTGGAAAATAAGGCAGAAGGTTATCTCCATTCGGGCAAATTGTGCCAGGCCTTGTTGCAGGAAGTGCAATCCATGGGCGTTACGGTATTGCCAGGCATTGCAGTAACGGGGCATGAAAAGCAGGGCGATACAATTGTATTGCACACGCAGCAGCATATACCGCTGCAGGCAGGGCAGGTGGTGTTTTGCACGAATGCTTTTACGCGTAAGCTGTTACCGGAGCTGGATGTGGTACCGGCACGCGGGCAGGTGTTGGTTACTGCTCCTCTTGATAATCTTCCATTTAAAGGGACGTTTCATTACCAGGAAGGGTTTTATTATTTCAGGGACCTGGGCAACCGGGTGTTGCTGGGCGGAGCTCGGAACTGTGCTTTTGAAGAAGAGACTACGGAGGAGATGGTCACTACGGAGAAAATCCAGGGAGTACTGGAGCATTTTCTGGCGGAATATCTTTTGCCAGGTGTGCCCTTTACCATTACGGACAGGTGGAGCGGGATTATGGGGATGGGAAGTGAGAAAATGCCCATTTTAAAAGAGGTATCGCCGCAGGTGTTTTGTGCCGTGCGCATGGGAGGAATGGGCGTGGCGTTAACGCCGGTGATTGGGGAGAGAGTGGCGGAGATGGCGGGCTGATGGATATAACAAAAAAGGGCAGCGAACGTATTTTCTTTACAACGCTTTTATTACTTTATAAACCTGCTTATCCTCTCCTACCCTGATAAAATACATGCCTTCTTTATACCCCTGCATATTCACCTGCATCAACTCTTTGGTAACCTTTGTTTGGAAAATCGGTTGTCCGAGGCGGTTATGAATAGTCAGTATGCTGCCCAACAGGCGGCGGTCAGTAATTTCAATAGTAAGCTGCGACAGCACAGGATTGGGATAACAATGCAATGCAACGGCCTCCTGTATGGCAGGTGATTCAACCGGTGCAGGCATACCATTGCCAGCCGCTCCTTTCGACTGCAACAAGGAATAGCGCCATCCGCCGGGTTGAAAAAGACTGCGCATTTTGGCTGCCTGTCCTTTGGTAAACAGGTTCATGCAGGTTTCGGCAGTGAGGTCCATGAAGTTCATGTACATGTTCCCCGTGGGCGCATTGTTGCAGGTGATCGCTGCTACGGTAGGACATCCAAAAGTGCTGTTTTGTTGCGGTGGCGTATCGTCCACATAATCGTCGCCACAATAGCGGTCGCCCCAGATATGGCGCAGGCCCAGCCAGTGACCTATTTCGTGCACCGCAATGCGTCCCGTATTGTTCGACTGGCTTTTGTTGCCAAATGCTCTGTAACTCACCACCACGCCATCGGTTTCCTTCGGCCCTCCTACCGGGCTGGCATATCCCATGAGCGCGCCGGCCAGGCTGCCCACCCAGATGTTCAGGTAGCTGTCGGGGTCCCAGGGATCATCCCCGCCACGGGCAGTGCTTTTGATGCGGTCGTCCACACTGAAAAACTGTATGCCTGTTTTGCGGCGCACAATGCCGGTAGTGGCATATCCCTGCGGGTCAACATTGGCCAGCACAAATTCAATACGGCAGTCAGCCGCTATATCACGAAATACAGCAGGTGTGCGGACCGTATCGGGATTCAAGCGACGAAAATCGCGGTTCAATGCCGCTATCTGCCAATGCACCAGTTCATCACTGATATTTTGTTCGGGAGCATTATATAAGATGTGTACTACTACTGGAATGCGGATGATCTGTTCTTCGCTGCTGATCGTTTCCATACCGGCGGTGGCGAGGTCATCGCGAAACTGGTCCCGCTTACTGAAGGCTTCAATCTGCGCCATCCGCTCCGCCAGTCCGCGGTCGCGCCGGAGCGCCTCCTGCAGGTATTCGTACGATTGGCAGGTATGCTGGGCCGCCAGGTGCAGGCATACCGGCATCAATAGGGCAAAAGCAAGTAAAAGTCTCTTCATGGTAACAGCTTTCTTTTGTGGCTGGTCCATAGGTGGATGCTGTTTTCATACGGACTTGCTTTTGAGGGGGTTATAAATACGATACTGGCACAGCATTGCATGCGGCAACGATGCACAATGCCGGAATGAGGAAAGCGTACGGAATTACAAGAGATATTGGGAATAATACAGGGGAATAAACCAAAGATATTCTGAAGGGTAGAACGGAAACCTATTCGTTGATCCACTCGCGGCCATGGTATGACACCATCAGTGAGGTAATTGGTGAGTGGTTATCAGACGATAAGTGAGTGTAAAGCAAATAAAAATTCTGTGATAATCAAAATGAAATCCCGAAAAAGCTAAAAATCCGGGACTATTTTTTATGACTTTATTACCACTCCCCTAACCGTTAAATTGTAAATTGCGGCCTTTCAGCCTTGATTATGAACAAACTATTATACCCCATCCTGCTCCTGGCCGTTTGCTGTACGGCCTGTAACGACGGACCGGCCAATAACGATAAATTTTCTCATGGTGAGGCCCCAACCATCCCGGCCATCAATTATACGGTGGTGAATGCCCTCCCGCACGATACGTCTTTTTTTACGGAAGGACTCGAGTTTTACAAAGGACAATTGTTTGAAAGTTCCGGCGGCGATTACGAAGCCAGCCCGTTTCCTTCGGCCGTAGGTGTGGTGAACACCCAAACAGGGAAGAACGATATCAAAATTGAACTGGACAAAAGCAGGTATTTCGGCGAAGGCATCACTTTTTTCAACGATAAACTGTATGTGCTCACCTGGAAAAGCCGGGTAGGTTTTGTATACGATGCCACCACCTTTAAAAAAATCAGGGAGTTTCCCCTGCCTGCTGCCGAAGGATGGGGCATGACGCATGACAGCGCCTCCCTCATCATGAGCGATGGCAGCAGCAACCTCTATTATCTTTCGCCCGAAACACTCGGCCTGCAAAAGATCGTGAGCGTAAAAGATCACAACGGGCCCGTAGCCAATATCAATGAACTGGAATACATCAACGGGTATATTTACGCCAATCAATGGCTCACTTCCTATATTCTCAAAATTGATCCGGCAAGCGGGCAGGTAGTGGGCCGGCTCGATTTAACCCCGCTGGCCAAAGAAGTAAACGCCAAAGCGCCTTATGCAGAAACATTGAACGGCATTGCGTATGATGCAGCCTCCGGCAAATTGTATGTCACCGGCAAGAAATGGCCTTCGCTGTACGAAATCAGCCTGCAGTAAACTATGGCGTAATGATATAGATGAGTGAACTGCACCGGTCGCGGTGCCGCATGGCCACCTGGTTGGAACGCAGTCCATTCCATACACTTCGCAGCAACTGCGTATTGCCGGTCCTGTATTTGCTGCTCAACATGCTCACATAAAAACTATCGAACCACATCGGCTGCATAGACAGGATGCGCATGCCATGTTGCTTCGCCAGTTGCTGCATGGCTTTGGGAGAGAAATGATACAAATGTCGCGGCACATCATAAGCGGCCCAGTGTTCACCATAAATGGCCGCATCGGTTGAAGTATAATTGGGCACTGCAATGAACAACAATCCTCCCGGCTTGAGCAGTGTTTTCAACTGCTTCATATATTCATGCAAACGGTGCACGTGTTCCAGCACATGCCACAGCGTAATCACATCGATGGAATCGGCGGGCAATTCCCAAAGATGATCGGGCGGCAGCAGGTTGATGCGGAAAGTATCGAGGGCTACTTTGCGCGCAGCGGCGTCCGGTTCGAGACCAGTCACCTGCCAGGCATGCTGCCGCATATAATGTACAAAGGCGCCTGTGCCTGCGCCCACGTCCAGCAGTGTGCGGGAATGCCAGTTACCGGACCGTTCAATCAATTGGCATTTGCTGCGCAGGGTATGCCGGCGAACCATATGGTACAACCGGTTCACCAGTCCCTTTTCCGTATTGGTATGCGAAATGTAATTCTCGGAACGGTAATACGGTCCGATGTGCGCTTCATCAGGCACCGATTGGGTAAACCGTAAGGTGCAAGCGCTGCATTCCCAAATCTCGAATTGCTGTTGGGATACCGTATAATCCTTTGTCTTGAGTACAGGCGCAATAGCAGTGGCGCCGCATACCGGACAAGCCGTATAGGTGATGAGTGATTCCATTTCTTCCAATCGCTGCAAAGAAAAGAAAAGAACCCTTATATCCCTACTTCAATCTTTTGCTGATTGCCGGTGGCAGAAGGTTTGATGCCGTTTTTGTAGAAGTTAAAAAAGATAACGCTCAGTGCGATCGCGGCTATAATCAGCGCATATAACCACCAGGATTCTTTTTCTACATGCGTTGATGTGGCGGGTTGTTCTGTTGCTTCTTCCGTATCGAACACCAGTTCGCGCACTATTTCGCGATCGCCTACCAGCATGGTATGTTGCTGGTTGCTGTGCACTACGCGGTTGGCAGGCGCCGGTTGTTGCAGATTGGGTATGGCGCCGGCAGATTCAAATACAATCTCTCCATTGAGGTCTTTTTTCAGTACGCCCACATTTTCCCAATCCACTGCTTCCCCTTCCCGTATGCGGTTGCGCAGTTCATATGCCCATTCATTGTACCATTTGATCACTTCATAGTCGGCACGGTTCATCTGGCGCGCCAGGTAAGAAAAAAACTCCTTGTCAGGCGCATCAAAATATTTATCAAAACGAAAATGATAACCAGGCGGCAGTATCCGCTTGTTGACAAAATCAGTCTGCGCCGGAATGCGCTCGATATACATGGAACCCAATCCCGGGATGCTGATGCTTTTGTGCTGGATCAAATAGCTGGTTAAAACTTCGTTCATGGTCGTTGAAGCTGTTGAATGGGCAAGTTAACCATTCTTCTATTTCTGGTTAAAAGAATACGTAATGCCGCCCAGAATATTGAATCCATATACCTGGTACTGGTTCCAGCGCTCATATTTGTTGTTCAATATATTATTGAGCTGCACCCAGAGGTTAAAGTTTTTGGTAATCCTGAATTCTGCGCCAGCACTGAGATCAAAAGCGCCATCGGCTTTATAGTCTTTGTCGTCGGCGCCCAGGAAACGCGGACCGTCCCATACCCACAGGTCGCTGGTGAACCACAGGTCTTTCAGCAGCTGCCAGCGCAGTCCCGCATTCAGTTCCAGCGGTATCATACCCCAGGCTTTTGCTTCCTTTTCCAGTTTGGTGAAGTTGCGGAAATTGAAACCGGCCCTGGCGCTGAATTGCTCACCCACCGTATACCCTACTTCACTGTGAATTTGCATGATGTCCAGTTGCGGCTCATACCTGATGAGGAAGCTCTTGCCATGATTGGCATAGTCGTTCACAAACAACGGAATGTTGTGGTGACGAGCCAGCCCGATTTTGGCTGAGTAGTTAAAATGATCACCCAACGATCCTTTCAGACCGAAATACGCCTCTATCACGCGCGTGTTGAGCAGCGAATCGGGTTGCGCCAGCCAGGGATTGATGGAGGCAAAGCGTTCATAAGAACCTTTATCATAATAGCCGATCCAGCCCAGTTGTACAGTAAACTGCTGATTGCTGGTCGTGATGTCGGCCATGATGTTGGGCAGCATATGAAAAGCTTTGTTGTCCCACGAAGGCCTGATGCCACCATGTATATATAGATTGTTCGACTTGAACAATACTGCCGTACTTACATAATACAGGTTGTTCTGATCGGTTTCTTTTTCGCCATTGATTTTGCGCCGGTAATTGGTGAGATCGGCCGTAGCGCCCAGCTTGAAGGCGAAACGTTCGCCGAAAGTTTTTTCCAGCGGCAAATCCAGTACGGTATTGGATTCACTGGCTTTGGCATCATGATTATCACCAAAAACACTCACGCGCAAACTGGGCGAATAATTCAGGCCAAATGCCGTTGGCTGCACATTGCGGAAATGCACTTTGCCTTCTATGGTTTGAAAGCGCTGGCGCAATTGATCTTTGGTAAATTCAAGGTCTTCCGGACGGTAACCATAGAGGAAATAGGTGTTGCCCGCAAAGCCGAGACTGCCGTTCCATTCGTGATTGCCGGGCGTTTTGTAAGTAGCTGCCGCTCCTACTTTCGTTTCACTATTTTTCTGGAAAGGCAGGCTGCCTTTGGCGGAATAATGACTGGCAAACAAATTGAAGAACGTATTGCGGTTGTCGCCAAAACTGAAACCTGCTTTCACAAACGGTACATGTACGCTGCCGATACCAGCCTTGATATAGTTGCTGTACTGCCAGGCCGTGAGGCTGTCCATATGCAAGGCCACAGGCTTCAGCTCTGCTGCCTGGTAAGTAAACACCAGGTTTTCTACGGGTATGTTGTAGGTAAGCGTCGGGCGCGTGGTATCTACCGCAGGCGGCGCTGCATTGAAATTGATCTTCGATGCTTCGCGCAATACCGGTTTAAAGGTAGAAGTTACGTCAATCGTTTTGCCTCTCTCCTGCGCCACTGCCGGCCATGCCAACAGCAACACCAGGGCAGCAAGGACATATCTTTGTTTGAGCATTTTCATATTCATTACCTGATCAGGAATCAATATCCAGCAATCAAATTATTAGGAACAAATAAAGACCATTACCCATCTACCTTACTGTTCTTCTTTTCTTCTTCGATGGTCTGGTTCAGTTTGCGCTCGGCTTCCTGGCGCAGTTCTTCAATGCGGGCATTTTCCACAATACTCTGGAAAGTGGCTTTGGCATTGAAATAATCTTTCTGTTTGAAATAGATATCACCCAAAAGGATATACGCTTTTGTTGTCCACAGTTCGTAGGAACCGGATTTGTTCACCACCTCAAATGCCGCCTTTTCTGCATCTTCCAGGCGATTTTGCGTAAAGTAACATTCCGCAATGGCATACCGTGCTTCGGCGCCATAAGCCGATTTGTTGAGTTGCGCCACGGTTCGATAGGCAGTGATCGCTTCTGCGCAATTGTTATTGGTCTGGTGCGATTTGGCAATGGCCATATTGGCCAGCACTTTATCGTCGGTGCCGATACCTTTTTCCTTGAGCAGGTCGTTGGCATTGGCCACCGCATCGGTCCATTTTTCCAACTGGTACTGGCTGCGCAACAAACCACGCATGGCTTCCAGTTTGTTTTCCTGGGTAGTGGCGTAGGTTTTCAGCAGCGTGAAATACTTCTCAGCCTTTTCATAATTCTTCAGGTCAAAAAAGTTGAGGCGGGCAGCGAGGACCAATGATTTTTCGCCAAACTTGTTCGGCGCCCTGTCGCCCAGTATTTCATAACCGGCGGCTGCTTTTGCCCAGTCTTTCTGGTTGTAATAAATCTCGCTTTTATAATACAATGCTTCCAGGCTGTATTTTCCTTCGGGGAAGCGGGCCAGGTAGTCTTCAAATTTTTTGGCGGCAGCCGGGAAATTGCCATTGTTGAATTGCACTTCTGCTTCCTGGTAAGCCAGTTCATCTTCCTGGTTGGCGCTGATCTCTTTACCCATGGAGCGGGCAAAGTTTACATACTCGCCGGACCTGCCCTGGTCTATATAAATGATGCGCGCATTTTCCAAAGCGGCCTCTGCTTCGGGCGAATTGGGAAATTGCTGCAGGATGGCCGTATAATGTTTCAGCGCTTCATCATCGTTGTTGATATTGTAATAGGCAATGCCCAGTTTGAGATAAGCGCGCGGCTTTTGCGAAGAAGCCGGGTCTTTCACCACATTCTGCAAATACGGTATGGCATCGCGGAATTGTTCATCGGCAATCAGCGTGTTGGCAATTTCCATATTGGCATCTGTAACCAGGCCGGAACCGGGATACCGGCGACTGATCGTGTTCAGCAATTCAATTTTCGTTTTGCTGCTGCTGATGCCGTTGATCATAGCTTTCTGGAAAGTGGCGTAATCACCGGCGGCCCAGGAATAGCTCAGCACTTTGTCGTACATGGCCAACGCCTTCTTGTAATCGCGGTTCATGTAGTAACAATCTGCTGCCCGCAAGTAGGCATCCTGTTCTATGGGAGCGGCATTGACGCGCGGGTTGGAAGCCACCTGCTCAAAATAGCCCAGCGCCTGCTGATAGTTTTCCCGCTTCAAAAAACAATATCCGAGATTGTATTTTGCGTTCACGGGGTTTACTTCACCATTCACTGCACCGCTTTTCAAATATTCGAAATAATATTTGATGGCTTCATCCGGCCGGTTCAGGCGGTAAGCGATTTCTCCTTTCCAGAAATGGATATACGGCAACACCGGTTTATTGTCAGGCATGGTTTCGGCCCTGGTCAACAGGTCATTGGCCGTTACCAGCATGCCATCGTTGATCAGTTCCGTGGCGCGGCCATACAATATCCTGGGATATAAACGGCGTGCATTGGCCGATGGCGATTTGATACCATCCAGCAGTATCAGCGCGTCTTTGTAATTATTGGTATTGGCCAGCATGCCCACCACCAATTCGCGGGCTTCTGTATTGTATTCCGATTGCGGGTAAGCCGCCAGAAATTTCTGCAGTTCCGTAAGCGCCACATCCTGGTAACCGAGTTCATACGAGAGGCGTGCATAGTTGTATTGCGATACTTCCTGTTGCCTGGGATTGCTGCTGTTCACGGCGCACAATAAAAACGCATTGCGTGCATTGGCCTTTTGACCTGTTTTCAGGTAAGCATCGCCCAACAGGTACATGGCATTTTGCGCCAGCGAATCTTCCTTGCCGCCAATCTGTTTAAATCCTTCAATGGCTTTGTTCCAGTCACGCGCCTGGTAATAACAGTACGACAATTCATAGATGTCTTCACGCCGTACCTTATCGGATTTGTTTACATATTGCTCCAGGTAAGGAAGCGCTTTGCCATATTCTTTCTTTTCAAAATAGCCATGCCCTACGATCTGACGCATTTCTGCATCGTAATAGAGATTGCCTCTTTTGATCTTTGCCTCCGCATATTGCAGCGCTTTGTCTTTTTGACCGGTAGCATAGTAGATGGTAGCCATGTAGTAAGGCACTACCTGTCCGTAGGTTTCATGGTCTTCCACGATGGTAAAGGCGTCCAGCGCATCGCGGTATTTTTTATCGTAGAAAGAAATGAAGCCGTAATAGTAATTGGCGTCGGCATAATTGGGATCATTTTTATCCTGCCGGATCGCGTCGAACAGGGGCTTTGCCTGATCGGGCTTGTTGGCAGTAAAATAACAATAGCCGAGATGAAATTTCATGTCGGCTATTTCCCGGTTGCTCAGGTTGCGGATATTAACGGTTTCGTATAAACTGGTGGCATCCGGGTATTGCTGTTTGCGGAAATAATATTCTGCCAGGTGAAAACTCATCATCTGTACCCGGGCGGCATTATCTTCCAGCGCAATGAAGTCTTTTGCCTGTGCTACGGCGCCTTCTTCATTTTGTTTTAAAGCACAAACGGTGGTATAATACTTTACGTCCTGGTAATTGATGGCCTTGTTGCTACGGTCTGCTTCGCGCTGCCGCAACTGGAGATCCTTCAAAATCGGATACGCCAGACTGTACTGCTCCCGCTGAAAATATTCCCTCGCCTCGTTAAAGGCCACCTGTGGATCGGTAAAGGTGCGGGTTTGCTGGGCAACAGAAGTATGGAAGAAACCGGCCAGGAAAATGATGGCTGCTGCTTTTTTCATTCCAATGTCCTTAGATGAGGGTTTATTCAACGCGATAAAGTTTCGAATTATTTTATCTTCGACCAAACATCGTTCCAAACACATGTGGATAAGTA
>CALCIN010000028.1 GCA_937961055.1 uncultured Chitinophagaceae bacterium | reverse complement strand
CCGCCCTCGTAGCCGATCTTGCGCTTGGAACCCGAGCGCTGGCCGGCGCCCTTGTTGCCAATAAATCAAATATACCCCTGGCGCATCTGGAAAGCGGCCTCCGTTCCTACGATCGCAGTATGCCGGAAGAATTTAACCGGGTGCTCACCGACGATATGAGCGATCTGTTTTTTGTGACGGAGCAAAGCGGTATTGACAATTTGCTGAAGGAAGGGAAATGCAAAGATGCCATTCATCTGGTAGGGAATACCATGATTGACACCCTGGTGCATTTTGAGCCTGCAATAGAAGCATGTGATATTCTGGAGCGTTTGCAACTGGAGCCCGACGATTATGTGCTTATGACCATGCACAGACCCGGCAATGTGGATGATCCTGCCGGCCTGCAGCAACTCATAGAACTGCTCAACTATCTGGCAAATAAGCATAAGGTGGTATTCCCCATGCACCCCCGGACGCGGAAACGCCTTGCTGAATTTAACCTCAGCGGAAAACTTCAGGATAAGGAAAAACTGATTCTTACCGAGCCCGCCGGATATTTTGAATTTCAAAAGCTCATTAAATACAGCAAACTTGTAATAACTGACAGTGGGGGTATTCAGGAAGAAACCACTTACCGCCGCAAACCTTGCTTTACTTTGCGCCCTAACACCGAGCGTCCGGTAACAGTTACCATCGGTAGTAACATGCTGTTGCCTTTTTCCCTTGAAAAGATCGCAGAGCAGCTCGAGCTTGTAGAACAGGGATTATTTAAGAAAGGTACTATCCCTCCCCTCTGGGATGGAAAATCTACTGAACGAATCCTGCAGATTATTACAGACTTTGCAGCTGCCACCTAAAACAACTGGTATAAGATCATGGCGTTGGTAAGTGTAGTTGTGCCAAATTACAATAAAGGCCAGTTCATAGGCGAAACAATCCGGTCGGTACTATCCCAGCGTTTTACTGATTTTGAGGCAATCATTGTAGACGATGGTTCTACCGACAATTCAGTGGAAATTGCGCAATCCTGGGCGGCAAAAGACGATCGTGTAAAGGTGTTCGTGAGAGACCGGCTGCCCAAGGGTGGAAACACCTGCAGGAATATAGGTATACAAAAATCTACAGGGCAATGGTTGATGTTTCTTGATTCAGACGACTTGTTAATGCCTTTTTGCCTGCAGCAACGTATGGCTGCGGTAACCCAGCAAGACGAAACTGACCTCGGCATTTTTCCTATAGGAACATTCTTTAAACATCCTGGCGACAATGCTTCAGTGTGGATGCCTCCAACCGGCGTGAATTATTTGCATAAATTCCTGTCACATGATCTTCCCTGGCATATTTCTTCGCCAATGTGGAAACGGGAAACGGTGGTAAATGTTAATGGTTTTCACGAAGGCATGAACTGGCTGCAGGATGTGGAGTTCCATACCAGGATACTGCTTGAGCAAAAGCCCCGCATCCGGTTATACAATCATTTGCCCGCAGACTGCTGTTATCGCATATCCGAAAATCGCATGGCTTCGGGTTACACCGGCTATGTAACCAACTATGTAAAAGGACAGCTGGTTTATATACGCGAAATGATCAGACTGCTGGAACGGAATGGCGCTTCCTCCAAGCGCAGATATCTGAAAGGATCGGTACTAATGGCAGTCCGGATGCCTTTGTTCTCTGCAGCTATGCAACGAATTCCGAAACATCTTGAAAAAGAATTGCTGCACCAGGTTCTGAACGATCCCGATGCAGCAGGATTGATGAACACTGCTGATCAGATGATAGTGAAAATATACAGCATGTTGTACCATGCAGGAATAAAAAGAGGAATTGACCGGTTATTCAAAAAACTGATCATCCGGTAAAAATTTCTACCGCAGGAAAATAAATAACGAATTCAGACTGTTAATAGCAGTACTTAAATAATTATCAAGAACAGAAGCAATGCCGGAAAAAATACTCGTTACAGGCGGCGCCGGGTTTATTGGCTCGGCAATCATCCGGGAACTCCGGAAAAAAGAAAAGGAAATTTTTGTTATTGACAATCTTTCATTTGGAAACAGAAACTTCATTAATATTCCCGATGACCATTTTTTTGAGGAGGATATCCTGAACAGGGAAAGAATAATGAAGCTGTTTGCACAGGTAAAACCGGATATTGTGCTGCATCTTGCCGCAATACATTTTATTCCATACTGCAACCAGCATCCGTTCGAATCGGCCAATATCAACATACAGGGAACTATCAACATACTTGATGCTGTCCGGGCCTGCGGTTCAGTGCGCAAATTATTATTTGCTTCAACTGCCGCTGTGTATCCTATCTGCGATGTGGCCATACGTGAAGACCATCCGACAGGCCCGATGGACATATATGGTCTGAGTAAGCTGGCAGGTGAACGATTAGTGAATGAATTTTACCTGCAGACTGCTATCCCTTCCATTGTTTGCCGGTTTTTTAACGCATTCGGACCTAATGAAACCAATCCGCATCTGATTCCCGAAATTCAGAACCAGGTAAATGCCGGTAAGAGAAGTATTCACCTGGGAAATCTTACGCCCAAACGCGATTTCATTCATACATACGATATGGCAGCAGCCATTGAACGATTGCTGGACCAATTTGAAAAAGGAATTGATACGTTTAATCTTGGCCGCGGCATTGAGTACAGCGTAACGGAAGTAGTGGAAGCTTTTGAAAAGCAATTGGGCGAAAAGATAGAAATAATAGTGGACCCGGCCCGCGTGCGGAAAGTAGAACGCATGCACCTGCTGGCCGATATCTCCAAACTGTGCCGGTTTACAGGATGGAAGCCTGCTATTTCGCTCGAGGAAGGCATCCGCACCCTGATCAATATGGAGTCGCTGCCACAAAAACCCTGACTGCAGCCCGCCAGCTTCCAGGGGTGGTATAATTATTATAGATAAACAGGAAATTCCGGAAATGCTCCTGAACAACCTGTTGTTATCTTATCTCCGATATTTTCCTGTGGAATATGGTAAATCCTGGTTACGGCGATTTGTTCGCTTACCCTCGCAGCCCATTGTGTATACCACAAAATACCGGGCTAAGTTCAAACTGTATCCGGATGAATATCAGATGAAGGAAATTTACTGCTATGATTTGTACGAGAAGAATACCATATCGAACCTGGTAAAACTGGTAAAACCTCATTATACCTTTATAGATGTTGGAGCTAATGCGGGCTTTTATTCTATTATCTTATCAGGCTTGTTGAACAGGGGAAAAGTGTACAGCTTTGAACCCAACAGCTTTACTGTACAAAGGCTGATGGATAATATTGCTTTAAATAATGCCGGGAATATTGTTGTAAACCAGGTGGGACTATCAGATAAGGAAGAAATGCTGGACCTTGTATATGATACCAGCAATACGGGAAGCGCTTCGGTATACAAGGCAGCCAGTGATGGAAAACGTAAAGAAAGCATCAGGCTTATCCCTTTTGATGAATATTATTTCAGTAATCACATTGGGCAGATTGATGTAATCAAGGCAGACATTGAAGGCGGTGAAATGAAATTTCTGCTCGGTGCGGAAAAAGCAATCAAAAAGAACTATAAGTTGATTATAGTGCTGGAAATGATGGATGAACATTTCCGGGCGGCGGGGTACAGTTCCGGGGAGTTATTTACATATATGCGCCGTCTCGGTTTTGAAGCCTATTTGCCCAAACCCTTTCCCTTCGGATTAACACATACTACCAGGTTGCCCGCCGCTTACTTTGACAACCTGGTGTTCTTAAGAGGTTATTGATTGATGGCGTAAAGCAACAGACCATATTACCCCCCTTGTTACTTTACAAAGATCACAGTTATGATCAGGGTGGGAACCAATCAATTGTTGTATAATGAAGTACGCAACTTTGCCGGTCTGCCGTTTCAGAATGTTTGTTTCAGAAAAGTATTGGACCTGTATAAGGTGCCGGCCTATCTCCAATACAAGCTATTTAACAAAGTCAATTACAAGCTCATTTTCCGTTTTAATGATCTCGGCCTGCATCGAAAAATAGACTTGTTTCATTTTTTTAATGGCATCACGCCGGTAAAAAAGCCGTGGGTGGTTACATTTGAAACCAAAGTACCAAGGCCGGACGTAAATTTTCTACAAGGCTATGCCTGGCTGGCAGGAAAGTACTGTAAGAAAATAATCGCTTATAGCGAAAGAGCTTATAACGCCGAACTGCAGCTGCTGAAGCAACACCCGTGCTATTGCGATGATATGCTGCCTAAAATGACTGTGTTGCGTCCGTCCCAACCCCTGATAGCGAATGGCCTGGAGCATAAGGATTACAGTGGATTCATTCATTTTTTATTTGCCGGCCATGCATTTTACCGGAAAGGCGGATATGAATTGGTAAAAGCATTTGCACAGTGTTACCATAAAGGCTTACCGGTAAGGCTTACGATGGTGTCAAAGCTGGAGGTGGAGGGTTATTGCGACCGCAATATTTCGCCGGACATCGAGGCCGAAACACATCGACTCATTGCCGGTAACCCATCTGTAACATGGTACCGGCAGCTTTCAAATAAACAAGTGCTGCAATTGCTGCTGGAAGCGCATGTGGGCATACTGCCGTCATTCGGTGAAACCTACGGCTATTTCCTGCTGGAAGCAATGGCTTGCGGATGCGCCGTAGTAGCAACGGCTGTATCGCCGCTTACGGAGATTGTTTCAGATCAGTGCGGGTACCTCCTGAATGTACCTACAGCTATGAAGGATGTGGAATACATTGATATAGATAATCCTGCACGATACAAAGAAATATCGGCCCGGTTAACAGAAAGAATTTTTCAATCCATTGAGGCTATTTGCAATGATACAAAGCTGCTACAGGCAAAATCATTGCTGGCGCTGCAACATATCCGGGAAAAGTATTCGCCTTTTGATCGCGCGGCCGCGCTGGAAAAGATCTATCACGAAGCATTGGTGGCTTAAACATCAGCTCAAACTTTATTAATAACAACCATGCAGCAAGCTTTTCCCTGCAGAAATAAACAGTATGCCGGGACGTTAATAGTTGTGCGTGTTACTATAATAATTTCCTAGTTATATCCCAAAGTGAATACGATCAAAGTAATTTTCTGTACCGACGGTATTTACCCCCAGTCAACAGGCGGTATGCAAAAGCATTCACGACTGCTGGTAGAAGAACTGGTTCAGTACCCGGGATTGGAGTTGACCATACTTCATCCGCACAGAGAAAAAATGTTTCCCGGCCAACGCATCCGTGAAATTTTCATTGACCCGATAGACACCAGGAAGAATTACCTGCTGGAATGTTATCGCTATTCACAGCGGATAGCCAGTCAGCTTCAGCAGTTGGAATACGATGTCATCTATTCGCAGGGACTATCGGTATGGGCACAAGTTGATCAGTTTAAAGGCCGGTTGATCATAAACCCGCACGGCCTGGAGCCTTACCAGGCTATTGGGTTTAAAAACCGGTTGCTGGCCATTCCCTTCAGGATGGTATTTTCCTATCTCTTCCGGAAAGCCGCCTGTGTAATATCCCTTGGTGGAAGGCTTACCAACATTTTACAAAAGCAGGTAGGTAATGCGGAGAAAATAACTGTTGTACCCAACGGCGTCAACCTGTCCGATGGTACAACGAAGCCGCGGCCGGCAGATAATAAGGTGCGTGTGCTTTTTCTGGCCCGGTTTGCGGCGAATAAAGGCATTAATATCCTGTTTAATGCTATTGAAATACTGGAACAGCAGGGACTGGCACATTTTTATGAATTTGTGTTGGCAGGAAAAGGTCCCCTATATGAATACTACCGCGGTAAAAACAAATTCAGCAATGTTACGCTCACCGGATTTGTGACTGACGATCAGATCAACAGCCTGTACCGGGAGGCTGATGTATTTGTATTGCCCACTTTGTTTGAAGGCATGCCCACCGTAGTGCTGGAAGCAATGACGCACAGTTTGCCGGTTATAGTAACAGATGTAGGAGCTACTGCAGAATTAGTGGACCAACAGAACGGTTTCCTGATTAAAAAGGGATCGGTGCAGGCATTGGTACATGCGTTACAGCAATTCCGCGAACTCGGCCCTGCGGAAAGGGCCGCTATGGGAAAAGCCTCCTTCGAAAAAGTGCTGCAACGGTTTACCTGGCGTTCGGTAGCAGAGCAACATTTGCAGCTCTTTCAGCACTTAACCCGCACCACTTCCGGGAACCGTCAACAGCCGGTAATCAGCAAAACATAATCCGTGCTATTTATGCAACAGTGCAAAAACGCTCTTTGGTTTACCCTGGTATTGTGCCTGCTATCAGTACACGCAGCAGCACAGCGTGCGGTAAAACCTTTAAGGTACTGGACATTTGATGGTGAACAACCAATAATGGACCAGCTATCCGGCGCAGCCATTAATATTACCAACTATAAATGTGGGTTTGAAGAGGTGGCGGGCATGGTAGGTAAAGGAGCGGTGTTCAGTAATCCAACCTGCCTGGCTGTAACCAACGCCCTGCGGGATGCCACCACAGAATTTTCCATAGAGCTGTTGTTTAAAGGGGGCAATGTTTATTTCTCCACGTTCAGCAGTCCGCATCTCACGGTTCAGTTCGTCTATCCACGCTTTGTCTTTAAAACAACCATCCTGGTAAACAATAATAATGTGGTAGATAATTTTGTGGTGGATCTCAAAAGCTCCGGCAGGAAATCATACAACTACTACACAGATGGAAAATGGCATCACCTCGTATTTGTTGCCAATGCACGAACCGGGGTAAGGCAGATTTGGGTAGATGGGGTGCTGGAGCCGGGATTTGAAAAAAAAGCCACTGCAGGCAGTCGTTTTGTATTTGCAAACAATGATGCCATCAGGGGCAATGCAATCATAGACGAACTGGCAATCTATAATAAGCAACTGCCTCCGGCACTTGTGCGCCAGCATTTCAGGCAGGCAGTTGCCGGAAAGCATTACACGTTTGAGGAAAATGCGTCGTTGTCGCGTGCCATTGAATCAGATGCTGCTCACAGGGCGGCGCAGCCGAAAGAAACCTATGATCCGCTGGAGTTTGCTCCGGGCTATCCGGATTACAACGTGCAACTTTATGACCAGTTAAGAAACTTTCCGCTGCCGCGCTACAAGCCAGGCGTGCCCATGCAACGATTGGTGTCCTGGATGAATATCGAATACCTGCATCGCGAACTGCCGCAGCCAGGCGGCAAGGGTTTTGGCAAATTAAATCCCGACAGAGCCGTAGCGCTAAGTCTCGAAATGGCAGCCCACTGGAATTATTACATTGAACTGCCTGTGTTGCGCACAACCGCAGCGGCCGCCGAAAAAAACTACACGAACAAAAATGGGTTGCATGGAGCACTGATCAATCTGGTAAACAGCCATCCGCAATATCCCTGGACAACCATCCTGATCCAACTCCAGGGAAAACCGTCGCATGCCGGTTATGAAAGAGGAAATGCTTTTGTTACAGCGCAGGACCTGCCGGCGCGGTACTATTTGACCGCCGAAAACGGGCAACCGGTCATTCATAACCGGCAAAAATGGCTGAGCCCTTTGATGCCACTGGATATTATTCAAAAAGACGGCAAAACCAGCCGGTTTTACCTTGAACAACTTTTGAAGCATGTTAAGCGCCCGCCTGCGCTGATCAATGAGAACGGCGAGTATTTTGGTCATATCCGAACGGAAGATTTGCTAAAAAAAGACCCGAAAGTATACCGGCATTTCCGTCAGTCAGGGATGTCCCTGGCAGATTACAGCGGCTGGTTCCAGCACCGGCTGGACTCAACGTACCGTGCTGAGATCATGCAGGGGTTTAAGGCCGGGGAGACAAATTTTTCGTTCTACAATGTTTCAGCGGTACAACCTGTTTATTGGCCGTCTTACAGGTTTCGCCGCACCCTTAACCGGTGGAATAATAAACTGGTGTACTCCACGCCCGATTTTTACCCGCGCTTCCCCGACAACTGGCGCACCAACCAGGGGGCGTTTAACGGCTATGGCACCATAGCGGCCGGACGTGTTACTGAAATTGCCATGGGCGATCAATTGTTCAGTCCGTTTGTAAGTGCAGGCTGGGGAGAAGAAGAGCGAAATGTTCGTCCTGCCCAGTGGCTTGCTTTACTCAAATCCATGGTGATGCTGGGAGCCGATTTTTTTTATGTGGGATACTTTAATATTACGGGGGCAGGCGGCAAATGGCCCAACGGCGCTGGTCCCAATGACCCGCGCGGGTATGCATACCAGGTAGCCATGCCGGCCTATGCACAGGCCGTGGGTTCTTATGTGCGCGATTTCATCACCCGGGGAACATTGCTTAATGATGCCGCACCCGGTGATGCCGCGTACCAGTACCGGTTTAAGGGAAATGCTGAAAATGAATTGATCCTCGTTCGCAAACTGG
>CALCIN010000027.1 GCA_937961055.1 uncultured Chitinophagaceae bacterium | reverse complement strand
CTACACGACGCTCTTCCGATCTTATTTCGTCTGCAGAAATTATAGCCAGTCCATGCGTTTGAGCCATTATTTTCTCATTGTCCAGTAACATCTGCATATCTTCCAGTGTTTCAACTCCATGGTAAAATGGTATACGATCTAACAGTTTGCTTCTGTCACAAGCTGTAACTATACCCAATGAGATCCCTAAGAAAAGCGAATACCAATACAGCTTGGTGCAGTTCATTTTGTATATTTTAATGTTACGCCTAATGTAAAACATGTCGGCACAGGTGTTTTGTTTAGAAAATCAATATCTGCTTTATATTTCGAGCGCTTCTTAATGATGCCAATATTGGATACGCATAAATAATAAGAAAGTTCTTTTGCTTTCTTCGAAGTGCTATATTCGATGCGAACGTTATTCAGGCTGATATGATCTCCTCTTTCAACCAACAAATCAGCCCCCTTGTAAAAAATATCGCTAGCTTCAGATAGGGGAAATAGAAGAGTAGGAACATTTGTTTCCTTTTCATCGCCCGGCATTTTCCACCGTCTGCCATAATCGGGGTGGCCGAACGATTTACCACTAATCACTGAGGTATAGTTGATAGAGTTTCTGCGAAAAAAATATCCGAAGCACCCACTAAATGAAAATGAAATTTTCCAATTATTTTTCGTCACAGTAGTGTGTAAGCTTCCAAATAATGTGGGAACAGAAGTCCCAATCAAAGGAAGTTTTTCAACTGGCTGATTAATGATTGCGTTGTGATCAGCGCTTACTGTATCATTTAGATACCCCAATGGCACACCCGTATTCGCATCCAGCCCTGCAAATCGATAGCCAGTTATAAAAAACCTGGGGTACCCCTGTAATGGATTGGCGGAATGCCCAATAACGTACTGCCAGTTATCTATTGGCAAATTTTTATACCGGGTCACTTTATCCCTGTTGTAGCTCATCATTAAACAATTCATTAATTCCAGTTTTTTTAACCTTAGGGGTCCCAACCGAGCCACTAAATCAAAGCCAAAGCTTTCCATTCCGGCAGCGTTTCCCATGTATGACGTAAAACCCAGGGTCGGTTCCAGGCTGGCCATTGCTATCAGGTTTTTGCTTTGACGTTGGTAATATTCAAAGGAGACATCCAGTTTGCCTCTGCCTTTCAGCAAATCCAGTCCAACACTAAGCATGCCAGACTCTTCCCATCGCAGTGCAGGATTTCCGGGATTAATAAAAGTCCTGGTGGCTGCACCATAACGATTTGAATCGGTAACCACGGCAACGGGCAAAGCAGCAATGGATTCAACCAGGTTGCCACTAAATCCATAATTGCAGCGGACCTTTACATCCGAAAAGAAACCCTGGTGATAAAAGGATTCATCGGAGATACGCCATGCAAATCCAACTGCCCATAATGGAAGCGTTTTGCTATTAATAGCGCCACCTACAAGATTTGTTCGGTCTACTCTTCCACTCACAGTTAATGTATAGGCATGATAATCGGACTCCAGGTTAAAGTAGCCGGATAAATAATAGCTTGCATAACGCGAATAGCCATTATTGCCTGGAATGTAAGCATGTAAATGAGGATTGTAGGAAACCGGATAGCCCTTCTGGTAATCTACAGGTTGCTCAATGCCATTTTTTACACCATACTTTCTGATAGACGTGGTATCTGTAACTTTGGTCCTTATTTCCAACCCTACATTTGCCTTTATGGAGAAACTGTCGAAAAGATTTAAAGCCAAATCACATTGCGCACGGCCGATATGTGCATGATAATTGCTTTTGGTAATATCTTCAATAGCACCCTCAGGAATAATATGGACTACAGTATTTGAATGGGTCTGGGTAAATTTATTAACCAGAAACCTGTTGTAGTAAGTATTTTCGCCATGAATGTCGCTCAAATAGCCGGATTCAAGGTGCATTCCATAGTCGAACCTGAACGACAAAAATTTGCACATCTTTAGGGCTGCGCCTATAGATGCACGTAAATAACTCCCTGAAAACGTTTTGTTACGCCATTGCAGTTCATTCATTGGACGAAAATTCCAATCTTTCATTCCCTGATGCAAAGAGTCCTTTAACCATTGCGGCAAGTCTTTTTGAACAACAGCGGCATACCCATTTGCATCGAGCATTCTATCATAAGGATAGGAAGCCCGGGGCAAATTATTATCATTTTTCCTTGTTATGAGTGCATAGTTAATACGCCCGGTAATTTCTAACCATTTTGCAGGACGTAAACCCGATGCATATGCCAATGTAATCCGCTTATTATAAGCATGCACTTCATTGGTTGATTGCCAATTCTGGCCAACCGAAAAACGATTGCTCCATATGCTGTTTCCTTTGGAAACAGTAACAAATGATTGTGTAGAAACCATTGGTTTGAGAAAATATTTCTCATAGTCGCGTCGCACATCTTGCTGTGCCAGTTCCTGCAGCCGCCTTTCCAAGGCTGCAGCACTTATCAAACCTAATCTTTCCTGGTGGAGCAATAATACAACAGGTGATAAAGGAACATTATTTGCCTGAATCATTACATCATAAAATCCTCTATCATACAGGAAACGTTCCAGTTCAATGTACTCTTTTGAGCTCATTTGAGGTATTTGCCAGATATCCGGCCGTCCGGCGAATGAGACATTCATGTCTGCCGAAACAAAAGCCTTTTTACTATAAATACCTTTTTTAGTAGTAATCACCACTACACCGTTTGCACTATGAATGCCATACTTGGCTGCTGCAGCTGCATCGTCGAGCACCGTAATCGAATCGATTTCATTTGGATTGATCGAATTTAAATCGCCGTGAAATGGGAAATTGTCCACAACAAATAATGGCGACGTGTTTCCATGTATTGTACTTCTACCCCTGATGGTAATGGAGCCCTGGTCCATTTGTTGGGAACCATTGTCAAACTCCAGCATTGCGGGAAAGTGCCAGCGCATTCGTTCTATCAGCGAAGAAGAATTATTGTTAGTATGAGAAATAGGTACGCTAAACACGGAACCTGTAGCAGTTTTGAGTGGCTGAGGTCCAAATCCGTCATGATAAACGCTTGCCCCCTGCAGTGTATCTGTTTTAATATCCATTGTTACTACCATTTCCGTATCCCTGATAACCTGGGATAGATCTTCCATGCTTACATGGGTAAAGAATAGTACAGTGTCGAACACCTCGCGCCCGATAAAAAATCGGCCATTAACATCGCTAATTGTTGTATTGGATGCAGTTCGAACTGTTACACCACTTATGGGATTACGGTCTTTGTCAAGAACAATTCCGGCCGAAAACAATGGTATTATTGTCAACGAATGTCCATTAAGGGCAATCTCAAATGGCTGATCTTTGAAAATCCAGGCGAGTAGCGCTGCGTCTGTCAAAGTATCTGGCCACGGCGGTACATTGCGACCATACTTCTGGGACCATGCACGTATACTATAAGAGATTTTTGCACGCTTCTGATATTCTACAAGTGCTGCTTCAAAAGGGATAGTTTTATCCCTCATTTGGCCGGATTGGGAAATTACCTGTGAGGTGCTACAAATCAAAAACAATAACCAGGAAAATATTTTCATCCAAAAAATATTGCCGGCATGGAAAGCAGGGTACGCCTTAACCAACCGTTGGTAAAAAAATAGTAACCAGGCTTCCATTATAGGACCACTGGCTACCATAGAAGCATCTATGGTAGCAGTGGACATCAACCTAAAAGGAAAAAGGGAGACGAAAAGGTCAAATGGCTAATGGTGATATGAGGTCATATCAAATGCGGTATAAGATCACGGTCGAACCCAAATAGTGTCGTTAGAATAAGATACTTTTATATTGAACTGTTCATGAAGGTGGTCCATAATTTCAGTGATAGCTGAATGTCGGGGATATGCACTTGAAATTGGCGCTTTTGAAATATTCGGATCGCAAATAATTGTCCGGTTATACCACCTTCCCAGCTCTTTAAGAATGGTGGGAAGGTCTTTGTTTTTGAATTGGAAGTTTTCCTGCCTCCATGCATTGGCTTCGGTAGTATCAGCATGCTTGTTCATACTTACCCGCCCTTCTTTTGTAACAATAATTTCCTGACCTGGAACGAGTTCCCACCGTCTGCCACCAGGTAGCCGAACAGTAACACGCCCCTCGTATAAAGTTGTTTTCGTTTTACCTTCTTCTTCATAAGCAACAACATTCAGCTTAGTTCCCGTCACCTGTATTACTGCTTGAGGCGCCTCTATATTAAAAGGCCAGTTATCAAAAGACTTAACTTCAAAATATCCTTCTCCGGTTATTTGTACTGATCTGCTACCGGGTGTAAACGCCGTTGGAAAATGAATTGTGCTGCCTGCATTTAGCCATACGCTTGAACCGTCGGCAAGTTTGAGAATGCTTACCTGACCGTAGTGGGTAGTCAACGTATTAAAGCGGGACCCGGATTCACTGGCGCCTGGTGAAGTGATACGTATTTCATTGCCGGTTTTTTCAACTATTGTTTTGTCAAATTCGGCAATCGTACCATCTGGAACGAGATCAAGCGTTATTGCCTGACCATTAGCAAGCAAAAGTTCTGCTTTGGGCTTGGTTACAGAAACAGGTTTTCCCCGGCTATCTGAATCCGTGGCTTCTGCCATCGATTCCTTGTTGTTTCTTACAGTAAGGAACAGTAGCAGGCAGGATATAATTATCAGGAAAGCTGCAGCAATTCTGGTAAAATAAAATCGCCTTTGTCTTCTCCGATGTACCTTCCTGATTTCGTCCCAATCAATAGCAGTTTCGTCTGAGTATAATTTCGCAAGCTCGTCCGAAATCCAGTCGTAACTTGACATTCGCTTAAATGATTGTCGTGTTTTTTCTGACTGATTCACAATCCTGTCCAGTTCCTGCTGTTCCTCTTCATTTATCGTGCCGGCAAGGAATTTGATCGTGAGCTCAGTCAGTCTGTTCATATGTACCGGCATGATGTGTTTTTATTGTTGGTTATACAAATCTGTACTACTATAAAACTGTGAATACGGGCAAAACAACCCTTGGATTGCGACATTTTTTTTTTGAATAATTTGTGGGATAGCCATGGGGATTATAGTATTTATTTGGTTTATAAAAGTTTAAGCAGATGCAACACCAGCACAAAAAATGAAAATTATTTTAGGAAAATCTTTATCACCAATCCAATTCGCAAGTTTGTTAATGGCTCTGATCCTCATATTTCGCACTGTTTGTTCCTGAATACGCATATCTCTTGAAGTTTCTTTTACACTCTTGGATTCAAAATAAAGGCGATGGAGCACCTCTTTCTCCCGGGCAGGCAGGTTTTCGATTTCCTGGTAAAGCACTCGGATCAATTCAGTTCCAAGCCATTGCTCTTGTATTTCGTATAATGGCTGGTTTTTCAGGTATTCAATTTTAATAGAAACAAATGCTTTCTCTTTCCTAACGTGGTCCATTGCCATATTTCTGACACTCGCAACAAAATAGAAAATTGCGTCATCTAAACTGTTGAACTTAAATTTTCCCTTCGTCGCTTTTAACGCTGTATCTGTAACAATTTCTTTAGCGACATCCCTATCTTCTACGAATTTAAATGCTACACGTAGGAACAATTTTTCATGCCGCTGAAAAAAAAGAAAAATAGTATCACTGTCTTTTTTGTTCAGGCCCAGCAAAATCTGGTCATCAGAAACCTTTTTACTGTGCTGCATGTCATTTTTTTTAAGAAATATTTGTGCGTCGCATCCCTGGTAATTGATTTGTACTACAAGTGAAAAGAGTGCACCGTAAATCAAGTAACTTGGATGGTGACTGCATGGTGTAAAGAATAATCTTTGTATGGTTTCTAAAGTTTTGTTTGCACACGGTAACTATAGAAACAGCACTTGCAAACATTTTTACTAATTACTAGAAGAGAAAATTTAATTTTTCGTAGTAAAATCGCACAACCCAACTGTTACAGAAGTAAAATACTTCTATTTTGGAAGGGTTATCGCTAGAATCCTAACCATAGTGTCTCTCCGCACCTAACTTTAATCATCAGGTGCGAACTACTGATCACCACACAAAAAAACTATACTACCAGACGTGCTTTAGCAATTGCTTCGACCGGCTGCATGAGTGCAATGAACGCATTGATGTGTTATTGAAACAAATAAAACGTCAGTTCGGGAGGTGTCAATAAGACTTCAGTATTTTGCCAATAAAAAGGGCCAGCTGAAAAAGCGCTTGCCCAGGAAGTAATTAACGATTATAATCTAAATTCATATCGCAGCAAGCCAACAAAAAAATTACTTCCCCTCCTCCCACCCATTCATCTGCGCCACCTTAACGCCGATACCCCATAATACTCCTTAAACCGCCGCGCAAACGCACTCTGCCGTTTATACCCCACCTGCCATGCCACCTTCTTGATCGTACACCCCCCGCACTCCAGCAACTCCTTCGCTTTCTCCATCCTGAGTTTCAACTGAAATTCATAAATCCCTATATGAAAATGGTTTTTAAACGCCCGCTTCAGCGTACGCTCGCTTACCCCCACTTCCATAGCAATACGGGCGGTAGTAATTATCGTGTTATAATGTTTACGTACAATTTCTTGCGCAGCAATGGCATATTGCGCATCAAAGAATCTTGACATGAAAATAGGTTTTAAATGAAAGTTCGTTTATACATGTAAGATAGTGTAGGATGATGCGTTTTGTAAGGGCAGATTGTAGTACTACGCCGGGAAGGGAGTTATGTTCAAGCTGCAGCGAATGCGTAAATGCTTTCGCTGCCGTCATCAGAGCAGGTGAGCAGTGACAATGGTCCTAAAGCCACATAAGGTAGCTACCCCCGGCCGGTCCACCAGCCAGGTATGCCACCGGGGCCTTGCGGCCCCTCTTGCCCGGGAGTTGTTACAGGAGTCAGTCAGATGGGAGGTTGGGGTGGGGGATTGTAAAAAGGGGAATGCGCTATGCCAAAATAGCAAAGAAAAACTACCACCAGGGGGAGGCGCCGACCCGGTACGATGGTTACAGACAGGTCTTGTAGTCATGATGATTGGTTTAATGGTATCAAAACAGGTACGGCGGCTTCCCCGCCAGGGGAAGCACGTAATTAATATATAAGGAAAGGCGAAGGGGCCGGGAATGGTAAAAAGAGGCTCCGCCAAAAGGCAGAGCCGTGCCAAAAAAGTAACCTTGTCGGCTACTTCGATTTTTAGCGATTTTTGAAAAAATCATCCAAAGAGCTTTCGGCAACAGCCGTTGGGAAATCCAGCTGCACAGAGAGCAGGGGTTACAGTAGCACAATCTTGACGGTGAAAATTGGTCTGCATACCGGAGGGTTGCATTGCCACATAACAGGTATGGGATTCGTTTACAAATTATAGTTTACGCCCGGGCGGTATACGCCCGTAGTTATGGGGACGACCTCTTTGCTTGGGTTAATCACAGAACCTGCCTGCAAGATAGCAGGTTATAGTGCGCCAAATTGGACAAACTCATTTCCAAAACGGACAATTTTTCCTATATGTGTAAGCGAAAAATCCTCAACTGCCGCCATTGCTTGTGCCCAGCCACGCGGAAGGAGACGAGCCGTAATACCGGATGAATTTTTTGGTAAAACTGCTGGGCAGTTTGTAACCCACCATGAGCGCTACCTGCTTTACCGATTTGTCGCCCCTTTCCAACAGGGTCCTGGCATACTCCATCCGTAAACGCATCTGGTAGGCGAATAAATTGATACCATAATGTTTCTTGAAGGCCCTTTGCAGTGTCTTTTCTCCAACGCCAATCCGCTCTGCAATGCTCCGGGCGCTGATCTTTTTGTGAAACTCTTTGGCCAGGATTTCGCAGGCAGCTTCTGCATATTGCTTGTCAAACAAATTCGCATTCATCGAGGATGAAGGTTTTACACTCTCTGGTTATAGATACAATAAGTAATTAAGCTATCCGAAATAGCCGGCTGCTACTTTTTTGGCTGGGAAGGAAAAAAGGAGGGCAATTCGCGCTGAATTGCAAGCAACCTTACCCTGGGAATCTGTGAGGGCCCTGCGCTTTTCGGGCGTCTGGGGGCTAAGTATTTATAAATCAAAGGTAAGCGAAAATGTGTATTTCCGAAAAAATACTATCGTCCAGGAGGGTGGGAAAATAACGGTATCTGATATGGTGGATTGTTGTGTTTTGTTGCGCGCTCAGTATCAATCCCTGTTTTGCTGGAAAAAGGCGGGTGGGTATTTGGCCGCCAGTCTGCGCAGGAGGTCTGCTTCAATGGTAAGCCGTTCCAAAAAATCTTCATCAATGAGGCGTTGTTCTGAAGGGGATAAAAACCTGGGTTGTTCCGCCGGGTCCGGACATAACACCTGCAAACACGCTTTCTTTACGGCTGCGTACACAAAATCGCGGATGGCATCCACGCCGGTAAAATATTCGCGGCGGTTCCACACCTCAGCAAAGATCTCCGCGGTGATGTCTTCCGCCTGTTCGCTGCCCACCAACCGGTCGGCAAAATAAAACACGGAAGCATGGAACGCATCAAAAATGGTTTTGAAGGCCTTATAGTTGCCGGCAGCCAGCGCTGCAACCAGGTGATCATTTAGAATAGCAGCCATAGTTAGGTAGATGATGGTTTGTTAGTAAATAAAAGAATGTTTTGTTGGCGCATTGATTAACCTGCCTGAACAATAAACACACCAATCAAGTGGACTGTACCTGGTTGCATCAATAGGATAATACCACAGCGGGAATAGCGGGGATAATGATCTGTGATAGGGTTGGTTGGCGAAACGAATATGCTAATTTATGATTTCAATTAATATTTTCTGATATAGAATTTGCTTTTACCCGCAACTGGTCAGGGTATTAGTTTTGAATTGCGTAAAATACGTATGACAAACGAAAAAATACTTAGTAAAATATTTTATGAATTGGTTAATCTGAATAACTTAGAGGCATCGACCGGCTATGCCAATTGGCCCCTTATCTCCAACGGTAACAAATATTCAATTCCTGGGTTACCCGAGTTTTTCGTGAAAAACTTTAAGTGTCAGTACCTTAAACAGATTTCTTTTTACTATATCTTGCACGGCAGTACGTCAATACCCGAAACTGCCCGGAAAAACCATCAATAACCGAAAGCGCCAGGGCCATGGCTTTATCCGTAAACCAAGTGGTACGAAATGAATGCGATCAATGAAAACGAGCTGGTAGCTGCATTTGCCCAGGGCGATGAAAGAGCTTTTGAGCAGGTTTATAACATTTTCTATCACCCGATCCTGTTTTTCACACGAAATATGGTCCGGGAAGAAGATGCGCTGGATATAACCGCCGACACTTTCGTAAAACTGTGGAAGCGCCGTCATGCGTTCGACAGTTTGATCAATATACGCGCCTTCCTCTATATTACTGCCCGCAATGCCTGTCTCGATTACCTCCGCTGGAAAAAGAAAACGCTGGAAAAACACGAGCACCTGGCTTCGCTCACCGAACAGGAAGAACATTTTTTCAGCCGGCTGGAAGTGGAATCGGAACTGATGCGCTGGGTGGTGCAGGAAGCAGAAAAATTACCTCCCCGCGAAGCGCAGGTATTTACCCTCGCCTTTATCAATGGCTATAAAAATGAAGAAATTGCAGCAACCCTGCAACTGAGCGACCAGATTGTGCGCAACCTCAAGACCCGCGCGGTAAAAAAAATCAAACTGGCGCTCTTTCATAAGAACATTCAGCCGGCCATTGCCCTGCTGATGGCCATTACAGTAAGCATTCTTGGCTGATTTTTCCATTTTGATGCGCTTACAGCCCCTGCTATGCGTGTAAACAAATCAAAAACAGCATATTATTTTTTTATGAATTCATGGTTACAAAACAACCTGCATGATCGTTTCTATTATATACAGGTATTTGTAACGGTAGGTGTAATTCAATAACTGGGATAATTAAATTATTTATGCTTGACAGATCGTCTAAAATTGCCCGTCTTGTTACGAAATACCTGGATGGAAGTATTGATGCCGAAGAACTGGTACTGTTGAACCAGTGGCGTAACGAGTCGCCGGAGAATGAAGACTTGTTTCAACGATTGCTGAACGATGATTATTTGTTTGAACAGATAGCCTACTCGTACCCCGGCAGAAAGCAGCTCTTTTCAAAAATCCGTGAGCAGATTGAACAGGAAGAAGCCGAGGAAATGCTGGAAGCAGGCGGCAGCAGCTTTTTATGGAGAAAAGTACTGGTAGCTGCTTCCGTAGTATTGTTGCTCGCCATCGGCGCTTACTGGTTGCTGGTTGATGATAATAAAGAGGCCACAGTAGCCGATACGCAACCTGCTGTTACTAATGACGTAGCGCCCGGTAAGTACAAGGCCAAACTGACTTTGTCTGACGGGACAGTAGTGATATTAGACAGTGCTCATGCACAAAAAAAAGTGCAGGATGGTGATGCAGCGCTAACCATTATGGACGGCAAAGTAGTATACGATGCCGGCGCGAATACGAATAAAGTTCTTTATCATACGCTTTCAACGGCAGTGGGGGAGTCCTTTGCCACTGAACTGTCTGATGGCACCAAAGTGTGGTTGAATTCCGAATCGAGCATCACCTACCCGGTCTCGTTCGTAGGGAATGCACGCCCTGTCAGTATGAAGGGCGAAGCCTACTTCGAAGTGGCGAAAGATGCACGTCGGCCATTTACGGTTTCGGTAGATGGTCCGGACGGCAAAGCCTGCGAGATTGGGGTAGTGGGAACGCATTTTAATATTATGGCCTATGCAGATGAGCCGCTGATCCTGGCAACGCTGTTGGAGGGCGCGATAACGGTTAAAAAGGATAACGCTACCAGGTTATTGGCGCCAGGCCAACAGGCGTTGCTAAACGCTGCAGAGCCGATCAAAATTGTGAGCGATGTAAACACGGATGTGGTCACGGCCTGGAAAGACCAGACGTTCTACTTCAAAAGCGATGACCTGCGAACGATCTTAAAGCATTTGGGCCGCTGGTACGGCATTGAGGTGGAGTATAAGGAGAATGTGCCGAATGAAAAATTCTCCGGCATGATCAGTCGCAACAAGAATTTGTCTGAAGTCTTGCGCATGCTGGAGCAAAGCAGCGACCTGCACTTCGATATCCAGGGAAACAAAGTAATAGTAGGGTTAAGGAAAACCACAAAATAAAAACATGTTGACCGCAGGGTTATAGTCATGATAACCATCAACATGAAATGACATACACAGCGTACTATTCGCAGTTGGTCTTTGGTTAGGCATTTTTCTCATGTTGACAGCGCCTGTTCTCCCTCCTTGGCGGGAGGGGGATCGGGGGTAACAAAGAACGAGCAAGCATGTTCTACATAAGTCAAACGCATCGTCAACAACGGATAGCTATCGCCTCCTCCGGGGTCCGCAAGGATCCCGGAGGGAATAGCTCCAGCGTACCCCGCAGTTGACGCACTGATAGTAGCCGGTTAGTTTGCCATACCAGGGTATACATTAAACCCTTATCCGAGTAAACTAAAGCCGTAAAGAAAAAGTATTTGTATGATGGTAGTGCTTATAAGGGGCATGAAAGTGTTGAGCATTTTCATATTTTCTCTTTTCCCTGTTACACTCTTCGCTCAATCGAATGCTAATTCTACCGTATTCAATTCAAGCATTGCCAATTTTCCGACTTCTGCTATTCGGCCGCTAGGCATTGGCGATAAAGTTCCTGACATACTATTTAAGAACGTCTTAAATTATAAAAGCGGAAAAGCGAAGCTGTCTGATTTTGCGGGAAAATTAGTAATACTGGATTTTTGGGCAACCTGGTGTGGTTCATGCATTGATGCACTTCCAAAAATCGAAAAGCTACAAAATAAGTTTGCTGAGGAAGTGCAGTTTATCCTTGTCAATTCTTTCATTGCGACCCATGATGACACGCAGAAAGTAGCTAAACTTTTTTCTCAGTGGGAAAATAAGCACGGTAAACCTTTTTCTGTATTATGTGCTATAGATGATATAGAGGCTGCACAACTTTTCGAGCATGTTGCATTGCCACACTACGTATGGATTAATCGTGAGGGTACCGTAATAGCTATCACTTCTACCCAGGAAGTAAACGAAGTGAATATTTACAAAGCCATCAACAATATTGGCTTTCGTACTAAACAGAAAGTAGATTTTAAAAGTAACCGACCCATTTATCTAGGTGAAGATTTCAAACTGGATAGTGTAACAAATTATGCTGTATTTCTAAAGGGAAAATTGCAGGGAGTATCTCCTGTTTCCGGCCTGCGGTGGGGAGAAACAGAATCAGGGCAAGCATACATCAGAGGTTGGGCTGCAAGAAATATGCCCTTGATTGATATGTTTAAGTTCGCATCGAGGGCTGTTATTGATGACCAAAATAAATATAGCCTTACAAAACGATTTATTGTAGAAGTCGAGGATTCTACAGCGTTATTTTTTGATTCAACTACATCTCAAAAAGAAGTTTGGGAACAAAAAAACCTATACACTTTTGATATAATTCTTCCTCCTGATAAAGCAGACAGTTTATATCACTATATAACTGAGCAACTTAATTTTCACTCTGATTATCGTGCCTCAATACAAAACCGAATGGTTAAAAGCTGGATTTTGGTTAATAAAAAGAACTCAGACATAAACTCCACGATAAAACGAATGAAAGACAGGGGCAAGGACTTTGTCACGCTTTCTACGTTGGTTGGTAAAGTCAATCGACTTCCTCAGTTTAAGTTTGCACTTTTCGATGAAACAAATTTTCAAGGTAAAATTTACGTCGACTTGGACGTGGATACCCAAAACTTCAGTTTGCTAAAAAAAGCATTATCAGTTTACGGTTTGGAAATTATAGAAGGAATGAGAGAAATGAAGGTTTATGTGGTAACCGACAAATGAGCTGGCCGGTAATTATGCATTTTAAGTGCGAATGGAGACGTGAATAATGAAAGTAATGCATAAAAATGTAGCGCAGTACTTTTCTTATCAGAAAGCTTCTGTTGCAATTTGAGCCTATCCAAAATTCGAACTTAAAATCAAATTATTGTACAGATAGAATGTGAGACAGGCTAGTAAATTAGAAGGCTATGGCAAACTTGCAGCATAACAACTGTGAAAAAGTCATAAATAAACCATAACACTGCAACTATGCGAAACTATTGTCAGAAAATAACTTCCGAACTATTAATTTGTCAGTGGCTAAGATTGGCACCTTGTAGAAGAATCAGGATAACAGGAATATTTTTACTACTAACGTTCCAGGTTTGTGCGCGATCAAACGGTCAAGCTATTTCACTCCAGCTAAAAGACGCAACTATTGAAAGGGTTTTCTTGGAAATAAGAAAGCAAACGTCTTATGACTTTTTATACAGAGACGAATTGGTTAAGAATCTTCCAAAAGTTACTATTGAAGTAAGAAATGCAACAATTGTTGAGGTTCTGGAAATCTGCTTTAAAAACACGCCGGTAACTTTTTCCGTAGATGGGAATACCATAATAATTAAAGAGAAAAAGGATTCGGAAGAACATAGCCAAAAGTACCATATTGGAGCTAAGCCAATTGATGTGAAGGGGCGTGTTGTCAATGAAAGCGGAGAACCGGTGTCTGGGGTTACAGTATCAATTAAAGGAAGCCCAATTTCTACCTCCACAAATGCGCACGGTGAATTTTCGCTTAGTAGTGTTGAACAAGATGCTACATTAATATTTACGCATGTAAGCATGGAAACATTTGAGTTAAAAGTCAGTGGGAAGAAAGAAATTCTAGTTACACTAAAAGCAAAAGTGAATGTTTTAGGTGGGGTGGAAATTGTAAGTACTGGTTTTCAGGATCTTCCGAAAGAAAGGGCAACAGGTTCCTTTGTACATATTGATAATGAGACTTTGAACCAACAGACTGGTACAAATATATTACAGCGATTGAATGGTGTTTCAAGTGGGGTGTTGTTTAACATTGGAAAATCTGGTACTAACTCTTCACCAGCTAGGAAGACAAATATCTCAATTCGCGGAGTTAGCACTATTGAAGGGCCAACAGACCCTTTGATTGTTCTTGATAATTTTATTTATGATGGTGATTTGAATAATATTAACCCAAATGATATTGAAAGCGTTACTATATTGAAGGATGGTGCAGCCACCTCTATTTATGGAGCTCAAGGTGGCAATGGAGTAATAATCTTAACTACAAAAAAAGGGAAATTTAATCAAAGATTGAAAGTAGGTTTTAATTACAATGTTATCTTGGATGAGAAAAAAGATCTTTATTCTCTTCCACAGATTTCGGTTAGAGATTATATAGATGTAGAACAGTTTCTATTTAACAATGGATTTTTTAATGACGTAATAAATTATGGCGTTGTGCCTTTGGCACTAACCCCCGCTGTGGAGGTTTTTTTTAACCGAAGCCTTGGTTTGATTAGTGCTTCGGATTCTGCCAATCTTATTGAACAGTTGAAGCAATGGGATACACGGAAGGATTATGATAAGTATTTTAACAAGAAAAATGTTATACAGCAATATTCAATCAATTTAAGCGGAGGAGCAGAAAAAATCGCCTGGACTGTGTCGGGTGCATATGATAAGACCGAATCCTATGACAACATGGAAAATAGGCGAATAAATGTGAGGTTTAATAATTCTATAAAGCCAATAAAGCATTTACGTCTTAACCTAGGCGTTTATTATACTAATAATAGGCTTAGTGGGAGTCCATTTCCCCAAATTGGATCTGTGTTAATTCAGGGAAGACATGTCCCATATCTGAAGTTTAGTGAAAATGGGTTGCCATTACCCGTTGCTACTACCTATAGGAAAAGTTACCTTGATACATTAGGTCGGGGAAGCTTGTTAGACTGGAATTTGTATCCCTTGGAAGATTATAAACACTATTCCAATACCACTGATCGAAACGATATAACTGCAAACCTGGGGTTAAATTATCGTCTTTTGAAAGGCCTGGATGTAGATATTTCCTATCAATACCAAAGGCAACAAGCTTCCACTGAAAATATTGCTAACGTCCATAGCTATCAAGCCAGGGATTTGATAAATACTTTTGCGCAATTAACCAGAGATGGTGTTACTGGAGAAGTAGTGAGTGTGTCTCACAATAATCTTCCTGTTGGCGATATTCTTACTTCTTCAAGTCAACTGGTTCAATCGCAAAATTTCCGTGGGCAGGCAAATTATAACAATACCTGGGGCGATCATTCAGTTTTTGCCATTGCTGGCTTTCAGGTTCGTGAAACGGTTACCGACTTGGGTGCAAGCTCTACCTATTATGGATATAGCTCGGATCCCATAAAATACGGACAAGTTGATTTCAAAAATCCATACCCAACTGTTTTTGGTTATGAGCAAAATATACCAGGTCCGCCCGTATTTAACGGTGTCCAAACTTATAGGTTTGTAAGTTATTATTCCAATATATCTTATTCATATAAGGACAGATATACCTTTAGTATAAGTGGTAGAAGGGATGGCTCAAATTTATTTGGTGCTGAGACTAATGATAAATGGAAACCTTTGTGGTCTACGGGAATTTCTTGGGAATTATCTAGGGAGAAGTTTTACAAATTTGATGCAGTGCCGTATGTAAAAGTAAGAGCAACATTAGGATACAGTGGAAATGTCGATCTTCGCAAGACACCATACCCGATCGCACATTATAGTATAGCTGATCCGAATACTGGATATCCTATTGCAACAGTTGGTCTGCTAAATGATCCTTCATTGAGGTGGGAACAGACGAGTCAGCTAAACTTCGGAATTGATTTTTCTACACGCAAGCAGAGAATTTCCGGTTCAGTAGAGTATTACTATAAAAAGAGCAACAACTTGTACGGTACTGCTCCATCTGACTACACTGGCGGTGGGGCCAATACGCGTACGAAAAACGTTGCTGATATGATGGGGCGGGGAGTTGACGTCCTTTTAAAATCTTTGAACTTAACGGGAACAATTAAATGGAACACTACGTTCTTGTTCAATTACAACATGAATAAAGTGACAGCTTATTATAGCGAATCATCTCAAAGAATTAGTTCCTTAATTTCTACGATAGCAGGTAATGGAGTAATACCAATCGTCGGTAAACCAGTGTATGCATTGGCAGCATACAGATGGGGGGGACTTAATAGTGAGGGCGCGCCTCAGGGGTATTTAGATGGTCAATTGAGCACCGATTATATTGCCATATTTAATGAATCAACTATTAAGGCTGCTACCAGTGACAACATAAGGTATGTTGGACCTGCTAGTCCAACAATTTTTGGAAATCTTATTAATGAAATAACCTGGAAAGGTATTTCGCTATCATTCAATATATCTTATAGCATGGGATACTATTTTAGAAAACCTACCATATCCTATTCAAATTTGTTTAACACGGGAATAGGGCATCCGGATTTTGAAAAACGATGGAAAACACCAGGGGATGAACTGCTGACAAATGTTCCGGCAATGGTCTATACGAGTGATCCAGATTTTTACAATAGGGGCCAGCTCTACTATTTTTCAGAGATAAATGTATTAAAGGCTGACAATATACGATTGCAATATATAAATCTCATGTATAATCTTTCTAATAATTTTCTGAGAATGCCAATTGAACGACTTCAATTATATTTTAACGCTGCTAATCTTGGCATATTGTGGCGAGCAAATAAGGAGGGCATAGATCCAGATTATCCGAATGATTTTGCTCCTACGAAAACTTACACTATTGGTTTAAGAGCTAATTTTTAAGGTGCGTAAATAAAGTTGTATGAATCACATGAAACAATTGGTTATAATTCTTTTTGCAGTTGCGCTTAGCTCTTGCAAAAAGTACTTGGATAAGAAGTCAGATACCAGTTTGGTAGTGCCTTCTACTTTGGAAGATTTCCAGGCATTGATGGACAGATCGGCAACAATGAACCTAATTACTCCATCTACAGGAGAAGCTTCGGCAGACGATTATTTTTTACTTCCTGATACTTACAATGCCCAAAGTGATTTATTAAAGAAAATATATACATGGGTTCCACGGGACTATAATTATTCAAACGATTGGTCTAACTGCTATTTGTCTGTGTACGTTGCTAACTTATGCCTGGAAAGATTGCCTTTAGTTCCCAAAACTGCAAGTAATGAGTCTAAATGGAACTATATAAAGGGGGCCGCATTATTCTATCGTTCTTATGCTTTTTTGAACCTGGTTTGGTTACATGGCAAAGCCTATGATGCAAGTACTTCTGACACCGATCCGGGAATTGTATTGCGCCTGAGTTCTGACGTCAATACCCAAAGTGTCAGAGCCTCCGTTAAAGCTTGTTATGATACGGTTATTGCGCATACCAAGGAGGCTGTCCAATACTTGCCTGATTTTGCCGAAAATGTCTACAGACCATCCAAGGTTGCAGCATATGCTTTGCTGGCGAGAGCCTACTTATCAATGCGGAAATATTCAGAGGCTTTACAATACGCTGATTTATGCTTGGGTAAGCAAAACTATTTGATTGATTTTAATGGAGACCCTGTTATAAATGGTAGTTTAAGTGGAACTGCACCTTTTAAGAGCTATCAGTTTAATGGTGAAATTATTTTCTATAGCCAGATGAACAGGAACACCAGCCTGATATTTCCAGCTCAGGCTAGGATAGATACTTTATTATATCAGCAGTATGATGCGAATGACTGGAGGAGAACGGCTTTCTTCAGGTCCATTGGAGGGTACGTTCAATTTAAAGGAAACTATTCCGGCAATGCAAATTTTCATTTTAGTGGTTTGGCAACGGATGAAATGTTTCTGATAAGGGCAGAATGTTATGCGCGAGAAGGTAATGTTGCATTAGCGATGGCTGATTTAAACACATTGATGCAGAAACGTTGGAAAAATTCGGTACCATTTCCAACATTTGAAGCACTGGATGCGGACGAGGCTTTAGATTTAATACTCACCGAAAGGCGAAAAGAATTAGTAATGCGTGGACTTCGCTGGATTGACATTAAAAGACTCAACAAAGAAGGGAGGAACATTGAACTTACCAGGGTGTTACCGGATGGTTCAGTTGTAAAACTATTGCCCAATGCCAATTATTACGCATTGCCTCTTCCCAAAGACATTATTGATATGACAGGTATTCCACAAAATGAATATTGACATAAGCATTTTGCACTTATATCATTTACATTGACATAGAAAAACAGCTTAGGTATATTCCTAAGCTGTTTTTTTCCAAAAGGATTTCTTAGAAAGTCTTGTTTTGAGATCCAACTACATCAATTGAACTGAGTTCATCAACCATGTAAGTGCCAGGGTGAGCAGAAGATTCTGTAGCAACTATTGTAACGTTACCACCTTCAGCAGGCAGTCTTAATCTACGTACACCAGCATCTACGATTGTTTCAGATTCCGGCACGATGATTTCGCATGCCTTTTCAACATTGGTTTGAGGACATGTGCGTTGGAATTGATTGGGTTGAGTTACGAGTATGGCGCTGCCCCAGGAGCTTGGTGCCAGACTTGTTACGTTAGCTTGACTATAAGAATCACCGGGTGCCTTGTACTCAAAAGAGTAAAAGTTTGCCATTTTTACACCAGCGGGTTTGTTAAAAGCGCTAAAGGCAACTGCAAAAACTACTGCGGCAACGCCAAGAAGATACTTTTTCATAAAGGAAAAAATTTAATGATTAATGTTTTTGCCTACTCTTATTGCGGTTTTTTCGGCATCCAACCGTTGTCATTTACGGAGACAAATTCCGTTATTACTCTTCTTGCAAGCAGAGTAATAAATTAATGTGCACATACTATCTTTTTCAGAGATTGATTTGTCAGGTGATTACCTCAAATTCTCGCTTTTCTGAGATCACGATCAAACCTGTTTGCTAAAAATGCTAACCCTGTGAATAAAACATTAAATATTAGGTGTTGGGTCCAGGTCATTTGTTGTATGACTCCTCCACAGGAGCAAGGTAGTTCTGGGGAAAAAGCCATCATTAAAGAAATATAAGCTGTGAAAACAAGCATTAATATAAGTGAACTATATAAGCCAATCCGTCTGGTAAATGGAAAAAATAATAATGCACTGACAAGGTATTCTGCTGCAACTATTGCCCATGCAGTTTCTAAAGAAAATTTTTCAAAGAATGGAATGTGATATATGGCTGCCTGAGTCTTTCCGATTTCATAAGTTTTGCTAATGGCTGTGTAAAGGAACAAGAGAATAAATAACGCACTAACAATTTCAACCACCAGCTTTTTTCTTGCCGGTGTCATTTCCAAAAATCTTTTACGACGCTGAATCGTCCCGGCTTGAATAACTTCTGACATAGCTGACAAGGTTTAATAATAATGGTTT
>CALCIN010000026.1 GCA_937961055.1 uncultured Chitinophagaceae bacterium | reverse complement strand
CCGCTGGTTTCCGGTTGTTGAGTGTCTGGTGATGACGATCCTCGTTATAGAACCGGAACCATTCGGCCACGCCCTGGTAGAGTTCTAAGCCATCGTTAGCCGGCTGCAGGTACACATGTTCATATTTCAGACTGCGCCAGAGCCGCTCGATAAAAATGTTATCCGTGGCCCGGCCTTTGCCATCCATACTGATTTGCATACCCGACTCCTTCAGCAGGTTGATGTACAGATCACTGGTGAACTGGCTGCCCTGGTCGCTGTTAAGGATCTTCGGGCGACCGTGGCGTCCGATAGCCGCTTTTACCAGTGCCACAATCCACTCCGTCTCCATCGTGTTGCTCAGGCTCCACCCCACTACATAGCGGCTGTACAGGTCAATAATGGCGCACAGATACATAAACCCTTTCCGCATCGGAATATAGGTGATATCAATGGCCCAAACCTGATTGGGGCCGGCAATTGACAGGCCACGCAGCAGGTAAGGATACTTGTACTTCCCTTTATCCGGCTTGCTGAGGTTGGGTTTGGGATAAATGGTTCGCAACCCCATTTTCCGATACAATCCCTGTATCCGTTTCCGGTTAACCGGATACCCCTGCTCCCGTAACCAATCGGTCATGCGCCTGGCTCCCTTGAACGGATATCGAAGAAAATGTTCGTCTATCCGTCTCATTAAGTACAAATTCAAAGAGCTTTCACCCACCGGCTTATAATACAGACCGCTACGATGGATTGATAATAACCGGCATTGCTGTGGAACACTGATATGCGGATGCTTCTTTTCCACCATCTGGCGCCGGTCATCCACACGGTACCCTACTTTAATTTTTTTTTGAGAAAATCATTTTCCACTTTGAGCTGGCCGATCTGCGCGTACAATGCATCAATCAGCTTGTCCTTATCCGGGGAGTTACTCTCCTGGGTGCCACCACGGGCAAAAGCGGCATCGCTGTTCTCCAAAAAATGCCGCTTCCAGTCAGTAATCTGCTGTGGATGCACTTCATACCTGGCCGCCAGTTCCTGCAGCGTATTACGCTCCTTTAGCGCTTCCAGTACTACTTTCTTTTTAAACTCTGCACTGAATTTCCTTCTACTTGTACCCATAATTAGATCGAATTTAAGGTGATTTTTTTAAGCTTATCACCCTGTCCTATTTTATGGGTCCATTATAGGCAATGGCAGCAGGTTCGGTAAATGCGCGATATACTTTATCAGGAGATGCCTTGAGCATTCGGTGTAATGTGACGGAATTGTTTGACATAAAAATGATTTTATTTGTTGTAGAATCTGATGTAAAGGTAGGTCGAATGGATTGCCCGCACAGAGGGCGTTTGCGGCATTATGAAAGGTAGATTGCGACTATGGGGCAAAAAGATTATCCGGGCATCACAACAAAACGAATGACCGAATTATTACAAGAAAGGCCGTCTTACACAGACGGCCCTTGTTTTTTTACCTCCTCAACACCGGAAACTGCGATATCCTCAACATCGTACACCCATACGGCACCAATGTAATTTCTTCTTCTTCCTTTGCTGCTTCAAAGCGATACGTTATACTAAACGGCAAAGGCCCCGCCATGTCATTGTACAATTGCCACGAAGGAATACGCCGCGCTTTTGTTTTGATCCTGATCGGTGCGTTCTCCAGGTTCCAGGGATAGGTACTCACCGTGCTGCTCTTTTCTACTTTGAAATATTCTTCCAGTTTATCAGGCGCCGTTTCAAGCAAACCATAGTTCCAGGGTGTAGTAGGACGCACCTCATAGAAAGAATCCCCACCGTAAGACCCGGGCGGGTTCGTGTTCTTCACCATTTTCATATCCTCGCCAATCATCAAACCATATACCAGCGGGCCGCGTTCAATAGAAACAGAACCTTCGTGCCACCTGTTCCGGAAAATGTGCATCGGCAGCGTAAGCGTCACCACATCGCCGGTTTGCCATTCACGCTCAATCTTCACTATCTGGTTGCCATCTGCCTGTTTCCAGGTTTTTCCGTTGATGGTGATCATAGCTTTTTTGCACCATTCCGGTATGCGCAGATGAAAGGGAAATTTTGACTTACGGGTAGTAGTAAATGTAAACTGAATCTCTTCCGAAAATGGATAATTGGTTGCTTCTTTAATTGTCACGCCTGTTCCACCGGGCAAATTCGTCTTTACTTCACTCGGTGCATATACCAGCGCTGCCAGTCCACTATCGGCACTGGCATACCAGAGATTTTGCGTGAATTTCGGCCAGCCCTGGTGCATGTTGGCAGTACAACAGGGATAACCGGTAAGCAATCCATAACACACGTCCGTACCATCATGATTGGTTTCGAAGTTGCGCATTTTGTTCGTGACCATTACCTGGTTGGCCTGTTGAAAGTATTGACGATACAGGAAGTCGTCTGTAGCCTGTGCCGGCAAGGCGTTGAACGCAATTTTTTCGAGGTGATCGGCAAAACCAATATCACCGGTGATCTCCAGCATGCTTTCGAGTGAAAACATCATTTCAACAGCCGTACAGAATTCCGAGCCCTGGGTGGGATTGTTGCCGTGCAACGTTTCATCGCCACCATATAACCCGTGGGCCATCCCGTTGAATTTGCGCAGGTCTGCAAAGCCGGTCTTTACTGCGTCGAGGTATTTTTGTTCGGGGTGATGCTGATAATATATGACCGGTGCTTTAAAGCCCTGCGCCAGGTTGACGCAGTGAATACTGCCTTGTGTTGATAACAATTTTCTTTCAAGAAATGCCGTGGTATAGTCAAAGGTTTGTTTGTGGATGAGTTCCGCCAGTTCCAGCAGAAAGGCATCGCCGGTAATGTTGTAGAGCCAATACACGATCATCAGGTTATCACCGCCGCGGTAGCGGGCCCAGAAGGTCCAGTGATCGAGCGGTTTGGAGGGAAGTTCTTTCAACTGGTAGCGGAAATAATTTGTCATCAACTGAATCACGCGCTGATCGCCGGTTGCGGAATAGTATTGCTGCAGCACTTTCAGCATCACCATCTTGGGCCACCAGTCGTGACTGGGACTCCGTTGCAGTCCGGGTTCATAGTCATAGGCTTTTGCCGGACCGAAATAGCCATTGGGCTGCTGGCTGTTGAGCGTCCATTCAATCCAGGGTTTGGTTTTGGCAATCAATTCCTGATCGTCCAGAATATAGGCGAGCGGCAGCAAACCATCAATCCAGTAGGGACCGCGTTCCCATTGGTCGCCGTCGCCGCCCAGCCAGCCGTTTCGTTTACCCATTACCGTTTCATATAGTTTGTCAAGGTTGCCCGTGGCGCCGCTCTTTTGCCGCAATAACATCTCTTTCAACCATCCATGGGCTTTGATGGCGCCAAGCGGCAGTTGACGGTAAGGATTTTGCCGTAAAGGGGAACGGCTTTCCACTTTGATGATTTTTCCTGGCTGTTTGTCCTGTGCTGCCAATGGCATGGCGAACATTGCGAAAACAACCGGCAGCAACAATGATCTCATACTGTTTTTTGTCATTTTGGTAGTTACAGGATCAATTTGAGTGATGATGAAATGTAAAGACGCTATGTTAACAATAAAACTTGTTTTTAATAAATATTTCAAAGTAAAAAAGTTGAGGCAGGGAGATCACGGCTGTGGACGCTCCTTGCCTGGAATGCTTCTTGTGCTTCCACGCCGGGCACAAGTTTTGTGCGATTTTTTATTGCTACTATTTCAAACCCAAAACTTATTATCATGCTACACCTGGCGCGTTCCCGCAATACAAGTCTTTCCCGCTGCCTGATGGCCGGACTGGCCTGCGGATTGCTGGCCGGTTTCCTGGGAGCCGTATATACCTATGCTTATGGACAAGCCGCCTCCTTCACCGGTGGCATGTGGTTTTCGCCGCTCACCTTCTTCGTAGGCATTCCAATATTATTTGTGATTGCCGGTTATCTGTTGTTTGAAATGGTTGAATTCGTTAGAGCCGGCAGGGGAATTTTCATGGTGTTGATAATTTTGCTGACGGCATTGGGCGTCATCCTGTCGCTCCGGTATAAAGGAGACATGGCCGGTTTAATGGTGGGACTGATGGTGATAAACGGATTGCTGATGTCGTTGCTGCTTCCGTATTTTGCTACCCATGCCCGTATTTTTATGGACAGGGAAGAGTATGAAGACACTGAAGAAACGTGAAATAACCGTTAAATAGTGAGAACTAACTACATTTAATTTATTAGCTTTATATCGGTAAAGTACAACTGCCGCAACCAATATTTAATTATTGTTCGGTTGGTTGTGGGCGTTGTTGTGTCAAATATCAGCATCATATAGATCACCAATAACCTGAAATTTATAAACCAACCAATAGTACATGCTTACATCCAAAAATCCCCTTCCTGGTATGGCCTGTATCCTGGCGTTCATCAGCGCATGCCAAACCACACCAAAACCAATTGCCAAGCTCGAAGCCTCGATCACCGGCCTCACTGATTCTGTTGTGTACATTACCCGCGCAGTGGCAGACTCTGCCAAAACCGACACAGTGCCGGTAAAAGAAGGAAAATTCACCTGGTCCGCAGAACTGCCCGGTCCCCAGAAAATATATATCGGCACACAGCGCCAGTATTTACAGGTGTTTATGGAAAACAGCCCGGTGAGCATCACAGGTCATATAGATTCATTTGATGTGCTCAGGATAACCGGTTCCGCTGTTCACGATGAGCTGGTTGCCTTTGAGAACACACTGAATGATATTGAAGATTTGCAATACAACCTGTATTTGCAAAGGAGAGAAGCCAATAATGATGATGAAATAGCTGCGCTCAGAAGACAATCCGATTCACTGGAAAAAGTATGGATTGAACGCACCAAAAACTATATCCGCACCCATCCCGGCAGCATGGTGAGTGCAGAACTCACCCGGGAAATGGCCGCAGACGGCGAATGGTCGGTAATAGACAGTCTCTACCGCGCACTGGCCCCCCAGGTGCAACAGTCCTACCTGGGAAGCCGCATCGCCCGCCGGCTGGAAGTGCTCAAGCGTAGCGAACCCGGACAAACGGTGAAAGACATTGCACAAAATGATGTGAACGGCAAACCGGTGAAATTTTCCGATTTCAGAGGAAAATACCTGTATGTGGATTTCTGGGCCAGTTGGTGCGGTCCCTGTCGCGCTGAAAACCCCAATGTGGTGAAGGCCTACAATACTTTTAAAAACAAAAACTTTGATGTGCTCGGCATCAGCCTTGACGAAAACGAAGCGCATTGGAAAGACGCCATTCAAAAAGACGGCCTGTTGTGGACACAGTTGTCCGACCTCAAAGGGTGGGATAATGAAATTGCCCGCTATTACGGCATCCAGGCAATTCCTTTTTCTTTCCTGCTCGATCCCAATGGCGTAATCATAGCGAAAGGATTGCGGGGAGAAGCATTGCGGCAGAAACTGGCTGAGATACTTCAATAGTAATTTCCTACGATAAGAAAGAACTGGCTCCTCGTACATTCATTGCCTGCCAGGATACTGATAGGCCCCAACGGCGTGATCATTGGCCGTTATGGCGACGGCGGTGAAGGTGATGACGCCATGGATAAAAAACTGGCGGAAATTTTTGAAAAGGCAGCGGCTGATGGAAAGCCATAAAAATGAACAAACAGATAAGAGGCTGCTCTCTACCCGGGCAGCCTCTTTATTATTAGTGATTGGTACTATGCATACTAACTGAATTAAAATTGATAGATTTATAGCGGCAAAGAACAGTTGCGGTTGCCAATAATCGTCAAACCACTCTAATACCATTACATGAACACCATGAAAAAGAATTTATTTGGTACAGTGTGTATGCTGGCAGTGCTCAGCGCCTGCAGGGAAACTCCACAGGCATCTATTGAGGCCCAAATTGCCGGCCTCACCGATGGCATGGCGTACGTTACCTGGATGGCTGGTGAAGTGCCCATTACCGATTCAGTGCCCGTAAAAGATGGGAAATTTTCGTGGAAGGGTACCTTGTCGGAACCGCAAAAGGTACTCATCCGTGCCAATGATCAATTCCTGGAGCTGTTTATGGAAAATAATGCCGTGCAGATTACCGGCACCATCGACTCCTTTTATTTCAGCAAGGTTACCGGCTCACCCATCCAGGATGAATGGGCGGCGTTTAATGAATCGCTGAAGGAGCACGATGCGAAAATGCGCAGCCTCATTACTACAATGTTCGAGACCCCGCATGAGGCCGGTAAAAGCTTGTTCGAAAAACAACTCGACTCCATGGGAAGCATCAGGGTTGAACGGATGAAAGATTATATCCGTTCCCATCCGTCCAGCTTCATAAGCCTGAACCTCGTGCGGGAGATGACAATGGACAGAGACTGGGCGGAACTGGACAGTCTCTGGCGCGGATTCGATCCCAAAATCCAGGAAACCGCCATGGGCAGATGGGTGGCAAAAAGACTGGATGTGTTGAAGCGCAGTACAGCAGGGCAGCCGGTAAAAGATTTCACCCAAAATGATGTAAATGGAAAGCCGGTAAAAATCTCCGACTTCAAAGGAAAATATTTGTTCATCGATTTCTGGGCCAGCTGGTGTGGTCCCTGCCGCCAGGAAAATCCCAATGTGCTCAAAGCTTACCAATCGTTTAAGGATAAAGGTTTTGAAGTGCTGGGCATATCGCTGGATACAGATGCAGACAAATGGAAAAAAGCCATTGAAGAAGATAAACTGCCCTGGACACAGGTGTCGGACCTGCAGGGTTTCAGGAATGAAATTGCGCGGTATTATGGCATCCAGGCCATCCCGTTTTCTTTCCTTGTTGATCCCAATGGTGTGATCATCGCCAGGGGATTGCGCGGACCAGCATTACAGGAAAAGTTGGCTGAGGTGCTGCAATAGTGCGTTTTAACCAGACTATGTAAGCCCGGCACACAGGATATTCCTGTGCTCCGGGCTTTTCATTTTTCAACTTGCTCCTCTGAAATAAATTCAGTCTTTCCCTCTGGAGTAAATTGCTTTTCATAAAAAGTGTAAAGAAGTGTAACATTCGTCAGAAAATTTCTGGTAAATGGCGGAAACGGTATTTTTTACGATAATATTTTAGAATTTAGGCAAGAATTCTTCTGTAATAATCTACGCCATTCAAAGAACTGATAATGGGACACTCAGTATACACGGAAACCGCAGTGGAAAGACAACTGCTGCTGAGCATCGCCAGAGGAAATGAACAAGCTTTCCGTAATTTCTACGAAAACTTTGTTCCGTATGTTACCAAAGTGGTGCACAAATACAAGCGCGAAGGCATGATGGCGGTAGAAGATCATGTACAGGAAGTTTTTTCTGCAGTGTGGAAATACCGGGCCAACCTCAACCGGGTAGAAAATATTCATTTTTACCTGTTCACCATTACCAAGAACAAGGTGCTTGATTTTGAAAAGAATCAGGCCAGGAACCGTAATCTCCGTCTCGATGAAGCCTATGCCGCCTGGTTCTCCCAGGAACCTTCCGTTGCCCTCGATTACCAATATATCCTCCGCATGTACCGCGAATCGATAGCCAGTTTGCCTCCCCGGCAAAAGAAGGTGTTTCAGCTACGCTATGAAGCTGGCCTGTCGGGCCATGAAGTGGGCCGCCTCATGGGTATCACGCATTTTACCGTGAAGAACCTGCACCGCATGGCGAAAGAGAAACTGATGAAAAATTTGCTGGCGCGGTTAAATTGACGGGCGTATTGTTTCGTGTGTAGGTTGCCGTCTCTACAATGTGATGATGCCTGCCCTGAATTTGGGCAAACTTTCTGAAGAAGCCATCAGGGAAAAGGCCATGGAGCGACTGCGGCAGATGGAAATGGCAGAACATGCGCACAAACGCCTGGCAAAACTGTCGGGCGGGCAGCAGCAACGCGTTGCCATTGCCCGGGCCCAGATCAATGGTCCCAATATCGTTATGGCAGATGGACCTACCGGCGATGTCGATTCCGGCAATACGGAAATTATCTTCAATATTTTCAACCTGCTCGTAAAACAAGCCAGCACCATCATTGCGGTGGCCCATGACCAAAACTTTGCCGCCCGGTCGGGGGATTATTGAAATGGTGGATGGCCGTATAAGTAGTCGTATATGCATCTACGTAAGTAAATGACATAGTGCCAGAACTGACCATTATCAGTAGGGGTACTGCCCTCCGTCATTATTTACGCTCATTAGGGGTTATATCTTCAACATAAAAATCAGGGTATGAAAAAGATTCTGCTTGCATTTGACGGCACGCATTTTTCGGAAGGAGCTTTCAAATTTGCCGCTATGATACACCGGAAAGGCGGCGCACTGCTGACGGGTGTTTTTCTTCCACAGGTAAATTTTGCCAATCTGTGGAGTTATGCCAGTGCCGCAGCAGGGGTGGGAACGCCGGTAATTCCTCTGCTGGAAGATGAAGACCTCGAAATTATTCAACAGAATATAGACAGGTTTGAAAGCCTGTGTCAGCGATATAATATTCCCTATCGTGTGCACAAGGATTATAACGACTTTGCCGTTCCGCAACTGGTGAAAGAAAGCCGTTTTGCCGATTTGCTCATTGTGGGTTGCGAATCGTTTTACGAAGGGGTAGGAGGTGAACCGAATGCCTACCTGAAGGAACTGTTGCATTTGTCGGAATGCCCCGTGATTGTAGTGCCGGAACAATTTACCCCGCCGGACAGTGTGGTGCTTACCTATGATGGTTCTGCATCGTCGGTATATGCCATCAAGCAATTTGCTTACCTGTTTCCTGAACTGACCACTTCCAAAACCTTGCTTGTTTTTGTAGAAGAGGAAGAAAAAACGCTGCCGGAAGAAACGAATATAAAGGAGCTGGTGCAGCAACATTTTCCTGATTGTTCGGTATTGAAAGTACAATTGCCAAAGACCGGCTACTTTTCCGCGTGGGTGAGCGAAAGACAAAACAGTATGCTGGTGAGCGGTTCCTTCGGCAGGTCGGCGTTTTCGCAGTTGTTCAGGAAGAGTTTTGTTTCTGATGTTATCAGGGACCATTTGATGCCTGTGTTTGTGGCGCACCGGTAGCAGGGCGCCTGCACTGCGTCTTTTGCTGCAATAGCCGGGCAGCGCTGCCTGGTTTGCGCGCTGGAGGTTACCAGTACGATTATATGTTTACGCAGAGGGGCGTATACCATAAAAGCGACCCCAAAAAAATAAAGGGAGCCGAAGCTCCCTTTCCCTGTTTGCGTGCTGCGCGATATGAGAAACCTGTCAACCAAAAACCTGCTGCTTTATTTCAACAAATATTTCAATCCTACTTCCAGTCCGGTAGTCATGTTATACGTATTCGCTCTTCCTGCAGGATAAATCGGATGGCTGTCGTCTTCTGCGTTGGTAAAATCATAGTCGAAGCGCGCCAGGGTAGTAAGGAACAGGTTTTTGTCGAGTTTGATCTGGATGCCTGCTGCCACCATACCACCAAAAGTGATGTCTTCGTACCGGTTCTTGGTGTCGCCTACAATATCATCGCCATCCTTGTCGGTGATTTTAGAATCAGTCAGAATGCTCAGTTGCGGTCCGATCTTTCCGGTGAAGGCAACCACTTTGGAAGGATTGGATGTGTACGAGAAGAACACTGGAATTTTCAGGTAATTTACTTTTTGATTGTACTCTGTACCATCGGTTTCATAACGTTGTCCCTGCAGCGAGTACAACACATCCAGCCCTACGCCCAGTTTGTTGGTGAAATTGTAAGCGCCGCCGATACCAAAGTTTACATTAAAGGTGGCCTTTTTATCCAAACCGGGCGCATCGCTGTCATCTTCGTTTTGCAGGAAGCTGAATTGCGGGGTGGCTTTTACACTTAATGAAAATCCCTGCTGTGCGTTGGCCTGTGTCAGTCCGAGTATGGCTATGGTGAAGGCCGAGAGTAAATACTTTTTCATGATTTTAATTTTGTGGTTAATATTTTTTGATTGTTTTGATAACACAAATTTCAGTCAGTATGCGGGGCAAAAGAATGGCTGAAAGGATACAAAATATGTCTGAATGTCTACTTCGGTTATGCAATAAGGAGAGGTGTAAAATAAAAAGCGGGTGGCAAGTATGTATTACTCACCACCCGCGGTTTACTACTCACTGCACTGTGTTGTGCTACACGGCTGTTCTATATTGATAGGGTGAACTCCCTGTATGCTTCTTGAAAAATTTGCTGAAGAAAAACTGGTCGCTGAAATGCAGTTCGTCTGCTACCTGCCCAATGGTAAGGGCGTGGTTGTTGAGCAGCGTTTTTGCCTGCGCCACTACCATTTCATCGATGATGGCGCCGCAGGTTTTGCCGGTAACTTCTTTCACACATTTGGAAAGATATTTGGGTGTTACAAACAGCCGGTCTGCATAAAACTGTACGGAGCGTTGTTCTTTTGCATGTTCACGCACCAGCTGCATAAACTGGACCGTGAGTTGTTCTTTGCGCGAAATACTGTGCAGCGTGTCCAGTTTCTTTCTTTGAAACAGCCCGATAACTTCCAGTACCAGCAGGCTGAAAATATGTGCTACTGATTCACGGTACAACGTGCCTTTTTCCGGTGTTTTGCCTTTTTGCTGCAGCAGCGTTAACAATAATTCAACAATATTTTTATGGTCGTTGTCTGGCAGCAATACCGGTTCGCGCGTGGCCATCAGCAACAATGCTTCCATGTGTTTGGCAGGCAGTATGGGCGTGCCCGCACAGTGCTGCATAAACCCGAACAACCTGAAATGGGCGCCCTTGCTGATGCGCAGCACCTGGAGCGTTTTGTTGGGTGGTTTCAGCATCAGGGTGCCGGGATGCAGGGTATAAATGGTATCGTCGTAGCGGGCGGTAATTTCTCCTTCGCCAACATAAATGATGGAGATGTCATTGGTTTGAAACGGACGGAATAATGCGGTTTGAATTTTTAACTGACGCGAATCGATTACGTAATAATGGTCGTTTTTTTTACCAAAAAATTGCAACAATTCTTCGAAGGTCACATGACGGACGCCTGCTGGGGGCAGTTGCCTTACAGGCGCCGGTAGCTGGCTGATCATTCTCATATCCCAGGTATTATAGTTTTTTTCTTTAAGCAGGTCAGCAGGTGTTTAAATTTTTCCTTACTGCACGATCAGGGAATAAATAATAAATGCGGAAGTGTTTTTGTTCGGAGTGTGGAAAAAAATTTGGGTGTAGGGGAGGTATACAATAGGTAAGTGTGATGGTGCGAAAAAATTTGATTGTCTTTTGTTAGAATTGTGTTCATATGGTAATGGTTGTACTTTTTGGGGAATGTGTTGTATTTTTTAAGGGTGATGGCGGTGGGGTGACTTGAATGGGTAAACGAAGTTGTCGTACCCACCCCGTCCGGGCAGCATTGTTGCTGGGGTAATATCGTGCTGGCGCCCCCGCCGGGGGGGTGGAATGATATGTGGATGTACCAAAGATCAGCAGGGTGTTTGTGTATATATGGTAGCATATTACAAGGGACGAATTGGAGAGAGGGTTATTTTATTGATGCAGATATTTTACTGTATACACCGTTGAAGGCCGGCGTCCGGCCTGCATGATTGCATTTATATGGCCATTATTATGCCCGCGCATCGGGTTCACGCCTGGTTTCTTATGGCCATTATCATGTACCGCATTGGGTTCACGCCTGGTTTTGGATGCCTGCTATCGCGTCCCGCGCCCCAATTCCACATAGGGCTTCCTATGACCATTATCATTCCGGCACATTGAATTAATTTACCGGAAGCTTCTCCGTTTAGCATAAATTTGCGCTGTGAAACCGGTAATGATCATATGGTTATGCATGCTGATGCTGGTGCAGTTTCCCCAACAGGTTGCGGGGAAAGCGGTGAAGCCTGCGCCTGCAAAGAGTGCTTTGTCACTCTATGCCCAGGTACCAGGGTGGGGGGAACATGCGCCGGAAGATGATATTACCCGGGATAAGTCGCAGGTATTTAAATTAAGGCTCCCCCGTATTATACCGGGAGCCGTCCAGGAGCGGCAATTTATCAATGCATTTATTGAACAGCCGGCTCTTCACTCAAGAGTATTTCCTTTTCCCCTTTATCTATTGCTGTTAAGGCTGCTGTTGTTTCCCAATCATTATTTCTGGTAAACCAGGCGGGCGCAACGGCGTACCATTTATAGCGTATTACTAAAAACTGACCTGCTACGGTGCTGAGCGATTCCTTCTTATGTCGTTGTCTGCAATGCGCACCAGGCATTTTATCCTGCAGTACAGTCGACGTGAACGGGGCAGTCTGTAGGAAGTATTTATTCACCTTGCTGATCTATCTTTAAGAGCCTATGCCACATTTACCATACCTGATCACAGATCTTGCCCTGATACTTGGAGCGGCAGCCATTGTAACCATCCTGTTCAAATGGCTGAAACAACCGCTGGTACTGGGTTATATTATTGCCGGTTTTTTGGTGGGACCTTATTTTCAACTCACGCCCAGTGTAGTGGATAAAACGAGTATTGAAACACTGGCCGAAATAGGGGTGATCTTCCTGCTGTTCAGCCTGGGACTTGAATTCAGTTTCAAGAAGCTCGCCAGGGTAGGTGGAGCAGCGTCCATTACTGCGCTGGTAGAAATTGTTTTCATTACGGCAGCCGGTTACTGGCTGGGAAAGTGGATGGGATGGTCTACCATGGACAGTCTGTTCCTGGGTGGCATGCTGGCCAGTTCTTCCACCACTATTATCCTGCGTGCGTTTGATGAACTGGGCGTCAAAACCAAAAAATTTGCCAGTATTGTATTCGGTGTACTGATTGTTGAAGACATTGTGGTGATCCTGTTGATGGTATTGCTTTCTACCATGGCGGTAAGCCGCATATTTGAGGGCACCGAAATGTTGTTTACGGTCTTCAAACTTTTGTTCTTCCTGATCCTTTGGTTCCTCGCAGGCATTTTCATTTTACCCAGCGTGCTCAAAAGAGCAAAAAGACTGCTGAACGATGAAATGCTGCTGATCTTGTCCATCGGCCTGTGTTTGGGAATGGTGATTCTCGCCACCCAGGTTGGTTTCTCTGCCGAGCTGGGCGCTTTTGTGATGGGGTCCATTATTGCTGAAACTACCGCCGCCGAAAAAGTGGAGCATTTGCTGAAACCCGTGAAAGACCTCTTTGGCGCCATCTTCTTTACTTCGGTGGGCATGATGATAGACCCGCAGGCCATGGTGGAATATGCGCAACCGATTTTGTGGGTTACTCTGCTGACACTGGTAGGAAAACTTTCCAGTACTACACTCGGAGCGCTCTTGTCCGGACAACCGCTGAAGCAGTCAGTGCAGGTGGGGATGAGCATGGCGCAGATCGGTGAATTTGCATTTATCGTGGCTACGCTGGGCATGTCGCTGGGCGTTACGTCGGGCTTTTTATTCCCCGTAGCGGTGGGCGCTTCTGCCGTAACTACTTTCCTGACGCCTTACCTGATTAAGTCATCCTCCGGTTTTTACAGATGGATCGAACGGGCATTGCCAGAAAGGGTCATTCAGCGGTTAAACAGGTATAGCAGCGAAACCAAGAAGGCTTCCCAAACCAGTGAATGGCGTTTGTTCGTTCGGTATACGGTCACCAATGCCATTTTGCTGAGTATTATCATCGTTGCCATCATCATATTCTCTTCCATATATGTTGTGCCATGGATTGCCGAACAGGGCAATTCGCTGGCCTTGCGTATTGGCATTTGCCTGCTTACGCTGGGCGTGATGAGTCCCTTCCTCTGGGCACTGGCCATCCGGGTGCCATCGGAAGTTTATATGCGCATGGTAAAAGATCACCGGTACAATGCCCTGTTTTATACGATACGGTTGGTGCGGTTTGCGCTGGTGGCTTTTTTCATAGGCTTCCTGCTGCATAGTTTCTTCAACATTTATGCAGGCGTAATATTTACAGTGATCACGCTTGTGCTGCTGAGTATTTTTTCAAAGCGGATACAGACTTTGTACCAGTCGCTGGAAAACCGTTTCTTCTCCAACCTGAATGCGCGGGAAATTGAACAATCCAAAAGCAACCGTGCCGAGCTGGCGCCCTGGGACGCACACATTGTTCCGCTGACGGTCCCCGTCAATGCCCCCTGTGTTGGTAAAACACTGTTGGAGCTAAAATGGCGTGAACAGATCGGGGTGAATGTAGTGATGATCAAACGTGGCGACTTTCATATTTCAGCGCCGGGCAAACACCAGATGATCTTCCCGCACGATGAATTGCTGGTGCTTGGAACCGATAACCAGATCATGCGCCTGAAAGCCTTGATCCGCCCTGACCAGGAAACGCCGCCGGAAGAAGATGGCGATATGATACTCTATAATTATGTGATACCGGAAAACAGCACGCTTATAGGTAAAAATATCCGGGAGACGGGCATCCGCGAACAGGCAAATGCGCTGGTAGTGGGTATTGAAAGAAATGACGAGCGGATACTGAACCCCGAAAGCGATATGAAACTCCAGGCGAATGACACGCTCTTTATTGTGGCGGAGAAAAAAATTATCCGCGACTGGCTGGCGCGGCACGAGATGAAGGAAGCGTAGATGCCTCGGGTTGTGGTGTAAATGACGCACTTCAGCAACGCATGCTGCACAGCGTGCCTTCTATCCGCTCCCGTATGCCTTTTACGTGGACTACCTTTGCCTGCCATTGCCTTGGAACAATTTTTATGGTGAGTACCTGCACGGTGTGTAATCATTATTAAACTATCAACTTTTGTTTTATGCAAACCGATTCAAAAACGCAATCTGCGCTGCAGCAATTCTTTGTCAATTGCCTGCAGGAAATGTATTGGTCGGAAGTGAACTTGCGCAATTCAATGAGCACCATGATGGAAGAGGCAAGATCGGAAGAGCTGAAGCAGGCATTTCAGCAACATGCTGAACAAACGGATACGCATGCCAGGACGCTGGAAAATATATTTTCGCAACTCGGTCTTCAACCTGAGGCAAAACCCTGCGTTGGATTGCAGGGATTGTTTGACGAAGGCTGGAAAGTGATTGACGAAACGGAGAAGGGTTCAGCCCAGCGCGACGTGGCGCTCGTCATTGCCGCACAGAAAACAGAGCATTATGAGATAGCTTCCTATGGTAGTATGATCACCCTGGCAGAGACATTGGGGCATAAAGAAATTGCGCAACAACTGGAACCCATTTTGCAGGAAGAAAAAGAAATGGACGCCAGGCTTTCCTCCATTGCCAAAGCAGGTATAAATGTGGAAGCAAGCCAGGAGCCTGCGCCTTCGATGTAATACAAACTGTGGCGGCGCAGCGGGAAGTCAGCACATCCAATTTACCTCGTTGCAACTGTTTAATGTTTCCTGGCTTCCCGCTGCGCCCTTGCGGTTTGTAACCTTTATAACGGATAGGCCGTATCGCTCTTGGTTTCTGACAATACAAAGAAACTTTGCACGGTAGTAATATTGGGCAGTGCCGCCAGTTTACGGTAAAACTGGTGATAGGCGTCCATATCGCTGGTGACTACCCGAAGAATAAAATCAAAGGTGCCGGTCATCTGGAAACACTCCATCACTTCCGGAAATTTTACCACTTCCTTTTCAAAACCGGCGAGCGTTTTGGCGGCATGGTTGTGCAACAGCACATGGCTGAAACATACCAATCCCCGGTTAATCTTTTTTCCATCCAGCAATGCTACCACGCGTTTGATGTATCCCTGGTCTTTCAATCGCCTGATCCGCTCGTTGATGGTGGCGATAGACTTGTGGAGTTTCAGGGCAATCTCCTTGTTGGTCATTTCTGCATCTTTCTGCAGCAGCCGCAAAATTTCAATATCTACGGCATCCAGTCCGTTCTCCTTCATAAAATTTAGTGTTTGGCAGGCCGAAAAAAATTCAGTGTACAATTCCGCCAATTCCTGTTTTTCAGCAAAAGGCAATTGAATATTGCAAATAACCGGAAAATTTCTGGTAAAATTGAAATTCCTTTTCAATATGAATACTATTTAAGAATTTCGGGAAGAATTCTTCTGCCTTTTACCCGAAAACAACATCATACCATGAGTCATCCGGTATATTTCGACAATGCTGCAACCACTCCTCTTGCCAAAGAAGTACTGGAAGCCATGATGCCGTATTTGTCAACGCATTTTGGCAATCCGTCTTCCACCTATTCACTCGGCAGGACTACCCGCCTGGCGGTGGAAACAGCCCGCAAAACGGTGGCCCAATTACTGGGCACGCAGCCGGGCGCCATCTATTTTACCAGCGGCGGAACAGAAAGCAACAATACTGCCATTGCAGCTGCGTTGCGCGATCTCGGATGCGATCATATCATCACTTCTCCCACAGAACACCATGCCGTTTTGCATACGGTGGAATATTACAGCCGTTACAATAATATTTCGTATTCGCTGGTAAAACTCACCCCAACCGGTGAGGTGGATTATGAAAACCTGGCGCAATTGCTGCAGCAACACAGCACGAATGGCCACAAATGCCTGGTATCGCTGATGCATGCCAACAATGAAATCGGCAGTCTGCTGGACATGAAAAGGGTAGCAGACCTGTGTAAACAACACGATGCGGTATTTCACAGCGATTGCGTGCAGACCGTAGGGCATTACCCGTTGAACCTTTCGGAAGTGGATGTGCATTTCATTTCGGGCGCCGGCCATAAATTTCACGGGCCAAAGGGGGTAGGTATACTGTATGTAAATCCGGCACTCAAGATTCAGCCATTGATCTATGGCGGCGGCCAGGAGCGCAATATGCGGGCGGGAACAGAAAATGTATATGGCATCACCGGTTTTGCCAAGGCTTTGGAACTGGCCATGCAGCATTATGAGAAAGACAGCGCCCATATTGCCAGTGTGAAATCGTACATGAAGCAACGCCTGCAGGAATCCATTCCCGGCGTGCGCTTCAATAGCCCGGACAATTCCTTGTATACGGTTTTGAGCGTATGCTTTCCCAAAACGCCGCAATCGGAATCATTGCTGCTTGAACTCGATATGCAGGGTGTGTGCGTAAGCGGCGGCAGTGCCTGCAGCAGCGGATCAGGCGGTTCTCATGTGATTCAGGCGCTGGGCGGCAGGGAAAATTGTACTACCATTCGATTCTCCTTCAGCAAATACAATACAAAGGAGGAAGTGGACCAGGTGATAGGGATACTGAAAAATATTCTGAACAGCGAGTCTGTGGCGATGTCTTCAGCCATGTAAGGAGACAGACGCGAAGGCAAAAAAAGAGACACAAAGTAATTGCTTTGTGTCTCTTCGTTTTACAGGGGCAGGGTTCAGGTTTAGTGGCTTTATTGTTTACCAAACAATTCTTCCAGCTTCTCATTCAGCGATTCACCGCGCAATCCCTGCGCAATGATGGTACCCGACGGATCAATCAGGAAACTGGCGGGCACGGCGCGAATGCCATACATTTCCGCAACGGCGTTTTTCCAGCCGTTGAGGTCCGATACATGCGTCCAGGGCAGTCCGTCTTTTTCAATAGCCTGCTTCCAGAGTTCCTTGTTGTTGTCAAGCGAAACGCCTAATACATCAAAACCTTTGTCTTTATACAGGTGGTATTGTTTTACCAGGTTAGGGTTTTCTGCGCGACAGGGACCACACCAACTGGCCCAGAACTCGAGCAGCACATAGCGTCCTTTGAAGTCAGACAATTGCACCGGTTTGCCATCCACGCTCACCTGGGTGAAATTGATGGCCGGCTTTCCCACATCCACCTTGCTCAGTAAATCGATCCTGTCTGCCAGTTCCTTACCGGCATTGGAAGCTTTTACAGATGCGTCGAGCCCGCTGAACAACCGGATACTTTCCTGCAGCGTATTGCTGCTGGTATATTGTAGCAGTTCATGGACGCTGATGTAGCTGGACGGGTGTGTTTCGATATATTCTTTTTTGGCGGCAAATTCCCAACGGTACTGGCTATCTGCTTTTGCTTCCAGCTCTTTGGCCAGCACCGTATCGCCTTGCTGGCGCAGGGCATAGACCTGTTGAAAGAGGGCAATGGTGCTCTTGCGGTTAGCCATGATCTGCTGGTTAAAAGCTTCATATTCCTGCACAACAGGCGATTTGCTGGTGACCACGCTGCTGTACATCGAGTCGGCATTGCCTGTTACGGTGATCGGCGCATTGTCGAGGAACAGATTGATCTGCACCTTGAATGTTTTGGTAAAGATCATAGCAGGCACGGGTTCACTGACAGTGCCGGTGAAGGTGAACCGGCCGTTTTTAACTACTGCTGAATCTTTGAAAGAAGTGTTCAGGGTGCCGTAGCCGAGGTAAATGAGGCTGTCGGTACAGTTGGTAAGCTGGCCGGTCAGGAGAAATTGTTTCTTTTGGGCAAAGGTTATTTGCGAAATCAATAACGAAAGTAAGGCAACTGTTGCTGTGATTGTTTTTTTGTTCATTAGTATTTTTTTTGAACCAAAAGAACGCGAAAGAACACCAGGTATGTTGGGTCCCTTCGCGCCTTCGTGGTATTAATAAGTACGGACGGTTACATCTACCGGAATTCCCGGAACATTGTCAATGCGTTTGAGTACATCTCCAAACTTTCCTACGCTGATGTCCAGGAAATACACGCTGCCTTCCACACCGGCAATAAGCGTATTGCCATTGTCTACGGCCTTGATCATGCTAACGTTCTTGCCGCCAAAATCGGTGGTGAGGGGCAGTATTTCCTGGTTGAGGGGGTTATAGCGATAGATTTTATCTCCGGAAGTAAAGTAAAATACTTCAGAAGGCGTGCCCACCCATTGGGTAGTGGGCGTTACCAGCGATGCATGTGCAAAAAGGCGCTTGTGCATGGGAGTGAGTTGTACAAATCCCATAAAGGCTGCGCCAAATTTCAGTTCATACAGGTCGCCGTTGGCGTCTTTGCCAAATGCAAAGCAGTTGTTGTCGTTGATCTGCTGGAAATGCAGCAGGTCGAGGCCAACGTCTTTCGGGTCAAAGGAGGAAACGTCTGTCACCTGATAGTCTGTGCCGATATAGGCGGCGCTGCCGAAATTGGTAAAGGCCACAAACTGTTTGCGGTTCTTTTCATAACCGAGGAAATACGGCATGGTGCTGTTGAAGGCTGCCCGGTGAAACAGTTCATAATCGCCCTGGGCAGGAACGCCAAACATGCCGTATACCTCACTCATGTAATAGGTTTGGGTAGCGCCTACATACAATTTGCCGTTCACTACGCCCTGCAGTACACCATATACCGAGCATTCGAGGTAACCCGGCCTGGCCGCTGCAGGAGGATCGAAGAAATTATTGCGCAGTGTTTTGATTTTTTTCAGCGAGTTGGATTCTATCTGTACGCCACCATCATCGCCTTCGGCACCGGTAATCCAGAAACTGGTGGTGGTGAGCGGACTGATGTATTGGTAAGCAATGGGAATCACCTGTTGCGGACTGCCCGGTAAATCATCGCCGTTAATGGCACTGTAAACACGGGCGTACATCACGCTGTCGTCTGTAACAAACGTAAGCTGTGAGGTGGCGCCTTCGCGGCTGAGAATAAGGGTGCCGGTAGAGAAGGCAGTTTTGCCCACGATGGTGAAGTTGCGAAAATACTTCATCCCGTTGGAGCTGTCTGCAATGGTGAGCCGTACATTATAGATATCCGGCTGCAGGTTGAATACCATGTTCAATGCCGGACCGGTGAGGGTAGTATCCCGAAATTCTTTTGGAATATCGATGCGCCACTGCAGGTGCAGGTCTGCATTGGGATCAGGTGAAGTAACGGTAGGTTTTATATTGAGCGTATCGCCAATAAATACCTCGTATACTTCGTTCAGCCCCGAAATAACAGGCGCTGCCGGTACATTGTAGGTATAGTTGCCTTTGTCTTTGTAGCAGCCTGTAAACAACAACAGGCAGGCAATAGAACATATAAATAATCGGTTCATCGAAATATTTTTTTGCGTTGCAGTAATAATCAGATCACTTCATTGCCATTTTCATCTATGAAATAGAACTTGCCGCTCGACGTATTCTTCCTGTACAACAATTTTTTCTCGGGTGTACCGGAATAATAAAAATCAAAATTGCCGTCGGGCCTTGCTTCCAGTACATACCCTTTATCAGGATTGTTGCTTACCCACACGGCCGCATTATCGAGCAGCGCCTGCAGTTTGTTGATGTAATACAGGTTCTTGGGCGCATCGAGACCGTTCATGGAAAGATCTTCGGTAGTGGCCGCCAGCCGGAACAATTGGTGTTTTACCTGCGAGTAATAGGCGCCCAGCCACATTTCCCACCATTTGGGTTTTTCCAGCTTGTTCGAAAACACGATGCGTGCTGTAATGATCTGTTTGAGATCAGCACCGAAATCTTCTGTAGGCACCAGTTCAATGGTGATGGCGAAAGACCGGTTCACCAGTTCAGGATCGTTGTTGAACAGCACCACGGGCAATGCTGCGCTGCCTGCACCGGCAGGCAGAACATAGGAATCCTTGAAGGGTTCATAATGTTGGTTGGCAATGGCGGTAGTGGCAGAGTCTATAACTTTTACTTTATAACTTCTGTTTTGGTCCACGCGTATGCCCGAAATACGTACGGGTACAAATACGGTGTCCTGAAGCCTGTCCGGATAATAGGCAAATGTGTAGAGTATGCTATCCCGGTTGCCGGCAGGGTCCAGGTCGAAATAGATATTGTCGTTGGTTTGGTATGTAGTCAGATCGGCTTTGTTGCAGGCTGCAAGGGTTATGACCGTTGCAAAAAAGCTGTAAACTATTTTCTTCATAGCTTAAGTATAATTAGGGGTTGCCGAATTCAATTTCATCGTTGGGCAGGGGCAGTACAAAGATTTTGTCTGATGCCGGAATACTGCCGCCCAATTGCGTGGCTATACTCCGGTGCAGTCGCTTGTACATGTAAAAAATCTGCCCTTCACCATAAAACTCCTTGCGTGCTTCTTTCACCAGTTCCTGTATCAGTTCATCTTTGTTGCTGATGGTCAGCGGCACCCCCATACCACGATTGAACCGCACGGTGTTCAGGTATTGCGCAGCCAGTGCGGGATCGGTATCATACGTGCATTCGGCAGCGATGTAGTACATCTCACTCAGCCGGATAGCAGGCGCCACGAGGTAATGGCGGTTGGTCTGCGGATCGCGCAGGTATTTTTGCAGTTCCAGCCGGTCCATGGTATTGGTACCGCTTACCAGCCTGAACCATTGTTTGAAGCGGTTGTCTTCAGCGCCTACGCTGCCTGTTTCATACAAGGTATTGCCTGCATTGTTCTCGATGTACAATCCCACCGCGCCACTGTTGAACCGCAGGTTTACTTCCTGCGCCAGGTCTTCTATATACCAGGCAAATACCAGTTCCCTGTACAGGATGCGGTCTTTTTTGGTGGGATCGGGTTCAATAAATGCGGCGCTGTTGGTCCAGGGGAATGTATTGGATTCAATCACCTCCAATGCATTGGCAAGCGCTTCATCTTTTTTGTCCATATACAAACAAACGCGGGCCAGCGTACCGCAAATGGCGTAATAGTTCATGCGATGCCGCCGGTTTTGCAGGAACAGCGATTTGTCAGCCCGCTCCACATCGTTTACGTCGGTCGGATAGCCTGCCACGTAAGAAGCTGCACGAATGGGATCAACCGGGCGGATGATTTCTTTGGCTTCTTTCAGGTCATTAATGATCTTTTCAAGTGTTTGCGATACAGTGAGCGTAGTCGTTACTTTATTGCTCACAGAGGTAACATAGGGAACGCCTTTTTCCGTTGGATTGTTTTTGAAAGAAGGCGCAAACAAACGCAACGCATCAAAATGCAGGTATGCCCGCAACGCCAGCGCTTCTCCTTTGATCAGTGCATGTTTGTCTTCGGGCAGCACTGATTTGTTCTCCTCCAGGTTTTGCAGCAGCAAATTGCAGTTCACGATGGCATTATAGAGCCCCCGCCAGGCTGCATCTTTCCGTGCAATGAAGTAGGGATCGAGGTAATTGTAATTGGCTGTTTGCTGGTAGCGTTGATTATCATCCGGCGGAAACGTATAATTCTGGGCCAGCACTTCGGGAAAACCGAAACTCAGTTCAGAACCGTAGAGGTCCGTCCGCGTACAACGTGTATAAATGCCGTTCAGGCTTTCTTCAAAACCTGCTTCTGTTTTGAACAGGTCATCTTCCGACACCTGCGATAGCGGCTTTACATCCAGCCATTTTTTGCAGGAAGAAAGCAGCAGCACGCTGATGATTAACCAAATATGTTTGCTCATATACATGATTTAGAAACTTGTTTGAATAGAAAATGTGAAACTCCGGGCAAAGGGGTATTGAATACCTCTTTCAATCCGCATCGACGACCAGCGCCAGATGTCGTTCATTGTAAATGACAGGCGAAGGTTTTTCATAGCCAGTTTGCTGTACACTTTTTTGGCAAAATCGTACGACAGGTATACCGACTGCAATTCCAGTACATTGTCTTTCTGCACAAAGCGGTCGGAAGCGAAGGAAGTTCCCAGGTCGGCAATGTTTTTATACAAAGCCTTGTCGCCGGGTTGTTTCCATCTGTCGCTCAGCACACGGCTGTCTACGTTGTAGCGGGGATCAGCATTTTCTACTCGGTCAACCAATGTCTGGTTGTATTCTTCTCCGCCGAAGCGGGTGTAAAAAATCAAATTGAGTAAAAATCCTTTCCACGACACGTTGGTGCCAAAATAGCCATAGGCAGTGGGCGTGTTGTCGCCAACCGGCACAATGTCTTTCACGTCCCATTCATACGTACGCGTACCATCGCGTTTCAGGAATATTTCCTTACCGTTTTCCGGGTCAATGCCCAGCGAACGCACGGCGTAAATGGTGTTGAGCGATTGTCCTTCGTTGAAACGCAGCAGGGGCGTGCCTTTCAGGTTGTCGTTGGAAACCTGTTCCTGGTCGGCTTTGTCGTTGTAAGCCTTCAGCGCATTGGAAATTTTGAGGATTTTGTTTTGGTTGCGCGCCATATTGGCGAAAACGCTCACCACCAGGTTGCGGTTACGGACAGCCACATATTTCAGGTTCAGTTCTATACCGGTATTTTCCATATCGCCCAGATTTTCCTTGTAAGAACCGAAACCTGTGGAAGGCGGCAGCATGATATCTGCCAGCAATCCATGGGTGAGTTTGTAATAGTAACGGGAACTGATGTATATCCGGTCGCGGAAGAGACCGAGGTCTAGGCCCACATCGTAATTGTCTGTCTTCTGCCATTGCAGCGCCTGGTTGCCATAGTTGTTCACCACGGCGCCCACACCGGTAGAGTACCAGTTGCTGGTATAATATTGGTAAGTGGTCTGTGCCATGTAGGGCGGGAACGATACGTCGCCGGTCTGTCCGGTGCTGGCCCTGAGTTTCAACTGGCTTATTGCAGTGTTTTCGAGGAACGGTTCATAGTGAAGATTCCAGCCCACGCCCAATGCCCAGAAGGGAGCGGTTTTATTTTCAGTACCAAACTTGGAAGAACCGTCCATACGTACCGACAGGTCGGCGAGGTATTTATTCTTCATAGAATAATTCACGGAGAGGAAGGAACCAAACAGTCTTTCCAGCGCATAATCGCCCTGCGGTGAACTTCCTTCGGGAAAGCGGTTGGCAAAACCGATATTGGTAAAGCGGTCATTGGAAAAACCTATGGCGTTCAGGCTCTTGCTGTCGATGCTGTAGGTGCGAATATTGGCGCCGGCAGCAAGGTTTACAAAATGATCGCCCAATTGTCGGTTATAGGTTAAGGTTATATTGCCATCGAATGCTGATTCATCGGCATTGCGGAAATAATAGCTGCCGCGTTCGTCCATCCGATCGGCAGGATAATCATAAAATTCATTGCTGAAAGGCGATTGGAAGACATCGGTATTGTACTTCCGCTTGGTAAGGCTCAGCAGCGACCGCAAGCGCAACGAACGGCTGATATTCCATTCTGCCGAAAAAGACTCGATCACTTCAAGGTATTTGGTACGGTTAAAACTGTTGAGCGTACCCTCGTACAGAGGATTGAGCACGGTTTCCGTCCTGTATTGGTCTGCGCCCGACTGACGCGTGTCGATCGTCCAGTCGTCTACCCGCTGAATTATCCGTCCGGCAGAATCCGTTTTAGGATAATAGGGATTCATGCGTACATAATTGAGGAAACTGCCGTAAGGGGACTCTGTTCCTTCTACCTGCGTAACAGACAACACGTTTCTGAACAGGAATTTTTTAGTGGGGGCGTAGGAGAGCACCGTACCCAGGCTGTACCGGTCGCGGCCGGAACCTTTCATTACACCGGGCATGGTATGATAACGCAAATCGATACCATAGCGCACGATGGGCGAACCGCCTTCGATGAACATGGAGTGTTTCTGTCCAAAGGTAGTGCGCAGCGGCTGCGACAACCAATAGGTATTGACGCCGGCCACCACATTTCTTTTTTTGGCGTAGTAGCGTTCTTCCTGGTCATCGCGTGACAATTGTTGTACGGGTTCATACAAACCGGCCAGCCATTCGTATTCCAGCTTTTCGGCGGCATTCAGCACGTGGTAATCGGTAAGGTCGGGGCCGGTAATATTCAGGTCATAATTGTAAGTTACCTGCAGTTTACCTTCCTGCGGTGCTTTGGTAGTGATTACCATCACTCCATTGGCGGCGCGCGAACCGTACACAGTGGTGGCTGCTGCGTCTTTCAGGATGGTAACCGATTCAATACGGTTGGGGTCCAGATCGTACACCTTCTCCAGGCTTACTTCATAACCGTCCAGTATAAACGTAGGAAGGTTTACGTTGCCTGCCAGGTTGTGCCGGGTGAGGATTTCGCCGGTGCCGGAGGGCAGGGAAGTGGCGCCTCTTACATTCACCCGCGGCAACTGGTTGGGATTGGAGCCAAACAGGTTGTTCTGCGCTACCTGGAAGGATGGATCAAATGCCTGTATGGCCTGCAATATGTTTTGTGGATTTACTTTTTTCAGTTCTTCGCCCGATACCGTTACTGCATTACCGGTAAAGCTTTCTTTCCGGATCTGCTGGTAACCTGTCACCACCACTTCCACCATGGGTTCCTTGTTGGCCTTGAGCGCCAATCGAACGGTAAGGGTAGTAGTGGCCGGCGTAACGGTCACTACTTTGTTGTCGTACCCCACGAAGCTGATCACGAGCACGGCGCCCGGTTTCACCTGCAGGGTAAAGGACCCGTCTGCACCGGAAGTAACGCCTGTATTGCTTCCTTTTACCACAATGTTGGCGCCTGATACGGCAAGGCCGGTCGCATCGTCCAGCACCTTACCACGCACTTCGATGGTGGAAGGAACGGTGTCGGTAGTTACCGGTGGCGCCACAGGTGGCGGCGCAGGCCGCTCGGTGACCACGATGGTCTTGTTGATAATGCGGTACGTAACCGGCTGATCGGCAAAACACTGCTCCAGCACCTCTTTCAGCGTTCCGTTCTTTACATTAATGGTTACAGGATGAGCTTTGTCGAGCATGCGCAGGTTGTAGAAAAACACATAGCCTGTTTGTTTTTTGATTTCCCTGAAAACCTTTGGCAGGGAAACATTTTGTTTCGACAGGGATATGGTTTGCGTAAAACCTGCAGCAGAAACCTGAAGAAAGCCAGCCAGCAACAAGATGGCGGTCAACTTCATAACCAGAATAGTTTTGGACTTTGCCATACGCCGTGCAGCTTGGCAAAGAATGGTAAAAATCATACTTTTAAAATTGGGTAAACAAATAACAGTTTCAACGCTTTTAAATGGTTTGCCCATTCCGGCCGGTAGTGTTCCAGACTGCCGGCTTTCCTGTTTATGGCAACCAGGTAAAAAGGGGTCGTTACGTTTTCATTGCATAGCAGTTTTTAATGTCTGGTTTATAAAATAATCAACTTCTTTCCTTCGATCTTGCAATGCACATTACTCAGCTCCAGCATGTTCAGCACTTCGGTAATATGGCTGTTGCGCGGAATTTCGCCTTCAAACTTGTCTGAAGGGATTGGACCGGCATACTCCACTTCCACATCATACCAGCGGGCTATTTGCCGCATTACCGTTTGTATATCGGCGTTATAAAACTGGAAGAGGCCGTTTTTCCAGGCAATGGCTTCTTCGGTATCGGCATCGTCTTCTATGTGCATATGGCCGTTTTTAGCGATTTGCGCCTGCTGACCGGGTTTGAGTGTTTGGGCTTGTGTGCCGCTGTGCATTTTGATGGCGCCTTCCAGCAGGGTAGTGTTGATGGTGGCTTCATCGGCATAGGCCATGATGTTGAAATGGGTGCCCAGTACTTCTACTTCGGATGTTTCTGTAACGCCCGGTTGTGTAATGGTTACCTTGAAAGGGATTTTCTTTTTCTTTCCACCTGCGGTGGGCAGGGCATAACTTTCAATTTCGAAATAGGCTTCTCCGGTCAATTCCACTCTTCTTTCATCACCGGAAAAACTGGCAGGGAAGCGTAAGGAAGAGGCTGCATTCAGCCAAACCCTGCTGCCATCGGGCAACACCACCTGGTATTGTCCGCCGCGTGGTGTGCTGATGGTGTTCCAGGCAATGGCAGTTGGTTCCTCACTGGCTGTTGCGCGGTATACCAGTTGTCCATCCTGCTGTTTGAATACCAGCGTTTTTCCCTGTATGGAAAGCGTATCGTTGGCGGCGCTGTCGAGCACAATTACGGAACCGTCTGCCAGCGTTAGCAGCGCTTTGTTGCCGCCGGGCACAATGGCCGGTGGCGCATCGGGATTGTTGCCGGTAGTAGCTACGCCGGTTGATGTTTTTTGCACCAGGAAATAACCGGCGGTGAAGACGGCTACCAGGATAGCGGCGGCCATCCAGTACCCGCGATAGAAACGGCGTAGCGAACCGCCGGTGGCGGGTGTGTCGTGCCCCAGTTCCCGGGCGATTTTCCGGTACATTCTTTCGCCGGCCTGCGCTTCTTCTTCGGCCGGGAGCGGGTAGGGGGTGTTGCGCCGGTGAATGTACCAGGCGTCAACCAGATTTTTTTCTTCGTCGGTACAGCGGCCTTCGCGGTAGCGCTGTAACAGTTCTTTGAATTGTTGTGTGTTCATGGTATAAGATGCGAGCAGGATAAAGGTGGCAATGCAATAACGGGTGTACCGCAGCGGCACTCCATATGCTGTACGTTGCGTTCAACATGGGAGCGCCATTGCGGTACCAATACTGGTGGCGAACGGATATTGGATAATAAACAGGGAATTATTATTTAACTGTTGCTAATTCCTACTAACAGCTTGTTATTCAAAAGACAGGTTTAGTGGCTGCATGGATATTTGCAGGTGGTATATGGCGAGTTATATAGTTAGTCGGAAAAAAAGGGGGGAGGTGGTAGAAGAAAGGGAAAAATTTTTTGTGGCGGGGCAACAGCCTTCACATAGTAAGCCACTGCTGGCGCCCCCCAGCGGGGGATGAAGAGGTATCTGGATGTGCCGAAGACAATTATCTTATACCCCGGGAGGCAGGAAAGTAATCGCAATAATCGCAGTAAGGGAAGTGTTTCCCAAATGGGACTTGAGAATTTTCAACGCGAGGTAGATTTGCTTTTTTACGGTTTCTTCCGATATATTCAATCGCTCGGCAATTTCCCGGTGCGAAAGCTGTTCGTGCCGGCTCAGCCGGTACACTTCCCGCATTTTGTCGGGCATTTTTACCATGAGGCCGTCGATGGTGGCCGCCAGCTCGCGGGCGTACAGGTTGTCTTCCACGGAAGGGACTGCCTGGTATTGCAATTGAAAATCAGCAAAATCTTTGAGGTAACCGCCCTGGACCATTTGCTGCTCCATGCGGTCGATGCATTTATAACGGATGGCGGTCTGCAGATAGGCTTTCAGCGAAGTATTGACGGTCACCGACTCACGACGCTTCCAGAGGGAGATAAACAATTCCTGCACACAATCTTCGGCTTCTTTCTGCGCCCGCAGCACATTCATGGCCTCCCGGAACAACAATTTCCAATAGCGATGATAAATAGCGGTAAAGGCAGCCTGGTCATTTTGGGAAATCTGCTGCAACAGTGTCTGGTCGGTATGGCTGGAATAGTCGGGAACCTGCATTCGCTACATAATCAGAAACGATGAAATTAGCATAAATTGGCATATTATTCAAAACCGCATCTACCTTTCCGTTTGCAGGTGGCCTGGTGCCGGATTGACCTTCCGGCGCCCGTAACGCCATAAAGGCGTTGGTGAACGCTGCATTCAATATATGCTGCGTAGTGCGATACTGCAAAGGTGTGGTGAACGATCTTGCTGTGCAGTTGGAGCGTCCGCCAGCCAACCGCACGGGCTGCCCCGGGCACTATCGCTTGCTTTGTAACCAGTTAGGTACATTAGAATTTGATTAGAACCCTCCTGAACCCTGTTTCCGTTGACTTCAATGCGTAACTTTCCGCATTTTCCAATGCTAATTGCTGTCACCGACTGTAAACCTTAGCACAGTTCCCGAATGGAGACCGTTAAGATTTTGATTATTGAAGACGAGCAAAAGATTGCTGATACCTTGAAACTCGGGCTGGAGGAAAACGGGTATGAAGTGCAGATAGCCTATGATGGTGAATCGGGCCTGCGACAATACTTCAGTACGCATTTTCACCTCGTGATACTCGATATCAACCTGCCGGGCATCAGCGGACTGGAATTGTGCAAAATCATGCGAAAGGAAAATGCTGCTGTATTCATTGTGATGCTGACCAGTATGAATACGCTGGCCAACAAGGTGGATGGCTATGATGCCGGTGCGGATGACTATATTGTAAAACCCTTTGAATTCCGCGAATTGTTGCTCAAGATCGGCGCCTATGTAAAACGCGTACAGCAGGAACAACCGGGAAGAAACAACATACTGCGTGCCCCCAACCTCGAGGTGCATCTCGACAGCAGGGAAGTGTTCCGCAGCAACCAGAAAATCAATCTCACGGTAAAAGAATTTCAACTGCTGGAATACCTGCTCTATAACCAGAACAAGGTTTTGTCGCGCGCTGAAATTGCCATCAATGTATGGGGAATCGATTTCGACACCAACACCAATGTGATCGATGTGTACATCAGCTACCTGCGCAACAAGATAGACAAGAATTTTTCACCCAAGCTTATTCATACCCAGGTGGGACTGGGCTACATGCTTAAATCCCGCGAAAACTGATGCCTGCACGACTTCGCATAACGATCCTGTTTACCATTATGGTGTGCACCATCCTGCTGGTAGTGTGCGGTACGGTATATTATATTTCACGCAGCAGCCGGCTCAGTTTTATCAAGACCAGGCTGGTGAACCGCGCGTCCTATACCAATGGATTGCTCAGCCAGGCAGAGGTGTTCAGCAGTGACCTTATTCACAAACTGGACACCGCGGTAACCGGGCTGGTAAGAAGTAAAGAGATCCAGGTGTACGACAGCATGAACCGGAAAATTTATTCGTTCAGCGACATACCGGGCGATGCTTTGCTGGTGGATTCTCTCTTGCTGCGCCGTGCCAGAGAAGAGGGAAGTTTTTATTTTTTACAGGGCAGCAAGGAAGTCATAGCTGCGCATTATCCAGCGTCGGGACTGACGGTGTTTTCGGCAACACTCGATGAGGCTGGCAGAAAATACCTCGCCCAACTGAAGACCATTGTATGGCTTAGTTTGCTGGCCGGAGTAATCATATCGTTTGCCGGCGGCTATTTCTTTTCCGGCCGTTTATTGCGACCGGTAAAACAGATTGCCGATGAAGTAAATGAAATATCGGTAAAAAGCCTGGCGCGCCGTATTCACACCGGTTCGGCCCGTGATGAATGGCATTACCTGGCCACCACCCTGAACCAGTTGCTCAACCGTTTGCAGGAAAGTTTTGAAGTGCAGCGTCGTTTTATATCCAATGCTTCTCATGAACTATGTACGCCGCTTACTTCCATTTCCAATCAACTGGAAGTATCGTTGCTGCGGGAGCGGTCTGCGGCCGATTACAGGCAAACCATTCGCTCCACCCTGCAGGATGTGACGCGGATGAGCAAACTCACGCAAACGTTGCTGGAACTGGCAAAAGCTTCTGATAGTCCCGGCGGACTGGAAATAGCACCTTTACGTATAGACGAAATTCTGTTGCGCTTACCGGCCGAAATCACGCGCATGAATCCTTCCTGGGCCGTTTTGCTCGACTTCAGCAATATGCCCGCGGATCAGGACGCGCTGGAGGTGTTTGGCAATGAGGAATTGTTGCTGACCGCTGTAAGAAATATTGTGATGAACGCGTGTAAATATTCTCCCGATCAGCGGGCGCTGGTGCAACTGCAGGCCCTGGACCGTGAAGTGGTGATAACGGTGGTAGACAATGGCCCGGGAATAGCGAGCGAGGAAATGGAACATATATTTCTGCCGTTTTACCGGAGCCGTCAGTCCGGACAGCAATCCGGTTTTGGATTGGGATTGTCGCTGGCCAACCATATCATCAAACTGCATAAAGGATATATTAAGGTGCAATCAGTTCCCAATCAAGGTGCGGCTTTCACGATCGTTTTGCCGCAGGCCGTTGCAACTAACTGATAATCTTTCCTGTTTCATTAGAATACCATTAGAAACCCGTTAGAAAGCTGTTAGAACCGGCAATAACCTGCGCTTTGGTATAGTACTTGTTTTTTTCGGGATGAATTGTTGAAAATTATTCATCATCAAAAATCAAGTAAACATGAAACTACGATTACACATTGTTGCCACTGTATTGTTGGCATCAGCATGGTTGTTCGGATTTCGCGCTGTACAAAATTCCGGAATCAAGGGGACTATCAGCCCGGCAGATGCTGCCGCACAGGTATTGGTGATTAGTGGCACCGACACGCTGAAAGCGGCTCCTCAAGATGGTGCTTTTTCTTTTGAAACCAAACCCGGAACCTATAAAGTAATTGTAGAGGGAGCAGGCGACTACAAAAGCGTAGAGAAAGATGGTGTGACTGTAGAAGAGGGTAAAGTAACTGACCTTGGCACCATCACGCTGGAAAAATAAGCCGCTTCCCGGCCTTACCTCTAAGGGTTGAGAAGGCAATGCCATGAATTGATGAATGGATTGTCTTTACAATGAAAAAGTAAATAGTCGGGATAGTTCTCTCATAACACGGGGCTGATTTTTCAGTGGGTTTAAGCCCCATAGAAACGAGAGGCGCAACGTCGGTTGCGCCTCATTTTTTTTCAGCCTGTCAGCATTGTTCAGGCAAATAAATTACCTATTTTCTTTTGCCTGTTTTTTCAATGCCTCGATTTGTTGTTGTTGCTGTTCAACTGTTTGTTTCAGCGATGCAATTTCTTTGTTTTGTTGCAGCAGGTACAAGGTCAGTTCTTCTATTTTTTCAGCAATAACACCTGGTTATCGCCGAGGTCAATGCCTTCTCTGGCCACATCTTTGGCGGTAGGCACTTCGGGCAGGTGTTTGTTTTTGTTAATGAATGCTTCCACTTCTTCCAATGGGCGCAGCGGGTAATCCGATTCAAAAACATAATCGGCCCATTGGTTTTGGTCTACCCGTATTTTGCGAACGCGGACATTGCCTTGCACTGATAATCTATAATCCGGGTCTGTTACATTGGTAGTGCCGATGCCTACATTACCATCTGCTGCCACGAAGATTCTCGATTCATTATTGGTAATGATGTTCAGCGCATGCTGGTTGGTAGTGCCGATGCTTTTGTTGTTGCTTACAGTATTGCCGTCCATTACCCATACGTCTGCACTGCTGCCGCCTCCGAGAGTTGCGGCGTCCCGGTAGGAAAGGTTGCCATTGGCGTCGCTCACCAATACTCTTGTTTGGGTGTTGTCGTTGGTTAGTCCGGCAAAGCGCACGGAACCGGTAGTATGCAATTGCGCGGTGGGAGTAACATTTCCAATGGCTACATTACCGTCTTTATTTACCAGCAATTGCGCTACGTTGGCGTAGTTGCGTACTTTGAGGAGATCAAGATCGGTTTCGGTAGATTTAATGTCAACCATGGCGGTGGGATGTGCTACAGAACGCAGGTTGTAGCCTTCGCCTTCACCGAGACCCACATTTAATGCACCGCTTTTGTGTACGGCAAAGAAGGTTGTTTGATGGTTGCCTACTGCGAAGTAGGGTTGATTTACGAAATTATAAGGGCTTTCAATTCGTACTGCACCGTATGCATAATTGCCGTCGTCGCGGTCGCCGAGGAATTTGATGGTGTTGATGGAGCCGTTGGCGATCATGCTTTTTACGTACACGTTATTCCACATTCTGTTTGCGCTGCCGTTGTCGAATGTTCCGCTTGAAGTTGGCCGGATATTGTGGTCAAAATTTATGTAGGGTGCACTTGCGCTGGCGCCAATATGGAAATCCTGCATTAACGCATGCAAATACCCCGCCACATTGGATGAACTAATCAGTTCCAGGGCAGCGGAAGCTGTTCGGTGTTTTATTTGAAGTTTTGCCGATCCATTGTCCTGGAAGAATGCCAACCGCAATTCGTTTGGCGATGTATAATTGCTTTCCGTTATTCTAAATACAGGAACTGTACTGCTGGCCCCTGTATGCAAATGCAAAAAAGCCGCAGGAGTAGCAGTGCCTAAGCCCGTAAGTCCATTTTCCTGGATGGTAAGCAGGGGCTCCCTTGTTCCGGTGCCGGTACCATGACTGATAGTAAATTTCTTATTGTTAAGATCATCGGCAGTACCAAAAGTAAGTTCCAGGTTGTTTCTGCCTAAGATGTGCGGATATTCCAGGTTGTTATCCAGCGCCATTGGACCGTAGACCCTTAACGGTTGCTCGTAGCCATCAATGGTGCCGGAATAAAATTGCAATACATTAAAACCGTCTGAATTCTGGATGAACGCGCTTTGCCCCATTCTTAAATTCCCGTTTATTCTTATGGGATTGGTTGTTCCCGCATTTAGCGACAGTTCCCCTCCATTGTTCGGGTTGAAGCGAATGCTGCCCATTTGAAGATCTCCCTGGTTCGCCAGCCAGAAATCTCCCATCAGGCTCAGGCGCCCGGTTGTAGTCAGGCGCATTCGTTCGGTATTGTTTATTTTAAAAACGAGGTCATTGTTGTCGCCGGTACCCAAAAAATGGGTACCTGGAGTGGTGCCTGTATTGCCGCCCAGCTTCCATACCGTGCCGTCTGAGCCTTCATCATTTACCAATATTACATGACCATTGGCATCCACTGACAATACTTTGCCATTGCCGGTTACTGCAGTGGAAGAACTGTTCAATTGGGTAAAATGCAATCCACTTGTTCCCGCAGATGCCCCTGCAATGGACAAACGTGCCGCAGGCGAATTGGTGCCGATGCCGATGCGCCCCAATCCTGTAAAATGTATTTCAAAACCATTGAAAGGAATTTCTGTATTCCCGGAGAGCGCACCGCCCAGGGAAACTTTGCGGCTCAGTCCGGCGCCGCTGGCAGTGATCCCGTTGTCGGCTTCGTATACCTGGGCATTAACGGAGAGGATTAGTAGCGACAAGAATAAACACAAAAGCAGTCTGCGGAATTTCTGAATCATAAGCTGCAATTTTGGGGTTAGGCTGGCTTCAGGTCACAACAAATCCTGTCGGTTAATGGCAGGTGCAATAACCGTTGACTTAAAAAAATCGTTGCTATGACCGCAAGCGGGAATAAACTTACGTATTAAACCATCCCCCTGCGGTACCATTTCATATTCGCGCAGTTTTGGATGATAAGTGTGCAGTTTTGGAAATAAGCGTGCAGGGGAATATTGGGAAAAGGCTATCCGGAAACTGCCTTTAACCCCACAACAGACCCAATCAATGTACACAGAAAAAATATTCTCCAGAAAGTAGCCGGTTCCTGAAAGACAAAAATGCCCATGAGCACCGTGCCTGCTGCACCAATGCCTGTCCATACGGCGTAAGCTGTTCCGATGGGTATCGTTTGTGTTGCCTTGATCAGCAACCACATGCTGATGCTTAACGTAACCACGAACAGGGCATACCACAATAATGCTTCCTGCCCGGTTGCCTGCCGCGCCTTTGCCAGTGAAGAAGCAAATGCCACTTCAAATAATCCTGCAATAATGAGTATGATCCAGTTCATAGGCCTTGTATTAAGTGGCAAAAATGAACAGTTTTTTCGATTCTTAAAGCATGGGCTTCAGGTTCTGCAACAATGCTTTCAAAACAAATTTGCTTCACATTTAGGGGCTGGGGGGTATCGTCTCATTCGCCAACACCATAATTGACTGATAATTCTTTCCCACCGCCGCTGAAATCGCCATCTCACATGTTTTGCTGGTGGAGTAGTAGCCGTCCGATACCAGTTGCGTTACTTCTGCCGCTTCGCCGGCACAGGCAGCTGCAGTCAATTCCGGAAACAGAAACCCACGATCGCCGGCCATGCCACAGCAACCGGCCTGCTGCGGCACGATCACTTTTTCGGCAAAGGCGCCGGCCACTTCCGCCAATACCTGTCCAATGCCCATTTTTTCCAGCGAACATACCGGATGCAATACCACCTGCTGTTTCTTGTTGATTACGCGGGCGCGGGGAATCACAAAATCGCGCAAAAACTGTATGCTGTCTATGATCTGTAAGTGGTCGTACTTGTTGCGGTTATCTTTTGATAATACATCACGTGCATGAATCATGGTATACACGCACGAAGAAAAATCTATCAGCACCGGCAGTTTGCCCTGCTGCGACCAGCGCCACAGGCGTTCTATCATTTCATTGGCTTTATAGCTATATGCAGTATTGTAACCTTTGGAGGAATAGATTTGGCCGCAGCAACTGCCAGCTATGTCCTTCGGTATGTATATTTTCACACCCACTTTGTCTGCCACGCGCTGCACATTGCTGATGACATGGTGCTTCGGGTCGGCATCGCCCATAACCTGGTTGATGCAGGCAGGGAAGTATACTACTTCCGCTTCACTGGTTGCCAATTCACGGTGAACATATCTTTTTACGGAAGGCGCAGCGTGCAGTTGGTTGGACCATAAAGGAAATGCAGGTATCAACCGGCGTATTCCCCGGGTCAGCCGCTGCATGGCTTTTTGCCCGAAAACAGTATTGATCAGAACACCTGTTTGCAATGCAGTTTTTACAACGTTAGCAGTTAACCGAAAGTTTTTGGCGGTGAAAAGCGCTACTTTATTGCCGAATGCGTTATGGATTTCTTTTCGCAAACGTTTCACCAGTTTGCCGGTATCGATGTCTACAGGACAGGCAGTGGCACAGAGCCCATCTACGGCACAGGTTTCCAGTCCATCGTACTGGTATTCGCGGAGCAATTGTTGATAGGTCTGTTGTTGTTGCCGCGTATTCAAACTGCTGAGCGCCCGCCGCACCACAATACGGCGACGGGGCGTCAAGGTAAGGTCGCGACTGGGACACCGGTGTTCGCAGAACCCGCATTCAATACAGGTGTCAACTTCTTCTTCCACTGCCGGCATTTTTTTCAGGTGTTGGATATGGGCGTCTGCATGGTCGTTGATGATCACACCAGGGTTGAGCAGGTTGTACGGGTCGGCGGCTTTTTTCAGCGCCTTCATGATGTTGTACAGCTCGGGCCCCCACTCAGTTTCAACAAAGGGCGCCATATTTCTGCCGGTACCGTGTTCGGCTTTGAGCGATCCCTGGTATTTGCCGGCAATAAGGGTAACTACTTCGCGGATAAACCGGTCGTACCGTTCAATTTCGGCTGTTGTATCGAATGCCTGGGTGACTACAAAATGAATATTGCCATCTTTTGCATGACCAAAAATGATGGCGTTATCATAATGGTATTTGGTAAACAGTTGATGCAGGTCGCTTATGGCGTTGCCCAGCTGTTCTACCGGCACCGCCACATCTTCGAGGATTACGGTAGTGCCGCGGGCGCGTACGGCGCCAACGGACGGGAACATGCCCTTGCGTACTTTCCAGTAGAGCGCCTGCTCATGCGCCTCGGTAGAGAAGTAGGGGGTATCGAGCAGTGTAGTATCGGATAATAAGGGTAATGCACCAGCGAGTTGTTGTTGAACGGCTTCCGGCGAATCTCCCTGGAACTCGATCAGCAGTCCTGCCGCTGCGGGTGGAAGTGTTTTGATGATTGCCGGTATACCGTTGATATGTTCTACGCTTTTCAGCGAAGCGCGGTCCATCAGTTCGATGGCTTTGGCGCCCGCGGTAGCAAAAGGCTTGATGGCGGCGCATGCCGCAAAAATATCTTTGTAGAAAAGTATGCCTGTTGCTTTATAGGGATGATCCGGCACTGTTTCCAATACGGCTTCTGAAATAAATCCCAGCGTACCTTCGGCACCTACGAGCAAATGGGCAAAAATGTCGAGCGGACGTTGAAAATCGAGCAGTGCATTCACAGAGTAGCCGACCGTATTTTTCAGCAGGTATTTTTTCCGGATAAGCGCAGTGATTTCATGGTTTTGTTCAATACTGCTTTTCAATTGCAATAAGGTTTCCGAAAGCGTGCTGCATTCCTTTTCGAAGCGATCATAATCTTCGGGGATTTCCGTACTGAACACCTGTCCGGAAGGCAACATAAAGCGAACATGGCGTATGGTATGGTACGCATTGAGCGCTACGCCGCAGCACATGCCGCTCGCATTGTTGGAAATGATGCCGCCCATCATGGCAGCGCTGATGCTGGCAGGATCGGGACCAATTTTACGGTGATATTTTTTTAGTTGTGCATTCACCATGCTGCCGGTAATACCGGGTTGCACGCGTACGCGGCGGCCATCGTCTTCCACACTGATCTTTCGCCAGTAGCGACTGATATCGGCCAATATGCCATCCGTCACCGACTGGCCAGATAAACTGGTGCCGCCGGCGCGGAAGGTGAGCGGAACGTTATGTATATGCGAAAATTGAAAAAGTGCCCGTATTTCCTCTTCTGTTTGTGGCAGTACTACGGCCACAGGCATGAGGTGATAAAAACCTGCATCGGGGGCATAGGATACGATGTCGATCAGCCGGCTCCTGATCCTTGCTGCCGGAATAACTTCTTCCAGTTGCCGTACCAGCTCTGCCCGTTGCGCTTCAGAAAATCTGCTTGTCATTGCGATGTTTAATTCCGGTGTCAAGTTACGTTGTTCCAGCTAATGTTTATTGAAAAGCATAGGCGGTGTGCGGCTGTTTGCAGTGGCAAATGCTTTTGCGTCAGCAGATGGGCTAAGTACCTGCAGGTTCCGGAAAGGAAGGGCATCTGTAAGATCGCCACATTGAATCCTGGAAAACCGCGGCAATGAAAGGGATAGCGGGAAATCAAAAAACATTCTGCTGGATTAAGTGTGCGGGAAGACTAACGAAGTAATTAGTAATGATGCCTGCCATCATTGATGGATGGGCATGGTACAAATAAACCGGCAATGCAGTAAATTTCCTGTAATTTCCATCACAACCTCTTCCATATGAAATTGCATACACCGTTTTGTTTACTGCCTGCTGTTTTCCTGACTTTTGCCGCCTGCGCGCAGCCAAAGCGTCCCTGGAATAACAAGCAATGCGCCGTAGTGCTTTCGTACGATGATGCGCTGCATGTGCATCTTGATAAGGTGGTGCCTGCGCTGGACGCGCACGGATTGAAAGGCACGTTTTACCTTATTGCCTCGCGTCCGGCTTTTACGGATCGCATGCCGGAATGGCAAGCTGCTGCCCGCAACGGGCATGAGTTAGGCAATCATACTTTATTCCATCCCTGTCTTGGCGGACGTCCCGGCAGGGAATGGGTGGAACCGGAATACGACATGTCGACCTATACGATCAAGCGCATGACAGACGAGATACGCGTTACCAATGCGCTGCTGAAGTCGGTTGACGGCAAAACGAAAAGAACATTGGGTTGTCCCTGCGGCGATACGCGCATCGGCGATTCCAGTTACCTCTACAGCATCAGCAATGAATTTGTAGCCTTCCGCGACGCAACGCCTGATGCGGTGGCGCTTAATCGTTTTGGAAACTTTCCTATACAAGGAGCAGGTCCCAATGGACATTCCGGCGAAGAGCTGATTGCCATGGTAAAAAAAGCCATGCAGGACAATGCGCTGTTGGTATTTGTATTTCATGGGGTGGGAGGCGAGCACAACCTGAATGTTTCAGAAGAGGCGCATGAGCAACTGCTGCAATTTTTGCAACAACATATTGAGGATATATGGGTGGCGCCGTTTATTGAGGTGGCGGAGTATATGCAGCAGGGTGGTGAAGGGAAAAAAGCGCAGTAGTACCCTGGTGAATGCGTACAGTCCGGGTAAGGTAGGAATCTTTGCAATGCCGGAAAACCTGATTTTTTGGGGGTATAAGGAGATGGTATTATGCCAGCAGGCCTGGTTTATTTTAATTGCTGGCCATCTTTAAGGAGTCAAGGTATTCTGTTATGGAATACAGGGTGTCCGGGATTGTATAGCCATATTTTAAATAATCTTCGCGCATAAGAAGCATGCAATTGTTTTTGGCATTGGTTGAATCGTAAATAACCGGGAAATTTTTTCCGTTTAGCAGGTAATTTACAGGTTCACTGAAGCCGATGTCAATTGGAATCCTGGTTTTCCCTTTATAGGTTTTATTCTTAGCGATAAAGGAAAAATGAATGTTTATGCCTTCACCTCTGCCATACTCGGAAGTTTCTTCCACCTGGCCGATGGTCATTAATTTGTATTTATGAAGATTTTGCCGCTCGCGATGGCCCTGGTAAATGATAAATCCACAGATGGCGATGATGAGGAGGACGGAGCGTGTTTTACGGTTTATGGGTAGTTTGCTCATGGGGAAGTTGGGTTTTAAAGCATGGGTTTTGAATTTAATATGTTGCTTGCTTGTTATAGGTGTTGGGTTGAATGAACTGGTAGGGCAAAATTAAAGTATAGGGTGGTTTCGGGGAAATGGGTAAGATCGGCATCTTGACAATACAAATAATCGGATCCAATTATAATTTTTTAATCCTTTCAGGTACCTCCTTTAGGTCGCTTCGTGCATAGTTGCTTATTCTATCCTCACAGTTAACATTTGAGCATTCCGCTGATTCGCATCCTAAATTTTTGTATAAAAACGATTCAGCGTGCAACAATTTCTCGATTTTATCTTTTCGTCATTTCGCTGGTACAGAAGGCTCTCAGGCGGCACCTGGTACAAGGTTATCGATCCCGCAGACGTGACCGGATGGCATAGTAGTGCGGTGTGGTGGACGCGGGAACCTGGTGGTTTTAAAGTTATAGAGGAGGAGGGGTATTGATGGGGAGAGTGGGTATTGTAAGGCAAATCAAGCCTGTATTAGAAATCCTTCGCCGTGTGATTGCTTTCAATTTATTCTGTAGCTTCGGTATCGTACAGCTGTCCTTGTTATAAGTATCGTTTCTCCAAGTTGTGATTTGCTTTCAATTTATTCTGTAGCTTCGGTATCGTACAGCAGTGTTGGCGATGATGTTTTGAGCATTGAAGTTGTGATTTGCTTTCAATTTATTCTGTAGCTTCGGTATCGTACAGCGTTGCGCCTCAATAAGAACTTTTTGGCGAGTTGTGATTTGCTTTCAATTTATTCTGTAGCTTCGGTATCGTACAGCGGTGAAGCAGCCAGCGTTGCAACGAGATCGGTTGTGATTTGCTTTCAATTTATTCTGTAGCTTCGGTATCGTACAGCGTACACACTGTAGCAGTATTGTCACTGTATGTTGTGATTTGCTTTCAATTTATTCTGTAGCTTCGGTATCGTACAGCTTGGCCGCATAACCGGCACCGGTATTGTTGGTTGTGATTTGCTTTCAATTTATTCTGTAGCTTCGGTATCGTACAGCCGCAGCACGCTATACTCTACAGTTACTTTGGTTGTGATTTGCTTTCAATTTATTCTGTAGCTTCGGTATCGTACAGCCAGGCCCGCAATAACAATGGCGCAGAAAACAGTTGTGATTTGCTTTCAATTTATTCTGTAGCTTCGGTATCGTACAGCCTTGCTTCTTTAGCAGCCTTACCGCCGCTAGTTGTGATTTGCTTTCAATTTATTCTGTAGCTTCGGTATCGTACAGCGAAAGGGTAATGTTGTTTTTTGTTGTTTGAGTTGTGATTTGCTTTCAATTTATTCTGTAGCTTCGGTATCGTACAGCGTTTTGCCGTATCAATTCACGTTTGGTCAGTTGTGATTTGCTTTCAATTTATTCTGTAGCTTCGGTATCGTACAGCTTTTTTCTACTTCAAACTCGCTCGGATCAGTTGTGATTTGCTTTCAATTTATTCTGTAGCTTCGGTATCGTACAGCGAAAGGGTAATGTTGTTTTTTGTTGTTTG
>CALCIN010000025.1 GCA_937961055.1 uncultured Chitinophagaceae bacterium | reverse complement strand
GCAACAGGATGTGTATCCTGCTGCTACTTTGGAAGGCAATATCAATAATAGTAATGATGCGGTATTTGTTGAAAGCCAATACTATTCAATTGATCCTGCCAACATTGTCAACAAATCGGAAGCAACCGGAATTCCGGACTATCAGAATAATAACGGCAATCCCCCTTATAACAATAACCCCAACAGCAATACTACGGCCAATAGTCAAAAGCTCTACAAACTGGCAGCTACAGCAACAACCAATGGCGGGGTAACGGGACTGGGCTTTGCCATAAAAGTAATGGCGGGTGACCGGATAGACATTTTTGGTAAGTCGTATTATTTCCAGAACAATACAGGAGGTAACAATTACAATGTACCGGTGTCGGCCATCCTGGATGGGTTTTTGAATTCACCGGCTGCTGTAGCTGCTGGCAAGACCAGTAGCGCGGAATTGAACGGCCTGAGCGTTATAACGAATGCCATAGGCGATTTTCTGAGTGATTCAGACCGGGATAACAACGGAACCAGTGCTACTCCCAAAGCCTACATCAACTATATATTCCTGGATGAGCATTTCCGGTTTGTATCGGGCAACTTTAGCCGTGTAGGGGCTGCCAATGGGGTGAAGGACCATTACGATGATGCGTCTATGCAGCACATAGCTGTTCCAAAAAATGGTTATCTTTATGTGTACGTGAGCAATGAGAGCCCGGTAAATGTGTTCTTTGATAATCTGCAGGTGATTCATACGAGGGGGCCGGTGTTGGAGGAGACGCATTATTATCCGTTTGGACTTACAATGGCGGGCATCTCCAGCAAAGCATTGAAGCCGAACTACAGTGAGAACAAATATCTGTATAACGGAAAAGAACAGCAAAACAAAGAATTTAGTGATGAAAGTGGACTGGAATGGTATGATTATGGAGCAAGGATGTATGATAATCAATTAGGCCGCTTTTTTAATCTTGATCCTAAGGCTGACATTTACCATACTTTTTCTCCTTATGTTTATGCAGCTAATGATCCTATAAGATTAGTCGATAAAGACGGGGAAGGCCCTGAAGATCCAATTGGTCCCGGCTATTATGCCGCTACTGTTAACTCTCGAACAATTGCATTTGCAATCAGGCATCCAATAGCTGCAACAACCATAGGTACGCCTGAGAGGGGAAGCAGAAATATTTCTACCAATGCGGTTAGATTTTCAACTCGTATTGGGTTAACAGAAAATGCTGCGAAGGAAGGCTCGCAGGTTAACGGCTTTAGACATGTACTATGGCAAGCAGCAATTACTAAAGAATTCGGTACTCATATTGCAAAAGAATTAGGGTATGCTCATGAAGCAAATCCATTTGCAATTAGTGGGTCAAACTTGAAGACTGAATTTACTGGCAAAGGAGCCTTGGCCAAAGCAGATGAAACAGTTGATTTATTAAATAATCAGATTGGAAGATCAATTGGAGAAGCAAACCCAGGTGCAAATATGCAACAATTAGCTATGGCCACAATAGAATACTATTATTCTAATGGGATTTACGTTGCAAATCCCATAACCAATGATAAAGGGGAAATTACAGGATATAGCGTGACTCAATCAAAACTTACAAAAGAGCAGTATGAAAAAGCAAAGGAAGTAATAATGGGTCTCAATGCATATGGATTTACACAAGCAGAAGAAGCGGCACAAAGAAAGGCGGCTCAAGAGTGGGCAGAAAAGGAAATACAAAAAATAAAAAGAGAACCGAAATTTTAATTATGAAGTACTCTCTTGGCATATTCAGCACTATCCTCTTTATGCTTCTTACTTCATGCAATCAAATTAAATCAGATAGTATAATAGGGAAAAAAATAGGTGAATATTGCAAGGAAGACTACCCTTGTGTAGTGGAGATGGAAAAAATTATATCCGGTCAATGGGATACCATGTTTGTTTTTAAAGAGCAAGTATCATTAGAAGAAATTAACAAGACCATAGGATTTAATTACCCTTTTTTTGAAGATATAGGAAAGCGGATCCTCTTTATAAAGGATAAAGAAGTGGTTTATCATGAAGATGAGTTTCCGAATGCGGAAAGTGCCAAAGACGGAGAAATTAAATTTAATATGAATGATAGCACGAAGATAAAATCCTACGGTCGCAAAGAAGCCGTATTTCTAGTTCGGAGGACTGATTTTGATAAAGGTAGTTACTATGAGTTAACTCCTGTTAAATAATGGCACAATAGATTTTGGAAAAGAATTGCGTTGTATTTACAGCAAACTCATTATATACAAGCGTAGGAACTCCTTACGCTTTTTTATTGCCTTGTAGCGATATTTTGTTGGAAGAACTCCTGGAATTTTTGTTTAGTGAGCATGGTATCGATGATCGACATCACGAAGTTTTTATCCTTCTCATTGAGCTGTGCGATCAAGCGCAGTTGCTCGGCGCTGGTTTTATCTTCCATGACTACAGCCTTGGGTACTGCTTTTTTTTAAATGTACGATCTGATCGATAGTAAGGCCGTAGAATTCTGCCAGTTTATCGAGAATCTCAATGGATTGTTCTACTAATCCTTTTCCCAGCTCATTATAATGAGCAGGCTGAAGGCCTATGGCTGTATAAACGAAATCAGCTACAATAAAACTGATCCGGACGGAAAGCATCATCGATGCAGTGAGCTTACTGCAACAACCAGCTATAGCAGTTCGATATGAAATTGTAGCGCTGTATGGCACCAATGGCCTAACGAAAGCATACCAGCAAGCGATCCTTAACCTGAAGGACCTGCAGGAAATCATTCTTATGCTCAACGGCGACGAATCCGGCGAAACGGCTACTGCGAAGCATTGCAGCGCTCTGAAACAACTGTTACCACAGATAACAATCACTAAAGTAACATTACCAGCGGGTGAAGATGTAAACAGCGTGTTGTGCACGCATGATGATGCGAAGGTATTGTCTGCCTTAATTGACCAACGCACGGAATTTTTTCTTTGAAAAATAAAAAACCTATTTTGGAGACTGTTAGTTCTTTGACCGGCCTATAAAGAGTAGCTTCCTCAAAATCCGGGGGAGCTATAAAATGGGGACGGTGATTATTACCCGTTCGGATTAGCGATGGCTGGGATAAGTAGTAAGGCGTTGAATGGAGTAGCAGAGAATAAGTACAAGTATAATAACAAGGAATTACAATCAAAAGAATTTATAGATGGTTCGGGATTAGAGCTATATCATTTTGGTAGGCGTGTGCAAGACCCACAATTAGGTAGATTTTGGGCTCAAGATAGATTTGCTGAAAAATACTACATATTATCACCGTATCAGTTTGCAGCTAATAATCCTCTTTTGCTTGTTGATATCAATGGAGATGGCCTTACTGTATCGGGGCACAAAGTGCACAGAATAAGTTTGTGAAAACAGCCAACACAGGGTTAGGTGGATTTTACAAAACTAAGATTGGCAAGGATGGCTTAGTTGCATTAGAGAAAACAGACAAGAAAGCGACGATGACAAAAGGGCAAAAGGCTTTTTATAAAAGTCTGTCAAGCGTAACAGACCTGAAAAAAGGTGATGTTAAAGTTGGTTTGGTGGAAAGTAAAGGAGAAGTGCTAGTTGGTAGTTATGCCTTGTCTCAAATTGATGTTGATGATGTTGGCAAATTTGGAACAGGTAAAGGAGTATCTGCTGCTGGTGCATTAGGGCACGTGGAGATTTCGGCAAAAGTATACCACCCTTTCGTTGCAAAGTATACCACGTGAAGTGAGACGTACAGGCGGTTTCAAAGCTAAGTATTTTTCTTTTTCCTTAACGATTCTCCTTTGAGTTCAATACGGTGTGCATTGGCTGTCAACCTGTCGCAAATTGCATCGGCAATCGTGGGCTCGTCAATATATTCGTACCATGTAGCTACTGGCAACTGAGAGGTAATTATCGTAGTTCCCTTGGCGAACCGATCTTCCAATATTTGCAGTATAGTTAATTTCATATCATGACTGAGGGGTTGAAGACCAAAATCATCCAGGATAAGCACAGGCATTTTAGCAATGTGATTGATCCATTTAAGATAAGTGCCATCCAGCCGGGCAGCGGCGAGTGCCTCGATAAGCCGGTTCATGGAGTAGTAGAGGCTACGGTAGCCCAACATGCAGGCTTGCCGGCCCAGTGCGCAGGCCAGAAAGGATTTTCCACATCCTGTGGCGCCTGTGATCAGTAAGTTTTCTGCTCTCTGGATAAAAGAGCCGTCCGTCAGGGCAGCCAGCTGCTCTTTGGTAATCCCTCTTTCCAGCCCGCAATGGATATGTTCCGGAACGGCATGGTATCGTAGTTTCGACAACCGCAGATATAACTGGGTACGCTGGTGGTCACGGTAACCGGCCTCTGCCTCAGCCATGATGGCAACCATGCTGTGCGGTTCAGGTTGTTCCTGTAGGGGAAGATTCAATATGGCTTCATAGCGCCGGGCCATACCATACAATTTAAGTTGCTGCAGTTGTTCCAATGTACTTTGATGGTTCATTATTCGATGTTTTATAGATGAGTAAAAATTATCGGTATTGTTCAGGCCCGCGCTGATTATCGTGTTTGGGTATCCGGAACAGTTCCGGCTGTATGCCTGACGGCAGTTTGTCGAGGTTGCCGGTAAGAATATTATGGATGGTTCTGTAGTTGAAGACGCCGCCTTGTAAACCACGCTGACAAGCGGCTTCCAGCCGGTCTTTTCCGTAAAGTTTTTCCAGTCGCAGCAATCCCCTGCAGGCATTATAAGTTTGTTCGGTAAAGCGGCGGCCATTCAACACTCCGCTGATATAGCTATGCACAGACGGGCCGATTTTGCCGGCCTGACGCAGGAAGTAGTCTGCGGTCCATCCCTGCTGCTCAAAAAAGCGCTGGTGTCCCTGAGGCATGTGTTCTGCCAGCGTAGTAAATCCGTGCTTTTTATAACTGCGCCTGTGTAAGGCGATGCGCTGGAACTGGTGGTAGATCTCTACATGATCACTGTCGTAAACGGCCATCACCGTTTTGCCGATAAAGGTATAGGGTACACTATAGTGATGCCAGTCCTCCCCCAGGGTGATGTGATAGTTCTTTTGCACTTTGGCCCGGGTGCGATGCTTCAGTACAAAGTCGTGAGCCGGTAAAGCCTGTAACAGGGGCTTCTCCTGTTGTTCAAATAACTGCAGCCGGCTGTAATCTTTGCGTTGAAAAAGCTTTTGGTTATGTTCAGTCAATTGCCGGGTAATGGCCGCGTTGAGTTCCGAAAGGCTATAAAATACCTGATTGCGCAACGGCGCATAAATGCGGCGGTAAGCGATCTTCACCTCGTTCTCTACCGGCCCTTTATCTTTGGGTTTAGCAATCCGCGTGGTCAGCAGGGCAATATTATAAAAATGGCTCCATTGCTGCAGCGCTTCTGTAAATATGGGCTCGTAGCGACAAGGCTTGTTAACCACCTGCTTCATATTATCGGTTATTAAGCAAAAAGGAACACCGCCAAAAAAACGAAGGCACGCATTGAGAGCGGTAATCACCTGGGGAATGGTGGCGTCAGGCAGGGCGATAGCATATGTATAGCCGCTGAAGGGCAAAACAACGACCAACACAGGGCAATAGATAATAGCGCCGGTATACCGGTCTACATAGCTCAGTGGGTCGCCGGCAAAATCCACCATTGCCTGCTGTGCAGGCCGGTGAATGATATGCATCGAGGCCTGCTTGTTTTTTTGATACTCGCTCAACAGCACACAAAACTGTGTATAGGCATAGCCCTGGGGATTTGTTTTGCGATACTCCTGCCATAGGAGTAGGCGGGTGACGCCTGTCCGTTTAAGTTCGGAAAGGAAATAATTGATGCGGTTGTTAAAATCCTGGCGTCTCGGATCATCGTCGTATGCGGGATCCGGAGTCATCGGATAGACAAGTTGCCCGAGTGTAGCATCATCCAAATTGCGGAGCTCGCCAAGCGAATATCCGCTGGCATGAAAACGGGAGGCGTACGCGGTAACCGTTTTGCGGGAAAGACGGAGTTCCTTTGCTACGCTGCGCAGGGAATGGCCTTTGTCGAGAAGTTGAATGATAGAACGGATATGTTGCATTGTAATCACTTTGTTGGCCATGCTTTTTGGCGGCAAAGCAAGCCATTGTGAAAAAAATGCCTGTACGTCCTGATTGTCGGTGGTATACTTTGTGCCGTATTGTCGGTAACCTTAGCTGCAAAGTGGTATCCTTTGCTCCGAAATCGGCTAACCGATCCTGGTTAAAAGTGGTACCCTTTGCTCCGAAACGATTGGTATCCTTTACTCCGAAATTAGTGGTATACTTTGGTGCGAAATATCCAGGCACGAGCTTATAGAACAACAATCCAAACAGCTTGATGGGAAAGGATATGGTGATGCACATCAAGACGGCATCAATGCTGAAAATACGATTAATGGTACTGTAAGAGGTGCAACAACAGTTGCACCAGGTGCAAGTCAAGAAGCATCAGGCAGAATAACAGGAACGTTTATTACCTCCTATGTTAAGAATGGTCAAAACATATCAGTTTCTGTTACAATTAAGGATAAGATTAAACGGCGCAGCTAGTTAAGGAAGACCCGTTATTAACTCGAGAACAACTACAGTCAGCTTTCATTTAAAACATGCAATTATTTATGAAAAATTATTCAGGTACTGTTTCAAGAACAGGAAGTGGAAGCCCCAAAATAATAATTAAAGATGCAGAATATGAATGGTTTTAAACTCAAAACAGTAGTTGGGGTTGTACTAATCTTCTTTTCATTTAGCAATTATGATATTTGCTATTACAGTAAAAAGAAAATGGAAATTACTACAGTTATAAAGGACGAAAAGACTATAAATAGCTTTGTATTAAAAAATTTTGACCTTGTCAGTTCATCATATCGAAACCCTATTTTTCCCTGCAAGGTGAATTATAAAAAGAAAACAAGTATAGCAACTTCTTTTTGCAATTTCCCCGTTGTGGATTGTTGGGTGTTCAAAGAGAATGGTCTTTATACTTTAGTATTAACAAATTCCAAAGGTAAATGGTCAGGGCAATTCTTCACCTTAGTATATCATCTTAGTGAATTAGGTGATTCGATTAAAAGCATTACTCAAAAAGCAGAATTTAGGGAGCCAAAATCCGGATGGACGGAACTAAAGCAAAAACTTCTTCAACTAAAAGTTTTATCACTTCCAGACTATCATACAATACCAGAATACGATCAAGTGGCTGATGGAGATGCAGTAATTGTTGAAGTGTCTTCGAAGAAAGTTTATAGGATTTATTCCTATCAAGAACCACGAATGTTCCAAAATAAGTTTTGGCAAGCAGCTAATATGGAAAGAATATTAGAACTAATAGAAAAAGAATTTGGCTTCAAACCATTAAGAGAATTGTAATGGATTAAAGGTCGAAGATAACCATGACTTAAGTTTAGGTATTAAGAGTATGTATTTTCAAATGATAAATGTTCCAATTCATAAGGATATTCCCAAGGAAAAAAGGGGAGCTTACAGATTATTTTAAAAATGTGTAAGGTTTTTCTATACCGTAAGTGGAAATGAAGGCGGAAGTGGATGGCCTACAGTTCTTGCAAAATAGCCTTAAAAGAACAATGAGAAATGATGTTTCCTTTAGACAGGGACAAAAAAAGCAAACGTATAATCTTTTAATGCATAAAATTACATTCGTGCAGCACTATTCTGTTAAGGTAAAATTATTCATGTGCGTTGCTGTGTTGACTGGTTTGTGCAATTGTCAAACTGCTACTAAAAATAGAATAGAGGTAGTAGATCCAATTCAATCCGATAGCGCCTTGCATGCGAAGAATATCAAGTCAACGGAGAACATTAAATCCGACAGCAACTTTTATGTGGACGATTTCGATAACGCAAATTTATCTTCTACCCAGGCAGTTGAAATAGAGCGAATCAAGGAAAAATACAGCATTACAGAATACCTGGATACTACGGTAAATATCCAGGGGAAAGAATTGCGTCTTGTTCTGAAATATTATTGTCTGCGTGATAGTATTCTAATTATTCCCGCGGATTACATGCTGGAAACCGGGACTGCATTCACCACTCATCCTTTCGTTACTGATGTGATCCTGATGAATGATATTGATACAATGCTTAACGTATCCTTAAAGGCGTCGGATTTCAATCCTTATTTCGATGACCAGTTTGGAGGGAATTTAAAAAAGTATGGAAGTATTTTAGCCTTGCCAGACCTGTCTGCAAACAGATTGGAAAGAGGAGAGCTGTTGATACTTTTCCCGCTAGCCATACCTGCAACTGATCTTGGGAAAGGAATGTGGCTGGCATTGGATAATGAAGGGAATTACAATATATACGATCCTTACCAACTGGCGGTGGAATAGTCCTGAAATGAGAAGAACAGGAGCGCTTACTTAAACAAATAAATGTTGCCCTGACATTCTTCTTAAGTTTTGATAGCGTAATTGTAAAAATAAAGGACAAAGACAAAGTTGAAATGGACAATATGATATTTAAGCTCAGGAATCAGGTGCTGATTTTCCGTACTCTTCTCAAATTCATATCATATCTTCAAAATTTATCAACTCCACCCCCCCTATAACTGCAAACAATACCCGGTTTCTGGGTAAAATTCAAATAATTTTCAAAAATAACAGGTCTGTTTTTGGAATGTTTTTAATTTCGATTAAATTTGCAGCGTTATAACGATTTTGCTTTATCATGTCTGATATCCTCTCGAATGATAAGGACACTGAATGAGGGCGCCGGCCCTGGCTGCATTGCCAGCATATTCCTGCCTGAGAACTTCTCCTAGCCCTATAAGACTGCAAATCAAATAATTACAGTATAGCCTGAGAAAAGTGCCATTTGTTTCTGGTAGCAGTGTTTCCGCTGCTATTCGTCAATGCTTTTATAGTTGAACTCATTAACCTTATCTATGCGTACTTGTCCTTACTACAGCCGCAATACTACAACCTCAACTGTATTTTCTCCTTCTTACTTATTGAAACAACACATCCTTCCTGGAAGTGCCCCTGCGCCTCCATGGAGGTAACGGTATTTGCTATGCGTAAAAGTTTGCTTTTTATTTTTTAACCTAAAATTTGAAGTTTATGAAAGCAATCAGAACGCTGGCCATTGCCAGCATTGGGTTTTGCCTGATGACCTTCACTTCAGTTTCGCAGGCCAGCGAATTGGAAACTGAGTTCATCAAATGTACCTGCAAAAACGGCCAATGTGTAGCAGACGGTAATGGCGGTAACAAATGCAATAGCACCAGCAATTGCTCCGACTCCGACGGTAATTGCTACCAGGGTCCTGTTAAACCCGCTGAACTTGAATAATTACCCCAAAAGCGTGGGTATTTCTTGTGCAAAGAATGTCTGCATATCGCAGGCATTCTTTGCTACTCCAAATAGTCTGACCATGAAATATTTTCTGCATTGCCTGTTTATTACTTTCCTGCTTGCCTCCTGTACTTCTGAGGAAGCGCCGGTTACAGAAAAGATTGTTCTGCGAAATATACAGTTTCATGAATTGAATATTGATACACTGCTCGTAGAACCTCCCGCGCGATCAGGCTCAGGGTTTTTCAGACTGTCCGGCAACAACCTGTATTTCTTTGATGATATCTTTCTTACCGTTTCCGTTTTTGATACGGCCGGAAATTTTGTACAGCGATACCTCGGCAAAGGTCACCGGCCCGATGAGATAGAAGATTTCCTGTTTGCCAATTTTCTTGCCGATAGCAGCCTCGTGTTTCTCGGTAAATCCTACAATATTTCCAGATATGATCAGCAATTTACGGCCCAGTATCAGGTGGATATGGACTGGAACAGAAAGGCCAATATACAGTATGGCCTGAGTGATGGCGATAAAACCGGAACCTATGGATACAATTACTATAACGGTTTTTACGACAACCGGTGGCTGTCTGTCATCCATCAAAACAAATTGATCATCCCCATCTGGATTTCACCTGGTGTGAACAGTCGCCTGAATGCATTCCGGAATTATGAAGCGTACTATGAACGCGCTAAAACGGTTGGTGTGGTAGACCTGAGATCCGGCAAGGTGGAGAAGATCTTCGGCAGAAGATCGCCTGCCTACAAAAAATATGGCGCCATTCCGAATTATGATTTTCTTACCCTCGACAGCCGGCTGGATTCAATTTATGTTTCTCAGGCCATTGACTCCATGATACAGGTGTATGGACCCGATTATGAACTGGCTTACGAGTTTGGCGTGGCCGGACAAAATATGAATACCAGCTATCCAACAGCCGCCACGCCCATGGAAAGTGAAAAGATATGGATCAAAGCGTTTACTGACTATGGTTATTACTACAATGTATACTGCGATCGCACATCTGCCATGATCTTCAGACCCTACACCAAAGATGAAAGCAATATTGGCGGCCTGCAGATTTATGAACATGCGGCTCTGATAGCAGATGTAGCAGTACCCAAGCGATTTAACATCATCGGTAAAATAGGCGAGTATTATTATGCAGATGGTTTGGTAAATGAAGATCAACTGGGTTTGTATCGCTTTAAACTGCCATAACAGGCCATCACATTCAAGCTTTAAATTATTCGTGAATATGAAATACGTTCTCTCATTTTTTTTCATGGCTTTACTGCTGTTAAATGCTAAATTGCTGCTGGCACAGCAACCTGCTGTTGCCGGGCTGAGGTTTGACTATAAGAAATACTACCTGGACCAGCGAAAGAAAAAGTATACAGGTACCGATACAATTGAAGTAGTGTACAGGTTTACCAATTCCGGCACACAACCTTTATTGATTGAGTCAGTAAGCAGTTCCTGCAGTTGTTCCGTACCTGACTATACGAAAGCGCCCGTAAAACCTAACGAAACAGGCTACATAAAGCTCACTACCACTTATGACAAATTAAGTCTTATAAAAAAAGTGCACGCCGTAGTAATTGCCAATACGAAAGAAAAATATTATAAACTTGAATTGTTTCTTTCCGGAAAAGACAACGTAAATCCGTAAGTATGACAGGGGTATCCTTGAAAATTGCGATCAGGCTAATGAAGAAGCATGTGCTGTTCGCCATGGTCGGAAACCTTGGACTGGCCGTGGGGCTGGCTGCTGCCATCATCATCCTTTTGTACATCAATCACGAACGCTCTTACGACCGGTGGAACGACCAGTTGCCCCGCGTTTATCGCGTAGGTACGGCCGTGAGTCCTGAGGAAGTGTATGTGGGAACGCCCTATCCGCTGGGTAACCAGATTGTGCATACCTGTCCTGAAGCCCACATGGTCACCAGGGTCATTCCTTCTGAAGAACTTGTTATTTCCTATAACCAAAACAATTTTTACGAAAAGCAGGTCATTTTTGCAGACAGCACATTCTTTTCCGTATTTCCCTATCGCTTTATCCAGGGCAATGCAGCCCAGGCGCTGAGGCAACCCTATTCAGTAGTCATTACCGATGCTGTTGCAAAAAAGATCTTTGGAAACACCAACGTGCTGGGTAAGACTATCGAATTGCGCAGATCAAGAGGTGCCGTACCTTACACCATCACCGGTGTGATTGCCAAAACGGGTCCCTCGCACCTGAATTTTCAATACTGCCTGTCGTATTCAAACAAAGACCAGGACAACTGGTACCGGCAGTTCTATATTACTTACCTGTTGCTGCACAAAAATGCCCGGGCGGACGGCCTCCTGTCCAAAGCCAACAGGATTTATCAGGAAGCCTATAACAAATACCTGAACGCGTTTGATGAATCAGATGCCGCCACGGCACAGTCCTTCCAGCCACACCTGGTATTGGAAGCAGTGCCGGATATACACCTGTATCCACAGGCTTTCCAGGGTAATGCGTCGCACCCGGTAGATGATTATGCGGAGGGTAATGCCGTGCCTGTAATGATCTTTTCGCTGGCCGGTCTGCTGATCCTGCTGATCAGCTGCATTAACTACACCAACCTGGCCATCGCCAGGGCTATCAAAAGGACCCGCGAGATCGGCATGCGCAAAATGCTGGGCGCCTCGCGCTCCATGCTGGTGATGCAATTCCTGTTAGAAACATTGCTGAACACTTTTGCAGCGTTGCTGCTTTCGATATTGCTGGTGCAATTCCTGCTGCCTTTGTTCAATACTATTTTTGATGTTAAGCTGTCCCTGTGGAATAGCAGCAATGTATGGGAGAACGTGGTGCTCTTTTTACAATTGCTGCTGCTGCTGGTGTTCGTAACCCTGGTAACGGGCATCTATCCTGCTATGGTGCTGGCCAATTTCCGTACGGTTACAGTATTAAAGGGTGATGTGGTCAGGTATATCAAGGGGATCAAACTGCGCAATGCCCTCATTGTGCTTCAGTTTGTTATTTCTGTTTCCTTTCTCATTGCCATGCTGGTTATCAACAGCCAGGTGCAGTATATGCATAGTAACGATCCCGGCTTTACAGCAGACCAGGTGCTTGCCTTAACGCCGGCCAACAGCAACCTCATATCGCCGGGCAGGCAGGGTGAAAAGCTGGTAACGTTGATGAATCAGGTAAAAGCCATTGCAGGCGTGAACCAGGTATCCGCCACCAATACCTATCCGGGCAAGCCCTCGCTCAATGTGCAGGACGCCTGGTGTGAAGGGGATAGCGCTGTGCTCAATTTTAATCACATCTATTTTGGCTTTTTTGACATGCTGGGCATGCAAATGAAAGCAGGCAGGGATTTTTCTCCACTGCAGCAGAGCGACAGCGTGAACAGCGCCATTTTAAACGAAGCAGCGGTAGAGGCATTGAAACTAAAAGATCCCATAGGAAAAAGAGTGAAGATACTATTGAGAGATTACCAGGTAATAGGCGTGGTGAAGAATTATCTGAACGATGGATATACCACTTCCATTCAACCCACTTTATACGCCATAGGAGCTGAAGATGGGTTGGTTGGTTTCGACAATCTGCTGGTGCGTGTACATGCAGCCAATAATGCAGCCGTTGTTGAAAAATTGCAATCGCTATGGAAAACTGTTGAACCCGGTTTCCCGTTGCGCTACAGTTGGGTAAGCGAAGATTTTGCACGGCTGCTGGAGCGCTATGTGCGGTTGCAAAAGGCCTGCCTGGTGTTCAGCATAATTTCCATGCTTATTGCCATAGCAGGTTTGTGGGCAATGGCCTCCTTTGTGGTGCAGCAACGCACGCGCGAAGCAGGCATCAGAAAAGTATTTGGCGCCAGTACCCTTGACCTGCTGGCCCTGATGAATAAGGATTTCATAAGACTTGTGCTGCTCTCTAATATTATCGCCTGGCCATTGGCGTGGTGGTTTTCGAAAGAATGGCTGAATAACTTTGCCTACCGCATTGACATTCCGCTCCTCGCTTTTGCGGGCGCTCTGGGCATATCCGCCTTGCTAACGGTATGCAGCGTTAGTATGCATGTATGGAAAGTGACAAGAACCAATGTTACCCGCTCCTTACGGTTTGAATAAGGATGCCGGCTGCGTTGCTATAGTTCCCTGATAAAGATGTGCACATCCTGCGGCGCCGTTTCATCTCCGCCAAAATAGGGGTAGAGCAGGTATCCATTGGCGTTATCTCCCGAACACCCGCGCTCAATTGTGAACACCTCGTTGCGCATGGTAAATTCGTACTGGCCGGACTTTACTGAGATGGTGAGCAACACTTCTTCATTGATAGCTGCCGTGCCCAATAATTTACTGATACGTCGCCCGTCTGCATAGCAATAGGCGTACAGTTCAATGGCTGCGCCATTCCATATCCACCCTACCCGCGCACTGTTTTTTTGATGATGTGAGCTGCAATCGCTGAAGCCGTAGAGTTTGTTGATATCACCGGCATTTTCAGGATTGCGGGCGGTATACACACTACTGCTGTCGAAGCGGGCGGTAAATTTCAGCTCTTTTGTTTTTACCAGGCGGAGGCTGCTGGCGGTAGATGCATGTTGCCCCTGGGGGATGATGTATTCGGTAACCAGGTTGCCCGTTATGATTTCGGATTTTCTTGTCTCACCGGATTCTTTACTGCACGATAATACACTACAAAGCATTATCAGGCCACAACAGATTCTTTTCACGCTTGCTTTTTTGAACCACCAGGTCACTATGGTTTTGTGCCTTCGTGGTGATACAGAAATCTTAACCAATAATATTCCGAAGACACAAAAGCACCACGGCATTTTCAGTCTTCGCGGCTCCTTTACTGCAAAATTTCGGCCAGTTTTTCTGAGAGCATTTCGCCGCGCAGGTTTTCTGCTACTACAATACCTTGCGGGTCAACCAGTATGTTAAAGGGAATTGAGTTGAATTGATAAATCTGCACCGCCTTGCTGTTCCAGAAGGCGAGGTCGCTGATATGTGTCCAGGTAAGATTACCTTCCCGGATCGCCTGCAGCCAGTCATCTTTTTTTCTGTCGAGCGAAACGCCCAGTACGGTAAAATTCTTATCCTTGAATTGGTTGTAAGCTTTCACAATGTTGGGGTTCTCCATCATACAGGGCTTGCACCAGCTGGCCCAGAAGTCTACCAGCACATATTTTCCGCGGAAATCAGACAGTGAAATATTTTTTCCATTCACATCCGGTAATGTCAGTTCCGGCGCTTCTTTACCCACCCATATATTGGCGCCCGGGCGTTGTTGCGCTTTACCTGCCTTCAACACTTCATATTCTGTTTTGAGAGCATTCAGATGGAGGTCCTGCGGAAAACGTTGTGTGAGTTTGGTTAATTCGGCTTCAAATTCGTTCTCCATAGTATACGCAGACTGACCCAGCGCAAAGGCGGCCACTATGGGATTCTTTACGGAAGCGAGAAAGCTTTTCAGGTACTTGTTTACCTCGTCAATGGCGGCATTTTTTTCGTTGGTGGCCTGCAGCACTGCATCATCGGCGGCTCCAAATAGTTTGAGGCTGTCCAGGCGGTTCAGTGCCTTGTTGAGCAGCACGCTTTTGTCGCTATAGGTTAGGATGAATTCCTGTAATTCAGTGCTGGCAGCAGATCCTTTGACGGAAAACAATTTATCGGGATCGGAAAAATCGAGGTTCACCGAAATTTCATCTTCGTCGTTGATCAGGGGGACCATCAGCGGCCGGTTGGTATTTCCTATCACAATATTATACATACCAGTGCTGGTTGTTCTGCCTTGCAGCGTGAAGGTATTGTTGCCGGCAGAAACCGACACACTGTCAAGTTGTACAGGCTGTCCGTTTCGTTGCAGGGGTACTTCAAACAGCATGAGCGTTACATGGCCGTTCTCAACCAGTTGGGGATATTGTGCGATAAGTTTATCGAAGTTTTCTACTTTGCCGGTAACGGTGAAGGTATCGGTTGATGTTTGTGAACAGCCGGCGGCTATCATACAAATCACCAGCCATTGCCAGAGGTACTTCATAAAAGATCTGTTATTGTTGTAGTTTTCTTAATAAAATATCGTTCGTCAGTTTGGGATCGGCTTTGCCTTTGGAAATTTTTTTCACTTCCCCTACAAATAAACCGATCAGCCCCTTCTTGCCTTTTTTGTATTCTGCTACTTTGTCGGGCATGCGGTTCAGTACTTCTTCAATCCATTGCGCTACGTTCTGCTCGCTGGAATCCTGCAGCAGGTTGAGTTGTCGCGCCAATGCGTCGGGGGCTGCAGTGGGATTGTCAAGCAATGCTGTAAATAAACGGGAAGAAGCTACTGAGAAGCTGATCTGACCGCTATCAATTAACGCAATAAGGGCGGCAATGGTTGCAGGCGGCACCGGCATCGCAGTGATCCGCGCATTGTTTTCGTTGAGCCACGATTTCAGCGGGCCCAGCATCCAGTTGGCGGCTGCCTTGTAGTTGTTGGTATGGCGGATGATTGCTTCGAAGTAAGTGGCTGTTTCTTTATCGTCTGTAATCACCCGTGCATCGTATTCCGGCAATTGCAGTTCCCGGGTATACCGGGCAATCCGTTCTTCGGGCAATGCGGGAATGGCTGCGCGGATCTGTGCCAGCATTGCTTCGGTTACAAGAAAAGGAGGCAGGTCGGGATCGGCAAAATACCGGTAATCATCGGCGTCTTCTTTGGTGCGCAGGGCAAAGGTGTCGCCGCTGGCGGCATCGAAGCTGCGTGTTTGCTGTACAATTACGCCGCCTGCTTCCACTATGCCGATCATGCGTTTGGCTTCTGCTTCAATGGCCCGCTTCACATTGCGGATGGAATTGAGGTTCTTCACTTCTACCTTGGTGCCCAACTGCTGGTCGCCTTTTTTGCGCACGGAAATATTGGCATCGCAACGCATGCTGCCTTCTTCCATATTGCCATCACAAATTTCGAGATAGCGCAACAATTTTCTGAGCTCTGTAAGATAGGCATATGCTTCCTCACCGCTTCGTATGTCTGGCTCTGTTACAATTTCAATCAGCGGCACCCCGGCGCGGTTGTAGTCAACGCAGGTGTTATCCGGGTCCACATCGTGCAGGCTCTTGCCGGCATCTTCTTCGAGGTGAATGCGGTTGAGACGAATTTGTTTTTCCCCTTCACCGGTGCGGATCGTTACATAGCCGCCTTTGCAAACCGGTGTGGTATGTTGCGAAAGCTGGTAGCCTTTGGGCAGATCGGGGTAGAAATAATTTTTACGGGCAAAATAGTTGTGACGCGTAATGGAACAATGACAAGCCAGCCCCATCTTCACTGCATACTCAATAGCCTTGCGGTTCAGTTTCGGCAGGGTGCCGGGATGTCCGAGCGTAATGGGACTTACATGCGTATTGGGTTCACCGCCGTACGCAGCACTATCGCCGCAGAACAGCTTACTGTTTGTCAGCAACTGGGCATGTACTTCCAGTCCCACAACAACTTCATATTCGTCATGTAATGCAGACATGCTGCAATTTACCCCAAAACAAGTAAGAAGAAAAACAAGGAATGAAGAATGCAGCAGGGAGCACGCTGCTTTCAACCTTGCCTGTTGTGCTCTCAAAAAAATGGCCGCCCGCGGTTTCCCGGAGCGGCCTGGTAAATCGGGCTGATGCTAAAATTTATGATTATAAGTTAGCTGTCTTCAGTTTGCGCGGTGTTTTTATTTCCAGTGTCTGCGCTTTGCCGTTGCGCTCCACCTTCACTTTAACACTGGCTTTTTCGCGTGCTTCGCGGGCAGCGGCAGACAATTCGTCGGTGCTGTTCACGGTCTTTCCGTCGAATTCGGTGATGATATCATTTTCCTTCAATCCTGCTTTGTCGGCGGCGGATTCATCATCTATACCAATTACTTTTACACCTTTGCCGTCTTCAGTGTCCTGGGCTTTGATACCCAGGCGGGGACGGTTGCCAAAAGCATATACGTTCGGGAACTGGCCATCGCGAAAATGCAGGTCCAGGCCAGGAATATCAAAATTGAACTGGCCCAAATCAAAAGCGTTGCGCTTACCCAGTGTTACCGTAATCGTGTTTTCTTTTCCGTCGCGGAGGTAAACCAGTTTCACTTTATCTTCCGGTTTGTATTTGGCGATTACCTTCGATAGTTCGTTGTGATTATCAATTTCATTATTGTCGATTTTGGTGATCACATCGCCTTTCTTCAAGCCCGCTTTCTCCGCAGGGCTTTCTTTCTTTACTTCCATAATGCGTGCGCCTTTTGCATCTTTTTGCGTAAACACCCCGAGGTAAGCTGCATTGGTGGTATAAAAAAAGTTCGGGCCTTCGCTATAGGCACTGTATGGTCCACCCTGTATACGGAATGGCGACGGGTTAATTATTGTTACGCCTTTGCGTTTACGGATGCTGATATTGTCGTCTTCAAACTCTTCGGCAGGTTTGCCGTTTACCAGCACTTCATCGCCTTTTATTTCGATCACCACTCTGGCATTCTGATCATTCTTTTTTTTGATAATGATTTCTTCGGAGTAGGATTTGTTTTTTTCTTTCTCTTTGTCGTTATCCTGTGCCTGCGTGGCCGGAGCAATCAGCGACACCAGCATGGCTGCGCCAAATATTTGTGCCAGGAACCTTCTCATTGCATTAAAATTTTGATAGTTTGGAATTTTATCTACGTTAAGTTTCGTAGATCAAATATAGGAAAAGAATTGAAATACGAAAACTTTCGGAAAAGTTAAAAGATCAGGATAGCGGCAGGGAGTGGGAGGCCCTGCCGGCAAAAATCGATGGCAATCCGTGGTAAAGCGTTACCGCATAAGATTCTTGTTTATCCGAGAAGGCGTATCACTACCATCCGCCAGCCCTCTCGAAGCCAAAGCTATGGCGCGGGCAATATGGGCAATAAGATGATAATCAATCGTACCCGGCTCATCATTCAGCGAGTGATAATACCGGTTGCGTGGCGAACTGGCCATAATGGTATGCGCGGGCACGCCCTTCACTGCAAAAGGATAGTTGTCTGAGCGTGTAAAAAGCCCTTCTGCAGGAAAATTATCCTTGCGGAAAAAGTACTTTCCATATTCAGGCGCCGCTTCATACAGCCTGTCGTTCAGAATTTTTTGCAGATCGGAAAGCGAACCGCCCGTTATGATGGGATTTCTGTTGGTGGCGCTCATGGGCACCCCCACCATGTCCATATTGATCATGGCCACTACCGACTCCAGGTCCATGCGGAGTGACAGTGCTTTACTACCGTGCAGTCCTTCTTCTTCAGCAGAAAAGGCAATGAAAACAAGGGTTCGCTCATGCGGGCCCGTTTTGGCAAAATAGCGCGCCAGTGCAATCAGGGCGCTGATACCGGAAGCATTGTCGTTGGCGCCGTTATAAATGGTGTCTCCTTTTTCTGGCTTTCCCTTTTCCCGCATGAAAGACCGGTAATCGTTGGTGCTCAAAGTACCCACATGATCGTAGTGTGCGCTGAACAGTACCAGTTCACCGGCTTTTGCTTTGCCGGGAATAACGCCTACCACATTATAACATTGGTGATTCCCCTTGGGTGTCATGAAGCGGAAAGGGATCAGGAAACTGTCTGTGCGGGGTACCGGTTTGCAGCCGGCCTTTTCCAGCTCCTTCGCAATAAACATGGCTGCCCTGGTTGCCTGTGGACTGCCGGCATACCGGCCCATGAAACTATCTGCTGCCAGTGTTTCCACTATGAAACGACAGGAGTCAGGATGCATAATGGCTGCCATATCTGCTTGTGGAGCAGGCGTAGTAGCCGGTTGCGCCGCACCTGCCAGGCAAGCCATCAACCATACCAGCAACAAACCAGAACGCACCAGGGAAAGTTTCATCGCTATTTATAAAAGACTTTTTACTTTTTCAATTACCTGCTTCAGGTTACCCGCTTCCTGTCCGCCGGCAGTAGCCAGCGTCTTTTGACCACCGCCGCCGCCTTTGATGAGGGGCGCTACCTGTTCTTTGATGATTTTACCGGCATCCAAACCTTTTGTATTGACCACTGCCTCTGCAATGCCAACGGCCACAAAAGCTTTGCCGCCAACATTTGCACACAAGACAGCTACGTAGGAATCAAGGCTGCTTTTCAAATCGAAGCATAATTTCTTCAGCGCATCGGCATTGCTTACTTCCACCTGCGCACCGATAAAGGAAACGCCATTGATGGTTTCGGCTTTTTGCAACAATTCGTTGCGCACACCGGTGAGCAATTTGCTCTCCAGTTGTTCCACCTGTTTCCGGAGCGTACTGTTGTCTTCCTGCAGGTTGGTCACTGCTTTGACCAACTCCTTCGGATTTTTCAACAATTCTTTTACCTGCTGCAGTTGACCAAATTGTTCGTTGATATACGCTTCCGCTGCTGCCCCGCAAACTGCCTCGATGCGGCGAACGCCGGCAGCCACGGCCGTTTCCTGTTTGATTTTGAAAATGCCCAGTTCACCTGTAGCGCCCACATGCGTACCGCCACATAACTCTATCGAATATGCGGGATCAATGATCACCACGCGTACCTTATCGCCGTACTTCTCGCCAAACAATGCCATGGCACCGAGTTTCAGCGCTTCTTCTTTAGGCATTTCCTTGATCACAACCGGGATGTTTTCACGGATCTTTTCATTAACCTGTGCTTCTACTTTGGCTATTTCTTCTGCGCTCATTTTTGCAAAATGGGAGAAGTCGAAGCGCAGGTATTCATCATTTACCAGTGATCCTTTCTGCGCCACATGCGTACCCAGCACATTGCGGAGGGCCGCATGCAGTAAATGCGTGGCAGAGTGGTGAACGGCGGTTTTGCGTCGCCGTGATTTGTCTACCCGTGCGTCTACTACGGCGCTGATGTTGACCGGCAGCTTTTCTACAAAATGAACAATCAATTCATTTTCTTTTTTGGTATCGATCACTTCCACGCGTTCGCCTTCAAAAATAAGAATGCCGGTATCGCCTACCTGTCCGCCGCTTTCGGCATAGAAAGGCGTTTTGTTTAATACCAACTGAAACGATTCTTTCCCTTTTGTTTTTACTTTCCGGTACTTGAGCACTTTTGCCTGCGTTTCCAGCGAATCGTAACCGATAAATTGTGTTGCGCCATCTGCTGTCAGTACCACCCAGTCTTCGGTATCCAGGGCTGTTGCCGCGCGACTTCTTTCCTTCTGCCGTGCCATTTCTTTTTCAAATCCTGCCTCATCGATTACCATATCATGTTCGCGGGCTATCAAACGCGTGAGGTCGGCGGGAAAACCATAGGTATCGTACAGTTCAAAAACCGCAGCGCCGTCAAGGGTTTTGTTTTTGGCGCCGGCAATCAGCTCTTCTATTTTTTTCAATCCTTTGTCGAGCGTGCGGAGAAATGCTTCTTCTTCCTCCCGGATCACCCTGCTTACAAAATCTGTCTGGGTTTTTAATTCCGGAAATACGTTTTCGAACTGTTTGGCGAGTACTGGCACCAGTTGATATAACAGCGGTTGCTTGTAATCGAGGTAGGAATAATAATAACGTACGGCCCGGCGTAAGATCCTCCTGATCACATAGCCTGCGCCGGTGTTGGAAGGCAGCTGGCCATCGGCAATGGTAAAGCAAATGGCCCGGATGTGATCGGCCAGTACGCGAAAGGCCACGGCTTCGCCCCAGTTCTTTTGGGAAGGAGTAGCCGTTGCATCGTATTGCTTGTTCGTGATTTTGGCTATTTCGGCAATGGTCCCTGTAAACAGGTCGGTGTCGTAATTAGATTGTTTACCCTGCAACACCCTTACCAGGCGTTCCAGTCCCATACCGGTATCTACGTGTTTGGCGGGAAGCGGTTGCAGGCTGCCATCTTTCATGCGGTTGAACTGGATGAATACATTGTTCCAGATTTCGATCACCTGCGGATGATCTTTATTTACCAGCAATTTGCCGTCTGTTTGTTTTCTTTCTTCATCACTGCGACAGTCAACATGAATTTCAGTACAGGGGCCGCAGGGACCGGTATCGCCCATTTCCCAGAAATTGTCTTTTTTGGTACCGGGTAATATCCTGTCTTCCGCAATCCATTTTTTCCATTCGTTGTAGGCCTCTTCATCCCGGGGCAGGTTTTCGCTGGCATCGCCTTCAAAAATGGTAACGTAGAGGCGGTCTTCGGAAATCTTGTACACTTTGGTGAGCAGTTCCCAGCTCCAGGCAATCGCTTCTTTTTTGAAATAATCGCCAAAGCTCCAGTTGCCCAGCATTTCGAACATGGTATGATGGTAGGTGTCTACCCCCACTTCTTCAAGGTCGTTGTGTTTGCCGCTTACGCGCAGGCATTTCTGGGTATCGGCCACGCGGGTATGGGGTGGTTTGCGGTTGCCCAGGAAATAATCCTTGAACTGGTTCATGCCGGCATTGGTAAAGAGCAGGGTAGGGTCGTTCTTTACCACGATAGGCGCCGAGGGAACAATTTCATGTCCTTTATTCTTAAAAAAATCAAAAAAATGCTGACGTATTTGCGCGCTCGTCATAATAAAACCAGGTTGTATGAGTTATGCATGATGAAGATCGTCAACGTTCCTGTTGAAAAAATCCATCCATCTCACCGGCGTTTCGACCTTCAAAAACGTTTAAGCCATTATATTTGTATACATTAGCCGCCTGCGGCGTGCGGCAAAGGTAGTTGAATTCATCCTGTTTACTATGAAAACCATCCTGGGTTAACGGCTTGTGCCATGAAGAAGATCAAGTATTATTATAACACCAATACCCTCCGCTATGAAAAGCTGGAGACCCCCCTGCATGTAAAACTGCTGCGGGTGCTGGGCTTTATCTCTGCAGCTATCGTTACCGCCATCATTATCGTTTCCATTGCCTACAAATATTTCCCCTCCGCCAATGAACAACGGCTCATGGAGTACAACCGCACCCTGCAGGAGCAATACCTGGTGCTGGACGAACGTACCCGGAAGCTGCAACAGAAAATGTCGGAACTGGAAGAAAGAGACAATGACGTATACCGCACCATTTTTGAAGCCGATCCCATACCAGACAGTGTGCGGCAAAAGGAACTGGAACAGCAGAAGGAACTGGAACTGGTCACAAGCATGACCAATTTTCAGCTGGAAAATTCCATTGTGGCATCCCTGAACAACCTGCAAATCCGAATGGCCAACCAGGAGAAGAGCTACAAGGAAATAGCCGGTTTTATTAAAAATAAAGAAGAACTGCTGGCCGCCACGCCTGCCATTCAACCGCTCAGCAATGCCGATCTCAAACGCATTTCGTCGGGGTTCGGGTACCGCATCGATCCCATCTATAAAACGGTGAAGTTCCATCCGGGTATGGACTTCTCGGCTCCCCAGGGCACGCCTATTTATGCTACGGCCAATGGTACGGTGAAAATTGCCGGCAACCTGGGCAATGGATATGGCAACCATGTAATCATCAATCATGGCTATGGCTATCAAACGCTGTATGGCCACATGTACAAAATCAATGTGAAGAGCGGGCAGAAAGTAAAACGCGGAGAAATTATCGGATGGGTGGGTAATACCGGTAAAAGTACCGCTCCACACTGCCATTATGAAGTGCATAAGAATGGCCGCCGCCTCGACCCGGTATATTTCTTCTATAACGACCTCACGCCTGAACAATTCAACAGGCTGCTGAAGATTGCTGCCAGCAGCAACCAGAGCTTTGATTAATGAGTAGTAGCTATTACACTGGGTGTTTTAACTACCTGATTATTTGGATTTTCACTTATCAAGGTTGGAAACGGCAGCGGAATGAAATCATCTGTGATAAATACAATCCGTCAACAGCACACATGACTTCCCCCTGACAATCGTTTGTAGGAAAATTGGCCTTCTCCATCTAAATTTGCGCCAGCATTATGCATACGCCTCCTGATATATTATCGCTGGCCTACAAACAACCGATTATGGTTGACCAACTGGTGCTGCTGCACGAAAGAGATCAGCAGATGCCAGGGTCGGTGCATTATAATATCCGGCGGTACCGCAAGCATTCCCGGTGGGCCGTAGAAGATACGGGCATGATGGTATACCATTACAGCCGCCGCGACGCGCGAACGGAAAACTACCTCGAGCTTCGTTTTTGCATTTCCGGCAATGTGTACTGCCGGCAACACCAGGTGGAATGCGACAATTGCAAATTGAATGCTTCCTCTTCCTGCTCCGAACGGATGGAAACCATAGATGTGCTGAGCTTCCGTTTTTCGCCCGTTCATTTATCGCAGTTTGTAAAACAGCGCAAGGGGGAAGAGGCCACCGTTTCTGAAGATATTCTGAGTTTTAAACACCGCTCTTCTTTCTCCAAAATATTGCCCTTGTGCGGTCGTACACGGACCGTACTGGAAGCTTTGATGAACCATAACTATTCCGGCAGCCTGGAAAATATTTATATCAATGCCCAGGTGCAGATGTTATTGTTGTACAGCCTAGAGTGTATGCTGGGCGATGGTAAGGAAGTGGAGACCTTCCAGTGCAAGTTCCTCACAAAAGAATCAGACCGCGAGAAGATCATGAAGGCGCGGGAAATTTTGCTGCAACATATCGGTGAGCCGATTACCATCAAGGAACTGAGCCGCAAGGTGGCCATCAATGAATGTTATCTCAAAAAAGGGTTCAAAGAATTATACGGCACTACCATCTTCGATTTCTACCAGAGCCAGCGCATGGAGCACGCCCGTTATCTATTGTATGAAAAAGGACTGAGTGTAACGGAAGTGTCTATGATGCTGGGCTATTCTTCCATTTCCCATTTTTCTACTGCTTTTAAGAAACAAACAGGGCTGAAGCCTTGTGAGTTGTTGTTGCGTTAATACCCCCTTCTTTTCTTATCTGATTTCCTGCAAACTTTCCGCCGCCGCCTTCACTGTTTGCTCAATATCTTCCTTGCTCAGCGCATTGCTCAGGAACCAGCTTTCAAACGCTGATGGCGGCAGGTAAATACCGCGCTTCAACATGGCGTGGAAGAATTTCTTGAATAATTCATTGTTGGCAGATGCTGCCGATGCAAAGTCAATAACCGGATGGTCTGAAAAATGAACGCTGATCATGGAGCCCAGCCTGTTGATCACATAGGGAATTCCGCTTGCTTTCAGCACCTGGTCAAGGCCGCTATGAAGCTGTTTTGTTTTTTCTTCTAATTCAGTAAATATGCCGGGATTTTCTTTTAACGTCTTGAGCATGGTATAGCCTGCAATCATCGCCAGCGGGTTGCCGCTCAGCGTGCCGGCCTGGTAAACATTGCCCAGCGGAGCTATGTGTTGCATAATTTCCCGCTTGCCACCAAAGGCGCCTACGGGCATACCCCCACCGATCACTTTACCATAGGTGACGAGGTCGGCATTAATGCCCAGTCTTTCCTGTGCGCCTCCGGGCGCCAGCCGGAAGCCTGTCATCACTTCATCAAAGATCAATACAATTTTTTCGCGATCACATACGGCGCGCAGTCCTTCGAGAAAACCGGGCTGCGGCAGAATACAACCCATATTGCCGGCCACAGGTTCTACAATGATGGCCGCAATGGCGTCCTTATGTTCCGCTACCAGTTTTTCCACGCCTGCCAGGTCATTGAACGCACAGGTAAGTGTATCCGAAGCAACACCGGCCGTTACGCCCGGCACCGTTTGTATATTAAAAGTGGCTACGCCACTGCCGGCTTTTACGAGAAAAGAATCTGCATGGCCATGGTAACAGCCTTCAAATTTGATGATCTTGTTGCGACCGGTATATCCTCTCGCCAAACGAATGGCGCTCATACATGCTTCCGTGCCGCTGCTCACCATACGAATCAGTTCTACATTGGGCGCCATGCTGATGATGAGTTCGGCCATTTCTACTTCCAGTTCGGTAGGAGCGCCGAAAGATGTGGAATAGGTAGCATACTCCTGTATAGCTTTTACCACAGGTCCATAGGCATGGCCCAGGATCATGGGGCCCCAGGAATTGATATAGTCAATATAACGGTTGCCATCTACATCGTACAGGTAGGCGCCTTTGGCGCTTTTCAGGAATACGGGGGTACCGCCTACGCTTTTAAATGCCCGCACGGGGGAGTTCACACCGCCGGGAATGCTTTGTTGTGCCCTGGAAAAAAGTTCAATACTTTTTGGATACATCGTAGTGACTATTATCAATGTTGTTTGTGTAGCAGATTTTCTTTTGATTATCAGCCGATCAGTTTCACAGCGTCCTTCGCAAAATAAGTGGCAATCAGATCGGCGCCGGCCCGCTTGATGGCGGTAAGGGTTTCCAGTATGGCTTTGTTTTCATCCAGCCATCCCATTTTGGCCGCAGCCTTGATCATCGCATATTCGCCGCTGATATTATAGGCGCTGACGGGAACTTCCACCGCATTTTTTACTTCGCGAATGACGTCAAGGTAAGCCAGCGCCGGTTTTACCATTACAATGTCTGCGCCTTCCTCTATGTCCATCAGCGTTTCCCTGATAGCTTCAAGGCGGTTGGCATAATCCATCTGGTAAGTTTTCTTATCCCCAAAACCGGGCGCGCTGTCGAGCGCATCGCGGAAAGGTCCGTAAAAACAGGAAGCATATTTGGCACTGTAACTCATGATGCCTGTTTTGCTGTAACCCTGTTGTTCCAATGCGTTGCGAATAGCGCCTATGCGACCGTCCATCATATCGCTGGGCGCCACAAAATCGGCGCCTGCTGCTGCATGGCTAACGCTCATTTGCGCCAGCACTTCCACGGTTTCGTCATTCACAATCTCGTTGTTCTTCACTATACCATCATGCCCATACGAAGAAAACGGGTCCAGCGCCACATCGGTCATTACCAGCATGTCAGGACAGGCATCCTTGATGGCTTTGATGCTGCGTTGCATCAGGCCATCGGGGTTCAGGGCCTCGGTGCCTTTGTTGTCTTTGCGTTCATCGGGTACTTTTACAAACAGTAGAACAGATTTCAGTCCCATCTGCCACAGTTCTTTCACTTCTTTTACAGTATTATCGAGGCTAAGCCGGAAATAACCGGGCATGGAAGCGATTTCTTCCTTCACCTCTGTTCCTTCCACTATAAACAACGGCACTATGAAATCATTCGGCGTCAATATGGTTTCAGCTACCAGGCTCCTGATAGCGGCTGATTGTCGTAATATTCTGTTGCGTCGCTGCAAATACATGTTACAGGCTTTATTGTTAAGCACCAAATTTACTCGTTTCACACCCAATCAACCGGGTGCAGGCACACCTGCAGCAATTTGTCTTCTTCGCTGCCGGGTTGCGGCTGGTAATTGTAATCGAAACGAACGGTAGGAGGCAGGCTCATCAGGATGCTTTCTGTGCGTCCGTTTGTTTTCAGTCCAAACAAGGTGCCGCGGTCGTGCACCAGGTTGAATTCCGTATACCGGCCGCGACGGATTTCCTGCCAGTACTTGTGTTGCCCGGTGTAGGGCGTATGCATACGTTTTTCTACAATGGGAATATAGGCATCGATAAAAGCATATCCGCATCGTTGCGCAAACCGTACCCAGAAATGCACATCTCTTTCAGAGGAGGCGCGCTGATAGTCGTAAAAAATACCGCCGATTCCGCGGCGTTCATCATTGCGATGCCGGTTTACAAAATAATTGTCGCACTCTTTTTTGAACTGTGGATAGAGCGCAGGATCGCTTTGATCGCAAACGTTTTTATACGTGCCGTGAAAATGCCTGGCATCTTCTTCAAACAGGTAATAGGGAGTAAGGTCAGTGCCGCCGCCAAACCAGCGATCGGTGAGGGCGCCTGAGCGGTCGTACAATTCAAACATGCGGTAATTGCAATGCACGGTGGGCACAAAAGGATTGAGCGGATGGATCACCAGCGACAATCCGCAGGCAAACCATTGCGCGCCATCTATTTTTAACTGGGTGCGCATGGCTTCCGATACTTCTCCAAATACAACGGAAGTATTCACGCCTCCTTTTTCAAATACGTTTCCATTGGCTATCACCCTTGTTTTGCCACCTCCCCCGCCGGGCCGTTCCCAGCGGTCTTCTATGAATCGGGCTTTGCCATCTGTTTTTTCAAGGGCAGCACAAATGGCATCCTGCAATTCATGAATAAACGTTATCCATTGCTCTTTGATGTCCATAATGTCAAGGTAAGGATTGTTCTTGCTTTCTTTACAGTGATCCAACCATACTGAATTCCTTAACGGTATCCACAAATGCTCTTGCATGATCTACGGGCACGTTGGGCAATATGCCATGTCCGAGGTTGGCAATATGGCGATGTCCGCCAAATTCGCGCAGCATTTTTTGTACTTCTTTGCGGATAACCGGTATGGGCGAAAGCAATTTGGCCGGATCATAATTTCCCTGCAGGGTTACCTTATCGCCGGCCAGTTGGCGCGCCATGGCAGGAGTGATGCACCAGTCGATGCCCAGTGCATGTGCGCCCGTAGCCGCCATGGGTTGCAACGAATGCCAGGCGCCTTTGGCAAATACAATGGTCAGTACCTCATCTTTCAGTGCCTGCACAATTTGTCGCATATACTGCAGCGAAAAACTTTCAAAATCATCAGGGCCCAGCAAACCACCCCAGCTGTCGAACAGCTGTATTACATCAGCGCCTGCTTTTGCCTGAGCTTTCAGGTAGGCAATGGTGGTATCGGTGATCATCTGCAACAGCCGATGCGCTGTTTCAGGTTGTGTGTAGCAGAAAATCTTTGCTTCATCAAAAGTTTTGGAACCTTTTCCCTGCACCATATAACACAGGATGGTCCAGGGGGCGCCTGCAAAACCAATCAACGGTACGCGCCCATTCAGTTCTTTTTTTATGAGCTGCAGTGCATCGAATACATACTGCAATTTTTCATGTACATCGGGCACCTGTATTCTTTGCAGGTCATTGATCGTTTTGATCGGATCGGGCAGCAGGGGGCCTTTGCCTTCTACCATTTGCACTTCGAGCCCCATGGCCTGCGGCACCACGAGGATATCGGAAAAAAGAATGGCCGCATCAACGCCCACCTGTTCCACCGGTTGAAGGGTAATTTCAGCCGCCAGTTCGGGTGTCTGACACCGTTCGAAAAACGAATATTTTTCTTTCAACTTCATATAGTCGGGCAGATAGCGTCCTGCCTGGCGCATCATCCATACCGGTGTACGTTCCGTTTGCTCTCCCCGCAGGGCCCTTAATAACAGGTCGTTCTTTAACATGATCCGTTGTTGTTACTCGCTTTCGCTTTTGGCGAAATGATTGATTACGCTGTTTATGAGTTGTGCTCTTTCCGGTGTTTCGCATTCAACAATCCGGTTGCCGGAAAAAGATTGTAAGGTTGCTGTGGTGGTAGGTCCTATTGAAAACAATACAGTGTGCGGCTGTATAGTGTTTTGTGAAAAGTAACTTTGTACGGCACTCGGGCTCAGGAATACCATGCCATCATAGCTCCCTTCAATTTTTTGTGGCGTGCGTACGGTTTGGTACGAAACAATTTCTGTCAGCTGCAAACCTGCATTGCGCACTTGCTGCGGCAACTCCTCGCGACGCTGATCGCCACAAAAGAAAATGATCTCATCAGCGCGTGCATCAGCAATAAGCATCTCCGCCAGTTGCGCACCGGTAGGTGCTGTTGCTGTAATAGCCCGCTGTCCGAATACGCTTTCCACTTCGCGGGAGGTGGCAGGGCTAATGCAGAATATTTTCCAATCAGGTTGATGGCCATTCAAACAACCGGCCACTGCCTGTACTGCATGCGCACTGGTGAACACTACCGTATGCGGTTGCGTTAACAGTGGCGTTACCTGTTCCTGCAATAGGTTTGCAGCAACAGGTTGAATGGTTATAAAAGGGACCACCTGCAGGGTTATACCATGTTGCGCTGCTTTTTGTACCAGAGCTGCAGACAGTTCGCCAGTGCATAATATGGTTACCTTATTGGTTGTCATGACGCAATTTCTCTGCAATAGCACTTCCGCCTGATTGCAACAATTCAGCGGCCGCTACTTTTCCCAATACTTCCCATTCATAGGCGGGAACTGTTTTTTCAATCGCTGCTTTTTCTTTCCCGTCGGGCGAAAGTATATTTCCGCGAAAATAGATTTGTCCGTCTTTCATTTCGGCCAATGCGCTGATAGGCGTAGAACAACCACCGAGTAAGGCGCGTAAGAAATCGCGTTCGATCTGCGTGCAATGTTCAGTGGGTTCGTGGTTAAAAGCGCGGCATGCTTCGAAAGTAAATTTGTCGTTGTCCCGGCATACCACTGCAATGGCGCCCTGTGCTGGTGCGGGTAGCATCCAGTCCAGTTCAATGCTGCCTTCGGGACGGAGGTCAATTCGTTCCAGTCCGGCGGCCGCAAAAATGGCTCCGTGCCATTGGCTGTTTTGCAATTTCTGCAGGCGTGTGTTTACATTGCCGCGCAGGTTAGTGATGATATCATTCGGAAAACGGTTCAGCCATTGCGCCTTACGCCGTATACTGCTGGTGGCAATGGTGAGTGGCGCACGCGATGTGTTGAACAGTGCGTCAGGAATGAGTGATGGTAATTCCGGCGCCGGCACCAACAGATCTTTGTAAGAACCTCTCTGCAAAACAGCTGCGGTAACAATGCCTTTCGGTAATTGGGTAGGCACGTCCTTTAAACTGTGCACTGCCACATCAATTCGGTTGTTCAACAACGCTATATCAAGGCTGCGGGTGAAGATGCCCTGGACACCCATTTCATATAGCGGCGTTTTCAGGTCAATATCACCTTCACTTTTAATGGGGACCAGTTCGGCGGTGCAACCTTCCTGCTCCAACAGGTTTTTTACCTGCGTAGCCTGCCATACCGCGAGCTGACTCTCCCTGGTACCGATGCGGATTGTTTGTTTCATTTCCCAAAATTAGTCACTACCCGTGGCCAAAAACTCGTTGATGGCTTCAATGTAGTGGCAGCCGTGCTGATGCTGACGGCGCATCTTAGAGGCCATCACATTGATAACCCGTTGAATCTTTTTATTGGTGTCAGTAGCTTTGGTAGCATCAATGTCCGGAGAAATCTGGATATATAAGGGGAAGTGTTGTATTTCCTGCAGTTTTGTCTTCACCGCTTTTAAGAACGGCGCGTGCTTGCGCATTTCACACCATTCCATAAACTCGGTGATGTGCTCGCGGATAATGGCTTTTGCCTTGGGAACTTCGGCCTGGCGTTTTTGCAGGGTGGCATCTTTCAGTTTTGATAATTCATCCACACTCACCAGGTGTACGTTGGGCAGTTCACGCGCAGCTTTTTCAACATTGTATGGAATGGAAAGGTCTATGATGATTTTTTCACCTTTGCCTTCGAGATGTGTTTTCAGAATGGTAGGTTCAGCAGCGTTGGTGGCAACCAGTATGATGTCTGCCTGTTCTATGTGATGAGCCAGCTGCTCCAGCGGGGCGAAAGCCAGTTGTAATTCGTTGGCCAGTGAGGCGGCCTTTTCTTCGGTGCGGTTTACCAGCGTAATGTTACGGGTACCGAGGTAATCCACTACATTCTTGCAGGTGTTGCGGCCGATTTTACCAACACCTAATAAGAGTATCTTCTTACCTGAAATGTCGGCTACTTTCTCCCTGATATACTGAACGGCCGCAAAGGAAACAGAAACGGTTCCTCCGCTCAATGCCGTTTGATTTTTGATGGCTTTGGAAGATTGCAGTACATTGTTCACGAGCCTGTCCAGGAAGGCGCCGGTGAAGCCATGCTCGCGACTGAATTTCACTGCCTGTTTGATCTGTCCTACAATTTCGTAGTCGCCCAGGATCTGGCTGTCGAGACCGGCCGCCACACGAAACAAATGTTCCGCAGCGTCGTATCCCTTTTTGATATAAGCCAGTCGGGTAAAGGTTTGTTCGTCGCCTTCGGTCTGGGTACAAAGCAGGTGGATCAGTTGTGACGGCTGATCGGCAAATCCATAGATTTCGGTACGGTTGCAGGTGGATAGAATAAACAATTCATCGAGACCATGGGCAGGGGCAAGACGAAGAATTTCAGCATATTGCTCCTGGTTCACTGCAAACTGGCCTCTTACCACAGCATCGGATTTCTTGTAATTGATCCCGGCTATGAAAAATTTTGATATTTCTTTAAAGCTATGTCCGTGCATGAACTTTTCTATCAAATGACAACGCAAAGTTAATTGGGAAGCGCTCAAAGTCCTAATATATCAGTCATTGAACTGTCATTTCAAGGGCTGATGTTCATCACATAAAATGGTGATCAAAATCACGTTTCCCCCTCAGAACTTACTATTTCCTACTTTTGCACTCCACTATTACAAGATAGATATGTCTGAAATAAAGCGGGGAATTATATTGATGAATCTGGGTTCGCCGGATTCAACCAGTGTGCGGGATGTAAGAAAATATCTCAACGAATTTCTGATGGACAAGCGGGTGATCGATATGCCCTGGTTGCAGCGTACCTTGCTGGTACGGGGGATTATTGCACCTTTCCGGGCGCCGAAATCTGCCGCGGCCTATCGTTCCATCTGGACCAAAGAAGGTTCTCCGCTTATTGTGATCAGCCAGCAACTGCAGCAGGCCGTGCAGGAACATGTGCAGGAGCCGGTAGTGCTGGCCATGCGCTATGGCAACCCTTCGCCTAAAGCTGCATATGAAGCATTGCTGCAAAAGGTACCTGCACTGGAAGAGGTAGTGCTGGTGCCGATGTATCCGCATTATGCCATGTCGAGTTATGAAACGGCAGTGGAATATGCGCGTGAAATCCACCAGAAAGGGAAATACCATTTCAAACTCACCATCCTCCCGCCTTACTATAATGACCCGGATTACCTGCATGCGTTAACAGAAAGCATGCGTCCGTATTTACAGGGGCCTTTTGATTACCTGCTGTTCAGTTATCATGGGGTGCCGGAGCGGCATATTTACAAAGGCGATGTTACCGGGCAGCATTGTCTCAAATCGGGAAATTGTTGTGCTGTGAAAAGTCATGTGCATGAAAAATGTTACCGGCATCAATGTATTGCCAGCACACATACCGTGGCGGCCCGGTTGCAGATTCCCGCAAACAAATATGGCTATTCTTTTCAGTCGCGACTGGGCAGGGACGAATGGTTGAAACCTTATACTGCAGAAAAACTGAAAGAACTGGCGGCGCAAGGCGTAAAAAGATTGGTGGTAGCCTGTCCTGCCTTTGTAAGCGATTGCCTGGAAACGCTGGAAGAAATTGCAGTGGAAGGAAAAGAAACATTCCTGCATGCAGGCGGCGAATCGTTTACCATGATTCCCTGCCTGAATGTACATCCGCTCTGGGTGCAGGCCATTGTGAAATGGGTGCGTAACCCAAATGCGCTCCTACCGGTAAGTCACGTAACCGTCTGACAATACAACACTATTCACCACACCATGTACTCCTACATCAAAGCCCTTCATATCATCTTTGTCGTAACCTGGTTCAGTGGTATGTTTTATATAGTGCGGTTGTTCATATATAATACTGAGGCAGGAGAAAAAGAAGAAGCGGAGAAAAACATTTTGCGCAGGCAATTCAGTATTATGATCCGCCGGTTGTGGTATGCCATCACGTGGCCATCGGCCATACTAACGGCCATCTTTGGCGGATGGATGTGGTATTTATGGGGATCGCTTCCCGGCTGGCTGATGATCAAGCTGGGTTTTGTGCTCGGGTTGTATGCTTACCATTTTACACTGCACGCTATTTACCGGCAGCAAAGCAAGGGCGTGTTTAAATATTCTTCCCAGCAACTGCGTATATGGAATGAAGTAACTACCATTTTTCTGGTGGCGATTGTAATGCTGGTAGTGGTGAAACAAAATCTGAGCTGGCTGTGGGGCATAACAGGACTGCTGCTATTGGTGGTGGTGCTGATGAGCGCCATCAAAATTTACAAGTATATACGCAACCGGTAGCCTGCGCCAATAAAAAAACCTCCGGTAAGGAGGTTTATGTATGGGTAACAGTTTTGTAGTTTTCCCGGAGACCGACAATTTACATTTGATGTTCTTCCAGGAACATTGGATAACGCGTTGCCTGATGGTTTTTACACAGGCTATACCAGAGATTAAAAACGGGAGGTAACGGAAAATGCGTTTGAAAAGAATTGGAAGAAAAACCTTTCCTGTATTTTAAGATTTTAAAAGGAAAGGGGAGCAGGAATACTCCCCTTTTTAACCCCTAAACCCTAAACCGTAGAAAAGGTTTTTCATATAATTACTTATAAAATTAATTCAAATATCTAACGACAGTGAGGTAAAACCCCTTAGGACTTCATGCAGTTAATTTACGCGATCAACATCGTACGATTAACTACCGGTTTCTCACAATACCGAATTGCCAAGAGCAATAATACAGTCCCATAAACTATGCCAAATGCCAAAAATGTGGATAAACAAGGAAAGTATATGCGGGAATGTTAAACGAATTAACAAATTGTAATCAGAATGCCTCACATATAGCTCACTTCCCTGGTCCTGTACAGTTCTTATAACGGTTCTCCCCGATCAGCTATTGCTGCTTTTTCCTCTCCATTTGCCTGCACCTTCGTTTATAGCTGCATTGCTTTACCAAAAGTACAGGTATGCCCGCATTGGTTATCCACTCTGTTGAACAAAGAACTCCAAACATTGAACATATAAAAACGCTGTTCCTGCGATATTGTTCAATATCCGTACCAGTTTATTTCAACCCGGGCTGGAATTAGTAAAAAAGCTGCATTTTTATAAGGGTGGTTGGGAGAATGTATAAGGGGCAGATTGGGTGTGGCTGCAGGGAGGCGCACCTTGTTTGCAATGTCTTCTTGCGTTGTTTTTATTGACTGGCAGCTATTGAATAGCAGTGTGCATTGGAGCAGGGCCCGGCAAAGTGCTATTACTACATAGCAGCTGCAATGGCCTTGTTGTACCATACCACTTACTGCTATGGAAAACAATGAACGCATACTGTCTTATGCGGTATGCGCTTTCCGCCCTGCGCAATTCTCGGTTATAGCCGCAAATTCAGTAGCTTTGCACTCTTTTTATTTGTTTTACCCTTGATATAAGATTCAGCTTTTTATGGCAGCGAAATACAGGGAGTTCAGGCAATTGGATCTGCCGGCTTTTGAAAAGGAAATGTTGGCCAAATGGGATGAAACCCAGGCATTTGAGAAAAGTGTATCTGTTCGCGAAGGGGCTACCCCGTTCGTTTTTTATGAAGGACCACCCAGCGCCAACGGTATGCCGGGCATTCACCACGTGATCAGTCGTACCCTGAAAGATATTGTGTGCCGTTATAAAACCATGCGCGGCTACCAGGTTAAGCGTAAGGCCGGCTGGGATACGCATGGTTTGCCTATTGAACTGGGCGTGGAAAAAGAGCTGGGCATTACCAAGGAAGACATTGGTAAGAAAATTTCCGTGGAAGAATACAACCGCAAATGCCGGGAGGCAGTAATGCGGTACAAGGATAAATGGGATGAGCTCACCAAAAAAATGGGCTACTGGGTTGACCTCAACGATCCCTATATCACTTTCACCAACGATTATATTGAGACGCTGTGGTGGCTGCTTAAACAGCTTTATCAGAAAGGGCTGCTGTATCAAAGCGTTAGCATACAACCCTATTCGCCGGCAGCCGGCACCGGTCTCAGTTCCCACGAGCTGAACCAGCCGGGTACCTATAAGCCGGTGAAAGACACCAGCTGTGTGGCCATGTTCAGGGCGGTGCGCGATGCACGTGCAGGTTTCCTGTTCACCGCAGCCGAAAAGGAAGGATGGGCCAATCCGGAAGTTTTTTTCCTGGCCTGGACCACCACTCCCTGGACCCTGCCCTCCAACCTCGCGCTTACGGTAGGGGCCGATATCAACTACGTACTGGTAAAAACATTCAATCCTTATACGCACCAGCGGGTGTTTGTAGTGCTTGCCCGCGATCTGGTGAACCGCTATTTCAAACCCGAGGCCGAAAATGGCGATTTTGAAACGTATAAGGAAGGCGATAAGGCCATTCCCTGGAAAGTGGTTGCCAGTTTCAAGGGTTCTGACATAGAAGGGTGCCGTTATGAACAATTGCTGCCCTTTGAAGCCAATGCACCGGCAAAGATTGAACCGCTGGGCGACCAGGCGCCTGATCCCTTCCGGGTGCTTACCGGCGATTTTGTAACCACCGAAGACGGCACCGGGATTGTGCACACTGCCCCTGCATTTGGCGCAGACGACTTCCGCGTGGGCAAGAAAAACAATACCGGCATCCTGGTGATGGTTGACCGTCGCGGGAAATTTGTTGAGGGTCTCGGCGAATTCAGCAACCGGTATGTAAAAAATTACACAGATGATAAAGCCTACGTAGATGTGAATGTTGACATCTGCGTAAAGTTAAAGAAGGAGAACCGGGCATTCAAAATTGAAAAATACGAACACAATTATCCGCACTGCTGGCGCACCGACAAACCGGTTTTGTACTATCCGCTCGATGCCTGGTTTGTCAAAACTACTGCGCTGAAAGACAGGATGGTAGCGTTGAATAAAACCATCAACTGGAAGCCGAAATCAACCGGCGAAGGCCGCTTTGGCAACTGGCTGGAGAATATGGTTGACTGGAACCTGAGCCGCTCCCGCTTCTGGGGTACGCCCCTGCCGGTGTGGAGAACGGAGGATGGCAGCGAATCGAAATGCATCGGCAGTCTGCCCGAATTGAAAGAAGAAATCCTCAAGGCAAAGGATTTGAATAAACCGGAATTTTCGCAGCCCGGTTATGAATTCGATCTGCATAAACCTTATGTAGATGAAATTGTTTTGTTAAGCAACTCGGGTAAGCCCATGAAACGCGTACCCGACCTGATAGATGTGTGGTTCGACAGCGGGGCTATGCCGTATGCGCAGTGGGGGCTGGACCACGAGAAGCTCAAGTCTGGCAACCCGCGTCCCTTTAAAGCGCCTTTTGATGCCAATTTCCCGGCAGATTTTATTGCCGAAGGGGTGGACCAGACACGCGGTTGGTTCTATACCCTGCATGCCATTGCAGCGCTGGTATTCGATTCGGTAGCTTATAAGACCTGCGTATCGAACGGACTGGTGCTGGACAAGAATGGCAACAAGATGAGCAAGCGCCTGGGCAATGTGGTGGACCCCTTCAAGACCATTGAAGAGTACGGCGCCGATGCCACGCGCTGGTATCTCATTACCAACGCTTCGCCCTGGGACAATATGAAATTTGACGTAAATGGCATCAGGGAAGTGCAGCGCAAGTTTTTCGGTACCCTGTATAACACTTACCAGTTCTTTGCATTGTATGCGAATGTGGACGGTTTTGCCTTCAGGGAAGCCTATGTGCCGCTGGACCAGCGCCCGGAAATTGACCGGTGGATATTGTCGTCGCTGAACAGCCTGGTAAAAAAGGTAACGGAATATATGGACGACTATGAGCCAACGCAGGCCGGTCGCGCCATTGAGGAGTTTGTGGATGAGCACCTGAGCAACTGGTATGTGCGTTTGTGCCGCCGTCGGTTCTGGAAAGGGGAGTATGAGCACGATAAAATCTGCGCTTACCAGACGCTGTATGAATGTATGGAAACGGTATTGCGGCTGATGGCGCCGGTATCGCCCTTCTTCAGCGATATGCTGTTCCGTCAGTTGAATGAAGTTACCGGCCGTCATAAGGAAGAATCGGTACACCATGTGCTGTTTCCTCAGGTAAACACCGAAGTGATCGATGCGAGCCTCGAGGAGCGCATGCAGTTGGCGCAGGATATTTCCTCGCTGATCCTCTCCTTGCGGAAAAAAGTAAACATCAAGGTACGGCAACCCCTGCAAAAGGTGTTGATACCCGTATTGGACAAGGAGATGATGGCGCAGATACAACGGGTGGAAGACCTGATCAAAAACGAGGTAAATATCAAGGAAGTGCAGTACCTGCAGGAAGATACGGGCTTTATCAAGAAGAAGATCAAGCCGAATTATACGGTACTGGGCAAGAAGCTGGGCCCGAAAATGAAGCCTGTTGCGGCTGCATTGGCTGCATTTTCACAGGAAGAAATCGCAAAGTTGGAAAAAGAAGGCAGTATTTCATTGCAAATTGATAACGAACCCTTAATATTACAGGTTAATGAAGTAGAGATCACCAGTGAGGATATCCCAGGCTGGATGGTAGCCAATAAAGACGCCCTGACTGTAGCGCTGGATGTAACGGTTACTCCTGAACTGATCAGTGAGGGCAATGCCAGGGAACTGGTAAATCGCATACAGAAGATCCGCAAAGACAGCGGGTATGAGCTGACCGACAGGATAGAAGTGAAGGTAACCGAGCACGAGGAACTGAGGCAATCAATAGCACGATTTAATAACTATATTTGCGCCGAAATTTTGGCAGACAAATTAGAATTGGTGCCGGAATTGCATGACGGCACTGAAATTGAAGTGAACGAGATTCCTTTAAAAGTGTTTGTTACAAAAAAAGTTTAATAGTATGGCACCCAAGAAAAAGGCGGCCAAGCCAGCTAAAAAACCGGTTGCTTCCAAAAAGCCTGCGGCAAAACCTGCTGCAAAAAAAGCTGTTGCCAAAAAATCCGCGACAAAATCTGCCACTAAAAAAGCAGCAAAGCCGGTCGCCAAGAAAGCTGCTGCCAAATCTGCCCGTTCGGCCGCTGCCACGGGTAAAGTAACCAAGCCTGCTGTTAAGACTGAGGCCAAAAAGGCCACCAAACCCATGGATAATAATCAACATAAAACCAATGGGAATAAATCAGCTACCCCAGTCAAAAAGGCTGAGCCTGTTAAGCCTGAGGTAAAAAAGCCCGTGGAGACCGTGAAAAAACCGGAACCGGTATTTCCGCCCCCGCCGCCTAAAAAGCCGGCAGCTCCGCCCAAACCGGTGAAAGTGGTTATTCCCGAAATCAAAACAAAAACAGTACGTAAATACGAACCAGAGTTTACGAAATCTGTATTAGATCAACCAGAAAACATTCAAACAGGACCTACTATGCGTTACAGTGATGCTGAATTAGTTGAGTTTAAGGAACTTATTCTGAAAAAACTTGACCAGGCAAAGAAAGAGCTGGCCTACCTCCAGGGATTAATCACCCGGAAAGACGAAATGGGCGGTGACGAAAATGAAAACCGCTACATGACTATGGAAGATGGCAGCATGAGTATGGAAAGGGAACAACTTTCCCAAATGGCCAGCCGCCAGATCAATTACATTGATCACCTGGAGAAGGCCCTCATGCGCATTGAAAATAAAACTTATGGCATCTGCCGCGTTACAGGCAAGCTGATCGACAAAGCCCGCCTGCGCGCTGTGCCCCATGCTACCCTCAGCATCGAGGCAAAGCAGATGATGAATAAATAAATTGTAGCCAGCAATAACGAGTTGCCAACGACAATAAACACAAATAGCAAATTCAAACTACCGATTTGAATTTGCTATTTGTGTTTTGATTGCTATTGTTAATTGAGATATGTTATTGGCTGTTGCTCCTTAGAACGATTTACCATTGTTCGTTGCCCAGAATACTTCCGGCATCGGTTTCTGTAACAGGTTATTGTAAATGAACTGATAGGATTCAGTTCGGTTATGCACGCCCTTTAGTCCGCCGATGCTGTGGCGCTCACCCGGGTATGCCATAAATTCAAAATGTTTCTTCAGGTCCTGCAGTTTGTTGATCAGCACCAGGCTGTTCTGCATATGCACATTATCGTCGGAAGTGCCGTGATTTATACGTAACAGGCCCTTGTATTTATCGGCATAGGTCATCACCGAAGTGAGCTTGTAGCCCTCAGGATTTTCCTGTGGTGTGTCCATGAAGCGCTCTGTATAGTGCGTGTCGTAAAAATGCCAGTCGGTAACGGAGGCATTGGCAATACCATGGGTAAATACATCAGCACCATAGGTAAGCGCCATGCAGGTCATATAACCGCCAAAGCTGCCGCCGGTAATGCACAGGCGGTCACCATCCACCCAGGATTGTTGTTTCAGCCATCTGGCGCAGGTCATGTAATCTTCAATTTCCCATTTGCCCAGTTGACGGTAAATGAAATTGAGTCCCTTCTTGCCAAAATGTCCGCTGCTGCGGTTGTCGAATACCACCTGGATAAGCCCTTCCTGCGCCCACCATTGTGCAATGCCTCCCGGGTTGCGCCAGCGATCGTACACCGTGCCGGCATTAGGTCCGCCATAAATGCTCACCAATACCGGATATTTTTTATTGGGATCGAAGTTGAGGGGGTAGGTGATCATCACGGGCAGATCAAACAACCCGTCTGATGATTTTACGCTTGTGAGTTCAATCTTGGGCAACTCGTAGTGGTTGAAGTCTTCGCCCTTACTGTTGCCCAGCTCGCGAACAATTTTTCCTTTGGCGTCCACCAGCGCCATGGCAGGCGGCGTGGAAAGATTGGAATAGGTAGTGATGAAATATTTGCCGTTGGGTGAAATGGACGCCTGGTCGTGGCTGTATTCGCCAAAGCTCATCCTTGTTAAACCTTTGCCGTCCAGTCCCACGCGGTAAATATCGAACCGGGCAGAGTGTTCCTTTCTTGCTTTAAACCATACCTGCCTGGCTTTTTCATCTATTTTCAGGATAGAAGTTCCCCAGAAATTGCCATCGGTGATCTTGTTGATAAAGCGGCCGCTGATATCGTGGAGATATAAATTCTCCCAACCGTCTTTATCACTTTTCAGGATGAACTGTTTGCCGCCGGGCACAAATTCAAAGCGTCCGAAGTCGTCCAGGGTAATCCAGGTAGGTTGTCTTTCTTCGTAGATTGCTGTTTTCTTTCCATTATTGAGGTCTATGGCATACACTTTCAACTGGTCCTGTCCGCGGTTCATCCATTGAACCCACAGGTCTCCGGACGGTGTCCATATGGGCTCTCCAAAATACTGGTCATCTTTCGGATTGAAATCGGCCCAGGTAATATTGCCGCCGTTTACTCCTACGATACCGATTTTCACTTCAGGGTTCTTATCGCCTGCCTTTGGATAGTGGGCTTTTTCGAGGTAGCCATGTTGTCCTTCGATAACATACAGGGAGAACACGGGCACTTCCGTATCATCAAAACGCATAAAGCAGATGCGTTTGCTGTCGGGGCTCCACCAGAAGGCCTTGTAACGGCTGGCGCGTCCCAGGATTTCTTCATAATATACCCATGAGGCATAGCCATTGTAAATGGAGGCGGCGCCATCAAACGTAAGCTGCGTTTCTTTTTTGGTGGCCACTTCCATAACATACAGGTTATTGTCTTTTTTGGTGTAAGCCACCCATTGTTTGTCGGGCGAAGCCGTAACGTTCCGTCCGTCCGGCACAGTTACCGGCAGCGACTCCGCACGGCTGTTCTCTTGCACAGCCCCCGTGTAGGGCACGGCTTTGCCGGTTTTTACATCAACCGACATGGCCACCATTTTACCGGAGGCATCTTTTTGCATTTCTATGTAATGATTGTCATCGGCCCAGCCGCGGATGGCGGGCAGGGGTTTCATAAGGCCCGGCGCCGAAGCATTGTGGAACAACTGCTCGTACGTAAAGGTTTTCTTTTGCGCCAGCAAAGCAACAGGCGTGGATACCAACAACAGGCAGGTGCCTGCAAGCAGAGCGATCTTTCTCATGATATCAATGGGATTTATTGAAAATTGATTGAATATACGAAGGCATCATGAAATTCGGGGTAAACACCTAATCAAATTATATTCATTAAAATTATCCGTACTTAATAATGGCAGACAGCCCCGGGATTTGTACTTTTACTGCTTATAGTATTGTTTATTAATTGTTCATCAAAACCCGGAACCAGTGCTCCTGAAATATCTCAGAGAATCGTTCGCCAGGAAAAAAGCCCGGCGCAAGTTCAATGAATATGCATACAAGATAGATAGTTTTGAACTTCCTGAAGAAGGGACCGTTCAGTTTGCCAACTGGCAGAACCCGTTGATACCTCCCAAGAAAATCACCCAGGCAGAAATCAATTTCTTCAAACAGTTTATTCCCAAAGGCAGCCTGGCCATCGATATTGGTACCAATATCGGCGATACTACGGTGCCCATGGCATTTGCTGCCGGCAAGGAAGGGCTTACATTAGGATTTGATCCCAATCCGCACGTGTTCAAAATCCTGGAGGCCAATGCCGGGCTGAACAAAGACAAAACCAACATTGTGGTAAAGCCTTTTGCCATTGCCGATAAAGAAGCTGAATTCTTTTATACTTCCTCCGAAGCTTCGTACAGCAACGGCGGCATCACAGAAGTATCGAATAACTATCACGGCAAATTTGTATTGCCGCAAAAAGTAAGAGGCATTGTGCTGAAAGATTTCCTGGAGAAAGAATTCAGCGAATGGCTGCCTAAAATTTCCTTTATTAAAGTGGATTGTGAAGGGCTGGACAAGGAAATCATCAAAAGCATGGCAGACCTGCTCAGGGAGTACAAACCTGTGGTAATATCAGAATGTTTTACCCGTTTGTCAAAAGAAGAGCGGCATGACCTGTACGACAGCCTGGCGCGCCATGGATATGAACTCTACTACTTTGGAGATTTTGTAGCAGGTACGCCCACACAAAAGCTGACGCCGGCAGATATGACAAAGTGGAAAATGTTTAACCTGTACGCGATTGCTAAAAAATAACCAGGCGTCCTATTTTACTTCCTGCATTTCTACCAGGCGTTTGTAAAATCCGTTCTTTGCCATCAGGGTATCGTGTGTACCACGTTCTACAATCTGCCCTGATTTCAACACGATGATTTCGTCTGCATGGCGGATGGTGCTCAACCGGTGTGCTATCACGATGCTGGTACGGTTGGCCATCATTTTGTTGATGGCGTCCTGCACCAGTCTTTCGCTTTCCGTATCGAGCGAAGAGGTGGCTTCGTCGAGAATGAGGATGGGCGGATTTTTCAGCACGGCGCGTGCAATGGTTAACCGCTGACGTTCCCCGCCGCTGAGTTTACTGCCACGGTCGCCGATATTGGTCTGGTAATTTTCATCCTTCTGCATGATGAATTCATGCGCGTTGGCAATCCGCGCCGCCTGTTCAATTTCGTCAATCGTTGCATCGGGTTTGCCCAGCGCGATATTGTTGGCAATGGTATCGTTAAACAGGATAGGCTCCTGTGTTACAATGCCCATCAAACTGCGCAAGGAATGCAGGGAATATTCCTTGATATTCACGCCGTCGATCAGCAATTCGCCGCTGGTTACATCATGAAAGCGGGGCACGAGGTCGGCCAGCGTTGATTTACCGGCGCCGGAAGCACCTACCAGCGCAACGGTTTTTCCTTTTTCTATGGTGAGATTGATGTTGTCGAGAATGGTAACGTCATCGTATTTGAAAACTACATTACGGAACTCGATGCTTTTTTCAAATTCAACAAGTTTGCGCGGGTTGGCAGATTCAGGTACTACCAGGGGTGCTTTAATGATTTCCTCAATGCGCTGAATGGCAGAACTGCCGCGCTGTGCATTGTAAAAAGCAGTAGAAAGCGCTTTGGCAGGATTGATGATTTGCGTGAAAAATACAATGTAAATGATAAAAGCGTTGGCATCGAGCCCGCCTGTATTATTCAACACCATTTGCCCCCCAATCCACAATACCGTGCTCAACATCAACACGCCCAGGAATTCCGACAGGGGAGAAGCCAGATCACGGCGGAACGCCATTTTAATACGCAGGTTGTTCAATGTTTTATTCACGAACAAAAACCGGTCTTTCAAAAGTTTTTCCGCGTTAAACGCCTTGATCACACGAAGCCCCGTGAGCGTTTCATCCAGTACCGACAATAACAAACCCTGTTCATGTTGTGCCTGGGAAGACTGCTTTCGGAGACTGCGGCTCACGCGGCCGATAATGAACGCGGTAAGCGGCAGCAATACTACCAGGAATAATGAAAGCAGCGGGCTTATAAACACCAGTGCGCTAACAATGATCAGGATGTTGAGCGGTTCACGGATCAGGCCCTCCAGTGTACCGATCACGCTCCATTCAATTTCGTTCATGTCGTTTGACATGCGCGACATGATATCGCCTTTCCGTTGTTCGGTGAAATACCCGACAGGCAGTTGCAGAATTTTTTTGTACAGATCGGCACGCAACCGGGCCATTACGTTGTTGCGCAGCGGCACCATTACACGAAAAGTGAGGTAGAGAAAAAAGTTCTTGAAGAGAACGGAAAGAATCACAATGCCACAAATTGCACCAAGCGCCTTCACCTCATCATACCTGACTATGATGTAACTGAGAAAATATTTCAAATGGTCCATGATGGACTTTGAGCTCAGTGCCCATTCGGGCTTTTGTAATACAGGCTGTTCCTTTCCAAAAAGCAACTGTAAAAAAGGAGCCAGCATACTGAGAGAAATCAGCGAAAAAAGTACGGTCAGTAAACTGAACAACAGGTATAAGAGGAGTTTTCCTTTCTGATCTTTCAGGTAAAATAAGATCGGTCCGAATCGCTTCATTGAGTGTTGAATAAATGATTCATGCTTGCTGAACCGGATGGGAACACATCTCCCCATTTCGGTCCCTGCCGCCGCTGCGGTAATTTATTGCCACAGACGGTGCAAAGTAACTAATTTTGTAACACCTAAACAGTTAAGGAAATGCAAGAAGGGAAAAGACAAAAACAGGTGGCCGGCTTATTGAATGAAGAACTGAACCAGATTTTTCAGCGGGCAGGGCTCACCATGCTGGATGGCGGTATGGTTTCCATATCGTCTGTAAAGGTAACGCCCGACCTGCTGGAGGCACGCATTTACCTGAGTTTCTTCCAGGTGCAGAACCCGGATGAAACCATGAAGAAAATAGAAGAAAGAGCCTGGGAAATAAAAAAAGAACTGGCAACAAGGGTGAGCAAGCAGTTGCGACGCATGCCAGAACTGAAATTCTTCCGCGATGATACATTGGATTATGTGTTCAAAATGGAAGAGTTGTTCAAAAAGATCAACCCGGGACAGGGTGGGAATGAGCAGCAACAACAGTAGAAAACCAGCATGCTCATTTTCATATCTTCAAATCTTCACATTACATGAATTTCCTGTTTGCCTGGCGGTATTTTAAAGCAAAAAAAAGCACCAATGCCATCAATGTGATTGCCTGGGTGAGTATTGTGGCCATTATGTGCATCACTTTTGCATTTATAGTGGTGCTGAGCGTGTTCAATGGTTTTGAAGGCCTGGTAAAATCCCTGTACTCTTCTTTCTATACCGACATACGGATATCTGCAAGCGCAGGAAAAATAATTACCGTTACGCCCGGTCAATTGGAACAGCTGAAAGCAGTAAGAGATATAAAAGCATGGTCGCTGATTGCTGAAGAGAAAACATTGCTGGTGAGCGGCGACATGCAGGTGATTGTAGATATCAAAGGCGTTGATTCCAATTATACCAGCGTAACCACCGTGGCCGAAAAACTGATACGCGGCGAATTTGAAACCGGCACTACCGAAGAACCCGGAATAGTGCTGGGTAACGGGGTAGAATATGCGTTACAGATCCAGTCAGACAGGCACCTGTATCCTTTAACGGTATATGCTTTCAAACCAGGCATGAACATCAATCCCACTGACCCCTACCAGGGATTGGCGGCCGGTAATGTAATTACTACCGGCACGTATATGATTCAGCAGGACATCGACAACAAATTTGCGCTTACCAACCTGGGCTTTATGAAGCAGCTCATGGGTATGGATGAACATGAGTACAGTGCTGTTGAAATTGCTTTGTACGATCCGGATAAGGCCGATGCGGTGAAAAAACAGGTACAGCGGATATTCGGTAAAGACTACCTGGTACAGACAAAATACGAGCAGAACAGCAGCTTGTACGCCGTAATGACTACCGAAAAATGGGCTATTTACGGTATTCTTACCCTCATGTTGATTGTGGCAGCCTTTACCATGATCGGTGGGTTGACCATGCTGGTGCTGGAAAAGCAGAAAGATATCCAGGTATTAAAGGCCATGGGGGGCACCAACAGCCTGATTCAAAAGATATTCCTGAGCGAAGGCATATTGCTGGCCACTATCGGGTTGATTACCGGTATGGTGCTGGCGGTATTGTTTTGCTGGGCGCAGGTGCAGTTTGAATTGATACCTATTCCGGGGGGGACCTTCCTGATAGACTACTACCCCGTACAGTTGATCCCTACCGACTTTGTGCTGGTAATAATTACCGTGTTGCTGGTGGCCACGCTGGCTTCGTGGTTTCCGAGCAGAAAAGCGGCCCTGCAGCCAATCGAGTTGAAGAGTTGATGGGCCGGGGAACGGTGGCAGATGACGCGCAACATGAAAAACAGGAAGTTACTGATGGCGGCATTCACGGCACTGTGGCAGACGCCCGCAACATGAAAAACGGGAAGAGTTACAGGTTACACATCCCGCAGGTTTGCTGCAACCTGTAACTTATATTTTGCAATATTTAGTAATCTCCGATTGTTTCCGGCAACTGTTCCAAAGCCTTCTTTAACTGTTCATCGTTGGGGGCAATCCCATGCCATTCGTGGCTGCCTTCCATGAAGTCAACGCCCTTGCCCATCACAGTTCTCATCAGTATAACGATGGGTTTGCCTTTGCCCACAAAGGTTTTGGCTTTTTCGAGTGTGGCTACAACGGCATCGATATCGTTGCCCTTATCTAGGTGAATGACTTCCCAGCCAAAGGCGGCAAATTTCGCGCCCAGGTCGCCGAGGTTCATCACTTTATTGGTAGGACCGTCAATCTGTTGTCCATTCCAGTCAACAGTGGCAATAAGGTTGTCTACTTTATGATGAGCTGCAAAGAGAATAGCTTCCCAGTTTTGTCCTTCGTCCAGTTCGCCATCGCCATGCAGGGAGTATACAATATTGGGATCGCCATTCATTTTTTTGGCGAGGGCTGCGCCCAGGGCAACGCTCATACCCTGGCCGAGCGAGCCGGACGCTATCCGTATGCCGGGCAGGTGTTCATGGGTAGCGGGGTGTCCCTGCAGCCTGGAATTGATTTTTCTGAAGGTAGCCAGCTCTTTCACATCAAAATAACCGGCGCGTGCCAGGGTAGAATAGAATACCGGTGAAATATGCCCGTTACTCAATATGAACACATCTTCATTGGTGGCGTCCATATTGAACTTCGGGTTGTGCTTCATCACCTTGAAGTAGAGTGCCGTGAAGTATTCTGTACATCCCAGCGATCCACCGGGGTGGCCACTGGCGGCGCCATGCACCATGCGTACAATGTCTCTCCGAATCTGGGTAGCTGTTTCCTGAAGTGAAGGCATAAGAAGGGTATAAAATTTTGGTTGCAAAACTACAGTAATTTGTTTTCCGGTAGTGGGACGGTTTAAACTTTTCAGGTATTTTTCGGTCACAGGGCATCAATTTCCACAATAAAGTAATGATTAATAAAGTTGTTATTAAGAAAATACGCTGTAATTTGCGTTCGGCTCACGATAGCCCCAACCGGCCAGATTAGTAGTGCGTATAATCTATTAGACATACAAATACAGGCTGATGTTTGATGTTTTACTTTCTGTTGCCATTTCTTTCTCCATCACTTTTCTGGCGATCCCTGTTATTATTACAGTGGCTGAGCGAAAAAAATTATTCGATATTCCCGACGAACGAAAGATACATCGCAGCCCTATACCTTCCCTCGGGGGACTGGGTATTTTTGCAGGATTTATTCTGGCCTCTCTCATAGCGATCCCTTTTCAAAAAGCCACCGAATTTCAATACTTCTTTGCAGCGGCATTCGTGATATTTTTCCTGGGATTGAAAGACGATATACTGGTGATATCGCCCATCAAGAAATTTATCGGGCAGGTACTGGCCGCTTTCCTCATTATTTATAAGGGCAATATCCAGATCCGTAGCATGCATGGCTTTATGGGGATTTATGAATTGCCTGAAACCTTCAGTTTGTTGCTCACCTATCTTACCATCATAGTGATCATCAATTCTTTCAACCTGATTGATGGTATTGATGGACTCGCCGGCAGCCTCGGATTGATGGCGGCTACCGTTTTTGGTTGTTATTTCCTGATGGTGCACATGCCCGCTTACTCAATCATGGCCTTTTCGCTGGCCGGATGCCTGGTGGCATTTCTCATCTTTAACTTTCAACCTGCAAAAGTATTTATGGGCGATACGGGATCGCTACTGATCGGGTTGATCAACGCCATCCTGGTGATCAAGTTTATCAACGTATCCAATGCTGTTGACGTGGCTTACCCCATAGCGGCATCGCCGGCCATTGGTTTTGCCATCCTGATGATTCCTTTGATGGACACATTACGCGTATTTACCATCCGCATTTTTCACCGGCGTTCTCCATTCAGCCCCGACAGAAACCATGTACACCATCTCCTGCTCGATAAAGGAATGTCTCATAAGGCAATTACCCTTACGCTGGTAGGTGTCAACCTCGCGTTTATTATAGGCGCCTACCTTACCCGTCACCTGGGCAGTACCTGGGTAATGCTGGCTACGGCCAGTCTTTTCTTCACCGGCATTGCCACCTTGTATTATACCCGCCAGCGCACCCGCCTGGTGGTTGCCAAAAACGATACGGTGGAAACAGAATTGACTGCCTCCAAAATTGTTCCACTGGCAAAAGATATTTTGGAGCACAAGAATTAAGGATAGCTGGTCGCATTTCCGGCACCTCGCTCCGGCAAAATTGACCATTTGACCATATTGCCACTGTACCATTCAACTGAATCCCGTGTTAACCTCTTTCCTGCATCCCGTCCCTCCCTTTTTTGCCCAATTTTTTGATTTAATGTACGTTTGCAGCGCACTTTAATATTCATTGCTATGTCAGACGAGTTAAATAAAATCAGGGATCATGCACAGGACGGTATGAACAAGGCCATCAGTCACCTGGAAACAGAACTGGTAAAGATCAGGGCCGGCAAAGCAACACCGGGCATTCTGGATGGCATTGTGGTAGATTATTACGGTAACCCTACTCCCATTAACCAGGTTGGCAACATCAGCGTGGCAGATGCCCGTACTTTGACAATACAACCCTGGGAGAAAAATATGCTGCAACCGATCGAACGGGCCATTATAGCAGCCAATATCGGTATTACACCCCAGAACGATGGAAATATGATCAGGCTGTTTATGCCTCCGCTCACAGAAGAACGCAGAAAAGAACTGGTAAAACGTTCGCATGCTGAAGGGGAACACTCCAAAGTGGCTATCCGGAATATTCGCCGCGATGCTATGGAGCAGATCAAAAAACTCCAGAAAAACGGTCTCAGTGAAGATGTGTGCAAGGATGCCGAAAAAGGTATCCAGGAAATGACCGACAGGTTCATCAGCCTGGTAGACAAACATCTTGCCGCCAAGGAAAAAGAAATTATGACCGTGTAACAGACCGAGTGAGTGGTTTGATTGTTGTATGGAAGAATGGTTACAAGTTGGAGGTTTGAGGTTACAGAATAATAACAGGGTGGATACAGGTACCCAAAACAGGCAATGGGAAACCTGTAACCTTATAAACCATGAACCAATCATTACCTAACTTCTAAAACTAACGCAAATGGGCATGATTAAGGAGTTTAAGGAGTTTGCCCTTAAGGGCAGCGTCCTTGACCTGGCCATCGGTATCATTATCGGGGCTGCATTTACCGGTGTGGTAAATTCTTTTATTGAAAATATCCTGACGCCACTCCTGCTGAAACCGGCATTGGATGCAGCCAATCTCAAAAACCTGGAAAATCTTTCCTGGGGAGCGGTAAAATATGGCTTGTTTTTATCTGCCCTGCTCAGTTTTCTGATTGTTGCCTGGGTGTTGTTCCTGGTCATTAAAGGGATCAACCGCTTTCGCAGAAGGGAAGAAAGCGCTCCTGCCGGACCGTCTTCCACCGATGCACTGTTGATGGAAATCCGGGATGAACTGAGAAAAAAATAATCGACGGTTGCCGAACGGTTGCAACGTCATTCCCCTCCCGGCCGTCTCTTGAAACACCAAAATGAATGTACCTTGAAAAAAGCACTCCTTGTATTTGTCAGCGTATTGACTACCGGTATTGTATATGCGCAGGATAAAACTGTAGAAGAATTAAGAAAAGAAGCAGCCCGGTCAATCAAGAAAGAAATAATCGATACTATTCCAAAAATCTGGCGGACCGGGGGGATGTTCAATACCAATTTCGGTCAGACCACCCTCACCAACTGGGCGGCCGGGGGCGATGAGTTTGCCATGAACATCAATGGCTTTCTCAACCTGTTTGCCTTTTATTCCAAAGACAAGCATTCGTGGGACAATACCCTTGACCTGGCCATTGGTTATGTGCGTACAACGTCGCTGGGTACCCGAAAAGCCGATGACCGGATAGACCTGTTGTCGAAGTACGGGTATGAAATATTCGACAAATGGTACCTCAGTGTGCTGGCCAACCTGCGCACCCAGTTTACCATAGGGTACAACTACCCGGCAGACACCGAGCGGGTAAAGGTTTCCAACTTCTTTGCTCCTGCATATGTGCTGGCTTCCCTGGGTATCGATTTCAAGCCGAACAATGATTTTTCGTTATTCCTTTCGCCCATTACCAGCCGCTGGGTGATTGTTACCGACGATTCTCTTTCGGCGCAGGGGCAGTATGGTGTGGAACCCGGCAAAAAAGTGCGTACAGAAATCGGTGCTTTCCTCTCTGCCAACTATAAAAAAGACATTGTTAAGAACGTAACCTACAAAGCCAAACTCGACCTTTTTTCCAACTATCGCAATAATCCGAAGAATATTGACCTGTTCATGACCAACCTGTTCAGTCTGAACGTGTTCAAGGGCCTTTCTGCCTCCCTGGGCCTCGACCTCATTTACGACGACGATGTAAAAGTTTTTGGTCCAGAGAGCAATGCCCCCCGTATGCAGGTGCGGCAGTATATTGGGGTTGGATATACGGCGAAGTTTTAGGAGTTTCCCGCTGGAAATGTTATAGGGTTGAACGGGGTGCGGGGGGATTACAATATGCGGTTGTAAGTGATACCTGGTTATATCGCGGCAGGCGGCGCATGGCCCACTCTATAACACTATAGCTATATGGCCCTGCCCGGTTCGCTAAAATCTCCACATTTTATATACACTATCTGGTCTTACGGAAGTTCGCATTTCCGGGCCTGATTTTTTTACCGTAGGTTTGTTGCTTCTGTGCCGGGAATGTAACCGGCAGGTTGTTTACATGGGTTAGTAAAGTAAAGTTGCATGGTAAACCAATCAACGTACCAGATCAAACTACCGCAATTTGAAGGTCCGTTCGACCTGTTGCTGTTCTTCATAGAGCGGGACGAACTGGATATTTACAATATTCCGATCAGCAAGATCATCAAGGATTTTCTCGATTACATTCACCAGAGCGAAAAGCTGAACATAGAGCTGTCCAGCGAATTCATTCTTTTTGTGTCAACGCTGATGCGCATCAAGGCGCGCATGTTGCTCCCCCGCAAGGAACTCGATGCACAGGGCAATGAAATTGACCCGCGCCAGGAACTGGTAGACAAGATACTTGAGTACAAACGGTACAAAGAAGCTTCAGCAAAAATGGCTGAAATGGAAGCCATGCGTATGCTGATGGTTAAACGCGGCAACCTGCAAAAGGAACTGGCAGCTATTGGCGAAGAAGCCGGCGAAGGAACGGAAATCCAGACCATCACCCTCTTCAAACTGATGAAAACGTTTGAAAAGGTGATGAAAAGGCTGGAACAACAGCGTGCTGCCAAGCCGGTGCATACTGTGGTGCGGTACAACTATACCATGGAAGAAAGCCGTGAGTATATGCTCAGTACCGTACAAAGGGAAAAGGTGATGTCGTTTGAAAAGATCTTCGATGTGTGCCAGGACCGGATCCATGCCATCTTTCTCTTTCTCTCCCTGCTGGAGCTCATCCAGCAAAAGTATATCACTATCATGGTGGGAGAAGGTCGTAATAATTTCATCATTGAGTACAACGAAAACCGTGAGGAGGAAGTAGCAGTGCAGGGCGAAGGGCAGGAAAACCAGGAAGGCGCAACTTATGAAAGTGGGGAAGAAGGAATGTTGGAAAGTAGATATGAAGGAACGCCTGAAAATCCGGAAGCGGAAACGTTTGAAGGTTCAGAGGATGAAGCTTCTGAAAATGCTGCGGAAGAGTCGTTCGGAAGAACGGAGGATGAAACGTCTGAGAATGCTGAAGACGACACATTCAGAAACCCGGATGAAGGAACCGCTGACAATCCGGAGACCCTGTAACGAAAATTTTCCCCGGCACTGATGAGCTGCTTGTTGTTTTACGGCATGCCGACTATCACTCTGTTGCCTTAAGCTTCCTGTAGAAACCATGGTAGCAATTTATCCAGGCATGCATGGTTGGCCGCATAATGCTCATGGTTTTGCAGTATGGTTTCTTCCGGTTGAATGCCGCGACTTTTGATTGCCAGTTCTTCTTTTCCATGGGCCACCATATCGGCAACCAGTTCAGGAGTAGCTTCGAGGTGAAACTGTAGTCCCATTACCCGGTTATCGTACAGAAATGCCTGGTAGGGGCAGATGGAAGTCTTGAGCAAATGAACGGCTTTTGCAGGCAGATCAAAGGTATCGCCATGCCAGTGAAAGGGGACCAGTGTTTCAGGTAGCAGTTGTGCCAACGCAGAGGTGGTTCCGTTGTCCACTTTTTGTACCGGCCACCAGCCGATCTCCTTTTCAGTGTGCGGATATACTCGGGCGCCCAGCGCTTCGGCTACTAATTGTGCACCGAGACATACGCCCAACACTTTTTTCCCCGAACGGATTACCGCCTGCAGAAATTCCTTTTCCGGCTTTAGCCACGCAAATTTGTTTTCATCATACACACCCATGGGCCCACCCATTACCACCAGCCAGTCGATGGATTCTACTGGTGGAAAATCAGCATTTTCGTACAAACGCGTAATGGATATAGTATGCTGTTGTTGCTGTGCCCATTGCAGCAAATAACCCGGTGTTTCAAATGATGCATGTTGCAAGAAATGCGTGCGCATGGTTTTCCTGTACTTTTGTGTAGATTTGATCGTATTGCGACTGAAACACAAAGTTGCAGTGAACAGATGGCCAATCCAAACTTAAATACCGACAAAGCGTTTCTTTCCGCTGCGGATAAGGAATTCGAAAATAATATTCGTCCCCGCGAAATCACCGACTTCGCCGGACAATCGCAGATTATTGAAAACCTGAAGATTTTTATTAAGGCCGCCCGTATACGCGGAGAAGCGTTGGACCATATTCTTTTTCACGGACCTCCGGGATTGGGTAAAACTACCCTCAGCCGTATTGTGGCCAACGAGCTGGGCGTAAACATCAAGGAAACTTCCGGTCCTGTTATTGAAAAGCCCGGCGACCTGGCCGGACTGCTCACCAACCTGGAGCCCCATGATGTGTTGTTTATAGATGAAATCCACCGGCTCAGCACCGTAGTAGAAGAATATTTATATGCGGCCATGGAAGATTACCGCATCGATATCATGATCGATTCGGGTCCCAATGCACGCAGCATACAAATCAATCTCAATCCCTTTACACTGATTGGCGCCACCACCCGCAGTGGCTTGTTGACGGCGCCCCTGCTTTCGCGCTTCGGCATCAAATCGAGGTTGGAATATTATTCGGCTGATACCTTGCAAAACATCATAAACCGTTCTGCAAAAATTTTAGGCGTGAAGATCACCTCTGAGGCAGCACATGAAATTGCGCGCCGCAGCAGGGGCACACCACGTATTGCCAACGGTTTGCTGCGCCGCGTGCGCGATTTTGCACAGGTGCTCAGCAATGGCAATATAGACCTTGCCATTACCCAACATGCGTTGAAAGCCCTCAATGTGGATGAACACGGGCTGGACGAAATGGACAACCGCATCCTGCTTACTATTATTGAAAAATTCAAGGGAGGCCCGGTGGGCATCACCACCATAGCCACAGCCGTTGGAGAAGAAACCGGAACACTGGAAGAAGTATATGAACCGTTCCTGATACAGGAAGGTTTCATCAAACGTACGCCACGCGGACGCGAAGCAACCCAAAAAGCGTATGAGCATGTAGGTAAGGAGCGGCCGGGCGCAGCACAAACATTGTTTTAAGTAAGAAGGTTGAAAATATTAAATGGCTATATTGTTGTTCGTTCCGTCTTACAACAATATAGCCATTGTACCATTGAGCAATTGCTGCATTAGGCATTCACGGGCGCTACCAGCCTGAAGCCGTTGCCGTGAATATTCACTATTTCGATGGTGTTGTCTTCTTTGAGATACTTGCGAAGCTTGGCGATGTACACGTCCATACTGCGACCGTTGAAATAGGTATCGCTGCCCCATATTTTCTTCAGGGCCTGTTCACGCGGCAGCAGGTCGTTCATATGTTCGCACAGCATTTTCAGCAACTCGTTTTCCTTGGGCGACAAGGTTTGCGTTTTACCGTTATGGCTCAGTTCGCGCAATTTGGGATTGAAATGATAGCTGCCCAGGTCGTATTCCTTGTTTTCCTGTTCTTTTGATACTTCTTCGTTCCGCTTGAGGATGGCTTTGATCTTCAGCAGCAACACTTCACTATCGAAGGGTTTGGTGATATAATCATCGGCGCCCAGTTTGTATCCCTGGATAATGTCTTCCTTCATGGTTTTGGCACTGAGGAAGAAGAGAGGAATATCCGGGTCCACATCGCGGATTTCTTCTGCAAGGGTAAACCCGTCCATATGCGGCATCATTATATCCAGCAGGCAGAGGTCGAACTTCTCGCGCTGAAAAGCAGCGAGGCCCAGACGTCCGTCGCGCTCCAGGACCACATCAAAATCGTTCAACTCCAGGTAATTCTTCAATACCATGCCCAGGTTCTGGTCGTCCTCGCACAACAGAATTTTAGGTTTCTTTCCTTCCATGTGAAGTGTTTTTTGTCTATAGAATAAAATTATTGCCTAAATAAAAGTAATTCATTTGCCAAAAGAAACAATCGCCGTGTAATATTTTGTTAATAATCAATGCAAAGCATGCGAACGGGAGGCACGGAATACGCGTATAAGGGCGCGTACATCGCAATGGAGTGAATGGCGCCAGGCGCATGCGGCGCCATTGGAGTTCAATAACAAAACCTGCTTTCAAATGGTTCTTTAGTATGCCATAGGGCATTGAATTTTATTATCATCATTCGTCCTAAATTCGCGTTCATTCGCGTAAGACGCGGTAACCAACCCGCGTTCGCGCAATAATTATTTAACCTATGCGATTAACACCAGACAATAAGTTCAAGAAACTGATTGTTATCGGAGACCGCGTACTGATCCGCCCCTCCAAACCAAACGAACGTACCGAAAGCGGCCTGTACCTGCCCCCGGGCGTGCAGGAAAAGGAAAAAGTGCAGCAGGGATATGTTATCAAAACAGGGCCTGGGTATGCTATTCCGCTGCCGGTAGAAGACGAGCCCTGGAAAAGCAGCGAAGAACAGGTGAAATATGTACCACTGCAGGCGCGCGAGGGCGATCTTGCGGTATTTCTGCTGAGCGGCGCCACCGAAGTGTTGTACGAAGGAGAAAAATACTATATCGTTCCCCAAAGCGCCATATTGATGCTGGAAAGGGAGGAGGATATTTAGTGCTGATGGGTAAATGCGAAGATGTGCCAGGGGAATGAGCAATATGAAAATGCGAAATGGAAGGCGGCGTTTCAGGTTGCCAGCGATTTTTTAAAGGTAACTGCCGCCAACCTGTGTGAGGTGGTCGTATAGTTGGAGGATAAGTAAACTGCATTATAATTCTTAGCCCCCATTTTTATGTCAAATAAAGAAGCCTTTGTTGCCTCCATACGGGAAGGGTACACCTTTAAAGGCGAATCTTTCCGTATCGGCTCTGCTATGCTCAATGGCGAAGTAGTGCCCGGCACGCCTGTGTCAATTCCCCTCAAAACCATGAACCGTCACGGGTTGATTGCAGGGGCTACGGGCACCGGCAAAACCAAAACCCTGCAACTGATAGCAGAAGGGTTGAGCGATGCCTCTGTGCCCGTATTGCTTATGGACATCAAAGGCGATTTGAGCGGTATTGCAGCGGCCGGGTCCCTCAATCCAAAGATCAGTGAGCGGGTACAGCTGATGGAAATGGAATACCAACCTGCTGCTTTCCCGGTGGAATTGCTCAGCCTGAGCAACGAAAAAGGAGTGCGGTTACGGGCCACCGTTACTGAATTCGGGCCTGTGTTGTTGTCTAAAATCCTCAACCTGAACGATACGCAGGAAGGACTGGTAGCACTCATTTTTAAGTACTGCGACGATCACCAGCTGCCGCTGCTCGACCTGCAGGATTTCATCAAAGTACTGCAGTACATCGGCAATGAAGGCAAAAAGGAAATAGAAAAAGAATACGGAAAAATTTCCACCAGCAGCACCGGCACTATTCTCCGGAAAATCATTGAACTGCAGCAGCAGGGCGCCGATGTTTTCTTTGGCGAACCATCTTTCGACATCGACGACCTGATGCGCATAGCAGACGATGGTCGCGGTATAATCAGTGTGCTCCGGGTAACGGACATGCAAAACCGCCCCAAGCTGTTTTCTACGTTCATGTTACAATTGCTGGCAGAGCTGTACGCTACCCTGCCGGAAGCAGGCGATACCGACAAACCGGTACTCGTGCTGTTCATAGATGAGGCCCACCTGGTATTCCAGGAAGCTACCGAAGCGTTGCTGCAACAGGTGGAAACAGTCATCAAACTCATCCGCTCGAAAGGCGTAGGTATATTTTTCTGCACGCAAAATCCGCAGGATATACCCGCGCCGGTGCTCAGTCAGCTCGGTTTGAAAGTGCAACACGCGCTGCGCGCCTTTACGGCTGCTGATCGCAAAACCATCAAACAGGCAGCTGCCAATTATCCTGAGACGGCCTTTTATAAAACAGAAGATCTGTTAACACAATTGGGTATTGGCGAAGCCTTGGTAACCGCTCTCAATGAAAAAGGCATTCCTACGCCGCTGGTGCATACCATGCTGGTGCCGCCACGGAGCAGAATGGATGTATTGACGGAAGCAGAAATTGATCACCTCGTTGCCCGTTCTTCCCTGGTGAAGAAGTATGCGACTGTAACCGATCGTGAAAGTGCGCATGAAATACTCACTGCAAGATTGCAGGAGGCGGCAGCAAAATCTGCGGAAAAAGAAAAAGAAGGAAAGAAAACTTCGGGTGGTCGCAGGGAAAAATCGCCCCTGGAGCAGGTGCTGGACAATTCTGTTACGCGCCAGATCGGGCGCACGGCCGTCAGCATTATTACCAGAAGTTTGTTAGGCGCATTAGGGTTGGGCAGCAGGAAGAGAAGGTATTAGCAATGCAGAGACGGGCGCATCGCAGAAATTTTTCACTTCAATCTGATCACCCCTTTTTCATCTACCGCCACTTTATTTTCCGATTGCATAAATTCCAGCACCTTCCAGGCCTTTTCTTTTCGGATGCCTGAAAAGGAATTCATCAGTTCGGTTACAGATTGCGTTTTTGTTTTCAGGGCGGCAATGACCGTTTGCTCGATCTGCTCAAATTCTTCGGGCGTAAGCGTTTTGTTTTTATTGCGCAGGCAATTGTCGCAAATGCCGCAAGGCTTCACGCCATCGTCGCCAAAATAGGAGGCGATAATGCGACTGCGGCACTGGGTTGTTTCCCGCACAAAGCGGACCATGGCGGCAATCCGTTCTATATATTGCTCCTTTCGTTTGGCATAATTAACGGAATTAATGTGCAGCGCTTCTGTTCTGATGCGATCAACTGTAAGATAAATCTGTGGCGTATCTTTTTGCGGCGTGTATTCAATAATAGCGGCGCCATGCAGTTTTTTCAGATCGCGGATTACCTGCTCTGTGCTTTGCCTTAGTATTGCCGCAATGCTTTTTTCATGAATATTGGCCGGGTGATCAAAAATGCCTTCGTAATTGCGCAGCAGCGTTTTGATCAGCGGCTCCAGTTCAGGATAGGTATTTTCAAATTCGTACAAATAATCTTTACCGGTTACAAACTGCACCCGTGCCGGTAAAAAAATCTGTTCGTTGAAGGCCAGCAGCCCTTCCTGTTCCAGCGCCTTGATGCTGTAAATGGCCAGTTGCGCATCCAGTTTGAATTTCTGTATGAAGTCGGTCAGATCGAAGGAATAATAGCTTCCTCCCCCGGAGTTGGCAGGTACCTGCAAATAATTCATCAATGCCTGGTAAACAACGCGCACCTGTTCAACGGCGGGATAACGAATGTCTGGCAGCGCCCGCAATTCGTCCAGGTCTTTTTCATTGTACAATAAAACGGCATAGGACTTTTTTTCATCGCGACCGGCTCGGCCTGCTTCCTGGTAATAATTTTCCAGGCAATCGGGCACATCGGCATGAATCACCAGTCGCACATCCGGCTTGTCTATGCCCATGCCAAACGCGTTGGTGCAAACAATGGTGCGCACTTCATTGCGGATCCATTTTTCCTGCTTTGCATTGCGTTCTTCCTGGCTAAGGCCGGCATGATAATAATCGCTCACAATTCCCTGCATGTTCAGCAGGTCGCTGATCTCTTTGGTCCTTCTCCGGCTTTTACAGTACACAATACTGCACCCGGGCACCTTTTGCAGGATTTCAGCAATGCGGGTATACTTCGATTCCACTGCAAACACGCTGTAGGAAAGATTCGGTCGCTCAAATGATTTACGAAATACCTGCCACTGACCAAAGGCCAGCTTATCGCAAATATCCTGCTGTACAGCCGGGGTGGCCGAGGCCGTTAGTGCCAGCACCGGAACACCGGGCAATTCTTCGCGCAAGGCTGCTATGCGGAGGTAGGGCGGGCGGAAATCATAGCCCCATTGCGAAATACAATGTGCTTCATCAACAGCAATCAGGGTGATGCCCAATGCGGGTAAGTACTCTTTGAATAAAGTCGTTTCCAGGCGCTCGGGCGATACATACAAAAACCTGCAATTGCTGTTGCCGGCAATTTTCAATGTATTGATCACCTCACGACGGCTCATGCCGCTATAAATGGCGAAGGCGGTAATTCCTTTTTTGCGCAGGTTCTCCACCTGGTCTTTCATCAGGGCAATCAGGGGACTGATCACCAGGCAAAGCCCTTCGCGGGCCATGGCGGGCACCTGGAAGCAAATGGATTTGCCACCACCGGTGGGAAGCAAGGCCAGCGTGTCTTTCCCTTCCAGTACACTTTGTATGATCTCCGCCTGCATAGGTCGGAACGCATCATACCCCCAATACGTTTTCAGAATCTTATGAATCAACGACGGCATGGCGCAATTTGCCGTGAAGATAATAGATGAACGGATGTTGTTGCGAAATGAACCAATGATTGTATCATAAGCGAACAGCAAACAGTTTGGCTAATTTTTAATGATATGGTTATCAGCATGTTAATAGCTGGCATGTTTTTCCATTGAGAAGATGGCGAACCGGAAGGGTGTTTTTTATCGCCGCTGGCCTGGTGGGCCATGCACAACTGGTTGCAGGATTATGCTTATGGTATTTCCATCGGTTGGGGCGTGTTTGCTGTAACCGGAACCGTTTTCGTTTAATTGCTTTGGCAACGGTAAGTTTTCAATCGGTAAAGGCAGCGCTTGCCAGTCCTGAGAAAGCATTGCGCAGTGAATAACTGAACAGATATCAAAAGACTATATCATGGCCATGTTTATCAACCACCTGAAATCGGGATACAGAAACCTGGTTAAATACAAAGGATTTTCGCTGATCAACCTGGTAGGTCTTACGCTGGGGCTTTCTGCCATAATGGTGCTGGCGTTTTTGCTGTACCAGTTCATAACCGTTAACAGCCAGTTTCAAAACAAGGAGCGGATATACTATGTGCGAACACAATCGGCCAATGGCGGTATTCACAAGCAAACGCCTTTCCCGTTTTTGCAGGAGGCTTTGCGGACCTGTCCGCAGATTGAAGCCGGGACCCATACGCAAACCTGGAATAATCCCTGGCTGAAGCACGGTCAAAAGGAATTTCAGCAAACCACCTGGTATGTGGAACCTGGTTTCTTTCGCGTGTTTACGTTCCCGTTAGCTTATGGCAACCCGCTTACCGCATTGCAGCAAAAGCACAGCGTGGTATTAAGCACCGATGTGGCCCTAAAGCTGTTTGGCCAGACAAATGTGGTGGGACAGACGCTTATTGCCGACGATTCCATTCAACTGACCGTAACCGGCGTAATGGAACCCATACCGGGCAATTCCACTTTCAGGCCCGAAGTGTTATTGACTTCCGCCTTGTTGATGGATAACCCCGAATTCAGGGAGATGGCAGACTGGTACAACACTTTTGCCGAGAATTATTTCCTATTGAAGCCCGGCGCCGATGCGCAACTGGTCAGCGCGCAATTGAACAACATTGTGCAACAGCATTATCATGCCGATAATCGCAACGAGCGGCTGATGTTGACGCCTTTAAATGATTTTGTACGAAATGAGGCCGGCAACCTGGTGCAGGTAATTGTAAAAGGACAGATAGGTACCATTCTTTTCATCCTGCTCATCATTGTGGCCAACCTGGTAAACCTGAATGCAGCTACCATGTTCACGCGTGCCAAAGAAGTAGCAGTAAAGCAAATGCTGGGCAGCAGCAAACGGCAGATCATTATGCAGTTTTGCGTGGAGAACGCCATGCTGATTTTTGTTTCGATGCTACTGGCATTCCTCCTGTTCAATGCTGTGTTGTTGCCGCAAATCAACTCCATGATTGCCGACCGTTTTGGCGCCATGCTGCCCGATATACAGCGCGATTATCCTTTGGCGCTGGGGTTTGTTGCAGCCGGGTTAATAATCGTGATCATTGCCGGTAGTTATCCTGCATTTCATCTGATTTCGCTCAAGGTTACCGACATTGTAAAAGGGCAGATAAGCAGAACAGGAAATAGAAGCATTACGCGGAATGTATTTGCAACCATCCAGTTTGTGCTGGCCATTACCTTTATTGGCGTTAGTATCATTCTCAGCAGGCAGATCAATCACATGAAGAGCGCGGCCATGGGCTTCAACAAGGAAAATGTGCTGGTGGTGCCCATGCACCTGGCCTATAAAGACTTTTCCGCTGCCCATGCGCGGTTCAATGCACTGCTCAACGATATGCGTGCCAATCCCTATATCAAATCCATTTCCACCAGCGAAGATATTCCTACTGCTTACCATTCCAATTATAATACCTATTACGATCCCGTAACGGGAAAAGAAGCCAAAATTCGGGTGGCGTATACAGATGCAGGGATGTTGCCGGTATATGAAATTCCCGTTATTGAAGGGCGGAATTTCAACAATGTGCCTTTTGAGCAGGAAGCATCAAACATTATTATCAACCGGAAAGCGATGCAGGCGCTCGGCTGGACCTCTGCTGCCGGCAAGCAACTCAAAGCCAAAGGCAGCAATGAAACAGTAACGGTGATCGGCGTTATGGAAGATTTCCATTACCAGGACCTCACCCGGAATGTAGAACCATTGATGCACCGGTATGGCGAAGCGCAGCAACTGGGATATACCTGGTTGAGTTTACGCATTGATCCTGCGCGCACGAACGAAATAGTGCAACTGCTACAGGCAGGGTTTAATGAGATGCCTTCGCGCAGGACGTTCAGCTATGAATTGCTCGAAAGCCGCATCGATCAGCAGTATACTTTGCTGAACGGCATTTTGAAAGTGACCAACTATGTAAGCATACTTACTGTGTTGATAGCCTCCATGGGTATGTTTGGCCTGGTAGCCTTGTTTGCGCGCCAGCGCGTAAAGGAAATTGGTATCCGTAAAGTACTGGGCGCAGGTGTGCCGGATATACTGCGGATGTTGTTGCAGAATTATGTACTGATTATTATGGTTGCTACCGCTATTGCAGCGCCCATGGTATTAATAGTGATGGGCCGTTGGCTGCAGGACTTTGCCGTGAGGATTGATGTTAGTGTATGGATGCCTGTTATGGCCGGTATTATTGCATTGCTGGTGGCGCTGGCCATTGTATTGATGCTGGCTATCAAGGCTGCGAAGGCCAATCCTGCCAAAAGCCTGAGAACAGAATGACAGTACAACCGGATACTGTCATTCCACTTTCTTTACAAACAACCTTACAGAATTTACGGCAAGCACCACATCGCTGAGGCCCATTACCAGGGCGGCAAAAGTGGGAATGAGCAATCCGAATGCAGCCACAGGTATGGCTACGATGTTATAACAAAATGCCCAGAACAGGTTTTGCCTGATGGTAAGATAGGTATGACGGCCCAGCCCAAGCGAAAGCGGCAGGTTTTTCACCCCCTGGTTCATCAGCACTACATCGGCTGTTTGCATGGCCAGTTGCGAAGCATCGCTCAGCGAGATGCCAATGGTAGCTTTAGCAAGGGCAGGGGCATCGTTGATGCCGTCACCTACCATGGCAGTGGGGCCTTTCAGTGTAAGGTCTTCTAAAACAGACAGCTTTTCATCGGGCTTTTTCTCGGCAATTACTTCATCTATACCTAAAAAATCAGCCAGTTGTTTGCATTTGTATTCGCGGTCGCCGCTCAGTAAAATGGTGTGTATACCTCTTTGACGCAGGTATTGCACCACGCCGATGGCTTCAGGGCGTATTTCATCTTTTACATCGATCCATCCGATCAACTGATTGTTTTTGAGGATATAAACATTGTGCGTGTTGTCTTTGGTAAAAGCCATAGCAGTTTCATAGGAGCCTGCTGTGTAGTGGTCGCCTTCTTTACTGGTGGCCTTCATACCAAGCCCTTTCACTTCTTCAATTTTTGCAAAACGCAGTTCATCTTTTCGCTTCCAGTTTTGCGCAATGCATTTTGCTATAGGGTGATTGGAATATTTTTCGAGCGAAAAGGCAATGCGCCGGAACTCATCATCGCTGATGCCTTCGGCAATGATTTCATAATTGGCCAGCACAAACTTACCGGTAGTGAGCGTGCCTGTTTTGTCGAACACTACCTGTTTGATATTGCGGAACAATTCCAGGCTTTTGGCGTTGCGAAACAATATGCCGTTGCGGGCGGCTCTTCCCAAACCAACCGCAATGGCGGCTGGCGTGGCCAATCCCATGGCGCAGGGACAGGCAATTACCAGCACCGCTATACTGCGCATAAGGCTTTCTGTAAAACTGTCCAGCACAATATAATTCACGACAAATGTTACCACGGCAATGCCCAGCACTGCCGGAACAAAAATGGCGCTTATCTTATCGGCCAGTTGCTGTACCGGCGGTTTTTCAGCCTGTGCACGTTTTACCAGGTTGATAATGTTGGCCAGCACGGAGTCTTTGGCTTCGGCGGTGACCTGTGCCTTTACCGTGCCGTCTGTTACCAGGCTGCCACCAATCAATATATCTTTAGCCTTGCGGGTAATGGGAAGGCTTTCGCCGGTAATGATGGATTCATTCATGGTGGCTTCGCCCCATAAAATTTTGCAGTCGGCGGGAACCTGTTCACCGCTTTTGATCAATATGAGATCGCCGGAACGAAGCGCTGTATTTTCTACGGGGAGAATAACTTCCTGGTGATTTTCATCAAACGCAATCATATTGGCCATCACTTTCTGGGAGCGGGCCAGTTTGTTGAGTTCGCGCTGGGTAGATTGAATGGAGGCGTCTTCCAGGTAATTACCCAGGAATACCAGTGTCAGGATAGAAGCGGTGGTTTCAAAGAATAAGTAATTTTCGCCAAGCTGCAGCAAGGCGCCGGTCAGGCTATATATAAAAGCAGCTGTGGCGCCCAAAGCCACCAGCACATTCATATTGGGCATTCCGTTGCGGATGCTTTTAAGGGCGCTGCGTCCAAAGAAATCCATACCCACTACATACACAGGAATCGTAAGGCCCAGTTGTACCCATGGATTCATCAGCCAGTGGATATGTATCCACCGGTCAAACATGTGGAGCATCAGCGGAAGGGTAAAGACCAGGCAAAACAGGAAGCGTTGTTTGTGTGTGGTAAACCACCTGCGCCGCTTCGGCTGCAATGCCGGTTCTCCCGTTTGCACGGTATACCCCAGTGATTCGATTCCCTTGATGATCTGGCTTTCGTTTTTGTTGCCTGAAAGATCAAAGCTCACATCCCCGCCCAGCAGGTCTACTTTTATGTCGAGCATGCCTTCTCCTTTCAGGTATTGTTGTATGGTGAGGGCACAGTTGGAGCAGGTCATGCCGTCTACCTTCCAGGTGACTTTTTTCTTTGTTGGTTCCATAGTTTGTCCAAAGGCAAATTTACCGATCAGCAGCTACAACGCTTTACCCACCAACAACTAATATGTACACGTTGTTGCAAAATGGAGCAGGGGCAATGGATTGTAAAGCCGCAAAAGATTAAAATAACAGGGTTATAGTATCGAAAGTCACTGCAGATCAGCAGACTTGTATCTTTAACCGGCCGGTTTCAGGCAAACCGCAATATTTTTGCGCTCCTGGAATTAAGTTTTACTTAAACATCGACATTGCAAAGCTGGTGGAGACTTAAACTTTTGAGCCCATGGAATTAACATTTACCCTCGATACCATCAGGGAAGCTGCCCATGCTTTCTGGCAGCATAATGCCCGGCATAAAGTGTTTGCCTTTTACGGCCCGATGGGCGCGGGTAAAACCACTTTCATCAAAAGCCTTTGCGAAGAGAAAGGCGTAACGGATGCCATCACCAGTCCCACCTTTTCGATTATCAATGAATATGCCTGGCCCGGCGGCACCATTTTTCATATGGATTTATACCGGCTCAACAGTGAAGAAGATGCAGTACGTGCGGGCGTGGAAGACTGCCTCTATTCGGGTCAGATATGCCTGGTGGAGTGGCCCGAAAAAGCGGCCGGGCTGTTACCGGAGGGTACTGTTCCTGTACGTATTACAGCTGTGGATGCCCATACGCGTTCCATTGCTATCGGGTAGAAATTGCATCCCTGCTACAGCGGCGCGCTGTACTGACCGTGGTATCGTTGCTACAGGGTAAGAATTGCATCCCTGCCATAGCTGCCGGTTGTACTGGCCCTGATAGTATTCTGCAGGATGGGAATGGCATCAGCACAGCGCAGGGAAGGCGCTCCTCAGGCTGTGAAATTTTCCCATTATCCGTTTGTCACATTTTCGTCGGATATTGACTTTCACCGCAATAGACGAAAAGTTGTAAATTGTGGCGCCATTTCCGGAATGCATATGAACAGCAGAACACCGGGCCCGGTGTTCCATACTCTTTAAACTCAGTTACATTCATGTCCCAACAGAAACCAATCATCAGCACCTCTTTTAGTTATGAAACCCTGGAGGAAACGCTGGATATTAAACCGAAAGGGGCACAGTTGCACATTGGTATTCCCAGGGAAACGGCATTCCAGGAAAACCGTATTGCGCTCACGCCCGATGCGGTGGGTGTACTGGTAAGCAACGGGCATGAAGTAGTTATTGAAAACAATGCCGGCGAGGCGGCCCATTTCCGCAATCGCGATTATAGCGAGGCGGGGGCCAGGATCGTGTACGATAAGGCCGAAGTATATAAAGCGCCCATACTGGTAAAAAGTGCGCCGGTGGTGGAAGAAGACCTTCCTTATCTCCAGTTTAACCAGGTAATCATTTCTCCCATACACCTTTCCGCCATGAAGGCCGAACTGCTGCAGCGGATGATGGAGAAACGCATTACTGCCATTTCCTTTGAAAATCTGAAAGACGACAGCGATAGCCTTCCCATCGTTCGTAGCATGAGTGAAATTGCCGGCAGCGCCGTAATGCTCATTGCTGCGCAATACCTCAGTTCTGCCAATCATGGAAAAGGTGTGCTGCTGGGCGGCATCTCCGGTATTCCGCCAACCAAGGTTATTATCCTGGGTGCTGGCATTGTGGGCGAATTTGCTGCCCGTGCGGCATTAGCCCTTGGCGCCTCCGTAAAGGTGTTCGACAACAGTGTTTACCGGTTAAAACGGCTACAGAATAATATAGGCCAGCGCATGTGGACTTCTGTAATGGAGCCGCGCATTCTGGCCAAGCAACTCAAGACCTGCGAAGTGGCAGTTGGCGCACTGGCTTCTTCTACCGGCCGTACGCCCGTGGTGGTTACGGAAGAAATGGTGAGCAATATGCGCCCCGGCAGTGTGATCATTGACGTTAGTATCGACCGCGGCGGTTGTTTTGAAACCTCGGAAATTACCAGTCACGAGCAACCGATCTTCATGAAATATGGTGTGATCCATTATTGCGTGCCTAATATTCCCTCGGGGTTTGCCCGCACTGCTTCACAAGCCATCAGCAACGTATTGATGCCGCTGTTGCTGGAAGCCGGTGAAGAGGGAGGCTTTGAAAACCTGGTATGGCACAAGGTGCATCTGCGCAGTGGTATTTATCTTTTCAAAGGCGCACTTACCAATTTTCACCTCAGTCAACGCTTCGATCTCAAGTATACAGATCTGAACCTGTTAATTGCCAGTCAACGTTAACGGCAAAAAATTAGCCGTCAGGGTGGCTGTTATCCTGCTTTCATTTACCAGTACTGAAAAATTTTCTTCACGCCATGCCGCTGGTCCACATTTCGGATTGGCCGAACAGGATAATTGTGCAACTTTAGAAAGCTGACAGAAACGCTCACCTGAAAATAGTTTGGCCTGCCCTGCATGTGGGCACAGACAAAAAAGACCTCTGACAGGCCCGTCCTATTTACCCTGCAGAATCAGCAATGGGATATGGGTTTCATAAGCCATTGCTTTGGTATGATCGCGGGAAAAAATGCGTTCGAAGAAAGTATGTTTATGGGCCACCATCGCCAGTAACTGCGCCGGCTTCTGGTGCACATAATCGCTGATGCTTTTGGTTACATGATCACTTATGATTGCAACATAGTCGTGATCAAGACCCTCAAAAATATGCTCTGTATGCTGCTTTCCGGCAATTTCCACATCGGCCATTTTTTCGGGTGATTTGGTAATATTCAGGATATGAATTTTTGCGCCGTATTGTTTTGCGATTGCAAGCAATGGCCGGAAAAGTTGTACCGATGTGTTGTAGCTGAAGTCGCTGGCGTACACAATATCTGTAATGGGACTATAGCGGGCATCGCCCGGAACTACCAGTACGGGTGTATGTAATTTTCGTATAATGCTGATCGTTGTACTGCCGATGATCTTTTCCAGTCCGCCGGCGCCTTTCATGCCCATGATCACCAGGTCGGCATTCTTTTCCCTGCACAATTCGCGCACTTCATCGGAAGCCACCCCGATCCGCACGAGCCATTCGGCCTGGATGCCGTATTTTTCGAAAAGGTAATTGGCTTCTTTCCGTATATCTGCTTCGTGTTGTTGCTGCAAATCTTCCACTGTTGCCATGGCATAGGGCACTTCGCTTACCGGCGTGGGCACCATGTAAGCATGAAAGAGCACCAGTTTGGCGGAAAAATGGCGGGCAAGTGCTGCGGCATAATCGGTGGCGTTTCGACCCGCCGGCGAAAAATCGGTGGGAACGAGCAAGGTTTTCATAACACAATGGTTTTAGTTCCTTGTGCTGTTACGCTTACTCAAGTTAAGACGATTGCGGGGAAAAAAGATCAATGTGCGGGCGGCAGGGGGGCTGCTATTTTTGAGCAGGCGGTGCGAACAGTTTCTCAATGACGTGGTACAATAGGCTTCATTGGATGGCATGCAGCAGTTGCTTTGCTGCGTACACAATAAAGCTTTGCAATTCGTGGTTCGGGGCATGCTTACGCTACCGGCATCAATTTTTGGTTGTAGAAGAAAGCGATGCGGGTGCCATTCGTTTTTTTGATTTAGCTAAGGTTATTGAATTTTTCTGTGTACACAGTGGGGCATTGAAACTCTATCTGGCTGTGTTCGCCCGCTTACAAAATGCTACCGGGCATAAATTTTTCGTTGAAGAAGAAGGGAACACAGGTGCTATTGAAATCCTGTTTCAGGTAAATCTTTCGATGTACAGTGTGTAGATGCTTATAAAAAATCCTGTTCCAGGAAGAACACGATTTCAGGCAAAGCAGGAATTAGTGGGAAATGGCATTAGACAAAACATCTTGCCGGGATATTCAGTAAAACCTGTGTTGAACAGCTGAATAATACAACTGTTTCTTTAAGTGCGCATGGAGGGACTCGAACCCCCACGGATTGCTCCACCAGATCCTAAGTCTGGCGCGGCTACCAATTACGCCACATGCGCAGTTAGTTCATTACAGGGGTCATGTTCCGGGTTGCAACTGGTTAAAGATGGTTTCATAACCTGTAACTTGTACCCGCAAACCTCAAACCCGAAGGCCTGCAAAAGTAGGTCATTTTTGTGTAAATTAGCAGACGATGGATTCAGTAGCAGCGATACCGAAGTATAATCTTAATGAAGAGCAGGAGAAGAAGCTGATACTCCGTGAATACAGAGCCTTGTTACGTGTGCTGAAACCCAAATTGAAGCCCGGTGATAAAGAGTTGATACGCCGTGCCTTTGAAATGGCGGCCGAGGCCCACAAAACCATGCGCCGTAAAAGCGGGGAACCTTATATTCTTCATCCGCTGGCAGTGGCGCGCATTTGTGTGGAAGAAATTGGCCTGGGCGTTCGCTCCACCATATGTTCCCTTTTGCACGATACCGTAGAAGATACAGATGTTACCCTCGAAGACATTGAAAGGGAATTCGGCAGCGAGATTGCCCGTATAGTGGACGGGCTTACCAAAATTTCCAACATCATAGACGTCAATGCCTCGCAACAGGCAGAAAACTTCAAAAAAATACTGCTTACCCTTACAGATGATCCCCGCGTCATTCTTATCAAGCTGGCCGACCGCTTGCATAACATGCGCACGCTCGACAGCATGAAGCGGGAAAAGCAGCTGAAGGTCTCTTCAGAAACGGTATACATTTATGCCCCCCTGGCGCACAGGATGGGCCTGTATAACATCAAAACGGAGCTGGAAGACCTTTCCATGAAATACTTGGAACCCGAGGCTTATCGCGAAATAGCGCGTAAACTGGCCGAAACCAAACGGGAACGCTCAAGGTATATCAACGAATTCATCAAACCGATCCGGGAAAAACTGGAAAAGAACAACTTCGATTTTGAAATATACGGCCGGCCAAAAAGCATCCACTCCATCTGGAATAAAATGAAAAAGAAGGGCGTCGCTTTTGAAGAAGTGTACGACCTTTTTGCCATTCGGGTAATATTGAATGTTCCGCCGGAACAGGAAAAAGAAGCCTGCTGGAAAGTGTATTCCTTCATAACCGATGAGTATACCCCTGCGCCGGAACGCCTGCGCGACTGGCTGAGCAATCCCAAGTCGAATGGATATGAGGCCCTGCATACTACCGTAATGGGCCCGCAGGGAAAATGGGTGGAAGTGCAGATCCGTACGCGGCGCATGAACGAAATTGCCGAAAAAGGTCTGGCTGCCCACTGGAAATACAAGGAAGGCACGCCCGAAGAAAGCCGTTTCGATAAATGGTTCCAGCAAATCCGCGAAGTGCTGAATGCACAGGACAGCGATTCCATTGACTTTCTGCAGGACTTCAAAACCAGTTTTCTTGCCGAAGAAATCTACGTGTATACGCCCAAAGGCGATGTAAAAATGCTGCCGGTGGATTCCACCGCGCTTGACTTTGCCTTTGCCATTCACAGCGCCATCGGGTCGCAATGTATCGGCGCCAAGGTGAACCACAAACTCGTGCCCATCAGCCATAAACTGCGCAGCGGCGACCAGGTGGAAATCATTACTTCTGCCAAACAAAAACCCAGCGAAGACTGGCTGAATATTGTTGTTACGGCCAAGGCCAAAAGCAAGATCAAGGATGCGCTGAAGGAGGAAAAGCGAAAAGTGGCCGATGAAGGGAAGTATATCCTGCAGCGGAAACTGGAGCACATGGGAGCCGCGTTCAATCAGCACAATGTGGATGTGCTCACGGCTTTTTACAAGCTCAATTCTCCGCTGGATTTGTATTACCAGATATCGGTAAAGCAAATTGACCTGAAGGAACTGAAAGACTTTCACCTGCTGGGCGACAAACTGGAAGCGCCCAAACCTGTACGTCCGCCGGTGGAAATCAAAACCGAATCCACGCTGCCCAGGAAAGACGCCGAACTCATCATCTTTGGTGAAAGCAGCGACAAGATAGTATACACACTGGCCAATTGTTGTAAGCCCATTCCCGGCGATGATGTATTTGGGTTTGTAAGCACCGGCAAGGGGCTTACCATCCACCGCACCAATTGTCCCAATGCCGCCAAGTTGCTGTCGAACTATGGCCACCGCGTAGTAAAAACAAAATGGGCGAAGAACAAGGAAATATCCTTCCTCACTGGTTTAAAGATTGTGGGACTGGATGATGTGGGCGTGATTCACAAAATCACCAATCTTATTTCCGGTGAAATGAAGATCAATATCGCGGCCATGACGATTGAAGCCAGCGAGGGCCTGTTCCATGGAAATATTCGTGTATATGTGCACGATAAGGAGGAACTGGACGAACTGGTGAACCGCCTCAAGAAACTCTCTGGTATAGAAACGGTAGACCGGTATGATACCGAGTCGGCCTGATGATGCATTGCGGCAGTTTTTTCAAACAATCTCCCAGGGAATTTTCACGAAAAAAATAAGTTTTTTCTCATGGGAATGGGATGCCTGTGAAGTATTTTTGCATTTGTCCATTACTGTTATGCACATTATTCATATTAATTGATGCCTACCTTCAAGGAACGGAAGCAGGAAGAAATGAAGAAAAAAGAATCATGCGGGAAAAACTGCGTGATAATATACTAAAGGCAACGCAGGCTGCGGAGGAAAATTTTGCATTAAGCCGTATAAAAAATATAAATCTGTTGGCTATTCATTTGCGGGCAGAAAATGTATCGTCTTTTACTGCGCTTTTGGTGGCTGATCTAAAGGAATATGTGTCGGATAAATTCAAAGAAATCTATATCCTGGCAAACGAAATAAAGAATAAAGTTCAAAGAGAAAATTTTGACATTAATTTTTCCTTCACGCATAACAGCCCCAAACCAGTTGAAGAACTTCTCGCTGCTGATGGGTTTTTCTTGAGGTATGAGAAAAAACACTGAGGTACTCAACCATGCACTGCACAATGAAGAGGTATGTAATTATCTCTCACTAAGGTCCAATTTTGCTGATTGGGTTATTACTACAGCATTTTATACTTCGCTGCATTTTGTATGAAATAAAATATTCCCTTTCATGGTATGTGCAAAACAGGGCGCAGCATTGGCGTTTGAAAACATATACCAGTATCAAATTTTTAAAGGGGGCGAAGCCAGCAGGCATAAATTGCTTGGGGAATTGGCATTCAGATTTTGTCCGGATATTGCATCAGATTATCAACGCTTGTACGACATGTCCTGCAATGCCCGGTATATTAATTACAGGCATCCGGTAGAAGTAGCAAACCTGGCGCGTCATTTAATGGTGTTAATAAAGAAATTTTGTATAAAAAGCTGATTCCAGCCCCTTTCCCCCACCCAATTTTCACCTATTTTTGCCCCCGCTTCTGCGTAAATCATTCAAACTTTTATAATGGTTGATGTATTATTAGGTCTGCAATGGGGCGATGAAGGAAAAGGAAAAATTGTAGACTATTTTGCTCCTGATTATGATGTCATCGCCCGCTTTCAGGGTGGCCCCAATGCCGGTCATACCCTCTATGTGAAAGACAAGAAAGTAGTATTGCACCAGATCCCCTCGGGCATTTTCCACGAAAAAACAATTAACCTCATTGGCAATGGGGTGGTACTGGATGCCGTAACGCTCAAAAGCGAGTGTGAAAAAGTGCAGGCCTTTGGTATTGACTATAAAAAGAACCTGTATATATCAGAACGTACCCACCTGATCCTGCCTACGCACCGGGCGCTCGACAAGGCATCGGAAATAGCAAAAGGCCAGGAAAAAATTGGTTCTACCCTGAAAGGGATCGGACCGGCCTATATGGATAAAACTGGTCGCAATGGTTTGCGGGTAGGAGATATCCTGGACAAGAACTTCACCACCCAGTATATCAAGCTCCGGTTAAAGCATCAGAAACTGTTGGACAACTTCAATTTCAATGAAGATATCACTGCCTGGGAAGAAGAATTCTTTGAGGCTATTGAATTCATTCGCCAGTTCAAGATCGTTCCCGGGGAATATTTCATCAATGAAAAAATACGGGAGGGTAAAAAGGTAATGGCAGAAGGGGCCCAGGGCAGCATGCTTGATGTGGACTTCGGTACCTTCCCCTTTGTGACCTCTTCCAATACCATTTCTGCCGGTGTTTGTACCGGTCTCGGTGTAGCGCCGCAGAAAATCAGGGAGGTAATTGGCGTTACCAAAGCCTATTGCACCCGCGTAGGCAGTGGCCCTTTTCCTACGGAACTGGACGATGCCATGGGGGAAGAATTACGCCGGATAGGCGCGGAATTTGGTGCTACCACCGGCAGGCCGAGACGTTGCGGCTGGATCGATCTGGTGGCGCTTAAATTCGCCTGTATGGTGAATGGCGTAACCAAACTCGTGATGACCAAAGCTGACGTGCTGGACGCCTTTGACGAATTAAAAGTATGTACTGCTTACCAGGTAAACGGTAAGAAAACCGAAACAGTTCCCTTCCAGATGACCAGGGTCAAGATTGAGCCCGAATGGAAGTCGTTTAAAGGCTGGAAAAAAGACACATCGGGACTCCGTTCAGCAGCTGAATTGCCCGAAGAAATGAAGCCCTATATATCGTTCATTAATCAATATCTGGGAGTTGCTATAAATTATATTTCCAACGGTCCGGGACGCGAACAATTGATAAAAATTCAGTAGTTTTCTTAGCCCGTGTTGGAGGCAAATTTTTTTTTTATAAAATTTGGCGAATTAAAAACTTCGCACAAATTTTACAATACAATCTTACCAGACTATGGCAGCAAAATCTAACAAGGAAAACAAGACCGGTAGAAACTCTGCACCAAAGTCTTCTAAGGAAACTCCTAAGAAAGGCTCATCAAAATCAAAGAAGCAAGAGGAAGGTGATGAGGAGGAGGATGACTTTGAGGATGAAGTAGAATCACCGAAGGCTGTAGGCAAAGCCAAGGCTTCTTCCAAAAAAGCAGTGGATGATGATGACGATGATGATGATTATGATGACGACGAGGTAGATGATTGGGATAAACCGGAAGAAGAGGACGACTGGGATCCGGATTTCGAAGAGTTCGATCTTCCCAAATCCAAGGTTAAGAAAGCCGGAGGGAAAAAGGGTAAAGATGATGATGACGATCTGGGCTTTGATGATGAATTCAAAGACCTCGATCTGTTTAACGACTCCGGATTTGATGATGAAGAGGACGATTTTTAACGAATGCCTGTACCCGTTCACCTTACAGCGAATGTGAGCAGACATTTCGTATCATTCCCCATAACTGATTTAAGGCAAACTAAGTTACAAATGTTGAATTGGGCTAACCGGTTCAACATTTGTTGTTTGCTGGATAACCAACAATACAATCTCCCCCACCACCAGTATGAATGCCTGCTGGCCGCCGGCGCTTCTCATATCCTCTCCGCTGCCGCCGGCAATGCATTCGATCAGCTGAAACGATTTTACGACACCCGGCACGACTGGCTGTTCGGGCATTTTGGCTACGACCTTAAAAATGAACTGGAGCCTTTGCACAGTGGCCTGCCCGATTACATCAATTTCCCTGACCTGTTTTTTTTCGTCCCGGAAATTATTGTTCAGCTCACTGCCACTGAAATACTGATTGGCGCAAAAGCAGATCACGCTTCCATTTACCAGGAGATATGCGGCATGCCGCTTCCGGAAACAACTGCATCCAATCAATGCCTCACCATTCGCCACCGCATGACAAAGCAGGAATACATAGAGGTGGTTGCCTTGCTCCGGCAGCATATACTAAGGGGGGATTGTTATGAAATCAATTTCTGCCAGGAGCTGTATGCAGCAAATTCGGTTATTGATCCGGTTTATACCTGGCAGGCGCTGGCTGCTGCTGCTCCCAATCCTTTTGCCGCCTTTTACAAACTCAACGACAAATTTTTGTTATGCGCCAGTCCGGAGCGCTACCTGAAGAAAGCAGGCAATCAATTGTATTCCCAACCCATGAAAGGGACCTGGCAGCGCAGTACTTCCAGTGAAAGTGAAGATACCCGGTACAAGGAATTGCTATATAACAGCGCCAAGGACCGTTCTGAAAATGTAATGGTAGTAGACCTGGTGCGCAACGACCTGTCGAAAGTGTGTGTGGAAGGTTCGGTGCAGGTAGATGAACTGTTTGGCATTTACAGCTTTCCGAATGTACACCAGATGGTATCTACCGTAAGCGGCGCCATAAGGCCTGGTTTGCATCTGGTGGATGCCATCAGGGCTACATTTCCGATGGGGTCCATGACCGGTGCGCCCAAAAAACGGGTAATGGAATTGATCGAGCAATATGAGAAAACCCGCCGGGGCATTTACTCCGGGGCCGTTGGTTATATAACTCCCGATGGAGATTTTGATTTTAACGTAGTGATCAGGAGCATTATGTACAATGCTTCCCGCCAATACCTCTCTTACCTCGCAGGCTCCGGCATCACCTGGTACAGCGACCCTGAAATGGAATATGAAGAATGTTTGTTGAAAGCCGCTGCCATGAAAAAAGTAGTGAGTGGCAAATAGTAAATGCATCATTTACTACTCACCACTCACTATCAATAGCTATATTCATTATTTGGAAGAAGCAGTGGCGCTGTTGAGCAGCAGCTGCACTGATTCGTTCAGAATGATATACTTGTTGGCGTTGAACAGTTCCATTTTATCGGCCGGCAGCTTCAGTTCATACACATTGTTGGCGCTGGCCATTTTCTTGTCGAAGTCCGGGTTGTACCGCTCAAAGTCGCTCATGTCCATCATAATATGACGGGCAATGGCTTCCGAGAAGTACTTACCGGATACGATTACGCTCCGGGCATTGTTATTTTCCTCGGTGGTAATGCGGCGGTTCAGCAGGTAAGTGGCGGTAACGCCAATTTGTTCTTCTGCTTCGGCGCGTGTAAGGGTGGTAACGCTGCCCTGGCCTTCGAATATATAATGCGTGCCGATAAACTTCTTCACGTGGTTACGCGATTCGGCCGGCAGGTAATACTGGATGTCCCAGAAATTGCGGCTGCCGCCACTTTTCCGGATGGCGCTGTATACGTTGGCCGGGCCACCATTATAAGCGGCAATTACCAGCAGCCAGTCGTTGAACTCATTATAGAGGTCGCGGAGGTATTTGGCCGCAGCATGGGTGCTCTTGTAGAAATCGGTGCGTTCATCGCGCGTTTTGGTGACCTTGAGACCCAGGATGCGGGCTGTTTCCGGCATCAGCTGCCAGGGGCCAACGGCGCCTGCCCAGGATACTGCTGTACGCTTGAGCTGTGATTCAATCACGGCCAGGTACTTCAATTCAGTGGGTAAACCGTACTTCTGTAAAATGTTGTCTATTAAATTGAAGTAAGGTTGCGCCCAGCGCTTCATTTTGAGCAGCTCTTCGCTGTTTTTCTCCATGTAATCCTGAACAAAAGTAACAGCACGGGGGTTCAGCCTGATACCGTTCGCATTGTTTTCGAACAGGTTAGTGAACTGAGACTGGGGGTTTGCGGAATCAGCCACCTTGCCGGGCAGCATCATCACATCAGTAAGAATGAACTTTTTTGCCTTTTTGCTCTTGCCATAGCCGTCGTACCTATAGGAAGTTTTGCTTACCGATTTGTACGACATACACAGCCAACCAATGCACAGAATGCAGGCAAATAAAAACAGCTTTCGTTTCATCATCGTTTATTTAGCACAACAATGCCGACCCTACAGGTATGGATTAAAACGGATGATGTTTTTTATAGGATGAGTTGGAAGAGAAGTGCAGTACAGCAAACCGGTGGTCGGATATTAGGGCTTTTCATGAATGCCGGCGACACTATACTGTTGTATCCACTGGTGGGATATCCGCAGTAAAGATAATTCGCGGAATTGGTTTGTCATAATCTGCAGGCTAAAAGGCATGCCATTACTGTGCCAAAAAAGCGGGAGGGAAATGGCCGGAAGGCCTGTTAAGTTCGCAAAAACTGTAAAAATGTCAGCCAGGTACATGGAAATGGGATCTTCCATCTTTTCACCTGTTTTGAAGGCAGTGCTGGGAGCAGTAGGAAGAATGATAATATCAAAGCTGTTGAAAACCAGTTTGGTTTTTTCCACCAGGAGCCGGCGCACCTGCTGAGCCTTCGTAAAATACGCATCGTAATATCCCGCGCTCAGGACAAAAGTGCCCAGCATGATCCGTCTTTTTACCTCTTTGCCAAATCCGGCAGATCGGGTTTCCCGGTAAAAATCCGTCAGAAAAGATTTTTTTTCCACATTGTCGCTTTCGGCCCCTGAGAACCGCGATCCGTACCGTACTCCGTCGTATCGGGCGAGGTTGGAAGAGGCTTCGGCAGTGGTGAGAATATAGTAGGCAGGAACGATATAATCGAGGTATTCGAAGCTTACGGGCGCTACTTCGTGCCCTGCTGTACGCAGGTCTTCTATCAATCCTTTGATGGCCGCGGCAATTTCCGGGTCTAATGCCGGGCTGTCGAGGGCCTCGGGAAAATAGGCAATACGCAATTTGCCGGGAGCCTGCTCGAGGCCGGCTGCATAGGCGTCTACCGGCACCTGGGCGGCCGTGCTGTCGTAGGCATCGGGGCCGGCAATTACTTCCAGCACGCGGGCTACATCGGGCACATTATTGCCGAAAATACCAATCTGGTCAAAGGAAGAGGCATAGGCAATCACGCCATAGCGGGAAATGCGTCCGTAGGTAGGTTTCAGGCCCACCACGCCGCAGAAATCGGCCGGCTGGCGCACGGAACCGCCGGTATCGGTACCGAGACTCACCATACACAGGCCTGCCTGTACGGCCACGGCAGCGCCTCCGGACGAACCGCCCGGCACCCGGGAGGTGTCGCGGGCATTCAACACGGGCCCCCAGGCCGAGTTCTCGTTGGTAGAGCCCATGGCAAATTCATCGCAATTGGTATTGCCAATGATGATGGCTTCTTCGGCCAGCAGTTTTTCTACAGCTGTAGCATTATAAATAGGGGAGAAATTTTCCAGGATGCGCGAAGAAGCGGTGAGCGGATGGTCTTTGTAGCTGATCACATCTTTCAGTGCTACCACTACGCCATGCAGCTTTCCGGGTTTTTTGCCGGCCTTGCGCGAAGCATCGAGCACTCGGGCCCGTTCCAACGCTTCTTCTGCGTATACCTGTAAGAATGCATTGAGATGCCTGTTTTTTTCAATACGGTGCAGGTAATACTGAACCGCTTCCACACACGAAGCAGCATCACTCTCCAGGGCAGCATGATATTGGGCTATTGAATCGTATTTGAACAATTCCGTTTGCGGCTTTGAAAAAAACTGCGGTTAGAGAAATGAAGAAAACTGAACTATCGTTATTGTGCAGTCGAAGAAGTCGTTTGCTTATCTTTTTCGTTCATACCCTCTTCAATTTCCTTCTTCACATTGTTTTTCGCATCATTAAACTCACGGATACCCTTTCCGATACCGCGCATAAATTCGGGAATTTTGCGGCCTCCGAAAAGAATCAAAATTGCTAACACAATCAGAACCCATTCAGTCCCACCAGGCATTGAAATAAACAACACAGTGCTACACATGATTTATGTTTTTATAGTTGAATTGCGAATTTACAGTATTTACCAGGTAAAAAGTGCAAAAGAGGTGCGGTTTTCGGGTTACGGGCTTCTGGATACAAGTTTCGGATTTTTAAGGTTAAACTGACTTGAAATATCAGGACGGGGTTTGCCTGCAAGAACGCAAAATAAAACCCGGTATTGTACCGGGTTTTGCATTTACAAGCTTTTAGCGAAATATTTTTATTGAGCCACTTCTGATGTGTGCCCGATATTCCTTTTTTCCTTGATACGGGCGCTTTTACCGCTCCTTTCGCGGAGATAGTACAGGCGGGCGCGACGTACACGGCCGGTTTTGTTCAGGTCAATAGAGTCGATATTGGGCGAATACAGCGGAAAAGTTCTTTCCACACCCACCCCATCAGAGATTTTGCGCACGGTAAAAGTGGCGGTATGGCCGGTTCCCTGGCGTTTGATCACATCGCCACGGAAGCTCTGGATACGCTCTTTACCACCTTCAATGATCTTATAATTAACGGTAATGTTGTCACCGGCTTTAAACTTCGGAAACTCTTTTTTACCTGTCAACTGCTCATGTACATATTGAACTGCATTCATGACATTCCATTTTAGCGGGTGGCAAAGGTAGGTGAATTGTTTGGAATTTCTAAGGTCGGGGGATGACTTTTTTTGCAGGAAGAAGGAAGAACAAGGAAGGAGAGGCCGGAATTGGTGGCTTTTTCCATCCTTGTTCCTTTATAGTGCTTCTTATTTGGCTACGTTTACAGCGCGTTTTTCGCGGATTACCGTCACTTTAATCTGACCCGGATAGGTCATTTCGGTCATGATTTTTTGAGCGATATCAAAAGACAGCTTGTCGGAGTCGGCGTCGGTTACCTTCTCTGCTTCCACAATCACGCGCAGTTCGCGGCCGGCCTGGATGGCATAGGCTTTTTCCACGCCCTGGTACGACATAGCCAGGTTTTCCAGTTCCTTGATACGCTGCAGGTATTGCTGCATGATCTCCCTGCGGGCGCCGGGACGGGCGCCGCTGATGGCGTCGCAGGCCTGTACAATGGGAGAAATCACGTATTGCATTTCCATTTCATCGTGGTGGGCGCCGATAGCGTTTACTACAGCGGGGTTCTCACCATATTTTTCTGCCAGTTTGGCCCCCAGAATGGCATGGCTCAGTTCTGTTTCTTCATCAGGCACTTTGCCTATATCGTGCAGGAGACCGGCGCGTTTGGCCAGTTTGGGATTGAGTCCCAGCTCAGCCGCCATGATGGCGCAGAGATTCGCAACTTCGCGGCTGTGCATGAGCAGGTTCTGGCCGTACGAAGAGCGGAAGCGCATTTTGCCTACTATGCGCACCAGTTCCTTATGTAGGCCGTGGATGCCTAATTCGATAACCGTACGTTCGCCGATTTCCATTACCTGCTCCTCGATCTGCCGGCGGGTTTTTTCCACTACTTCCTCAATACGGGCAGGGTGAATACGGCCGTCTGCCACCAGTCTTTGCAGGCTCAGGCGGGCAATTTCGCGACGCAGCGGGTCAAAGGAAGACAGGATAATGGCTTCCGGGGTATCGTCTACAATGAGGTCTACACCGGTAGCGGCTTCAATAGCGCGGATGTTTCTGCCTTCGCGGCCAATGATCTGGCCCTTGATTTCGTCGCTTTCCAGGTTAAATACGGTAATGGAGTTTTCAATAGCCTGCTCGGCTGCGGTACGTTGGATGGTCTGGATGATGATTTTGCGGGCTTCCTTATTGGCTTTTTGCCGGGCCTCATCAATAATTTCCTGCTGCATGCTCAGCGCCTGGGTGTGGGCTTCCTGCTTCAGGCTTTCAATCAGTTGCTTTTTTGCCTCTTCTGCGGTCAGCCCTGCAATTTTTTCCAGGCGGCGGATATGCTCTTCCTGGTGTTTTTCGAGTTCGGTGCGTTTCAGGTTTACTACCTCGATCTGCCTGTTCAGGTTTTCCTTTATCGCATCATTTTCCTTGATCTGCTTTTCTAATTGTTCCAGTTTCTGGTTGATGGTTTGTTCTTTCTGTCTTACCCTGTTTTCCGAATCGCTCAGTTTCCGGTTCCGTTCCAATACCTCTTTATCATGCTCTGCCTTTAGTTGAAGGAATTTTTCTTTGGCTTCTAATTGCTTTTGTTGTTTGATCGTTTCTGCCTTTGCCTCTGCGTCTGATACTATCTTTCTTGCCTGTTGTTCCGCTTCTTCAATTTTTTTCCGGGTATTTTTTGCGAAGATGAACTTACCCGCTATTATGCCGATAAGCAGTGCAACGCCGCCTATTATATAAGCTAAAGTGTTCTGATCCATTGTGTTTTACAGATTTAAATTGTTCTACCATAATATCAATCCTCTCTATGTTATATAAAGTAGCCATAGTGAGAGTATAATTGGGCGAAAATACAGAAAAAAGAGGAGTGTAGATTTGGTAGAAATGAACAGGTTAGGGGTTACGGGGACAGATTACACCGGCACAGGTCCGGGGGCTGCCTCGTGTCTTGTAACCTTGCAGCGGTAATCCTGAACCTTAGTCCTGCAGCATCCGGTCCAGCAGCTTTTCCATGGTCCGGAGCTGTTCTTCATGTTCGCCCGGGATTATTGCTTCGTTGTTTCCCGATTGCTGTTGTGTGGCAAACCACAGTACCACCATGGCAATGTAGTCCTGCATGTCTTTGCCGGCAAACTGGGTTTTAAACTCCAATATCTTATCGTTGATAAGTTTAAGTGTTTTTCTTACGATTTCTTCGTCGGAAGGGGCTATACGGATGCGATAGGTGCGGTCGCCGATCAAAACATTTATAGGAATTAATTGTTCCATCGCTTGCTAATTTGAAAAGCTTGTTCTAAATTTATCCACACACAACTCACACACGGATAATTGGACTTCAGGGATCGTTTTGGATGGTTAGGGCAATTTTGTATTCTATGATTACACACCAAAACCAAACGATTAACATGTTCGCCAAAATCAAGTCACCTGTCTTTATTGACGCATTGACATTAGAATTGGTAGCTCCGCTTCGTTCCAGCCTGAGGGCCATCTTACGCGATGAAAAAGGATGCGAATGCAGCCGCCTCGAAGCCAACGTTCCGCAAGGGAACAATACCGTAACCTGGAAAGGTTTGAATGATTTGCCTTACGGCGTTTATACCCTGGAACTGTCACAGGGCGACGATGAAATGAAGATGCGCCTTGTAAAAAGGGTATGAAGCTTACTCACTCAGCAGCGCAATGCACCGGTCAATTTCCCGGATGTAATGATTCAGCCGTTTGTCTAACTCCTTTTTCTCCGGTTCATTCAGCCGGCCGGTTGCTGTTTTGAGTGCCGCAAGCTTGATCTCCAGTTCACCAATTTTTCTTGCCTGGGCATTTTCTTTTTCTTTCAATGCCTGCACTTCCCTGGTCAACTGGGCATTTTCCTTCTGCAACGCATGGTAACGCTGCATCACACGCTGCAGCTTATCCTGTATGCTGTTCCACAACTGATTGGCTTGTGACATACCGTCGAATTTGGCGTTTCTGTTCGTCTGCAATAAACCGCCGGGTTTACCAGCTTGTGGCGGGCGTTTGCAGTATGAGACGATGACTGCGCTGTTCATTGGCTGTTCGCGGCAATGCTGCGCATAGTATTTTCTATAACGGCCAGCACCCATGCCGCAACATCATCTGCCCTCTCATTTTGCACGCAATGCTTTCTATCTCTGTAACGCTGCGTATTCACTCCCTGCAATTCCGCGGCGAAACTATTTCCTGATCTCAGCCTGCAATTCTTTTTCCAGCGCCAACATGATCTTGTTCATCATGGCATCAATCTCCTTATCTGTTGGCGTTTTTTCCCTGTCGAGAAAAGTAAAACTCAAAGCCAGCGACTTCTTATCCGGACCCAATTTTTCGCTTTCAAAAATATCGAACAATTGTATGTCCTGTAGTTTGTCGAGCTTTACCTTTTGCACAGTGCTTTCCACATCGGCATAGGGTAAGGATTTTGGCACTATCATCGCCAGGTCGCGGCGAACCGGTAATTGTTTGGGGATTTCTGTCACTTTCAGGTCTTTCTTACCTGCAAGGGCCAGCACCAGTTCCCAGTTGAAATCCGCGAAGTATACCGGTTGCTTGATATCAAACCGCTTCAGTTCTTTTGCTGCAACGACGCCCAGGTGTACCAGAGGTTTCTTGTTTAAAGACAACACTTCAAGACCTTCGGTAAGAAAATGTGCCGGGGCCTGCTGCCAGCTTTGATATTCAACTCCGGTAAGCTGCAATATTCTTGCCACGACTCCCTTCAGGTAAAACAGGTCGGCCGGTGCTCCTTTACCTTTCCAGCTGTCGTCCGCCACCTGCCCGGTGATGTACAGGCAAAGGTGTTCATGTTCTTCATATTTGCCTGGTCCACCGGTAGTGTAGGTTTTGCCGAATTCAAAGAAGCGGAGGTCGACATTTTTACGGTTGAGATTATATGCCACTGCTTCCAGGCCCGTTTGCAACATTGATGGTCGCATCACATTGTGGTCGGCGCTGAGATTGTTCAGCAGGCGCACACTGTTGGTCAGTTCTTCTTCCGAAAAATAGGCGGTATTGGTTATGCTGTTGGTAAAGATCTCGTTGAACCCGATACCTACCAGGTAATTGGCCGCTTTATCGCGACACATATGTTTTAACCTGCCCACTTCTACGGAAGGAGCAATGGTAATGCGGCTCGGGATTTCGATATTGTCCAGTCCGTCAATACGCATGATTTCTTCCACCACATCGGCCGGTAAATGAATGTCCGGCTTGCTGAAAGGAGGCGCTACCAGTATGGCGTCCACATCTTCGCGGATCACCTCAAAACCAAGACCGGTCAATATGTTTTTAACAGCGTCGGGATGATAACTTTTTCCGCTGAGTCGTCGCAGGTAATGCCATGTGAGTTTTATCTGCGGCTTGTTTTCCGGATCGGGGTATTCATCTACAATGGCTGAAGCTATTTCACCGCCTGCCAGTTCCTTAATGAGCAGGGCAGCGCGTTTCAGCACGTTTACCGTATTGCTGATATCGATATTCTTTTCAAAATGCGTTGCGGCTTCGGTGCGCAATCCATGACGGAAAGAAGTTTTACGGATGTCTACGGGATTGAACCAGGCGCTTTCGAGGAAAACATTGGTAGTAGTGTTGGTAACGCCGCTGTGCAATCCGCCGAAAACACCACCGATAGCCATAGGATCTTCAGCATTGCAGATCATCAAATCTTCCTCGTACATGTTTCTTTCCCTGCCGTCGAGCGTTACGAATTTGGCGCCTGCGGGAAGATTTTTTACAATGATGCGGCGGCCCTTGATGGCATCAGCATCAAAGGCATGCAGCGGCTGCCCGGTTTCGTGCAGTACATAGTTGGTAATGTCTACAATATTGTTGATGGGGCGCTGCCCGATTGCACGCAGTTTGTTTTGCAGCCATTGCGGACTTTCCTTCACGGTAACATTGGTGATGCTTACGCCGCTATAGCGCTTGCAGGCATTGGTATTTTCAATGGTAACGTTAATAGGATAATTGTTGTTATCGGTTTTGAAATCGGACGTGAACGGCGTTTTTACCGTATAGTTTTTCCGTTCGTGATGAGAAAGATAGGCGCACACATCTCTTGCCACTCCTAAATGGCTCATGGCATCCATGCGGTTGGGAGTAAGCCCGATTTCGTATATATAGTCGGTATAGGGTTTGAAGTAATCCGCTGCAGGTGTGCCGGTCTTTACATGGTCGGGCAGCACCATAATGCCTGCATGGTCGTTGCTCAGGCCGATTTCGTCTTCGGCGCAGATCATACCGTAGCTTTCCACGCCACGTATTTTAGCCACTTTCATGGTAACGGGCTCGCCGTTGTGAGGGTAAATGGTAGTGCCCACCAGGGCTACCACTACCTTCTGGCCTGCTGCCACATTGGGGGCGCCGCAAACGATCTGGAGCGGCTCGCCCTGCTTAACATCTACCTTGGTAACAGACAGCTTATCGGCATTGGGATGTTTTTCGCAACTCAGCACTTCACCAATGACCAGGCCTTTCAGTCCGCCTTTCAAACTTTCATAATGTTCCAGGCTTTCTACCTCCAGTCCTATTGAAGTAAGGATGCGGCTTAATCTTTCGGGCTCTAATTTTACCGGCAGGTATTCATGCAGCCAGTTGTATGAGATCGTCATCTTTGTTGGGTTATATTGATTTGGTCTTATGCCTGCCCGGGTTACTACTCCATGCATCAGGCAGACGGCAAAGATCGGAAATCCGAATCAGGATTTTTACAGTTGGTATTTTTCGATATTGGAAAAAGAAAAGTGGGGGCAATAGTGTATTGGCTGGGGTGGTGTGCAGGCATGAATGGAGACGCTGGTTGAGTCAGCAACGGAATTGCTGCGTTGTAGAGTTAATCTCCATTAAGTGGGCAGAGAAATTAGTTCTTACCAATGATAAAGCAAAAAGCCGGTATGGAAAAGCCGGAAAGAATAGCGTAGATGCGGTGCGGGCGTTGTTCTACTTTGCCTTTGTTTAACCGCACAATTTCCACGGCGTGGGAATAACTGATCGCCTCTACGGTAAGCAAATCGTAACACATTTGTTCGTAGCTGAGCAATCGGCGGGCTTCTTCCCAGTCTTCTTCCCGCATCATTACCTCATAGTGTCTGAGCTGGTAAACGCGCATGACCGAGTCTAATTAGGCTTGTAAATTACGGCACTTATTGAAATTTAAGCGTGTTTTTTTGGTCAGGTTATCCAGCGGTGGGTAAAGGGGTTGAGTATGAATGGAAATGGGTGGGGGTGGTCCGGAAATATGTCCATACGATAGCCGCTACGGGGTCGCCAGCGCGATCTTACTACACCAACAACGCAGCATGATCGGGGGTAATTAACAGAGGCGCCCACACCATACAACCGGTGGATTTGTTCACTAAAACCGCGGAGGAGCTGCTGAAAAGCAGGCGGAGAGCGGATATCCGCAAAGCTCAGGGCCGCAAAGCCTGACAGGATGCGGCATTCAGCCAACCGGCATGGCTATAACCTGCCTCCCATAAGGGTTTTTTACCCCTGGCAAGGCTCTAATCCTTGCCCCGTCTGCATCTTGAATAATGTCTCTTTTTACCAAATTTTATCACTAAATTTCTTTCTCACAACCAATGTGAATTTCTATGTGAATTAGGGTGCCAAACTTTTAAAATTTGTGAATATCTGGTATGAAAACTGTGGATAAGCTAAAAAAACTGTGGAAGAACCAGTGAATTCGACGTGATTAAATATAGCCATAGTGAAAAGCCTTTCCGGTTTGAAAGCCGCTATATATTCGCCGTCCTGACCAAAGGGGTAACATTCCATTAACCGTGAAGTAACAGATACGTAACACAGGAAAAAATAACCCGCACAGTCATTGGTTGGCGAAAAAATCCAATAAGGCAACAAGCTGCCTTCCGTTGCTTTTCTACCGGAAAAACCAGTTGGAACCCATTTGACCAATGGTTATAACCCTTTTGTAGCTGTAAAAATGGAACTAACGAATCTGAACAAAGACCGCAGCAAATCAAGACGTACCAGGAACTCCATAGACCTCAGCACTATGGTATATGGTAAGGTGCCTCCCCAGGCCAAAGACCTGGAAGAAGCGGTACTGGGCGCCATTATGCTGGAAAAAAGTGCCTTTGACACCGTAGTGGAAATTCTCAAACCCGAATGTTTTTATGTGGATGCGCACCAGCGCATTTACCGGGCCATGCAAAGTTTACAGCAGAAAAACCAGCCGATAGACATACTTACCGTGGTGGAAGAACTCAGAAGTCGCAATGAGCTTGAAATGGTAGGCGGCCCCTATTATGTTACCCGCCTTACCAATGCCGTAGTATCTTCTGCCAATATTGAGGCGCACAGCCGTATAATTTTGCAGAAATTCATTCAGCGCGAACTGATCCGCATCAGCGGTGAAATTATCAGCGATTCTTACGAAGACAGCACCGATGTGTTCGATTTGCTGGATGAAGCAGAAAGCAAACTGTTTGAAATCACCAATAACCACCTGCGCAAAAATTTCGACAGTATCGACAGTGTGCTGGTAAAAACAGTACAGCGTATTGAGGATATGCGTCACCGTAATGAAGACATTACGGGCGTGCCCAGCGGGTTCCCTTCGCTGGACCGCGTTACATATGGCTGGCAGAATACCGACCTCATTATCCTGGCCGCCCGCCCTGCGGTTGGTAAAACGGCCTTTGCGCTGAACCTCGCCAGGAACGCTGCACTCAACCCTACCAAGCCTACACCGGTTGCCTTTTTCAGCCTTGAAATGAGCGCCGGCCAGTTGGTCCAGCGTATACTCGCGGCCGAGAGTGAGATATGGCTGGAAAAAATTGCCCGCGGCAAACTGGAAGAACATGAAATGAAGCAACTGTATGCAAAAGGCATTCAGAAACTGGCCCAGGCGCCGATCTTTATCGATGATACGGCAGCCCTGAACATCTTTGAATTGCGCGCCAAATGCCGCCGGTTGAAAAACAAACATAATATCGGCATGATCCTGATCGACTATCTGCAGCTGATGAGTGGGGGCGGTGAAGGAAGAAATACCAACCGCGAGCAGGAGATCAGCCAGATATCGCGTAACCTGAAGCAACTGGCCAAGGAACTGAACGTACCAATCATTGCGCTTTCGCAGTTGAGCCGTGCGGTGGAAACGAGAAAAGAAGGCAACAAAATGCCGCAGCTCAGCGACCTTCGTGAATCGGGCGCCATTGAACAGGATGCCGACATGGTAATGTTTATTTACCGTCCCGAGTATTACGATATTACCTCCAATGAATTCGGTGAAAGCAATAAAGGTGAAACGCATGTGCGTATTGCCAAGCACCGTAATGGTTCGCTGGAAACCGTGAAGCTTCGCGCATTACTGCACATTCAGAAATTTGTGGAAATGGATGAACCCGACGCCGGATTTGGTTTAGGCGGCGGCAACTGGAAACCACTGCCCACCGAAGGCGCCGGTGGTGGCGATGGCGCACGGCTGTATATACAGGCCGGCAGCAAAATGAACGATATGCCTTTTGGTGAAGATGAAGAAGCGCCGTTTTAGGAGAAGCATTGTCCGATGATTTTATACAATGGCTAAATGGTTGGATGGTTATATTGCTACGTGTAAACCTTCTGGCCATTTAGCTTTTTTATTTTCATAACCACTATAATTTCGTATATACAATACATTTATGTCGCTACCATATTTTTATGTGGAAGATGTAGGGGCAGATGAGATCCGCTTGCAGGAAGAAACTTCCAAACATATGATCGGTGTATTGCGCATGAAAGCCGGCGACAATGTTCATTTAACCGATGGGCAAGGCAACCTGGTATTGGCCGCCATAGAAAATGCAGACAGGAAAAAATGCACCGTAAGGGTACTGAACAGGCAATATACTCCCCGCGATGCCAGAAGGACAATCATCGCCATATCATTGCTGAAAAATGCCAACCGGCTGGAGTGGTTCATGGAAAAAGCGACTGAACTGGGCATTACTGCCATCATCCCGCTCCTTTGCCACCGCACGGAAAAACAGCATTTTCGGGCAGAGCGTATGAAAAATATTCTTGTAAGCGCGCTGCTGCAGTCACAACAGGTGTGGTTACCCGTATTGCATCAGCCAATAGGTTTTGAACAATTGCTGCGGATGGAAGATAGCAGGCAGGCAGAACAAAAATTTATTGCGCACTGCCTGCCCGATACCAAAAGCAATTTGTCTGAACTGGTAAACCGTTCCCTTTCTTCGCAAATAGTATTGATTGGCCCGGAAGGTGATTTCACCAAAGAGGAAGTAGACCTTGCCTGCTCCTGTGAGTTTGTGCCGGTGTCGCTGGGCAGTACACGACTCCGCACAGAAACAGCAGGTGTGGTGGCAGCCGCCATTTTGCGGGCTTGAAAGTATGGATATTACTCTTCTTTTTTCAGACCTGCCATCGGCACTGGCTCCCGCAGTTCAACTGGTGGTTTGTGCTTTTGTTGTTTTTTGCGCAGGCGCATATTGAGCAGTTCCACTGCAAAGGAGAAGGCCATGGCAAAGTAGATATAACCTTTCTCAATATGGCTGCCGTGCAGCGGTTCCAGTCCTTCAAAAAACAGGCTGAAACCGACCATCAGCAAGAATGCCAGCGCCAGCATTTTAAGCGTAGGATGTTTATGGATGAAACCGGAGATGCGGTCGGCAAAGAAGAACATCACCACCATGGCAATGATTACTGCCACGATCATTACCTGTACGAGACGGGCAAGGCCTACGGCAGTAATAATGCTGTCGAAGGAGAAGACCATATCAATGAGAATAATTTGTCCCATAATGGCCCCGAAAGAAGACGTGTTTGCCTTGACATGCCCTGGCTCGTCGTCACCTTCAAGTTTGTGGTGAATTTCTTTTACGGTTTTGTAAAGCAGAAACAAGCCACCGGCAAACATGATGATGTTGCGCAGGGTAAAGGCAAAATGGGAATTATTGAAATCAAAGCCAAACAATTCGCGGTTGCCTTCACGCACCAGCCAGCCGATAGCCAGCAGCAGCAGGATGCGCACTGTGATACCACCGACCATCCAGATGCGGCGGGCCCTCAGCTGTTGATTTTTGGCCAGGCGACCGATAAGAATGGAAACAAATATCACATTATCAATTCCCAACACTATTTCCAGCGTGGTCAGTGTAAGCAAACTGATCAAGGCGTCAACGGTAAACAACTCCTGCATGGTATATGAATGTATGGTTGGTCAAGTTCTTTTTATCCGGGAACGCGATATATCAGTATAGCTGCTGCAAAAATGTTACAAAGGATAAATCCCTTTATTTGGCCAATTCCTTCAGGATTTTCTTCACAATCAACGGACCTTCATAGATAAATCCCGTCCACACCTGTAACAACGAAGCGCCTGCTTCCAGTTTTTCCCGTGCATGCTCAGCCGAAAAAATGCCGCCGGACGCAATCACGGGAATCCTGCCCCCGGTTTTCTGATGGATGTACTTCACAATTTCCGTGCTTTGGCGACGCAGCGGGGCGCCACTTAACCCGCCTGCGCCAATGGCTGCTATTTTGTTGCCAGGGGTTTCCAGGTTGTCGCGACTGATGGTGGTGTTGGTGGCAACCAATCCGTCGAGTTTGATTTCAAGGGCAAGGTCTATTACATCATCCACCTGGCTCCAGGTAAGGTCGGGGGCAATTTTCAGCAACAGTGGCTTGGGCGCCGGCATGTGCTGGTTGATGGCCTGCAGGTGTTCCAGTATTTTGCGCAAGGACTCTTTTTCCTGCAACGCGCGCAACCCGGGCGTGTTGGGTGAACTGACATTTACCACGAAATAATCCACGCAATCGAACAGTTCGCGAAAGCAGACCTCATAATCTTTCCAGGCCTCTTCATTGGGCGTGATTTTGTTTTTCCCAATATTGCCGCCAATGATGAAACGTCCGCCCTGCGTACCTGTGCTGTCAGAATCAAGCGGGGTACGTGCCCGCCATTCCCTGAGCCGTTTGGCCACCACTTTCACGCCATCGTTATTAAAACCCATGCGGTTGATGAGGGCTTTGTCTTTGGGTAACCGGAAAAGCCGGGGTTTATCGTTACCGGGTTGAGGTTTGGGGGTTACCGTACCAATCTCTACAAAACCGAAACCAAGCATTTCCAGTTCGGAGAGGTACGCAGCATTTTTGTCGAATCCGGCAGCCAATCCTATCCTGTTTCTGAAAGAAAGCCCGAACAATTCCCTGTGTGACTGCTGCGGTGGTTGGCAGTATTTTGTGATGGCCCGTCGCAAAAAACCTATCCCGCCCGCCAGTTTAAGCATGTTCATGGAGAAATGATGCACCGTTTCGGTTGGGAATAAGAACAACAGGCGACGTATGATTGTATACATAGACGGACGCGAAGATACTGAACCGGTTTGAACGGCGCCAGTTCGTTTGCAGAACTGCTGATTCGCCAATAGAATGAAGCGGGTACAGTACAATTTTATCATGCTTTTTTGAAGGCAGTGGAGGTCAAATCACACCAGCCTGCCCTCAACAAATCAAGTTTTGCAAATCACAGGCCGGATGATTAACTTTGAATAAGAAGGTTGCATAAACAACTAAGGAGGGCCATCAATCAACGTCAATACCTAAAACAATTTTTATGCAGGAAGCATACATAGTAGCCGGTTACCGCACCGCCGTGGGCAAAGCCAAACGAGGTGGTTTCCGGTTTTATCGTCCCGATGATCTTGCCATTACGGTGATCAAAGGATTGATGGCATCGGTACCTCAGCTGGACCCCCGGCAGGTGGACGATGTCATTGTAGGCAATGCGGTGCCCGAAGCCGAGCAGGGATTACAGGTGGGCCGCATCATCGCTGCACGTGCACTGGGCTATGAAGTACCGGGCATGACGGTGAACCGTTACTGTGCTTCCGGTTTGGAGACCATTGCACTGGCTACGGCTAAAATCAGGACCGGTCAGGCAGATTGTATTATTGCCGGTGGAACCGAAAGCATGAGCCTGGTGCCCACTTCGGGCTGGAAAACGGTGCCGGCGTATTCCATTGCTTCGGAGGAGCCTGACTATTATCTCAGCATGGGACTTACGGCTGAAGCCGTTGCCAAAGAATACAATGTTAGTCGTGAAGACCAGGATGCTTTTTCCTACCAGAGCCATATGCGGGCTATTAATGCCATCAAAAATGGATATTTCAAAGAAGGCATTCTGCCGGTAACGGTTGAACAGGTATATCTCGACGAACAGGGGAAAAAGAAAACAAGGACCTATGTAGTGGACACCGATGAAGGACCGCGACCGGATACCAGTATGGAAGCACTGGCCAAACTGAAACCGGTGTTTGCCGTCAATGGTACGGTTACTGCAGGCAACTCCTCGCAAACTTCAGATGGCGCTGCCTTTGTGATCGTGATGAGTGAGCGGATGGTCAATGAGCTGGGAATAAAACCCATTGCCCGCCTGGTAGCCTGTGTATCTGCGGGTGTGCATCCCCGTGTGATGGGCATTGGCCCGGTAGAAGCCGTTCCCAAAGTGCTGAAGCGTGCCGGCATGAACCTCGGGCAGATTGACCTGGTGGAACTGAATGAGGCATTTGCTTCCCAGTCGCTGGCAGTGATCCGCAAGCTCGGGTTGAACCCTGATACCGTGAATATCAATGGCGGTGCTATCGCCCTGGGTCATCCGCTGGGATGCACGGGCTGTAAGCTCACTATCCAGCTGGTGCACGATATGAAACGGCTGAATAAAAAATACGGCATTGTGACGGCCTGCGTAGGAGGCGGTCAGGGAATTGCCGGGATTATTGAGAATATTTCCTAAGCAGATTAAATTTCATATTGTATAATATAAAAAAAGCTTTCCTCCGGGAGGCTTTTTTATTTTATCTTTCATATGGCAAATAGTTTTAAATTGCTGGCCGGTGACTGTAACGATTCCGTGCCCATACTAACTGGAGATCTCTATGTTGAAAGTTTTTATTACCGATGACCATGAGCTATACCTTGAAGGATTGGTGTTGTTGTTGAGCAAACAACCCGGCATTGAGGTAACGGGGTCGGCATTGTCGGGGAAAGAATTGCTGGACAAGCTGCCTGCTGTTGATGCAGATATTTTACTGTTGGATGTACACTTACCAGATACGAATGAAGAGGAGCTGCTGACAAAAATCAAAGCCATTCGTCCTGATATAAAGATTCTTTACCTCACTATCATGCGGGGGACACGGTATATACACAAACTGATCCGCCATGATATTGATGGGTATCTCTTGAAGAATATCGGCATTGAAGAGTTTGTAAAAGCGTTGCACACCGTTGCCGAAGGGAACAAATATTTCAGTAAAGAGATTAACATCATCGATACCGACCAGGATTTCCGCAATACCATCACCATCGAGGATAAGAAAATAGATGAAATCCTGTCCAAACGCGAAATAGAAGTACTGACGCTGATCTGCAAGGAGTACAGCAATTCAGAAATAGCTGAAAAGCTCTTCCTCAGCGTAAGCACTGTTGAAACCCACCGCAAGAACCTCATTGCCAAACTGGGCGTAAACAACACGGTAGGACTGGTGAAGTTTGCTTTGAAAAATAACCTGATTGAATAAGGTGGTAAAGGCTGGATGCAATTGGCAGCAGCATTGTTAAGGTAATCCCTGTACCAGTCCAAAGTGCATTTGCTGGCAAACATTCCCTGAATAACTCTCCAATTTTACCCAAAAACCTTAATTTGCCGCCACAATGCGCTCCATGTGAAGTACTTTCTGGTAACCCTGGCCATTATTTGTAGCTGTCCTGCCATTTCCCAGGCTGATACTTCTTACCTGAAAAATTTGTACGACCGCTGCCTGGATTTTTCGGAAGAAAAGAAAGATTCTATCCGGTACTATGCCGCTTACATTGAAAAAGAAGCCAGCCGGCTGAAGTTTGACAAAGGCCCGGTGTTGTCGTTGCGGCTGAAGGGTTTATATGAAGACCTTTCCAACAATTACGAAAAAGCCATAGAATACTACCTGCAGTCGCTGGAAGCCGCCCGTTCACTGGGCGCCCTTGAGTACGAAATGTCGGCGCTGAGCGATCTGGCCATTCTTTATGCTACCATCAAGGAGCCGGTGAGGGCCAAGGAATTTTACCAGGAGTGTGCCCATATTGCCAACGTGCGGGGTGAAACAGGTTCCATTATCAATACCTACAACAACCTGGCGGTGATTTACACCCAACTGTACCAATACGACAGCGCCCGCGTGTTGCTGCAACAGGCCCTTACGCTGGCAAAGCAGGTAAGCCAGGATGTAGACCTGGCCAGTATTTACAACAATCTTGGCAACCTGTGTTTCAGGGAAAAGAAGTATGACGAGGCGCTGGGTTATTTCCGCAAGAATTATAGCAATCACCAGTCGAACAATAATATATCGGGCATATGGGTGGCGGTGCTGAACATGGCCGATGTGTTTATTGAACAAAAAAAATATGATTCCGCCACGTATTACGCCAACTATGCGCTGGACCTGGCGCAACAACTCGGGTCGAAAAGCAAGGAGGCAGACAGTTATTCCATACTGGCCAAACTGTACGAGCATCGCGGTGATTATAAAAAGGCTTACGGTTATTTGAAGCAATGGTATGCACTGGACACGGCTATCGTACACACGGAGACCTACAAGACCATTGCAGAATTGCAGGAACGCTTTAATGCCAAGGAACGCGAAGCTGAAAATGCACTGCTCGTGGAGAAAGTGGAGAAAGAAACCATTCGCAGTCGCCTGTTCATCCTGCTGGCCATTGCATTGGGCATTATTGGTGCATTGATAGCGGCAGGCTTTATCAACAAACGGAAAGCCAACAAACGATTGAAGGCTACCAACGAACTTATCATCCAGCAAAATGAAAAACTGAGTGAGTTGAACCACGAAAAAAATTCACTCATCAGTATAGTTTCCCACGATCTGAATACACCTTTCGCTACCATACAAATCTGGAGCAGGATTTTGAATAATGAGGCCGACAGGCTAAGTGAAGAACAACAAAAAGCCATTGCCAAAATTTTACAGGCCAGCGCCTATGGCGAGCAAATGATCAACCGCATTCTCGACGTGGAAAAGGCAGACATCGGTAATCACCGCATGCAATTGGAACATTTCAACCTGGTTAGTTTCACCGAACAGATTATTGAAGGTTTCCGGCCGATTGCTGAAAAAAAACAAATCAGCCTGCATACTTCCTTTCCCCGCCGCGACCTTTCCATACTCAGCGACCGGCAACTGGTGGGCAGGATTATTGAAAACCTTTTGTCGAATGCCATCAAGTATACGCCCCGCGGAAAAAACGTGTGGGTAACCATCAGTGATCAGCAGGACATGATCAGCCTGCAGTTCCGCGACGAAGGCGTAGGTATTCCTGCCGACGAACTTCCCCGCCTGTTTTCCAAGTATTCCAAAATATCTTCCCAGCCTACGGAAGGCGAACCCTCCACCGGTCTTGGACTTTCTATTGTAAAACGCATTGTAGAAGAGATCAACGGAAAAATCAGTTGCGAAAGCGAACCCGGAAAGGGAAGTGTGTTCACCGTATTGTTGAAGAAGTAAGTGGCTTTTGCCATCCCATGGGCGTTCCTCCATCTACGGCGTTGCTTCTTCAAAAAAGCATCTCCCCTCAAAAAAATAGCTGCCGTTTCCGGGGAAAGTCATAATTTGCAACATAGTGGCAAAAACCATGAAAGGGGGTACCGTCATAAAATCGTTCCTGGCGGGTGTATTGCTGGTACTGTTCGCGTTCAGCATTACACCTAAAAAGACGTTGCACGACCTGGTGGCCGATCACATCGATTGGTCTGGTGTATGTGCAGCGCCCTGCAAGGACCATATTGAACCTACCGGCCCTCATTGCGAAGTTGCCCAACTGGTTGCGGAATCACCATTTGTATTGTACGAACAGGCATTGCCATTTGTGATTGCAAAGGTGTATTCCGGCTACTCCGGGTTTACCATCCCTTCCTATCATTCCTGTTATCGCTGCTTTACGGAACAGCGCGGCCCGCCCGTACTATTTACGGGTATGCCTGTTGCCGTTGCGTAATATGCCTGGTGCTGCATACGTGCAGCAGGCTATTGCGCTGTAACTGGCCGTGCACACCCGATGCTACATTTTCATTGCTTCTTTTGAAAATTAACCGGGTAATTTATGAAACATCTTCTTACACTTATTTTTATACTAACGGGTATATTTATTTTTTCACCGCTATGGGCGCAACAACTCGACGACGCAGTTCCAACAATCGTTGCTGACAGAGCCATATTGACCGGCCGGGTAACGGATGCGCATACCAGCAAACCGCTGTCCGGTGCTTCTGTATATATACCGGATATCAAAGCTGGTGTAATAACTGACGCTGATGGCTCTTATACGCTCATCAATATTCCTCCGGGCCGGCACCTGGTAGAAGTGTCGTTTGTTGGTTATGCTACCTGGTCTGAATACATCTCCATTCGGGAAACCATGCAAAAAGATTTTGCACTGGCGCCATCTATCCTGGAAAATAAAGAGGTAGTGGTTACGGGTGCTACCAGCGCTACACCTGTAAGCCGCTCACCGTTTCCGGTAACCGTGGTCAAAAAGCAGGAGATGCTGCAAAATGTGGCTACCAACCTGGTGGACGTTATCAGTCGTAAACCGGGCGTTTCGCAATTGTCAACCGGGCCGGCCATATCGAAGCCGGTCATCCGGGGTTTGGGATATAACCGAGTGGTAGTAATTAACGATGGCGTGCGGCAGGAGGGACAGCAATGGGGCGATGAACATGGGCTTGAGATAGACGAGTATAGTGTACGTAAAATAGAAATCCTGAAAGGCCCGGCTTCCATTATGTATGGCAGCGATGCCATGGCCGGTGTGGTGAACATCGTTACCAATGTGCCGGCAGCAGAGGGCACTATTGGCGGCAATATTTATTCCAACTACCAGACCAATAACCGGCTGCGGGGTGCGGGATTGAGTTTTCATGGCAATACCAAAGGATTCAGCTGGAATGCCTGGGCCTCGCTGAAGGCAGCAGCCGATTATGCAAACAAATACGACGGACGTGTATACAATTCCAAATTCAATGAAAGGAATGTTGGCGGCTATGCAGGGTATAACGGCACCTGGGGCTATACCCATCTGATCGTAAGCAATTTTAACCAGCGTGCCGGCATTGTGGAAGGTGACCGTGATGAAGAAGGCCGGTTTATAAAACCTTTGCCTGGCGGAGCAGCAGGACTGCCGCTGGAAAGCGATTTCAACAGCACCGATCCACAGGTACCGTTTCAGCATATCAAACATTTCAAAGCTGTCAGCGACAACAGTTTTCATATCGGTGGGGGTCGACTGGGATTGAACATAGGCTACCAGCGCAACCAGCGTATGGAATATGGCAATGCAGATGATCCTGCTGAAAAGGAATTGCATTTCGATCTGCAAACAGTAAGCTATCAGCTGCAGTATCACCTGAAAGAAACGAATAGCTGGCAACTGTCGTTTGGCGGGGGCGGTATGTTTCAAACCAATAAAAACAAAGGCGAAGAAGTACTGATACCGGAATATGATTTGTTCGATATTGGGGTATTTACCTATGCCCGCAAGCAATGGGAAGCAACCACGTTGAGCGGCGGTGTTCGTTTCGATTCGCGCCATGTGAACACCCGCCAACTGGAAGAAGACAACGACATCAAGTTTGTAGGGCTCGACAAACAATTCTCCAATTTTTCAGGCAGCATCGGGTTGACGCACCAGTTTGCACGCGGACTTACCGGTAAAATCAACCTGGCGAGAGGCTTTCGCGCGCCCAATATTCCAGAGTTGTCTTCCAATGGTACGCATGAAGGCACTAACCGTTATGAGTATGGCAGGCACGACCTGAAATCGGAAAGCAGCCTGCAGGCCGACCTGGGTGTAGATTTTAACAGCGATCATATTTCTGCCGGGTTCAGTTTGTTTTACAACAACATCGACAATTTTATTTTCTACCATAAACTGGAAAGCGGCAATGGCGGTGATTCGCTGGTAGCGGTGGATGGCGAACTCATTCCCGCTTTTCGCTTTGATCAGCGCAAAGCAAGGTTGGCGGGGTTGGAGCTGGTGGTAGACATCCATCCGCATCCGTTAGACTGGCTGCATGTTGAAAATACGTTCAGCCTGGTGAATGGCCGGTTTAAGGAAGCGTTGGAAGGTACCCGTAACATGCCATTGATTCCGGCGGCCAGGCTGGTATCGGAATTACGCGGCGATTTCCTGGAGCAGGGCAGGCGGGTGCGTAATCTTTCGGTAAAGTTGCAGGCCGAGCACAATTTTCAACAGGACAATGCCTTTACCGGTTACGATACGGAGACGCCCACGGACAGCTATACCCTGTTCAATGCAGGTATCAGTGCCGATATCATGGGTAAGTCGGCTACGCTGTTCAGCCTGTATTTTACCGTGATGAACATTGGCGATGTTGCCTGGCAAAGTCATTTAAGCCGTTTGAAATACACGGCCATCAACCCGGTTACGAACCGTGCCGGGGTATTCAATGCCGGGAGGAATTTCAGTTTCAAGATTAATGTGCCGTTGAGTTTCAGATTATGAGTGGCCAGCGGGGAAGGATAATGCTGCTCAAGGCAACAAGCATACTAAGAGCAATTATTTAACGTTAAATAGTGGGTCTTACTAACCCATCTTCATAGGACTGAGGGGCTCCGCAATTGCGGAGCTCTTTTTTTGCTATGCATACAATGGCGTGGTAAGCGGCATGATGGTTGTTTGCAAACAGTTGAGGATATTGCATACCATAGCCTTATCTTTTCAGCCAATTCAAAACACACCCGTTCATGGAACTAAGTATCACCACACCGGCCCTGCTGTTTCCTGCCATCTCGCTGTTGATGTTGGCCTATACCAACCGGTTCCTGGCAATGGCCAGTCTTATCCGCAACCTGCACGATAAATACAAGAAGGATCCCAAAGAAGCACATATTGTAGACCAGATCCGAAACCTGCGGGTGCGTATCCGGCTGATCCGGTCGATGCAGGCATTTGGCGTGTTAAGTTTTTTGTTTTGTGTGATATGCATGTACTGCATTTTCCGGGGATGGAACGATGCGGCCTATGTCATTTTTGCCATCAGCATTCTTGCTTTTATCGTTAGCCTGGTGTTGTCGCTGGTGGAGATCACTTTCAGTATGCGTGCGCTGGAACTGGCCTTAAGTGATATGGAAGAAATCACCCGCGGCAACCTGTTCGAGATGCTGCGTCCCCGGGACGATAAAGGGAGTTAGGAGGCACGCGCATCATTGCTCTTTGTTGCGGTAATAGGATTCCGAGTCGTAATCGAATTTCTTTACCTGGGTGTTTTTGTAGTCGGGATCGTAGCGAACAAAGAAGTATAAATAAATAACGCGACTCAGTCGCATCAGCCAGGGTTGCAGCATGACCAGCAGCGCGGCATTGAGGCCGAGCCACCAGAAAAAACGGTTGTCTTGCACGGACATGCCAATGAGCACATACCATGCTACAAAACTTGCAACAGACAGGGCAACGGACAGGGCATAGCTTACATAGCCGGTTCCATACCAGAAGCCTACTTCCAGTTCATAGGGTTGACCGCATTCCTGGCAGGTTTCCGGCATACTGAACACTTTCTTCAGGTTCCATGGGTTACTATGCGTAAACATAGGCCCGCGCCGGCAACGTGGGCATTTCATTGTCAGCATGCTCCACAGGTAATTCGGTGCAGGTGCTTTCTTTGCCATTTTACTTGCTTATAAAGATGAAGGTGCAAAGCTATGCGTATTTGAAATAATTAAAAGTGACAAAAAGCACGTAAAGGGAATATTTTGCCAAAATTTAAAAACCCGCATAAGGCTATTATCCTGGTGATATAGAAATGGCTTCACTGCATGGTGAGTGAAGCCATTATTTATTTTACACTGTTTTATGTTTAACCGGGCAATGCCTACGCGGTCAATTTTGCCACCTTCTTCCTTTCGCCAATCTGCTGGCGCCACATGGCATAGTACAAGCCTTTTTCTTCCAGCAGTGTTTCGTGAGCGCCGGTTTCAATGATCTCGCCTTTTTCGAGCACGTAAATGCGGTCCGCATGCATAATGGTAGACAGGCGGTGCGCAATGAGAATGGTTATCTGGTTGCGCTGCGAAGAAACTTCGCGAATGGTATTGGTGACTTCTTCTTCGGTTATGCTATCCAGTGCGGAAGTGGCTTCGTCGAAGATCAGTATGCGCGGTTTGCGCAATAACGCACGGGCAATGGAAAGCCGTTGTTTTTCACCGCCGGACAATTTCAGTCCGCCTTCGCCGATCATGGTGTCAAGTCCTTTTTCTGCACGCGCCAGCAGGTTGGTGCAGGATGCTTTCTTCAATGCGTCCATCAGTTCTTCTTCCGTAGCCGAAGGATTCACGAACATCAGGTTTTCGCGGATGGTGCCTGAAAAGAGTTGCGTGTCCTGGGTAACAAAACCAATCTGGTTGCGGAGATCGTCGAAATGAATAGAATTTTCATCAATACCGTTATACAATATTTTGCCTTGTTGTGGACGATATAAGCCTACCAGCAATTTCATCAAGGTTGTTTTACCTGACCCGGAAGGGCCTACAAAAGCGATCGTTTCGCCTGTTTTCACCGTAAAGCTGATGTCATCAATGGCGCGTTGTTGTGCCGTCTGGTGTTTAAAACCAACTGACCTGAATTCAAGCGTTTCTACCTGGCCCAGCGGCTGTGGATTAAGCGGCTGCGGTTCCGGCTGCTTGTTCATCAGGTTATGAAAATTGTTGAGCGATGCTTCTGCTTCGCGGTAGGAGAGAATGATATTGCCAATTTCCTGCAAAGGACCAAACACAAAGAAGGAATAAATCTGCATGGTAACGAGCTGTCCCGGCGACATCTGTCCGTCGAAGATGAGCCACATCAGGATAAACAGGATTACCTGCCGGAGCGTATTCACAAAAGTTCCCTGCACAAAACTGATACTGCGGATACGTTTCACCTTGGTGAGTTCCATGCCCAGGATCTTATAGGTATTCTTGTTGAGCCGCTCCACTTCCTGTTGGGTAAGGCCCAGGCTTTTTACCAGCTCAATATTGCGCAGCGATTCGGTAGTGCTGCCGGCCAGTGCAGTGGTTTGTTTTACAATATTCTTCTGTATGGTTTTGATTTTCCCGCTCAGGAAATTGGTGATGGCAGTAATGAGAAAGATGCCAAAGAAATACGCTATCGGCACCGACCAGTGAATTTTCCACGAAGCATATACCATCACCACTACCACGCCTACCAGTACGCCAAACAGAATGTTGATGAAGTAATGCATGAACCGTTCCGTATCGCTTCTTACTTTGGTAAGTACGGAAAGCGTTTCACCGCTGCGCTGGTCTTCAAACTCCTGGTACGGCAGTTTCATGGCGTGTTTCAATCCATCCGTAAACACTTTGGCGCCGAACTTCTGCACAATCACATTCAGGAAATAATCCTGGAAGTTTTTGGCAATACGGCTGACCATGGCCACCCCTATGGAAGCGAGCAACAACGCTATTACGCCCCAGGGCCTGGTGAAAGAAAACATGAACTGGTCCAGGGTCATTTGCTTACCCCCATTGATGTACCGGTTGGCAAGGTCAACCAGGTTGCCAAAAATGATCGGGTCGAGCAGGGAAAAGCCCTGGTTAATGGTAGCCAGTAACAAGGTTAACACTACCAGCCATTTATATGGCTTCAGATATTTCAATAGAATTCTCATACTAAATAGTGGTTACTAATCCGGGCGAGGGGCAATAGCAGCAAATTTTATACAATTTCCTGAATAGTGGCAGGTTGACAGTATACCGGTAATTACATACCGGGTGACGCCGGTATGGAAGGCCGGGTAACGCTGATGCCTTTATGCACCTGGTGGCAGTGAAGAAAATAAGCTTCGTATTGTTCAATGATCAGGTCCCAGTTGTATTGATTTTCAATAGCATAAATGTTGGCCCGGATGAACTCTTCGTGCTTGTCACTTTTCTCCAGGGTATTGGCATAATAAGTGATTTCCGAAGCGTCTGCAAAGTAGTAGGCATTTTCTTTGAGTACCGCCCTGTTGAAAATATTTTTCCGGGCTACGATCAATGCCCGGCAGCCCATGGCTTCCAGCAAAGACGGATTGGTGCCTCCTACCGAATGGCCATGGAAATAAACATTCGAAAAGTAAATAAGGTTGTTGATGTGTGCAGAATTAAATATAGCGCCCAGGAAACGGATACGCCGGCAGGAAGCAAATTTACGTTGAAGATACCGGCCGAACCGGTTATTGGTGTTCCCCACCACTATCAGTTCCCGGGAAGTGCGGGAGTCCTGGTAGCCCTGGAGGATCATTTCGATGTTGTTTTCGGGCTCCATCCGCGCCATGACCATATTATAACTGCGCGGCAGTAGCCCGTAGTCAGTTATAATCTGTTCATTGGGGTCATTGAACACATGGGCGCCATAAGCTATGTAATGAGGTGTTTTGTGATATTTCTGGTGAATATATCGTTTAATGTACAGCGAATCCGCAATAAGAAAATGGCTGTGCCGCACGGCCAGTTTTTCGGCATATTTCAGGAATAACCGAACGGGCGCAGCGTATTTGGAACGCTTCCATTCAAGACCGTCCATATTGTAAATAATGACGCCGGAATCGGGATACAACATGTACCATACAGTACTGCTGGTATAACCGAGGAACAACAATATGTCATAGTGTCGCGTACGGGCATCACGAATGCAGTGAAAATCGTAAATGAACTGACCGAAACTGCCGAGTTTGTGCTCCGGGTCGTAACAATGAACAATGTGCACGCCGTTCCAGTGCGATAGTTGGTAAGGATGGTTATGGCTATTGTACACAAAAACTTCGTGCCCCCTTTCCACCAGACCTTTTGAAAGGTGTTGCGCAAAGTATTCAAATCCTCCATAATGGTTGGGGATGCCGCGTGTACCGATGATGCCTATGCGTAGTTTGTTCATGTGTTCAAGGCCCTCTCATAAGCCGCCGCGGTTTCCTTAGCTGCATGCGACCATGTGTATTTGGTGATTATCTTTTCCATCAATGGCTGTGGAAACGGCGATGCCGAGGCTTTTTCCACACAGTCCAGTATATGTGCCGGATCAGCAGGGTTACAGTAAACCGGAAAGTTTTCATAGTATTCCCTGACGTAACCGGTATCAGACAGCACGAGATTGCATCCTGAAGCTGCGGCTTCGAGGCTGCTCAGGCCACAGGTTTCGAACCAGCTGGGCTGAACATGGATTTTGGCGCGCTGGTAAAAGGGAACAAGTTGTTCCTGGGGTAAATGGTCTATAAACGTTACGTTGTTGCCGGCAATTTTCCGGCAGTAGGCATGATAACTTTGCTGGTTTTTAGCCGCCGACCCTATCAGTATTAAATGGTAGGGTGTATTGGACAGTGCACGGATGAGCATTGACTGGTTTTTGATGCCTTCGATCCTGCCCACGCAAAGCACCAGTTTCTTATCCCGGGCAACGGGCGTTGTGGGACGGAAAAGCCCTGTATCCACGCCATTGGGAACCACCTGGCAGGGTGGGCTTACCCGGTACTTTTTACACAGCTGGCGGTATTCGAGCAGGGAATTGGGCAGCACCATTTTACAATGCTTCAGTATGGTGACAATGGACCGACGCTGCCCTTTCCATAAAAAAGATTTGCTGGCAAGCACGTCGCGGCCTGCGAGCCATCGGGCCATTGTTTTCGCATATTCGATGGTATCGGGATCGAGGTAACGAAAAAGCTTCCCTGCCATACCATTTCTGTGAACCGCATCGTACGCGCTGTATTCTACCAGAATGGGCGTTACCACATAAGGTTTGCGCGACCTGCGCGCATGCAACAGTATATCGGCCGGACGAGTCAGGTTGAAAAAATGGAGCAGGTCATATTTGGAATAGTCAATAGCGCTGCCTGTAAGGCATATGCTGGCATCAATACCGATTTGGGTAAGGGCAGCGGCCGTCTGGCACACCTGGATGGTGTCACCGCCAGGCTGCGCATACAAAGTAGACCGGGTTATGAGGGCAACGCGCATAGTAGATTGTTTCCTTACTACGAAGAAAACCGGCTGAAGGATTCTTTTTGGTATACACCTGTTTACACCTTCCCATAATACCTTCATTTAAAAACTTTTATCGTATTTTTGAATTTGTTTCAAAGCCTGGCCATTCAATAAGTGGTCAAGGGAATTCGTTCAGAGGGGAGACGGGAATTCAAACTGTCAGGCAACTTAAATAACTAATACCCTTAGAATATGGATAGCCAGGAACAAAAGAACTTATCAGGTGAAAAAGATATTGACCTCGGGACCTTACTGGGAATGATTGCCCGTGGATTCGGGAGATTGGGGCAGTCAATCGTTGCAATGTTGCAAGGGTTGGCATACGGGTTGTTGAGTATAGCTATTTTTTTCAGAAGGCGTTTAATCTGGTTGCTCCTTGCCGCAGCGGCGGGCGGGGTATATGGATACTTTACCAGCTACAAGGCAAAAGGATATTACTCCGAAATGACTGCCCGCTTTAATTTCGGCAGCAGTCATGCGTTGTATAGTACGTTGGAATACCTTAATTCCCTCATCGAATTTAGTTTATATGACGAGCTGGCACAGGCGCTTTCCATTACGAAAGAAGAAGCTCAACATCTGATCAATTTCAGTGCTGAACCGGTAGAGGATGAAATGGTATTAAGCGATCTGTACAAGCGCAATTTCCTGGTGCGCGACAGAAACTATTCTTTTCGTACTGATACCTTGTGGGCACAGGCTATACCCTACGAAAAGTTTAAGGAAATGATTTCCATTTACGATATTCCCATTCATCGGGTGCGGGTGAATAGCAAGGTGCCCAATCTGTTCGGCAAGGTGGAAGCAGGTTTGCTGAAGCAGATTACAGGCAATAAGAACCTGCAATCTACCTATGCCATCAGTCAGCAATGGAAATCAGAAGAAGAAAAAATTATTCTTGGTTCACTGCAATCACTGGATACGCTGCTGGCCGTGTACAGCGACAGGCTTCGGAATTTGCGCGCAGAGGGCAATCCTGCCACAACGGTAAACGTAATGAGTGGTTCCTATACTGCTACCAGCCCTGAAATGCAGGTATATGAAAAATATATTTTACTGAAAGATGAGTTGCGATTCCTCCGCAACTTTGAAATAAACAACAGGGAACCGGTACAGGTGTTTGCGCCCATGAACCCGGTGGGAAACAGTGATAATGGATTCCGACAAAATGTAGGAACAGGCATCCTCTATGCATTGGTTATTACGTTGGTCATTCTGCTGGGGATTGAAGCATACAAGGCCCTTGTTGCCTATGAAAGAAGGACCAGGGCGTAGCCGGCCCGGATTGCGTGATGTGGAACCCGAACATCCTGAATCAGTTGATTACATGATACTACAATTGCCTGCAAAGATTTTTCCCTACCGATCATCCGCTGCGGCGCCATTAAACAATTATGCTTAGGTTCGAGTCATACAAGATAGGCGCAGCTGTATCTACTATACTGAATGTGGTCAACAAGGGGCTGTTATTCTTCATTAGTGTTATTGCTCTCTATTTTTTTGGTCCCGAAGGAACAACCGGCATCTATTTTTACGCGTACAATACCGTTTTTTATATTGCTACTTTCATCAACAATCTGAATGCTTCGGTGATCATACCGGAGTCCATGCGCATCCGCATCAACGAAGGCGAGCGCGAAAGCATGCGCTTCCTGAATTCGTTCATTTATATGTATGCGGGCATATCGGTACTGTTGTGTGTGGTGTTCTTTCTCCATCCTTTAAAGGCTTTCATTACGATATCCAGGTTTGATGAATCTTTACTGGCTGCCAATGAAACATTGCTGGTGCTGGCGGTGCCGCTGATTTTGTTAATGACCGTTACCAACCTGTTGGCCGATATCCTGGTATCTTACAAATATTTTAGCATGCCCATGGTGGTGGGCGTGCTGAACGGTGTTTGCGCTATTTTGTTTGTGGTATTGTTTCATGGGGTATGGGGCATCAAAAGCCTTTTTTATGGCTTGCTGGTGTCGTATGGTACCAACCTGGCCATACTGTTGTCGCTGATGTTCAGAAAAATCGGGTGGAAGTTCGAGTGGGCGTTTTACAAAATAGGCAAACGCATCTGGCGCAACACCCTATTCAGCCAGCTGGGCAGTTTGTCGAGCGTGTTGGTGGTATATATTCCTTATTACTTGCTGAGTGTTTTTGGCAGCGGGGCCGTAACGGCCGTTACGCTGACACAACAGATAGCTGCCATGCCCGCTGCTTTGATCACTACCCATTTTTCATCGGTAGTAGGGGTAAAGCTCAATGAACTGAGCGCCTGGAAAGATTACAGCAAAATGGGCGATGTATTTCTTCGCTCTTCCATTTTCATGTTGTTCCTGGTGATACCCTGCAGCGGACTGATCTTTTTATATGCAGACAATATCATGCAAATTTTGTTTACCAAAGGAGAGGACATCGGGCAGTGGGGACGCAATGCTGTTGAAATGCTAAAAATTCTGAGTTTTTCTATTCCGTTGCTGATTATTAGTAACTTTTTCTCGCGCCTGTTTATGGCCACCCATAAGATACGACAGGGTTTCTGGTACCAGATTGCACTCAACGTAGTGTATGTGATCGCCATGATCTTTTTGGTGAAGACCATTGGTTATCTCGCCTATCCCGTTTGTTATGCAGGCGTTTACTCCCTGAGTTATTTGTTGGGTATCGTGTACCAGTATAAATATTTCCCGTACCTCAATTTCTGGCAGATCATGAAGCATACCGGGTTACTAATGTTGATGAATGTGGTGATCTGCCTGGTAGTGTATTGGGTACGTCCTTTATGGTTGGGAGAAGCAGGGTTCAATGTTTATACTGATCTGATTGCAGGGAGCATCCTGTATGTAGCGCTGGTGGCCGTGGGTGGCGCAGTGATGCGGATTCATAAACTGATTAACGTTAACCTTCCTTTTTTAAAGACGGCAACAAATACCGGAAACGAACGTTGAGTACAACTGTTAATAAATACTATGGAATGCAATTGGCAAATACAGAGGTACACCATTTGTGTACGGTTATTTATGGTTCTCGCCAATTAAACAGCTCTATCGATGGATAAGAAACTTACAACGGGAAAACGATGGAGTATCTATCGTGCAAAGGCATGGAAATGGTTCTTACATAAATTATTCGGGTTCGACAGGTGGCATGTTGCGGCGCTGCAGGAGCGGGCGTATGCCCTGGATATTATCGACTATTGCAACAAACGCACTGCCAGGAACAGCTGCGTTGAAATTGGATGTGGGCTGGGGGATATATTGTTGCATCTCCAATATACTGCAAAACTGGGCCTTGATGCGGAGGAAAACGTGTTGAAAGCAGCCCGGTTTATCAGCAGCATAAAAGGAAGCAAAGCAAGATTTTCTTTTTATACATTTCCCGACACCCCGCTTGTAGGCAAATATGATGTGATCATCATGGTAAACTGGATACATCATATTCCACCAGCTGTTTTACAACAAAGCGTGGAAGAGCTGATAGAGTCGCATCTTCATGAAGGTGGCGAATTGATTCTGGATACCGTACAGGAACCGTCTTATAAGTATAATCACAACATCGCCTTTCTGAATGAAAAGGGATTATGTGAAGCAGTGCGTATCGGCGTGTACGAACGGCAGCGCGAAGTGTGGGCGCTGAAACCGCTTCGGACACAAACCGGTGGGGCCTGAGTTGGCGATTGCTATACCGGCCTTACCTTGAAACAATATTTTCGCTAACACAATGCGAAAGATGAAAATTTCGAATTTATTATGTGCGGTTTTGCAGGTGTAATCAATAAGAAAGGTAGTTTATCGCAGGATTATCTGAAGGCGCTGGCGAATAAAGTGAATTATCGCGGTCCTGACAGTACCGGGATCGCTGTGCTTGAAAATATGCGGGGCGCAGCAGGCCATACCACGGCGTTGTTTTTTAATCGCCTGGCCATTATCGATCTCAACGCCCGTTCCAACCAGCCATTTGAACGGGACAACTGCGTGCTGGTGTATAACGGTGAAATTTATAATTACCGCGCCATAAAACAGGAACTGCAGGCATTGGGTCACGTGTTTGAAACCACTTCAGATACTGAAGTATTGTTTCATGCATTGCAGCAATGGGGTAAGGATGCCATCCCGCGGTTGAACGGGATGTTTGCCTTTTGCTGGATCAACAAGCGCAATGGTCAGTTTCTGCTGTGCAGGGACCGGCTTGGTATTAAACCACTATATTACACGCAGCATGAGGGTTCCATCATCTTTGCTTCGGAGTTGCATACTGTTTTGCGGCTCACACCGGGCCGGCCGGCCATTTCATTGCAGGCCGTGAAGATGTACCTGTGGATGCAATATGTGCCTACGCCGTTCACCATCATTGAAAATATTTACAAACTGCCGCCTGGCCACTGGCTGGAAGGCTCTGTGGAAGCATTGCAGCAAGGTGAGCAGCTTGCACCAACGGCCTACTGGGATGCCTACCAGGAAGTAAACAAAGCCCGGCAAAGCAGGAGCATCGACCTGGAAGCTACCTTGAAACTAAGCCTGGAAAGACAATTGGAGGCAGATGTGCCATTGGGCTTGTTCCTGAGTTCGGGCGTGGACTCATCGCTGCTGGCAGCCATGGTGAACAAATACTTTGCGCGCGACAGGGACTTTTCATTTTTTACCGTGGCCTACAAGGAAAAGACGCACCTGGATGAAAGCGACGATGCCCGGGATTACATAAACGGCTTCCATAACCCTCGCCTGCATTGTCATACGCTGGTGGTTGACCCCGACTATATCAGCCACCACCTTGACAAATTGTATAATTACTTCGATGAGCCGTTTGCCGACAGTGCTTCGCTGCTCAACTGGACCATCTCACAAAAAGCGCGCGAACATGTTACCGTAGCCATATCGGGCGATGGTGCTGATGAATTGTTCTGGGGATATCCCCGTTATCGCTGGTGGCAGGTGCTCACTTCGCTGCAGGTAAAAGGGCTTTCACCGTTGCTGGCAGCCATGATAAAACCATTTGCCCGCGGCCAGTTACTGTACAATGCGCTGTATGTGCTGGAAAGCGATCCGGTGAAACGGCATTTTGATACTTTTCTTTCTGCAGGCCTTCGCCATATGATTACGGAAAGTGTTACGGAGAACAGGATATGGGCTATGGAAGGAACAAAGGCCATTGCGCATCGCCGCGACCTGCCGGCCATATTGGATATTAAGACTTATCTTGCGGACGCGATGTTGTATAAAGTGGACCGGGCCAGTATGGCGGCCAGTCTGGAAGTGCGCGTACCTTATCTCGACAATGAAATGCTGGACCTTTCGCTGCATTTGCCTTTTGCAGAAAAATCGGATAAGCAATTCCGGCATAAATCCGTGTTGAAAAAACTGCTGTTGCAACTGGCGCCGCACTACAATATCAACAACCCCAAGAAAGGATTCAATTTCCCGGTGGAGAAATGGTTAAGGGGTGAATGGAAAAACCGCGTGCGTGACAGCATTACAAGAACTGCCCTTCATAAACTGGGGCTGGATGACAAGGTGTTTATGAAAATGCTTGATCGTTTTTACCACCACGGCAAGGGAAATTATACTGATATCTGGATATTGTATAACCTGGTGCTCTGGCACGACCAGTTTGCTGAGCTATTTAGCGGCTTTCACAATGAATAAGTTTATAACCGTAACTATAGACGTAGAACCCGATTGTACTCTATCCTGGCGATATGCTGATCCCCTTACGTTCAGGGGGGTGGAACAGGGTGTTGCGGAAAGATTGCATCCATTGTTTCTCAAACACAATATTGTTCCTACCTATCTTATCAACAATGTGGTGCTGGAAGATGATAACAGTGTGAACGTGTTTAAGTCGCTGAAGGGTCCGTTGGAACTGGGCACACATTTGCATCCTGAATTTATTGAACCGCACAAACAGCACCATCACTATGCCGGAAAAAAAGGAGTGGCCAATTGTTGCTTTTATCCGCCGGCAGTGGAATTTGAAAAAATTGCCGCTATAACGAATCTTTTCCGGAACAAATTCGGGTACAGTCCGCTGTCATTCCGGGCCGGCCGTTTCAGTGCCGGTGCCAATACCATCAGCAGCCTGCAGCAACTGGGGTATAAAGTAGACACCAGCGTTACACCGCATGTGGTATGGGATGACAGAACGAGGGAACAGCCGGTGGATTTCAGGAAAGCGCCGGAGCAGCCCTATTTTATCAAACCCGGTACCATTTTGGAACGGGATCCGCAGGGAGCTATATTGCAGGTGCCCGTTACCGTTACCGAGGCCCCGGCCGTATGGTGGAAGGAGTTAAAAAGAACGCGCTTCGGCACAAGAGGAACGATACGTCGCAGGCGGCCGTTGTGGCTGCGTCCTGTGTATGCCTCGTTGCAGGAGTGCGTCCGCATTGCCGAGGAATATTTTGCCAGGTACCAACACGAAGAAGTGGTGGTGCTCAATATGATGTTTCATAATGTGGAAGTAATGCCTGGCCTCAGTCCCTATACCAGGTCTGAAAAGGATTGTCAGCAATACCTTGGCCTGCTGGAAGATTTTTTCTCGTATTGCCGTCAACACCAGGTAAAAGGCATAAAACTGAGTGATGTATATGAATTATACCGGTGATAAGCCATTAACGGTGCTGATGCTGGTGCAGTCGCTGCCGCCATTGCCGGCAGGCGGGGCAGAGATCCAGGCGTTGCGTCTCGGCAGGGAACTTGCATCGCTTGGTATACGCGTGCTCTTTATTACGCCGGGGGTAGGCCGTGTGAAAGGGAAAGACACCTGTGATGGCATGCCGGTTTTTCGATTACACTCGCCGCTGAATTATTTGCTCGACCTCTTGTTTGTGGTGAAGAAAAAGACGGCCCGCCCTGTTTCTAAAATCGAGTATGATGATACAAAAGAAACCACCGATGCCATAACCACGCCGGTAAACCTGGGCGCTCGTCTGCGGTATATTGTTTTTTTCATCAATGCCTGGTTCTTTTTGCGAAAAAGAAAACGGGAGATTGATATTATCCATACACATACCATTGAATGGCCCGCCTATGTAGGGGCGTTATTAAGCCGGTTATTCGGGAAGAAACTGGTGGTGAAAGATTCTACCATGAATGGCATCTTCAGCATACTTCGTTATCCTGCCGGTGAACGTAAACGTGCACTGATCATACAGCAGGCTCATTTTGTGGCCATGACCAAAGTAATCAAGGAAAATTTCCTGAAAGCAGGAGTGCCTGCTGACCGCATACATGCTATACCCAATGGCATAGCTCCAGACGGCAAAATGTGGCAGCCTTTGGCGGGCGCAGCCAGGAAAGTATTGTTTGTAGGCAACCTGTACCAGCAACCTGCCAAAGGAGTAGACATATTATTGAAGGCATGGGTAACGGTACAGCATACTGTTCCGGGGGCCAGTTTGTATGTGGCAGGCGATGGTGAGCTGGAAGCGTATAAAAAATATGTATCCGATCTTGGTATAGCCGGATCTGTTCATTTCCTGGGAAAACAATCTGATGTGACCGGTTTGCTGCTGCAATGTTCATTGTTTGTATTGCCCAGTCGCCGGGAGGGAATGCCCAATGCGCTTATGGAAGCCATGATGCGGGGCGTTCCCTGCATAGCTACCAATATATCCGGTTGCCAGGACCTGATTGCAGACCAGGTAAATGGCTTGCTGGTGCCGGTTGCCGATGTCGGGCGTCTGGCAGCAGCCATCGTGTATATGCTCGAACATCCTGAAGCAGCAGCCGCTATGGGAGCGAAGGCACGTGAAACGGTGTGCAGGGATTTTACTATTCAACTTGTGGCGGAAAAATATGCTGCATTGTATAAAAGTCTTGTACCATCTGTTAACCAAACATTAGTGCTATGAATAAAAAGGAGGGGAACATATTGTTTATGGTGCAACTGCCTCCTCCGGTGCATGGCGCAGCGTTAAGGAACAAGTCGCTGGTGGAAAGTGAGGTCATCAACAGTCATTTTAACGTGTGCGTTCTCCCTCTGCAGTTTGTAGATGAACTGAAAGATATTGGCCGTTTCTCTTTTAAAAAACTGGGCATAACCCTGGTGTATGGTGCCAGGTTGCTAAAGGCATTGTGTACACGAAGAATTGATTTGGCTTATTTCACCATGAGCCCCGCGGGCTTTGCTTTTTATCGTGATATGCTCTTCATCAGCCTGCTGAAGCTGTTTGGTAAAAAGGTGTTGCTGCATTTCAGGGTAAAGGGCATCCGCCGGACCGTGCGCCACGGGTTGGGTCGCGTATTGGTACGATATGCATTTCGCAACAGCCATATCGTGTGCCTGAGCAGGCATCACCTGGAAGACATGCAGGGATATACCAGCCGTACCCCGTTCATTGTGCCCAATGGCATTAAGGTAGAGCCGCAGGCGCTGACATTGCCAGCCTATACCGGCACCGAGCGTGAAACGCCTACCCTGTTGTTTTTATCGAACCTGATGCGCACGAAAGGCATTTACGAACTGGTAGAAGCGTTGCATATGCTGAAAAACGGACCTGTGGGCTTCAAAGCTTTTATAACGGGTAAGGAACTGGACATTTCATATGAAGACCTGAACCGCCTGTTGCGGGAAAAGGGACTGGCTGATATAGTAACCGTAACGGGACCAAAATATGGCGAAGACAAATGGAAAATACTGTCGGAGGCTGATATATTTGTTTTCCCTACTTATTTTGAATTGTTTCCCGGGGTATTGCTGGAAGCCATGCAGTTTGGCAGACCGATCATTTCCACCACCGAAGGGTCCATACCCGAAATGATAGACCATAATACCAACGGAATACTGGTACCGCCGCAGGATGCGGCGGCGCTGGCCGATGCTATTGCTGCTTTGCTGAAAGATCCCGAGAGAAGAGTGGCGCTGGGGGCGGCTGCCAGAAAGAAATTCTTTGAGGCATTTACACTGGACCAGTTTGAACGCAATATGCAAGCTGTTTTTTCAGCGGTACTACATGAATAGACACTGATCATTGCAATGGGAATACCGATCAACCCAAAGATTCACCTGATGGATTTCATCCTGGTGATGCTTACCCTGATATTTGCTACTGTATTCAGGGTGTCATTCTTATTGTTGTACCCGGTATTGACGGTTATATTGTTTTTTGTATTCCGTTGGCGCCTGCATTTCGATGCATTGTATTTATTGGCGGCCGTAGGTATTGTTTGGTTGTTCTCCTGGCGTCATGGATTTTATCTTTCTTACAACCTGGTGAGTTTGTACTATGTCGTTCCCCTGATCCTGTTGCTCTGCGCATCACCGAAACCGGTAGCAGGACAGTCGCAGCACCTGCATCGTTTTATAGTAGCGCTTTCCATCATTATGGTGGCGAATAACATACTGGGTATGTTTCAATATGCCCGCCTGAAGCATGACGACAGTTTTGAAGGCTTTTATGGCACTTTTACCGTTTCACAGAATGGCCTTTCCATTATAAACAGCATTTTATTTTTTTACTACTTCCTGTTGTGGCGGCAGGTAAAAGAGAAATGGTATTTGGTGCTGAGTATATTTTTCGTGGTTTGCTCCATCATGAGTTTTTATGGCGCAGGTCTCATGGTGTTCATGGCCACGCTGGCTATTTACCTGTTTAAACCCTCGCTGAAAAATGTGATTCGTTTTGGATTGATTTTCGGCATTGGGGTGGTGGCGTTGTATGTACTGATGAATGTGGTGAGCGACCGGGTGCTGGAGTATAATATGAATATTCTCAAAAAATTCTGGAAGGGCCTCACCACCGGGCAGGATATGCCGCGCAAGCTGGCCATTTTCAAAAATTATTATCAGGCGTATTCCCATCAGCCCGTGGACCTCCTGTTTGGTTCCGGGCCGGGTACATTCAACAGCCGTTCCGCTTTTATGGTGGGCAGCCCTACTTATTTTAATGTATCATTTATCAAAAGCGCGGTGCAGCCATACTATTTTGCTACAGAAGCTTATCCCCTGTGGAATCCTTCGGTGATCACCTGGTATGACGGCTTTATGAGCCAGCCATTTTCTTCCCTACTGGCGTTGCTGGGCGAGTATGGCATAATCGTTACCGTTTTTATTGGGTGGGTAATAGCGGCCAATTACCGCCGATCGATGCTGCGTGTTGCCAGGGCTGTTCCTACTGTGCAGTTGAATGTTGCGGGCGGCATGATAAAATTTCTTACCATCCTGCTGGTATTGCTGCTTGTCATTGACAATTATATGGAGTACCCGGAAATTGTTGCCCTGATCATCCTGCTCATTAAGTTGAGTGAAGGTATTATTGCTGTTAACGCCCGGCAACAGAAGTCATGATGTAATTCGTGCATCGCGTAGTGGCTTGTTTGAGGTGAATCCGTTCGGGAAAGACCTGTGCGCAAAGGGCATGCCCGGCAACACCTTCAGTTGTATTGATATTCATGCCCTCACTACGGTAACCGATATTTTCTTTTCCTGAAAATTGCTTTTACCAGGAGCACTATGAAGTATAAGTTGGTATAGAGATAGCGTTTAAACAATCTGCCCGGTTCCTGCAGCAAGCGGTGCAGCCATTCCAGGGCGGCGCGTTGCATCCATACGGGTGCTCTTTTTTGCAGTCCTGCCGTAACGGGAAATGCCCCGCCCAATCCGAGCAACACCGCGTGCAGTTTTTCAGAATGGAGGGCCATCCAGGTTTCCTGTTTTGGGCAACCGAGCGCCACCAATACAAAATTGGCTCCGGAGCGGTTAATCTGGTCTATATGATCATTCAACTCTTCCTGGCTGAGAGGCCGGAAAGGGGGAGAGATGGCGCCGGCCACCTGCACACCAGGGTAGGTAGTTTCAATTTTCCTGATCAGTTGCTCCAGCACTGTTTCCGTGGAGCCGTATAAAAAAACGCGGGCCTTTAACCGGTGGGCTTCCTGCAGCAGGGCAGGCATGAAGTCCATACCGGAAATCCTTTCCTGTTTTTTGCGGTACAGCCACCTGCAGGCGAGCGCAAGAGGTTGGCCATCGGGCAATACCAACGCGGCCTTGCGCAACAGGTTATTGAAGGTGGCATTGGTATGCGCTTCAATGATCATGTGCACATTGGCAAAGCAAACAAAGCCTGACCGGCGTTCCAGTCCCCATGCACATATACGGTCAAGGCTTTCCCGGAATGAGATCTGATTTACCGGGAGACTGATGATATGCAAACGATCATCCATACTAAAAGTAGGTGCACCTTATGGTGCAGCCGGTATTGAAATTATTTTACAGCGTGTTGATGGCTCAGAAACCAGTCGTAGGTTTTTTTCAACCCTTCCTCAATGGAAATGGCCGGATTGTAATTCAGCAATTGTCTGGCTTTGGAAATATCTGCCAGGCTGTCTTTAATATCGCCCATTCTCTCGGGGCCGTACACGGGTTTCCCGGTATGGCCGGTAAGACGCGCGATATAGTTATATAATTGATTCAGTGAGGTTTTTGCGCCAAAGGCCACGTTATAGATCTGGTTCCAACTGGAGGGATTATCGTTGAATAAGGTGCTGATGTTGATATCCACCACATTTTCAACATAAGTGAAATCGCGGCTTTGTTCACCGTTGCCGTTGATAACCGGGGAGCGGCCGGCCAGCATTTCAGCAAAGAAAATGGGAATAACGGCTGCATAGGGACCTTTAGGGCTTTGCCGGGGCCCAAATACATTGAAATACCGGAAGCCTATATAGCGGAAATCATATAGCCGGGAAAATACCTTTGCATATAATTCGTTTACCAGTTTGGTTACAGCGTAGGGAGAGAGCGGGTCGCCGATTTTGTCTTCAATTTTGGGCAGGTCGGTATTGCTGCCATAGGTAGAAGAGGAGGAGGCGAACACCACCTTTCCAATCCTGTTTTCTTTAGCCGCAAAGAAAACGTTCAGTGTGCCGGTTATATTAAACTCATTGGTAGCGATCGGGTTTTGTACCGACCGGGGTACGGAGCCCAATGCTGCCTGGTGGAGAATGGCATCCATGCCGGCTGACACTTTGCGACAGGTATCAAAATTCCGGATATCTGCTTCTTCAAATTCAAATCTGGGGTCGTTCAGAAACTGGCTGATATTGTTTCTGGAGCCGGTTTCGAGGTTGTCTACCACGCGAACCACTTCAATATTTTTCAACTGCAGGAGTTTTTCAACAATGTTGGAACCAATGAATCCGGCGCCACCCGTAACTAATACCTTCATGAAAGTGTTTATTTTTTGATATATGTTAAAAAATTGGCGGCCACAAAAATAGAATAGTTTCCGACTTGACCGCAACTGTAGTTTTTACGTTGCATGAATGATGTTTTTAATACTGCGCTGGCGATGCCACGGCCGGCATCGTTCCGTAATCATAATCATTAATACCGTACCTTGCGGCGTGCAAGGGCAGTTCCTTTGAGCAATTGCAATCGTAGAACAACAATTATTCATGAATCGATCCTGGTTATTGAGAATTGCCACTTTTGGGGTAACGGTTACCATACCATTGCACAATAATATAAACAGCTGGACTATCGCTTTATTGTGCGGGATCGTTCTGATACAGGCTATTGGCAGCAAATTGCCCATTTCCCGGCTGGCTGTAGTAAGTGCCGCCTATTTTGTATGGCTGGCCCTAACGTGGTTCTGGGATGCCAGCGGAGGGTATTCCTTTAAAAACCTCGAAGGATATGCCAGTTTCCTGGTGTTGCCATTTATTATCTCCTGGGCAAAGCTCTCCGGCCAGGTGGTACGGCAGGTTTGCAGGGTATTTGCCATTACGGTAAGCGTAATTGCCGTCATTTGCCTGGTCAAGTCGTTCATAGATTACCAGCAAACCGGCGATTCCCGGCTTTTCTTTTACCACTATTTATCGCAGCAGATGGACCTGAATGCGATATTTTTATCTCATTATTCGCTTCAGAGCATTATATGGTTGTTGTATTTCGGTTTTGTTGACCCTCCGGATGCACAAAAAAAATCCTCGGGCATTTTCACACTGCTGTGGGTGTGTTTCCTTGCGTTCATCATGTTGTTGTTGTCGAGTAAGATGCTCGTATTTCTGCTGATCATTACGTTGGTGTGTTTTACGTGGTACATTGTGTGGGTGAAGGTAAACCAGCCGGTGCTTGCCATCGTTATTGTAGGTGTTATAGCCGGCGCTACGATTATTGCCGTGAATAATCTCTATTTTCTCAAGTGGCGGTTTTCCGTAACCGAGTGGAAGCAATATCAAAGTGCTGAAGACAATCAAAACGGGCTGGCCTCACGTATACTCATGTGGGAATCTGCGTCGGAACTTATTGCCGAGCGACCATTGCTGGGGTATGGCGTTAAAGGATGGCATAAGCCATTAATGCAGAAATATGGAGAAAAAGGTTTTGACCTGGGTGTACAGGAGGCTTATCATTCGCATAACCAGTACCTTCAGACTGCACTGATGGGCGGAGTGGTCGGATTAGGGTTTTTACTGACTATTCTTATGATGGTTTTTATATATGCCATACGCAACCGTAATCTATTATTGATGCTGGTGCTGTTGCATTTTATGATAATATCTTTGGTGGAATCAACGTTTGAAGTGCAACAGGAGCTTGTTTTTTTCCTGTTTTTTATGCTTCTTTTTTATTATCATTCTCCCACTGCCATACGTAAAAACAAAAAAATTTTAGAAATATAGGCATGTTATGCTGCAAACATGACAATCCGGGGAGCAATATGTCGTTATTACGTTGGAAAAAAATGTTTTTGGCGTAAGCAACGAATCTAACTATCACAATGTCAACTTAAGACATTAACGTTTACGCCAATATGTGTGTTAATTTTTTTTGAAAAAACTAATCTGGCAGCATATATGTATTGATAAAAGGCGTTTTCTTTGCAGTCTGTCAGACAGGCGTTGCGTTACCCAGAGGTATTATTTTATGAATGGCCCCTTTCTTGTATGAATAGGAAAGGGTAAAGATTAAAATGAGATGATGATAACTTCGTCCTTTTCTAAAATCCAGTATTTCAGTAATGAAAAAGGTAAATTTGCCGATGAAACCCTGTGCTTGCGATCATTTTTGGAAAAGAAACGCAAATATTTCTTTTTCAAAAGAGTTGGTGATATTATCTTATCAACTTTTGTAATCGTTTTCATTTTAAGCTGGTTAATTCCCATTGTTGCCATTTTGATTAAACTGGATTCCCGCGGGCCCGTATTTTTTGTTCAGCGTCGTGTTGGCCGGTGGGGAAAAAGTTTCTATTGCCTGAAGTTTCGGACCATGGTGGTGAATGAAAGGGCGAATATCCAGCAGGCCCAGGAGAACGATAGCCGCATTACGGGTGTGGGTAAATTTTTGCGCAAATCCAATCTTGACGAATTTCCACAGTTCATCAACGTGTTGTTGGGACACATGAGTATTGTAGGACCGCGGCCACATATGCATGCCGACTGCGACAGATTTTCACGTGTGATTGCCAATTATAAATTCAGGAATCTTGTTCGTCCGGGTATTACCGGTCTGGCACAGATCAAAGGTTACCGGGGCCCTACCAAAGATTTTGCAAGTATCTTTCATCGTTACCAGTTTGATAGTTTTTATGTGCGCAATGCCAGCTTCTGGTTAGACATGCGCATTATCCGCAAAACGGCTGCGCAAACACTGCGTCAGTTATTTTCCCGCCTCTGGCAGCAACCCAAGCCCGAAATACCGAGAAAAGAATGGGCAGGGAGTGTTACTACGATGCCTAATTGATGAGGGGTGTTTTCTTCTTATTTCGTACAGCCAGTGAGGCTGCGCTGCACGCGTTGGTGCTGAATTATGTTTGGTACTCCGGCAGGTACACTAAATTTTATAAGAAACAAAATTGGTGTTGCCTGGTCAAGGGTATGGTTTGTTTTATCCGCACAAAATTTCGATGATCAATCCGGGGTTGTTGCAATTATTTCCGTACTGCGCGCCTATCTGATTATAACGACATTTTAAGAAATGATAGTAGACGCTGCTTCGCTTACATAGTATGTTTAGTCGTCAATCAATCGAACAATTCAGAGGACGCGCAGGGATGTGCGAAATATGCTTAACCCATGTATATAAACCCCCTTTTTTTCCCGCATTTGTTTTTATACTCATTTCCAGCTGTACTTCAACCTGCAAGACGGTAGCGGGTGTGGATATACGTGAGGTACAATTTGCTACCTGCCCTCACATTTTGCATAAAAACGCTGCCCGGCACGCAGTAATCTGCAAGCCCTTAAGCTCATTCAACCAAATGCTGTTTTCTGGTTGAATCCGGATGGCAGTGAGGTTAAGTTAGAGGTCGTTAGTCAATAGACCTGTCAAGAAAAGTTTAGAATGGTATCTGGGTAAGCATTATGCATATGCGTATGTCGACTTTCGTCTATTTCGTGAGCATTCTGGCGCAAAAACTTTTCATGTTATATGAGTCCTACTGCCTATGAATATGTTAATCTTCCCTGGCAAAATTTATTGGACGGTGTAATTTTTGTCAGGAATGCAAGGAAGCTAAAATGAACCTACTCCGCAATTCACCCTCATTTTTTGTCATTCCATGCACTACTCCATTTAATCTGCCGGTAATCTAAAACATCTTTGGCCCCGTTTACCGCAGGCCTTAGTGCGGCAGGTAGGCTTTTTTAACGGACTTATTCAAGCATGGAGTAGTTATGAAAAAAAGATTTACACTCGTTCTTACATCCCTCATTGTTTGTTTGTGTGCGATGGCCACGCCACCGGTGGTGTCGGCCAGCAATCTCAGTTTTACTTCCAATTTATTGGATGGAGGCCGGTTTGGTTTCACGTTTAGGAAAGGTGATGGCGCCTATCGTCTTATTGTTGTAAAAGAAGGCAGCCCCATTACCACTGAACCGGTGAACGGCGTTTCCTATCCCGCCGGCAGTACGGTTTTTGGTACCCCCGGTACGGAATTCAACGGCGATGATGGTTTTGTGATTTTTTGCGGCAGCCACGCGGTAAGCAATCCTTCCACTATCGTTACCAATCTTAAATACGGCACCACGTATTACATGAGTATCTGGGAATTCAATGGCAGCGGCACTGCAACGGAATTTCTGTTGATCCCCCTTACCGGACAGATTACCACCAAATCGGCGCCCACACAGCAGGCTACCATTTCTTCTTTTTCCAATGTTACCGGCAACAGGATGCAGGTAAGCTGGACCGGTGGCAATGGCGAGAAAACATTGCTGCTGGCCCGTAAAGGCGCGCCGGTAAACGCTACTCCGGAACAGCTCCATGATTATACGGCCAATGCTGCATTCGGTGATGGAAGCGCTATCAATGGCGATAACTATGTGGTGTATGAAGGCAGCGGCAGTTCAGTAACTGTTACCAACCTGGAGCCCAACACGGAATATTATTTTGCCATTTTTGAGTTCAACGGGAATGTAGGACCGGTGTACCTGCTGCCCGGCAATACCGGCCAGCGCAAAACAAATGCAGGTCCCACACAGGCCTCGGGAACTATCAGCTTCAATAGTGTTGAAGGCAATCGCCTTTCCATATCCTATAGTGCCGGCAATGGCAAACATCAACTGATCATAGCCCGCAAAGAGCAGCCCGTAACCGCGGTGCCGGTAAACGGTGAATCGTATGTAGGTAATCCGGCTTACGGACAGGGACACCAATTTCCCAACGGCGATTTTGTGTTAAATAGTACAGGCAGCAATCGCACCTTTACCAATCTCGAAATTGCCACCACCTATTATTTTCGTATATACGACTTCGATGTAGATGCCGAGGGTAATACCTATTATTTAACGAGCAGCTACTCTGAAAAAGCAGGCGCTACTGCAGGTGTACCTGCCTCTGATCCTTCCGGCTTCAGGCTGGAAAGTATTTCAGGTACATCCTTTTCTTTTAAATATGAACCAGGGGAAAGCAATTACCGGTTGATAGTGATAAGGGCAAATGATCCGGTTGATGCCGTGCCGGTTAATTTAACACGCTATAGCGGCAACCCTAATTTTGGTTCAGGCACGCAGATCACTCCCGGCAATTACGTATTATACGGACAAACCAACAGTAATGCAGGAGGCGTTACAGGGCTTACACCGGGCGTTACCTATCACCTGTCAATCTGGGGCTTCAACGGAAAAGATTACCCGGTGTATGGTTCACCCTATTCGGTGTCTGTTACCATGCCCAATGAGCCTTCCACGCCCGGCAACTCCTTCAGTACTAATACACATGAAGGCAACAGTTTTCGCCTGTCATGGTCAGGTGGCGATGGTTCGCACAGACTGGTAATTGCCAAAAAAGGCAGCCCGGTAACAGCTACTCCCACCGATGGCGTTGAGTATGCAGCAAATAATCGTTTTGCACAGGGCTATATGATTGCACAGGATGAATATGTTGTGTACAGTGGCCCGGGTCGTTCGGTTGCTGTTGAAAACCTGGAGCCCGCCACTACTTATCATTTTGCCGTGTATGAATACAATCTTGCCGGCAATCTTCCGGATTACCTGGTTACGCAGAAACTGGTAGGAGCCGGCAGCACGGTATCCACGCCCACCCAGGGAACCGGCGGACTGTCAGCTTCAGAAATCCAGGACAACCAGGCAAAAATCAACTTCAGTGCTGGAAATGGAAGCGGTAGGTTGTTTATCATGCGCGCCGGATCGCCGGTTGATGCCGAGCCGGAAGACCTGGTTTCCTATTCCGCGCACACTACCTATGGTAACAGGGAAATAGGCAATGGCAACTTTATAGTGCAAAAATCAAACAACAGCATAGCTTTTACAGTCAATGGTTTGTCGCCCAATACGCGCTACTACGTAACCGCGTTTGAGTACAATGGTACCAATGCACCCCTCTATCTCCGCCCTGGTGTTTCCTTTGATTTTACTACCACAGGTTCCGGCGTACAGCCGCCCGCTGCGCATTCCACTGCGCCTTCGTTTGACATCGTTGACGGCAACCAATTAAAGTTTAGCTGGCAAAAAGGTGATGGCGCCAGAAGAATCGTAGTGATGAAAGCAGGCAGCGCCGTAACGTTTACACCCACCGACGGTGTTGATTATGATGCCAACAATGCATTCGGCGCGGGCCCTGACCTCGGCGACGGCCAGTATGTGGTGTATGATGGCAATAATGAAACAGTAACGGTTACCAACCTGCAGCCCGCTACTACCTACCACTTTGCCGTGTTTGAATACAATGGCACAGGTACACAAACAAAATACCTGGTTAGCGGACATCTCCAGGTTGAACAGTCTACTGCCACTGTACCGGCCAGCGGAAGCAGTAATGTGTCCGGCACTGTGAACGGATTGACACTTGCTCTTTCCTGGACTTCGGGCGCAGGCGCAGGCAGACTGGTGGTATTGAAAGAAGGAAGCGCAGTAGCCGGCACGCCTGCCAATCTCAGCGTGTATGCGCATAGCACTACTTTCAAAAACGGTACGCAGATAGCAGCAGGTGAGTATGTGGTGTATAATGGAAGTGGTGCTTCCGTTAACGTATCGGGACTGGAAGCTGGTAAAACTTATCACTACGCCATATTTGAATACAATGGTGTGGATGCCCCGATCTATAACACCACCAACGTTGCCACAGGCAATGTCAGTGTTGCGGGCAGTCTTCCCCTGAAATGGTTGTCGTTTACCGCAAAGGAACTTGATGGAAAAGTATTGCTCAGCTGGGCTACCACTGAAGAAGTGCATACCAGTCATTTTGAAGTGGAAAGAAGTGTGAATGGCGCCGACTTTGCAGTGATCGGCACACTGGCTGCCAAAGGTGGCGCGGTACGCAATGATTACAGTTTTGAAGATGCAGACCTGCAACCCGGTACGCTTGTATACCGCATACAACAGGTAGACGTAGATAACAGGTTTGCCTATTCGAAAATGGTGAGCGTTCACATCCGCGACCGGAAGTCTGATGTGCAATTGGCGCCCAACCCCGCAAGTGGTACTACAAAAATCACTTTACCGCAGGGCGTTCAGCAGGCAACAGTGCAGGTATACAATATTTCTGGTGTGCTCGTAAAAACGATTAAAGTTTCCAGTCAGCAAACCATTGCTTTACACGATTTGAAAAAAGGCGCTTATCATATCGTAGTAGCTGCAGGTGCACACCAATGGAGTAAACAATTAATCGTACAATAGTGGTGAGTAATAGGGAAATTCCAAAGTCCGGAAGTGTCTGCTTCCGGACTTTTCATTTTTACAGGTTACTCCGGGCATTCATATTGTTTTAAATGCCTATCCCTTGCCGCCTGCCTGCCCGGGCGAATCACCAATGCCAGGTATCCGCCGCCGTTCTGCATTTTGTTTTTGGAAAATACATTGCCCCAGTTGTGCACGCCCAGCAGCAGTGGTCCGGCTTTGAATGCGCCGCCTATCCACCATTTTCCTTCTATATTTACCAGTACCGGTAGAAAGAAACCGAGCGTGCGCGTTTCCCAGCGGGGTATAATGGTAAGCAGGTTGGCTTCGGTTACCCGATAAGGATGACCTGTGAGGGAAGAAAGATTGATCGTAAGGTCGGCATTTACATAAAAATCACCAGACAGGTGACGGTCTGCATTGATCACCAGGCGGGTGGGATTGATTACCGTAAACCTGCCCTGTAATGGTTGCATATTGTTTACAATGGTGGCCAGGCTGTCGTTAAACGAAGCAAAATCTTCCACGCCTTCCCATTTCTCATCAAACAACGTGTCGGCCATATTGGGACGCACACCGCTTACTGTACGACTGTGCCGGCCGTATTGAAATCTGTTGAACCCGAGATCGAGCAGTGCTACGCCAATTTTCCATTTGTAATCGTAATAATCGTCTTCATCCCAGGCGGTGATGGCGCCGGATTTGATGAGGTATTCTGCGCCAAAATCGACAGAGAATCCATAGCTGCCGGCGCTTATAAAGTCCTTGATATTCTGCGAAGAATTTTTGTTGTCCTGCCATTGGTCAAAGTTAGCGGAGTACCCATACACACCTGACCCTGATGTGTATTCGTAATATTGGCCGGCGCCATGACCAATCCTTGCTGCATGTGCATTGCTGAGCGCCACATGGGCACCGGCCAGCGCGCGGGAAATTTTCAATGTAACGCCGGCATTGAGCCGGTCGAAGGTGCCGTCCCACATGGTTTGTGCATACGTGCCAAAAAGTTCCAGCCAGCTGCTGCCGGTAAAATCACCCCGCAGGCGAACGGTGCTGTTCCCCAGAGAAAAGAATTCGCGACTGCTTTCAACGGTATCGACAAAATGATAGGGGCCCGTTTTTATGTTGCCATAGCCGCGGATATTGATGCCGAATGCAATGGCCTGCTGCCGGTTAATGGCAAACCGGCCGTTCAGCATATTGAGGTTGAAATTGACATGCGCAAAACGGGCATAGTTGCCTGCATTGAAAAGGTATTCCGACTGCCCCGGCGACGACAACAGGGAGTAATTGTAAACGGTGACCGCATTGGTGGTATGTTTTTCCTGGAAACCCAAAATGGTAAGGTCCCATGCATGAGGATTATGCACGATAGCAGCAGGATTGTTTCCTACGCCCAGGCTGCCTGCATAGGGTGAGCCATGCACAGCGGAGTAATGTTGTGCTGCCGTTTGCAGGCTCGCCACCAGGAGTATGAATATGCAGGGTACGCGCATAGTCATCTTTTAAAAAGGTTTTCCGTGTGTTTGACCAATCAGGTACGATACCAGGCGGGGAAAAGGTTTCACCGAACGTACCAGGAAATCTGACAATACGGGACTTCCAAAAAAATACTGGATCATACGGCCGGTTTGCATTCTGCGCCCGAAATGCTTTTCCCATTGCTGCGTATACTGAAGCTCCATTTCAAAGCGGTTGATGGCCGCGCTCAGAAAGGAGCGGATTTCTTCAAAAGCCAGTTTGCTGCTATGTAATGCCATACTCATGCCATTGCCGCACAGTGGGGTGATCATGCCTGCCGTATCACCAATCATCAATACATGATTTTCCACCTGCGTTTTTTTATTGAAGCTTATTCGCGAAATGGTGAGTGGTTCTTTATACAGGCATTCCATGCCGGAGAAAATTTTATCCAGCCAGGGATTTTTTCTCAGGATGGTATTTTCCATGGTGGCAATATCATTTTTACTTTTCCGGAGATTGCCCGCCGTGGTGAGATAGCAAAGGCAACATTTGTTGTCTTCTATCCGGGAAATACCGCAATAACCGTTCTCAAAATTGTGTAAGGCGATGAGGTCTGCAGGATGTGGAAACCGAATATGGTATTTCACGCCTACATGATGGTTCAGTTTGTTGGGTTTTACCTGCGTAAAATGGCGTTTCCATTTTACATCGAGGTTAGCCCTTTTGCCATAGGCGCCGGCTGCAACGATGGCTTCTGTTTCGCCATTGTTGGTGAATATGATGAACGTATTATTGCGATATACCACATTGGTTACCTTGGTATTTTCGAGCAGGGTTACGCCTTCCTGCACGGCCAGTTGCGCCAGCAGGTGATCGAGGGTATAACGACTGATGCCGAAACCTCCCAGGGGCAACCTGCTTTCCAGGGAATTTCCGTTGGGCGCTGTAACCATCAGCCGGTTGATCACCGGTAACTGCATATCACTGAGGGGTACGCCGAGGTCCTGCAAAAAATTCCAGCTTTCGAGACTGATATATTCACCGCACACCTTGTGAAACGGGTAATGCTCGCGTTCGTACACAATGGTCCTGAACCCTGCCCGGGCGCACTGTATAGACAGCGCCAGCCCCGCAAGGCCGCCGCCAATAATGGCTACGTCGTATCGTGCATCGGTGTTCAAGTGTCTGTAAAGTAATACTATTGGGCTGTTACATTGTTATATGGAAATAAGGCAACTGCTGCTCATTATGTGTCTATTGTGCAACCTGCTTTATCGCTCCGCCGTCACCAGCCATCGGAACGCCCATTGCCATCGTACAGAAAAGGTACCGATTCCTGCTTTATGTAATAGCATTTGCCATTCCTTTCTTGTAAATCCCCTCAATACCGATAAGGGCGCATCATGTTTTACCAGGTAACTGCGGGAAAAAGCGGCGGTGAGCCAGCGTATGGCATAATAGGCCACCGGGTGCCGGTGCAGATCATTGATAAAAAAGCCGAGGCGCGCCTGTTGTTGCATCCATTGCAACTGGCTTACCAATGCTGTCTCGGTAAAGTGATGACAGAACAAGGAAGAGAAAATGATGTCGGGCGGCTCATCAAAATGTACCTGCCGGTAGTCGGCTGTGAAGAAACGTGCATTGACGTTGTGCAGGCGCTCTTTTGCTACTGCAATGCAATACGGGTTGTGATCAATGCCAATGAAATGGGCGGCTATACCGCAACGCCTGCACCAGCGCGCGATGGCGGCAAGATTGTCGCCGCCACCACAGCCGATTTCGCAGATGACCAGGTTGCTTTTGTTATGCACAAACGCCCTAATGCCCCGCAGCGTGATGGCGTGACCACCCAGCCAGGTATTGATGATATTTAATTCCTGCATGTTCCGCCTGATGTCTTCGTATGGAATATCATCGCGGTCGAGTAGTTCCTGCTGGTATGAGCGGGTAGAAAAATCCACAGTCTGCAATTATGATGGCTGTTGCGTGTACCATTAAAGCATTGCCTGCTATTCTTGCGGTTTACCCATTGCATTCAGCACTTATCTGCAAGTGGCAACAAATGTTTCCATGGTAAGCCCGGGGCCAAAAGCTGCGGCAAACACTTTTGCCGATGCATTGCTTTTTGTCGTCAGCGATTGCCATATTTTTTTCAATACAAACAATATGGTGGGCGACGACATATTGCCGTACTCACGCAATACGTCGTAACAACTATCCAGTTGCCCGTTTGCGTAGGGGAGTGTTTTATGCACAGCTTCCAGTATTCTCTTGCCACCGGGATGAATGCACCAATGGGAAATGTCTTTCAACGTAATGCCTGCTGATTGCAATGCCCTGTGCATCATACTTTCAAAATCTTGTTGCAGCAGTTCGGGAATGTATTGGCTCAACGTCATTAAAAAACCGGAGGAACTGAGTTCCCAGGCCATATCTTTTTTCCCTTTGGGAATTACTTCAGCGTAAAAGCCTTCAAGGTACAAGCCCTGCCGCGGATAATCGTTATGGGTCACCAGCACGGCTGCGCTGCCATCGCCGAATAACAAACTGGAAGCGATATTGTCAACAGTAGGTTCGCGCTGGAAGTGAAGCGTGCACAATTCTGTGCATACGATCAGCACATGCGCGTTGTGATGCATGGCGCAGATAGCATCCGCCACTTTCAGCGCATGAATGGCGGCATAACAGCCCATAAAATTGATAGAGCTGCGGTAAATATGATTGGGCAGGCCCAGCAATTCCATCAATTGCAGGTCGAGGCCGGGCGCACTCATGCCCGTGCAGCTCACCGTGATGAGGTGTGTAATATTGTTTTCACGTATACGGCCTTCCAGGCAATTGCGTATGGCTTGCATGGATAAGGGGGCTGCATATTTGTTGTACCAAATCATCCGTTGTTCCAGCGAGGGAAAGGGATGCAGGTTTTCTGTTTGCGGATAAAATTTCCACTCTGCTAACGGTCTGCTATAATCGGGAATAATGCTGTAGCGTGTTTCTATACCGCTGTGATGGTACAGGTAGCGTAATTTGCGGCGTTCAGGTTCGCTGAAAGCATATACCGCCTGCATAAACTGAAGAATATCCTGCTGCCGGTGCCGGAAGGCAGGCACAGCCGTTCCTATGGACACTATTTTACTCAAACCACCTCCAACTTAACAGGATAATGAAAGCCATATTGGTGCAACAGGAGGCCAGTATATTCATTCGCATGGCATGGTGAAAATCGGCCTTGTGGACATCCTTCCACACTTTGCGCGCCCAAACAAAAAAGTATACGAGTATCGGGACCATCATGGTTGCTAAAACAAAAAATTTTTCTGCTTCTCCTTTTGCTATAAACAGCCACGCCAATATGCCCATCGCGAGGGTATACACTATGGCAGTGAAAATGAAAGTGCCACGGTAACCCAGCAGCATACTGATGGTGCGTACGCCATCTTTCTTATCAGCTTCGTGCTGGTATATCTGCGTGAGCGGATAAAACCCTCCGATGAGCAGCGTTGCCGCCATTATTCCGGGCCATGGCGCCTGCATTGACTTATCCACGCTGCTGCCATGATGCACCATAAAAAAGGTCAATGCTCCCTGGAACAGTATCACAGTGATATACCCGGTTACAGGATATTTCTTTAGCCGGATACCACGGTAACTGTAAGCGCGTGAAGCGGCTATGTAAGCCACCATGCAAATAGCAAACCAGTAACTGACCAATAAGCCGGCAGCAACGGCAACGAAATCAAGCAGGATGGTCACCCGAAATAATTCTTTCGTTGGCTGCATGGGTTTACTAAGACCGCCGATGGGCGTCTCATCGCGGTCCATATACGAATTGTATCCATTGCTGGAAGGATAAACCAATCCATGAAGAATAACGAAAATGAGTATGGCATGCAGCGCATGAATGTCTGGCACCAGGCTTAGCGCAAACAGGTATACCGGCATAAGAAAAAAAGAAAAAGGCAGCCGGAGAAGTTGTATGGTGGAGCGGTGCATGTTGAAAGATACAAATTAGCAAATGTGAACCTGTCCAATGCCTGCAACAAAAAATAGTGCCTTCCTAACCAAAAAAGAAAGGGCAGGGAATTGATCCCTACCCTTTTCTATAGTCGCAAGCAACAGTGCGATGGAAAGGAGTATGTTATTGTTCAGCAGGTGTTCCTTCTCCACCGTCTTTAGGCTTTCCGAGGTAAGCCGGCAGATCCATACCTGCCATATCGAATATATCTTTCAGTGGCGGTACTGATTTGTACAGTCCCGACACAAAATTGGCAGTAGAGCTTTTACCGTCTCCGTTCTGGCCATTTTCCCACACCGTTACTTTATCGATCTTGATATTCTTGATGGCTTCGGTTTGCATTTTCACCAGCTCGGGCAGTTTATCGGAGATGAGCAGCAGTACAGCGTCTTTGGCGTTGTTGCCGGCTGCTTTTACGATCTTGTCCAGGCCTTCTGCCTGCTTGGTGAGGATTTCGTACATACCACGGGCCTCTGCTTCCAGTTTGGCGTAAATGGCGTCTGCTTCACCGCGGGCTCTTTCGCGTATTTTCTCTGCTTCGGCCTGCGCTTCAATGATGGCTTTTTCTTTCTGTATTTGTGCCCCTACCACAATGGTAGCGTTTTGTGCGGCACGGTCGCGCTCGGCGCGCGCTTCTTCGGCTTTTTTCTCAGCCAGGTAGGCTTCTTCGAGGGCTTTAGCGGCCTGCACCTTTTCGGCAGCTACGGCAATTTTTTCTGCTTCTGCCTCACGTTCACGACGGGCAGCTTCAGAGTTGGCTACTTTTACTTTAGCGATGTTTTCCCCTTCCACTGCCATCGCTTCTGCATCGGCCACTTTTACGCGTTGTTCCTGCATGGCCAGCGCTTCACCGATACTACCGTCGCGGTTCTTTTCTGCTACGCTTTTTCGGGCATCGTTGATGGCTTTGGCAGCGGCTTCCTTACCCAGCGCTTCTATATAACCGCTTTCATCTTTGATGTCTGTTACGTTTACGTTGATCAGCTTCAGACCGATTTTTTTCAACTCTGCTTCCACGTTGCTGGCAACATTGGCCAGGAATTTATCGCGGTTGCTGTTGATTTCTTCAATGTCCATGGTAGCTACTACCAGGCGCAACTGACCAAAAATGATATCCTTTGCCAGGTCGTGGATTTGCTGACGCTGCAAGCCGAGCAGGCGTTCTGCCGCATTGTTCATCACGCCAGGCTCTGTAGAAATGGCAACTGTGAATCGTGAAGGCACGTCAACGCGGATGTTCTGACGGCTCAGCGCATTGGTAAGTCCCACTTCAATGGAAATGGGCGTAAGGTCCATAAAACTGTAGTCCTGGATAATCGGCCAGATAAATGCGGCGCCGCCATGAATACACTTGGCTGTACGCGCGCCACCTTCCGTTTTACCCACCTTACCGTATACCACCAGGATGCGGTCAGACGGACAGCGTTTGTACCGCCGGAACATAGACGTGATCAGTATGAAAAAGAACAGTACTGCTCCGGCAATAATAATTACAATGTAGTCCATAATATATCAGAGGGTTTTTGAGCTGAGAACTTTCAAATCGAAAAAAACAAATTGCAAAGGGTGTAATTCCAAATAAAGTCTTGTTTTGAATCTTACCTGGAAATTGCTTACTCAGACTTTACTAACCAGCAACACGCTTTCTCCCACTATTCCGGTTACTTTCACCACGCTACCTGTACTGATGTCGGTGGTATCATCGGTAATAGCGTCCAGTTCATGCAGCGAGCCTTGTACGCTTACATGCACTTTGCCGGCGCCTTTGCGTTGTGCAGGTATGGTCAGATATACATTGCCCACCTGGTTCAATGCATTTTTTATTTGCATGGTGCCGCTGTAGCGTAATTTATTTACGTTGCGCAGCAACAGCACCATGAGGAACACCATAACAGAGCCTGCTCCAACAGCCAGCAGCATGGCAACACCTTTGCTTTGTCCGCTGTTGTAGGCCGCAATGCCTACCCATCCGAACATGGTGAAAAAGGCAATGAGGTTTTTGATGGTAAAATACTGGCTGCCTACGCCTTGGTCATCACTTACAAAATCATCGGCATCGCCAATGGCATCAGGAGCATCCATATCGCTCCCGCCTGCCAATGAAAAAACAGTTTGAAAAAGAAACAGCGTGGAAAACAGCAGGGCAATTACCCATAGTATTTTTTCAAACAGGTCCATTCCCTGCCACCAGGAGTTGATATCAAGTAATAGCATGGCTAGATTTAAGGGTTTGGTGACGAATCTAAAGTTATTGGGAATATTTGGATCGGTGAAATCGGCCTACAGGCGCTGTAACCCGGCATCATTTTTCGTTTGCAAAGCGCGCTGCCTTCCCAATTTCAGAATTTTCCATTTTATCGGCATATTTCCGGTTTTTGCTGGTAGTTTCTGCTTCATAATTCCATTAATTTGAACCTTATGAAAAAGTTACTCGCCTTGTTAGTATGCCTGTATAGTGTTTTATTACAGGCACAGGAAAAATCTTTTCGGTTCATTCATATTACCGATACACATATTGGATCTCCCAATGGCTCCGCAGAAGAGGATCTCCGGCGCACCGTTCAGGATATTAACCAACTGAAAGATGTGGCATTTGTAATTATTACCGGCGATATCACAGAACTGGGTTTCAAGCGCGAACTCGAAGTAGCCAAAAGAATACTCGATAGTTTACAGGTGAAGTATTACATCATTCCCGGCAATCATGATACAGGTTGGAGTGAAAGCGGAGGCACTGATTTTATCCGCATATTCGGGTACGACAAATTTTGTTTCGATTATAATGGCGTCCGGTTTATCGGTTGTGCATCGGGGCCATATGTGCGCATGAGCGATGGACATATTCCACGCGATGCCATTGTATGGCTCGATAGCCTACTCAGCAAAACACCCAAAGATCAGCCCATTATTTTCTGTAACCATTATCCGCTCGACAACGGACTGGATAACTGGTATGAAGCCATCGACCGGTTGAAACAATACCACACCATCCTGGCCATCTGCGGACATGGTCATGCCAACCGGGTCATGAACTTTGAAGGCATTCCCGGTATTATGGGAAGGTCCAATCTGCGTGCAAAGGCAAAAAGTGGTGGTTACAATATTGTTGAAGTGCGCAGTGACAGCATCCTGTATACCGAGCGCCAACCGGGTACCGGAATAGAAAAAAGATGGGCAGGTGTAAAAGTTGAAAAACATAACTACGCTGCTGCAGGAAATTTTGAGCGGCCATCCTACAGCATCAACCAGCAATATGCTCACGTAAAACCTCAATGGACCTATGCTTCCGATGCCAATGTTATTTCCACACCTGCCGCTACCAACAACCTGGTGATCTTTGGCAACCAGAACGGGTTGATCACCGCGTTGTCGCTGAAAGATGGCAAGCAGAAATGGTCGTATCAAACGGGCGGCAGCATCTTTTCTTCGCCTGCCGTGCAGCAGGACAAGGTGGTGGTTGGATCGGGTGATGGATATGTGTATTGTCTCAATACCAAAAGCGGCGTGGTGAACTGGAAAATAAAAACAGGCGCTGCGGTGTTGGGCTCACCAGTGATTGTTCGCGATACGGTATTTATCGGTGGCAGCGATCATTCCTTTATGGCATTGAGCCTGAAGAATGGGACCCTGTTGTGGAAGTTTACCGGATTGCAGGGAGCAGTGGTAAGCAAGCCTTTGGTATATAGCGGTATGGTAATCTTTGGCGCATGGGACAGGCACCTGTACGCCCTTGACCGCAATGACGGTAAGTTGTTATGGAAATGGAATAATGGTTCTTCGGTAATTCATTTTTCACCGGCGGCCTGCATTCCTGTTGCACACAAGGGGGTGGTGTACGTGGTGGCGCCTGACCGTAATATTTCTGCCATTGATGCCGTTACCGGCGCTACCTTGTGGCGCAACAATGAAACCCGTGTGCGGGAATCGATTGGCATTTCGCAGGATGGAAAATTTGTGTATGGCAAAACCATGCAAGACACCATTGTGGCCTATCCTACCGGTCGTGTGGCGCAACGTCCGGCCTGGTACCTGCATGCTGGCTTTGGGTATGAGCATGTGCCTTCCATGCTGATAGAAAAAGAAGGAACGGTATTTTTCGGAACGCGCAGCGGTGTAGTATATGCCGTCGATCCTGTTGGCAAAAAAGTGGAATGGGCACACAAGATTGATAATTCCATGGTGAATACGGTACAGGTGCTGGATAAAAATCGTGTAATAGCTGCTACAATGGATGGAAAGGTGAGCCTGTTGCGGGTGGAAAAAAAAGCGCCGGTGCATTAAATGCTATCCGGCGCCCCATGTATATTACTCTACATGTGCTGTCTGCAAAAAGCTGTTATCAAAGCGGGGTTACAATACCATTTCGTAGCGCGACAATAACCACACATTTTCGTTGGGTCGCTTGTAACCAAGTATGAAATACGTATCGCCCTTTTCATATAGGTAGTAGGTAAAGGGCTGGTACAGGTCATCGGCAAAATCAACCAGCACGCCGGAATAGTCGCCGCGGGTATTGAAAGGCATAGTCACTTCTTCGTCATCGTTATTGCCAATTTTTACCGTGTGCTGTACAAAAGTTACATTGCCATTGCTGTTAAAAATGATATCATCATCTATCAGGTAATGGCGGATGTATTTTTTTAAATCAGTTTCCATGGTTACCCCATCATCATTCTTATCATAATCTATAGGGCTTTCAGCATAGAAATCCACAAGGCGGAATTTGCTGTTCTGGACCAGGTACGATTTGAATGCTGCTGCTTTCTGGTTGTTTTCTTGCAGAGGGTCCGAAACTTTTTTCTGACAGGAAAGGCACGACAACAGCAACAGCATGGAACAAACACTGGTGAATGTTTTCATACAATTCAATTTGTGGTAAGAAAGGAAAACTGTCATTATCAGGCATCTGAAAAACTTATGCCATGGGCGTTTCGGAGGATTGGATGTTGAATGGTCTTCAACAGATTGCCAATTTAGAAAAAGGTTTTGGTGTTCTAAATCGTAATTCTCCCATCGGCTATACAAGGATGTTTCGATTTATGTATAATTGCATGAAGTATAACGTAAAACCACAGGTGTTTGGGATGTTAAAAAAATTATGTGGGTAACCGATTTAGTTTAGGGCAATGCAAAAATCAATGTTATACTAAAAAACTACAGCTGCTTTTGCAATGCGGACATGGACCTTGTGCCGGAGATGGCTACGTGAAAAAATCCGCATAGGTTGCGATGGCAGGCAAAAAAAATCCCGCTCTTCAGGAGCGGGACATGTATATTTTTCAATAAAAGTGTTCGGCTTTATACCAGCATGCTCAACGGTTCTTCGAGCAGGCGCTGCAGTGTTTGCAGGAATGCCGCACCCGTTGCGCCGTCCACCACGCGATGGTCGCAGCTCATGGTCACCTTCATAATATTGCCTACGGTAACCTGACCATTCTTCACCACCGGCACCTGGTTAATGGCGCCTACTGCCAGGATGCAGGAGTCTGGCGGATTGATGATGGCAGTAAATTCTTCAATACCAAACATACCGAGGTTGCTGATGGTGAAAGTGTTGCCTTCCCAATCGGCAGGCTGCAATTTTTTATCTTTTGCTTTTTGTGCGAATTCCTTTACTTCTTTGGCAATTTGCGACAGCGATTTGGTATCGGCAAAACGCACTACCGGCACCAGCAATCCTTCTTCCACGGCAACAGCCACGCCGATATTAACATGGTGATTCACCCGTATTTTATCGCCCAGCCAACTGCTGTTCACTTTGGGGTGTTGCTTCAGGGCCAGTGCACAGGCTTTGATCACCATATCGTTGAAACTGATCTTTACAGGAGAGATTTCATTCAGTTTCGCACGGCTTTCTACTGCCTTGTCCATATTGATGGCCATGGTCAGGTAGAAATGGGGCGCAGAGAATTTGCTTTCTGCCAGCCTGCGCGCAATGGTCTTGCGCATTTGCGATACGGGTATTTCTTCGAAGCTTACCTGTCCGGCAGGAGCGGCAGCAGGTGCGCCGGCAGGAGCCGCGGTTGGCACGTAATTGTCTACATCGCGTTTGGTGACGCGTCCGCCATCGCCGGTGCCCGGTATTTTGGAAATATCGATGCCTCTTTCAGCAGCAAGTTTTTTGGCAAGGGGAGATGCTTTTACGCGGCCGTTGGTTGTTGTAGTTGCCGCAGCCTGCTGCGGTGCCGCAGTGGCAGCCGCCGGTTGCGCCTGTTGGGCTGGCTGGGCCGGTTGTGCAGCGGGTTGTTGCGCACCGCCCGATTTGGCAGCGGCCACGATCTTCTCTACATCTACCTTCTTTTCATCACCAATGATACACAACAAGGCGTTGACCGGTACTTTGTCGCCTTTTTCGGCGCCGAGGTACAACAATTTTCCTTCCTTATAACTTTCCAGCTCCATAGTGGCTTTGTCGGTTTCCACATCAGCCAGCAGGTCGCCTTTCTTTACAGTGTCTCCAACTTTTTTATGCCATTGGGCAATCACGCCTTCTGTCATGGTATCGCTCAGACGCGGCATGAGAATCACTTCAGGCATGCTGCTCAGGTCTAATGAACTGCCGGCTGCCGGGGCGGCGGCTGCCGGTTGGGGAGAAGGGGTCTGCGCCGGCGCAGCGCTGGTGGAAGCTTTCTTACCGCCTTCCGATACCAGGGAACTTATGTCTTCACCCGGTGCACCGATAATAGCCAATAAGTCATTTACCTGCAACTTGCCGCCTTTTTCAGTGCCGATATGCAGCAAGGTGCCGTCTTTATAACTTTCCAGTTCCATGGTGGCTTTATCTGTTTCCACCTCGGCCAGGAGGTCTCCTTTCTTTACTTTATCGCCTACCTTTTTATGCCAGGCCGCAATCACGCCTTCTGTCATGGTATCGCTCAGCCGGGGCATTAAAATCACTTCAGCCATATGTGTATCAAAGATTTGAGATGATTGGTTGGATTGTCTTTGAGAGGCCGAAATTAAGGCAAAATGTGCAATTTACCGGCATACGGAGGGAATAATGAATAAGGAACAAGGAATTAAGAATTAGGATTAAAGCAGGGATGGGAGTTGTGCATTACAAATGACCATTGCCCAAGCTGTTTTTTCGTAATCTCCATAAATTTATTATCCTCCAAACCTCCCTCATGGACCCTGAACCCCTGCCTTACCCGGCCACTCCTGCCGATGTTCCGGAAAAGTATTAAACGGCCATCCGCTGCGTACAGCAATGAAGTGAAGAAAGTTATGGCCAGCATATCGTGTACCTTACCCTGATTGTATTGGCTACTGCACTGGAAGACTATGCCTATTTTTCCGGCGATAGCTTTGTTGAAAACGAGTTAAGCGAACTCCCTACAGTGGTCACTGACAGCCTTGAAGAATTGAAGGTGTATGTGTTTTATTGTTTCAAGTGATTGATGGAACTACAGGCCGGTTTCATGCATTAATGGAAAGGACCACAAAGGCTGCATGCGAATAGCGATGCCGGACGGTTGGCGCCAGATAATCGAATGTTCATGGTCCAGGCTGTCCGGCATGCTTTATGGTAAAGCAAAAAAGCCATTAGTAATCCAGTTCCAGCCGCAAACGGTCTTTCAATTCCTTTACTAACGGGTACTGCTCCACGATTTTCTGGAATTGTTGCTTGGTGTTTAAGGTCGGTTCTTCCGGTTCCTGCATCACTACGTTTTCATCTACCAGGATGGTATACACCAGCGACCGGTTATTGAATTCCTGCTGAAGAAATTCGGATAAGTTGCGCCGCTCCTGCTCAATGAATTTCTGTTCCAGGTTGTTGTTGGTGATTACTTCAAAGGAAGATTCCCCGGTAATGCGGAGACGCGCCATATCGAAAGGCTGGGCGGCGGGGTTCTTGTTGTCTTTTAGTTGCTGGGTATAGGTCTTCCAGGCAGCCTGTAGTTTTGCTGTTTCCAGCGGAATGATTTTGCTCTCTCCATTGCCGGTTTGGCGGCTGGCTATTTGCTGTCGTATGTTTTGCAGCAAACCTTTTGATGGGACGGTAGCGGCAGGCCGTGGCGTGGTAACGGGCTGAACAGGAGTGGCAGGTTGTACCGGTAGCGGTTCAGGTTTTTTGGTTTCGATGATCAGTTTCGCTGCAGGTGCAGCAGTGGTTGTTTTTGTTTCCGGTAAGCCTGAGGGCGTATTTTCTCTTGCAATACTAGTTGCTGCTTTCGGATTTTTATCTTCTTTTATCTGCAGGCTGCGAAAGGCTACCGCTTTTCCGCCACTATTCACTTTTTTTTTAACAGACGTGTCTCCGTCGGCAAACTCCAGTGCCTGTTGCAGGTAGGTGAGTTTGATCAGCGCCAGTTCCACATGCAGCCGCTTGTTTCTGGCTCCTTTGTAATTGATCTCGGCTTCGTTCAATACATTCAGTGCGCTGATCAGCCACGCGGCGGAGAGCTGGTTGGCCGCCGTGATGTACCGGTCGCGGAAATTTTCCACTACTTCCAGCAAACCGGCAACTTTCTGGTCTTTGCATACCAGCAGGTTGCGCATGAATTCCATCAGCCCGTTCAGCACCAGGTCGCCTTCAAATCCTTTACGGTCTATATCATCGTACAACAACAATACAGTGGCCAGGTCCTGTTGCTGTATACCTTCCAGTATTTTGAAATAATAGTCGGCATCGAGAATATTGAGGTGCTCCAGCGTATTCTGATAAGTAACGGTGCCGCTGGTAAAGCTTACAATTTTATCGAGGATGCTCAAAGCATCGCGCATACAGCCTTCGCTCTTTTGGGCAATAACCTGCAGCGCGGCTTTTTCGGCCGATATATTTTCTTTGGCAGTGATCTGTTGCAAATGCCCTACCGTATCGTTGGCGGTGATTCTTTTGAAATCGAAAATCTGGCACCGGCTCAGGATGGTGGGCAGTATCTTATGCTTTTCCGTGGTAGCCAAAATGAAAATGGCATAGGAGGGTGGTTCTTCCAGCGTCTTCAGAAAAGCGTTGAAAGCCGAAGAACTGAGCATGTGCACCTCATCGATGATGTACACCTTATACTTTCCGGCCTGCGGCGCAAAACGTACCTGCTCTACCAGCGCGCGGATATCATCCACCGAGTTGTTGCTGGCAGCGTCCAGTTCATGAATATTCAGTGAGGTACCTTCATTGAATGAAGTACAGGAATGACAGCTATTGCAGGCTTCGCCTTCGGGCGTAGGATTTTCGCAATTGATGGTTTTGGCCAGTATGCGCGCACAGGTGGTTTTCCCCACGCCACGCGGACCACAGAATAAAAAGGCATGCGCCAGCTGATGGTTCCTGATAGCATTTTTCAGGGTGGTAGTGATATGCCCCTGGCCAACTACTGTATCAAAGGTTTGCGGTCTGTATTTTCTTGCAGAAACAATGAATTTATCCATGAGTCTTCCCTCGCAGGCAAATGTAAGTAAATACCAATGGTAAACTTAGTACAGGCTGCGTTCTCCGGACGGGTGCGCTTATAATTTGGCAAAAGATGTGGAAAAGAAGTGCTTGTATGACAATGCTGCCGCCGCAAGAAATTTTTTTGAAAAAAATAGACCCAATATTTTGCAAGTTAACAGTGTTAATTATATTTGCAGTGTAATGTTGGTGAAAAATGCGGGGTTCCGGGTGGCAAATTGTGATAGAATCGGGACAATGTAGCGAAGCTGTTGTTTTAATAGTACGCATCCGGAGAATAAAGGAATTTGTAGTTTATTGCATTGAATTTTTCACCAGCTCAACTGGAACCAATGGGAATAGCAGAACGTAAAGAAAAGCAGAAGCAGGAAGTGAGGAAATTAATCCTTGATGCTTCAATGAAACTCTTTGTGGAAGAAGGGTTCGAGAAGGTGTCTATACGTAAAATCGCCGACCTTATTGAATACAGTCCTACCACCGTATACCTGTATTTCAAGGATAAAAACGATATCCTTTTTGAGTTGCACGAAATGGGTTTCCGCAAACTGGCCGAGTACAATGCTACGTTGTGGGAGATCAGGAACCCGCTGTTGCGGCTGCAGAAAATGGGCGAGAACTATATTCGGTTTGGCCTGGAAAATCCGCAGTTCTATGATTTGATGTTCATCCAGCAGGCGCCGATGAAAGCCTTGGACAATATGATTGAATGCCAATGGAAAAGTGGGGATGAAGCGCTGAACAAGTTGAAAGATTGCCTTGCCGAATGCATGGAAAAAAACCTGATCATGAAAGGGGATATCAATGCTGTGGCCATGACCATCTGGGGGATGGTACATGGGTTGGTATCGCTGGCCATTCGGGACCGCTTTGAAAAACTCGTATCACGTGACCAGATCATGCCCATGATGCAGCAATCGCTGAACTGGATGATGAATGTGCTGGAAGCTGCAGCGGAGAAGCAGTAAAGTATGGCATTTGAGCTTTGAGAAGGTGAGGGCAGGTTGTTGAAGTTTTGGAAGAAGCTCCCTGCTGTTTACGTTTCAAAGCTTAGGTAGCAACAATTATGATTTTGACCTGCGCAATACCCTGAAAAACTGAAGTGCTGGTGAACCTTGCTGTTTTTTACTGTTGCTGATTGATTGCTGGAACATGGCTACGCAGCACGTACCCTGAAACGCTCCGGAATTTTTTTTGCCCCTGAACTTAACACTGTAAATATTATTGACATTATAAATTAAATCAACGTTGTATGAAAGGTTGGGTAATACCGGTCATGATGGCGGTGGGCCTGGGTTATGTGTCGAAGGCGGTGGAGGGGCAGACGGTGCTGGACAATTATATCAAACGCGGTCTCGACAGCAACCTGGCGCTTCGGCAAAAGGATTTCAATTTGCAGCAAGCACGGCTCGATTTACAACGGGCGCGATCGTTATTCTTTCCACGTGCAGATTTTGCTTCGCAGTATACACTTGCAAGTGGCGGACGTTCGATCGATATCCCCGTAGGGGATTTATTGAACGATGTATATACCACCCTCAATCAACTCACGGCTTCCGGCAAATTTCCGCAGCTTGCCAACCAGAGTGTGCAATTTCTCCCCAATAATTTCCATGACACGCGGGTAGAGCTGGCCCTACCTGTATACAACAGGCAACTGGGCTACAACCGCGAAATACAGGAAGAGCGCATCCGCACGCGGCAGTTGGAAATAGATGCCTACAAACGCGAACTGGTAAAAAACATCAAGGGAGCCTATTACCAATACCTGCAGGCCGACAAGGCGGTGAACATTTATACCAATGCGCTGCAACTGGCAAACGAAAATTTGCGCGTAGCTGAAAAGCTGGTGCAAAATGATATGGCTACCCGTGAAGTTACTTTTCGTGCCAAATCGCAGGTAAGCCAGGTGCAAACCCTCCTCATCGAAGCGCGGAACAACCGCCAGAATGCAGCCGCCTATTTTAATTTTTTACTAAATGAGCCGCTTACCAATGCAGTGGAAACAGACAGCAGTTTGCTGGAGCAGGTGCAATTGCCTGAAAGTATTGCAACAGAAACGCCTGACCGAAGAGAAGAACTGGCGCAATTGAAAAGTTATCAAAGCATACTCCATACCAATCTCAAACTCAATCGTTCCTATTTCATTCCAGTGGTAAATGCTTTTTACCAAATAGGTTTCCAGGGATATGGTGTCAAATTCAACAATGACCAGTTTTACCAGTTAGGTGGATTGCAGTTGCAATGGCCCTTGTTCCGGGCCAATGATAACAAATTCAAAATCCGGCAATCTGAACTGGAATTGGAAGCGCTGGGCGCGCGGTACAAAGAAGTGGAACAGCAGTTGAACCTGCAGGTACAAACCGCACTGAACAATTACCGGTCGGCGCTGCAGTTGTTGCAGTCGTTGCGCGACGAAGTGCAAAGCAGTGCAGAAACCTACCGGCTTGCCGAGCGCCGGTACCGCGAAGGGCAGGCCCTGCAGATAGAACTGATCGATGCACGCACGCAATTAACCAATGCACAAATACAATACTCTCTTGCCCAACTGGCCGCATTAACGAGAGCGGCAGAACTGGAATATGCAACCGCTTCTTATAAATTTTAAACTGCTTTTTATGAATCAATTGTTGTTTACAGGTCGTATGGTTGTTGCCCTGCTGGTGGTAGTAATTTTTTCAAAATGCGGTGAACAAATGAAAGCAGCGCCTGCTATTGATGATGCAGTGCCTGTAAGAATTCAACCTGTTATTGATACCACCTGGGCCCCTTTGCTGAATTATTCCGGCGTTATGGCTTCTACTGCCGAGGCGCGCCTGTCTTTTAAAATAGGTGGTGTTATATCGAAGATATACGTCAAAGAAGGCGATGCCGTCACCAAAGGACAATTGCTGGCAACCCTCGATCTTACCGAGGTGAATGCGCAGGTACAACAGGCCATACAAAATGTGGAGAAGGCAAAGCGCGATGCCGGCAGAATTCAAAACCTCTACAATGATACGGTGGCCACGCTGGAGCAACTACAGAATGCCCGCACGCAATTACAGGTGGCAGAAGAAGGTTTGCGTATTGCGCAATTCAACCAGCATTACGCACAGATCAGGGCAACCGAAAACGGCACCATTCTGCGCAAACTGATGAATGAAGGTGAAATGGCAGCGCCCGGCGCACCGGTCTTCTTTTTCAGTGGTACCGCAGGCAACGACTGGGTGATTCGCTTTGGTGTAGCAGATAAAGATTGGGCCGTATTGAAAAAAGGCGACCGTGCTACAGTGGAACTGGACGCTTATCCCGGAAAAACTTTTTCCGGCGTAGTTACGGAAATAGCACAGGGCGCTGACCCGCTGAGCGGTACGTATGAAGTGGAAGTAAAAGTGCTGCCGGAAGGCCACCGGTTTGCTACCGGTTTGTTTGGTCGGGTGCATTTGCAACCTGCTTCCCGGCAGGCAATAAAACTGATCCCCATAGAAGCAGTGGCAGAAGCAAACGACAAAACCGGCTATGTGTACAGTATCAATGCTGATCGGCGCACAGTAACACGCCACCAGGTGACCATCGCATTTCTGGAGAAGGATAAAGCTGCTGTTGCTGATGGACTGGACAGCGTTCGCGAAGTAATCACGGACGGAGCAGGTTATCTCACGGAAAAATCAGTCATAAAATTGGTTCAGTAAAAACTTCCATCCCACAACTATCATTGCATGAAAATAACTGACTTTTCAGTAAAGAATTACCAGTTTACGCTCATTGTGTTTGTGATGCTGGCTGCTATCGGGCTCCATTCCCTGTTTACCATGCCGCGTGGGGAAGACCCCGATTTTCAGTCGCCGCAGTTTGCCGCCATAGTTATTTACCCCGGCACCAGTCCGGCAGATATGGAAGACCTGGTGGTAGACCCCATAGAAAAAAAGATGAACGAGCTGGATGATATCAAACGTATTTCATCGCGCATTGATGACGGTCTTTCAGTTACCACTATTGAATTCAAATACGACAGTGATCCCGATAAAAAGTACCAGGATGTAGTGCGTGAGTTGGATGCCTTGCGTGGTGAACTGCCTTCGGATATTCTCGACATCCGGGTGCAGAAGTTTACGCCTACCGATGTAAACATCATCCAGGTGGCCCTGATGAGTGAGACAGCCCCTTACAGTGAACTGGAAGCATGGAGCAAAAAGCTCAAGGAGCGGCTGGAAAAAATCAAGAGTCTGAAGAATGTAGACAACTGGGCATTCCCTAACCAGCAGGTGCGTGTGTCGCTGAAGCCGGAGCGGCTGGCGCAATACAAGATACCTGTAAACAGGGTGGTGGCTGCCATACAAAGTGAGAACGTAAACATTCCCGGAGGCAGCATTGAAATGGGCGCCAGGAAATTTAATGTCAAAACCAGTGGTGATTATGAGTCGCTGGATGAGATTCGCAACACCATTGTCAGCAGCAGTGGCGGCAAGCAGGTATATGTGAAAGATATAGCCGATGTAGAACTGGATTATGAGGAACAGACCTATATCGGCAGATTAAATGGTCGCAGGGCAGTTTTTGTAACGGCCAGCCGCAAGATGGGCACTAATATATTTGACGTGGAAAAGGAAATGAAACCTGTGCTGGAACAGTTTCAAAAAGAATTGCCCGCCTATATACAATTTGAACAGAGCTTCGACAATGCTGCCAGTGTGCGGCGCAGGCTGGGCGGTTTTACCCGGGATTTTTCCATTGCCATTTTCCTGGTGTTGCTTACGCTGCTGCCATTGGGGCTTCGTGCGTCCATTGTAGTGATGATATCGATACCGCTGTCGCTGGCCATCGGTTTATTCCTGCTGCATATGGTGGGTATTTCTATCAATCAGCTCAGTATTGTGGGACTGATTGTGGCGCTGGGCCTGCTGGTTGACGACAGCATTGTGGTGGTAGAAAATATCGAAAGGCATTTGCGTATGGGGTATAGCCGCTTGGAAGCAGCCATGGCGGCCACCAAACAAATCGGGCTGGCGGTGATCGGCTGTACCGTTACATTGATCCTTGCCTTTCTGCCGCTGATGTTTTTGCCGGAGGCTGCGGGGGATTTCATTCGCAGTTTGCCTGCTGCGGTAGTGTCCACGGTGCTGGCCAGTTTGTTTGTGTCATTGACTATTGTGCCTTTTTTGTCGAGCCGAATTTTACATCAGCATACCAACCCTGAAGGAAACTGGTTTTTGCGTGCATTGAAAAAAATGGTGAGCGGCTCTTATCGTCGCCTGCTGCACAGCGCCATTGCGCGACCGGTCACCACCCTGCTGATTGCCTTTGCCATATTTGCGGGTTCGGTAGCACTGGTGCCCGTGGTTGGTTTCAGTGTGTTTCCTGCTTCGGAGAAACCGATGTTCATGATCAATATTGAAACGCCTCTGGGCACCAGCCTGGAAGCTACCGACCTGGTAGCACGGTATGTTGAAAAAAAATTAGACAGCCTGCCTGACCTGAAAAATTATGCTACCAACGTAGGACATGGCAATCCGCGTATATACTACAACGTAATATCGCAGAATGACGTGAGCAATTATGCACAGATTTTTGTACAGCTCAGGGAAACGCCGCCGAGGAAAAAAAGAGCGCTGATTGATGAACTTCGTACAGTATTTCGCGATTATCCCAATGCAAAAATAGAAGTCAAGGATTTTGAACAGGGGCCGCCGGTAGAAGCGCCTATAGCCATCCGCCTGTTTAGTGAAGACCTTGATACCCTGCGCGCGCTTGCTTTCCGCGTGGAAGACCTGCTGAAGAAAACTGAAGGGACAATGTATGTCAATAACGAACTCACCACGCTGAAGACAGACCTGCGGGTAAATGTAAATAAAGAGAAGGCTGGCATGTTGGGTGTTCCTGTACATGAGATTGATCGCACGATACGTATGGCCGTGGCAGGATTAAACATCGGCACTTTTCGTAAAAAGGATGGCGATAAGGTAAACATCAATGTAACGCTGCCGCGCGGCAACCGCCAGACCTATGACGCTTTTGGGAAAGTGTATGTGAGCAGCATCAACGGCGCTTCCATACCCCTCAGCCAGCTGGCAGATATACGCTTCGAGACTTCACCTACTACTATCAAGCGTTATGACAAAGACCGCTTTACCGTTGTAACAGCTTTTGTGCAAACCGGTTACAATACTGCCAGGGTAACCAGTGAAGTATTGAAGAAACTCGACAGCATGCAATTTCCGCCGAACACCCATTATGTAGCAGCAGGGGAAGTAGAAGCCGGCCAGGAAAGTTTTGGCGGATTGGGCACGATCGTGCTGATAACCATTTTTGGCATCCTGGGTACATTGATACTGGAGTTCAAAACATTCAAAAGCACGCTGATAGTACTATCCGTAATTCCTTTGGGTATTATCGGGGCCGTACTGATACTGCTGGCTACGGGAAATACCTTCTCTTTTGTGGCAGTGATTGGTTTGATTGCGCTGATTGGTATTGAAGTAAAAAATTCTATCCTGCTGGTAGACTATACCGATCAGTTGCGCAAACAGGGTATGCCGCTGGATAAAGCGATCCAGGAAGCCGGTGAAACCCGGTTTATCCCGATCATTCTTACTACCCTTACCGCCATTGGTGGTATGATGCCGCTGGTGCTGGAAAACAATCCGCTGTATTCGCCACTGGCGCTGGTGATCATAGGCGGATTGATCAGTTCTACAATGTTAACAAGGGTGGTTACGCCGGTACTGTACAAGCTGCTGGCGCCAAAAGTATAAGTAGAAATGACAAGACCGGAGGCTTATCGCTTCCGGTCTTGTCATCTTCCTATTAATAATCATACTCTCTTCTGAACATATTCATTCTTACCCCTGCCGTAATCACTGATGTGTTTCTGTCCGGAACGCCTGCCACACCGGACTGCAGGTTTCTGAGCAGGCCTGCTATTTCGAGGAATACATTCTCTTTCACTTCATACGAAACCAGCAATTGCGCATTGATGCCGGTGGAACGCGGGCCGCTCGGTAAACCGTACCCATAGTCGCCGGCCGGGCGGAGGGAATTCACTTTAAAGATGTTGGAACCGAAATTGCTTTCAGCCGTATCGGTACCCTGTTTCCACAAAATCAGGCGGGCGGAGGCTGTCCATTTGGGATGCGGCTGATACCGCGCAATGCCAATGGCCTCTATAAAATTGGCGCCCAGCGGATGTGCCAATGGCTGGTTGTAATGTGTATAATTTGATACGGAATCGTTGTGGCTGTAGGTGAACGGCCGCACCAGGTTTACTTCTCCCTGCAGATCGAGATTTTTTAAACCAAATGCGTTGATGTATTTACCGCCTACCTGCACTGCGAATTTGTTTGCCCACCAGCCATTGCCGGCGCGTACTTCTTTGAGGAAAAATTCATCGAGCAGAAATTGCCCGTAAAACTGGAAACGTTTTGCCACATTGGCTTTCACGTCAACGCCAATAAGTGCATTGTCGGCACTGCCATTTTGCTGTTCGCTGGCGCGCAGAAATATAATGGGGTTGAGATAAGAAAGCGAGAAGCGGTTCCTGCGACCGAACACCACCGCTTCAAAAAGACCCACGTTCAGCCAGCGGGTAACGTTCATGCTCAGGTGATGAATGGCCGCATATTTATTGTCGAGCAACTTGTTACCTGCGCTGATGGCAACTGTCTGGGGCACCAGTTCCATGAACAGGTTCATGTAATTGAATTTCCAGATGCGCGTATTGATTTTGAGAAAGAGGTAGCTATTGCCAAAATCGCTCAGGTAGAGGCTGCGATAGCCGTTGCCGATGAAATTTTTATCGTACCCGAACTGAAAATCGAGGTATTTGGTGGCGGTAAAATGAATGGAGCCGCGCGCATCGATATAATCAGTGCCGGTTGTTTTAAAAGATTTGTAGAAGCCGGCGCCCGGTACGGCATCATACTGGCTGATGCGGTCCTGCACGAACAAAGGCGCGCGTTCCTGATTATCGGTAATGTAAGCGGAAAATCCGATGCGGTTGGCAATCATGCCCCGGAGCGTAATGCCTTTTGTGTTGAGAAAAATACGCTGATCGTTGTCGCTTTCTATGGATTGCTGTTGTTGTATTACGGGGTTCACTGCCAGGAAAAAATCTTTCTCATCAACTTCGAGCAGGTTGGCTTTGGTTTTGTAAAAGGTATTCCAGAGGTTTTTGCGGCTTACAAATGCGGACTTGTCGCCGGTTACCCATTCGGAATTGTTCATCAGCAGGCTTTGCAGGTTGTATTCATCTACACGCGATAACAGGTTGCCATTGGCCCGGTGTAACGAATCTGCTGCTTCGGCAGCCCGAACGGCAAAACGCCTGTTCAGCGGACGGGTGGTGGACAGATTCAGATCGTTGTTGCTTTGCAGCAGGATTTCCAGCCTGTCGAGCAACGGTTGATGTTTTGATCCCTGCGGGAGATAAGTGGATTGACTGAAAGCTATTCCGGGAAACACCAGGAGCAATAAGCAGACAATGGTTTTATTAATATCTTGCATGACAGGTTGTAAATAATCGATTCAATATTGTTCTATTAAGCGGATAAAACAAAAAGTAAATAACAAGTTCCAAATAAATGGCAAATAATAAAAATTACCTTTTAAAAAATTGTACGGTTGTAAATGAAGGGAAATCCATCGTGGGCGATGTATTGGTAAAAAACGGACGGATTGAAAAAACAGGATCTGCCATTCAAACCAAATTCGCCGTAACTGAAATTAACGGTGAAGGTAAACATTTATTACCCGGCGTTATTGACGACCAGGTACATTTTCGTGAGCCGGGGTTAACCCATAAGGCTACCATCTATACCGAATCGAAAGCGGCAGTGGCAGGTGGCGTCACTTCCTTTATGGAAATGCCCAATACCGTGCCGCCGGTGTTTACGCAGGCGCTGCTTGAAGAAAAATACAAGATTGCTGCGGCTACTTCACTGGCCAACTATTCGTTCTTTATGGGCACTTCCAACGACAATGCCGATGAAGCTTTGCGCACCAATGAGCGGAAAAAGGAAATTTGCGGCATCAAGATATTTATGGGCTCTTCTACGGGCGGATTGCTGGTAGACAATTACCTGACCCTCGACCGGCTGTTCCGGGAAAGTGAAGTGCTGATTGCCACCCATTGCGAAGACGAGCGCATCATCAAAAGCAATGTTGAAAAAATCAAACAGCGGCAGCAAACCATAGCGCCCTCCGATCACCCGTTGATCCGCGATGAACAGGCCTGTTTTGAATCCTCCTTTGCGGCCATTCAACTGGCAAAAAAACACAACAGCCGGTTGCATATACTGCATATCAGTACTGAAAAGGAACTCGGATTGTTTACCAATATGTTGCCGCTTGAACAAAAGCGCATTACTGCTGAAGTATGCGTGCACCATCTGCATTTTACTGCCGATGACTATGAACGGCTGGGCAACCTGATAAAATGTAACCCCGCCATCAAGGCGGCGCCTAACCGCGACGCCCTCTGGCAGGCGCTGTTGGATGACCGGCTGGATATTATAGCTACCGACCATGCGCCGCATACGCTCGAAGAAAAAGGCGTTACACGCAACGCAGCAGGTGAACTGACGCAGGCAGGCGCCGGTCCTTATGAAAAAGCCCATGCAGGATTGCCGCTGGTGCAGCATTCATTGTTGCTGATGCTGCATTACGTAAAACAGGGTAAGATTTCTATCGAAAAAGTTGTAGACAAGATGAGTCACAGTGTAGCCCGTTGCTTTGGTATTGCCGACAGAGGGTTTATACGCGAGGGCTATATGGCAGATCTGGTAATGGTGAATTTGCAGCAGTCAACTACGGTAGCAAGGAATAATATTTTATATAAATGCCAATGGAGCCCTTTGGAAGGGTTTACGTTCCCTGCGGCCATCACACATACTTTTGTAAATGGTCACCTGGTGTATGGAAATAACCAGTGGGATGAATCTCAGAAGGGACAACGGTTATTGTTCAACAGAGAATAGTAAATTACGGGGAGGCTGAATGGTTATATAGCTCAATACAACCTAAAACTCATGGAACTCGACAACACCACCTATAACGATCTTTCAATTTTCCAACCAGAGGAAGAATTTTCCATTTTCCACCGGTTGAATTTTACACGTACCAGTGAGGGGCGTGCGTGGTTGTCGAAGTATTTCAGCAATCCCTTCAGCGACGCAAAGCATATTGCCGATACGCAACAAATCCTCCGTTTGATTCTTCAGCAGGAGGCGTACTGGCCGCAGTCTATCACCAATGGCACCATCATGGTGATAGAAAAATTTTACGACAGCAATATAGACCACATGCCATCGGGCGCCAATTTTATGAATGCGCTGTCGTATAAAATATTTCATGGCCCGGATTTCGCGCTGGTAAAATATTCTATCTCTCACTTTGCAGATTTTTTGCGCGGCATGATGCAACTGGTGAGCCTGCTCGATACCGATGAAGCGCCCATGATGCTGCGTAGTTTTTTGCAACGTGCACACCAGCTCATGAACAAACCGGCGTTGCAATCGTTGGCTGCCCGTGATGCTGCAAAGCCCTTCAGTTGGACGGAAACCATTTATTATGGCGCTTTTGTGCATACGCAATTCAAATCGGCTGCATTTGAACTGGTAGATATTTACGGCAGGCTCGATGCCTGGTATTCGATGGCGATGGCCGTAAAGAAATTCAACCTCAGCTTTCCTGTTTTTGTGGACCAGTCGCAGCCGCTGATAGACGCCAAAGAACTCTATCATATATTACTGCCCGACCCGGTTTCGTACAACATACATATGAACCCCGAGAGCAATTTTCTTTTTCTCACCGGGGCCAATATGGCCGGCAAAAGCACCCTGATCAAGGCGGTGGGCAGCGCCGTTTTTCTGGCGCATCTTGGTATGGGCGTACCGGCAAAGGAATTTCGCCTGACTATTTTTGACGGACTGCTCAGCAATATCAATGTGGCGGATAATATTGCAAAAGGGGAGAGCTACTTTTTTAATGAAGTGCAACGGATTCGCAACACCATCATCAAAATCAATGATGGCCGTAAATGGCTGGTGCTGATTGATGAATTGTTCAAAGGCACCAATGTGCAGGACGCCATGAAGTGTTCCTCTACCGTTATTAAGGGATTGATCAAAATCCGCAACTCGCTTTTCATCCTGTCTACACACCTGTACGAAATAGGCGAGGAATTGAAAAATTACCCCAACATCTCTTTTAAATACTTTGAAACTTCGGTTAAAGACGATCAGTTGACCTTCAGCTATCAGTTGAAAGATGGCATCAGCAATGACCGCCTGGGGTATCTTATTTTGAAAAGAGAAAAAGTAGTGGAGTTGCTGGAAAAATTGTGAGGCGCCATTCGGATGTTGACTAAGCCCGGAATGATCCTATCCAGGTATGGGGTGCGGACGTACATTCGGCATTCGGATTTTGCTGAAGCGGTTGAAGTTTCAGGATGCATGCTACTCATTCACGCCGGGGGCGGTGAAAGGCCGGTTGAAGTGGCGGGAAATTTGCTGTGAATGTTGCTTATGCCCCATGGCGTAGGTGAAAGCCACTTGAAGCGCCGGATTCATTTTCTATGAATCTTACTCATTTGGACCTGCTGCACAGGCTCAAAACCAGTTGGAACGCACCAAAATCTGCTATGCATTGATTCCATTCCCTCGCAGTGCAGATGAAATGCCAGTTGAAGCACCATGAAACCAGCTTTGAATTCCCTCAAAATTGTTTGAACGGGACCTGCCGGTTCGGACTATTATTTAACTTCATGGCAAATTACATGGATGAAAAAATTTCTTTGCCTGGCTGTTGCCATTGCTTTCTTTTGCTCATTACATGCCCAAAAACCCGGCGCTGTTATTGATGTACAGCAATACGATTTTTCCATTACCGTTAGCGACAGCAGTGACGTGATAAGAGGAACTGCCGGTGTAACCATCATCATGCTGAAAGAAACCCCGGTAATCACGCTGGACCTTATTTCAAAGAAAAATAATGGCAAGGGTATGACGGTAACGGCCGTGACGGAAAAGGGCAAAGAACTTTCGTTTCAACATACCAATGATGTTATTACCATACAACTTCCCGTGGTTGCCAGGCCGGGAGAAAAAAAAGAGATCGTTATTCAATATGAAGGTATACCTGCCGACGGACTAATTATCAGCGAGAACAAATACCGGCAACGGGTATTTTTTGCAGACAACTGGCCCAACAGGGCGCGGCACTGGATACCTTGTGTGGACCACCCTGCCGATAAGGCATCTGTGAATTTTTCCATTATTGCGCCGGTGCATTACCAGGTGGTGGCCAATGGCGTGCAGGTGGAAGAAACTTCGGTGGGCAAAAACATGAAACTGACCCGATACGAAGAAGCTGTGCCACTTGCCACCAAAGTGATGACGGTGGGGGTGGCGGCTTTTGCGGTACAACTGGCTGGCCAGGTGGATTGTATACCGGTATACAGCTGGGTATATCCCGAAGACCGGAAAAATGGATTTTATGACTATGCGCTGGCGGCAGATATATTGCCCTGGTTTATAAAGAAGGTAGGGCCCTATGCCTACAAAAAACTGGCCAATGTGCAATCGAAAACCATCTTTGGCGGGTTGGAAAATGCCAATACCATTTTTTATCATGAAACAAGCTCTATTTCGGGTATTCGTAAAAGTGAGTCACTGCTGGCGCATGAAATCGCGCATCAATGGTTTGGCAATATGGCAACGGAATCAGACTGGCCGCACCTCTGGCTGAGCGAGGGATTCGCTACCTATATGACCATACTCTATTTTGAAGAGAAATACGGTCGCGATACAGCCCTGGCCATGTTGCGGGAAGACAGGGACCAGGTGATCGACTTTACCAAAAGAAAATCCCGTCCGGTGGTAGATACCAGTGTTACTAATTATATGGAATTGTTGAACGCAAACTCTTACCAGAAAGGAGGATGGGTGTTACACATGTTGCGTCATCAACTGGGCGATGAAGTTTTCTGGAAAGGCATTCGTACATATTATGCCAAATACGCCGGTAAAAATGCTTCCAGCGATGACCTACGGAAAGTGCTGGAGCAGGTATCTGGTAAGGACCTGGGGCAATTTTTCCGGCAATGGCTATACACAGCCGGCATACCCGACCTTGACATTCAATGGCAATATGAAGCAACCAAAAGAGCCGTGACCGTAGTGATTACACAAAAGCAGTCACCCGTATTTCAATTCCCGCTTGAGATTGCCGTACGCTCTAATGGCGGTATGCAAAAAAGAACCTTGCAAATAAAAGAAAAGCAAACTACGCTCAGCATTCCTGTATCTTCCCGGCCGCTGGAGCTAATAGCCGATCCGGATGTAAAACTATTGTTTGCGGGTGTGCCCTTGCAGACCGGTCAGGCGAGACCATAAGAAAAACATTCAGCAATGCATTGCGGGTTGATCCGGGCAATCTCTTACAGCTTTTCCCAATAGAAACAACCATACGATTGCTCAACGATTACGTATGAGTGAATCAGTCATCAGTTTCATTACTGTACAGGGAGAAAATGGCTGAGGTGGATATTCACCTAAGCAGCTTTAAGCAATGGTACAACCACATTGTATTACTGTAATGCGATCTGTAAAGCAGATGGGTAGCTGCCGACCTGTTGTATTGCACCCCTGTGTCTGCGCTTATCTTGATGATTTTCCAAAATAATCCTTTTCTTTGCTATCCTGCCCGGTTAAACGAAAATCGTATTAACCATGTTGGTCAAAACCTATGGAAGTGCCGTGTATGGTGTAGATGCTGTTACCATCACGGTGGAAGTGAATGTCATGCCGGGAAAGGATTATTATATTGTTGGTCTGCCCGATAATGCGGTACGCGAAAGTCTCCGGCGGGTGGAGAGCGCTATCAAAACCAACGGCTTCTGGATGCCCCGCACCAAACTGGTGGTAAATCTTGCTCCTGCTGATATCAAGAAAAGCGGTTCTGCCTTTGATTTGGCCATTGCCGTTGGAACATTGGCGGCAGATGAACAAATGCCATTTCCAGAACGGTTAAAAGATTATGTGCTGGTGGGGGAATTGAACCTTGATGGTACGGTTCAACCTGTGAAGGGAGCGCTGCCCATTGCCATTACGGCCCGGCGTGAAGGTTTTAAAGGATTGATACTGCCCAAACAAAATTGCCGGGAAGCCGCCATGGTGAATAACCTCAACGTATATGGGGTAAACCATCTCTGCGAGGTGATTGAATTTTTCAAGAACGAAAATTTCCTGCAGCCGGTTATAGTAAATGCGCGGGAAGCCTTCTTTCAATCGCAATCGTCGTTTGACCTGGATTTCAGTGATGTGAAGGGGCAGGAAAACATCAAGAGGGCATTGGAGATTGCTGCTGCGGGAGGACATAATGCCATTCTGATTGGTCCGCCCGGCGCCGGTAAAACAATGCTGGCCAAACGACTCCCGACTATATTGCCCCCTCTCACGTTGCAGGAAGCGTTGGAAACTACCAAGATTCATTCCGTGGCCGGAAAATTACCTGCCAATGCTATGTTGGTGGCGCGCCGCCCGTTTCGTGCGCCGCATCATACCATCAGTGATGTGGCCCTGGTGGGCGGAGGCAGTACGCCGCAACCCGGCGAAATTTCGCTGGCGCATAATGGTGTATTGTTCCTGGATGAATTACCGGAATTCAAGCGTTCAGCACTGGAAGTGATGCGACAACCCATGGAAGAACGGCGCGTGACCATTTCGCGGGCCAGACTGGCCATTGATTATCCGGCCAGTTTTATTCTGATCAGTTCCATGAATCCTTGTCCCTGCGGATATTATAACCATCCTGCCAAATCCTGTGTATGTCCGCCCGGATCGGTACAGAAATATCTCAACAAGATCAGTGGTCCGCTGCTGGACCGAATAGACCTGCACGTGGAAGTAACGCCTGTGTTGCATAGTGAATTATCGTCGATGGAGGCGGGTGAGACTTCCGCGCAAATCCGGGAGCGGGTAGTACAAGCCCGCGCCATTCAGGCTGCACGCTTTAAAGATCATGAAGGTATTTATTGCAATGCACAGATGGGCAGCAAACTGCTTAAAGCAATATGCGTACCGGATAGTGCCGGTCAGAACCTGTTGAAATCGGCCATGAGCCGGCTCAACCTGTCTGCCCGCGCATACGACCGCATATTAAAGGTAAGCAGGACCATTGCCGATCTGGCGATGAGTGAATACATCAGGCCGGACCATCTGGCGGAAGCAATCCAGTACAGGAGCCTGGACAGGGATGGTTGGGGCGGGTAAGAGCGAACTATTGACTAGCCCCATAAAGGGCGGTTAACCCAATACTGTTGCAAACGGAACCTGAAGCCGTATTCGTGAAGGCTTGTTTGGAGCAAATGAGTTGCTGATTGTATGGCTTAATTCAGCAGAAAATTTTTGATGGCATGAGTACGGATTTGAGGGTGATTTTTTTCTTTTTAGTGTTTGTTGGCTTCTTCTTCGGCTTTGCACAGGTTAATATAAAGTTGGGTGAGTTGTATGACGCGCTCTTCGTCCCAGCATCCGATGAAGACATCCCGCCCGCCCGGTACCGTAGGTTTTGCAATGATGTAGTTCTTACCGCCGGGGACAAGTATGAATTTTGGAGTTAAATCTAATACCTGATCTTCCATTGTTTAAGATTATAATGTATTTAACTTATGTTTCTCCACTATATCCCTCTTCATATAGGTTCGCCATTATATCAAGCATATACTATTACTAACGTTTACACACACCTGTTACAAAGGTGGCACTTCTCCATCGGTTCATAAAATTTTTCGTGAGTGATTTTTCCCGCTTTTTCAGGTTTTTCCCCGGATTGTTTACAGGTATTGTGAAAGATAAGGGGCAGATATTGCGGTAGTGAAGGGCTCCCTGCGACAAATTATCAACGTTGATAGCAACCGGCAAAATTCTTCATTTGATAACACCTACATTTAAGGTACAATCGAAATCGAATTTTCTTAATATAAAACCATTGCTGCCATGATTATCGTGCATGAAACATTTATCTGCAAACCCGGTAACGCTTCCAAACTTGCAAAAATGTGTAAAGAAGGTATGTCGGACATGAGCGAACTGGTATACATTATGACCGATGTTACCGGCCCCTTCAACAAAGTAGTGATTGTTACCAAATATGAAAGTCTCACTGAATACGATAAAAGCTGGGAAAAGTACAGCAAGGACACAGAAGCGATGAAAAAAATGGAAACGGCTATGGCTGGTTACCAGGACATGTACCTCAGCGGTTCAAGAGAAATTTTTAAAGTCTGGTAATTGATTGCTTACTGCTTAATAAAATGTGGTGGAACTGCTACCGGCTTTACAGCATCCATATATAATAAATAAGCATAGGATAGGCGATTAGCCGCAGTATTTACCCATTGAAGAAACGTACCGTTACCGGGTTAGGAATAAACCTGCAAAACCTGGTTACAACTGCTTTTCCATTACATAATGTGGTATGGTTACCTCTTCAAATTCTTCCCCGCATACCTTGTAGCCTAATTTTTCATAGAAACCGATAGCAGTTTTTCGGGCATGCATGGTGATTTTCCGGTAACCACGGTCGCGGGCAATGTTTTCTGCAAACTGCATCAGCGCCCGGCCGATACCTTTACCCTGGAGATTATTGAGAACGGCCATCTGCCGTAGTCTAACAGAGGTAGGGTCCTGCTGTACCAGCATACAGCAGCCCAGCATTTTTTCTTCTTCAAAAGCCCCGATCAGAATTTCATTGCGTTCTTTTTCAAGTTCTTCCGGGGTAAATTGCAAACCGAGTGGCCTTCGCAATATATCATTGCGCAGTTGTACCATTTGCTGGTACTCCTTTGAACCATAATCGATGATTTTCAGGGCCATTCCGGTAGTATTGGGTGTCTGTCACAGAATGTTGCAATATAAGGATTTAGTTTAAAAAAGAAGGAAGGGCGCAAAGACGGGGAAACAGAAAGAATATTAAAATTGTCTGATATAGCCTGCGGCCCTGGGAGCACTGTTTTGCGGCCTTTCAACTATAAATAACAAAATATCCACAGCATTAATTAAAAACCAGTGATTTATTGTCATAATCCCAAAATCTATATTTTTGCAGCCGTAACTAAACTTTACAAAAATGTCAGACATCGCAACAAGAGTTAAAAAGATTATTGTTGATAAGTTAGGTGTAGAAGAAGCAGAGGTTACCAATGAGGCTTCTTTCACCAATGATTTGGGTGCCGATTCCCTGGACACCGTAGAACTGATCATGGAATTTGAAAAGGAATTTAATATTTCCATTCCTGATGAGCAGGCCGAAACCATTACTACTGTTGGCCAGGCTGTTGCTTACTTAGAAGAGCATGCTAAGTAATGTTTGTTTTGCAAATCAGGTGTACTAAATAAAATCCGCCTTTCGATAGCTGGCGCATGCTGCGAAGGCGGATTTGTTACTTAAAAAAACTTCTCCGTAAATCACTATGCAACTGAAACGAGTTGTAGTTACTGGTATAGGTGCTATCACACCACTTGGCAATAATCTGAATGACTATTGGAACGGTCTGATCAACGGCGTTTCGGGTGCCGATTTTATTACGCAGTTTGATGCCTCTAAATTCAAAACCCGGTTTGCCTGCGAACTGAAAAATTTTGATCCGCTGGATTTCCTCGAAAAGAAAGAGGCCCGGAAAATCGACCGCTTTACCCAAACCGCTCTTGTTTCGAGTGACCAGGCGATGGCTGATGCCGGCATCAATGCCTCCAACATCAATGTTGACCGGGCCGGGGTGGTATTTGCCAGCGGTATCGGCGGTCTTATCACTTTCCAGGAAGAAGTGATGAATTTTGCCAAAGGAGACGGCACGCCCCGTTTCAATCCTTTCTTCATTCCCAAGATGATTCTTGATATTGCCGCAGGGCAGATTTCCATGCGGCATGGCTTACGCGGACCCAACTTTGCGGTAGTAAGCGCCTGCGCTTCCTCCACCAATGCCATTATGGAGGCCTTTAACCTGATTCGTCTGGGGAAAGCTGACATCATACTTTCCGGCGGTGCTGAAAGCGTGATCAGCGAGGCCGGCGTAGGAGGCTTTAATGCCATGAAAGCCCTCAGCGAACGCAACGATGATCCCAAAACTGCCAGCCGTCCGTACGACAAGGACCGCGACGGCTTTGTAATGGGCGAAGGTTCCGGCGTACTGGTGCTGGAAGAGCTGGAACATGCATTACGCCGCGGTGCTAAAATTTATTGCGAAATTGCCGGTTGTGGCGCCACAGCCGATGCACATCATATAACAGCTCCCCATCCTGAAGGTCTCGGAGCCAAGCATGTAATGATGGCCGCCCTGGCCGATGCTGGAATGAGCCCGTCGGATATTGACTATATCAATACACACGGTACATCCACCCCGCTCGGCGATATAGCCGAAGTAAAGGCTATTATGGATGTTTTTGGCGAAGATGCATTCCGTGTCAGCATCAGTTCAACCAAGTCTATGACCGGACACTGCCTCGGAGCCGCCGGTGTGGTGGAAGCCATCGCCTGTATCATGAGTATCGTGCATGATATCGTACCCCCTACAATAAACCATTTTACCGACGATCCTGAACTGGATTCCCGACTGGACTTCACTTTTGGAAAGGCCCGGAAGCGTACGGTTCGCGCAGCGTTAAGCAATACTTTTGGTTTTGGCGGGCACAATGCTTGCGTTATCATGAAAAAATATGATAACACCGGCAAAGTGTAACCTTCCCCGCAACTTGAACCAGAAAAAGGATTTGCTTACTTAATTTAGCAGGTGAAAGCCGTGCGTACATAATTTTATGCCTGCCTTGTCCGTTCAATAAACCGGCGCTGCACCCAAATGGGGTCTGTGAATCTTTTTTTGGCTTAATGAAAAATTTGTAGCTTGACAATTGTGGGAATTCTGGATCTTTTTACAAGAAAAGACGAAAATCTTTCTTTCAAAAAAAACTTGCGTAATGTACTGGGTTTTACCCCGGGCAGGCTCGCTTTATACAAGGCCGCGCTGACGCACCGCTCCGTTCGCGACAGTGCAGACGAAAACAACGAACGGCTCGAGTATCTCGGCGATGCTATCCTCAGCGGGATTGTAGCCGATTTTCTGTTCAAGAAATATCCTTATAAAGAAGAAGGCTTTCTGACAGAAATGCGCAGCAAAATGGTGAACCGTAACAAACTTAACGAGATCGCCATTAAGATGGGCCTGAAAAAAATTACCTTCTACAACAAATTCGACAATTCCCTTAAGATGAGCCAGATATTTGGCAACACCCTTGAAGCAGTGGTGGGGGCCATTTACCTGGACAAGGGATTCAGCAAAACAAAAAAATGGGTGTTTGAAGCCATTATCATCCCCCACCTCTATATGGAAGATCTGGAAAACCTCGAGATCAACCATAAGAACAAATTGTATGGATGGGCCAATAAGAACGGCAAAAACCTCGAATTTGAAACCCTCGATGAGCGCATCGAAGGCGGCCGCCGCCTCTTTACCATTGGCGCCGTGGTAGATGGCGAACTCCTTGCCGAAGGCAAGGCCTATAATAAAAAAGATGCCAGCCAGATTGCCGCCGCTATTGCTATCGACAAACTGGGACTAAACAAGACCGATAGCGAAGACGAATAAGCTTTCAACAGGAATAATCGGTTCATTGGATACCGCATTGCTGAAATTATTGCCGGCTGCCTGCACCGCCTATACCTTTTAATTTACTGGCTTCCCAACTTCACCTATATCCAACTCGCTGATGCCTGCACAACCTGCGCCAACGCATAGGCAGCTTTGCAGCCTGCAACCTGTGTTTGCCAACCCCCGGACCTCCGCCGCTATCCTCATTACCCCACTACCTCATACCAGCAAACCTGCACACTCCCGTTTCTTACTTCCCTACACCATCTCTAATGCATTTATTTGTGCAATACAAATCATTTTCGGGTATGCAACTGCTTTATGATTCGTATAACTGTTCAGGAAATAGATGGTATGTTGCATAAATGGTAACTACCTGGTCGCATTCAGCCCTACAGATATGCTTGTTGCCAGTTTTGTTTTGCAAATGTCAATTCTCATGTTCGTATCCCCAGCTTGTTGATACCCAACGAAAAAAGATATCCTATATACCGCTTGCTAAATAGTAGATAAATAAATGTGTTTTATAGTGGCTGTTGCAAACCTCTTTGTCTTATTTGCCGTATCTAAAGTCAGTATATTTACAATTCAAGCGAAATTCCCATGTCATCGTTTAACCCGGAGACGCATGTTGCCAATATGGATGCAAAGATTGTTGCATCACTGGAGAAGATTTCCGAAGTGTTCCGGGTGCTGCTCTGGACCGAAGCCAAGGAACACCGCGTTAGTCCCATTCAGCTGCAACTGTTGATATTCCTGAAATATCACAAAGACCCGGGACAACGCAGGATAGCCGCACTGGCAAGAGAATTCAATCTTACCAAGGCCACCATCAGTGACAGTATGCGCGTACTGGAACTGAAAGGGCTGATCGAACGCCACAATGATACCGACGATTCAAGAGGATATAATTTTTCGCTTACCCCAAAGGGTGAGGAGATGACCAGTGCCGTGGAAAATTTTTCCAGTCCGCTCGACAGTGCTATTGCCACGCTTACCGAAGTGCAAAAAAATTATTTACTTTCTTCTGTGATGGATTTAATCTATCGCCTGAATCAAAAAGGAATTATTTCCACACAGCGTATGTGCTATAACTGCACCTACTATAACGGCGACTGTAAGGAAAAACATTTTTGCAATCTCATGCAAAAACCACTTGCGTTTTCAGAGTTGCGGTTCGACTGCCCGGAACACAGGATGTGACATCATTTTCTTTCCATGCACAATTCAACCAGCACGCCATTGGTATGTTTGGGATGCAGAAAACAAACCAGTTTATTATCGGCGCCAGGTTTGGGCTCTTCGTTTAATAATACAAATCCTTCGCGCTGCAGCCTTTTCATTTCTGCCTCGATATCGGCCACTTCAAACGCGATATGATGAATGCCTTCTCCCTTCTTGCTGATATAGCGGGCAATCACACCATCCGGACCGGAGCTTTCGAGCAGTTCAATTTTTGTTTCTCCCTGTTTAAAAAAAGCAGTAGTTACCTGCTCGCTCTCCACTTTTTCCGTTTTATAGCAGGGCGTGTTGAGCAGTTTTTCAAACAGCGGCACAGATACGGCCAGTTCCTTTACGGCGATACCGATGTGTTCAACTTTCAGCATGTTTTTGGTTTAACGTGATGAATAGCAAGCGGCTATTCATTACTCACTAAAATAGAACCATTTGTCTAATTTTGCGTTTATATGTTATTGATTTAAATTGGTTGCTGTGTTGAAGCTGCCTGTATATCTTGATTATAATGCCACCACCCCCTGCGATCAGCAGGTAGTGGACGTGATGCTGCCCTATTTTACGCAGCATTATGGCAATGCAGCCAGCCGTACGCACTTCTATGGCTGGCAGGCAGCAGAAGCGGTAGACCATGCCAGGGAACAGGTAGCAGCCCTCATCGGGGCAGAACCCAGGGAAATCGTGTTTACCTCCGGCGCTACGGAGGCCATCAACCTCGCTATAAAGGGCGTATTTGATGCCTGGGCTTCCAAAGGTAACCATATCATTACCTGCGTTACCGAGCACAAAGCAGTATTGGATACCTGCCACCGCATTGAAAAACTGGGTGGAGAGGTGACCTGGCTGCCGGTAAACAGCGAAGGGTTGATCAACATCGATGAGCTGGAAGCAGCCATCAGGCCTACTACCATCCTGGTAGCTATCATGTACGCCAACAACGAAACGGGCACCATACAACCCATCCGGGAAATCAGTAACGTGGTGCACCAACACGGGGCATTATTTTTAACAGATGCCACACAAGCCGCAGGCAAAATTTCCGTTGATGTAATGGCAGATGGCATTGACCTGCTGGCTTTTAGCGCGCACAAGCTCTATGGCCCCAAAGGCGTGGGCGCATTGTATGTGCGGCGTAAGAACCCGCGGGTAACCCTTACCGCCCAGCTGGACGGGGGAGGCCACGAACGTGGCCTGCGGAGCGGCACCCTGAATGTACCGGGCATAGCAGGCTTTGGAAAGGCCTGTGAATTGTGCCTGCAACAGATGGAGCAGGAAGGTAAACGCATCGCCAGGCTGCGCGATAAACTGGAAAATGCCTTGCTGCAGTTGGAAGAAACCCGGGTAAACGGGTCGCTGGTTGACAGGTTGCCCAATGTTACCAATATCTCGTTCCGCTATGTGGAATCCGAGGCGCTGATGATGGGTTTTAACAAAGACATCGCTTTGTCTTCCGGTTCGGCCTGTACTTCTGCCAGTATGGAACCGAGCCATGTGCTGAAGGCGATGGGACTGGACGATGACACTGCCCATGGTTCGCTGCGGTTTAGCCTCGGACGTTATACTACTGAAGCGGAAATTGATTTTGTGATTGACCGGGTGACCGCATCGGTACAACAATTAAGATCATTGAGTCCCCGCTGGGAACTCCGTATGCAATAGTGAGAACATATTCACCAGGCAGGGATGATTTCCTTCAACAGGAAAAACTCCCCGACTTGTGATGCGGGTTGTGCCGCAAATGTTCACGTTTGCTCATTTATTCATTGTCAAATTTTCAACGTATGCTGTACGTGAGTGATAAAGCCAAAGAAAAAATTATCAAGCTGATGGAGGAAGCCGGCTACGCCAATGATCCATCCTATTTTTTGCGTGTATCGGTAGTAGGGGGCGGCTGTTCCGGCCTGAGCTATAAAATGGATTTCGACAATAAATCGCTGCCCGCCGACCAGGTGTTTGAAGACAATGGCATCAAGATCGTTACTGACCTGAAAAGTTTTTTGTACCTGGTAAATACCACGCTGGAATTTTCCGAGGGATTGAATGGAAAAGGATTTTATTTCAACAATCCCAATGCCAGCAGAACCTGCGCCTGCGGAGAAAGCTTTGCCGTGTAACAGGATTGAAAAAAAGAACAAAGAAGTGAGCATGCTCAAAATAAAAATCCCCCATAGCGGGGGATTTCTTATGCAGTAGGTTTCGGCTATCTATGATGACAAGATGTTAACCGGAAATCAGATTTTTTTCAAGGATGGTTAAGTGGGCAACGAATATAGGAAAATATTTCAAATGCAAATCGCGTCATCAACTTTTCTTTTTTAATACATATAATCCCTTATTTTCGTAAACATGTGGTCTGTTTGTAAAAAAGAATTCAGGCAGTTTTTCAGCAGCCTGACCGGGTATATTGCTATCGTCGTATTCCTGTTGCTCAACGGACTCTTTCTCTTCGTTTTTCCAGATACCAACCTGCTTGATTTTGGCTATGCCACCCTCAGTAATTTCTTTGAACTGGCGCCATGGATATTGCTGTTGCTGGTACCAGCCATTACTATGCGCAGCTTTGCCGATGAATTTAAGAGCGGCACTTTTGAAATTCTGCAAACCAAACCGCTGCGCCGCTGGCAGATCGTTATGGGCAAGTATGCAGGCGCATTGGGGGTGGTGATCATAGCGCTGGCGCCTACCGTAATTTATGCTTTCAGTATTCAGCAACTGGCTGCCCAGGGAGGTATTGATATGGGCGGCACCATCGGGTCGTATATCGGGTTGCTGTTCCTGGCCGCGGTATTTGTGGCTATCGGCATCTGTTGCAGCAGTTTTACGGCGAACGCGGTAGTAGCTTTTATAGCCGCAGCATTTTTATGTTTCGTATTGTATATTGCCTTTGGGGCTATCAGCCGTATGCCTGCGTTGGCATCGGGGCTGGACTATTACGTGGAAATGCTGGGCATCGACTTTCATTACCGCAGCGTAAGTCGTGGTGTGCTCGATAGCAGGGATGTGATTTATTTCCTGAGCGTAATTGTTTTCTTTCTTGTTTTTACCAACCGAAACCTGTTAAAACGATAAGCCGGCAGCATACCTATGAATAAGATCATGCAATCTAAATACTGGTGGTTATATTGGTTGATCGGTCTGGCGGTCATCAATTATCTTGCTTCTGTTTTTCATTTCCGCCTTGATTTCACCGAAGAAAAACGGTATACGCTGGGTAAGCCTACCCGCGAATTGCTGGCCAATCTCGATGATGTGGTTACGGTAGATGTATTTCTGAAAGGCGACCTCAAAGCAGGTATGAAAAAACTCGCCCGCAGCACCGATGAATTGTTGCAGGATTTTAAAGACTACAGCAAGGGCAACCTGCAGGTGCGTTTCATCGACCCAATTGGCGACTATGATGACTCAACGGCCATGTATTTTGTTGACTCCCTCCGGCAACTGGGCATCAGTCCCATGACGCAGGTGGCGCAGGCATCCAAAGGCAGTGCACAAACCCAGCGCATCGTACTGCCCGGCGCCATTGTTTCGTACAAAGACAATATTTACCCGGTGAACCTGCTTGCGGGCGTGCAGAATACAGAAGAAAACGAACTGTACACCAATGCAGAGGCGTTGCTGGAATACCGGTTTGCCAATGCCATTAATAAACTCACACAGCAGCAATTGCCCCTGATAGGGTATGCTACCGGCCATGGACAACCGCTGGGGTATGACAGTTATAGCGCATTGACTTTTCTTTCTTCTCACTACCGCCTTGACTCCGTAAACCTCAAACAGGTACCCTATATCCCCCGCGAAATAGAAGCGCTGGTAATGATTCAACCGCTGGAGACTTTCAGCGATGAAGAAAAACTGAAACTGGACCAGTACATCATGCAGGGAGGAAAGCTGCTGTTGTTTGTGGATATACTGGACGCTTCGATGGACAGTCTGCGCGGACGCAATGAAACGGTGGCATTCAACAAGGGATTGAACCTGGATGACCTGCTGTTCAAATACGGCCTTCGCATCAACGAAGATTTGGTGCAGGATATGCAATGTGCAGAGATCAGCCTGGTGATAGGCATGATTGGCGATAAGCCGCAGTTCCAGTTGTTGAAATGGCCTTACTATCCATTGTTTACGGGTAGCCTTACGCACCCCATTTCAAAAAATCTTGATCCTGTATACGGGCGTTTCGCCAATTCCATCGATACGGTAAAAGCGGAAGGCATTAAGAAAACGGTGCTGCTTTCTACCAGCGCGAACGGCCGGGCTATTGCTACTCCTGCATTGATCAGTTTTGAAAGCATCAAGGTGGCAGACGATCCCGCTGTATTCAACAAACCTTACATTCCTGTGGCCATGTTACTGGAGGGAAAATTTTCTTCACTGTTTACCAACAGGCTTACGCCGCAGGCGCGCCAGGCGTATGAACAAAAAGCAGGTCAGCCGTTTTTACCCTCTGGGAAAGAAGACGCGAAAATCATTGTAGTGGCCGATGGCGATGTCGTATTGAATGAGGTGGAACAACGCGGTCCTCTGCCCATGGGTTATAGCAAAGACATTCAATACCAGTTTGCCAATCCTGATTTTTTCCAGAATTGCCTGGAATATCTGACTGATTCCAGCGGCATCCTGGAACTGCGCACGAAAGATTTTACGCTGCGTTTGCTGGATGCCCGCAAGGTGGAAGAAGAACGGTCTAACTGGCAGTTGCTCAATATTGCAGCGCCCATCGCGCTGGTATTCATTTTTGGAGTTATTTACCAGGCGCTCCGCAAGCGCAAATACCGGTAGAGAAGGGGCTGCCTGCTAATGCTCATTATTCGTCATTGGCCCGTATCTTTGTCGGCCATCATTGGAAATATTCATGACACCAGAGCAGATTACCTATTTGGGATTTGGCGTATTGTTGGTATTGGCACTTGTTTTCGACCTGGGATTGCTCTCCCGAAAATCTTCCCTAATTACTGTCAAAAAAGCACTGTTTCAAACCATTTTCTGGGTTTCGCTGGCCATGGCCTTCTTCGTGTTTATGTGGTACGAAGACGGCAAGGTAGTGGCGCTCGAATACCTGAGCGCATATCTTACAGAATGGTCGCTGAGTATTGACAATATATTCGTATTCATCCTGATTTTTGGCTTTTTCGGCATACGAGAAAAATATTATGCGCGGGTATTGCTGCTGGGGATCCTGATGGCCATTGTTTTCCGCATTGTGTTCATTACCCTGGGCATTGAACTGGTGCGCCAGTTTCATGAGATATTGTATGTGTTCGGGGCCATTTTGCTGTATACCGGCATTAAAATGTTTTCGGCCAAACACGAAGAAGAGCCCAACCTGAAAGAGAACAGGATTTACCGGATGCTCACCCGTTTTGTGCCCATTGTGGCCGATGACGGCGAAGGCAAATTCACGGTGCGGAGGGAAGGCAGGCGGTATTACACTTCCGTTTTTGTAGTGGTGGTGATGCTGGCTGCCACCGACATTGTTTTTGCCCTCGATTCCATACCCGCCGTATTTGGTATTTCACAAAACCCGCTGGTAATCTATACTTCCAATGTTTTTGCGGTACTCGGGCTGCGCTCCCTGTTCTTTTTGTTGAAAGGAGCGGTAAACAAGTTTGCCCACCTGCAGCAAGGCATTGCCATTGTGCTGATTTTTATCGGGCTGAAAATGCTGGCAGAAATTTTTCATTTCAAAGTGCAGCCGCATATTTCGTTGCTGGTAATCCTGGTGTGTATCGCTGCTTCCATTGTATATTCCATCAGCGTGGCCAGTCGCGAAGCCGTGTCGAACGATAGGGAACTGGAGAAAAAAGAAGCCGATAGCACCACGAGGGATCTCCATTAGTGGGGAAAGCCGGTGGCTGGTAATAGTTAGTGAGGTGGCAAACCCGCGCTGAACTATGAGGGCATTGCACTAATGGGGCAAGTCAGGGAAGTTCCCGGTAAAATAGTTGCTTGTGATGTATCATCTGGACGATATCGCTTCCGTTCTCAAGGGCCAATGGCTGGCGAAGCATAACAATGCCGTTGTAGAGCACCTGCTTATTGACAGCCGGCGGCTCATCTTCCCCGAAACTTCACTCTTCTTTGCCCTACAGGGGCCCCGCCGCGATGGACATTCCTTTATTTACTGGTTGTACACCAAAGGCGTTCGCAACTTTGTGGTAAGCGAAATGCCTGAAAATATGGCATCCATGCCCGATGCCAACATTTTGCGAGTGCCTGACACGTTGCAGGCTTTACAGGCATTGGCCGCCCACCATCGCAGGCAATTTGCTATACCCGTAATTGGCATCACCGGCAGCAACGGCAAGACCATCGTGAAGGAATGGCTGAACCAGTTGCTTGAAAAGCAATATGCCGTCATCCGCAGTCCGCGCAGTTTTAACTCTCAGGTGGGCGTACCGTTGAGCGTATGGGGGATTAATTCATCGCACCAACTGGCCCTGTTTGAAGCCGGTATATCGCAAACCGGGGAAATGGACCGCCTGGAAAAAATCATTCAACCTACCATTGGCATTTTTACCAATATAGGAGAGGCGCATAGCGAAGGATTTCTGAACATCCGCCAGAAAGTGAACGAGAAACTGCGGTTGTTTACACACGTTAAAACACTGGTGTACTGTAAAGACGCTCCTGAAATCAATGAAGGAGTGGCGCAACTATGGCAGCAACTGCACCATGGCAAGTCGGGCGCTTTTGAGATTTTCAGCTGGAGCATGCTTACCGAGGCTACGCTGCAGGTACTGACGGTATTGAAAGAAGAAGGATCAACGGTTATTACGGCAACGTACAAGGGAGAAACTATTGCTATACAAATTCCTTTTACCGATAATGCTGCTGTGGAAAATGCCATTCACTGCTGGTGCGTATTGCTGCACCTGGGTGTGCAGCAGGCAGCCATCGAAGCAGGCATGCGGCAGCTGGCGCCGGTGGCCATGCGCCTCGAACTGAAAAAAGGCATTAACAACTGTTCTGTAATTAACGACAGCTACAGCGCCGATCTCAGTTCCATCAACATTGCGCTCGATTTTCTGTCGCAGCAGCATCAGCACGCCAAAAGGTCCATCATACTTTCTGATATCCTGCAAAGTGGCCGCAGTGAAAAAGCATTGTATGCCGAGCTGGCGCAATCACTGCAGCAACGAAAAATAGACCGGCTCATAGGAATCGGGGAACGCATGATGCATCACCGGGATGTTTTTCTGCAAGCCGGCATCCCTGAATGTTCCTTTTATCCTTCGGTGGAAGCATTCAAAAAAGACTTTCCCCACCTGCATTTCAGGGATGAAACGATATTGCTGAAAGGCGCGCGCGTATTTGAACTGGAACAAATAGACAGGTTGCTGGAGCAGAAAGTGCATCAAACGGTGCTCGAAATTGACCTGGGCGCACTGGTGCATAACCTGAAACAATTTCAGCAAATGTTGCAGCCGGCCACGCGACTGATGGCCATGGTAAAATCATTTTCGTATGGAAGTGGCAGTTATGAAATTGCCAGTGTATTGCAATACCATAAGGTGGATTACCTGGCAGTAGCCTATGCCGACGAAGGGGTGGAGTTGCGAAGGGCAGGCATCAGTCTCCCCATCATGGTGATGAACCCCGATGAATCTGCGTTTGACGCGCTGGTGCAATACAACCTGGAGCCTGACTTGTATGCTCCCGGCATATTATACGCGTTTCGTGATTTTCTCCGTAGCCAGGGCATTCAGCAGTTTCCGGTACACATTGAACTGGATACAGGTATGCACCGGCTGGGCTTTTCAGCGGAACAAATACCATTATTACTCGAAGCATTAACCGGCAATACGCTCAAGGTGCAGTCTGTATTCACACATCTGGTGGCCAGCGAAGACCCGCAGCATGATGATTTTACCCGCCGCCAGGCGGCTTTGTATAACGATATGGCAGGCCATATCCAGGCAGCATTATCCTATCCGTTCATCAGGCATATGGCAAATACATCAGGTATTATACGGCATCCCGAGCTGCAACTGGATATGGTACGTTTGGGTATCGGCTTATATGGCGTAAGTAGCAATGCAGGGAATCAGCCCGAATTGAAGGAAGTATCCACCCTGCGCTCTACCATTGCGCAAATCCATCACCTGGATGCAGGCGAAACGGTCAGTTACGGCAGGCGTGGTGTGCTGTCGAAGCCCTCGCGCATTGCAACCGTGCGCATTGGTTATGGGGATGGTTACCCGCGAAGTTTGGGCGAAGGCGCCGGCAAAATGTGGGTGCGTGGCCGGTTGGCGCCCGTTGTGGGTGTTGTTTGTATGGATATGACCATGATCGATATCACCGGCATTCCCGGCGTGGAAGAAGGAGATGAGGTGGTGGTATTCGGAAAAGAATTGCCCGTAAGCCAGGTGGCCGAATGGGCCCAAACCATTCCTTATGAGCTACTCACAGGCATTTCCCAACGCGTAAAAAGGGTATATTTTGAAGAATAGGGGTGAGAACCCTACCCCAATGCAGCAATAACTTCCGTTCATTTCCCAAGCCCAAAACCGTTATCTTTGAAATTCTAAATTTTACGTAGTGAAGATTAGAACTGTAGTATTCATTATCCTTGCGATTATTGTGGCAGACCAGGCTTTAAAGATCTGGGTAAAGACCAATATGCATTATGGTGATCAGATACTTTTACTGGGCCGTTATCTGAGATTGTATTTTATTGAGAACGAAGGAATGGCATGGGGCTGGAAATTTGGCGGTGAATGGGGCAAACTGATCCTGACGCTGTTCCGGCTGGTAGCCGTCATTTTCGGTGTGTTCTATATCCGCAATATTGTGCGCAAGAAATTTCATCGCGGCTTTGTGATTTGCGTGGCGATGATCTTTGCCGGTGCGCTGGGCAACCTGATCGACAGTATGTTTTATGGCATGATCTTCTCCGCCAGTTACGATGGCGCACCGCTGGCCACCATGTTTCCTCCGGGAGGCGGCTATGCCGGATTCCTGCATGGCAAGGTGGTGGACATGATCTGGGCGCCCATTATCGAAAACAAGGTAATGCCTTCCTGGGTTCCTTTCTGGGGCGGCGAACGTTTTACCTTCTTTTCTCCCATTTTCAATATAGCAGATGCTGCTATTTCCGCAGGCGTCATTGCCATCCTGCTGTTTCAGAAACGTTTTTTCAAAAAAGAACCTGAGCAACAACCCACTGCCGTAGAAACCAACGCTCCCGTGAATGACACCGTACAGGCAGTATAGCATAAAGCGTTTAAAATATGGAAGGGCTGAAAATCTCAGCCCTTCTTTTTTTAAAGAAATAGAGTAAGTATCTTTTTGCCATCATCGTTTCACTGCCTTCCTGGTAAGTATTTCATTACCTGCCTGTACTTTGAGGATATAGGTGCCGGCAGGAAGTTTTTCGAGGTTGCTTATCTGCATTACATTATTTCCTGCATGCACGGGTTGCCGTGATTGATGTACGGTCCGTCCATGGATATCTGTAAGCAGGATCATCGCATTGCCGTTCTGCGGTACCGTGAGATGGAACGACAGCTGGTTCTGGAACGGATTCACCAATGAACTGATGCCTGGCTTTCCCGTGCTGCTTATGCTGATGGTTTGGCTGTATTGCTCGTTAGCGTTTTCCGTAACGCGCAGGCGGTACCATGCCGTTCCTGTAAGCGCTACGGGGTCAGTGAACTGGTAAATGCCGCTGCTGCCTGCTGCTTTTCCTGCAACGGTGCCGATAGGAAAGAAATTGCTGCCATTATCACTCCTTTCCACAACAAAATAAGTATTGGGCTCTTCATCGGCCGATGTCCACTGGAGCCTGGCATAACCGTTGACCAGCTTGCCGGTGAACGATACCAGTTGGGTATGCAATATCCATTGGCAGTTGTTCACCCACACGATGATGGTAGTACCATTCTCGAACGAACAGTTGGGGTCGGCCAGGGTTTCCGGCGATGATCCCACCAGGAACCGGTATTGACGGAGGTGCTGGCTGCTATCGGCCAGGAAAGTGGGATAGGTGGCAGTGTATTCGTAAGAACCATTATTAAACACCGGCGTACCTACACCGCTTACGCCGGTTGGTTGCCAGGTGGCGCCACCATCCGTACTCATTTCCCATGCCCAGTGGGTATAGTTGTCGAAGAACGAGCGAACAACGGTTGACATATCCACCGGGTTTGCGTAACACACATTGGCGTTGCCGGTAGGTTGCATATCAAGGGATGGGTTACAGGTTACCAGCGCTATATCATCAATGGCCCAGTCGTTGCCACCTCCACCCGAAGCATTGTTGCGTATGGAAATCACAATGGAATCCTGTCCCGGACTGGTTTTGAAGATGAACCCTTTCTTTTGCCAGCCATTCACATCGATCTGGCCGGTTGAATACCGGTCCAGCCCGTTAATGGCGAAAGTGAGATTGGGCAACACACCTGGTGTCCAGGTTTGTGCCCCGGTACTGTCAATACCGCAATTGGTGCACACATTTCTTACCCACAGTGAAAATTCGTAGGAGGTATTGGGACAAAGCCCGGTTATGGTTTGACGGTAGGCCTCACTGGTGGCATAATCGGCATTTACCACCAGCATATAGCCGCCGGGCCGGGTGCTGTTGGAATCATACGGCGGATTACCGGCTGCGTCCTGGGTACCGGTATGGTCGCCGATAATGTCCCAGTGCCCGTTAAACATGCGGTTGCGGCAGCTGTCCTGCGCCGGCACAGCAGGCGGTGCTATACAATCAGGTTGTTTTCTCGAGTTAACAGAAGTGCTCCTGATGGGACTTAAGTTGTTTACAATGGTATAATAACCATCGGCCGTTTGCTCATTTTCATACAGTGGCCGGTAGGTATACCCGGGAATCAGGAAGTCGGGGCCATAGGAGCGGTTATGCGTATAACCGCTGTCGAAAGTACCACCGGCTTCCGCCACAAAGTTTCTGCCCACTGCATCGGGACAGATAGGGTCGTTGTTGGAGATAAGAATTTTGTATTGGGTGGTCGGCAACACCAGGTCAGCAGCCACGGTACTATTGGTAAGTTTATACAGTAACTGGCCTGCGCCCAGTTCAATGGTATCGCCTATATTACCGGTAACCTGTACCCAAAAAGCGGTAGTAACCAATAGCCCGCCTCCGGCCCGGGGACGGTCGCTGTTCGGGCGCAGGCGTCCTCCGCCATTCGGCGTGGTGGCGCTGTTATTGGTGGGCGCTGTGGCGCCCTCGCCTATATTGATACGAATATTGAATTGCCCTGCCGGCGGTGCGGCCAGGTAAGTGGCGGGGTCTGCATCAGCGGCATTGGTATACCGGCGGAAGGTGAGCCCTTCATTGGTAATCAGCCGCAGCGAATCACCTATGTAGGTGGTGTTGGTGGGAATATTGTCTACATAGCGTACGTAGTAAATATTATTCCCATTATAACCATTGGGGAAATAGTAGTTGGCACGTATCTCCAGGGTATCGCCTGGCTGTACGGTACCACCGGTGCTTCGTTTGGATACATTTACATAACTGTTGCCATACCGTACCTGTGCCTGCGCAAAGGTAACAGACAGTATGGTGAGGGCTAGTGCGAAAACGTTTCTACGGTTAATAGGACAAGGAGGCATCCTGTTTGGTTTTTAGGTTAAGTGGATTTTTCTTATGGCTCGTTCATAGGTTTACGGGTTAACAGCGTAAAACAGGGACCATTATGTGTCCGCATAATGATCCCTGTTGTTTATGGAAACTAGTTTTCTGTTTTTATCAAACGTTTGGCAATGGTTTTGCCTTTCAGGTGCAACTGCAGTACATACAATCCTGACTGAAGTTGTCCCAGTTCATTGATCTGGATGCTGTTTATGCCAGCACGTACCTGTTCTTTTACCGTTTTCACCATTCTGCCATAGGCATCATGCAGGGTTATGATCACGGGGCCATCTGCCGGCGCCAACAATTCGAAACTTATTTTGGAATCGAACGGGTTGATCAGCGATCGAACTGCATATTCAGGCGGCGCCTGTGTGCTTAGCTGAATGGCTTTGGTGTATTTATTTAACTCTGCATTGGTAATGCGCAGGCGGTAATAGCGGCTGCCAGCCAGGGTTTCCGGGTCAGTAAAACTGTATGCCGTTACTCCTTCTTCAAACAATACTTCACCTGCTTTTTCGAAATGAACATCATCCTGGCTGCTTTCTATTATGAATTTGGTGCCGGGAGCAAAATCTCCTGAAAGTGTCCAGAACACTGTAGCCCGGTAACCGGATACTTTGCCGCTGAACGCCTGTATATCTCCATGCAATACTTCGGAACAATCGTTCACCCATACCTGGATAATGGTGCTGTTTACAAAAGAACATTCTTCATTGTCCAGGTTGGCGGGAGAAGAAGCCAGTCGTATACGATAGATATTGCCATGTGCGCTGCTATCGCCCAGGAACGACGGATAAGCAGCAGTGTATTCATATTCCCCGTTATTAAGTACGGGCGTGCTTGTTCCCGAAACTCCGGTGTTCATCCAGGTATTGCCGCCATCGATACTTCTTTCCCATCTCCAGTGCGTGTAGTTGGGGAAATAACAACGGATGAGCGCAGAGATGTCTACCTGGTTGCCCAGGCAAACGGGCGCTACCGGCGAAGGCAGCATGTTCAGGTTGGGCGTACAGGTTGCCAGCGTTACATCGTCCAGGGCCCAGTCGTTACCACCGCCACCTGCCGCATTGTTACGGATGGTTACGGTGAAGGAAGTCTGACCGGGGCCAGTCAGGTATACAAAACCTTTTTTCACCCATTGGCCGGTGTACGGAATATTACCGGTAGTATAGTAGTCAATGCCATCTATGGTGAAAGTAAGGTTGGGGTTTACACCCGATGAGTCTGGTCCTTTGAAATTGGTATTGGGTACTGCTGTGCCGCTGACATTCCGGTAAGGGGCATTGCCTGAGGAATCGCAGGCACAGTACTGGCAAATATTTTTAAACCAGGCGGAGAATTCGTAATACGTATTGGGACAAAGGCCGCCAACTGTTTGCTGTATAGCGTTACTATTGGCATAGCTGGCGTTGATGGCTACAAAATAACCACCAGTGGTGCCGGGTGCTACCGGAGGGTTACCGGCGGCAGGATCGGCTGCACCGGTATGGTCGCCCATAATATCCCAGTAGTTGAATACACGGTCCTGCGGCGCTACATAATCCGGCTTGGGTGTAGCCATATTGGTAGTGCCGGAGGGGCTCAGGTTGTTTACGATAGCGTAGGAACCGTCATTGGGCGTATTGGCGGTAACATCGGTCCTGGTATAACCCGGAACAATAGCCGAAGCAATACGATTTTGTACATCTGCTTCGCCGAAGGATCCTCCGTTTTCCAGGATAGCATTGGCGCCGATCGCATTCGCACACAAGCCAAGGTTGGGCATCAGCGCAATGGTATACGCGTTGCACGGTTCTACCACGTCGGAAACGTTCCTGAAGCGAAACGCGCCCCCGTACAGGTTGATCAAAGTGCCGTAAGACAACGAAGGATCTATACGGATGCGAAACGAAGCCGACATGATACAGGTACTGTTGAAGAATGAAGGTCTTCCCTGGTGATGAATGGTGCCGCCGGTGGTGCCGCCCGGTGCAGTACTGTTGATGGTACCGCCCATGGCTCCCTGGCCGGAGCTGCCCAGGTTGATCCTCAATGTGCGGTCCGCAGGGTTGTACATGGCCGCATCATCCCCGCCGGCATCTGTATAAGACCGGAAAGTAAGTCCTTCATTGGTGAGGATGCGCAATGACCCGGGAATGTAAATTACTGAGGCCGGAAGTGTGTCTACATAGTGTGCCCGCGTTATGGATCGGTAGGTCGTGCCGCTGACAGTACGACTGCTAACTGCAATGGTTGCGCGAATTTCAAGCGTATCGCCGGGTTCAATGGTACCGCCATTGGTACCCTTTGATATGTTCACATAACTCTTACCGGTTTGCACAAGGGCCTGCGCCTGAACCGCTACCGGCAAAAACAGACCGACAAATACCACTGCAACAGCAACTAGGGTAATCGGGTAAAATAGTGGTAGTGTTTTTTTCATAGTTTAGGATTGAGTCTACCAATGTCTTCATAGGATCGAACTGGCGGTAAACATATAAAATATATAACAGCTTGTCAATTGGTATTATTACGCATTTTTATAAAGTAAAACACCTATTTCACAGCTTGATTGATTTTGTATTTTTAGAATCAAGGCGTTAAACGGAGTACCTGCGGATTTTTGCCGGTACCAAAGTTTGATCTGAATCCCTTAAATCCAATCTTATGAGCCCTACCATTAAACAGGCCATCTACCTGGCATCTGCTCTTTTCTTTGTTTCAAATGCCACTCAGGCACAAACAGTTACATGGAACGAGCAGGTGTTTGTGATAGATACACTGGCCTCTAACCTGGGGTATCCCTGGGAAGTAACCTATGGACCTGACGACAGTTTGTGGGTAACAGAATCCCGCGGCTATAAAATCACCAAGATACATGCGGGAAATGGCGGCAAAAGGACTATTCTCAACCTGCAACCTTTTAAAAACTTTTCGCGGCCCGATGTAACAGGCGGCCAATGGCCACAGGGCGGACTGATGGGCCTGGCCCTGCATCCGCAATTGCTAACCGGGAAACCATATGTATACGTTGCCTATGTGTACCGGTTCGACAACTGTTTGGCCAACAACAATGGATGTTTTTTCCGCACCCGGGTGGTGCGCTATACCTATAACCCTTCCAACGGCACCCTTGGTTCGCCGGAGACTATTCTTGACAATCTTCCGGGCAGTAACGACCATAATTCCGGCCGGATGACCATCGGGCCCGATATGAAACTGTATTACAGCATTGGTGATATGGGCGCCGGGCAATTCAACAACCTCAACAGGACCAACAACGCCCAGGCGATAAACGTGCTGGAAGGAAAAGTACTTCGCCTGAATCTTGAACCGGACGAGGGCCAAAGCGGTGGTGATGAATGGATACCGGACGATAACCCCTTCCCCGAAGGCGCGCCGGCTACCGATAAAACGCCTGTATTCACCTATGGTCACCGTAACCCGCAGGGATTGGTATGGGGGAATGTGGGCGGCGTGTGGAGACTGTACAGTTCCGAACACGGCGATAAATCAGATGATGAGGTAAATGTGCTGGAAGCAGGAAAAAATTACGGTTGGCCCAAGGTGGCAGGACTTTGTGATGATAATTACAATACCTACGACCCTTATTCCGCCAATAACAAGCTGGCCAACCAGGATGTAAGCAGCGAAATTGCGGATTGGTGTAATTCCAATCCCACGGTAGAGCCGATATTTTCCATGTTTAACTGGACAGGCGCCCAACTGCAAACCACCACCAGCAACATTTTTACCTGGCCCACAGTGGCGCCTTCGAGCATAGATTTTTATGGCAGCTATCCCCGTACCATACCGGGCTGGAGAAATTCGCTGCTGGTCACTTCGCTGAAACACGGCATGTTTCGCCTCAAACTGGTGAATACCGACGGCAGCCGCATTGACAGCAACAGTACCGCCTTTACCACCGATACCATTCCCTACTTCAGGGGAAACCGCGTGCGAGATGTGGCTATCAGTCCCAGCGGCGATACTTTATACTTTGCTATTGATAGTTCCGGTAACACTTCGGGACCAACGGGTGGTTTTGATGGCAGCGGCGTAATCAATACTGCCAATGCGGGGCGAATTTTGCGGGTAGTGTACCTGGAATCGCTTCCGCTCCGCGACCATATTCCCAACCGGCCGGTGAATAACAGGACCGTCATTAAGGTATATCCCAATCCTACTTCCCAATTTTTGTATGTGCAAACCAAAAAAGGATTGCAAAAACCCTATCGTGTAGAAATGCTGGATATGGCGGGCAAACTGGTGCATCGATATGTTACCGATAAGGATAATTTTTCACTCGATGTGGGCCATCTCACCAAAGGCATTTATTTGTTCAGGTTGTATAGCGGCTTAGGTATACCGGTAACAACAGAAAAGATTGTAGTACAGTAAAAAAACGCAGAGGCGCAGCGGGAGAGCCGGCGCCTCTGCGGTAATTATTATATACTGATTCTTTAATCAATTCTTCCCACCATCTTCGCAGGTACTACCCACTCATCAAATTGTTCGGGCGTTACATAGCCGAGCTTCACGGCCATTTCTTTCAGTGTAATGCCTTCTTTATGGGCTTTCTGCGCAATTTCTGCCGCTTTGTAGTAACCGATTTTGGTATTCAATGCGGTAACCAGCATCAGCGAGTTATCAACGTGTTTTTTGATATTCGCTTCGATTGGTTCAATGCCTACTGCGCACTTGTCGTTGAAGCTTACACATCCTTCACCAATCAGTCGTGCGCTGTGCAGGAAATTGTAGATCATAACGGGCTTAAACACATTTAGTTCAAAATGACCGGTGGCGCCGCCGATATTGATGGCAACGTCATTGCCCAGCACCTGTGCGGCGATCATGGTAAGCGCTTCGCATTGGGTGGGGTTTACTTTACCGGGCATGATGGAAGAGCCAGGCTCATTATCGGGAATAAAAATTTCACCAATGCCGCTGCGCGGACCGGAAGCCAGCATGCGGATATCGTTGGCGATTTTCATCAGGCTTACGGCCACGGTTTTGAGGGCGCCATGCGCTTCTACAATGGCATCGTGCGCAGCGAGCGCTTCAAATTTGTTTTCGGCCGATACAAAGGGTAATCCCGTCAATGCAGCAATATGCTTTGCAACATTTTCCGCATAGCCGGGAGGTGTATTGATGCCGGTGCCTACAGCTGTGCCCCCCAATGCCAGTTCGCTCAAATGCGCCAGCGTATTTTTAATGGCTTTCAAACCGTGATCGAGTTGCGAAACGTATCCGCTGAACTCCTGTCCCAATGTCAGCGGCGTGGCATCCATGAAGTGCGTGCGGCCGATTTTCACCACATGCATAAACTGCTTGCTCTTTGCTGCCAGGGTATTGCGCAGTTTTTCAATGCCGGGAATGGTAGTTTCAATCAGCATTTTATATGCAGCAATATGCATAGCAGTGGGAAATGTATCGTTGCTGGATTGGGATTTGTTTACATCATCGTTGGGATGCAGCACTTTTTCCTTATCGGTGAGTTTGCCGCCGTTGAGCACATGGGCACGGTAGGCAATCACTTCATTCACGTTCATGTTCGATTGGGTACCGGAACCCGTTTGCCATACCACCAGCGGAAAATATTCATCCAGTTTGCCTGCCAGAATTTCATCGCACACTTTGCTGATCAGATCGCATTTTTCTTTTGGCAATACTCCCGCTTCGAAATTGGTAATGGCAGCGGCTTTTTTCAGGTAAGCAAATGCGCGGATGATTTCTTTCGGCATCCGGTTAATATCCTGTGCAATTTTGAAATTCTCGATACTGCGTTGTGTCTGGGCGCCGTAGTAGGCTTCTGCCGGCACTTTCACCTCGCCCATAGTATCTTTTTCAATCCGGTATTCCATATGGTAAAAAAATTTGCGCAAAGGTAAGGGGTTTGAGGGTTCTGCCACCTGTACCAAATTCCTTAGATTTATCCCTCCAACAAAACTTCACACGATGTCCCGACTTCAACGTGCAAAAAACCTTGTTGTCTGCTTTGCTATATATCTGTTGATGGCGCCGCCGCTACAGGCCCAATCTTCCAGGAAAAATGATTTCATGCAATGGTGGCGCGATGCCCGCTTCGGACTTTTTATACATTGGGGTTTGTATTCCATACCTGCCGGTGAATGGAATGGTGAGACCAATCATGCCGAATGGATCCGCAATACTGCACAGATACCGCTTGCCACCTACGACCAACTGGTGCATCAATTCAATCCCACAAAATTCAATGCCGATGAATGGGTGCGGCTGGCGCACGATGCGGGTATGAAATATATTGTCATTACCTCCAAGCATCACGACGGTTTTGCGTTGTTCGATTCCCAATACAGTGACTTCGATGTGATGGCCACGCCCTTCAAACGTGATATTCTGAAAGAACTGGCGGCTGCCTGCAGGAAATACAATATGCGTTTGTGCTTTTATCATTCCATCATGGACTGGCATCATCCTGATTACCTGCCGCGCCGTGAATGGGAAAAAGACCGGTCAACTGCCGGTGCGGCATTTGAACGCTATGTTGCTTATATGAAAAACCAACTCAGGGAATTGTTGACCAACTATGGCAATATCGGCGTATTGTGGTTCGACGGAGAATGGGAAGGCACCTGGACGCACGAGCATGGGAAAGATCTTTACCAGTTTGTAAAAAGCCTGCAGCCAGGCATCATCATCAACAACCGAGTGGATAAAGGAAGGGAAGGCATGCAGGGACTGACCCGTGAAGGAGGTTTCGTAGGCGATTTCGGTACGCCTGAACAGGAAATTCCTGCCACAGGCATACCCGGCGCCGACTGGGAAAGTTGCATGACCATGAATAATAACTGGGGTTATAACCGAAATGATCCTAACTGGAAATCATCTGAAACACTGGTGCGAAACCTGATCGACATTGCTTCGAAAGGAGGCAATTTTCTCCTGAATGTAGGACCTACAGCAGAAGGGGTGATCCCTCAGCCTTCCATTGAACGACTGCGTGATATCGGCGCCTGGATGAAAGTGAACGGCGCCGCCATCTACGGTACTTCAGCCAGTCCATTCAGGAAACTTTCCTGGGGTCGCTGTACCCAGAAGAAGCACAAAAACACCACTACCCTGTACATGCATGTGTTCAACTGGCCGGCCGATCACCAGTTGGTGATACCTGGCCTGGGCAATGATATTGTTCGCGCCTATACACTGGCCGGTAATCAGCCTGTAACCTGTTCACGCCACGAAGCTGATTATATCATCAATCTGCACGGTGTACAGCAACAGCCCTATGCAACCGTTATTGCCATTGAAATAAAGGGAGAACCTGTTGTTTATGCTGAGCCAGACATTACTGCGCCTTCCACCATCTTTACCGATCAGTTACCTGTATCTATTTCAAGCGTCATTCCCGGCGCTGTGGTCCGCTACACCACGGATGGAACGGAGCCAACAGAGAAATCGTTTGTTGCTTCGGCCCCAATATACATCAATCAATCTGTTACCATCAAGGCAAAATGTTTTCTGAATAACAAACCGGTTACCGCCACTACCACTGCTTCATTTCAAAAAGTGGTTCCCGCGCCCGCTACGCGGGTGACCAGCGTAAAGCCCGGACTGCAGTATGAAGTGTTTGAAGGCAAATGGTCCAGGCTGCCTGATTTTGCAACGCTTACGCCGGTGCTGGGAGGTACTGTATCAACGGTAGATATCAGCGCACGGCAGGGGAAGGAAGCATTTGGTTTTGTATTTGAAGGGTATATAGAGATACCCCAAGACGGCGTATATACTTTTTACCTGACCTCCGATGATGGCAGCAAATTGATTATTGACGATGCGGTAATTGATAACGACGGCCTGCATAGTGCCGTAGAGAAACATGCGGAACTGCCACTGGCAAAAGGCTATCATACTTTCCGGTTGTATTTTTTTGAAAACAGCGGCGGAGAAGAACTGCAGGTAAGCTGGAAGGGCCCCGGCTTTGAAAAAGAGCCGTTGCCGGCTACTGTGCTGTTTCATTAAAAAACCGGACGATTCGGGGAAAATGTAATTGTCTAGCGTACAATTATTTTTAACAGCCATCGTTTTTCATAGCAGAGCAGGCGGGGGATATTGCTGCAAAATAGCTGCAGATTAATCGCTAACTTTAAGAAAACAACCAACCGGACATGAAGCTGCTGCGATCCCCAAAGGTCCTTCTGATTATGACCGTCCTGCTTGCATTGGTGGTTTTTTTTACGTTCAGCACCGGCAGCAGCGCGGTAGATTTTAACGCCGATGTAAAACCGATTCTCAACAAAAAATGTATATCCTGTCATGGCGGGGTGAAACGGCAGGGCGGCTTCAGTTTGTTGTTCCGTTCCGAAGCGCTTGCGCCCACAGAATCCGGCAAACCGGCCATCATTCCCGGCAAGCCGGAAGAAAGCGAATTCATCAGGCGACTTACCCTCACAGACCCTGAAGAGCGCATGCCTTACCATGAAGAACCGCTCAGCGAAGAAGAAATCAATATCCTGCGCAAATGGGTAAAGCAAGGGGCGCCCTGGGGAGAGCACTGGGCATATGTGCCGGTGCAACCCGTGGAAGTGCCTGATGCAGGTAAGCGCTGGGCGAAGAATGCTATTGACCGTTTTATTTATGATAAACTCAGCGATGAAGGTTTGGATCCCGCAGACGAAGCTTCCAAAGAAGTATTGTTGCGTCGGGTGAGCCTTGACGTTATTGGTATGCCGGCACCTGATACGCTCGCAAAACAGTTTCTTGCCGATAACAGCCCTGAAGCTTATGAAAAGCTTGTGGATTCACTGCTGGCCAGTCCGCACTACGGCGAGAAATGGGCTGCCATGTGGATGGACCTGGCCAGGTATGCAGATACAAAAGGATATGAACGCGATGTGCCGCGCAGCATCTGGCGGTACCGCGACTGGCTGATTGATGCGTTCAACAGGGATATGCCCTATGACCGCTTTCTTACCGAACAACTGGCCGGCGACCTGCTGCCCGATGCTACCGATGACCAACTCATTGCCACTGCCTTTCACCGCAATACCATGACCAATGATGAAGGCGGCACAGATAATGAAGAATTTCGTACCGCTGCCGTTATCGACCGGGTGAATACCACCTGGGAAGTGCTGATGGGCACCACTTTCAGTTGCGTGCAATGCCACAGCCACCCGTATGACCCCTTCCGGCATGAAGAATATTATACGTTCATGGCTTTCTTCAACAACACCCGTGATGAAGATACGGAGGACGATTATCCCCTGCTGCGTCACCTGGATGATTCGATGCAACTCGAACTGCAAAAGGTTACTGAGTGGGTACAACGGCATTCTTCACATGAAAATGCCCAAAAATGGGAACGGTTTATCAAAACCTGGCAGCCTTCCATTAATAGCCTGACGGCAGATCAGTTTGTAAACAGTGAATTGAACGATACCAAGTGGCTGGTATTCCGCAACAACGGCTCTGCCCGCTTAAAGCAGGTGAACCTCGAAGGAAAAAATCAACTGGTATACCGCTATGTTGCCAGTGTGCCCGGCGGTAAATGGACCATTCACCTCGACAGCACAAACGGTCCCATAGTTAAAACTATTGAAGCCAAACCGGTTGGCTGGTGGCAATTGGAAGAGATAGATTTCCCGGTACAATCGGGTACGCACGATCTCTACATTACGTATACCAATCCCAATCTCAAAAATCCGGATGCCACCGGGCTGAAGTTTGACTGGTTTCATTTCACCACCGCTTTTCCGGGAAAAGGGGCGCCTGGTTACGAGGAAATGCATCAGCGCTACTGGCAATTGCTCACTGCCAGGCTGTTGGTTACCCCGGTGATGATGGAGAACCCGCCGGACATGTATCGCCCTACGCACATTTTTGAACGCGGCAACTGGCTGGTGAAAGGAGCGGAGGTAAAGCCGGATGTTCCGAAATCATTGCATCCATTTCCTGCCAATGCGCCGCGCAACCGGCTCGGTCTGGCCATGTGGCTTACAGATAAAAAGAACCCGCTCACCGCACGGACCATGGTAAACCGGGTATGGGAGCAACTGTTTGGCACCGGGCTGGCGGTAACGCTGGAAGACCTGGGCACGCAAGGGGAACCACCCACCCATAAAGAATTATTCGACTGGCTGGCGGGCCAGTTCATGAACGAATTCAACTGGAGCATCAAGCAACTGGTGAAAACGATTGTGCTGTCGGCTACCTACCGGCAGGATTCGCGGTTGACGCCGGCATTGTTGCGCAAAGACCCGGATAATAAATTGTATGCCCGGTATTCACGGGTACGGCTATCCGCAGAACAGATTCGCGATCAGGCTTTGTGCATAAGCGGTTTGTTAAACGATCGGCTGCATGGGCCTTCTGTATTCCCCTGGCAGCCGCCCGGTATATGGCAATCACCCTGGAATGGCGCCAATTGGTCCACCAGTCCAGGCAATGAACGTTATCGTCGGGCCTTGTACACCTTCTGGAAGCGTACAGCACCTTATCCTGCCATGATCACTTTCGATGCTGCGGCCAGGGAAGTGTGCACTTCACGGCGTATTCGCACCAATACGCCTCTGCAGGCATTGGTAACCTTGAATGATGAAGCGTTTGTAGACATGGCGCGCCACTTTGCAAGGCGCATGCAAAAGGAGGGAGGCGATTCCGTGGCAGCTCAGATCAGTGCAGGTTACCGGATAGCTACTTATAAAACCATACCGGAAAAAACCTTGCAGGCGCTAATGGATTTGTATAATGATGCACTGGCCCGTTTTCGCAGCGATGCAACCAAAGTGCGCGAAATGACCGGTGCCACTGATAAAACCGCTACCCCGGAAACTGCAGCGATGGTAGTGGTGGCCAATGCCATGATGAACCTGGATGAATTGATCACCAAAAACTAAACCGGAGAACCGGCCAACGGTTATTTCGGTGTCCGATAAGTATGACAAAAAAAGAATTGAACAATCCGCAATTGGTGAAGGAAGCCAATGAGGCTGCCTTGCGATTGTACACACGCAGGCATTTCCTGCGGGAAAGCGCCATGGGCCTGGGTGCGCTGGCGCTTGGTTCATTCCTGGGGAGTTGCGGTCCAGGAAGCGCTGATGCTTCACAGTCAGGTGATGTGTTGAACCCGATGGCGCCCAAAATGCCTCCCTTTGCCGCACGCGCCCGCTCGGTGATTTACCTGCATATGGCCGGTGCGCCTTCACAACTGGAGTTGTTTGATTATAAGCCTGAACTAATGAAACTGGATGGGCTGGACTGCCCGCCCTCCTTGCTGGAAGGAAAACGATTTGCCTTCATTCGTGGGGTGCCCAAAATGCTGGGCCCGCAGGCGGTATTCAAACAGCGGGGAGAAAGCGGCGCCTGGGTATCGGAACATTTACCACATTTTGCAACCGTGGCAGACGAAGTGAGTTTTTTGAAAGCCGTAACCACCGATCAGTTCAATCATGCGCCCGCACAATTGCTGATGCACACCGGCACGCCACGTCTGGGCAGGCCCAGTATTGGTTCATGGGTGACTTATGGGCTGGGTACCGAAAACCAGAACCTGCCGGGATTTGTAGTGCTTACTTCGGGCGGCAAATTTCCGGATGCCGGCAAAAGCGTGTGGGGAAGCGGCTTTCTGCCTTCGGTGTACCAGGGAGTGCAGTGCCGTTCAGAAGGCGATCCTGTTTTGTTTATCAGCGATCCCAAAGGAATGGACCGCGATCTGCGTAGAGCTTCCATCGAAGCCATCAATAAAGCAAATCAATTACAATACGAGGAATACAAAGACCCTGAAATTCTCTCGCGCATTGCGCAATATGAAATGGCTTTCCGCATGCAGATTGCTGTGCCGGAAGTGATGAACATCAATGACGAACCTGCCTACATACACGAAATGTATGGCACGCAACCGGGAAAAGCCTGCTTTGCCAACAATGTGTTGCTGGCGCGCAAACTGGTGGAAAAAGGCGTGCGCTTTGTGCAGTTGTTCGATTGGGGCTGGGACAGTCATGGCACCGATGCCAACCTGGCCATCGATGTAGGCTTTATCAATAAATGCCGGCAGATAGACAAGGCCATGACCGCCCTGCTGCTCGATCTGAAGCAACGCGGATTATTGGAAGAAACACTGGTAATATGGGGTGGAGAATTTGGCCGCACGCCGATGATGGAAAACCGTGAAGGAAAACAAAATCCTTTCAAAGGCCGTGACCATCATGTGGAAGCTTTCACGATGTGGATGGCTGGTGGTGGTATCAAAAAAGGAGCAACATATGGAGAAACAGATGAAATCGGCTATCACGCTATCAGTGGCAAAACAACGCCTTTTGATATACAGGCTACCATCTTAAATCAGTTGGGATTTGATCACGAGAAATTTACGTATCCATACCAGGGCCGTCCTTTCCGGCTGACGGATGTAGAGGGAAGGGTGATTAAGGAGATTATTGCCTAGCATTTTCAACAAATAAATAAACTTTTCCGCAAATTCCTTATTGTCTGCCATATGGCCCTAACACGTCGAAAATTTTTTCATCTTGCCGGTGCAGCCGGTTCGGCTTATTTCCTCTCTTCGTTAGATCGCGTTGCCCATGCTTATCAACCTGTACAACATGCCAACAAAAACTTCGACCTGAAAATCATGGGAACCAACTGGGGATTTCAAGGTTCCGTTGAGGCGTTTTGTAAAAAAGCCAAAGAAGCGGGATACGACGGCATTGAAATGTGGTGGCCGATGAACGAAAAAGCGCAGGATGAACTTTTTACCGCCATCAAAAAATATGAACTTGATATTGGCTTCCTGGTAGGAGGCAACCAGGCCAACTGGCAGGAACATCTTGCGCATTTTAAAAAAATGCTCGATGCTGCTGCAGGCAACCAGGTACAACGCCCACTGTACATCAATTGCCACTCCGGGCGCGATTTTTTTACGTTTGAACAGAACAAAGCATTTATTGACTATACCACACTGGTATCAAAACAAACCGGCATTACCATTTGCCATGAAACGCATCGTTCGCGCATGTTGTTTGCAGCGCCGGTGGCAAGACGGTTTATAGAAAAAATTCCCGAACTACGCCTTACATTCGATGTGTCGCATTGGTGTAATGTGCATGAAAGCTTTTTGCAAGACCAGCAGGAAACAGTGGAAATGGCATTGCAACGGGTTGCGCATATACATGCACGTGTTGGGCACCCGCAGGGACCACAGGTGAATGATCCGCGTGCGCCGGAATGGGAGCAGGCCGTGCAGGTGCATCTTGCCTGGTGGGACGCCATTGTGCAAAGAAAAAGGTCAGCCGGCGAGCGACTTACCATATTAACCGAGTTTGGTCCGCCCGATTACATGCCCACACTGCCTTACACGCGTCAGGCACTGGCAGACCAGTGGGTCATCAATGTGCATATGATGCATTTGTTGCGCAAACGTTACCTCGTGTGAAACCACCCAACAACCTCGTACCTAAATAACACAACCAGTGACCCACACCCTGTTCATTTTTTTTATATCCATTCGCTCGTTTATCGGTCATTTTCACCCGGTACTTGTTCACCTGCCGATCGGTATGCTCCTGCTGGCTGTGGTGTTGCAGGGGCTATCGCGCAAGGGAAAAGAAATGCAATTTCATCAGGCAGCGACTGTTGCTTTCCTGCTTGGTTCCATCAGCGCCGTGCTTTCCTGCATAAGCGGGTGGCTGCTTTCCCTGAGCGATGACTATGATGCAACGATGATCAACTGGCATTTATGGTTTGGCATTGCAGTGGCAGTCATTTCTATTTTGCTGTATTTGCTGCACCGGAATGGAAAATGGTTGCGGGCACAATTTCCTTTGGGAGTATTGCTCTGTCTGCTGATTGTAATTACCGGTCACCTGGGGGGAAGTATTACGCACGGATCGGGGTATTTGACGCAATCGTTATTTTCGCAAAGCGTTCAGCATTTTTCCCCGCGACTTGTTATTGACAACGTACAGGAGGCGCTTGTATATCAGGAAGTGATACAACCGTTATTGCAGGAAAAATGCTATTCCTGTCATAACGCTTCCAAAAGCAAAGGTGGTTTACAATTGCATGAACCCGAATTGTTGCTGAAAGGCGGCAAGCATGGGAAAATAATCAGGGAAGGCAATCCGGAGGCAAGTGAATTAATAAAGCGTATATTGCTGCCTGTTAGTCATGAGGACCATATGCCTCCTAAAGAAAAGCCGCAACCTTCTGAGCAGGATATTGCCTTGTTGCAATGGTGGATTGCTGCCGGTGCACCTTTTGATAAAAAAGTAAAGGAATTGCCGCAGCCGGAGAATATCAAACCTGTTTTGCTGGCCCTGCAGCAGGAAGCCGGAAGCGAAACCAGTGAACCGGTAATTCCTGCCACACCGGTTGAAAAAGCCAGTGAAAGCGCGCTGCAGGAACTGCGCAATGCAGGCGTGCTAGTAATGCCTGTGGCGCAGAACAGTAATTACCTCATGGCCAATTTTGTATCAGCCCCTTCCTTTTCCGACAAACAGGCCCATTTGTTATTGCCGTTAAAGAAGCAACTTATCTGGTTGAAACTGGGCAATACGCACATTGGTGATAGTGCGCTCAGGGTAATTGCTCAATGTGAGCAGCTGATGCGGCTGCATTTGGAACAAACCAAAATAACCGATGCAGGGCTTATTTATTTGCAGCAGCTAAAAGCTTTGCGTTACCTGAACCTCGCAGGTACAGCCGTAACCGAAGCGGGTGTGCTACAATTAAAAGAACTTCCCCAACTGCAATCCGTTTACCTGTATCAGACCAGGGTTAACAGATCGCAGTGGAAAGCATTGCAACAACAATTTCCGAATACTTATCTCGACTCTGGTGGTTACCGTTTGCCTGTACTGGTTTCAGACACTTCCGTAGTGCGCTATCAGCCCGGCAAGTAAGGTTTTATCTGCCTGTGAAATTGGCTTTTCTTTTTTCGAGGAAGGCGGTAGTTCCTTCCTTCATATCTTCTGTGGCAAAACATTCGCCGAAGATTTCCACTTCTTCCGTATAGCCGTCTTTGTTTTTGTTGTACAGTGCATTTACTGCCCTGATACAACCTTCCACTGCCAGCGGTGCTTTGGTGTTGATCGTTTCCAGCAAAGCGTGTGCTTTTGTCAGCAATTCAGCCTGCGGTACTACATAATTCACCAGGCCATATTGCAGGGCAGTGGCCGCGTCGATCATGGCGGCGCTCATCAGCAATTCCAGGGCACGCCCTTTGCCAATCAGTTGGGCAAGGCGTTGTGTACCGCCATAACCGGGAATCAATCCCAGGTTTACTTCCGGCTGTCCGAATTTTGCATTGTCAGACGCAATACGAAAATGGCAGGCCATGGCCAGTTCGCAGCCACCGCCCAATGCAAAACCGTTTACGGCTGCTATAATGGGTTTGGGCGCGTTTTCTATTTTGGAAAATATATATTGTCCTTTGCGGGAAAGGTCCATTCCTTCTGCGTGGGTTAGACCGAGAAATTCGCTGATATCAGCGCCGGCCACAAATGCTTTGGGACCTGCGCCGGTGATGATGGCAGACCTGATTTCAGGATTGCCCGTGATTTCATCTATTACCTCATTCAACTCTTCCAGCACCACTTTGTTCAGGGCATTGAGCTTATCCGGGCGGTTAATCGTTACAGTGCAAATGTTGTTCTGATTTTCAATAAGCAAGGTATTGTACATGACAAAGTTTTTTCAAAAATACAGGATTCCGCTTAAGGGGTCGCAGCAGAGCGGCAGGGGCGCAATGCTGGTCACTTTGGCAAGATCAAAAAGAGCTGGCTTTATCAATAAAACGGGTCATGGCGGCGCTGCGTCTTCCCGATATTTTTTGCAGGATTTTGCTGCCGGAAAGACCTTTTCACCCAACGATATACAATTCGCTAAAAAAAATCTACGATTCACGCAGAAAGTCAATGTTTGAACAAAAAAGCTGCGGCAATTTTATAGCATAATTGAGTGGATGAAGCGATTAGTAGCAACGTCTCCATTGCAGTCAGTTACCGTACTAAAACTTAATGAGAGCTGAATGGACAAGAAACAGATTGAACTCGTAAAGGGTTCATGGGCAATCCTGGAACCAGTGCGTCAACATGTGGGTGAGCTGTTCTATGAAAAACTATTTTTGGTAGCACCGGACGTAAAATATCTTTTTGGCACTGATATAAAAACACAGGCAGCGCGCCTGATCACCATGCTCAACTATGTAGTGGAGCGGCTCGATGCACCGGAAGCGCTGGCTGGCGAGTTGCACAGAATTGGTACGCGGCATCGTTCCTATGGGGCCAAACCCGGTCATTTTATTGCGGTAGGCAGGTGTTTGCTGGCCACCTTGCAGGAAGTACTGGGACCGGTATGGAATGAAGACCTGCGGCAGGCATGGGTAGAAGCCTATTCCATGATTGCGGGCGGCATGACGCGTACGCACCAGGTGGTGTGATGCGAAGAAGCAGCATTGATTACAGGTTTGCCAGGCGTTTAATAAAATCTTCTTTTCGCCGTGTAGATACTTCGATGGTGGTGTTGTCCTGCATCGTTACATAACCACCTTTTCCTTTGGTATAACTTTTTACATACTGCAGATTGATCAGGTGTGAGTAGTGTACGCGATAAAAATCGTAGGGCAATAACAGCTCTTCAAACTCCTTGAGCGTTTTGGGGACCAGGATTTTTTGCTGATCGTTCAGGTACAGGCGCGTATAATTAATTTCACTTTCACAACGTACTATGTCGCTTACTTTTACGAATACCATCCCGTTCATAACGGGTATGCAAATACGTTTTGAGGTGCTTTGTAAAGCGGTAACGTTGTGCAGCAACAGTGACAGGCGGGCATCAAGGCCGGTTTTTTCTTTTTTGTCTATCACTTTGTCAACGGCCTGTTTCAGATCGTCCAACGCCACAGGCTTCAGCAAATAATCTATGGCGCTGAATTTAAAAGCCTGTATGGCATATTGTTCATAAGCGGTGGTGAAAATACAGTCGAACTTGTGGTGGTGCTGCGGTACCTGCTGCAACAGGTCGAAGCCGGTTTTGTCGTGCAGGTGAACGTCCAGGAAAACGAGATCAGGTTGTACTGTTGTGATAGCCTGTACGCCTTCTTCGAGACTGGCAGCGGTGCCGGCAAGTGTAAGCGCATGGCTGAATTGTTGTTGCAGCAGGCGTTCCAGCCGGTCCAACGCATGGCGTTCATCGTCTATGAGTAGGGTTTTGATCATGATTTAAAACTACGCTAAAACCTTAATTCCAGCGGCAACACCACCGTTGCTCTTGTTCCGGGCGATAGCGGGGAAAGTGTCAGTGAAGCGCCAGCCATCTGTGTCTTATTGATCATATCAATTCTGGATTGCGTGATTTTCAATCCCATTGATTGTTTATTGCTAGTACCAGCGGCATGGGGGCGTGTGGTAGCTGCAATGCCCGGCCCGTTATCCTCTACCATGCAATACAATTTCTCGTCCCTGACTTCGATGCAGATGGAAATAACGCCCCCGGTTGTTTTGTCTGCCATCCCGTGGAGAATGCTGTTCTCTACCAATGGCTGCAGCAATAGGGGCGGAATCAATATGTTGTCAGGATCTGCCGATGGATCGATGATGATGTTCCAGGTAAACCGGTGTTGCAACCGCAGGCTTTCCAGTTGCAGGTACATTTCCAGCGCTTCCAGGTCGCTGGCCAAAGGAACAGCGCGTTGTTCCGCATTTTCAAGGGTTAGTCGCATCAGCCTGGCAAACCGGGTGAGATACAGGTCTGCATCCGCCAGGTTGTTAGTGGTGATATACTGGCTGATGCTGTTCAAAGAGTTGAAAATAAAATGCGGATTCATCTGGAGGCGCAATGCCTTCATTTCGATATCCGCGGCTTCTGCACGGAGTTCCGCTTCTTTCCGTTGTTCTTCAGCGTCGCGTTTTCTTTTATAGAAAACAAAAACGGTGGCGCCGGCCAGGAGCAGCACCATGCTTACACCCACTACCATTTTGTTTACAAAGCGTTGCCGCATAACGGCCGCCATCGTTTCCGCTTCTTTCTTTTCAAATTCAAACTGCATTACGCGGCGTGTGAGTTGCTTTTCCGACTCCACATTATAGACACTGTCGCGGAAAACTATGTGCTGGCGGTATGCGCTGAAGGCATTAAAAAAATCGCCGCGTGCAGCATACACATCGGACAATGATTCCCATACTTCGCTTAACCTGTCCGGCGCTCCGGTGGCTTGCGCCAGTTGCAATGCCTGTTCAAGGTATTGTTGCGCCTGGATATAGCGGGAATGGGTGTCGATCTGAAGACCGGCCAGCGAACCGGCAGGAACTTCCATATAGATTTTGGCAAGGTGGTTCAGTGCGCTGGAAGCATTGTTCTTATCTTCTGCTTGCGCATACAATTCCAGGGCATTTTGCAGGTGTGCAACAGCCTGACTGTATTGTCCGGTCTGTTTGTAGAGGATGCCGATATTGGTAAGATCGCCGGCAATTTTCTTTTCATTGCCAATATAACGGTTAAGCGTAAGTGATTTTTGGAAATATTGCAATGCCTGCTCCGTATTTTTTGCCTCGTTGAAGGCAACGCCTATGTTGGCGAATGCATTGGCAGTGCCCTGTTTGTTTCCTGTTTTTTCATATAACTGCAGTGCCCGCTGGTGATAGGCCACTGCTTTTTCATAATCGCCAATGTTTTTATAGATAATGCCAATGTTAGTGAAATTATCTGCCAACGCCCAGCTTTCGCCCAATTTTTCGCGCATCTCCAATGCGCGGAGGTAATATTCCAGTGCCCGGTGATAATCGGCCAGGTAAAAATACACTACGCCGATGTTGTTGAGCGCTGTTGCCATTCGCGGGCGGTTGCCGGTCTGTTCCCATACGCTGTATGCCTGCGCATGCAGTTCCAGCGCCCGGGCATAATTGCCATTGTTCACATGTATGATGGCCATATTGTTCAGCGTAATGGCAGCGCCTGTTTTATTTTCTATTCGCGTATGAATAGCGAGCGCAAGGGCATACATGGTTAAGGCAGCCGAATCATTGCCCAGTGCGCCATAGTTTACGCCTTTATGACTGTAGGCTGACGCAAGTTTCCGGTCGAGTTGCAATTTTTTCGCCAGTTCAATGGCGCTGTCTGCATAGGATAAACCTTTTCGGGGATCGCTGTAATTGTATTCAAAAGCTATTTCATTCAGCAGGTTGAGATAGATGCTGTCTTCCGTTTCGTGCTCCTTCAGGAGGGTGAGGCAGGAGTCGAGATAGCTGGTCTGTGCAAGCGATGGTTGCAGGAAAAACACGAGGACCATCATCGGCAAGAATTTTCCCATGCAGTAAAGAGTTTAGGGTTGGTAAACAGGGGTAATTATAAAAGTAGAACAAATTGTTGGGCAGTACAGCAGTTTTCATGCAAATAGCCGCAGTTAATAAGCAGGCGTGCGCACCTGATAAATAACGGTTGCCCCAACTGCTCCAGACAGATAAGTTTGCAACGCGCTTACATCCATTATCCTACAACAGGGCCAGGTTAGTTACAGGCCTTCAACATTTATCAAATCCTAAAAGAAGTTATATGGACTACAAAGGAATGCACCGGCAACGCCGGTTCCTGCTCATTGCTGCAGGATTGGGTGTAATAGCAACATTTCTGCCGTGGGTAAAAATGGATGTGGGCGGTTTCCTGGAAGGCCTCGGCGTCAACAACAGCGTGAATGGTTTCAGGAGTATTGGTTTACTGGCGTTTATTGGTTTCGTGGTATGCGGGATACTGGCATTTTATGGCGCGCAGGACAAGCCGTTGGACAAAGTGCCATGGTTTGTTGTACTGGTAGCCGGTGTAATAGCGCTATCCTGTATCAGCATATTCCTGGTGAAGGCTTCCAACTATGCCGAACTGGGTATGGGCATGGTGCAAACCAGTATTGGCGCCGGCGCCCTGCTGGCACTGGGCGCTGCCCTGTTTACGCTGGTAAGCGCCTGGCTGTTCAAGCCCAACAACTATACTCTTCGGGATGGCTGGGAGGCTGTTACCAAAGGCAAACTTTCTTTACCTGCTACCAACAAAACTTCCAACAGCAACCTCACGAGAATGGAAGAACTGGAGAAGCTGATCACCATGAAAAACGAAGGGAAGATTACTGAAGAAGAATATCAGCGATTGAAAGCCGAACTATTTTCAAAATAATAAAACCCTGTTGATGAAAAGAGTATTTACCATTTTGATTTGCCTGGCAATGATGCAAACAGGCAGTTACGCACAAAGTTTTTTCAAAGGCAGCAATGTAATCAGCGCCGGCATTGGTCTGGGAGGCAGTTTGGGCAGTTTCAGTTACGGAAGCCAGAGCCCCGCCATCAGTGTGCAATATGAACGCGGCGTGTGGGAAATTGGTGGCCCGGGCGTAATCAGCCTCGGAGGCTATGCCGGGATAAAAAGCTATACATTCAGTGGCCATGCCGGCGACTTCCGCTATTCGCAAAAGTGGAATTATACGGTGATAGGTATACGAAGCGCCTACCACTACAATGGAATCAATAACGACAAGTTTGACGTGTATGGCGGCCTGATGCTCTCCTATAACCTGCTTAGTTATAAATATGAAGACAACGGAGGAGGAACGGTAATCAACAGCGGTAGCTATGGCAGTACCGCGGGCATTACGGCTTATGTGGGCGGTCGCTACAATTTTATAAACAACCTGGCGCTGTTTGCCGAGCTGGGCTATGGCGTCAGTTATCTGACCATAGGACTTGCTTTGCAGTTGTAGTGCGTCGTATCCTTTTTCCACTTAAAAACTACGGTGTTTTTCACCGTGGTACGTCTTGGTTTGCTGCGGCCTTTGCCTTTATTACGCTTAAAAACTGCGGTGTTCTTTCACCCATCCGGTTATATATCCTGCTATTTCCGAAGTAGTGGCGCCGGGAGCAAATAATTTCCCTACGCCCATTGCCTGCAGTTTTTCCATATCCTCGGCGGGTATGATGCCACCACCTGTCAGCAGCACATCATGCATGTTTTTCTCTTTCATCAGTGCAATGACCTTGGGAAATACGGTCATGTGGGCGCCGGATAAAATGCTGATCCCGATGGCGTCCACATCTTCCTGTTGCGCAGCATTTACTACCATTTCAGGCGTTTGCCGTAAACCGGTATAGATCACTTCCATACCGGCGTCGCGCAGCGCCGTTGCAATTACTTTGGCGCCCCGGTCGTGACCATCGAGGCCAACCTTTGCTACCAGTACGCGGATGGGTCTGTTTAATGCTGCCATTCGTTTTGAGTTGGTATACCAGCGCCAAAAATAAGTAAAGGAAAAATAACCTGTTGAAAACACTACTTGCCCCTGGTTTAAGAACTTTATTTACCACTGGACGAATTGCAATGAATAGCTACATTTGTGTGAGACAATTAAAGGATGTACGATTTTTTTCTGAATAGTATCAAAAAATATGTTCCATTACCGGAAGACCATGCATCGCTCGTGATCAGCAAAATGCAGTTTCGAAAAGTGCGGAAAAAGCAATGGTTGATTACGCCCGGTGATTACTGCAAGGCCGAATACTTTGTAAATAAAGGATGCTTTCGGGCATACTATGTAGACGACCAGGGGCACGAGCATATTATCAAATTTGCTACAGAAGGCTGGTGGATCACCGATATTGAAAGCCTGTATCATAACATTCCCGCCAACACGTATATTGAAGCGCTGGAAGATGGCGAGGTGATTATTTTCCCGCGGGAAACCATGGAAGAACTGCTCGATTCCATTCCTCAACTGAATAAGTACTTCCGGCTGGTATACCAGAAAGGTCTCGCCAATACCAGCAGCCGTATTCTGCGCACCATCAGCCAGACAGCCGCTGAACATTACCGCATATTTTTGGAACAATATCCCGGTATTGAACAACGCGTACCGCAGTACATGATCGCTGCTTACCTTGGTGTTACACCCGAGTTCTTCAGCAAAGTAAAAACGAGGTTGTTGAGGGGATAAGGCCTGCTCTTGCCTTCACGGAACTACTTCTTAAACTGGTTTATTAGATACCGCTGGTAACGCTAATGGCAAGAGCAGCCGATGCCCTTGACCGCATATAACGCATCATGGTAGCAGAAAAGCCCGCTGGTGGCAATTTACATTCCACCTGCGGGCTTCTTACCTTGTCTTTGTCTTTGCCAGAAAGTGTAAGCGCTGTTCGCTAAGCTTATTGACGCAACTGCTCCAGGCCCTGCTCAATACGCTTTATGGTTTCTTTTTTCCCGATAAGCGCTACAATATCAAACACCCCCGGACCAAATTTTCCCCCTACCAGCATGATGCGGAACGGCATGAGTACTTCGCCGGGTTTCATATTTTTTTCAGCAGCGAGTTTTTTAAAAGCATCTTCCAGGTCGCCGGGATTCCAGTGATGGAAGGTTTCGAAAAGCTGGCATGCTGTGCGGAAGAAATCTTCCTTTTCGCTGTTCCATTTCGGCTTTACTGCCGCTACATCCAGCTGTCCGGGCGTTTCAAAAAAAAATGTTGATTGCCCGTAAAAGTCTGTCAGCAATGTGCAGCGGTCTTTTACCAGGCCAATCACCTGTTCGAGATAGGCGTCATTGGTAGCGGCAATGCCTTTTTCCTGCAGCACGCTCCGTACCTGCGGCACCAGGTCTTTCGCATCTTTGCGTTTGATCCACTCGTGGTTGAACCATTTTGCTTTTTCAAAATCGAAGCGGGCGCCACCTTTGTGTACACGGTCCATGGAGAAACGCGCTATCAGCTCGTCCATGGTAAACAATTCCTGTTCGGTGCCATCATTCCATCCCAGCAGGGCCAGCATATTGATAAAGGCTTCGGGTAGAAAACCCATTTCACGGAAACCCCTGGTCAGCTCACCGGTGCGGGGATCGTGCCAGTTCATGGCATACACAGGAAAGCCGAGCCGGTCGCCATCGCGTTTGCTCAGCTTGCCGTTACCGTCAGGCTTTAATATCAATGGGAGGTGTGCCCATTTCGGCATTTCATGTTCCCAGCCCAGGTATTTCCACAGCAGGAGATGCACCGGAGCGCTGGGCAGCCATTCTTCTCCACGGAAAGCATGGGTTATCTTCATCAGGTAATCGTCAACTACAACGGCCAGGTGATAGGTGGGCATGCCATCTGCTTTTAGCAGCACCTTATCGTCTGACAATCCCGTATTGAAACTGACTTCGCCGCGGATCATATCTTCCAGTAACACCGTTTCATTTTCCGGCATCAGGATGCGGATCACATATGGTGTACCATCTGCGAGGAGCCTTTCCGTTTCTTCCGCGGGAAGTGAAAGCGAGTTTCTCATCTGCATGCGCACGCGATGGTCGTACTGCGGTGAAGGATTGTCGGCAGTCTTGAATTTTTCGCGCATGCTTTCCAGTTCTTCCGGCCGGTCGAATGCGTAATAAGCCTTCCCCTCCCGGACCAGTTGCTCCGCATATTGGCGATAAATTTCCTTGCGTTCGCTCTGCCGGTACGGACCGTAGGGGCCGCCTTTTTGCGGACTTTCATCGGGCTCCATGCCGCACCATTTGAGACAATTGACAATATATTCTTCGGCGCCCGGAACATAGCGCGTCTGGTCGGTATCTTCAATGCGTAAAATGAAATCACCTTTGTATTGCTTTGCAAACAGGTAATTATATAAAACCGTGCGAACACCGCCGAGGTGAAGTCCGCCTGTGGGACTCGGCGCAAAACGCACCCGTACTTTCTTTGTCATTGCGCAAAGATATTGAGTATTAATGATTAGGTTGTTTGCGAAGACATCAATGCTACATTTCCATTGTCTTCAACAAGCAAAAACCGTTTTATCCTGCGGCCTTCTACAAAAAAACTTTCAAAAACTTTTGAAATTTCAGAACGGTCGCCTATATTTGATTTGTTATTGTCATATGAATCTCGCAGAAGCCAAACAACAGTTCATTTCTTCCTGGGGCGCCTTCGGAACGCACTGGGGTATTAACCGCACCATGGCGCAGATCCATGCGCTGCTTTTGATCAGCCCTGATCCGCTGAGCCAGGATGATATCATGCAGGAATTAAACATCAGTCGTGGTAATGTAAACATGAATATTCGTGATCTGATCGATTGGGGACTGGTGCAACGTGTGCTGCTGCCCGGGGAACGACGTGAATATTTTTCTGCCGAAAAAGATATCTGGAAAGTGGCTACGCAAATTGTAAAGGAACGAAAGAAAAGGGAACTCGATCCGATGCTGAAGTTGATGACCCGACTCGAAGCCGTGGAAGGTGACAAAAAAGATAAACATGTGAAGCAATTTGTTGATACCGTAAGCGGCATCCGTCATTTCGGGCAGCAGGCCGACAGAATGCTGGATGTAATGGTAAAGGCCGACGAGAACTGGTTTGTGGGTACATTGATGAAGTTTTTTAGATGAGTACGAACATCCGCGCTGCTGAATGGTGACTGGCCGTGTCGATAGGAATTTCATATACCTGGTGCGTGTGCGTTCCGTGCTGTTGCATTCCGTTTGAGGTGTGCCAGCGTTGGGAATCGGCGTTCTTCGTGCAATGATCACCGTTTGCCAGCAAAATTGCGCTGCGAATGGCCATTGTGCCGGGGCATGGAGGGGTAATAGCGCCTTATCTCAACCTCGTAAATTCGGATAGTGCCGGTCAGAACCTGTTGAAATCGGCCATGAGCCGGCTCAACCTGTCTGCCCGCGCATACGACTGGGCGGACACCAGGGCAATGGTAAACAAATGTTCAGTTGGGTGCGTATAGAAGACGTGCGCCGTGCCATTGAATGGTGTTATGAAAATCCCGAAGCAGAAGGGATGTACAATTGTGTATCACCCCAGACAGTGACCAACCAATTTTTTTATGGCTACTTTGCGTAAACGCACCGGTCACACAATTGGACTGCCTGCGCCTGCCTGGCTGCTGGAAGCAGGGGCAGCGTTGACAGGAACTGGAACAGTGTTGATTTTGAAAAGCCGCTGGGCAAAACCTGCCCGCTTGATGGCAGAAGGTTTTCAATTTAAATACCAAAAAATAGAAGACGCACTGAAAGCAATCATAAGCAATACGCCCCGCAAAAACTACCACCTGTTCTGATTACTATATATACACCAACTTGTTCCTGATCAAACATTTCCTGCTTCAAACTTGTTAGTTTTAATGTATGGAACGGAACAAGAAAAAAACATTGGTGCTCGGCGCCTCTGCCAACCCGGAGCGGTACAGCTATCTCGCTATTAACCGGTTGCGCAGTCATGACCATCCTGTGGTGGCCATCGGGCTTAAAAAAGTAACCGTTGCAGATGTGGAAGTAGACAATGAGCAAAAGCCTTTCGACAATGTAGATACCGTTACCTTATACCTCAATCCGCTCCGGCAGAAACAATACTACGATTATATTCTGTCGCTGCAGCCAAAGCGGATCATCTTCAATCCCGGTGCAGAAAATGAAGAACTGGCCGAACTGGCGCGCGCAAAAGGTATTCAGACCATGGAGGCCTGCACCCTCGTATTGCTCAGCACGGGACAATACTAAGCAGTTTTCCCATCGTTGGTAAGTGGATTTTACTATGAATTTACTGCATCCCGAAATGGAACGGTATAACGTACAAATTTTATTCACCCGTGCAAAATATCACGGGTAGCTTTACGTTCTCATTTAAATAAGCTGAGAACCGTTTCCTGTTTGATCTTGTTGATCGTACCCTAAGAAACCAAATCCAATTCCTTTACGAAAACCTATGTCGGATGAAAAACCTTTATGCGACAGGGTTCTTAGTGGTATTGTTGTGTGCAGCTGTTGCATTGAATGCCCAGGAACCTGTGACCGTTCGCCAGCACATTCCAGATAAACCGCAACTCTTTGCGGCGTTGCCGGAATTATTCGAATGTGTACCTCCCAACCTGGAACGTCTTTCCCATTCACGTACTACCGATACTATCACCCTTCAGTTTGGCAAATTGCTGTTTATTGGCGAAATCATTGAACGCGTGCAGCAAACGCCGCAGGTAGAAAGCATCAATATCCGTTCCCATAACTATCCGGGGGCCATGCTTAACCTATCTGTATTCACTGATAACAACAACACACAAAAAATAGTAGGAAGGATCATACATCCCGATTCAGGCGATGTACTGATTCTCGACCAGGAAAACGGCCGCTACTATATGCGAAAACGACTGCAGAAGTTTTTCATGACCGAATAAATCTTATCCCGGTGAAACGACCTGTAGTTAACCCCTCAACCCAGCCTATTCGTCTTATGAAAGCTACGTTTTCCGTACTCTGTTTTTTTTGCCTGCCCCTCCTGATGCAGGCACAGGTACCATTACTCAATAGTTATCCGCAAGCGCGTGCAACCATATACCTCGACTTTGATGGCCACTACGTACAGGGGACCATCTGGAACTGGGCAGGACCTATCAATGCGGAACCTGCATTGTTCAACGCAGCACAGATAACGGAGATATTTAACCGCGTTGCAGAAGATTACCGCATTTTCAATATCAATATTACTACCGACTCCACGGTGTATTTCGCTGCTCCTGCCGATCAAAGGGTTCGCATCATCATCACACCTACCTGGAAATGGTATGGCTCATCAGGCGGTGTGTCCTTTGTAGGTTCTTTTGTATGGGGCAATGAAACGCCTGCGTGGGTATTCAGCGAGCGCCTTGGCAATAGTGTAAAAAATGTAGCGGAGGCTATTTCGCATGAAGCAGGGCATACATTGGGGTTGCAGCATCAGAGCGTATATGACCAAACCTGCGTCAAGCAAAAGGAATATTCGGAAGGGCAAGGCACTGGTGAAATCGGCTGGGCGCCCATCATGGGTTCGGGATATTCCAGGAACCTTACTACCTGGCACTATGGTCAGAATGCAGAAGGCTGCGACGTGATGCAGGACGATATTGCCATTATAGCTTCATACATCAACGATGGCGGATTCCGTCCCGATGACCATTCCGATAATCATCTGCAGGCTACTCCGGTAAACCAGTCTGCCATCGATTTTCATGCAGAAGGATTAATCAATTCCGCTTCAGATAAAGATGTGTTTGCGTTCACTGCGCATTCATCCACCAATTTCCGCATCAGCGCCGTTCCCTTAAGCGTTGGCGCCCACAACGAAGGCGCCAATGTTGATATTAAAGTGAGCCTGCTGAACCACGCAGGAGATACCATTGGCCGCTACAATCCCATGGAACTGCTCAATGCAGGGGCAGACAGCAATATCAATGCTGGCACCTATTACCTGGTGGTAGAAGGAGTAGGCAATCCCAACCTGAGCGACTATGGCAGCCTTGGCCACTATTCGCTTTACGGTTCATTTGCCCATGTATTGCCGGTACATCATATTTCGCTTACGGGTTCCGTAAGAGACAGCAGGCATGTGCTGGGCTGGAGTTTCATAGCCGACGAACCTATCAAACGCATTGAACTGGAATATGCAAAAGATGGAAAGCACTACACCACGCTGGCCGTATCGGAGGCCGGCGCCCGGGGCTTTTCCTGGCAACCTGTTGATGGCTCACTGGCATTCTACCGTCTTCGCATAATTACAGTGGCGGAAGAACGCAGCTACTACTCAAAGGTAATTACCCTGCCTGCCATGCACGACCAGCAGGTAAAACTGCAGGGCAGCATCATCACTGATAAAATACAATTGTATGCCGCTAAAGACTACACGTACAATCTGTATGATGAGTCTGGCCGGCTGATGCGCACAGGCCGGTTAATCACTGGCGCCAATGCTATTGATGGCGCCGGTTTGAGCAGGGGTGTGTTTATCCTGCGGGTGCAGGGTATAAACGAAGTGCATACGTTCCGGCTGGTAAAACCATAGGGTCAAGCGCGGCCCGCCGCGATATGCCGGGTTTACAATAAAACTTATATTTGTTTACACTACGTTTGGAGCGTAAGCGGGCCTGGTAATGTTATCATTACCTCGTGGCTTCACCCCAGGATTCATGGCAACAGGAAAACATAGCTGCCCGCGTCTTTGTACCCTGGTGTTTCCATAACATCTGTTTGGTCAGCACAATGGATTTCGTTAAATTCGAAAAACCCGATTTCATATGATATGGAGAAGATTTAACGGCGATCCGATAGAATTGCCCATCAAGGAAGCAGTGGAGCAGGCTATCAAACGTGAGACCGACAAAGGATTTCACCTGAAAGTGTGCGTTGGCACCGACTCGCAGGTGAAAGGCGCCGAGACTGAGTTTGCGACCGTCATTGTTTTTTTGCGGGAAGGACATGGTGGATTCATGTTCATTCACAACGAAAAAACAAAACAGCAATTCAGCATCAAAGAGCGCATGTTGGTGGAGGTGGCCAAGAGCATTGAAATTGCGTATGAATTATGTCCGTTGTTTACCAAGTATGATGTAGACATGGAAGTACATGCGGACATCAATACCAATCCGCATTTCAAAAGCAATGATGCGCTGAAAGAAGCGATGGGTTACATTCTTGGTATGGGATTCGCCTTCAAGGCCAAGCCGGAAGCATTCGCCAGCAGCAGCTGCGCCAATAAAGTAGTGAATTAGAAAAGCAATCAACAAGGCGCTGATTTACTGCGTGCTTACGACCATCCTTATGGTGGTTAGATGCTCTTTCTCTCTCTCATAAACAACATTGCTTACTTTCCGGGCAGGGCTGTTCCTTTCACACATTCATGAAACCCTCCAGCTTTTCTTCTACTAATCCCAGCAATTTATCCCTTCCCATTTTCTTCACCGCGCTCGTTACAAAATGTTGCGGCAGGAATTGCCAGGTTTTGCGAAGGGTATCAAGAAAATCCGAAACATTCCTGCTCACTGTTTTTTGTGTTTCCTTGTCGGCTTTGGTGAATACCAGGCAAAACGGGATTTCCCACGCTCCCAGTTGATTCACGAACGCAAGGTCAATTTTCTGAGGTGCATGCCTGCTGTCGATCAACACAAAAACATGCACGAGGTTTTCGCGGTGCAGCAGGTAGTTTTCTATCATGGCGCCCCATTGCCTGCGCTGCGATTGCGATACTTTGGCAAAACCATATCCGGGCAAATCCACCAGGTACCAGGAAGTGGTGTTCCCCGATGCTCCCCGGGCGCTTTCTACTATAAAATGATTGATGAGTTGTGTTTTACCGGGCGTGGCAGAAGTCTTGGCCAGTTTATGATTATTGCACAGCATATTGATCAGGCTCGACTTACCCACGTTACTCCTGCCAATAAACGCAAATTCCGGCCGGTCGGGTGGCGGACATTTTTTATAATCGGGACTGCTAACGAGGTATTTCGCGCTTTTGATAATCATAGCGTGCAAGTTACTTCCTTCCCGCCTTATCTTTGCGCTCCATGTCAAAACACGCCCACGATACGATCGTTCCTTTCAAGGATTCCGGGAAGTCCAAAAAAGAGCAGGTGGCCACCATGTTCGACCAGATTGCAGGCCGCTACGATTTCCTGAATCACTTCCTGTCGGGCGGCATTGACCGCGGCTGGCGTAAACGGGCAGTGTGGGAATTGCAGGAGGTACAACCCCGGCTGGTGCTGGATGTGGCCACCGGAACGGCTGATGTAGCCATCCTTACCTGGAAATTAATTCGCCCGGAAAGAATAATTGGCATAGATATTTCAGAAGGAATGCTCGCCCTGGGCAGGGAAAAAGTGAATAAGCTATTGCTAAATAAGCACATAGAGTTGTTAAAGGGAGATAGTGAGGCAATAAAGTTTCCGGACAATACGTTTGATGCCATAACCGTAGCTTTCGGCGTACGAAACTTTGAAAACCTGGAACAGGGATTGAGCGAGATGTACCGGGTGCTGAAGCCCGGAGGGAAGGCGGTGATACTGGAGTTCAGTCGCCCGAAAAAGCTGTGGTTCAAGAAATTATATAATTTGTATCTCAACATAATTGCTCCCCGTGCAGGGCAGTGGTTATCAAGGAACAGAGACGCATATCAATATTTAAACCAATCAGTAAAAGCATTTCCTGAAGGCGAAACATTTCTACACATTTTACAGCAAGTCGGATTTTCCGAAACCAAATTAAAACGGCTGAGTTTAGGAATATGTACAATTTATTGCGGCAGAAAAAAAGCCAGTTAATACGATTGGTGATAGCGTCTGTTCTGATGGTAGCGTCTGTTAAAGGCTCCGCCCAGATCACGGAATTGAATCTTCCAAATCACGATGATAAAAAATATTACCTGGGCATAGGCCTGGTGTACAACAATTCGCGTTTCCAGGTGACCCATCATCCCACTTTCCTGGGGCACGACAGCGTGATGGTGGTGGAACCTGAAAATGTGGGGGGCTTTGGGCTGGCGGGTATGCATACATTGCGGTTATCGCCCCGGTTTGAATTGCGTGCTATTTTCCCCCAGTTATTGTTTTCTTACAAGAACCTCACCTATCATCTTACGTATCCCGATCCTGCCAAGGAAGAACAACCGGAGGTGACCAAGCGCATTGAAAGTATTTTGCTTGGTTTGCCCATACACCTGAAATTCCGCAGCGATCGCATCGGGAACTTTCGCGTATACATGTTTGGCGGTGTGAAATTCGAGTACGACCTGGCTTCCAATTCAACAGCGCGCAAGGCAGAAGACCTGGTAAAACTTACCAAAACTGATTTCGGCGTGGAAGGCGGCATTGGTTTTAACTTCTATTTTCCGGTATTCATCCTTTCACCGGAGATCAAGATCAGTCATGGTATTTCGAATATCCATTCCCGTGATCCAAATCTTAAATTTTCCAATACGATCGACAGGCTCAATTCCCGCATGATTGTTTTTTCGCTGATATTCGAAGGATAGGTGATATTCAAAAGATAAGCATCTATCGTAACCAGGGGATCCCTGCCGGATGGTTGTAACCATCTGTGCATGCGATTCAAAATATTTTCCGGGAAATTTTATGCGTTTTTCGCTGCGTGTACATCTTTAAAGGCGATAAATATACATTATGTGAAAATCCCTTGCCTGCATCAGCGTGGTGGTGTTGCTGATGCTTGACTGTAACCTGACCGGTGATCTCCATTCTTCCATATTACATCCCGACGTGTTACCTGTTGAATATTTTACCGTTGACATAGCCCGTGGTACAACTCTGCAAACCAGGAAGGGCGCACTTATTCACGTTCCCCGCGGTACATTGAGTAAACGGTCGGGCAACCTGGCAAAACTCCCCGCGTAACGCAGCTTTGCGTATTGCATGCAAATGCACTAACTTCCCGGCCGAAACCTTGTACCAATATGCCGGGGAACCTGCTTATTATATTATTGCTGCTCATGGTTAAGGCAGTGGACGCGCAGTTGACCTACGACAGGCTGTATGTAGATTACGACAGTGCCCGCACGTACAAGCACCTCAAAATAATTCCCATTCGTCATAAAGCACCGGGCGGTGGCGGCATTCAACCTGGAGTGATATCGCTCAGCAATGCCTTGCAGCAGGGACTGGCAGTAGTAAGTGAGCGCGGTACGGCCTCCACGGAAAATGTACACTGGCTGCGCATCAACAACAATTCCGATAAAGCCATCTTTGTTGGTTCCGGTGAAGTGATCCTCGGCGGACGCCAGGACCGCATGATCATCAAAGACACCATATTGCTGCCCTCATCCCGGGACCAATATGTGCCCGTGATGTGCGTGGAAGAAGGCAGATGGAGTGAAAAAGAAAAAAAGTTTGCGTACTTTAATTATGCTACGCCCCGCCTGCGCAAAGTGTTGGGACAATCCAGCAACCAGGTAGTAATATGGCGCGAAATACTGGGGCATCTTGATAATACCGGAGTGGCATCTCCAACTTTTGCCTACGCTGCCCGCCGGCTCGACAAAAATTTTGCGCCCCAGGTAGAGGAATACCTCGCGTGGTTTACAGAGCAATTCAGGAAAAGCGACAGCACCATTACCGGTATTGTATGCATGAGCGGCGATCGGGTGATCGGTTGCGATATTTATGCCGGCACTAATCTTTTTTATGACCAGTTGCAGGCGTTATTGCCCGGTTATATTGAAGAGGCTATCAGTTATGGAAAGCCTGTTACCGTTACAGACCAGCACGTCAAGGCCTATCTCGATCCCATACTCACTGATGAAACCAGTCAGCAGGAATACCTGAAAAAAAATGGTAAAATTTACCGTTATAAAGAGAAAGTAATTCACATCACAGGTTATGGAGAGTAAATGAATTACTTTTGGCCTTGAAGTTTGATTGAATGCTTTACTTCTGTAAAACACCCTGGTGGTTAAAACGCTTATATCCGAGATGCGTTTGGGATATTCCCGCCACAGAAAAAAAACTGTATCTCACTTTTGATGATGGTCCGAATGTTACCGCAACCCCTTACGTACTGGACCAACTGCGGCAATACAATGCCAAAGCCACTTTCTTCTGTATAGGGAAAAATGTGCTGTCGCACCAAGATATCTATCAGCAAACAATAAACGAAGGACATCGTGTAGGCAATCACTCCTTTAATCATGTTAACGGGTGGAAGGTAAGAGACGAACTATATGTGCAGGATATCCTCATGGCCGGCAAATACATCGATTCGCATCTGTTCAGACCTCCTTACGGAAAAATTACCCGCTTTCAAATCAAGTTACTCACAGGAATTCGAAACAGTCCACACCAAACCAATTTCCGCATTATAATGTGGGATGTGCTGAGTGGTGATTTCGATCAGGCATTGACGTACGAAAACTGTGCATTGAATGTAATCAGTAACGCAAAGCCCGGGTCCATCATTGTTTTTCACGACAGTGATAAAGCATTTCCCCGCATGAAAGAAGCGCTGCCTCGTGTACTCGAGCACTTTAGTAAAAAAGGATTTCGTTTTGAAGCAATTGGTGTGTGAAAAAACAGATTGGCGGAGCAGTGTTGCATGAAAGGGAGGGCCTAAAATAAGTTGGGCCTGGGTAGACACCCTGGCCCGTTTTTAATCCGTACCCTATGAAAACTGACTTAAAGGTAAATACTTTTTTGATTAAACCAAAGATATTTCGTGGATGGCTCCGGTAACGGTTCACGTGGCTTGATGGAAGCAATTGTTATTCCCTTATTCCAATACGCTCAGGGCTGTATTGCCTGTGGGTATTTTTGCCTGTAGTGGTGTAACGGCCACACATTCCGGGACCTGTTAATAAATTCCGTGTACCGGCGCACGGGTTGTTCACCCGTTTTCCACCGTGTGATGGACCCTGATACCTATGTTGTGTTGCGTATGCCCGTAGTTTTTCCCGTGCAGCGTACGTTGTTTCACGATGCGGGTCCCGAAAAAATCCTGCAGTACGTGTACAAGTTGCAAAGTCCTTGCTTGCCGGTGCCACCGGTGTCGGTTATGTTAAAACTTCCTCGCACCGCAATCACGCTGAGGCACATTTCGATGGTACCCGGCAGCACAGCAATGGAACAGGTGAGCACTATTACGATCTTGCCTTTGCAAAGCGGGCAACAGTTTGACAAAAAGCAATAAAGGGGCCGCCTAATGCTTCGCCTGACTGGGTAGTTTGACTCGTTGCCCGGAACAGATCAGGCAACCTGGGCAAATTGATGGAGGGCGTGGCGTAAAAGTGGTGGCCATAGGCGTACAAATATTAAGAAGGGGGCTTATTAAGAAGGCGCTGGCAAAGCCACAGGCCCAGCCAAGGAACATGGAATTTGAATATATTTATCGCAATAGGGCGGCTGCAGCAACCCCATGGTTTTCCAAAAAGCGCTCCATTGAAACAGTTTGGTAAAAAGACAGGAATTCTACGGAATTTTGCATCATATGGAATTGCAACTTATTGATACTCATACTCATTTGTACGTCTCTGCTTTCCGAAACGATGTTGACCAGGTAATTGCCAGGGCGGAAAATGAAGGGGTGCGCCGGTTTTACCTGCCTGCTATAGACAGCGGTGAAATAGCCGCCATGCTGGACCTCGAAGCCAGGTACCCGCAAAAATGTATAGCCATGATGGGCGTGCATCCCTGTTCCATCAAGGAAGATTACCGGGCGGAGCTGGACATTGCGGCCGGCTGGCTAAGCAAACGTCGATTTGCGGCAGTGGGGGAAATTGGACTGGACTATTATTGGGACAAAACCCATATTGCCCAACAGCAGGAGGCCTTTCATGAGCAGATCAGCTGGGCCCTGCATTACAAACTGCCCATTGTAATTCACAGCCGCGACTCCATGGATGATTGTATTGCCCTGGTGAAAGAGCGCCAGAACGGTGATCTCCGGGGAATTTTTCACTGCTTTACCGGCGACCTGGAGGCCGCCAGAAAGATCATCGACCTGGGATTTTACCTGGGCATTGGCGGCGTACTGACCTACAAAAACTCCGGCCTGGGCGATGTATTGAAAGAGATCCCGATGGAGCATATTGTGCTGGAAACCGATGCCCCTTATCTCACGCCGGTGCCTTTCCGGGGTAAAAGGAATGAAAGCAGTTATATTAAATATGTAGCGGCCAGGCTGGCGGAAATAAAAAATAGGTCGGTGGAAGAGGTGGCCGCAGTGACTACAGCGAATGCAGAAAAAATCTTCGGGAGTTAATAAGGGGATATTGTATTTTTGCTGCCCTTGAATTTACGGAGAGGTGCTCGAGTGGTTGAAGAGGCACGCCTGGAAAGTGTGTATACGGGAAACCGTATCGCGGGTTCGAATCCCGCCCTCTCCGCTAACGCCCACCGGAGCTTTTGTGCTGGTGGGCTTATTATATTCTTCCTACACGTACCGGGCCGCAAGGTGTAATGCTTCCTTCAACCAATAAGGTTCGGAAGGTGAAAACAGCTCTAATTCCCTGCAGGTTTCAGGGCGTAATGCCTACTTCCACTCCAAAAAGAGGTCAGGATGTGTAATACCTCCTCCACCTGACAGGCTTCGGATAAAATAATTTCGGGAAATTCAGAAGAGTAAACAGAGAAGAGAATAAATACCTACGCCTCCTTCAACAACTTCATAAACAACGCTGCCTGCTCTTTGGTCTTGATAACGCGGTGCAACGAGGAACCGGAGGCCGGCTTCACATCAGCCTTTTTCTGACCATGCTCCTTCGCTCTCTGGGTAAGGGCAGCTACCTTCTTGGCTATGGATTGTTTCATTATATCAAATATACGGCTTTTATTTTACTTGTTCGCTCCTTGCTTTAGATTGAATATGAAGTAGTTGTACATGTGGTCCTGCGATATGCGGTCGCCTTTTCGGATGCGGTAGGGATATGGCAGGATGTCTTCAAAATCAAACGGGTTATCGTACTGGGTTTTGCCAAAACGGGTAATGCGCACAAAATACTTTACGCCATACATGCGGAAGTGTTTATCCAGGTAATTATAATTACGCTGAATGGTGCGGTAATAATAATAAGCCCGGGCATTGTCGGAACCATCAATGCCAAGATAATGGTCGGGGTTGTTTTTCAGATAGGCAAAAGCCGTGAACAGGATCGTGGAAAATACTTTTGAGTAATCCGCGTGCGACAACTCGGCCTTATCATCAATTTTTCCTTTTGCATTCAAAGGGCCGAAAGCGAGGTTGTACACATTGGGCAGCAAAGCATGCGCCTGGTTGCTGATGCGTACTGCCAGCTCCACCGGCGTGCCATTGTTCAACTGTGTATGAAAACTCGTATACCGCAGGTCCTCGGAAATGCTGTCGATATCGTACAGGTTATTAAAGTCTATTGTGGGTGATACTGCCATGCTACAGGAAAAATTCAGGTCCGTGTTAGGCGTTTACCGGCCATCCAACAAAATAAGTAATTCTAACTTAAATGAAGCAATCTACACGTTTGATCCCGCAATGAATAAAGTGAAAAAAGCACAGCTTCCCTTTTCGGGTATTGCGGGATTATTGTATAAGTTTGATATAATTATTATTTGATTCAACAGCATTTTGAATAATTAAACAATCTCCAGGCGTTCTGAAAACTATTACTTCCAAACTTTCGGTTTTTAGCAAGGTACCCAAAGGCTGGCTGTTATTACTGGCCGGATTGTTATTTGCCGTGTTGTGGCCTTCAGCTGCTGCCGCCACCAAGATTGGTTTGCAATACGCGCAACCCTTTGTGATTTGCATGGGACGATTCTTTATTGCAGGCGGCGTGATGTTATTTGTTACGCATGGAATGTTGCGCAATCGCCTGCCGGCAAAACAGGAGTGGAAACAATTGGCCATTTATGGATTGCTGAACATCAGCATCTACCTTGGTTTGTACGTGCTGGCCATGGAGCAGGTTTCTGCAGGACTGGGCTCGCTGGCAGTGGCCGCCAACCCGGTGCTGATCAGTTTAATTACCAGTTTTGTATATGGACATCGCATTCGTACCATTACCGTGATCAGTCTGCTGCTGGGTGCAACAGGCGTGCTCCTGGCCGCCTGGCCGTTGCTGCAAACCAGTATGGCCACACCTGCAGGCATTGCCATACTGATGAGCAGCATGGTAGTATATAGTATTGGTACTATTTATTTTTCACGCAAAAAATGGAATGAGCTGCACATGCTTACCATCAATGGCTGGCAGACGCTGCTCGGTGGAATTTTTCTGCTCCCGGTAGCATGGGCCACTTACGAACCTGCCGCCAATCAATGGAATGGATCGCTATTGAATTGCATACTGTGGCTGGCCATCCCGGTATCTATCATTGCCGTACAGCTATGGTTGTATATGCTGCGCGAAAATGTAGTAAAAGCCTCTTTCTGGTTGTTCTTATGCCCGGTGTCGGGCTATATCATTGCCAACGTAATGGTACATGAACCCATTGGTTTGTATACCATTGCCGGCATGTCACTGGTGATAGCTGGTCTTTACCTGGTGCAGCGTCGTCAAGCCACAAAATAATTCCTTTCCACAAGAAGGTGTTCGCTACCGTACAATTCTTTGTACTACCTGACCCAGGTCGGTCTTGATGGTAATGAAATACGTACCTCTTGCCAGATCATGCACAGCGATTTTGTGACTCGTGCCCTGCGCAGGAATATTGCGCACCGTGCGTCCCTGCACATCGGTTATGATAATCTGGCGGCACTCCACCGATGTGTTAATGTACAACAGGTTTTCCCGCACCGGGTTGGGATAAATATTCACGATCAGTTCATCACTGGAAATATTCAGAAAACGAATAGGAGAGAAGCTGAACTGTCCATTGATGTCTGCTATACGTAAACGATAGTAATTGGTGCCAGTAACCAGGTGTGGATCGGTGAACTGGTATTGCTGGGTAACATTAGAAATACCTACTGCCTGTACCACGCCAATGGTTTGGTAGGTGGTGCCGTCGGTACTTTTCTCTATAATAAATCGATCGCAATTGGATTCCTGCAGCGTAGTCCATTCCAGCAAACCTGCATTGTTTCGCTTTGAAACGGTGAAGGGGCCCAGCAGTGCCGGCAGCGGCTGATTTTGTCCCGGTCCGCCACCATTGATCCAGAATTCCGAAAAATTATTTACCTGGAATTCGGCATAGTAACCATTGTCGTAGGGGCGCACGTGTACTGCAGCAGGAGGAATAAATACATGGATACCGCTGGTATTGTCGCTCAGCGTACCGTTTTCTTCCGCTGGTGCAAAACTGTATTGCGTCACACCCGCTTCATAAGCATCTCCAAGCGTGGTACAGTTATCGCATCCTGTAGCTGTGATAAGATTGTTTGCTTCTTCATCAGTAAAATAAAAACGAACAGTTACAGAATTCACTGGAACATTGGCCGGGTTGATCACAATATTCCTGTCCAGGTAATACTGGTTGGTATCATGCCGGTTTGCGCCGGTATTGTTGAAATACACTTTTACAGATGTATTGCCCAGGTCTTGTCCGTTGGGGTGGATAGACGCAACAAGATTGCCGCCTACGGCAAAATGTACCCAGTCATTGCCGCTCACGGGTTGTGTGAGACCATTGGTTACATCCGCGCCGGTATAAATGGCCGCTTTGTCGAAGATATGTACATCATCGATGCCAATGCCTTCGAATGTAACGGCCGGATCGGCTTTCATCACAAAACGGAAACGTACTTTGGAAGCATTGACGGGTATATCGTAGCTGGCTACATGCCATAAGGGGTTTGACTGCTGCCATACATTTTCGGTAGCATGATCAAACCAGTTAGTGCCGGCGCCATTGATGCCCAGTTTAATCCAGTTAACATCATCTACACTATATTCTACCCAATGAAAATCGCAATCACAATTATCTTCCAGTTGCAGGATATGACTGAACGACAATACCGGTTGGGTCAGCCCGCTCAGGTCGAAGCAGGGAGAATAGAGGTAGGAAAACTCGCTCACATTATAAGTGCCCGACAATGAAGTGACCCATGCATTGTTGCCGCTGGCCGCCTTGTTGATAATTGTTTTGGAAGGAGCGCCCCATTCCCAACTGCTCACCACTCCAGCGGTATACCAGTATCCGTTGTTGTTTTCAAAATCCTGCAGGTAAGGATAGCTGGTGATGACAGGCGTGGTATGAAACACTATGTTGAGCAGGCTGTCGTTATTGCGGTAATTGTCTGGTCCGTAATGAACCCATGCATCGAGTTCATACCGTTGCCAGGCAGCAAGGTTGGCAGTTTGCGCAAAACTATACTCCATCGTCTGTCCGGGAGCCAGTGAAGGAATTGTTTCATTCACCAGCAGCCCGTTAATCCTGTAGGCTACTGCTACATTGTTGATGGTGGTATTGCTGTAATTCTTTACGCGGATGCGGATGGTTTCGGTAGTGCCCAGGCTGCAGATGCTCGCAATGTCCGGACTTACCAGCGCCTGGATGCCCACATCATTTTGTGCGTGGGTAAGAACGATATCATCAAATGTGAAGCCGTCATCAAGATTGCTGTTGGTGATGACCGAATTGGCCGAAGTAAATCCTTCCTGCCCAAACCGCACCTGGAAACTGCTGCTGACAGATTGCGCAGGCACCGCATTGGCCAGTGTTTCGGTGATATTAACGGGACTGGACAAACGATAAGTTCCGAAATGTGTCGGGTCATGAGTTGGGAGTGTGAAAACCGGTATCCATGCATCTGCGTCGCTGCCGCGAATCCATACCTGGTTGCCCGGCAGGGAGAAGTCTGTTCCCTGGTTGCGGTAATAAAAGTCCAGCCACAACTGGTCGGCCATGGTATAGTTGGAAAGATTGAAAGTGGCCGTGAGGCTGTCGGCATTGGCGGTCTCACTATACGTTTGCTGGTCGAGGGTGAGGGCGCGCTGGCCGCTTCTTGCAAAACCGGAGTTCACGAACGTGCGGGCCCTTCCATTGGCGCTGCTGGCTTTGAAATCCCATCGCGTCAATCCTTCCAAACCCGTGGTGGTGGTGATATAGGAAGCGGCATCCGCCGTTTCAAAATCTTCAGTGAATGTGGGCGCCAGCACTATGGGATCATTGGGCAAATGTTTTATCACCCGTACCAATGTATCGTTGTTGCGCTGCGCATCGCCCGGATGTGTTACCCATACTTTCAGGGTATAGGAGCCGGTAGCAGAGAAATCAAAGGTTTGTGTGAACGTGTATGTATAATCACCCAGTGAGGGAATGACCTGCGAACTGTTTTCTGTTACAACGGGCCCGTTATTCACCTGGTAGGAAATGTCAAAGCTTCCGGAGGAAGCGGCGTCGTCGAAGTTGCGGATGCGTACCTGTATTGCTTCCACTCCTAATTGGGTAGCGGTGAACATGCGTCCTGATGCGGGCGCTGCGAGGCTGTCAAGGGCCAGGTCGTTGTCAAATGCTGCGTCGGCGCAGGGCCCGGTGTTGGGTGTTGCGCTGCGGGCAAGGGCAGGCCTTCCACGAACGGTGCCCAGTAATGGCTGCACGCTGAAATAGTACACACTGTCGGTGCTTAAACCGCTTACCAGATAATTGGTAGCGGTGGTACTGGCAATCACTTCAAACTTGCTATTGCGAACCTGCAATACTTCATAACCTGTGGCTGAAGGAACGGCTGTCCACGTAAGCTGCACATAACCGGGGCACGCGGGAGTTGCAGTAACGGTAGGGATGCCCAGTATAGTAAAAGGACCGTTGCTCATACCGGAAATGCCGGTATTGTTCCGGGTAATACGAATCCTTGCTGTTGTAGTGGGCACGTTTGCAGGGACCCACGTTATTTTTCTTGTGGTGGCAGGTACGTTGTTATTGATATTGGTCCAGGTAGCACCATCATTCGTGCTGTATTGAACGGTAAAGGTGTTTACAGAGTCATCGTCGTTGGCATGCCAGCGGATTGGCTCCGCGAGGCCTGGAACAAATGTTTCTCCGCCGGAAGGATGCTCGATTACAATCCCTGCCGGCACAAGATGGTATACCACATAAAATTGTTGCGTGGTTGTTGGGATATTGGTCCCCGTTACTGTAACGGTATAGTCCCCGGCCGTAGGATTTTTAATCACCACCTGTTCGATGTTGTTCAGGTTGTCGATTCCTTCCGTAGCATGATCGCTTACATGGGCGGGATCGGGGTTCAGGATGAGTGGCCGGTGTACCGTACCACCGGGCGCCGTAACAGTGAGGTCAAGATTATTCACCAGCGAAGTGGCCGCTATGGGTGATCCGGCCGGATCAACCCAGTACAACATCACCTTCAGCTGGTAATTGCCGGCGGGTACATTGTTAATGGTAAAATTTACCGTACCGCTGTGGTTAACACTGCCTGTAAAGTACCAGTTGTTTTCGAGCATCTCTACCGCATGTCTTGCATTGAGCGTGCCAAAACCAAAAGTATAATCAGGTCCTGGGTTGCCCACATCATCTGCCCCGTTGCACACCACGGCTTTCAGCAGCGCCGCAGGAGGAAAGGCGCCGCCATGCAATTGCCGGTAACGTTCTTGTAGCAGTGCCATGGCGCCGGTAACGGTAGGCGCCGCCATACTGGTGCCCCAGTCGCCTGTATACCCATTGAATCGGATGGTGGAAATCACATTGGCGCTGCCGGCCACGATTTCCGGTTTTAGCCGCCCGTCGTATACGGGGCCGCGACTGGCAATATTGTGAATAGTTTGATTGATATTGTCAATGCCGCCAACTGTCAATACATTTTTAGCGGTCTGGAAGCCCGATTTTACAGTGGCATAACTGGGGGGATACGGAGAGCAGGTGCCTGCGCCATCATTACCCGCAGCAAACACGTGCAGTAACTCAGGATAGGTCTGCAACTGGTTATCAACAAAAACGCTCAGGATATTATATTCGCCATCGCCTTCACATAGCGGTAACCCCGAATAATAGGAATTGCATGTGAGCACCATGTCAAGATCATTATGGAATATCGGTGCATTCACCAGGATGTCGCTATAGTACTGGCTGATGGCTGTAGCTTCCGGCGCCATTCCTCTCTGGCGCGGGTTCAGAATGCCTCCTCCCACTGCTGCGCCCGTTACCTGTGTGGAATGATTGGCCGGGGGAAGCGGATTCCTCATGATCAGACGCCCCGAAATGTCTATATGCGTGGATGGATCGCCGTTATCACCCACCCCGATTATCACATTCCTGCCCTGGAGATTCCTGCCAGTTACACTTTGCAGTGCTGCCATGCCATGAATTGTGCGGTTGTTGAGAGTTAAAGGCTGTGCTTCCATCACCTGTGCGGTAACAGCAGCTACAAAAGGCAGCGCTGCAATTTTTTCTAATACGGGTAAAGAAGCCTTCACAAAAACGGTGCGCGGCGGGCGTATTTTCGTTGTTGCTACCTGGGCACCTGTGTTTTTTATAATTTCGGTTACAGATGCCTGTGATAAACTGCCAAAATATTGTACAGCCATCAGCACACCCGGTTTGCCAATTTGCCTGGCTACGTTGGAGAAGATTTTGTCTTTCGCTTCAATAGTAAACACCCCTGCGGTGGCAATTTGTTTCAGGTTGCCCGGAGAAAAGCTGGCGGGTACTTCGGCAAGAAAGCTGTTGTGCGGAATGTAATCATACAAACGGATGCCTGCCTGTTCCCATGTTTGCCGTTGCCTGGCATCGGGCAATTGCGAAAACCTGAGCAGCACATAGGAATGATTGCCAAACTGACCACGCGCCAGGGCAGTTGCTATCGGTACAGTGTCGCTTACACTGGTAAATGTTTTGGCGCCGTTCCGAAAAGCTACCGTATTGGGCGGTTGCTGCGCTAAAGCAGTTTGAAACAAAAGGAAAGCAATAAAAAAAGACAGGTAAAAAGTTCTCATCAACAGCCTTTTAGTGAATGATCCGATCTACCGGAATTACAAGTTCTGCCAAAAAATATTAAACGCATCCTACTCCATATTATTATTATGCCAATGGACTTCTAAATAGCTTATAATCACCTAATTGTCTGCAGGAATTATTCCGGATACAAATTTCCACAAAGTATTTTCCCGCAGTTTTTGCGTAACTGATCGGTTACCCATAAATTTGTAACCGATTGGTTACATATAAAGAAAGCAAATGCGTCGTGATGTTTTTCAAGCCATAGCAGACCCTACGAGGAGAAAGATCATCGAGCTGCTTGCTGTAAAGGCTTTAACGCTGAACACAGTGGCAGAACAATTCGACATCAGCCGGCCTGCCATATCCAAACATGTAAAAATCCTGGCAGAGTGTGGATTGATTACCATAAAGCAGCACGGTCGGGAACGGTATTGTTATGCGGACTATAGCAAGCTGAAGGAAGTGGCTGATTTTGCTGAACGTTACCGTGCATTCTGGACAAAGAAACTTGATGCACTGGACGCATTCCTCAACAAAGAGCAGGAATAAATAAATCACTAAACAGTTTGTCTGCTGACCGGCTGTTGGTATCACCCGAAAAAAATGAATATGGATGCTGAACCATTAATCGTTGAACGCGTGTTCAACGCTCCGGTAGAAAAAGTGTGGCAGGCCATCACCGACCCTGCAAAAATGAAGGAATGGTATTTTGATTTGAAGGAATTCAAAGCAGCAGTAGGATTTCAATTCACCTTTACGGGCGGAGATGAAAATAAACAATGGCTGCATGAATGCACCATAACCGAAGTAATTCCCGGAAAGAAATTGCAGTATAGCTGGAGATATCCTGGATACGCGGGCATTTCTTATGTAACATTTGAACTGGCAGCAGAAGAAAATAAAACAAGATTAACGCTTACACATAAAGGACTTGAAAGCTTTCCGCCGGATGTGCCTGAACTGGCAAAAGAAAACTTTATGGAGGGATGGGAACACATTATTGGTACGAGCCTGAAAGAATTTGTGGAAAGAAAATAAATGCAGGATGGGACGCTTTTTGTCCGTTCAGGCAGGGCCATTGCCCGAAGAGTACATAGAAAAACATGAACCCGGTTGGGAAAAGGCGCTGCAACTCATTCAACAGTTGGCGGAACAATAAGCGGTTGAATTTATTCTCCATTAATTTAGTCGGTTTTCATTATTATAGCCTGCTACAACGAAGTGTGCAAAATTCGTTTAGCAGGCTAACGTGTGTTTGTATAGCAGCTGTTAAAATTCCATTAGTCTACCATTTTGGTGGAAAAAATTTTAGTTTTCCGCCCGGAGGCGTATCTTTGAACCGGAATTAATTTTATCAGCAATGCTTCCCATATACAATAACATAGCGTATTTGTATAAGTCCTGCTACAACAATTACTGCTGTTGTTGCTGATAAGTATTCTCCCGCCTGTTACACATCTATTTCACCACAAAAAATTATCTAAAGGACAAAAAAATATGAATGCCGCGCTCACAGATCATCTTGCCGATTTAACCTACCAATCAGGTAGACTAAAAATACATGAGTTCCTCCAGGAGGTTACGCGCCGTTTTCCGGGGCAGGTAACGTTTTCAACCAGCTTCAGCGTTGAAGACCAGGTAATCGCGCATGAAATATTGAGTCACCAGTTGCCGGTAAATATTTTTACCCTCGATACCGGAAGGTTGTTTGCAGAAACTTATTCTGTATGGGCGCGCACCAACGAGAAGTATAACACCACCATACAGGCGTTTTATCCTGATTACAAATTGCTGGAAAGCTTTGTCACAGAAAAAGGTCCCAACGCTTTTTACGATTCCGTGGAGAACCGTAAACAATGTTGTTTTATCCGCAAAGTGGAGCCGTTGCGGCGGGCGCTGGCGGGCAATGCCGTTTGGGTAACCGGTCTTCGCGCCGAGCACTCTCCCGACAGAAACAATCTTTCCATGATAGAATGGGATGAAACCAACAAGATCATAAAGTACAACCCGCTGTTGCACTGGACAACAGCCGAGGTACGACAATATATTGATCAGCATAATGTGCCATACAATCCCCTGCACGATCGTGGATTTGTGAGTATCGGTTGTGCGCCCTGTACCCGTGCGGTGCGGCCGGGAGAAGATTTCCGTGCCGGTCGCTGGTGGTGGGAAGACGCATCGAAGAAGGAGTGCGGATTACATGTGCATCAATAAGTTTTAATCATTCACGTCAAGATGAGCAATATGAGTAAATATCGGTTAGACTACCTGGACCACCTGGAATCGGAAGCCATTCATATCATGCGTGAAGTGGCCGGGCAATTTGAGCGTCCTGCATTGTTGTTTTCCGGAGGCAAGGACAGTATTACATTGGTTCACCTGGCGCTGAAAGCATTTCGCCCGGGAAAATTTCCTTTCCCGCTGGTGCATATAGATACGGGCCATAATTTTCCTGAAGCACTGGAATTTCGCGATCGCCTGGTGGAAAAGATTGGGGAGAGACTGATCGTAAGAAAAGTGGAAGACACCATCAAGGCAAAACAACTGACAGAACCCAAAGGAAAATTTGCCAGTCGCAATGCCCTCCAAACTTACACCCTGCTGGATACCATTGAAGAGTTCAAGTTTGATGCCTGCATTGGTGGCGCGCGTCGCGATGAAGAAAAAGCCAGGGCCAAGGAACGCATTTTCAGTGTGCGGGATGAATTTGGCCAGTGGGACCCCAAACTGCAACGGCCTGAATTGTGGAATACCTACAATGGCAAAATACATAAAGGAGAAAACGTGCGTGCATTTCCGATCAGTAACTGGACGGAACTGGACGTATGGAACTATATACGCCGCGAAAAAATTGAATTGCCTTCCATCTACTTTGCGCATGAGCGCGAAGTGATTGAGCACGAAGGACAACTCGTGGCTGTTTCCGAATTCATTCGCCTCGATGATACCGACCGGGTAGTGGTAAAAAAAGTACGCTACCGCACGGTAGGGGATATGACCTGTACTGCAGCAGTGGAATCATCAGCTACCACCATCGATGATATCATCAATGAAATCACTGCCACCAAAACCAGTGAGCGTGGTGAAACGCGCATTGATGATAAGGTGTCGGAGGCGGCGATGGAAGACAGGAAGAAGAATGGGTATTTCTGACATCACCCCCGGACCCGGAAGGGGTGCTCATTGCTGCAATGGGTAATGTGGCTGATGAAATTTGATTATTAAACAGATTAAGAAAAGGGTTATGGACCTATTACGATTTATTACTGCAGGAAGTGTAGACGACGGCAAGAGTACGTTGATCGGCAGGTTATTGTACGACAGCAAAAGCATCATGATCGATCAACTGGCCGCGCTGGAGAAACAAAGCAAGAACAAAGAGCTGGGCGAAATTGACCTGGCCCTGCTTACAGACGGCTTGCGCGCAGAGCGCGAACAGGGCATTACCATCGACGTGGCCTATAAATATTTTTCTACGCCCAAACGAAAATTCATTATAGCCGATGCGCCCGGCCATATTCAGTATACACGCAACATGGTTACGGGCGCTTCTACTGCCGACCTGGCCATCATTCTCATCGATGCCCGGAACGGTGTGGTGGAGCAAACGCGCCGCCATTCCATTATCACATCGCTCCTGCAAATTCCGCATGTAGTGGTGGCCGTTAACAAAATGGACCTGGTAAACTATTCGCAGGATGTGTTCAACAATATTGTGATCGATTATGCGGAAGTGGCCCGTTCACTGGAATTGAAAGACGTAACCTATATTCCCATCAGTGCCGTGCATGGCGATAATATTGTAGAAAAATCGTCAAAGCTTGCCTGGTATGAAGGCCCTTCGTTGTTGCGTTTCCTCGAAGAAGTGGAAATTCAAAAGGATATCAACCTAACCGATGCCCGTTTCCCCGTGCAATATGTGATTCGTCCGCAAACACCGGAACTGCACGATTACCGCGGCTATGCAGGCAAGATCATAAGCGGTATTTATCGTAAAGGCGACGTGGTAACCGTACAACCTTCCGGCTTGCAAAGCACCATCAAAGCCATTGAACTGGGCGGCAAGGAAGTGGAAGAAGCATTTGCGCCGCAAAGCGTGATCATTCATCTTGAAGACGACATCGACATCAGTCGCGGTGATATCATAGTAAAAACCGATAACCAGCCCAAATTGTCGCAGGAACTGGAAGTGTTTTTGTGCTGGATGGACAACAAACCGCTGGTGCCGGGCAATAAATATTGGTTGCAACTTAACAGCCGCGTCGTGCGCAGTGTGGTTAAAAATATCGAATACAAACTCGATGTAAACACCTTGCAGAAAGAATACGGCGTTACTTCAGCCGGGTTGAACGATGTAATTCGCGCAACCATCAAGACGGCTTCCCCAGTTCCCTATGATACGTACAAAAGCCTGCGCGAAAACGGCGGCGCTATCCTCATCGACGAAACCAGCCATGTTACAGTAGGAGCGTGTATGATTCAGTAAGATGAGTGAATGATGAAAGAAGCAAAGGGTATTCGCGTGCTTTTATACTCTACTAATCTGGTAGACATATAATTATAAATGAACAAACCACATCATACTAGAGGAAAAGTGATTCTGGCGGGCGCTGGCCCTGGCGATCCTGAACTGGTAACGCTCAAAACAGTACGTTACCTGCAACAGGCTGATGTGGTGCTTACCGATCGCCTGGTAAGCAATGAATTGCTGGAAGCGCATGTGCCTGAGCGTGCTCAAATTGTTTATGTAGGCAAACAATGCCGGCGTGGCGCCTCCACGCCTCAGGAAACCATTAACGAACTGCTGGTGGAATATGCCCTGCAGGGCAAACTGGTAGTACGACTGAAAGGTGGTGATGTGTCTGTTTTTAGCAATATTCTCGACGAATTGCACACGCTGGTAGAACATCAAATACCCTATGAAATCATACCCGGCGTAACGGCTGCCCTGGGCGCTTCTGCCTATGCAGGCATTCCGCTCACCGCGCGTGGGTATACCAAGGCTGTGCGTTTGCTTACCTGCTATAAATCCGATGTGATAACCGATGCCTATTGGGAAGAACTGGCGCGCACTGACGATACGCTGGTGTTTTATATGTCATCGGAAACTCTTGACCATATTGTAACCAACCTGGTACAGCGCAACATTGCCGCAGACAAGTGGCTGGCTATTGCAGAACAGGCTACCACTTCGCTGCAGCATGTGCACATCACCAGTTTGTATGAATATGAGCGCACATTGAAAGGGCGCGAATTTATTTCGCCCGCCATTGTAATTATCGGAAAAGTAGTGAGGCTGTATGAACAGTTTCAATGGCGCGCCAACAGCAATAGCCGCGAACATTATTTTAAACCGCTTGTGCGGCAGGATATAGACGAACCGGCAACCAATGGGTTGCTCCGGCATGGTGAACTGCCACAGCACATTCCGGCAGCAGACGACACAGCACATCAGCCTGTGCTCCTCCCTGCCAGTGCGGCTGTGGTGCAAACGAATACAGGCCCACAAGCAGAAAATGCCGTTAAAGAACATGAACATGTTAGCAGAGCCTAAACTGAGAGCGTTGCAAGACCTTGTCAAAACATCCAGCAAGGAAGAGCTGATCTGGATGAATGGCTTTTTGGCCGGCTTGTTGAGTAACGGAAGCGCTGTGTCTGCCCCGCAGGCTGTGGTGCAGGAACAACCTGTAGCCGCCCCGCCGGCGCCTGCCGCACCTGCTGTACAGAAAATTACAATTGTGTATGGTACTGAAACCGGTAATTCAAAGAAGCTGGCTACAGAGTTTGCAACAAAGGCCAAAAAGCAAGGTATCAATGCAAAAGTGGTAAGTCTCGATCAGTACAGGCTCAACGACCTCCCCAAAGAAGAATATTTGTTTACAGTGATCAGCACGCAGGGTGAAGGCGAACCGCCGGCTACTGCGAAAAAATTTTATGATCATATTCATAATAACGGGACCAGACTGGATAAACTGAAATACGGTGTACTGGCATTGGGCGATACTTCCTATCCTTTGTTCTGCAAGGCGGGTGAAGATGTAGACAACCAGTTGCACAAACTCGGCGCACAACGCATGGTATCGCTGCAGAAATGCGATACCGATTACCAGGCAGACGCAGACGCATGGTTTGCGCAGGTGCTGCAAAAATTGCAATCCGGTGGCGTTCCTGCTTCCAACGGTACCACTACCGCTACTGTAACAGCGCCTGCTGCCACCAAAAAAAGCGGCGGTAAAAAAGTATATACCGGTACGGTGCTTACCAATATCAACCTGAATGATCGTGGTTCATCAAAAGCTACGCACCATATAGAAATTGCTGCAGAGGGTGTTGAATATCTTCCGGGCGATTCTATCGGCGTGGTGGCGGAAAATCCTGAGGGCGTTATTCGTGCCATTGTTTCACTGACAGGCGTGGATGCTTCCAAAATTGTTGCTGCAACCGAACCGCGTACTGTATATGATTTATTGAAAAAGAAACTTAACATTACCTGGCTGCCGGAACGGGTAGTGCGCAATTACGCCAAACTGGTGCAACAGGATATCCCCGACACCAAGATCAGCCTGCTTGACCTGCTGAGAATTTACCCGGTAAAAGATGCAGCGCAGTTTGAAGAAGTACTGGGTATACTGGAACCCATTACGCCGCGCTTGTATTCCATTTCTTCTTCGCCTGCTGCACACAGCGGTGAAGTGCACATCACGGTGGCGAAGGATACTTTTATGGTGAATGATGAACGCCGGTGCGGGCTTTGCTCCGATTACCTGCTGCAGATGCCGGAAAATACCAGCTTTGAATTTTATGTACACCGCAATAACCAGTTTCGTTTGCCCGACCACGACAAGGATATTATCATGATCGGGCCGGGTACCGGCATTGCGGCTTTCCGTTCCTTCTTGTGGGAGCGTGATGCCGTGGGTGCTACAGGAAGAAACTGGCTGTTCTTTGGCGAACAACATTTTCAGACCGATTTTCTTTACCAAACCGAAATACAAAACTGGGTACAAACGGGCGTACTCACGCACGTAAGTCTTGCCTTCAGTCGCGATCAGCCTTATAAAGTATATGTGTTGCACCGCATGCTGGAGCAGGCCATGGAGTTGTACCGCTGGATAATGGATGGCGCCTACATCTACGTATGTGGCGCGCGCGAACCGATGAGCGTGGATGTAGATTATACTTTATTGCAGATCATCGAACGGTTTGGCGGAAAGAAACCGACGGAAGCGATTGAGTTCCTTGATAAGTTAAAAGAGGAAGGAAGGTATTTGAAGGACGTGTATTAATCAATCATTGTATACCACCAGCTATGAGCAATTTATCATCTACGGAAAAAATCAAAATGGCCAGTAACGGGTTACGGGGCACCATGAAAGAAAGCCTGCGTAACAACCTTACCGGTGCGCTATATGAAGACGACCAGGCATTGCTGAAGTTTCATGGCATGTACCAGCAGGATGACCGCGACCGCCGCGAAGAACGCAGCCTCAAGAAACTGGAATGGTTGTATAGTTTCATGATCCGTCTTCGGTTGCCCGGCGGGTTTATGACGCCGGAGCAATGGATCGGATTGCATCATATTGCCGGTGAGCACAGCACGGGGGTTATCAAAATCACCACGCGCCAAACCATCCAGTTGCATGGCATTATCAAATCGCATATCAAGCCAACCATCAAGGCTTTTAATACCCTTCATCTCGATTCCATTTCTGCCTGTGGCGATGTGAACCGCAATGTGATCTGTAGCGCGCATCCCAAACATTCGCCGTTGCATGAACAGATATTTGCCTATGCCGGCAAAATCAGTGAGATGGCGCTGCCCAAAACACGGGCTTATTATGAGATATGGCTTGATGAAGCGCCACTGCAGGATAAAAAGCAGGAAATTGATCCGCTGTACCAGGACCGGTACCTGCCCCGCAAATTCAAAATTGCTATTGCCATACCTCCGGACAATGATGTGGATGTGCTGGCCAATGATGTGGGCCTGATTGCCATTATAGAAAACGGCGAACTGAAAGGTTTCAACGTAGCGGTAGGCGGCGGCATGGGCATGACGCATGGCAACCCCAACACCTATGCACGATTGGCAACTGTAATAGGATTTGTGGAGCCCGGGGAGAAACTCATGAAGACGGTGTATGAAATCATAACCATCCAGCGCGACTATGGAAACCGGAGCGACCGCAAACAGGCCCGCCTGAAATATACGCTCGACAATATGGGCGTGGAAAATTTCAAAAAAGAACTGGAAAGCAGGTGCGGGTTTGCACTGCAGCCGGCAAAACCGTTTACCTTTACGCGTCGTCATGACCATTATGGCTGGCACCAGAATCATGAAGGCAAATGGTACTATACTGTTTTTGTAGAGAATGGCAGGGTGCTGGACATGGAGCAGGTGGCATTGAAAACTGCCCTGCTGGAAGTGGCAAAAACCGGGAAGGCCAATTTCCGGTTTACCTGCAATCAGAATGTGATCCTGAGTGATATACTGCCTGAAAATAAGGATACGATCAATGAAATACTCGACCGGCTGGGCGTGTTGCAGCATACAGAACGGGCCGGGGCAGTACGTCGCAGTGCCATAGCCTGTGTGGCCTTCAACACCTGTCCGCTGGCACTGGCCGAAGCGCAGCGTTACCTGCCTTCGCTGATCAGCAAACTGGAGCCGGTGTTGGAGAAATACGGATTGCAAAATGAAGAGATATCGGTACGTATGACAGGTTGTCCTAACGGTTGCGGTCGTTCGCAAATGGCAGAGATTGGTTTTGTAGGTACGGCCTACGGACGGTATAACCTGCATATTGGCGGTGACCGGCTGGGATTGCGTTTGAATAAGAAATACAAGGAGAACCTGGATGAAGCGGGCATTCTCGAAGTGTTGGAGCCGCTTTTACAGGAGTACAGCGAAAAACGGGCGCCCGGCGAAACGTTTGGCGATTTTGCGCTCAAGGCAATCATGCAGACGGCATAAGCAATCAATAAACAAATAACAAGATTCAAATAATCACAAATGGCAAATTACAGGATTCAGGAGCGCTGTTTCGTAATGAATGCGAATTATTCCCAGGTACCTGTAATTTGTGATTTTTGATTTCCCCCGGTATGGAGTCAACGAAAAACATAGCAGGCACTGTTCCGCATACCGCTGCAGGCGCCAATTTGCTATTTCCCGTTTTTCTGAAACTGGAAAACCTGCAGGTGTTGCTGGTGGGCGCAGGAAAGGTTGGCCTGGAAAAATTGACGGCCATATTGCACAACTCACCGGGTACTGCCGTAACGGTGGTAGCGCTGGAAATCAGTGAAGCAATACGTGAACTGGCAAAGCAGTATCCCGCGGTTACGCTGGTACAAAAGCCCTTTGCACCCGCAGATCTTGAGGGGAAAGATCTGGCCATTGTAGCAGTGAACGACAAGGCGGTAAGCCTCGCTATTCGCCAGGCTGCCAAAGAAAAGAAGCTATTGGTAAATGTGGCCGATACCCCGGAGCAATGCGATTTCTACCTCAGTTCCATCGTGCAGAAGGGGAACCTGAAAATTGCCATCTCTACCAATGGCTTGTCGCCTACGGCCGCCAAAAGAATCAAGGATGTGCTGAACCAGGCTTTGCCTGCCGAACTGGACGAGGTGATTGTAAACCTCAATACGGTGCGAAACCGGCTGAATGGCAATTTTGAGTATAAGGTAAAGAAGCTGAACGAACTCACCAGGGTGCTGATAGAAAAGGAAAACGGCGAAAAGGAAAAACGTTTTCGCAAGATTGCCACCTGGTCGTTGCTGGCATTTGCCTTAATGCTGATCGGGCATTTTATTTTTTCGTATATCCCTTTCCGTGAAATTGCGGGCTCCACGGTAGAGTGGTACAAAACGCTGGATGATAATTTTCATGTGATGCTGCTGGCCGGTTTTCTGGCGCAGCTGGTAGATGGCGCACTGGGCATGGGATATGGCGTTACCAGCGCCACCATATTGTTGTCTGCCGGCGTCAACCCTGCTGCCATTAGCGGCAGTATTCATACCGCAGAAATGTTTGCCAGCGGCGCATCGGGATATAGCCATTACAAATTCGGTAATGTCAACAAGAAATTGTTTAAAGCCTTATTGATTCCCGGTGTGATTGGTGCTGTATTTGGCGCCATACTGCTTACCAGGCTGGGCGATAGCCATGTGGATTATATACGGCCCATTATGGCAGCGTATACATTATTCCTGGGCATGCGCATACTGATCATGGCGTTTCGCACGCAAAAGAATCAAAAGAAGTTCAGGAAGTATGGAGTGCTGGCCGGTATTGGTGGTTTTTTTGATTCATTCGGTGGTGGTGGTTGGGGACCGATTGTAACTTCCACCCTGGTGGCAAAGGGCCGTAGTCCTCGGTATGTGATCGGTTCTGTAAGCCTTACCGAATTTTTTGTAACGCTGGCAAGTGCTTTTACTTTCTTCACCTTACTGGGCGTGAGTCATTGGCAAACGATTGTAGCGCTCATCGTTGGTGGATTGCTGGCGGCGCCGCTTGCAGCACGGTTAACGGGCAAGCTGCCCCGCAAAACATCCTTTGTGCTCCTGGGGATGCTGGTGATTTTCTGGAGCGTGCGCATCCTGTGGAATATATTTACGTGAACCATCATCCTGGATTCCGCCCAATCATTGTCAAAACCTTAACCATTCCGATAAACTCGCAGAAATTTTTTCTGCTTCCACCATAAATCCATCATGGCCGTAGGCAGAATCAATCTCCACCAATGTAGCGTTGGGGATATGGGTGCTGAGATGCCGTTGTTCTTCCAGCGGGCACAAAATATCGCTGGTGATACCCACGATGAGGGTTTTTTGACGAATCTGTTGCAACAGTTTGTCAATATTGCCGCCACGCCCGCGTCCAATATGGTGGGAATCCATTGCTTTGGTGAGTAACCAGTAACTATAGGCGTTGAAACGTTTTACCAGCTTTTCGCCCTGGTAATTGATATAGGACGCTGCCCGATAGTTGTCGAGTTTTTCAGTGTCGGGATCGGTTTGTTTTTTCACCAGGATGCCGTAATTGCGGTAGGTGATGATGCCGATGCCGCGTGCTGCCTTTAAACCTTTTTGTCCTGCCTCCGGCGACGGCGTGTTCCAGGTGCTGTCTGCTTCAATGGCCAGCCGTTGGGTGGCATGCACCGCAATGCCCCACGCGCTTTCGGCAGGTGAGGTGGCCAGCAGGAAAAGCCGTTCAATCTTTTCGCTCTCCATAATGCTCCATTCGAGCGCCTGGTAGCCACCCATGCTGCCGCCCACCAGCAGATGGATGGTATCTATACCGAGGTGTTTGCGCAGCAGGATATGGGCATTCACCATATCGCGAATGGTGATTAGCGGGAAACGGCCATACCAGGGTTGCTGCGTGACCGGATCGGTATGCAATGGTCCGGTGGTGCCGTAGCACGAACCCAGTATATTGGCACAAACAATAAAGTATTTTGACGGATCGAGTACCAATCCTTTGCCTACCACGCCTTTCCACCAGTCTGCAGCATCGCTGTTGGCGGTAAGTGCATGGCATATCCATACAACATTATCCCCGGCGGCGTTCAGCTTGCCATAGGTATGGTAGGCAATGGTGAGCGCAGGCAGTTGAGCGCCGCTCTCCAGGTCAAAAGGTTTGTTATAATGATAATATTTCATCCGGTGACGGCAAATTCAGGGTGCAAAGTAAAGCCCTCCATGAATTACATTTGCAAAAATCTTTACCATGATTAAAATTGAATTGGAACGCGTTCAGGGCGATTACGGTTTTGTGGCAAAAGACGCAATGGGCCATACGGTACAGATCGACAACAGCCCTGAGCATGGCGGCACCAATTTTGGCGTAAGGCCTATGCAACTGTTGCTAATGGGTTTAGGTGGCTGCAGTGGGCTGGACATTGTGTCTATTCTGAAAAAACAACGCCAGACAGTTGAATCCTTTACCATGCATATCGAGGGAGAACGGGAGCCCAATGTAGAGCCTTCGGTATGGAAAAATGTTACAGTGGTATTTCGCCTGCGCGGCGACATAGACCCCGATAAAGCGCAACGTGCCTGCGATCTGTCCATGTCTAAATACTGCTCCGTGGCAGAAACACTGCGCCGGGCCGGCTGTGATATCAAATGGAAGGTAGAGGTGAATGCGGCATAAACAGCAACTGATAAATAACAAACTACAATAGCAATATTTTACTTGCTTTAATCAAACATTCATGCAACCCATTACGCAAGCAATACGCATCCGTACAAACCGTACTGATGAAATGGAACATTCCTCCCCGCTGTTTCTGACCAGTAGTTTTTGTTTTGACAATGCAGAAGAAATGCGGGCCACTTTTGCCGACGAAACAGATTATAATATCTACAGCCGGTTCAGCAATCCCAACGTGCAGGAACTGGTAGACAGGGTTTGTGCCCTCGAAGGCGCAGAGGCGGGCTATGCCACTGCATCGGGCATGAGCGCCGTATTCGCTTCCTTTATGGCATTGCTGAAACAGGGTGACCATTTGCTGTCGTGCAATGCCATTTTTGGCAGCACCCACACGGTAATTACAAAATTTCTGAACAAATACGGTATTGAGTATACGTATGTGCCTGCAGGTAAGGAGGACGAATGGGAGCAGCATATTCGTCCCAATACTCGAATGATTTACCTGGAAACGCCTACCAATCCTGGTCTCGACATTATTGACCTGGAAAAAGTATCGGCGCTGGCCAAAAAGCATAATCTCATTTTGAATGTTGACAATTGCTTTGCTACTCCAATCGGGCAGCAGCCCATTCAATTTGGCGCCGATCTGGTGATTCACAGTGCTACCAAATGGATGGATGGCCAGGGCCGTGTGCTGGGAGGAGTAGTGGCCGGCCGCAAAGACCTGATCAAGGAAATCTATCTATTCTGCCGGAGCACGGGGCCTGCCCTGTCGCCCTTCAATGCCTGGGTGCTAAGCAAAAGCCTCGAAACCCTGGATGTTCGTATGGAGCGGCATGCTTCCAATGCTGCCCAACTGGCGCAAAAACTGGAAGGTCATCCAAAAATCGCCTGGTTAAGATATCCTTTTTTACCGAGCCATCCTCAATATGCCATTGCCAAAAAGCAAATGAAAAACGGCGGCGGATTGTTCTGTTTTGAGCTGACCGGCGGATTGGAAAGCGGCCGCAAATTTTTGGATGCGCTACAATTGTTATCCCTCACCGCCAACCTGGGCGATACACGCACCATTGCATCGCATCCGGCCAGCACCACACATGGTAAACTTACAGAAGCTGAACGGCAGGAAGTAGGCATAACGCCCGGGCTTATCCGCATTTCTGTAGGATTGGAACATGTGGATGATATATTGCAGGATATTCTGCAGGCGCTGGATAAGTGCTAACGATGAAAGGGCGTAGAAATCGGAATAGTTATTAGAGATGAAAGGCATGAAAGCCGGGAAGGGTTCCTTTCCTGCATGGGGAGCGTTACCAGTTTTTCAGACTATAACAATGCAACAAATGCGCTTTTCTTCATTGAGATGTAGGGCAGCGTTTGTCAGCCGCCGGTCATGTACCAAAGCATTACGATGCTACTGTGCGGCGCCTGTTTAGGGCACTTCGTTTTCATGGTTCCCCCGTAATTTGCAGTATGAAAAGAAAAGAACTGGAAAGGGTTACAGAGAAGTACGTGCGGTCAATGAAAAAGTATGGTAACCGTATACCCGGATCTTTTGCGGTAGATGATATCCACGACTTGCGGGTAGCGTACAAAAAACTGCGGGCATTCATTCGCCTCGTACAGCAGGAGCAGGGAGCAACAGCACTACGCCTGGGTAACAAACTGAAAAAGCTCTATCGCGCAGCAGGCAGGGTACGTGATTGGCAATTATTTCTGCAAAAAGTACAGGCATCTGTACAGGAATGGCAGACAACTGTGCCCGCTTTTACTTCATCCGTTCAACAAGAGCTTTTTTTAGCTAAAGAAGAACTTGTTAAAAGAATAGAAAAAACAGATTGGAATAAATTAATTTACGACTTGACCAGCCACTTGCCGCTGTTATTAAGAGATGCTTCCATCCGGCAGTTCGTGAATGAAAAAGTAGCGGCTATCCACCTGCTCCAAATGGTAGCCAGTGAAGAAAAAGATTTGCATACCACCCGCAAACACCTGAAAGACCTCATTTATGTGGAGCGCCTGTTTCAGTCTGACTGGGGCATTAATTTTCCGTTTCCAGCCTGGCAGCAAATGGCGCAAATACATGATTTGGCAGCGCGCCTGGGCAACTACAATGATCATTGTATTACCATTGCGCAGCTCCATGCATGCAATGCTGCCGCACTTCCGGATGATGAGCAACAATGGCGGTTACAATTTCTTCAGACCCTGGAGCAGTGCGCCGTAATGGAAAAATCAATGCTTATAAGGGAGATCAAAGCACTGCACCTTTCCTTCGTGTAACTCACTTTTTCCCTGCTCCATAAATGAGCACATGTTTGACGCTTTAGAAAGTTCTGTGTGGAAGGCCCGTTAATTAAAATCTTGCTGGTCCCTCCGATTCGGTGATTTTTCATATAAACAAGGTTGATAGTGAGTAACAAACAATAAATGTTCGCGGCACTTTTGTTATCCTTCATTTTTAAAAGAAAATTTTCAAAAAAAACATACCCTACTAATTTGGTAGACTAATAAATATTCCTATATTTGTTCCCGTAAAGCAAACAAGTATGACCCGCAAGGAATTTGAATCATTAAGCGTTTCGGAACAGGCCGGTGTATTGAGGGAGCATGGTGTATATGTATCGGAAAAAGTGGAAGGCGGGAAACGGTTTTATTTATATCTCATCAATTATTTTTTTGTTGAATTGCTGCACGATTTCTCAGATCCCAACAAGGTGCAGGGGCTTACCGTATCAAGGATATTTGAAGATGAAAAGTTATTTCATGAAACATCGCTGCCGGTAAAATTTCCGGCTTGATATACCTATAAGGTTCGCGGCGCTACCTGGCTGACCTGCAAATCTTATATGTCGCGTATTGCCTGGGCCCATATACTACTACAAAAAAGCGGCATATGAAATTCATCGTTTTTTGCCTGCTGTTAGGTTTCATGCATACTGACCAGTGGCTGACAGTTTCGGAAAAAACAACCATTGAAGGGGTGGTACTGGGTAAGGAGGACAATCGTCCGCTTGCTAATGCATATGTATACGTTACGAAAGGTGAAGAAGAAGCCGTAACCGACCGTCAGGGAAGGTTCAGGCTGATTACCTGGCAAAATTTACCGGTAACGATTACAGCAGAATATCCTGGGTATAAAAAGCTCAGTCTCCAGGCAAGAAAACAGGGAGAAAAGCTGCTGTTTGAATTGCCTGCAAAATAAATATTGTACACGAGTTACGTGGCCGAGGGGAGAGGCAGAGGTTCGCATGACCTCCTACGGTGGTTCGAATCCACCCGTAACTGCAATAAATGCTTAACAATGTATTACAAAATGCAAATGACAAGGATCAGGGAAGCAGTATTGGGCGCCCGGGTATCGCGGGCCGCGTATGGTGCCGGCTTTCTGGCGCTCGATATTCTTCTTTTACTTACTTGTTGAGCAGTAACAATCGTAGTATATGGCAAGCAATCGTTAGGGCCTGTGTTTCTACACGGGCCTTTTTTAGCATTTGTAATGTTGACCCCCAATAAAAAGGAAACGGCGGAGAGTACTCCACCGTTGCTGCTATATCCCCACACCTATGAAAAGATTCAGGTTGCTATCGTAAATATTGTGCTGCAATGTGTTCAGAAAGAAAAAGCTTGAAGGCAAAGAGGTTTTAATCCCTGCGGCGATTGATATATCGGAGGTAATGCGAACAGTATTTTCATACTTATACTGGATGTTTGTTTTCATAGGAAGCGGGCACAAAATTAACTACCGGGTTTATACACAGCACACCTTGTGAAGGGGGCAATGAAGGAAGCATGCAGTTGAGCGAGCAAAACGAAGGCCGGGCCTGCACAGCTTTTGGTAATTGTTATTAAATCGGGCCCGATAGCAACGCTGGTTTATTATCGCTGTTTTACTCCATTTACTCATTCATTTGCACACCTGGTTTGTTTTACTAAAGTATTTCACCGGTCCCTGTGCTGTTTTTACTCAATTGAATTTTAAGGGTTATCCTTTATGTCGTGGAATTCCGATCTTTATGTGCTGTTATTCATTTTACCTATTGTCTTCGTTAATACCTTAAGGTTATTACACTATCCTATCTGAAAGTATCCTGGAAAAATTCTCGTTGATCGCTATTGTACCAGAGCAATTGAAATTTCGCTTTGGCGCCATTGCCGCGGCATTGATTTTGCTTTGGCGGTAAGCGCCGGAGTGAGTATGCAGGAAGTGCAGGTTGCAGCAGTCCAATAGTTGTGCCTAACAACTGTTTGGTAGTTTAATGTGGTTAATCCGATGGATAGATCGGGTACAACTACGTTTTTTTACCGAAAAAATGCAATTGCCTTTTACTTCCTTGTTGAATGAATTATTTTGGTGACCTCTTATACCCGAAGAGCGCCTCTTAACCGTAGAATGAGTTTTTATGAAAAAGAAAAACATTGCCTTTCAGAAATGCGAGCTATGCGCCCATGCCTGTCCCGACAATTTTGACGAAGCCATTATCAGCACCACAGACGCATTTGAAATCAAAAGCTGGAATAAAGGAGCAGAGCGCATTTACGGACTCACAAAAGAAGAGGTGATGGGCAAACGTTTGATCGATGTGATCCAGTTTGCTTTTATCGGGGAATCGCTTCATTCATTCGTAACCAAATTGTCGTACGAAGAACATTGGGAAGGAGAGGTGTTATACATTGGTTGCGATAGCGTGCTGAAAATTCCCCATGTATCTATCCGGACCGTTAATGATAACAATGGGCATGTAAAAGGCTATGTGGCCTTCATCTACGAATCTGCGGCAGCAGCACATGCCAGCAACGTTTTGTACAAACCGGTGTTCAATGCAGAATATAAGTACGTGGGACTGCAATTTGCCAGGCTGCTTTCCGGCTGGGAGGTGATACTGCACTGGCAGGAATAATGATAGCGGTATGCCGCAATATTTGGTATGATAAACCCGCTCTGTTAACAAGGGTAAAGGAATCCAAAAAAGTTGTCTCCCTGCGGGGAGACAACCGGGTTCTTCACAAAATTGGTAGATTTGTAACTATACCTTGATATTCCTTAATAGTGAAGTGCAAAAGATATTACAAAAGTATGCAGGCTTTTGTTTATGAACAACCATCATACAGTGCCACTGAGCATGCATTGCATTTGGTTGATTGTAGCATTCATTTTTCTCCCCTTTGGTACAATAATAATGAGAGAATAACTCCGGCCGTTCTTAAGCTTTCGGTTTTCACTAAATAAAACGATCGTTTACCTGCCCCATGCCATGGTTTATTGGCGCAAACACACAGTTCACTCATTGCATGCCCTGTAACAACGGATGTTGTATACGTTAACGTTAGTTTTGTCTCGCTACTCCGGTCAAAAAACAATGTGCAGATAATCCGTACTCTATTCACACTTTAACTATTCTGCGCAGTTTCAAGGTGAAAGGAAAATTCTTGCAGTGCTATTCAATTAGCGGCAGGAGAATCATGATCCGGAGGCAGCAGCCGGCACCAGCAATGGTGCCGGACTGCTTCTGTGAATGGCAGTGCCTGTTATTTGCTCAACTCGTCGAGTATCATATCTTTTTTCTTTACTGATACTTCCAGCACTTCGCCGTCTGCCATGAGAATAGATACTTTATGACCTTTTCTCAAAATAGCTTTTACGTAATTTTTGTTTACAATGGCAGAGCGGTGTATCCTCAGGAAATCAGGATTGTTCCTGATGGCCAGGTCATAAATCTTGAGATGTTTGCTGGATGTGTATTTGCTGCCGTCGGCCATTTTGATATAGGTATAGTTGGATGACGACTTGAGGTAAGTCACTTCTTTCAGATTGATTACAATGATCTGTCCCTGCATGTTTATGAACAGCCTTTTCGGAATGGTTGCATCATCAAGGTAGTGGTTATACAATTCGTTTGCGGGGTCTTTTTGCAGCAGGCTGTATTTCTGCAGGCGTAATTGCAGTCTTGTTACAGACGCTTCCAGCAATTCACGTGTAATCGGCTTGAGCAGGTAGTCGAGGGCGCAGGCTTCAAAGGCTGCTGTAGCGTGTTCTGGATGGGCAGTTAGAAAAATGAGGGCGGTATTTCTGTTTTGTAACTGATGGGCCAGCCATAGCCCGTTTTTTTCAGAGGGCATTACAACGTCCACTACCGCCAGGTCCACTTCATTGAGGTCCATGAAGCGTATGGCCTCTTCAGCAGATCGAAAACTTCCCAATAAATCAATTTGCTTTACTTCCTTGGCAATTTTCTGAAATAGTAATAAGGAGTCAGGGTGATCATCGACATGGATTGTTCTGAATGGTTTCATAAAGTAGTGGTTTAGAAGCAGTAGTTATTCAATAGGGATTCGTATGATTCTTGTGGCATGGCCAGGTTCATTGGATGTTATTTCCAAGAACGGCTTGCGCCTGTAGTGGCAGTACACCAAATGCATGCTTGATAAGGTAGGCTCAACACGTAGTGCTTGCAGTTCCTGTGCAGTCAATAGATCGTGCAGGCGCTTTATGGCACGCAAACGTTTGTACCAGAAAGCAAATCCTGCAACTATAGCAACAGCAGATGTTGCTGTCCGCAGCGGAGATAGTTTCCAGGTTACGTTTTTAAACAAAATCAGCGGCACAAATATTCCATTTTCCATCATAGCTCACATTGTTACGAGCAGGAAGCAGTTACTGCTTCTACTCAAAAATGCGCTTTATCCATTTGTTTCCAGGGTGCGTATTTGAAAACATGTATAGAACCTGTTGTCCAACAAATTTACGCGGCATTTTACACGATTTTCCCGACATGCACAAATGAATGACTATCTTATTTAAAATCTAAGTGACTGCAGCTAAACACTATTTGCAGCATTGAACACAGGTTCTCCCTTGTTTCTACTGATTTACCCTTAATATCAGTAAATATTTTTGCAGAAGCGAATAGGGGTCGTTGAGTTGTTGCGCCAGAAATAGTGTTTAAACTATGATTGAAACCTCGGCAAACATTGCTGTATGCAATTTTGGTCGGTTATGCATCACAGTTGTTTAACATCAAAATATGTAAAAATCGGCCGGAGAAAAGATGCGCTATTGGTGTTTACTCACTAAAATGAACATTCTGTTCATTTGATCATATCATTTACTTTCTGTAACGCCTGCGCTAATAATTGCGTACGTTGCGCTATTGTATACAATCGCAGGTAGTTCTAAGTTTGCATTCAAGGAAAAGATAACGCTCTATAGGTTATTTAAGACAGATTTTCACAGGGAATGATACTCCCCGTTTTTACGGGGAGTATTTCAGAAGAAATAAAGTCATGAATAATGTGCAGTGATGTAAAACATCCTGCCCGACATAACAATTTTGGTTAGTGAGCACGGATATTAACGGACACTTTTCATACGTTTAGGACAAGGGTATAGACAGGAGGGGAGTATTCCTGCTCCCCTCCAAATAGATACTCAACTGATGGCCTGGATTGTATAACCCCCGATTTTAAAATCCTGGTATTGTAGAAAAACCACTCAGTATGATCCAATGTTTTGAATAAGCCACAAGCTATCTCCATGGAGATGGCTTTTTTTTATGTACTTAGGGTGCCAGTACTTTTTCCATTTGCATGCTCCGGGAACCTTTAATCAAAAACCAGGTGTCGTTAAACTGTTGTGCCTGCATCCATGCTGCGGCTTCTGCAGACGACTGCATGCTTTTATAGGGATGATTGATGCGCTGAAAGTCGCCGCCCACCAGCACCACTTCTTTCCATTGGTATTTACCAATAAGCTGCACGATGGCTTCGTGTTCGCTGATGCTTTCCGTTCCCAGTTCTGCCATACCGCCGAGCAGCAGCACCTTGTTAGTGGCCTTTAAAGCCGCAAAGTTTTCTATGGCTGCTTTCATACTGGTAGGATTGGCATTGTACGCGTCCAGGATAATATGGTTGCCATTTTTATGGATCAGTTGCGAACGGCTGTTGGAGGGTGTATATGCTTCTATAGCTGCTTTTATGCGTTCGTCCGGTACATTGAAATGTTTTCCAACAGTAACGGCGGCCAGCACATTCGGCAAATTGTAATCGCCTACCAGTTGCGTGCGGATTGATGGAATGGTGGCGCCTTGTGTAACAGACACGGTAAGATAATCACTGCCAGACAGGGCGTTGCCGGTAATGTCGCAGGTGGGCGTGGTGCCATATTTTTTTACTGCAGGTATGCCGGCGCTCATGGTGCGCAGGTAATCATAATCCCACATGACAAACGCTGTTCCGTTATGGTTGCGCAGGAAATCGTACAATTCTCCCTTGGCTTTGCGTACGCCTTCAATGCTGCCGAACCCTTCCAGGTGTGCCTTGCCGCAATTGGTAATGATACCGTGTGTGGGCTGTGCAATGCTGCAATACGATGCAATTTCACCGGGATGATTGGCGCCCATTTCAATAACGGCCATCTGTGCATCTTTTTGAATGCGCAGCAATGTGAGCGGAACACCAATATGATTGTTCAGGTTGCCCTGCGTGGTATAGGTGGTATAGGCAGCGGATAACACGGCGTGCACCAGTTCTTTGGTGGTAGTTTTTCCATTGCTGCCGGTAATGGCAATGAAAGGTATGCTGAACTGCCGGCGGTGGTGCTGCGCCAGTTGCTGCAAAGTCTGCAATACATCATCTACTACCACCACGCGGGGATCTGAGGTAGCAGGCGGTTCATCCACTACAGTATAAGCAGCGCCTGCTTCCAGTGCCTGCAGGGCAAATGCATTGCCATTGAAGTTGGGGCCCTTCAATGCAAAAAAAATATCGCCGGGTTTCAGTTTGCGCGTATCGG
>CALCIN010000024.1 GCA_937961055.1 uncultured Chitinophagaceae bacterium | reverse complement strand
TGGGTTTTCCTGGTTGGATATATTGCAGTTTGATCCCTCTGGACGCACACCACTCCTGTAGCAAATGACTGATAAACTCCGGACCATTATCACACCTCAGCGCTTTGGGTACGCCTCTTGACTCAATAAGGCGCTCCAGCGCCCGGATGACACGGCGGGCGGGCAAAGACGTATCGATATCGATGCAAAGGAACTCGCGGTTAAAGTCGTCAATGACATTGAACAGCCGGAACTTCCTTCCATCTGTCAGGGAATCACTCATGAAGTCGATGCTCCAGACCTCATTAGGACTTGCCGGAATATGCAATGCTTCTTTGATTCGGGCCGGCAGCCTGCGTTTTGCCCTTCGGCGAATATTAAGTTTCATCTCGGTGTACACCCGGTATACTCTTTTATGGTTCCAGATAATTCCCTTGTTTCGGATCCTGTGATAGGATTGCCAGAACCCAATGTCGACATGCTTTTGAGTAAGTGTTGTCAATACCTCCTGAACCCGCGCATCATCCTTTGGTATCGCTTTATAATCGTAAGTGGATCGGGGCATACTTACGATTTTACACGCCTTACGGATACTCAGTTGTTCTTCTTCCAAAAGAAAATCAACAGCTTCCCGCTTCTCCTCAGGCGTTACAACTTTTTTTCGAGGAGATTTTTCATGGCCCGGTTCTCTATGCATAGCTCTGCGAACATCTTCTTGAGTTCTGCATGCTCTGCTTCCAGGTCTTTGAGGCGTTTGACATCACTGGCTTCCATTCCACCATACCTGGCTTTCCAATTATAAAAGGTGGCGTCACTAATGCCCAACTCGCGAGCGATATCCTTTACTAACATACCTGACTCATGCTTTTTCAGGGCACTTACAATTTGGCTTTCGGTAAAATGCTTACGTTTCATTTTCAAAATTTAAAGTTAACAATTCAGGTGATTGGTAACTCTAAAACCTGTGGCCGGAGAATGGGGAAGCTTACACTGGCGAGGCATGGTACAGAAGTTACGGTAGAAGAGGCCGAGATGATCCTGGCCTTCATGTTTATTTTAGCAAACATTGCGTTAAACCAATACTTAGCAGATGAAAGTAGCGGACCTTTATATTAGAGTAAGTACGGATGAACAAGCCGACATGGGGTACAGCCAGCGTAATCAGGAAGAAATGTTGCAGAAGTACTGTACTATAAATGGAATTTCCGTCCGGAAGGTGATTTACGAAGATCATTCAGCAAAATCATTTAACCGGCCTGCGTGGACGACTTTGTTAGCTGATCTTAAAAAGCGAAAAAAGCAAGTTGATCTTGTATTATTTACAAAATGGGATAGATTTAGTCGTAACGCTGGTGACGCTTACCAGATGATCAATATACTCCGCAAACTGAATGTAGAGCCGCAAGCAATAGAACAACCGTTAGATTTATCCATTCCTGAAAACAAGATGATGCTGGCTTTTTACCTGGCTGCGCCAGAAGTTGAAAATGACCGTAGAGCGCTTAATGTTTTGTATGGAATGCGGAGAGCCAGAAAGGAAGGTCGTTGGATGGGGCCGGCCCCTTTTGGATATTGCAATAAGATTACCGAGAATGGTAGAAAATATATTGCTCCTAAAGAACCTGAAGCAGAAATCATCAGATGGGTATTTAACGAAGTATTGATCGGTAAGGAATCGATTAATACGATTTGGGAAATTGCCTGTAAGAAGGGACTTAAATGTAGCAAGAATAGTCTTTGGGTTATTATCCGTAACCCTGTTTATTGTGGTAAAATTTACGTGTCTGCACTAAAGGAAGAAGAAAGTCACTATGTGAGCGGACAGCATGAAGGTCTGATTTCTGAATCACTTTTTTATCAAGTTCAAGACGTACTGGATGGAAAGAGAAGGCTGTATAAGCTCAAAAAGGAATCGACTGATTTGCAGTTGAGGGGGTTTCTTATTTGTCCTTCCTGTGGTAAAATATTGACTGGTAGTGCGTCGAAAGGCAGATCGCAAAGATATTACTACTATCACTGTATTTCACCTTGCAAAGCACGGTTTAAAGCTCATGAAGCCAACCAGCTTTTTTCAAAAGAATTGAAAAAGTTAATGCCCCGGCCAGGCATGGGCGAATTGTATAAAGAGGTGATCAATCAGCTTTATAAGCAAAAAACGCAGGGACAACGGGAAGACCTTAAACTAATAAAAGAACAGCTAACGAAGGAGAATCAGCGTTTAAATACGGCCAGAGACCTACTACTGAATCGAGAAATTGAAGCAGGGGAGTACAGGTCGATGAAGGCAGAATGTGAGAAGAGAATAACGATACTGGAGGTAAAACTATTCGATACCGGCAAATCCATCGACAACATAACGGAGATCCTGGATAGGGCTATTAACACGCTCCAGAGAGTGGATTCTCTTTATATTGATGGAGATATGAGAAAAAAGCGTCAAATCATTGGTTCGATATTCCCTGAAAAACTCGTTTTTGACGGAAGCAATTATCGAACCGCTCGACTGAATGAGGCTGTTGAACTGATATACAGTCTGGGCAAGGGTTTCAGCAAAAATAAAAATGGACAAACCAGCTTTAAAACTGATTTGTCCAATTCAGTGATCCGGATTGGATTCGAACCAATGACCTACTGCTTAGAAGGCAGTTGCTCTATCCAGCTGAGCTACCGGACCAATTACTATGCACCCATCACCTCCCCCTCAACAAACAGCGGCAAATATACACTATCACCCCAATACCTTAAAAAACCAATCCCCATTTTTTGCCCCTTTCTCCACAACCGCCGCCAACTGCCCCGCACCCGGTATTTTTTAATAGATTGCGGCCCAAACCGCATTTACGCCCATGGACGTTAAAATAGAAGCCTCCTGGAAGGAAATCCTGAAAGATGAATTTACCAAACCCTACTTCCTTGAGATCGTCAACTTTTTACGTACAGAAAAAATGGCCGGTAAAACCATCTATCCGCCCGGCTCGCTTATCTTCAACGCGTTTGATACTACTCCATTCGATAAAGTGAAAATCGTGTTGCTCGGTCAGGACCCGTACCACGGACCACGGCAGGCACATGGATTGTCTTTTTCCGTACAAAACGGCATCACGCCGCCTCCTTCGCTCGTCAATATATTCAAAGAACTTCATGCCGATACCGGCACGCCCATTCCCGCTCATGGCAACCTTACCCGGTGGGCAGAGCAAGGCGTATTGTTGCTCAACGCATCGCTCACGGTGCGCGCCAATGAACCAATGAGCCATGCAAAGATTGGCTGGGCAGAATTTACCCATGCCGTAATCAAAAAAATATCGGCACTGAAAGAACATGTGGTGTTCCTGCTGTGGGGAAAGTTTGCGCAGGAAAAACAGGCGCTGATCGACGAAACCAAACACCTGGTGCTGAAAGCAGCGCACCCTTCCCCCTACTCTGCCAACTACGGTTTCTTTGGCTGCCGGCACTTTTCAAAAGCGAATGAGTACCTTGTGCAGCACGGAAAAGACCCGATTGACTGGTCCTTGTGAATGGAGACAGACGGAAAGCCATGCATTCCGGAAGCCATCAAGCATGTGGTACCGTGTCATACTGTATTAGGCCTAATCCGGCGTTTCAGTTGACGCAGCGAATCGCGTAAGCGGGAAGTAAACCCGGCCAGCAGTATGGCAGTAGTCATTAAGCGTGTGGTCCCACGTCATACCGGGCCAGGCATAATCCGGAGCATCAGTTGACGCGGGGAAACACGCAGCCAGTAAGTTAAACCCGGCCATCAGCATTCCGGCCTTAAGATTTGTGATCCTACATTAGTTGTCTTGTATTATGAAAACCATCCAATCCATATTCGGACGCCTGTTTGCCCTGTGGGCCGCCATCGTGTTTGTGGTTACCATGCTGATCTTTTTTATACCCTTCCTGTTGTTCAGCTATTTTGCAAAAGAACCAGCCAAAACGCGCAATTTCGTATACCTGTCACGGATATGGATGCGCCTGTTCCTGCCGCTGATCGGGTGTCCGCTGTTCATTCGCGGCCGCAAACATTTTGCGCCGGGCGAAACGTATATCGTGGTGTGCAATCACAACTCCTTTATGGATGTGCCTGTTTCCTTCCCTTTTATTCCAGGCGGCAATAAAACCATTGCCAAAATAGAAATGGCGAAAATTCCGCTGTTTGGAATGATTTATCGGACAGGAAGCATATTGGTAGACCGCAAGAGCGAAGCCAGTCGCAAGGAAAGTTATAGCGCGATGAAAAAAGTGCTGGAAATGGGATTGCATATGTGCATTTATCCGGAAGGCACGCGTAATAAGACTGATCAGCCGCTGAAATCTTTTCATGATGGGGCTTTCCGATTGTCATTGGATACGGGGAAAGCGATTTTGCCTGCGGTTATTTTTCATACCAGGAAAGTACTGCCGGCGGATAGGAGTTTTTACCTTATGCCGCATTTGTTGAAGATGCATTTTTTGGAGCCTATTGTACCGATGCAAGGTGATACAGTAGAGACTTTGAAAGAAAGGGTGTGGAGGGTGATGAGGGATTATTATACTTCGGCAAATGGGTAGTATCGCTTTGCTTGTTCCTGGATGAGGCTGATGGCGGGACCACCCTGTCCATGCTGTATACTTCATGGTGTAATCCCGTGCTGGCGCCCGCCAGCGGGGGATGGACGGGTATATTGATGTACCAAAGAACACTACCGCATGGCTTCAAATACCGGCTACATCCCATAGAAATACCGGGTCCTGTTTATTCTCAAATCCCGCAATATGCCGCTCTTGGGGCTTATGGTTATATTAAATGAAGGAAAGTAAGATACAGGGGTAACGTTGATGGATAACTGCCAGCAGTGCATCTCCCGGCTGATAAACATGGTGAGCGATTGCAATTCGGTGCCGGTTACATCATAGTATCCGTTAAAACCTACTTTCCAGCGCGGGGTAAGGTTGAAGTCGCCGTTCCAGTTAAAACTGGCATTGGTGCGCGTTTCAAATCCGCTGTAATCAGGACGGAATTGTCGTGAAAAATTCAGCGAAAAAGAAAAGCTCAGCGACCAGGGAATATTGAAGTCAGCAAATTCTCCGGGGTTCTGTCGTACATAAGCCAGTTGCGCCATTTGTTCTTCGGGCGTGATCGGCATACCATAACCCAAATTTTCGTCCTCTTCCTGCTGGTTTGCCTTGCTCTCGTCTTTGGGCTTGCTCTGGAAAGAAGTGCTGATGGCAATGCTTCCGTTCACAATACGGCCTGGCGAAAAGCGGCCGCCTTGCCAGGCATATTCGTCAATACGAAATCCCGAAGAGTCCAGCTTGTACGGGTCCAGGGTAGCCCCCGCCGTTATATTGATCTTTTCAAACAGCGTGCTGCGCAAATACAAACTGAAGTTGGACAGTTTAAATGAATCGGCCAGGTAGTTGTAAGAACCGCTGAAACCAAAACCATCAATAATATTGATGCGCTTGATGCCGGCCTCACTGGTATCTTTCTTACTCCTGATCTTGGCCTGCAGGTTGTTGTCTATACCAAAACTGATACCGCCAAAGGTTCCTTCCGAGAAGGGACCGAATATGCTGCCTTCATAATAAGAAAAACGAAATTCGCGGGTGCCGGCAGAGTCCAGTTTGGTGGAATAATAATCCCTGGCGGAAAGGTTCGGTTTATAACTGAAAGAGATCGACGGACGCACCGTATGGCGAATGGCCATAATGCTGCTGTTCTTTCCAAAGCGGTCGAACGTACCAAACAAAGCCGTATTCACACCGAGGCTGAACGAAATATCGTGCGTAGGGAAAAATCCTTTGGTGATGAAAGTGTCCACTTTCTGTGTAGTGTCGTTCCACCTCCTTTCAAAACGGCGCGAATGCCATTTCTGCTGATAGCTCACGCCCGGCGATACCTGCAACGGTCCCAAAGGCGGCAATACCAACTGGATCGGGATATTGTGTTGCGCGCCCCATTGCAGCGTGTCGATGATATTGGCAAAGCTGAACAGCGAATCATAAAAACTTACCTGGTTGGCAAAGTTGGTGCTCAAACCAACACCCAGTTTATGGTACCATTTGGGATTGCCCACCAGTTCCTTTGGTTGCAGCGGGTAAAATGTGTTGATGGTAAACGCTGCGTTGGGCAGGTTTACGTTCACAATACCCGTATTGTTGTTCTGGTTGTGATTGGCGCTCACCGTCAGGTTGGCAAAATTGCCCCAGGTTTTGGAATAGGTGATAGATGAACTGAGCTGGTTGCTGTAGTTCGCCCGCGGGTTATTGAGCACAAACTGGTTGAATTTGGTAGAGCCTGCATTCACGTTGGCCGAAAAAGAGGTACCGGGCCTGGCGCGCGGGTCCACCGAGTGACTCCATGTAATATTAAAAGTGCGCGAGGTGGTATATTCCTGTTTGGCCGTGTTGCTGAGAATGCGCGGACGTTGCAACGAAAAGTTGAAACTCCCGTTGTACCGGTAACGTTTCCGGTAGGTGGGCGTTACATACAAAGCCCATCCTCCATAAGAGTAGATATTTGTACGTACCGTAACGTCCAGGTAATCGCTCAGCACTTTATAGTAACCCAGTCCTTCCAATCCCAAACCAAATTGTTCACTGGCCGTAAACTGCGGCGGCAACAATCCCGAATGTCTACCCTGTGAGATCGGGAAAAAACCAAAAGGCAGGTAAACCGGTATGGGCACGCCTTCAAATTCAGGGTGAATGGGACCGCTGATGGCCAGTTTCTTGTTCACCAGCTTCATCTTTTTGGTGCGGAAAGCAAAGTGCGGGGTATCAAGATTACAGGTAGTGATTTGTCCGCGGAAGGCATAGTATTCGTTTTCGCTCACCCTTTTTACTTTTTCACCAAAAACCACTGCCTCACCCTGGCTGGTGATCGTTTGACTGGTGATGCCCCGTTGCGTTTCAAAATTGTACCGGATCACATCCGATGTCATTTTGGTATCGGCCTGCAGCATCACCGGTCGCCCTATAATATTGCCCGCTGTATCGCGCCGGAAAGTGGCGGTAACCGTGCGGGTTTCCTGGTCAAGCACAATGCTGTCTGCCGAAAGATCGATATCGGTATATTTTACATTACCCTCGCTGAAAAGGATAATTTTCTTTTCCGGCACCAGCATCACCAGCGAATCGGTAGCCTTGTAAGAAACCGGTGCGCTCAGGGTATCCTTTGATAATTTCAATTGAAAGGTATCGGTGCGGGCAGCCAGTGAATCGTTTCCGGGAATGGTATCTTTTAAAGGTATGGTGTCAGATAACACGCGGGGTTGGGTGGTATCCTGCCAGGCAGTTAACGAATTGCAAAAAGTAGCGGACGAAACATAATTGCCAAACACGTCGTGCGTTAGGGTGAAAAGCAGTAAGCATAAAATCAGCGCCGAACCGTGTTTTAAACTATTTTTGCAATTATTCGTCATATGCAGCAGTGGACAAAAATAGCATATTAATGCATTAATGGAATGTGAAGATTGACGCTTGCTAAATTGTTGAACAGGTTTATGATCATGAAGTACATCTTTCGTGTGGGTATCCTGGTTCTGGCGTATGTCACCTGCAGCGCAGGCTTCCTGCCAGCGCAACCCCCTAAGCCGGCCCTTTCTACCATCATTGTGGATGCCGGGCATGGAGGTCCTGACCCCGGAGCCATCGGTCAGATTACGACCGAAGCAGACCTGGTTTTAAAAATTGCTTTAAAACTGGGCAAGGCTATTAGTGAAGCCATGCCGGATGTGAAGGTCATATACACCCGTACCACCGATGAACTGCCCGGGGGGCTTACAGACAAGAATGAAGCCAACCGCTACCGTGCCCAGATGGCCAATGAGGCCAAAGGCGATTTGTTCATCAGTATTCACGCCAATGCTGCCGGTAAAAAAGCAGGCGGCTGGTACGTGCAAAAAAAGGTGGGCACCAAAACCGTCAAGCGGAAAGGTAAGCTGGTAAAAGTGCCGGTATACCAAAAACAATATGTGAAGAACATGCAGCACGGCACCGAAACATTTATCTGGGCAGCCGACAGGGGCGTATACAAATCGGAATCCATCAACCAGACGCAGTCGCAGGAGGAAAGCGGTGAAATTTCCGACGACAGCACTGGTATTCTCGACCTTACCTCGCCCGAAGCCATGATCCGGGCGCAGTTGTACGAAAAGAAATACTTTGCCAAAAGCCTGTTGCTGGCCACCATGGTAGAAGAAGAATTTGTAAAGGGCGGCCGCGTGAGCCGGGGCGTAAAGCAACGCAATGAAAAAGGCATCTGGGTGCTGCAGGCAACGGGAATGCCCAGCATTTTGGTAGAAGTAGGATTTGTATCGAATACAGAAGAAGAAAGATACATCACCAGCGAAAAAGGACAGGAAGAAATTGTTGCCGCCATCCTCGAAGCAGTGAAACGCTATCGCGCAGCGCTGGAAGAACAAACCGCTCATAACAATCGTTCCGGCAGCGAAGTACGATAACAGGCATTCGGGCAAATGTGAAAATCTGCCCATAAAAGCGGCTTCGGCTTTTTTCACATTTGCTCCTCCAGGTTTTAACGTTCCGTACGCCTTCCACTTTCTTACCTTTGCGTTATCTCCAATTATTATAAAGTACGGAAAAACATCATGAAGAAATTTTGTTGCAGTCTGCTGGCTGTTTTTTCTGTTTCATTTTTAACCTCCTTTCATCTTCCTCCTGCTGACCCGGGACCGAAGAAGCCCGTCATCAGCACCATCATCATAGATGCCGGTCATGGCGGCAGCGACCGCGGCGCCAAAGGCGCTTATTCGTATGAAAAAGATATTTGCCTGGCCATTGCCCTGAAACTGGGCAAGAAACTGGAACAGGAATTACCCAATGTAAAGGTGCTGTATACACGCACCAAAGACGTATATCCCTCCATTCGCGAACGCGCCGATTTTGCCAATGCCAACAAAGGCGACCTGTTTGTGTCCATTCACGTGAATGCCGCCCCCAAAATCAAACACAGCAAATTCGTGGGATATAAAACCGTATACTATTATACCGGCAAAGGCAAGAACAGGAAAAAAGTAGCCAAGAAAGTAAAAGATTACCGCACCTGGTATACCACCAATCCTTCCAAAGGCACCGAAACCTATATCTGGGCTTCGGACCGCGCCGATGAAAAAGGCGATTTCGTAAGCGAACGCATCCACGAAGAAGTAAGCACAGGGGAAAATGTGCCCGACCTGAACGATCCCGAATTCAAGGCACGCGCACTGTTGTGGACCAAACGCTTTTTTGATAAAAGCCTGCAACTTGCCACTTATGTTGAACAGGAATTTGTAAAAGAAGGCCGGCCCAGTCGCGGCGTAAAACAACGCAATGAAATGGGCATATGGGTATTGCAGGCAACGGCCATGCCCAGTATACTGGTTGAAACCGGTTTTATCACCAATAAAGCCGAAGAAGATTATCTCAACAGTAAAAAAGGACAGGAAGAAGTGGCCAATAACATCGCCGCAGCCATAAAACGCTACAAAAACGCCTCCGAAAGTGCCGTTACCGTGGCCAGAAAATAATGCATGGCGCACGGACTGTCCCCTGCTCCCTGTTCATTACTTATTAGTTACCAATCACTATTTACAAAATACATACTTTTGTCTGATCGTTCCCGTTTAGGAACATAGCTAACCCGCCCTCCTGGCTGGAATGATTGTGTTAGCTTTGGAACTGAGCCGGGCCTCCCCGGACAGGATGGGTAAAAACTATAAGATCAGATGAAAATCTCTAATGAAACCAAGGTAGGAGCACTCACGGCCATAGCTATCACCGTGCTGATCCTCGGCTTTAATTTTCTGAAAGGAAAAGACCTTACCAGTCGCGGCAATACGCTCTATACCATTTTTCCGAATGTTGAAGGGCTGGTGGTGTCCAATCCGGTAGTGGTGAACGGCCTGGAGGTAGGTAAAGTAACCGGCCTGAAGGAAACCGATAAAAATGTTTCCGGTATCGTTGTCACCCTTACGCTTTCAAAAGACATCAATATTCCCCGCAATTCTGTGGCCGTACTGTCGAAAGAACTGTTGAGCAGCCCCTCAGTAACGATTCACCTGGGCAATGGCACCGACTACCTGGACGACGGCGACACGCTGCGCTCCGAAAAAAGCCTGGCCCTGGCAGATAAACTGCAGACGCGTCTTGATCCCACACTGGACAATCTCAACCAAACCGTAAAAAGCCTGGATGAACTGATTCAGAAGTTCAATACCATGCTGGACCCCACCACGCGTAATAATATTCAAAATACCGTAGCTAACATCGAAAAGACCACGAAATCGCTCAGCGAATTTCTCGATCAGCAAAACGGGGCGCTGGCCAAATCAATGAAAAATGTAGAAACCGTTACCAATACTTTCGCGCGCAACGGCAGTAAAATTGACTCTACGCTCAGCCATCTTGAAGAAGCAACCGGCAAACTGGCCGATGCCAATCTGGATGGCGCTATTGCCAGCCTGCAGCAGAATATGGAGCGCCTGCAAAATGTATTGGCCAGGATGGAAACAAAAGATGGCACCCTGGGCGCGTTGTTAAATGATCGTCAATTGTACGATGAAATCCGCAATACCAATCGCAGTTTGAATATCTTGCTCGACGATTTACGGGTGCATCCGAAACGGTATATCAACATATCTGTGTTCGGAAAAAAAGATAAATCAGGTCCGTTAATGGCGCCCGTAAATGATTCCATACGGAAATAAACTACCGGGGAAGGCTGAATAATGAACAAGGAACAAGGCATGTTGGCGGAAGGCAGGCAACAGGTTGGTAGAATACCAGTCATCAGCAGGCACCGATTGGTATTACTGCTATGGCCATTGTTGTTGTTTTTTACCAATGCATCCAATGCCCAGGTAGTTACTCCCCGCCCCCGCAACGATACCATGCGGCTGGTAAACCTCATTCATGCCGACCGCTTTGGTTACCAAAAAATAGATTCTGCCACCGAACTGCAAACCCTGGTGGGCAATGTGCAACTGGAACAGGAAGGCACGTATTTCAGCGGCGATAGCGTGGTGATCAAAAACGGGAAGATTGTAGAAGCGTTCGGCAATGTGCATATCAACGATAAAGACAGCATCCACACCCGCTCGCAATACCTGCTCTATTATGTAGATACCAAAAAAGCTACCCTGCGCAACCAGGTGCAACTCACCGATGGAAAAACCACGCTCACATCCGAAGACCTGCAGTACGATGTGAACATGCGCATTGGCGAATACCATACAGGCGGCAAACTGGTAAACGAAAAATCAGTGCTTACCAGTCGCGAGGGCCGGTATTATGCCGATCTGAAGGATGCCTATTTCTATGGCAATGTAAAGCTGAAAGATCCGCAATATGATCTGGAATCCGATTCGCTGCTCTATAATACCGAGACCGAGCTCACGACTTTTATTGCGCCTACCAAAATTGTTGACAGCGCCGGCCGTACCATCCGCACCAGTGAAGGGTATTACGATCTTAAGAATAGTCGCGGCTATTTCGGTAAAAGGCCCCGCATACAAGACGGCCCGGTATTTATAACTGCCGAAACCATCGATACCAACGAAGGTAACGGTATCAGTATATTAACCGGCAATGCGGTATACAGGGATACGGCAGAAGGCGTATCGGTACTGGCCAACAGGATAGAGACCTGGCGCGACAAAGGCAGTTTTCGCGCAACGCAGCAGCCGCTCATGATCATCAAACAGGAAAACGATTCCATTTTCATAGCTGCGGACACCTTGTTTTCAGGACGGCTTACCGACCTGCTGGCAGCCAGCGATACAACAGCTCAGAAAGATTCGCTGCAGGCAGCTACCGATTCAGCTGCGCAAAATGATTCCCTGCAGGCAGCAGTGAAAACGGATTCAGTGCAAACGACCAACGGGAACGACAGCACCAACCGCTATTTCCAGGCCTTTCATCATGTGCGCATCTTCAGCGATTCCATGCAGGCCGTGAGCGATAGCCTGTTTTATTCCGCCAAAGATTCGGTATTCAAACTCTTTACCGAACCGGTGCTATGGACGGGCAATACGCAGGTAACAGGAGATACCATTTACCTGCATACGAAAAACCGCAAACCGGAACTACTGCAGGTGTTTGAAAATGGTATGACCATTGAAAAGAGCGGACCGGAAATGTATAACCAGGTACGCGGCAACCGCCTGTTTGGTTATTTTGTAGATGGGAATATGGACAGAATGCAGGCAAAGGGCAATGCAGAAAGTATTTATTATGTAACGGATGAAGACAGCGCCGTAGTAGGCATCAACAAAGTGGTCGGCGATATCATTGAATTCAGGTTTCTCAATAAAGAATTAAACCGCGTAGTGGTGATCGGCGATCCCACCGGCACCATGGTGCCCGTACTGCAGGCAACAGAACAGGATAAAATTCTGCGCGATTTCAAATGGCTGGAAAGCCGAAGACCGAAGTCGCGGTTTGAATTGTTTGGCAATTAAGTATTCGCCCTACTTTACCACTATTTTAAGTTAATTCCTCACCTGAACAATTTCCTTACCAATACACTGGCATTATTTTCGTTTTTTCCGTAGTAAACCTGGACGGATTATGAAACAACCCACCTTACACAATGCCGGTATACCGGTATATGGAAAAGCAGCTATCCCAGTCCATCATATCGGTTATACTATACCGGCATACGCGTGCCGGAAGATGAAAATGATCAAACTGCTCCTGCCGCTTTTATTGTTCCTGACAGGCAGTTTGTTTTTCCCGAACAACAGCCGGGCGCAGGATTATCGTTTTGCCTTAGGTCTCCGGCTCAGCAACGATATTCCAACCATCAGCAATTCCGTAAGCGGCAAGTATTTTGTTACCGACCTGAATGCCATTGAAGGCATTGTTTCCTTTGGCAGTCGCTTTGGCATTGGCGCCCTGCTGGAACTGCACCGCCCGTTTGCCACGCCCGGGTTAAGCTGGTATTTCGGCGGTGGCGCCTATGTTGGTTGGGAAGACCACGATACCTATCTTGGTCCAACCGGCGTATTGGGACTGGATTACAGGTTTCCCAATGTACCGGTCAATCTCTCGCTCGACTGGAAGCCGGAGCTGGACATCATTCCCAAAATCAATTTTGTTCCGGAGGCTATTGCGGTGGCCATCCGGTTTGTGATCAAATAGCCGGTATATCAATAAAAGATTCCAGGAGGTTTGCAGGATTGACTGCAAACCTTTTTGTTTTATCGTTCCTTTACCCCTTTTGCCCCCACGAAATGCACCAACACTTATCCATACACGCAATCAGAAATATTGCATCCCATCCGCGGGAACCTGCTTCCGGCATCTTGAGAATCTGAACAAACAAATTACAAACCTGCAAAAACCCGCATAAATTGCTCAAAAAAATAATTTTTTTAGGGGTTTTTGCGCGTTTTTATGTCGGAATAACGCATATTTATGCATCTTTTTGCCGGATTTAAGTATAACCCAACCAAACTGCTTATGCTGAAAAAAGAAAGACAAGCCTACATCCTGCATCAGGTAAACCTGCACAACAAAGTACTCTCTGCCACGCTTTGCCAGGAGATCAATGTATCGGAAGATACCATCCGCCGCGACCTCCAGGAACTGGCCGATGAGGGAAAAATCATAAAAGTACACGGAGGAGCCCTCTCCCATTCTTTTCACGAAGTATTCCACCTGAGCAATGGTGTGTATTCGCAAGACAAGAAGAAGATCATTGCGCAGAAGGCCGCCGCGCTGATCCAGAATGGCATGTTCATTCTTACCAGTGGCGGTACTACCATCATTGAACTGGCCCGTGCGCTGCCGGCGCAATTGCGCGCCACGTTCATGTCGGGCAGCATCCCGGCCATACTGGAATACATGCAGCATCCCACCATCGATGTGATCATGATCGGCGACCGTGTGTCGAAGAATTCAAAAATCACCATTGGCGCGGAAGCCATTGCCAAAATCCGCGAAATCAAGGCGGATCTGTGCATCCTGGGCATCAACGCCATCGATGTGCGTCATGGCACTACCGACAACGACTGGGATGTGGTGCAACTGAAAAAAGCCATGGTAGAATCGGCGCAGAAAGTGGTATGCCTCACCATTGCAGAGAAGATCAACACCATTCAACCGATCCATATCTGCGGTGTGCAGGACATAGACATTCTCATCACCGAACGCTCACCCGATGATCCGCTGCTCAAACCTTATGTGGATGCCGGCATTCAGGTGCTGTAATACATACAAACAACATTAAACAGGATTTATCAAACTAACGTAAATCACTATCCGCTACCCGGAGAAAAAATACCTTTTCCGATTCTTTGCTATATGATTAAAAGGCAAAACCAATCTAAAAATAAGCATATGAGAAATTTCAGGATTTTCACATGGCTCATGCTATTCAGTTTCCTGACTGCTTATGCATCGGCACAGACCATCACGGGAGAGGTGCACGATAAGAGCTCCGGCCTGCCAGTTGTCGGCGCCAGCGTAGTGGCAGGTAAAGACCAGCAGGGCACTTCTACAGACGCAGAAGGTAAGTTTACCCTTGACCTGAAAGGACAAAAAACCATTACGATTTCCTTTATTGGTTATCGCACACAAACCATCACCGTTGGCGACCGGTTGTACCTGAAAGTGGACATGGAACCGGAATCCAGCAACCTCGACCAGGTAGTGGTGGTTGGTTATGGTACACAGAAAAAAGCCAATCTTACGGGCGCGGTGGCAACGGTGGATGTTGACAAAACATTGGGTTCGCGTCCGGTAACAGACGTTTCGCGTGGTTTGCAGGGCGTGGTGGCAGGTTTGACCATTACTACCCCCACCGGCGAAATCGGCACCAACCCGGCCATCCGCCTGCGCGGTTTGTCCGGATCACTGAACGGTGGTGGCGCCAAACCGCTGATATTGGTAGACAACGTGGAGTTTCCCAACCTCCAGATGATCAACCCTGACGATATTGAATCCATTTCAGTATTGAAAGACGCCGCTTCCACCTCTATTTACGGTTCGCGCGCTGCATGGGGGGTAATTCTTATCACCACCAAATCGGGCAAGAAAGGATTGGACAGAAGCAGCATCAACTACTCTACCAATCTTTCCTACGCAAAACCTACTACCACTCCTGTTATTGCAGACGCTGCGGAAGGAGCTGAAATGGCTTTCAAGGCCCAGCAGCGTACCAACCCCAACCTCACTGTATTTGGCGTGGTAGGTATGTATTTCGACCAGGAAGCCATCCAGAAAATGCGCGACTGGCAGGCGCAGTATGGCGGCATGGACCTCGGTCCGGAAATGGTAGAAGGCCGCGACTTCGAGATCAGAAGCGGAAGACTTTTCTTCTATCGTCCCTGGGACGCTGGTGAAATGTTCCTGCGCAAATGGACGCCGCAACAAATCCATAACCTCACCTTTAACGGCAGCAGCAAGCGTTCATCCTATAACCTTAACCTCGGCTATCTCAATCAGGAAGGTGTTCTGAAAGTGAATCCTGATAAATTCGATCGTTATAACATCAACCTTGGTGTTAATTCAGCTGTTACAGATTGGTTCGATGCAAGAGCCAAAGCCATCCTGGTGCGGACCATCAAAACAAGGCCCTACTACTACAGCTCAGAAACCTACGACCCCTGGTACTACCTCTACCGGTGGCCCAAAACATATCCCTATGGCACCTACGAAGGAAAACCGTTCCGCAGCGCCGTAACGGAAGTGCAACAGGCAAAAATGTCTGAATATGCAGAAAACCTCACGCGCATAGCCGTAGGCGGTACCTTCAAAATTTTACCCGGCCTAACCATAGATGCCGACTATACCTATGCCCGCAACAGCGACAATACCCATCATACCGGCGGTTATGTAACTGCCTGGGATTTCTGGGCAGGTGGCGGCGTGCTGGAATATCGCCCCTACACCGCAGCCACGTACGATCGCGTGATTTATCAATCGGAGTGGGACCAGCGCAGCACCTTCAAGGCTTTTGCCACTTATGTGAAAAAAGTACAGGACCACGACTTCAAAGTAATGGCCGGTACCGACGTGGAGAGCTACCAATACTGGTACCAGTCATCTGAAAAAAGAGGCCTGCTGGACCCCAATTTTGGTGAACCGGCCCTCGCCATTGGCGACCAGTTTGTAGGCGGCGACCGCGCACACTGGGCAACGCTGGGTTATTTCGGCCGTATCAACTATAGCTGGAAGAAAAAACTGTTGCTGGAATTGAATGGCCGCTTCGACGGTTCTTCCAACTTCCCGCGTAATGACCAATGGGCATTCTTCCCCTCCTTCTCTGCTGGTTATGTACTTTCTGAAGAAGCGTTCATGAACTCCGTAAGCCGCGTGCTTTCTTACCTGAAACTGCGTGGTTCATGGGGTTCGGTAGGTAACCAGGATGTGGGCGCCAACCGCTTCCTCAGTGTCATGTCTTCTTCCTCTTCCGGCTGGCTCGTGAACGGCACCAACCAGCTCACCATGGGTACGCCCGGACTGGTATCGCCCACCCTTACCTGGGAAACCGTTACTACGCTGGACTTCGGTTTTGATGCCCGTTTCCTGAACAATAAACTGGGACTGACCTTCGACTGGTATAAGAGAGTGACCAGCGATATGATCAGTGCCGGCGTTACGTTGCCCGCTACCCTGGGTACCAATCCGCCGGTAAGGAACTATGGCGAACTGACAACCAAAGGATGGGAAATCAGCATTGACTTTAACCATCGTTTCGATAATGGCATCAACTTCAATGCAACCGCCGTGTTGTCTGACTTCACAGAAGAGATCACCAAGTTTGCCAACACATCCAAACTCCTCTCTTCAAATTTTGAAGGAAAGCGTTTGGGCGATATCTGGGGTTATGAAACCGATCGCTTCTTCACCAAAGATGATTTTGTGCAGGATGCCAATGGTAACCTGGTGACAGATGCCAGCGGAAAATGGATCATGAAAGATGGCGTGCCCACACAAAAACAATGGGAAGCCAGCTGGTTCTTCTATGGTCCCGGCGACATCAAATACCGCGATCTGAACGGTGATGGTAAAATTGATTTCGGTGCCAACACGCTCGATGACCATGGCGACCTCCGCGTAATTGGCAACAGCACCCCCCGCTACCAATACGGATTGAGACTGGGTGCAGAATGGAAAGGTGTAGAACTGTCTGTATTTATCCAGGGCGTAGGCAAGAGAAACCTGTGGCCCAACGGTCCGCTCGTAATTCCCGGATACCGTCCTGGCGAAGCCTGGTACCAACACCAGCTCGACTACTGGACAGAAGACAATCCGAATGCCTATTATCCGCGTCCTACCGATGCCGGACAATCGAACAACACGCGGAACTTCCTGCCGCAAACCAAATACCTGCTGAACCTTGCGTATACGCGTCTGAAAAACCTGACTGTGGCTTACAATCTGCCCCTCAAGGTGATCAGCAAAGCGAAAATGCAATCGGCCAGGATTTACTTCAGCGGTGAAAACCTGTTTGAAATCGATCACCTCAAAGTTCCTATAGACCCGGAAGTAGATTATACCACTGCGGGATTGAACGACCCCAACACATTCGGTCGTGTATATCCCTATCGCAGAACATTGTCATTCGGTTTGCAGGTAAGTTTCTAAATCTTAAAAACGAGAAATTATGCGCATCAAAATATGTTCATTGCTTCTTGCGGTATTGGTGGTGCTTGTGGGATGTAAGAAAGACTTCCTCGAGCGATTGCCGCAGGATCAGCTTACAGATGACACCTATTGGAATAGTGAAAACAACATCCGGACGTTTGCCTGGGGATTCTATCCCGCCTATTTTACAGGCTATGGCTCGGGCTTTACCTGGGGAAAGTATTTTTCCGGCCAGAGCCTGAACGATGATTTTGCCCCTTCGGCACCAGCCCAGTTTACCCAGAACGTACCGGCGTCCGGTGGTGGCTGGACCTTCAGCTGGGTACGCAAAGCCAATATCTTTATTGACCGCGTACAACGGGCCCCCATATCTGAAGAAGCCATGCGTCACTGGATTGGCATTGGCCGTTTCTTCCGCGCGCTGGAATACCACGACCTGGTAAAACGCTTCGGCGATGTGCCCTGGTTTGGACGTGAGGTGACCGATGCCGACGAAGATCTCCTGTACAAACCCCGCGATCCCCGCACCCTGGTGATGGACAGCGTGCTGAAAGATTTCCAGTATGCTGCAGAACATGTACGCGCCAGCGATGGTACGGAAGGATTGACCGTAAACAAATACGTGGTGCTGGCTTATATGTCGAGAATATTCCTGTTCGAAGGCACCTGGCAGAAATATCATCACAACAACACCGCCAAAGCCAACGAATACCTCGAAGCCGCCAAATGGGCTGCCAACGAAGTAATTTCCTCCAACAAATACGTGGTGGAAGATGATTACCGTGGTTTGTTCAGCTCCCTTTCGCTGGCAGGTAACAAAGAAGTGCTCCTGTATCGCGAATATGCCACCGGCCTGTTAACGCATAGCCTTAACAGTTATGTAAATAAGGAACCGCAAACAGGCGCTTCCAAAAATGCCATTGAATCGTACCTGGCAGCTGACGGAAAGCCCATTGGCTTGTCACCCCTCTACAAGGGCGACAAAACCATTGCCGACGTGATGGCCGACCGCGACCCGCGCATGTACGAAACCTTTGTACAGGAACTCCGCCTGAATGGTGTGGCCACCAACTACTCTACTTCAGGATACGCCGTTCATAAATTCCTGAACGAATCCATCAAGGAACTTCCCGAAGGAAGCGGCAGCCTGAATCCCACCGACGCACCGGTTATCCGCTATGGTGAAGTGCTGCTGAACTATGCGGAAGCTGCTGCCGAACTGGGCAATCTCACGCAGGCCGACCTGGATAAGACCATCAACAAACTGCGCGATCGTGCCGATGTGCAAATGCCGCACCTGCAGGTAATCGGCGGCCAGCCCGCAGTGAATGGTGAAGTGTATGACGACCCTGCACGCGACCCGTCGGTGCCCTCCATGATATGGGAAATCCGCCGTGAGCGCCGTGTGGAACTGATGATGGAAGGGTTCCGCCTGGATGACCTCAAACGCTGGAAAAAACTGGAATACACCGATACACAGGGCAATCCCGATATCAACCGCGGCGCCTGGATTGTAAAGGCCGATTATCCCGGACTGAAAGATGTGAAGATTGAGAACGATGAGGATGAGGGGTATATCATTCCTGCCTGGAAACCTGAAACCCAACGGTTATTCACAGACCCGAAAGTATACCTGGAGCCACTGCCGCTGGACCAGATCAAATTGTACAAAGACAAGGGTAAGGAACTGACGCAGAATCCCGGCTGGGAGTAATAGTTAATAAGCATAGCATATACAGGTTGAGAGTTTGCAGGTCGCCTCCGGTTTGGAGGCGACCTTTTGTATGTCATAACTATACCCGCTCCAGGTTTTCCTGTGTCCGCTAAGGGCAGCAATAAAATCCTGCACAGGTTTCGCATAAGCCGTACATTTGCACCTGCCATTTTTTGCATTTTGCGGATATTGAAGTGCCGGAGTTTGCTATATTTTTACCCTCATACCTGCTATGCTGAAAAAAGAAAGACAAGCGTATATACTCCGCCAGGTGAACCTGCATAACAAGGTGCTTTCTTCTTTGCTGTCGGCCGAAATCAATGTGTCGGAGGATACGATCCGCCGCGACCTGCAGGAGCTGGCCGACCAGGGTAAACTCATCAAAGTACACGGCGGCGCACTTTCCCATTCTTTCCATGAATCCTTCCAGCAGCAATCGGGCGTGTACCTGCACGATCAGAAAAAAGTGATTGCCCGCAAGGCGGCATCGCTTATACAGGAAGGTATGTTTGTGCTCACCAGCGGCGGCACTACCATTATCGAATTGGCGCGCACCCTGCCGCACAACCTGCGCGCCACTTTTATTTCCGGCAGTATTCCTGCGGTGATGGAATACAGCAAGCATCCGAATATTGACGTGATTATGATCGGCGACCGCGTGTCGAAAAATGCGCGCATTACTACGGGTGGCGAAGCCATCACCAAAATTCAGCAGATACGCGCCGATATCTGTTTCCTCGGCATCAATGCCATCGATGTAAAACATGGCACAACCGATAGCGACTGGGATATTGTGCAGGTAAAAAAAGCCATGGCAGACGCTGCCCAGAAAGTAGTTTGCCTGACGGTTTCTGAAAAAATCAATTCTCGCCAGCCGATACATATCTGCGATATCAGCAAGATCAATACCCTTATTACCGAACTGGAGCCCGATCACCCCCTGCTGCAACCTTACCGGGATGCAGGTGTGGAAATACTTTAAACGGCCGCTCTTTGCCGCTCTGGCCCGCCATGCGGCCGGCGCGCCAATGGTTGGAGTTCACCAAGCCATCGCTACTATTTTTACACCGGCAACCACGGCCAGTTGTACGCAATGACGATTGCTGCTATAACACCCGCGAGGTCGGCAATGAGTGAGGCGCCAATGGCGTAGCGTGTGTTTTTGATGCCTACTGAACCGAAATAGATAGCAGCTATATAGAATGTTGTTTCGGTGGTTCCCTGGAATACGCAGCTCAGTCTGCCCGCAAAGGAATCCGGGCCATAGGCAGGATTGCTCATCACATCGATCATCATTCCCCTGGCGCCGCTGCCGCTGAATGGTTTCATCAATGCTGTAGGCATGGCGGGTATGAAATCGGTGTTGAAGCCCATGGCCGCTGCCGTCCAGCGCATGCCGTCCATGATATACTCAAACACACCGCTGGTCCGCAGCAGGCTGATGGCTACCAGCATGGCCACGAGGTAAGGAATGATGCGTATGGCCACCATCAGCCCCTGTTTGGCGCCGTCGATGAATGCGTTGAACACCTGCACTTTTTTGTACCATCCGCCCAGTATGAATACCACAAAGATCAGCAGGATGATGCCGTTGCTCACTACATTGGAAAACACCCGGGCCGATTCTGCATTGAGTTTATACATCAGCAAATAACCAAAGCCGGCCATGAACACGGCGCCTACGACACCCACTATAATGATGGTAATCCACTGCCGGCGGTTGAAGCGTTGCCAAAAGGCAGTGACTGCCATTGCTACCATCGTGGCCACAAACGTGGTCATGAGAATCGGTAAGAAAACTTCAGTGGGATATTTCGAATGCAAAGTGGCACGTTGTGCAATAATGGATACCGGGATGATGGTAAGGCCGGAGGCATTCAGCACCATAAACATGATTTGCGAGTTGGAAGCCACCTCTTTTTTCGGGTTCACTTCCTGCAGGCTCTTCATGGCTTTCAGGCTGAAAGGCGTGGCAGCATTGTCGAGTCCCAGCATATTGGCCGAAAAACTCATCATCATATGCCCCATAGCCGGATGGTTCTTCGGCAGTTCAGGGAATAATTTGCTGAACAGCGGGGCCATGATGCGCGACAACAGATTAACGGCCCCTGCCCGTTCTCCGATCATCATAATGCCCATGAAAAGGCTCATAATCCCGATCAGTCCGATGGAGATGTCAACGCTCGTACGCGCTGCTTCAAATACTCCATCAATCATGGTTTTGTAAATATCACCGTTGCCGCCGATCAATTGGATAGTACCCGCTACACAGGCTACCAGGAAAAAAGCGATCCAGAGAACGTTTAATACCATAATGCAAATTGACGCGAATATGAAAGGATACGAATATCCGCGAATTTTGTTGAAGTACAAAGCTGACGGGATATAAAGATTCAGGTAGAATGGCGCCAGCAGGTTCCTTTCCCGCTAGCTTGGTAACCTTCAATTGCTTATCTTTGCGCCTCTTTTTTCAGCACGTGGCGTGCGCCCGCAAATTGTACGGGTGGCACACTTCCCGGCTCAGGAAACATAATCTCAAAACATGGCATTACAAGCAGGCATCGTAGGGTTACCGAACGTAGGAAAATCAACTTTGTTCAACGCAGTGAGCAACAGCGCCAAGGCGCAGGCAAGCAATTACCGGTTCTGTACTATTGAACCGAATGTGGGTCTGGTAGATGTGCCCGACAAACGCCTGCAAAAACTGGCAGAACTGGTGCAGCCCAATCGCATTGTGCCTACCCAGATTGAAATTGTGGACATCGCCGGACTGGTACGCGGCGCCAGCAAAGGCGAAGGTCTGGGCAACAAGTTCCTGGCCAATATCCGCGAAGTGGATGCCATTATCCATGTGATCCGCTGTTTTGAAGATGATAATATCCTCCGCGAAGAAGGTCCCATCAACCCGGTAGGCGATAAAGAGATCATCGATATCGAACTGCAATTGAAAGACCTCGAAAGCGTGGAGAAAAAACTGCAACGCATCGAAAAGCAGGCCCGCCTCGAGCCCAAGCTGAAGGCGGAATATGAAGTGCTGGTGCGTTGCAAGGAACATCTGGAAAAAGGCAAGAACATCCGCGAACTGCAACTCACCAAAGAGGAACGTCCGGCCATTGCCGACCTCTTCCTGCTTTCAGAAAAACCGGTGTTGTATGTTGCCAATGTAGACGAAGCCTCCATGCATACCGGCAATAAATACTCCGAAGCGCTGAAAGCAGCAGTAAAGGATGAAGAGGCTGAAGTGATTGTAATGAACAACTCCATTGAAGCGCAGATTGCCGAAATGGAAGATCCCGCCGACCGGCAGATGTTCATGGAAGAATACAAAATGGAAGAACCGGCGCTGAACCGCCTGATCCGTTCTGCTTACAAACTGCTCAAACTATATACCTACTTCACTGCCGGCGTACAGGAAGTGCGCGCCTGGACCATTCATGAAGGCTGGAAAGCGCCACAGGCTGCCGGCGTCATTCATACCGATTTTGAAAAAGGCTTCATCAAGGCTGAAGTGATCAGCTACGAGGATTTCATCACTTATGGCTCCGAAGCCGCCTGTCGCGAAGCGGGTAAACTGCGTATTGAGGGTAAGGAATATGTGGTGAAGGATGGGGACATTATGCACTTCAGGTTTAATGTATAAAAAAAGCGCCGACGCCCGGTTGGGGTGGCAATTTTTTCGTTACGGGTGCAGGCGGTGGAGCAGGTTGGCGACGTTCATACCTTTAAATCTCTACATAAATCATCAGGCTGCAAATAGCACTCCATATAGGAAATATTCATCACAGTGAGCAATAATATGGCATAAACTGCCCCCGCGTTATCCTGGGAATAATATTATGCGATAGAAATGTACCTGTACTAACGGTAATACACATTAATTTTTTCCAGCAGAAAACACATCAATAAAATTTAGCATACGGCCAGGCTATCCGGCAATTAATAATTGAATGCCAAATACAGGTCAAGACTAACCTATACCAACGTCTCTGAAAAAAAATCCCGCCTCGCGGCGGGATCACTTTACTTATCCATCTCCCATAAAAATACTATAGAACGTTATAGGCAAAACTAATATAGTACAAGCCACCAACGCTTGGGTTGCCAAAGGCGCTGTTGTAATAATCATTCAGCAAATTGGTAGCGCCCAGCTTGATGAGACTGCGAATTTTCGGCAGACGGTAGCTCACCTGTCCGTCAAGCGTACCGAACGATGGAATTTCGCCCGTGCCAAAGGTACCTTCCCAATGCACTTTGTCCTGCCAGCGATACAGGAAGTTGAAACCCCAGTTACTACCTCCTACCCTGTCGTTGCCAAAGGTAATATTGTAGCGGAATTTTGGCGTATTAAAAAATGTAACCAGTCCTTCTTCCACATCCTGCAACTGATCGCCGGAGAGGTTTACACCAATTTCATAGCCTTTACCAATGCGGTAATTGGCGCTGATTCCCCAGCCAATCGCTTTTACATCATTGGCGGAGTTGTATACAAAAGAATAGTTGGTAGTGGTAAACGGACTGGCGAGTTCCACCGCCGCATTTACCGGCACGCCGCTTTGTCCCCTGCCCACGGCTACGCGACCAATGAAATCCTTATACTCACTGTAATACACATACGCGTCCACCAGCAGGTTGCTTTGCACCAGGCCGCGGAAACCTATTTCATAGGAGTTGGCAATTTCGGGTTTCAGTTCCCCAAATTCCGCCGCCCGCAGCAAAGCAGGATTAGGTGTACCACTGTTTACAGAATTGCGGTAAGCCACAATGCTTTCCGCTGTATACGCCGGGCTTTCATCAAATTTGTAATGCTTTACAAAATCGGGCAGACCGCCAATAAGGATAGCGGCCGGCGTGCGCAGGTTGATCCATTGGTCCTGCGTAGAGGGAAAACGGTACGCCTGCTGGTACGAGAGGCGGATATTATTGTCTTTCGCCACCTGGACCAGCGCCGTGGCGCGCGGTGTAAAACGTCCGTCGAAGTTTTCATTCTTGTCGTAGCGGCCGCTCAGTGTCAGCTTCAGCAAATTGGGCACTACCCATTTTTGCAATTGCACATACCCTCCTACTTCGCTGATGGGAATGGTGCCGCTGGTATCGGCAAAGATGGTGCCATGCGAATTGAGCACATAGCGGCGGTAATTGGCGCCTACCAGCACTTCGGCAAATTTTACGTAGTCGGTCAAATTGAGTTGTCCTTCCACGTGATACATGTCGGTAGCATCATCAAACTTGGCGCCTCCTTCACGTATCTGCGTATTGATGGCCTGCTTGAAGGCTGCCTGGAATTCCGGAGTACCCGGCAAAAAACGGCCCTGGTCGGCAGCAGCGCGCGCCGCTGCATGCGCCTGTGCATCGGAGGCGCCTTGCATCCGTGCGCCGGCATAAGTGGCCGTATATTGAGAGAACCAGTCTTGATTGCTTTTCCACGCGCTGTTGATGGCCACAGCCGCTGTGGTAGCAGTATAGGCATCCCCTGAATTTTCCTGGATGGTATAAGCCCGCAAAAACCAGTTCTTCGACCGGAACTCCAGTTTATATTGCCCCATCTTCAGGTTCTTGATCGAATAACGGTCGGCGCCGGTATACACCGTAGTGCCTGTACCCCAGTTGCCGCTTAAAATGGCTTCTATGTTGTCCGTGATTTTATAGTGAATAGCGCCGGACAGTTTCAGGTTGTAGGCATCATAATCTACCAGCGTATTTTCATTATATCCTGTGCGACTTACATTCTGTCCACCAAAATACCCTTGCGTCAATCCGTTTGCCAGGATATGAAAAGGTCCGTAAGCATTATTGGCAGCATAATACCCGATAATTTCCATGGGTGTAGGCGCACGGCCCAGGTTGGTGGTCAAATCTGCCACCACGCCGGGCAAGGTGGGATTTTGGGGGCCAAGAATGCCTGCCTGTGCAAGGGCGGCAAGGCTGGCGCTGGCTTCATCGCCAAACACATTTACTCCGTCATAATTCGGATCGGTCTGGCGGTCGCCGGATTTGAGCGAACTGAATACATTGTTCCGTTCGAGGTTGCGGTAGTCGGTGGCCTGCCAGTCTTCGGCCTTGATGAACTGCGCACTTACGCGAAACGCAAAACGGTCGCCTATCTTTTTTGCCCAGCGTACGGCCCAGTCGTAATACGGACTCACATCCGCATTGGGATCGCCCAGGTGCATAATGCCCTGCTTGACATGAAAGCTCAATCCCTGGTAACGGAACGGGTCCTTGCTGTTGATGAGCAGCGTGCCGTTCATACCACCGGAGCCATACAAGGCGGAAGAGGCGCCCTGCAGCAATTCCACATTGTCTATATCCAGTTCGGTAGGACTTACAATATTGCCCACGGAGAAATTCAATCCTGGCGCCTGGTTATCCATTCCGTCCACCAGCTGGTTGAGGCGCAGGTTACCGCTGCCATTAAAACCGCGGGTACTCACGGTGCGGAAAGTAAGACTCGATGTAGTTAGGTCAACGCCCTTGAGGTTAGCGATCTGGTCGTAATAGTTGGGTGCTGCCGCTACCCGGATGGCCTGCGTGTTCATGCGTTCGATGGAAACCGGCGACTCAAGAATGCGTTCTGCTACACGGCTGGCAGAGATCACCACTTCTGCGCCGAGGTCAGAGGCCGGCACAAAATCTACCTGCACAGATTCATTGGCATCGTTTACCATTACTTCTTTCGACGCAAAACCAATAGAAGTAAATACCAGCGTGAATGGCGGCGTGCGGGAGGTGGTGAGGCGAAAATTTCCTTTCTCGTCTGTAAACGTCCCTGTGCCCGTGCCTTTGATGGTAACCGATACCGCCGGTACCGGTTCCTGGGTGATGCTGTTCCGGACATGGCCGGTGATGGTGGTTTGGGCAAAAGCAGCACCCGATGTGACGCTACAAAGCAGTAACGCCACCAGGTAACGGAAGCATTTTCTCATAATGGAAGTTTTTCGTTAGTGTGAAAGCTTGCTGGAATATAGAGGGGCAGTTGAATGGTTGCATAGTCAAATGGTTTAATGGTGAGCAAACTTTTTTGTCATATGGCCGCCCGGCCCGGTGGTTAAATTGTTATTACGCAGTAGTCAGTCTGAACAATACAACCATTCAACAATTAAGCCATTCACCATACAACAATTCCCCGGCGGCTCTTTTCCTTTCGCTATAAGCAAAATACGTTTTTCAATGCTCTCTTTAAAATAATTTTCTGCATAGCCCTGGTCGCTGAGATGTTAATATTTCCCTGCAGGTTTTTGCATAAAATTCCGCGCCGCCCGGTAACTTGCGGCCATGAATTCATTTCAGTTCCCCGGACAAACTGCCTATTATAAAGGAAAGGTACGCGACGTATATACCATCAAAGATCGATGGCTGGTAATGATTGCGTCGGACCGTATCTCTGCTTTTGATGTAATTCTTCCCCGTCCCATCCCGTACAAAGGACAAGTGCTGAACCAGATTGCCGCCCGCATGCTGGAGGCTACCCGTGATATATGTCCCAACTGGTTGCTGGACGTGCCCGCACCGAATGTATCGGTGGGCAGGAAATGCCAGCCATTCAAAATTGAAATGGTGGTGCGCGGTAATCTTACCGGTCATGCCTGGCGCACCTATGCCACAGGAAAACGCACCCTGTGCGGCGCTGCTATGCCGGAGGGCATGAAAGAAAATGATTTCTTCCCTGCTCCTATCATCACGCCTTCCACCAAAGCAGAGGCAGGACATGATGAAGATATTTCTCCTGATGAGATCATTGCACAGGGACTGGCCAGCAAAGCGGAGTGGAAAATCCTGGAAGAATATGCGTTGAAGCTTTTTGCCCGCGGCCGCGAAATTGCTGCCCGCCAGGGCTTGATTTTGGTAGATACCAAGTATGAGTTCGGAAAGATCGGCGATGAAGTGTACCTGATGGATGAAATTCATACCCCCGACTCCTCCCGCTATTTTTATGCAGATGGTTTTGAAGAACGCCAGGCAGCCGGCCAACGTCAAAAGCAGCTGAGCAAGGAGTTTGTACGAGAATGGCTCATCGAAAACAATTTCATGGGCAAGGAAGGCCAGACCGTTCCTCCCATGAGCGACGAATGGATAACGACCATCAGCAACCGATATATAGAATTGTTTGAAAAAGTTACCGGGGAAAAATTCGTTCCTGAAAATTTAACCGCGGAAGAAACACAGGAACGGATAATCCGTTCACTGGAAAGAGTGCAAAAGATGTAGTGCTGAATGGTGCTGACACCCTTCAAAAAAACGCAGTAGTTTTGTTGTCACATGAAAAAGAACATCCTTGTCATAGGCGGAACGGGTATGATTGGCAGGCCGGTAACCCGCGCCTTGCGGCAATCCCCCGACTTTAAGGTTACCATCATGGCCCGAAATGTGGCCAGGGCCAAAGCAATTTTCCCGGGCGCCCATGTAGTAGAAGGAGATGTTTTCGATCCGCTCAGCCTGCTGGCCGCTTTTGAAGGGCAAGATGCTATTTATATTAGTCTTGGTCCATCGCGCAACAGCCGCCCCAACGACCGAATGCCGGAAAGAGAAGGTATTGACAATATCATTTCCGTGGCACAAACCACCGGCATCAAACGGTTGGCATTACTCTCTTCGCTGGTACAGCAATACAACGGGATGAACGGCTTTCGCTGGTGGATATTCGATATGAAGCAGGAAGCGGTGAACAAAATACGTACTTGCGGTATTCCCTATACGATTTTTTATCCTTCCAGCTTTATGGAGAATTTCGATCAGTTGATGATGCGGGGCAACAGGATCATGCTGGCCGGGGAATCAAAAGCGCTGATGTACTTCATAGCCGGGCAGGATTATGGCAAACAAGTGGCACGTTCTTTTTCTATTTTGACCAACGAAAACAAGGAATATGCGGTGCAGGGTACCGAAGCGTATAACTGGGATAATGCGGCTGCTATTTTTATCAGGCACTATACAAAGAAAAAATTATCTCCCATGAAGGCGCCGTTGGGGATGTTGCGCTTTATGGGAATATTCAGTGCATCTGCACAGTATGGGGCCAAAATTCTTGAAGCGCTGAATAATTATCCGGAAAAATTTGAGAGCCATAACACATGGGAGGAACTGGGAAAGCCGGAAATGACGCTGGCGCAGTATGCAGCGGGGTGTTGAGTGCGTTGGGTTTGTTAATTCCTTACCTTTCTATCATGAACAAATCCTTTTTCACCATACTATTAATGGCTTCCCCACTCATTGGCCTCTCACAAAATGATGAACACTATCTGCTCGTAGGCACTTACACTTCACCCAAAAGCGAAGGCATTTATGTATACCAATTCAATTCCACCACCGGCAACGTCAGCCCCGTAAGCAAAGTGGGAGCCGGCAATCCCTCTTACCTGGCCGTTTCCCCCGACCAAAGTTTTGTATTTGCCGTAAACGAAGATGGCAACGATAAAGGCAGCGTAGGAGCCTATGCGTTCAATAAAGAAAACGGCACGCTTACCCTCATCAACAAACAACCCAGCGGTGGCGATCACCCCTGTTACGTGTCCGTTGATCAAACCGGCAAATGGGTGGCAGTAGGAAACTATACCGGCGGCAACCTTTCCATGTTCCCGGTAATGGTAAACGGTTCACTCGGCAATCCACAAACCACGCAACACATGGGCAGCAGTGTGGTGAAATCGCGACAGGAAAAAGCGCATGTGCATGCCACTGTATTTTCACCCGATAACCAGTACCTGTTTGTGCCCGACCTCGGCATGGACAAAGTAATGGTATACGCCTTCAATGCAGGCAGCGGTAAACTGGACCCGCAGGAACCGGTTAGCACCACGCCAGGCGCCGGTCCGCGACATCTCGCCTTTCACCCCAACGGAAAATTTGCCTACCTGGCAGAAGAACTGACCGCTGATGTATCTGCCTATACCTATAACAATGGTAAACTTACTTTCATCCAACGCATCAGCGCACTGCCCGCCGGTTTTAACGGCAGCAAATCAGGCGCCGACCTGCATGTATCGCCCGATGGCCGCTTTTTATATGTTTCCAACCGCGGCACGTCCAATAGCATTGCTATTTTCAGCATCGACAAGCGATCAGGAAAACTCGCACTGGTTGGCCACCAGGCAACCCTGGGCGAAACACCGCGCAATTTCAATTTCGATCCTTCCGGCAATTTCCTGTTAGTGGCCAATCAGGACAGCGACAACATTGTAATCTTCAAACGCAACACCAAAACCGGGCTGCTGGAAGATACCGGTAAACGTATTGAAGTGGGAAAGCCGGTTTGCATCAAATGGATAACGATAGAGAAAAAAAATTAACCTTCAGCTGTATCCTGGCTGTGAAATTGCAACTGGTCCAGTTTAGGTCTTAACCGTGCGCGGCTTTTGTTGAAAATATTACGTCCCTTATCAACGCCCTTACGAATCTTTTTGCGTTCTTCTTCGGGCAGGTGTATTACCTCCTGGCACTCGGTGCTGCAGCAACCTTCATACTTTGCGCGACAATCATCGCACTGGATAAAGAGCAGGTGACAACCTTCGTTGGCGCAGTTTACATGCGTATCGGCCGGCTGGCCGCATTGGTGACAGCGGGCAATGATGTCATTGGTAATGCGCTCACCCAGGCGATCGTCGAACACAAAATTTTTACCGATGAATTTGCTTTCCAGTCCTTTTTCCTTTACCTGCCGGGCATAGTTGATGATGCCGCCTTCAAGGTGAAATACATTTTTGAACCCGTTGTGCAGCATCCAGGCACTGGCTTTTTCGCAGCGGATGCCGCCGGTGCAATACATGATGATGTTGGCGTCTTTCTTATCCTTCAGCATTTCCACGGCCATTGGTAACTGTTCGCGGAACGTATCGCTGGGCACTTCAACGGCACGCACAAAATGACCTACTTCATATTCGTAGTGGTTGCGCATATCCACTACGATGGTATTGGGATCGTTCAGCAAGGCGTTCATTTGTTCTGCATTCACATACTTTCCCTTTTTCGTCATGTCGAAAGACGGGTCGGTGATGCCGTCTGCCACAATTTTTTCGCGCACCTTTACTTTCAGCACCCAGAACGATTTGCCATTATCATCAACGGCAATATTGAGCCGCAGCCCGTTCAAGGGCGGGTAAGCATACAAATAGTCTTTCAATGCCTGGAAATTGCTGGCCGGTACGCTGATCTGCGCGTTGATGCCTTCGTGCGCCACATAAATGCGCCCGAACACTTTCAGGTTGTAGAGGTTCAGGTACAATTCGTCGCGGAAAGCCTTCGGATCTTCAATGGGAAAATAATGGTAAAAGGAAATGGTGGTGCGGGGTTCTGTTTCCTGGTACAAACGTTCCTTCAGCTCCTTTTGGGAGATGCGGTTATGTAAAAATGCCATACTGTGTAAATTTTTGCGACCGCATGCCGGGCGGTCAAAAATTTTAAACAGGGCAAAGGTAAGCATTTTGGGTTACAGGCTGAAGATCACGCGTTGCAGGGGGAGCATGGCACCCTGCCTGTCATCACTGCAAATATGCACCCTTTACAATGCTACCTTCCACATCCACATAAATGTGCTCCTGCAGCGTGGTGGCCACGGAAAGGCCTACATAATCGGTCTTGACGGGATATTTCTTATGTGTACGCTCCACCAGCGCAAGGGTTTGAATCTTTTTGGGATGATAAGCCAGGAAGGGTTTCATGGCATACAACATGGTTTTGCCGCTGTTGGCCACATCGTCAATCACAATGATCACCTTGCCGGTGAAGTCCATGGTGCTACTGAGCGTAATCTCCCCCGGCGTTCGTTTGTCCAGCGATATATCGATCAATGTGGTGGGTATGTTGCTGATCTGTTGCAGCAACTGCTGGATGTTGCGGGCAATTACACTGCCGCTGTCGCGGATGCCTGCCAGGATGAGTTCTTTTTCATCCAGGTTGTTTTCGAGTATCTCATAGGCCATCCTTTGCAGTTTGCGGGCCGTGGTGCCTTCGTCGAGTATATAATTCTTGAACAAGTGATTTTTTGGGGGCAAGATAGTAAATTACAAAGTTCAAAGTCCGAAAGCCAGGAAAACGAACGCGCTCACAATAGTACTTCCGGCCTTCGTATTTCATACTTATCTTAGTGACCATTAATACTGCTCTCAATGTCATATATCCAGCAAATCCTGTTTATTCTGATCGCAGCCTTCAGCATCTGGTTCTTTGCCAGGAAGGTGAAAAGGATCAGAAGAAATATTCTTATCGGTAAAGACGAAGCTTATAACGATCATCCGGGAAAGCGGTGGAAAAATGTGCTCCTGCTCGCTTTCGGGCAAAAGGTGATGTTCAAATACCCGCTTGTGGCCGTGCTGCATTTTTTCATCTACGCCGGTTTTATCATAATCAATATTGAGGTGCTGGAAATTATTATCGATGGCGTGCTGGGCACCCACCGCACCTTTGCCGGGTTGCCGATGGGCCTCTACCCGGCGCTGATCAACGCTTTTGAATTTTTAGCAGTGCTGGTATTGCTCGCCTGCGTGGTCTTTCTGATAAGAAGAAATGTTTTGAAGGTCCGCCGGCTCTGGCACCGCGACCTCCAGGGCTGGCCCCGCAGCGATGCCAATTATATTCTGATCACAGAAATTGTGCTGATGAGCTTGTTCCTCACTATGAACTCGGCCGATACTGTATTGCAGGCGCGGAATTATGGTCATTACGGCGAACAACTCACCGGCAATTTTTTCTTCTCCCAACTGCTGCATCCGTTGATGAACAACCTGAGCGATGCCACCCTGGTGGGCATTGAGCGCACTGCGTGGTGGCTGCATATTGTGGGCATCTTTGCGTTTCTGAACTATATACCTTACTCCAAACACCTGCATATTTTTCTGGCATTTCCCAATGCTTACTATGCGCGCCTCAGTCCCAAAGGCGAAATGCGCAATATGCCCGAAATACAAAACGAGGTGCTGTATGCCATGGAGCCCGATAAAGCGCCCCAGAACGCAACGCCTCCTGAAAAATTCGGCGCCAAAGATGTGATGGACCTCAGCTGGCGTAACCTGCTCGACGCCTACAGTTGTACGGAATGCGGCCGATGCAGTGCCGCCTGTCCGGCCACCCAGACCGGCAAACTGCTTTCCCCGCGCAAGATCATGATGGATACCCGCGACCGCCTGGAAGAAGTAGGGAGAAATATCGATAAGAACGGGCAGTTTGTAGACGATGGAAAATCGTTATTGCACGATTACATCAAAGTAGAATCCCTGCGCGCCTGCACAACCTGTATGGCCTGTGTAGAAGAATGTCCCGTGAGCATCAGTCCGCTTGAAATCATCCTGCAGTTGCGCCGTTCGCTCATTATGGACGAAAGCAATGCGCCGCAGGAATGGAACACCATGTTCAGCAATATTGAAAACAACTTCGCTCCATGGAAATTCAGTCCGGATGAAAGAGATGCGTGGAAGGGATAAGGAAGTCTGGTCCTGATAGCGTATTCAACCCGCGTAAGAGGCACATGGAAGCAATAAAAAAAGCCCCGCTCACCAAACGGGGACTTTTTTCACCAAAACAACACTATGAGTTGTAAACGAAAAAACCTTCGACTATATCTTTCCGGTACCTTTCCGGATCCGGTTCGTTTAGCTTACGAGAGACCGGCTCCATATAAACGCAGGAAAATGTATTTTGGTGTAAGCAGGTATTTGACATAAAGCAAAAAATGGCGGAGAGCTATCATTCGTTGGAAAGATGTTGGCAGGGATCGAAGCTTACACTGCTGGTAAGCTTTCCTTACGCCGCAGCGTTTTCGCCAGCATAATGCCTGCCGTTATGGTAAAAATGCCTCCAATGATCCATTGAATCAAAGCCTGGTTGGTGTTCAACTTATTTACCAGCAACTGACCACCGAATATGAATACTGCATTGCCGGTAAATGTACCAATGCCAATGCCGGTAATATAGGTATTGTAATGATAATTATCGGGAAGCAGGATTTTCTTGCTCATCAGGGCGGCGCTCCACCCAAACCAGAAAGGTATTTGCACCGGGTTCACCGCGCTCATCATAACGCCCAGCCAGAACCGATGCAGCGTATTGGAAAGTATCACATTCTTTTTTACATGCGGATCGGCCGCTGCCACAAAACTGGATACGGCCAGTGCAGCTATGATCAGAATGGTGACCCATTCCAGCATGTGAAACAGTTTTTTCCGTTTGCGCACCCAATCCATCGCTACCAGGCTCACGCGCACATATACCACTTCTACCAGCAAGGCGCCCAGCGAAAACAGGAGGGCCGGCCGGATACCATCACTCACCGATATCTGCATGGCGGCAATGTTCAGCGTTCCCAGCGGCAAGGTGCCGAGAAAACTGATGAACAAACCGGTGGTGAAAATGCGCAATAATTTCATGATGATGGGTGCAAGTTACATCTCTGCCAGTTTACGGTCGTAAGCTTTAGCTTCGCGGAACATGTTGATGCCTTCCCGGAAGCCAAGGTATGGATGCCCAAGCCGATGGTTCATCCTGCTGATCCGCCACAAAATGATCCAGTGCCGTACAATTTCTTTCCACGCAAAAAACAGGCTGTGACGGGGATCGTACATATGGGTAGGTTCAGAACCGGCGCCGTTTACTTCGATGATAACAAAGTTCTTTCCCTGCTTCAGGTCCTCCCAGGAAGCATAGCGCACATCAAGACGCCCGTAATAAAAGCCGGGTATCTGCTGGCACACCTTATCAAAGGTACGCGTGAGCGTTTCATCGATCAGGTGCGAATCGTCCAGGAATTTTGAGCCACGGGCATGGTTGCCATACGGCGACACAATTTTCTTTTCACCGGCAGGCAGCACTTCATCCAATCCATCTCCATATATTTTATCCAAAGCAGCCAGGTACATAATCGCCCTGCGGTCCTGCTGCAGTAGATGACGCATGGTATGCACGCCATCGCCGGTAACTGTTAAAAACTCCTTGCGCACAATGCCGGATATTGTACCGGTTGGCTGACCTGGATACCGGTAATAAAAGATACCGGCTTCATACGGATAACTAACGTACTCCTGTATGTGAAAATCCAAAATAGCCTTCGAAGCATAATCCAGCACATCCGCTTCACTATGCAAGGTTCGCACCCCCCTGCCCCTGCCGCCTACATTGGGCTTTCCGATCAGCGGAAACTGTAGTCCTGCCTGTTGCAACTGCTGCATGATCGTATCGGGTTGTACAGGCAGGTTAAAAAATACCGTTTTGGGATGCCATGCAGGAGGGATGATGGCGATAATGTCTTTCTTGGATTCAGCTATAAAGCCTCCGTTCTTAATACCGGGATTCGAGGCTGCAAAGAAAAAAAAAGACCGGGCGCGCAGGCACAGGAAAAACCATACCGGGTATATCCAGAGATATACGGCTGAAAAGCTCCAGTATTCCCAGTTAAATAGTCTTATGAAGAAAGGACGGTGCAGGAAACGTTGTACAACATTCATTATCGGCCCACCATTGTTTTTTCAAATGCGAGTTCGTGCGAATACGTTTTATTGTTTTTAAGATCGAGGTATTGCATGTGCACCTCGCTGCCATTGAGCTTCATGGAAGTAACGCTTACCGTAAACACCAGTCCATCACGGTTCATGCGGAGATCATTGTGGCTGTCTCCGTCGCCGGTAAACAAATGGAAGTTCAGTATTTCCTGCTGGGTAGGTTGAGGATTTTGCGTAATCCATCCGGTAAACCATTCTTTGCGCCGGTTGATAACAGCTTCATCGTACAAAGTTACCGAAGACCAGATGTGGGGTTGTTGCGCATCCAGCTGCTTATGATATTTCGTTGAGCCATCCCAGCGGCATTCAAACAATCGGCCATCGTCCCAGATAACAGCAGTAAAAGGTTCAATGTCCTCCAGGGGGATGTTGAGAAAACTGTTGTAAGGGTTGCGGCTGTCGGCCAGATCAATCAATATCAATCCGCGGCTTCTGCGGTAAGGAGGTGTGGGCGTATGTCGCACCCAACCACCATTGAGAAATACAATGGCATTGCCGTTTTCATGGGCGGCTATCCAGGTTCCGCCGGCATCGCCGTCTTTGGGAAACAGCATGCTGCCTGAAGGAAAATTATAGACAGCCGGAGGTATCGCTTCCGAACGCCAGTGTTTTTCATCGCGGTTGGAAGTGAGATATACGGAACCCCTGCCCGGAATAAACGTTACTGTGCACATTGTTTGCGATACTTAACAGTAGACGATGCTACGCCAAATTCTTCCGGTAATTGAATGGTAGAAACTTCATTGATTCCTACCCGGATCAGGGCCATGTGATGGATAGTATGTTCGAGGTTATAGGCAATTTCCCGGTTGTAATTTGTTTCGAACCGGATCGGGTCATTGGAGTGTTCGTCGTAACAAGCTTCCAGCGTAAGGGCTTTGTTTTCTTTGCCAAGTCCGGCATGAATTTCGCGCAGCAGACGGCTGGCTAATTCTTTGTCGGTTTCAATGGCCGCATCACGTTTTCTTTTTTCATAGTTCACCACACCGGATTCATACCCTTTTTCAAGGCATTGAAACAACTCGATAATATGGCGAACATGCTGCCCGATGGTGTTATTGAATAACGTTTTGCAAGGCTGGCTGTACTCCTGTTGAGTGAGTTGATTAAGGGAATCGGCCAGTTGCACAAAAATGTTATTAACAGCTTGCTGTAATTGCATCGATCAGTTTTAGTCCTGCAAAATAATATTATTTTTCAATTAAGTACGACCGGTTAAACGATTTTTGTAGCGGATATGGGCCTCTCCCCCTGGAATTGCCTTTTGATGTCTACCACAGCTGCGACAAGTCAGCCAGCCGGGTATACCTGTTTAATTTTGCCAGCTCCTTTCCGTTTTTTCGCAGCGGCTGGTACTGGTTCCTCTGTGTCCACGGTGTGTTTTTCCGTCCCTTGCCGCCCCTCAACTTCCGCAATTAGCTTTTGAAACCATAGGTCAACATACCCAATCAGAAAAGCTATTTTAGCTGACTTCTTCATCAGGTAATTTGGTAATTTGTTTATTCAAACTAAAAGAATAAAGGAAAATTGTCCTTTGGCTCCTTTTCTGGTCAATATCCAAATATAAATAATGTACCCCTTACAGAGGAACCTATCCATGCCTGACTTATGCACAATGTTTGTAGACCAAATTCTACAAGGTGAAACGAAATTATGCTCCGGATCATATGAGTTGGCTATTTGCTGCCTTTGTCATGATAAACGAAGCTGTTTCCAATAAGCCATTCGTCATGCGGGATTTTTTTAGATATATTTGACTGTTGCTAATAAACGAACCCTGTAAATTGGTTGCTATGCAAATTAAAACAATGGCGGAACTGGCTATGGAAGGCAAATCACCCGAGGTGTTGTTCTGGGTGGGCTGCGCAGGCAGTTTCGACCAGCGGGCACAAAAGATCACCAAAGCCTTTGCCACTATCCTGCAAAAAACCGGTGTAAACTTTGCCATATTGGGAAAAGAAGAGTTGTGTAACGGTGACCCTGCACGGAGGGCCGGTAATGAATTCCTCTTCCAGATGATGGCTTACCAGAACATCCAGGTGCTGAACAATTACGGTATCAAAAAGATTGTGACGGCCTGTCCGCACTGCTTCAACATACTGAAAAATGAATATCCCGCACTTGGCGGCAATTATGAAGTGATACACCATACCACTTTCCTGCAACAACTGATCGATGAAGGAAAGATCCGGTTAAAGGAAGGCGGCGCCTTCAAAGGCCGTCGCATTACCTACCACGACAGTTGTTACCTGGGCCGGGCCAACAATATCTACGAAGCGCCCCGAAAAGTGCTGGAAGCGCTCGATGCCGAACTGGTGGAAATGAAACGGTGCAAGGCAAGAGGCCTTTGCTGCGGCGCCGGCGGCGCACAAATGTTCAAGGAAGAAGAAAAAGGCACGCACCGCATCAATGAAGAACGCATACAGGAAGCATTGAGTACCGAAGCCCCTGTTGTAGCGGCCGCCTGTCCATTCTGCAATACGATGCTTACAGATGGTGTAAAGGCTAAAGAACAGGAAAACAACGTGCAGGTATTAGATGTGGCTGAATTGGTGGCGATGAGTTTGGAAGAGTAAAAATTGCTGATTTATAGAGCAGGCAAATAGTTAATGCAGCACTTCCAGCACCATCTTCTCCTCTTTAGCGGTTCTTTCCCCGGTCTTTTTCTTCTTTCTACCTCTCCAGATAAGAAAGCCGGTAACGGGCAAGCTGGCAGCGATCATGCTGGCAAAGAAAGCGAGGATCTTGGTGGGCAGTCCGCCAATGGCGCCTACATGGATATCATAGTTCATACGCGCCAGTTTATCGGCTACAGATGCCTGTGATAACCGGCCGTAGAGATGCGTCACCGGAACTTCTTCCAGCGTATGCTGGTTGAACCAGCGGTAATCTGTTTTCCAGTAAGTAGCTCTATCGGGATTGATGGCTGCTTCCAGCGCAGTGGAATCATTTTCGGGAAAATGCACTTCAATCATTTCTGCGTGGGGATATTCAGCCCGCATGCGATGCCATATGCGATCGGTGGCCGGTGTATCTGCATGGCTGGCCATTGGGGGTTTGGGCGTAACCGTTTCATGATACGGCACCAGTGATTTTCCCCCTGAAGTGGTCCAGTATACCGCGCGGGCAAACCATTGAAATCCGAATACAAGACCTGTAAGCGCTATGAAGATCGCCACCCAGCTCATATAGAAACCCAGCACCTGGTGCAGGTCATAATTCATGCGGCGCCAGCGTACACCGAATTTGATGCGAAAACGCTGTTTGCGTGCCGCCTTGTTACGGGGCCACCAGAGAATGATACCTGTAATCATCATCACCACAAAAATCAGGGTGGCGGTTGATACTATCGGCTGACCAATATGCGGCGGCAGCCAGAGATAATAATGTCCGTCGATGACAATGCGGAAGAAGTCGCGGTACATATTTTTTACCTTCAACACTTCCCCGCTGTAAGGATTGATAAATACTATAAAATAGTGTTCAGGTTCCGTTGCATAGAAAATAGCCTGCACGGCATCGTTTGCTTTTCCATAAGCCACGCCGTGCAGATGCTTGTCAGGCAAAGCGGCCAGCGCTATTTCCTTCATCACCGAAGGCGGCAGCATTTCCTTGTTTTGTTTTTCCACTTTGGCGAAAGACTTCCAGGTAATGCTTTCTATTTCTTTCTGAAATACCAGTATGCAGCCTGTGAAGCCCAGCCATAGCACAATGATGCCCGTAGTAAGCCCCAGCCACAAGTGTATTTTCCGAATGATTTTTCTTACCATGAAATGCTTTTCGCCAATGAATGAATTGCTGCGCAGCTTATCCTCTTAAAACCTGAACGCAATGCTTCCCGTAATACTCCGCAATTTCTGTGAATTCATCGTAGTGTAACCAATCCAGTATTCTTTATTGGTCAGGTTATCTACTTTCACGCCAATGCGGAATTTAGGATGCTCGTAAAATACTGTTGCGTTCAGGATGGTATATTCCGGCAAGGTGAACACGCCCATGGAAACGCTGTTCACAATCTTGTTGTCGCTGGCATAATTGCCACCAAAGCCAACGCCCAATCCTTTCCACTTGCCATAAGGCACACGATAACTTACCCAAAGATTGGCAGTGTACGGTGAATTGGCTGTTTCCGGCCGGCGACCGATCACATTGCTGTCGGCTTTTACGAACCTGGAATCGTTGTAGGCAAATCCTGCCACCAGGTTCAGTCCTTCCACGGGATTGGCAATCACTTCTGCTTCCACTCCTTTACTTTCCTGGGTGCCGTCCTGTATGGAATAGAGCGGGTTAGCGGCAGGCCGCACCACATCCTTTACCTTGATGTAATAATAGCTGGCGGTACCGGTCAGTCTGCCTCCCCATGCATTCACCTTAATGCCCGTCTCAACCTGGTTGGCCTGTTCGGGCTTCAACGTTTTATTGTCTTCCGTCTGGCCGGTCTGGTTCGTGAACCCGTTCTGGTAGTTCACAAAAACGGCCAACTGGTCTTTGAGCGGTTGTACCACCATTCCCAGGCGCGGCGACACAGCTGTTTGTTCATACCCTCCTTCATATTTTCCGGTCTGATCATTCAGATTGCCCTTGTTGTTAAAATGGTCCACCCGCACGCCTGCTGACAGATGTATGAAATCAGAAATGCTGATCACGTCAGAAACATAGGCACTGTAAGTGCTGGTAATGAATTTATATGGCCAGTACCATACGGCGCTTCCTTCCATAAGCACGGCATTCAGGTTATCGCGATTAAAATCGGTGTAGTTGGGAATGGTATCGCCGAGTTTAATGATATCGAAATCCGCACCATAAAACAACTGGTTGCTTTTCTGATGGAAATAATCAAGACCGGCCACCAAACGATTGCGCAGGGACCCGATATGGAACTCACCGATGAAGTTCTGTTGAATTTCTGTTACGTACATGTCGCTGGCCGTGGTGCTTTGGTTGGCGCGGGTCATATAGTCGGCGCCAATATCATTTGCATCGCCTGTAATTACTGAATTTGGCACCAGGTAAAAGTAGGCATAGGGGCCATCGGAATAGCTATAGGTGCGCGAAATATTGGTTTGCGATAACCACTTCTCCGAAATCTTGTACTTCATTTCCGCAAAGAAGTTGGCATTGCGGTATTCCTGGAAAATATCATTGGCCGCATAAGACCGTTTATAATCCACCTTTACTTCATCGGCACGCGACACGCCTAACTGATCAACTGGATAATAAAAGAATATAAAAGGTTTGGACGCATTCGAACCACCATACAGTTCCGTTTCAAACAGGAACGACAAGCGGTCGTTAACCTGGTAGGAAACCGTGGGCGCCAAAAAGTATCCTTTATCAAAACCATTGTCGCGAAAACTGCCTTCGTTTTGCCAGGCGGCATTCAGGCGGAACAGCACCGATTTGTCCTGGTTGAGCGGCGTATTGATATCAGCTGATACGCGATTGAATCCGTAACTACCACCGGCATAGCCTACTTCACCGCCAAATTTCTTATAAGGCTTTTTGGTTACCCGGTTGATCAATCCACCATAGGAAGTTAGCGTGCTGCCGAACAAAGTGGCAGAGGGCCCTTTCAACACTTCAATGCTTTCAATATTGGCCGCGTCTACGCGGGTAGTAACATTACCGGCTACGCCATTGCGCAACTGGCTTTGCAGAATGAACCCGCGTGAGCTGTAGTAAGCGCCGCCATCGCCGCTGCGGGCTGTAGCTTCCCACAGTTTTTGAATGCCCGGTACGTTGTTTACGGCATCGTCGACGGAAAAGATCATTTGCTCATGCAGCAATTCCCGGGTAACGCTGCTGTATACCTGCGCATTCTCCAGGTTCTTCAAGGGCATTTTGGCTGCATAGTTGCTGGCGGAGCGGGTAATGCGCGGACCGCTGGTAACCACCACTTCCTGCAGTTGTTTGCCGGATAAACGGAGGTTGATCACCACAGACGTAAACGCATTATCCCGTACCGAAACCTGTTTTGTTACCGGCTCGTGTCCGGTAAGTGATATTTCCAGTTCATAATCGCCCGCGGCCAGGTTGCGAATGGTAAAGCGACCGTCTTCGCCGGTCATCACCGCCCTGTTGCTGCCTTTTACCAATATGGTAACCCAGGCTGCCGGTTCATTGTCGGCCGTGGTAACGCGGCCACGAATACCGCCACCAAAAGGATCATTGGCTATGGCTGGAGTGAAAACAGTGAAAATCAAAGCGAAAAGAAACAAAATGTTCAAAACTTGTTCAGAAACCGTCGTTCGTCTCATAGTGCTAATCATTGAGTTGGGGCAAGCGTCTCGTATTGTCAATGTGTGCTATGGGCACAGTTTTTCCATTTTGACCGCAAAACTAATTGTGTACCAGAAGGAAGTTTATTCAATATGGGAAAACAGTTTACGCAAAGCGGAAAAATTGAGAGGCAACCTGAATCACTTACCTTTGCACCATGAACTGGAATTACCAAGAGCTCATCCCATCTGATTTTGCAGACGATTCCCGCGTATGGATTTACCAGAGCAGCCGGTTATTCACCATGCAGGAAGTATTGCAGGTAGAAGACATGCTGAACAATTTTGTGAGTAACTGGAAATCACACGGCGACCCGGTGAAAGGATATGGCAATGTTTTCTTCGGACAATTTGTGATTTTAATGGCCGATGAACGGGCCACCGGCGTAAGCGGTTGCAGTACCGACAGTTCTGTGCGACTGATCAAAAAAATTGAGCAGGACTTTGGCGTTAACATGTTTGACCGCACCAGCCTGGCCTTTGTGGTAAAAGACAAGGTACAATTGCTGCCACTGGCACAGGTGCAATATGCCCTTGACAACGGGTTTATCTCGCCTGACACGCTTTATTTCAACAACCTGGTACAAAATAAACAGCAATTGCTGAATAACTGGATTATTCCGCTTAAGGAGAGCTGGTTGAAAACGAGAATAAAGGTATTGGGGTAAAGCACACCACCTAACCCAGTCGACTATCCGCACTTCCTCCCCTTACTCCCATCCACTCGCCAGCACATCGGCAATGTGCATCGTTTGCAACGGCAGCCCTTTTTTACGAATGTATCCATCGAGGTGCATGAGGCAGGAATGATCGGTGGAGATGATACATTCGGCGCCGGTATCGCGGGCATTGAGGGCTTTCTGATCGGCCATACCAATAGAAATGGCGTTGAACTTCACGGCAAAAGTGCCGCCAAAACCGCAGCAGGTTTCCACATCGTTCATTTCAACCAGTTCCAGTCCTTTCACGTGCGCCAGCAAACGGCGTGGCTCCTGTTTGATTTTACATTCGCGCAAACCGGCGCAGGAATCGTGATAGGTAGCTTTGGCATGAAAACTGGCGCCCACATCTTCTACCTTGAGCACATTGACCATGAATTCGGTAAACTCAAACACCCGTTTCTGCAGGTCTTTTACAGCATTGTGGCGCGATGAGTTATCAAACAAGTCAGCATAGTAATTCCGTACAAATCCCACACAGGAGGCGCTGGGCGCTACTATATAATCGCTGCCGCTGAAATCGTCGAGGAATTTGCTGCAAACAGCCTTGGCTTCGTCGCGAAAGCCGGCATTGAAAGCGGGTTGTCCGCAGCAGGTTTGATTAACATTGTACTGCACCCGGCACCCTGCTTTTTCCAGCACCTTCACCATATTAAAGGCAGTTTGCGGAAACAGCTGATCAATAAAACACGGTATAAATAGTTGTACGGTCATATGGTAGTCAGCAAATCAGAAATGGTGAAAATCAGCAAATGTGCAACTGCCATTTATTTGCCAATTTTCACATTTGCCCGTTTGCCAATCAGTTCACGTTTTGGTGAGTGATTCAACAAATCCCATCATCTTTAGAGCAGTGATGGCAGCTTCTTCGCCTTTGTGGCCATGGGCTCCGCCAATCCGTTCATCGGCCTGCTGTTGATTGTCTACCGTCAGTACGCCAAAGATAACGGGCACCGGCAGCAGCAGGTTCAGTTGCAACACGCCATCCGTTACGCCGCGGCATACATAATCAAAATGCGGCGTATCACCGCGCAATACGCAACCCAAAGCTATGAAGCAATGGGGGCGGTCATCTTTATACTTGTACGTTTCCCAGTATTTTTTGATACTGAACGGAATCTCAAACGCACCCGGCACTGTAATAATACGGATATCTTTCACTCCACCATCCTGTAGTTTCCTAGTGCATCCTTTTTCCAGTTCATCTACCACCTTTGCATTCCATTCAGTACGCACAATAACAACACAGGCATCCTGCTTGAGAATGCCTGCCTGTGTTTGCAATAAATTACTGTTAGTTATTTCTGCCATGTAGCATCGGTTTCAGATTTCTCCGGAAGCCTGTCAGTTAACTTCACCCATTCTTGCCAGGTACTTGTCTACATCCAGCGCGCGGGCAGCATCGGGATATTCATCTTTAATTCGCTTCAACAAAGCAATAGCTTCCTTGTTCTTGCCGAGTTCCTGGTGCAGCAGTGCCGCATTGAACAGGTATTCCGGCGCATTTACCTCATCGTCTTTAAATGCATTGCCTGCCTTGGTATAGTATTCAATTGCTTCCTGTTTCTTGCCCAGTTCAGAATAGGCATCGCCCAGCAATCCGTACGCCCGCACTTTCAGGGCAGGCTGACTGGTAGAAAAATCCTTCAGGTATTTGATGGCATTGTTGAAGTCGCCCAGTTCCAGGTAGCACGACCCCGCGTAGAATTTGGCCAGGTTGCCGGCTTTGGTGCCGCCATGCCGGGATATGACACGCAAGAATCCGGGGTTCACCCCATCGCCATTCAATGCTTTGGCAAAAGAATCCACTTTATAGTATTCCTGCGCTTTCCAGATCATCTCTTCGGCCTTCTTTTCTTCGGGGGCCACGAACATCGTTTTGTATACGAAGTAGCCACCCACTACCAGCACTAAAACGCCCAGCGTGTAGGTGATGAATTTGCTGTTCCGGTCCCAGAACTGCCGGGCAGTTTGCACTACTTTTTCTTCCGAAGATACTTCGGTAGTTTGCCCGGTCGCCTGTTTCTGCTTCACTTCAGTAGCCATGAATTGATGTTTGTGTTTGTTTAGGAGTGTTTATATAGTGAACAGGCAAGCAGGAACTGCATGCCTGCTTCCCTGTTCCTCTTGCTATTGTTGTTAATCTACAATAAAGGGATAATCCGGTTGCATTACAATATCCTTCAGCACTTCGTCATCGCTCGGAAAGGGCGATTCTTCTGCAAATTTCACAGAAGCCGCTATCTTGTCCGCCACGCGCTTGTCGATTACTTCCAGATCTTCCTTCGTAGCATATTTGTTTTTCAGAATGGTATTCTGCACCAGTTGTATGGGGTCGCGTTGCTTGTATTCTTCCACTTCATCTTTGGTGCGGTACTTTTGCGGGTCGGAAATGGAGTGCCCTTTATAGCGGTAAGTTTTTAATTCCAGCAGTGTAGGACCATCACCCTGGCGGGCTCTTTTCACGGCGCGTGCTACCGCTTCGTGTACGGCTTCGCAACTCATACCGTCAACGGAATCGCCGGGCATTTCGTAAGCATCTGCCAGTTTGTAAATGTCTACTACGTTACTGGTACGCTTAACCGAAGTACCCATAGCGTAGTTGTTGTTTTCGCAGAGAAATATTACGGGCAGCTTCCAGGTCATAGCCATGTTGAACACTTCGTGCATGATACCCTGGCGTGCAGCGCCATCACCAAAGAAGGTTAGCGCTACATTGTCGGTACCCTTGTATTTTTCTGCAAATGCCAGTCCGGCGCCGGTGCCAATTTGCGCGCCCACAATACCATGCCCTCCAAAGAAATAAACGTCCTTGCCAAAAAAGTGCATACTGCCGCCCTTCCCTTTGGCGCAGCCGGTTGCTTTACCATACAATTCAGCCATACAGGCTTCCGGCGAAATGCCCTTGGCAAGCGCCAGTCCATGGTCGCGGTAACCGGTAACAAAGGGATCTTCAAGGCGGGTAGCGGTCATACAGCCTGCTGCAATAGCTTCCTGTCCGACATACGCATGGAAAAAGCCGCGGATCTTTCCTTCCATCTTATACTTTTCCTCTGCGGTCAGTTCAAACTGCCGGATCAGTTGCATCAGCTCATACCAATACAAATAGGTGTCTTTCGAAAATTTGGTGGCCACTGGTACAAAAATTTGAGCCGCAAAGATAGGGGAAAATTTGTGTTTCGGATAGAATGTTTCCCGGTTACCATTTCGGGTTTCTGGTTGGTTTGCAATGAGGTGCGAAGACAAAAGCGGAAACCAAGTATCTTGCGCAGGAAGAAGCCGGAGCCAGACGTTCCGCATCCCGGCAGGCAAACCCAGAACCAGGACCGCATTTGCTACTACTGAAAAAAATATCGCTCGTCAATTTTAAAAACTACCGGCAGGCACAGTTTGCCTTCAGCGGGCGCATTACGGGCATTTGCGGACCGAATGGCGTAGGCAAGACCAACCTGCTCGATGCCATTTATTACTGCTGCTTTACCCGCAGCTATTTTTCCAAATCCGACAGCCAGCATGTGCATACCGGCGAAGCAGGTTTCCGCATAGAAGCTTATTTCGAAAAGGATGGACAGCCCCTCGAAGTAGTGTGTATCCTGCGGGAAACGGGACGAAAAGAGTTCCTGGTTCAGCACGAACCTGTAAGCCGGTTTGCCGACCATATCGGCCGGCTGCCCTGCGTGATCATCGCGCCTGATGATGTACAGCTCATCACGGGCGCCAGCGAAGACCGCCGCCGTTTGCTCGACGCCCTCCTCTCGCAACTGGATGCAGCATATCTCCGGCAACTGATCGATTACAACAAAGTATTACAGCAACGCAACAGCCTGCTCAAATCCATGGCCGAAAAACGAACGGTCAATATACCGCTGCTGCAGGTGTACGATGAACAGCTGGTGCGCTTGGGCGAACAGATTTTTCAGAAAAGAAAAACTTTCCTGCAGGAATTTATTCCGCAGGTATATGCCTGCTATAAACAAATCGCCGGCGTGGAAGAACCGATTTCGCTCAGTTATGAAAGCCAGTTGCTGCAAACGCCGTTCGACCAACTGCTGGTTAACCTGCGCGATAAAGATCTCATCACCCAGCGCACCCACGGCGGCATTCACCGCGACGATATCGTGGTCCGCCTGAAAGAACAGCCTTTCAAATCCATTGCCTCACAGGGCCAGCGCAAGAGCCTCCTGTTTGCGCTGAAGCTGGCAGAGTTCGAAACGCTCAAAACGGCCAACCGCTTCCCTCCCCTGCTCCTGCTGGACGATGTTTTTGAAAAACTGGACGAAAACCGCATGCACAACCTCCTCACCCGCGTATGTGTTGAAAACAACGGTCAGTTATTTATCACCGACACCCACGAAGAAAGAATCCGCAAACATTTCGATGCCCTTAATCAACCCTGGCAACTGGTGAAAATTCCATCATGAGCCGGCCCATAACCACTCATCCATTCCCCCAACCCCTCCATCTTCCCCTTCGTAACCAGGTTACCAACCTTTTTCTCCCAATATCCGGGTATTTTGATCAAAAAATTGACGAAATTACCTGCGCCTGCCTCGTGATCACATTGAAAGGTTTAAATTCACTGTGCAACACGATTGTTATGACCATATCAAACCCCATGAGATCTGTCATTGACTGCCTGGAATCTGTGTCTGACCCCGCAGTAGCCTATTTTTCCTTCGAAACGGATGATACCGGCGAATATGGTGCTATCCGCGCCAACAAGGAAGGATTGCGCCGTTATGCGCTCGAACTGCTGAAAAAATCCGTGGAAATGGAAGAAAAACGTGACGGCCAGGTGCTTTGTTTCCAACCCTACGAATGGCTGGTGAGCGATGCAGGCTACGACCTCATCCGTTGCGTAAAACCGGAGTATGCCAGTCGCACGGAAATACTGGCTTCCAATGCAAGCAGGATGTCTGTAATGCCAGGTGGCGCCACCAACAGCAAACAGCAGGGATGTTTTACCGCCTTACTGGCCATTGCGGCCAGCTGTTTATGCACAGCTGCCCTACTTATACGCCTGTTTTCCTAATTTGCGTCCATGGGAGAATATTCATTGGGCGATGCGCTCAAATCTTTCCTGAGCAAAAGCCGCCTGAAAGGCGCTGTGCAAGCCATGCAAATTGAAGAGGTATGGGAGAAAATGATGGGCAAAACCATCGCCCGCTATACCGACAATATCCAGATACACGGCAACATACTGTACATCACCACCAGCGTAGCACCTTTAAAACAGGAATTGTTATACCAGAAAGAAAAAATCCTGCAACGCGTAAATGAAGCTTTGGGAGAAAACGTAGTGAAAGAAGTGGTGATCCGGTAACACTGCGCATGAGAACTATTGTATACGCACCCGCGGATCGGCAGCTGCATACAGGAAATCCGAAAAAATATTTACCACAATAAAGAAAAACGAAGTCAGCAAAACTGAACCCATCACCACTGGAAAATCCAGCTTGTCCAGCGCATCCACGGTCACCTTGCCGATGCCTTTCCATCCAAAAATGTATTCTACAAAAAAAGCGCCTGCCAGCAGTTCTGCAAACCACCCGGTAACAGCGGTGATCACAGGATTAAGGGCATTGCGCAACGCATGTTTCCATATAACGCTGCGGCGCGATAGTCCTTTCGCATAGGCGGTACGGATATAGTCCTGGTTCAGCACGTCCAGCATGGCGCTGCGGGTAAGCTGCGTTATGATGGCCAGCGGACGAATGCCCAGCGTAACCGCGGGCAATACCAGGTTTTGCAGCGACAGGTAACGCTCGCCCGTGGCTTCATCCAATTCAAACCAGTTACCGATAAGACTTAATCCTGTTATATCACTTAACACAAAACCGAACACATAGCCTATGATAATACCCATGAAAAAAGATGGCGCAGAAATGCCCAGTACGCTGGCAAAAATGGCGGAGGTGTCCATCCAGGTATCTTTTTTCACGGCGGCCGTTACGCCTAACGGAATACCCAGTACGATGGCAATGACAATGGCCGCCAGCGCCAGCAGCAGCGTGCCGGGCAAGGCTTCCATCAATATGGTCCATACATCTTTCCGCGTTTGATACGATCGCTGGAGATAAGGCAGCTTGATACCGATTTTCGCTTCGCCACCAATAAAAAAACCTTTCAGTTTTTTGGCTTCAATTTCCTTTTCATCATGAATGCCTATGGGAGAAACATCGTTCAGGTATAATAAGAAACGTTTCCAGGTGGGTTGGTCCAGGTATAATTCCTTACGGATATTTTCCTGCGTGGCGGCATCAGCGGTTTGCCCCAGCAACAGCCTGGCCGGGTCGCCAAAGCCCTGAAACAGGAAAAATACCAGCACCACCACGCCCAGCATCACCAACATGCCGTAAAAAATTCGCCTGGTGAAATATCGTAACACGGGTGGTAAAGAATTTTTTATTGCACAGCAGTGGAATCAGTTACCTGTTCTGCCGGTACGGGCTCAATACGCGCCGGATTTTCCGGCAGTTTGGCCACTGCTTCCAATGCCCGGCCAAAATCAAAGTAACTCCATTTCTCCAGGATAGTTCCGTTTTTAACGAGGAACAAAGCAGGATTGGCGCGCGCTGCCGTTTTAATGGCCACTACATCGCATTGCACGGGCGTGAATGCGTAAAACACATCCGGCGGCTGGTGGCGCAATGCTTCCAGCGGAAGACTGGTAACCATGATGCCATCGATCTTCTTTTGTTCTGCTGTGCGCATGATGGCGTCGAGCGCTTCGGTCCAGCTGCCGGTTTTATAACCATCTTTCAGGAACAGGTACAATTGATACCGGTCTTCGGTGAGCAACGCTTTCGTGGTGTCATTACCATAAAAAGTAACCAGGGAAAAATCCTTGATGGCTGGTTCTGCATTTCCTTTTCGCACTACCTTATCGTAACGTTTTACAAACTGGTAGAGGGAATCGTCAAAATCTTCGGGAAATTCACTGGCGGTGAATTCCACTTCCTGCCCGCCCTTGTTGTATACAAACGTGATCACCGTACTGTCAGGAACCGCACCGGGCGGGATGTTCATTTTTTCCACGATATTATTCCCCTTCTTGTAAGGCAGGCAATCGAGAATGGGCAGGTGCGCCAGCACATGAAATTGAAGCGCGATAGAGAATACAGCAGTAAAGAACAATACCACAATGCTGTTGCGCCGGCTCAGTGCTGGTTTTATGGTGTTGCGGTACGCAAACACCAGTCCGATCAGGGCCAGCAATACCACGTCTTTCATAAACGACTGGTCGGCGGTCAGGGGAATGCAATCACCAAAGCAACCACATTCGCGCACTTTCCCGGAGAACAGGGCATAACCGGTAAGGAAGGTGAAGAACAGGATCAGCAACAACAGCAACCAGCTGAACAAACGCATCTGCCAACCCACCAGCACCGCCACGCCGGCAATAATCTCAAATGCGATCATGGCAATGGACAGCGCCAGCGAATAATCGTTCAGCCAATGCCAGCCCCATATTTCAAAAAACTCCTGCATTTTATAACTCAGTCCCAGCGGGTCATTCGCTTTGATCAGGCCAGAGAATATAAACAGTACGCCTACAATTATCCGGGATACGTTCAATACTATTTTCATGATGAATATGGTCTATGAATTCAGGAGCAAACTTATCCTTTATGTTTCCCTTCGGCTATCAATATTAACGCAAATACAGAATAATTAATAATATCTATAAAGTTAGCATCAATCCCTTCACTGATCAAGGTTTTGCCGTCATTTAATAATATCTGGCGGATGCGCATCAGCTTCATGAGAATAAGATCGGTAAAGCTTTCCTGGCTCATATCGCGCCAGGCTTCGCCATAGTCGTGGTTCTTATCCAGCATGATGCGTTTTGCTTCGGCAATCTTTTCATCAAATAGTTCTTCCACCTTGCTTACGGGCAATTCTTCCACCGCTTCGCTGCGAAGGCTGTTCTGGATCAACCCGATCACTGCATAATTCAGGATGCCTTTGAATTCGTCCGTAACATTATCATTTACCAGGTGAACGCCTTTTTCCTGGATGGTACGGATCCGTTGCGCCTTGATGAAAATCTGGTCTACGATAGATATAGGTCTCAACACACGCCAGGAAGTGCCATAATCTCTGGTCTTTTTCAGAAAAATATCTCTGCATGCTTGTACTGCCGCGTCGTACTGCTGGTTTGTATCAGTCATAATAGTTATAGCTTCTTTTCCTCCTTTGTGGTATTTGAATCGACTACTGCATATATTCGCTCAAAAGTAACGAACATCGCCTAATGTTTACACTCAATTGCTGTGGCCGGTTGCTGGTTGTGGATAAACCGCTGGTCATGGGAATAATTAATACCACCCCCGACAGTTTTTATGCCGGCAGCCGTGTTTACGGTGAAGCGCAATTATTGAAGCAGGCCGAGCAGATGCTGGCTGAAGGCGCTGCCATACTGGATATCGGCGGACAAAGTACGCGGCCGGGCAGCGTACGCATCAGTGCTGAAGAAGAATTGCAACGTGTAATGGGCGCCATCAGCGCCATACACCGGCGATTTCCTGAAGTTTATATTTCCATAGACACTTACTGGTCAAGGGTAGCGCAGGAAGCCGTGGCGGCTGGCGCCTGCATGGTAAATGATATCAGTGCCGGTTTGTTCGACGGCAATATGCTGGCCACCGTAGCCCGACTCAATGTGCCCTATGTATGCATGCATATGAAGGGCACGCCCGAAACCATGCAGGACAACCCGGAATATCAAAACCTGGTGCAGGAAGTGCTGGATTTTTTTATTGAACGAACAGCACAATGCAGGCAGGCAGGTATCAAAGACATTATTATTGATCCCGGCTTTGGGTTCGGCAAAACGATCCCACACAATTTTGAATTGCTGCGGCAACTGCAACTGTTGCAGGTGCTGGACTGCCCGATATTGCTGGGCATTTCGCGCAAGTCTACGGTATGGAAAACACTGGGCATTACTGCTGCCGAAGCGCTCAACGGCACAACGGTACTGCATACCATCGGATTGCTACATGGCGCGCATATCCTGCGTGTACACGATGTGAAGGAAGCAGTAGAAGCAGTGAAACTGGTGGAGGCTATGAAGAACGCAGTATAAGAATGGCAAAAAAGAAGGCAGCAGCAGGTGCAACCTGGCTGCTGCCTTTTTATTGCTGGAGCTATATACTTACTTATTTTCCGGCGCCTGCTGTGCAGCTTTTTGCTGGCCGGCATCCGGTGTCCTGGCACCGCCTTTTTGCTGGTCAGCATTTGCGTCTTTTACATCTACCACTTCAATATCAAACACCAGGTTGGCATATGGCGTATTGTCCGGCTGGGGTTGTGATCCATACGCGAGCCAGTATGGAATGTACAAGGTACCTTTGCCGCCTTTGCCGAAGTAAGGAAGGGCATCTTCCCAACCTTCAATCACGGTGCGCAATCCCACCCGCACAGAAAAAGGAGGTCTGCTGCCGTCCATATTGCTGTCGAACTGCTTGCCAGTTTTGAACATGGTGCCCCTGTACAGCACTTCGGCAATCTTGCCACTGTCGGCATGTGGACCGCTACCCTCTTCTTTGATCACTATGTAGGTGCCCTTGGGCGTTTTCACGTATTTAATATTGTTGGAAGCAAGGTATTCCTCAATTTCCCTGATGGTAGGTTCCTTGCGGCTTTCAAATTCTTCCTGCTGCTTTTGCTGAAAGGCATTCCAGGTAGCCATTTCATCGGCTGATTTGGCGCTGTCGCTGGTAAAAACATCCACTACCTTGAGGGTAAGAATAACTTTGTCTTTGCGTGAGAGGAACGGCGGCAGGCCACCCTGTTTTTTGTAAATGCTGTCGGCAAACAACACGATCACGGCGCTATCACCTTTGTGCAGCAACGGAAACACTTCCGCTACCTGGTAGGTGGCAGGCACACTGTCAACCGGCACATAAGCCGGTACGGAATTGTAACTTTCCTGCAGCACGCTGTCGCGCACGGTTTGTTTGTGATTTACCTTCAGCCAGTCACCACGCTTTACGGGTTGTGCGTCTTTTTCGGAGATGATCTTATACATCAAACCGCTGCGCGTTCTCCTGAAGCCATTGCTGTCGCATCCGGTCATCAGCACCAGGGCCAGGCCCAGCAATATAAAAGTCGTTTTTTTCATTGTGTATGGTTGTTGATAAAATGATGTGTGAATGTTTATTTTCCTACTGTAACAATACGGCATTTTCTTTCATGGCGGCGAGAAAGTGTTGAACGGTTACATCCAGCGGGGCGCTGCTGCGACCACCGGAAGCGTTCATATGGCCGCCTCCTTCGAAGTATTTGCGGGCAAAAACATTAACGTCAAAATCGCCTTTGCTGCGGAAACTCCATTTGCGTTCCTCATCGCGGTCAATTACCAGCGCAGCCAGTTTGATGCCCTGGATGCTCAGCGGGAAATTGACAAGCCCTTCGGTATCGCCGGTCTTTATTTCAAAACGCAACAAATCTTTTTTGGAGATCGCAATCAGTGCGGTGTTGTATTCATAATAAATCTCCATACGGTACAGCAGCACGTGACCGATAAACCGTAACCGGTTTTCATAAAAATTGTCGTACACATTTTCATGCACTCGGGTATGCTGCAGTCCGCGTTGTTTCAGGTCGGCCACCATCATATGCACATGGGTGCTGGCCGCCGGGAAACGGAAAGAGCCGGTATCGGCCATTACGCCCGCATACAGGCATTCGGCAATGGGTATGGTAATGCGGTCGCTATACCCCGATGCTACGATAAAATCGTAGATCATTTCGCAGGTAGAGCTTTTGGCCGTGTTGCTGATGCCGTAGTGAAAATATTGTGTTTCCGGTTGCTGATGGTGGTCGATCAATATGCGGGTAAAACTGCCTTTCTGCAAGGAAGGGGCCATATGCTTGGCCCGCACCAGCGCATTAAAGTCGAGGCAGAATACCCACTCTGCCGCATGCAGTATACCTTCTGCCTTGTCGCGGTGGAGTTCATAGTCCACTACTTTATTGCAATCCGGCATCCAGTCGAGCCATTTTGCCCAGTTGGTGGGCGATATCACCGTGACCTGGTGGCCGAACGTCAATAAAAAATGGTACAGCCCCAGCGCGGACCCCATAGCGTCTGCATCAGGCTTTTGATGCATGGTGATCACTATGTTACGCGGAGTAGTAAGTAATGGATATATTTCGCTGATTTCCTTCATGAAGCGCGGCAAAGTTGCAGAAATAATTGGCAAAAACCCAATTTAGTTTTGAACGGGGGATACAAATAATTCTTCGTCCCTTTTTGTCTCTTTGGGCCTTCGTGGTATTTTTGCGCCCTAAATTGAAGAAAATTATATGAGCAACCGAACGTTCACAATGATCAAACCGGACGCTATGAAAAATGGCCATGCCGGTGCTATTCTGGATAAAATCATCAAGGCAGGCTTTAAAATAATATCTCTCAAAATGACCCGCCTGAGCCGTGAAAAAGCCGGTGAATTCTATGCGGTGCACAAAGAGCGGCCTTTCTATGGCGAACTGGTGGAATTTATGAGCAGCGGCCCCATTATTGCCGCCATCCTCGAAAAAGAAGACGCAGTGGCTTCCTTCCGCAAACTGATCGGCGCCACCAATCCCGCACAGGCCGAGGAAGGCACCATCCGTAAGTTATTTGCCACTTCCGTTGGAGAAAACGCCATCCATGGCAGCGATAGCGACGAAAACGCCAGGATTGAAGCAGATTTCTTTTTCAGCAACCTGGAAAGATTCGAATAAACAACTGGCAGGCTGATGTGCTGATTGGACCCGCCTTACCATTGCGTGGAGGCAGGTACCGGCATCTGCTCCGCATAAAATGGATGAAACTGGCAAATGTGCTGATTGATTGGATGATCACACCGTTTGATCACATTCAACAATCAGCACATTTGCATATTCGTTAGTTCTCGAGCGGTTTCACCTGGTATCCTTTCTTCCGCAACAAATTGATCACACCCAGTTCGCCGGGCAGGTGACCGGCACCTACTGCAAAGAGAATCGATTGCTCCGCCATCAGTCCAGGCATCAAATCCACCCACCGGCGGTTGCGGTTATACACCAGCAAATCCATATACTCTTCCATACCGGGATCGCTTTTATGCATCAGTGAGTCCATCCGGGAAAGGTCCTGGTTGCGGTACACCTCTACCATTTCCAGCATTACCTTCTTGTAGTTGTCGATGCTGTCGATATAGTTCACCAGGTCCTTGGCCTGCTTGGCGTAGGGAATGCTGTCGAATATGCCCGCCTGGAATTCCATAGTTTCCAGGCCTTTGATTTCTTTCTCATATTTTTTGCTTTCCCCCATAATCTGCATTTCCATACCATTTTTCTGTTCACACGTAAGAATGCGTTCACCAATCAGGCTGGAAAGAAAATATGGTTTGAAGCGATTGAGCAGCGACAGCGGCATGGGCAGCGTAAGTTGTTTGAAATAGTTTTCCACGCGCGCATATTCTTCCGGGGTAAGCAATTCGGAAATCTTTTGCCCGTCTGCCATGCGCAGGTATTTCAAAGCGCCCAGCATTTGTTGCATATCGTCCATGTCCAGCTCAAAATAAATCACATCGGCGTTCTTAATGATTTGCTGCAGGTTTTCGCTCAACTGCGCATCTTCCGCACACAGGATATGCATGGTGCCAAACAGGTAGGAAGGCTTTTTCAAACCGTTACCACTGATTTCCCACAACAATGTATTTACTTCGGCCTTACCAGTGGCATGGGCAGCGGGCGACGCTGCATTGTCGCCGTTGCTTTTCTTTTGAGAACCACATCCCCAGCCCGCTATTGCTATACACCAGAACACCATAAAAGAAGCCTTCACGATCATGTACATATGTTTTTTAAAACTGCTTTGTTACCGTTGGTTAAATGATAAAGTTGCCGGTTTGTTAAAATATAACCTGCTTGTCTATACTTATGAAAATTTATCAATATTTCCATTTAACAATTAAACCATGTACACATTTAACCCTACCCGTAACCATATTTTCCTTATTATTGCTATAGATTTTATACTGCTGAAATTGCTGTGTCTTGTACCGGTAAATCACACCTGGTGACGGGCCGGCCGCGCGAAAGAACAAAGCTAAACATCAACCGGCACATTCACCAATAAAACTTTGTAAATACAGGAAACAGCAGTAGACAACAACATGCACCTGCAGGGAAAAGTCCTCGTTACCAGCTACGACTATTCGCGCATCATGCGCGAACGCAGTTACCACAGGGACAAGAATAAATTTTCCGAAGAATATTATTTGAAAAATGTACCGGGCCTGAAGATCGACAGCCTGGAGCTGAAGAACCTCGATACTGATACGCTTCCGCTGGTGCAGCAGTTCAAATTTTCAATGCCCGTTACCAATACCGGCCATTATCATTTGCTGAGCCTGAACCTGTTTACAGGACTGGAAAAAAATCCTTTCCTCTCCGACACGCGTTTTACCAATATCGATTATGGTTGCCGCCAGCATCTGGTCGTGAACGCCGTAGTAACACTGCCCGCAGGATGGCAACCCGAAACCCTGCCGCGTGATATCAGGCTGATCATGCCCGACACCAGCATCAGCATCACGCGCATGAGCACTTTTGAAAAAGAACAAAACAGGTTGTCTGTACGATATATTGTTCTAACGAACCGGCCCGTCTTCGTTGCATAAGAATACGCGGCCTTAAAGGAATTTTATAAGAAGATGACAGATATCCTGAATGAACAGATCGTTTTGCGGAGAAAAACCGCTGCCAGACCTTAAATGAAAACCAGGGACCGGGGCGCATATGTCCTGTCCGGTACAACAGTATCTAACCAAACCCCAAAATACCTTCTATGAAGAAGTTAATTGCCCTGGCCGCCTGTACGTTGCTTGCCCTGAGCACTTTTAGTCAACGCGACAAAGATGTGCCTGATTTTGGAAAAGTTGAAAAAGCCGAACTGGAAATGACCACCTGCGATTTTGACCCGGACGCCGAAGCTGTGGCGTTGTTCGACGTAGGTGAATTGTACTGTACCTTTTCAAGCATTGGCGTGACTTTTGACCTCGAAAAACATGTACGCATCAAAATCCTGAAAGATAAAGGAAAAGGACTGGCGGATGTTCATCTCCGTTATGTCGGTTTCAAAAACGATGAAACCATCAAAAACCTCACGGCGCAAACCTACAACCTCGATCCCTCCGGGAATATGGTGGTATCGAAAGTGGAAAAGAAACTGATCTATCAGAAAAAGATCAACAAATACTACTATGAAATGGTGTTCACCTTTCCTGAAGTAAAGGCAGGAAGCGTGATCGAATACAAATACACCCACACCAATGTAGGTATTGCCAACTGGCGTTTTCAAAAGGGCATCCCGGTAAAATACAGCAGGTACAAGATCGATATGCCCCGTGAAATTGAACTGTATGCTTCCCCGGTGTGCATATTGCCCTATGAACGCAAGACCGATTCCAGGGGAACCCGCGATATCCAGACCTATTCCATGAAAAACATCCCGGCCCTGCGCGACGAACCGTATATCAGTTGCGATGACGACTATTTGCAACGGCTTGAAGTGCGTCCCCTCGCCATCAACCCGCCCTCGCAGCCCAGGATCAACCTGGTGCGCAACTGGGTGCAGGTGATCAGGGGGTTGATGGAGGATGAAGATTTCGGATTACAGTTGAAACGCAACATCCCGCGCACCGACGACCTTGACGCAGCCCTGAAAACAGTAAAAGATCCCTACCAGCGCATGGTGCTGGTGCACGACTATGTGCGCAAAAACATGCAGTGGAATGAAATTGAAGGCATCTATGCACAGGATGGCATCCGGTCGGCATGGAAAGACCGCAAGGGAACTACCGGCGAAATCAATATGATTCTCGTTAACCTGCTCAAGGATGCAGGGCTCGATTGCAAACCGGTATTGGTAAGCACCCGCGATAATGGCAGGGTGAACACCGGCATTGCCGAAACACGGCAATTCAACAAAGTAATGGCCCACGTTACCATCAACAATAAAGTATACGTACTGGACGCTACCGAAAAGTTCACGCCCGCACGACTGATTCCCTACGACGTTATGTTCAGCGAAGGACTGATCATCAACAAGATTGATACCTACGACTGGGGCTGGACGGTATTGTGGGACGAAAACCAACGCTTCCGCGATGTGGTGCTGCTGCGCGCCGACCTTAGCGAAGAAGGTATACTGAAGGGCGAAGCCGTTGTGAACAGCTACGATTACTCGCGCATCAAAAGAATACCCCTGCTGAAAAAAAGCAAGGATGAATTCAAAAATGCTTACTTTACCTCTTCCATACCCGGTCTGCAACTGGAAGATTTCACACTGGAAAATGAAGACGTTGACTCCTTACCCCTGGTGCAGAAAATAAACTTCTCGCTCCCCGTAAGTTCTTCGGGCGATTACAAGTATTTTTCCATCAACCTGTTCACCGGGCTGGAAAAGAACCCGTTTGTAGCCGATAACCGCTTTTCGGACGTGTTTTTCGGCGCTACCCAGATGTACAATTTTGTGGTCAGCATCAACATACCGGACGGCTACGCGTTTGACGCACTGCCCAAAAATGTGCGCATGATTATGCCCGATACCAGCATAGCCATTACCCGGTTCATAGCCGCCGACAAAAAACAATTATCGGCCCGCATTATCCTGGAATTCAAAAAACCTTTCTATTCCGTGCAGGAATACCCGGAGTTTAAGGAATTTTACAAAAAATTGTTCGATCTGCTGAACGAACAGATCGCCATCCGGAAAGAAACCAACCCTTGATGAAAGTACCGGTGCAGGTACCCCGATGCCCTGTGCTGGCTGCAATAAACCAACGACCATGAAAAAGAAATTGCTATTGGCCGCCTCCCTGTTGCTTGTAGCTGCCCCAGCTTTTGTGCAGAATATCAGCTATGTGCTGAGCACCATTTCCGAGCCGCTGCGCAAGAACGCTCACATAGTAACGAGGTACGAAAATTCATTTTTTGAAGTAGCAGATTTGAATGAAGCGTCTCTCAAAATACACCGCGTGGTAACCATGCTGGATGCCGATGGTAAAGATGCCCTGCATTTTGCGCAGTACACCTCCAGATATGTTTCGCTTGCTGATGCTGAAATCAAGGTATACAATGATGCCGGCAAACAGATTGGCAGATACAGAAAGAAAGACATGGCTACACAGGCGTCCGGCGAGGGCCTGATAGAAGACGGCTACTACACTTACTTCTCCGTGCCGGCAAGTAATTTCCCGGTAACGGTGGAATATAAGTATGAACTGAAATTCAGGGGCACCCTCACCTATCCGTCATTTTATGTGCTGTCGCCGGGCGTAGGCGTGGAAATAGCCTCTTTCATCGCCAAAGTGCCAAAAGATCTTGACCTGCGCTACAAGGAGCAAAATATCAGTCTCAAGCCGGAAGTAACGGAAGAGGGAAAATACAAGATCTATAAATGGACGGTCAGCAATCTTTCACCCATAGAAAATGAAGAAGGCGCTGTAAGTGCAGAAAGCCGCTTTCCTGCCATACGGCTGGCGCCCAACCGCTTCGCCTATTATGGTTATACAGGTGATTGCAGCAGTTGGAAAAGCTTTGGCGAGTGGATCGGCAATCTGTACAAGGGACTGGACGAACTGCCCGAAGCGCGCAAAAACTTTTTCCGCGACCTGGTAAAGGATATTCCCGATGAAACGCAAAAGATCAAGGCCATTTACCAGTACATGCAAAAGAATTTCCGCTATGTAAGTATTCAATTGGGCATTGGCGGATTAAAACCTTTTTCTGCTGAATTTACCGATAACAAAAAATATGGCGATTGCAAGGCGCTCAGCAATTACATGAAAGCTGCCCTCAAGGCAGTTGGCATCAAAAGCTATGTGGCCATTATCAATGCCGAATACAACAAGGCGCCGGTTGATCCCGATTTTCCGGCCAACCATTTTAACCATGTAATTCTCTGTGTGCCCCAGGGCAAAGACACCATATGGTTGGAATGTACCAGCAATACGGCAGCATTCGGCAAGCTGGGCACATTTACCGAAAACCGCAATGCCCTGCTGATTACGGAAGAAGGCGGCGTGCTGGTGCCTACTCCTTCCAGCAAGCCGGAAGACAATATATTCGCACTGCACACCACCGTAACGCTGAAAGCAGACGGCCAGGGTGAAGCAAAGGCATTGGTCAGCACCAAAGGCCGCTACCGCGAAATGATGGACTACATGATCACGGAGAAAAAAGACGATCAGAAAGAATTCATTGTACACGGCATCGGCTTTAAACAACCCGATTACTTTAACATGAGCAAGTTGTCAACCGATGACCTGCACACTACCGCCATTGATCTGTCATTTGAAAAAGTGCCGGAATTCATTGCAGGCAACAAGCTGTTCATCAGCCTGCGCATGTACAAATTCTGGGACCGGAAACTGCCCAAAGCCGATAACCGTAAACTGGATTATTTCTTCCGCAATCCGCTGATACAAACCGATACCACTGTATTCAAACTGCCCGAAGGATATACCATTGAAGCATTGCCCAAAGAAAAAGAACTGAGCTGTCCGCACGCCACCTACAGCACCCAATACTGGTTCAATGAATCGGAAAGGGCAGTGTATTCAACGGCAAAACTGGTATTACAACGTCATCGCATACCCGCAGCCGACTATGCCGCTGTAAAAAAATTCTTCGACGATATTATGTTGGATGAGGCGCAACGGATAGTGGTGAAAAAACAATAAGCAAGAAAGAAGGCGCCATGCCTTTTTTCTTTTTTACTTCACTACCGCATCTTCACCGTATAACTGGTCTTTGTATTTCAGTGAGGGCGATGGAATAAACGGTCCGATGCCCAGTTCATTCCATTTCTTATCTACAGCCGCAATGGTTGCATCGTCGGCCACAATGATATTCGGCCAGTCGCGCTGGAAATTGTCGAATGCTTTGGTTTTGATGGTACCGTCAAGGCCCATGCAGGCCCAGCGTTTGCCGGGCTGGTGTGCCGAAGGCAGTTCTGCGAGGTAATGGTCGCGGCGCGGATCAAGGTTGTTGCAAAAACGCCAGAGCGCTACGGGAAGGTCGGTAGCATCCACTGTGTGCTCTACGTACAATACCAGTTTGATGCCTTCTATCAGCCCCGATTGACAAAGTTGTGTGTGCAACGCGCGGATATGTCCCGGCCGGTTCTTTTCCACAGACACAATCAGGCAGGGAATATCGCGGGCAATAAGGGCATCGTTTACCGAACGTATTTCAGGGAATTGCGCGGTTAATTTGCTTTTATCAAATTCATAGTCGGGCGGGAGAAAATAATAGCTGTCGTCCTGCTCTTCATCGGTTTTGAATGTGCCGTCGATACACATTTTTCCACCAAAACCCAGTTTGCTGCAACTATGGTCCAGCACGTCCATGGGTCCCTGGGAAAAATAGATGTCCGTGGCAGGGTTCAGGTTGCGGAAAACATCCTGCGCCAGTTTCAAATAATCGGTCAGCGGATAATCTTTTGCGCCGGCAGTCTGTGATGCCAGTACAAGAATTTTATTAAACATCATCTGCCCTGCTCCCCACATGGCGTTCATCACTTTTTGTCCCTGGCCTGCATATTCCTTGTTGATTTTTGCTATAACGAGATTATGGAAAACGCCTTCCACCGGCATGTCCATATCGATAATCTCAGGCACCATCGTCATTTTAATGGGCGCCAGGAAAATTCGCTCCGTTGCTTTGCCCAGCCAGGCATCTTCCTGCGGCGGTATGCCTACAATGGTGGCGGGATACACCGCATTTTTCCGGTGGGTAATTGCGGTTATATGAAACCGTGGGTACCAGTCGGGTAAGGAATAATAACCGGTATGATCGCCGAAAGGCCCTTCCCAAATCAGTTCATCGGCCGGGTCAACATATCCTTCGATAATAAAATCGGCATCGGCCGGCACTTCCACTTCGGGTTGCGTAATGCAGCGTACCAGCTCTACCCTTTTCTTGCGGAGAAAGCCCGCCAGCATGTATTCATCCACATTGTCCGGCAACGGTGCTGTGGCGGAATAAGCATATACGGGGTCACCTCCGAGGGCTACGGCCACCGGCATTCTTTTGTTCAGCTTTTTGTATTCATTGAAATGGCGGGCGCTCACCTTGTGCTTGTGCCAGTGCATACCGGTAAGCGTGGCGCCAAACACCTGCATGCGATACATGCCTACATTGCGTACGCCGGTAAGGGGATCTTTGGTATGAATTACAGGAAGCGTAACAAAGGGACCGCCGTCTTTGGGCCAGCAGGTGATTACCGGCAGGCGGGTAATGTCAGGATTGGTCATCACCACTTCCTGGCATTCACCGCGACCGCTTTTTACGCGGGGCATCCACGATGCAAAGCGGGACAGCTGCGGCAATACTTTCAGCTTGTCCAGTATACTTTCTTTGGGCGAAGCCAGTAATTTGAACAGGCTTTCAATCTCTGCCGCTATATCGTCTAACCGCTGCACGCCGAGCGCCAGGCACATCCTGCGTTCACTGCCATAAGCGTTCATCAGTACCGGGAAATCGTAGCCGGTATTTTCAAACAGCAAAGCCTTGCCGCCGCCGGAGGTTTTACTCATGCGGTCGGTGATTTCTGCCATTTCCAGTTTGGGATCAACGTAGGTTTTGATGCGGACCAGTTCTCCGGCCTTCTCTAAAGTTTGGATAAAATGCTGCAGGTTGCGATAAGCCATGCGCAAAAGTAAGGCGGAAAGATGGAACTAATACACCGGCGCAGGACACCCATACTGGCTTCCTCTTCTCCCCGGCAAAAATCCGTTACCGGTATTCAGGCCTATGTATAATGTAATGCCGGTGAAATAATACCAGTCTTTGTATTTCGATCCGCCACGCACTGTACCATCTGCGGGATATGCAGGAGCCCCTTCTTTTTCTGCAGCACGATATGCCATTTCCACTGCTTTCGGTCCGCGTTCCTGTAACAATGTGGCCTGATCAACATACGTGGTACTTACATCATCAAGGTAGTCGGTAAATATTTTACGCAGTCCCACTTCATATGCCAGCACGGTGTTGGGACTCACCCGAAATTTTACACCGGCGCCAAACGGAATCGCAAATTGCGTAAGCTTGTACGGCTTGCGATCGGGATATTGCGGCAGTCCCTGTCCTTCTGTGCTCAGTGGTTTCAGGTACACCTTGTTGCCCAGCGAATCAAACGCATACGGGTTGAAGTGAAAAAGCCCGATGCCGGCAAAGGCATAGGGGGAAATCAGTTTATCCTCCATATCAAACAGCGTGTACTCCAGCAATACATTGCCTTCTACCAAACGCGACGTAAAACTGAGATTGCGAAAGCGCAGGTCGGGTTCGTTCAGCGCATCGGTTGCTTCTATGGTCCCGTAATTGATACCTGCACGAAGCGCAACATGTGGCGTAAGCGCATACCTGATGCCCGCGCCGATGGCGAGATTGGATTGTTCCAGGGTAAAGGGTTTACCCTGCAGATCGCCCTGGTAATTGGATACGCCACCAAAAAGTGTAATCTGCAGCCGTTGCTGCGAAAAGGCTGCAGCAGGCAGGAACAGGCATAAAAGCCATAGCTTTTGCATGTGTACGTGTTTAGTTCGTTAAAGTCTTGCGTTGATGCGTTTTTCAGGGAAGTTTGGACCAATATTATCTACGGTGGTTTCGGAGCAGCAGGTTGGTTTTGAATAAACCACGCCCCTTCAACGCAAGTTTTGCGCCAAAAACGAGGGAGAAAGAAAAATTAGGAAAATTACAAATCCACTGAATGTGGGAAAACTGTTAATCAACTGATGTGTTCATTCGAAAATGCAGCCAGGCGAAATCCGTTACCCCACATGCATATTTGTGTTAACACATTAACTAACGCTCTTCTGGCATTATCTCCAGAAAATGATTCATAAAATTTACTCCATCGAGCTCGCGGATTGCGATGAGCGCAGCCTGGTTATCCATTTGCACATAAGCAGCCCCGCCTGCAGCGCCGGCCTTGTTATGCATCACGAGTCGTACGGAAAACACCTGTCCGAATTGCAAAAAGAGTTGCCATAAATGTTGGGCAGTTGTTCTGGCATTGAGATTCCTCACAAAAATATTCATACCGTCTTCGTTTAATATTAACAGTAATGCCGCTAAACCAGGGGGAGCTTTACAAACCGGGGATAACCAGGAAAGACGAATAATACCTCAATTTACAGGAAAATTTGTTGCCGGTTTCATTAATTTTTTGCCCCATTGAAACTGTTAATGTCTGGCTTAAGACTTCGGCCGTATACTTGAAAAAGCTTATCTTTGATTCACTTAAATATTCTCCTCCACCGGCTTTGTGCTATTATAGTCAAAACTTCGTGCAGGTATTGAATAGAAGGTCGGAAAGATGCTGACCCTGCGCGCTTTCCCCCATGAAGACTGGTCTTGTCAAGACGACTGCCTGAGGTAACAGCTATTGCTGAAGCGCCATAATTTTTATATGACAAACGAACAAATTGAAAAATTCCTGGAAGCCAACAATGGCATCGACGCGCCCTTACGCATCAGTTTTAAAACCAGGAAGCCGTTTACCGGCATTTTTATCAAAACATCCGATTACAACGAACTAAAATCCAAAAACTATTGGCGCATAGTGGGGCAATCGAACCTGGCCAGCTACCAAAAATCAAAAGATCCGGGCCTGGCACGGATTTTTAGCGGCATCGAAATTACCCGGCTTAGCTTCGATAAAGAGTAGGCCGGAACAGGCATGCCCCCATCCGCATTTCCATGCCGATTTGGGGGCCGGGCAACATTATTGTAATTTTTTCAACCTGTCAGACCAGTTTATTTTCTATGATGCGATCCGTCATAACCGGAACGGGGTCTTATATCCCGCCGGAGATCATCAAAAATGCAGCATTCAAGGACCATGTTTTTTATACAAACGAATCCCGGCCGCTGCAAGTTCCCATACAGGACATTATATCCAAATTCAAAACCATAACGGGCATAGAAGAACGGAGATATGCACCTCCGGAAATCACCGCCTCCGATATGGCCGTGGAGGCCGCCCGGGCCGCTATTGCCGACAGCGGCGTTGACCCCGAAACTTTGGACCAGATTATAGTTGCCCACAACTATGGCAACGTAGTGCCCGTTTCGCACCAGAGCGATTGCGTGCCTTCCCTGGCTTCGCGGGTAAAATTCAGCCTCGGGATACGAAATCCCTCCTGCATCGCATTTGACCTGTTGTTTGGATGCCCCGGCTGGCTCCAGGGTTTGATCCAGGCAGATATCAATTGCAGGGCAGGTGTGGCTTCCAAATGTTTGGTAATTGGCACTGAAACGCTCTCTAAAGTGATTGACCCTGCAGACCGGGACAGCATGTTGTTTGCAGACGGTGCGGGCGCCTGTATTATAGAATATAAAGACACGCATGAACAGGATACCGGTATATTGGGCAGTTGCACACAGTCTGACTGTGGTGAAGAAGCTTTTTACATTTATTTCGGTAAAACCTATGCGCCTGCCTGTGATAATTACACTCATTACATAAAGATGAAGGGCCGCAAGGTGTACGAATATGCCGTATCGCAGGCCCCACGCGCCATGAAAGCCTGCCTGGATAAAAGCGGCATTGCCATCCACGATCTGAAAAAGATTATTATTCACCAGGCCAATGAGAAGATGGACGCTGCCATTGTGCAGGAATTGTACAAACTGTATAATGCCCAACCGCCCGTCGGAATAATGCCCATGAGCATCCGTTATCTGGGCAATAGTTCCGTAGCAACCATACCTACCCTGTACCATCTCGTCAAAAAAGGTTTGCTGCCCGATCACAACATTGGCAGCGGTGATGTGGTGCTGTTTGCTTCTGTAGGGGCCGGGATGAACATCAATGCTGTTTGCTACCGGGAACAATAGGGAAAACCAACCATCTTCCAGTTATGCGCCAGGGCAGGTACAATATTCGTATCTTGCTCACTGCTTATTTTTTGGATATGGAAGATCCGTTTGTACTGGAAGTAGATCACAATGGTAAAAAAATTGAACTGGAAACGCGTTTCATTCGCCTGGGATATACCTGGAAATTCAGTGTAATGATTGATGAAACGGAAGTGTTGTTTGAGCGGGATGAATCAGGCAGTTTTCGGGCGGTAATACCGGAAGGAATATATGAGAAAAAAGGCTCAATGGATGTATCGCTGCTGCAGAAGATAGCCGGTATGCTGGAATCTGCGCTTTCTTAATTACCTGTGCAAATGAGGCAGCAACAGCAATCACATGCTACAATGCGCTGTATACACATACCAATTCAGTTGCGTACTTAAAAAAATTACCACAGATTACATATATGAATACTGTACTTCATCTGTGTAATCTGTGGTTTATTTAAAGCTGCAGTTGCTATATCGTTGGCATACCACCGGTAACCGCCACCGTAGCCCCGCTTACATAACTGCTTTCCGGGCTGGCCAGCAACACATATATGGGCGCCAGCTCAGCCGGCTGTCCCGGACGGCCCAGCGGCGTTTGCGCACCAAATTCCTTACTTTGTTTGGCCGGGAAACTGCCGGGTATCAGGGGCGTCCAGATGGGACCAGGCGCCACGCAATTCACGCGAATACCTTTTGGTCCCCATAACTGCGCCAGCGTAGCCGTAAAATTTTGAATGGCTGCCTTGGTAGTAGTATAAGGGATCAATGTCGCCTTCGGCGTATAAGCATTAACGGAAGTAGTATTGATCACCGAACTGCCCGGTTTCATATAGGGCTCCGCTGCCTTGCAGAGATAAAACATGGCATAGACGTTCGTTTTAAACGTAAAATCCCATTCTTCGGCACTGATCTCCTGCAATGATTCGTGCGACATCTGGTAAGCCGCATTGTTCACCAGTATATCAATCTGTCCGAATTCCTTCACAGCACGCGCTACAATTTCCTTGCAATGAGCTTCGGTGCTGATATCGCCTGGCACCAGCACAGCTTTTCTTCCCGCCTCTTCCACAAAACGGGCGGCCTCACGCGCATCATCATGTTCATTCAGGTAGGAAATCAATACATCGGCACCTTCACGGGCAAAAGCCAATGCCACCGCCTTGCCTATACCGGAATCGCCACCGGTAATAATGGCTCTGCGGCCTATCAGTTTGCCACTGCCCTTGTAGGTGGTTTCGCCATGATCGGGACGCGGTTCCATTTCACTCTCCACACCGGGCATGCGTTGTTCCTGTTCAGGAAACGGTGGCCGGGCATATTGTTCTACCGGATTTTGCACAGCCGGACGTTCTTTGGTTTCTGCGGATTTCATAAAGCTTTTTTTAAAATGAATGATTCATTGCTACCCGCAGACTATTTTCATGCCACCAGCCCGCCCCTGTTGGGCGGATGGATGAAAGGGAAATATTGTACACAATAATTGAAAAGGAGCAGGAGCATATCACCTGGCGGGCAGGCGTTTTATCTCAATCAATAAACGCCTTAATATCACTCGTAGTCCCAAAGATCAACAGCCTGTCTTCCGGCAGCAAAGTGGTTTTCGGTTTTACCGGTCCCATTACCGCTGGCACTATACTGTGCCCTCCGAAAATATTCTTCTCTTTGATGGAGCGCACAATAGTAACCAATACCAGGCGGTAGCGCTCCGCAAAACGCATGTCTTCTACTGTTTTACCAACATACCGCTCCGGCACTTTTACTTCCAGCAAACGGTAGTCATCAATAAAGCGATAGGAATTCGATACGCCGGGCAGATCGAGTTTTAATGCCAGCCGTTCCGCAGAAGAAGCTTCCGGATACACAAACTCTTCAATGTTCATCGCTTCCAGTACAATTTGCTGCAAGGGCGAAGTTACACGACAGACAATACGCTTTACGCCCATTTGCTTCAGCAGGGCCGTCACCATAATGGTAACGCCTTCATTTTCGCCAATACCGACAATGGCCGCATCAATTTCATGCAACGGCAATTGCCTGATACCTTCCTGGTGCGTGGCATCCAGCATAATGGTATGCGTCAACACGGAATTGTATTTGTTCACCAGTTCCAGGCTTTTGTCAACGCCAATTACTTCATGTCCCAGGTCCACCAACTGCTGACCTAATGCTGCACCAAAATTGCCGAGACCGAATACCACGAATTTCATAATGCGATTTTTTTAAAAGGTAATATCTTCCTGCGGATAGCGGTAAAACAATTGCTGGCTTTGTTTCATCAGCGCTATTACAACCGTTAAAGCGCCTACCCTTCCGGTAAACATCGTAAGACTGAGCACCAGCCTGCTGAAATCAGATAGTTCATGCGTAATGCCCAGCGTCATGCCCGCAGTGCTAAAGGCGGAAAAACTTTCAAAAGCAATACGCACCAGCCCTTTGTCGCCATCATGGAGCGATACCAAAAAAATGCTGACGCCGATAAACAGCAGCGACAACATCATAATGGCAAATGCCCGCTGGATAGAACGGTTACTGATCTCTGCCCTGAAAAATTCCGACCGGTCTTTGCCCCGCGCAATGCTCACCATATTGATAAAAGCCACTGCAATGGTAGTGGTTTTAATACCGCCACCGGTAGAACCAGGCGAAGCACCGATCCACATCAGCAGCAGGTAAATCATAATCGCCGGCAGCGTGAGCAGCGACAGGTCTACCGTGTTGAACCCGCCGGTGCGCGGCATCACGGAACCAAAAATGCAGGTAACCAGTTTTCCCCATACGGTAGGATGCTGCGTGAGCGTGCCTGATTGTTCAAATATGAGGTACGCAACAAAACCAATTACCAAAAGAATGCCGGTTGTTACGAGTGCCAGCCGCGAATTAATATTGATAAGCCGCGGTATAAATAAACGCTTGCTGCGGCCGCGCAATTTCCACCACAGGTTGCCTGCCTTTACGCGGATATACGTGTACAGGTTGAATACAATCGGAAAACCCAATCCTCCCAATACCACCAGCGCCGCAATCAGTAATTGCAACGGATAATTGAACCGCATTTCAGGCGCATACAAACCGCCCGGCTCGGTAGATATACCGGCATTACAAAAAGCCGATACCGCATGAAAAACTGCAAAAAATAACTTATCAGTCTGCCCGGCAAAATGATCGTCACTGACCATTGTGTAAATCAACGCTGCGCCAATGGCTTCAAAGAACAGCGTTACCACTACAATGCGACTGACCAGTCGCATCACGCCGCCCAGTCGGTCGCCACGGAACATATCGTGAAAGGCCAATTCATTGCGCAAAGAAATGCTGCCCGCCAGCATGTACCCCAGCAAGCCGGTAAAGGTCATAATGCCCAGCCCGCCTGTCTGTATCATCACCAACAGCAATACCTGGCCGAAACTGGTAAACTCGGTGGCAGGGTCTACTACCATCAACCCGGTAACGCATACGGAACTGGTGGCCGTAAAAATGGCATCAATGGTGCGGATGCCATGTTTCGTGGCATTGGGCAGATGCAGGAGCAATGTGCCGCATAGTATGAGAATGGCAAAACTGGATACAAAGAGGAAGGCAGGATTGCCCTTCCGGATTTTTACAAACCGGAACACCAGCGAAGCCTCTGTAAGAAATAGCAGCCCCACCCCTCCATACAATAATGATTTGTACAGGAAATACCGGCCGGTGTCATACTGTGTTTGTACCATCTTTTCCGGCAGCAGGATGGCATATAACACAAAAGTCAGCAACCAGAAAAACAACGCCACCAGCCGCGACCGGAGTTTTTTGGCTTCCGTCAGTTCAATCAGCCATCGTATGCCCATGAAAATCACCAGCAGGCGGAGCAGCAGCATGAGCCACCGGTTAACGCCCGGATGGCTGGTGCGGAATGGATTAAACCCCACATCATATATCACCCAGCAAAACGTAAGCAGCCACAGCAGCGGAATCAGCACATTGCACACTTTCACTGCCATATCGCGCAAGCGCCACAGGTAACGACGAAGACGAAGTTGTATGTCCAGGCTTGTTCTGGCCATAGGTAACGGCTATCAAAAGGGACTAAGATACTTTTTTTGAGCCAGCAATACGTATAACGCACGGCAAAAGGGTGCTTTCGCATAAGGGCAATGCTGCCAATCAAAAAAACAACCGTCGCGCGCCCCATCGGACAATAGAGCACTTAACGGTTGTGCCGGTTTGCATGGTGACTGCCCAATAAAAAAACTACAGCCGTGCCTACGAATCAACACAGCCCTTGACGCTGTGCCGCTTCAGGTGGTGTCTGTTGCCAAATAAAAAACCACAGCTGTGCTTACCATACAAACCAACACTGCGCTTTACGCTGTGCAGCCCTGTATGGTGGCTAACGCTGTGGTTGAAAATTAGTTTTAGCTATTATACACTACCGGCATTGCAATGTTGCCATTTTCGGCAGTATCTTGTCCCTGTAGTACTCCCCTTTCTCCTTCGAAGCTTTCGGCACATCATTGCGGTTGCGCTCGTCAATGGCTTTAATATCTTCTTCGAATGTTTTGTATTCGGCAATTTTTCTTTCCCAGCAGGCAATTTTCTGCACCGCCTTCGCATACGATTCGGAGCCGGGTTTATAACGGCCTTTCTCCACGTCTGTTTTCAAAACGCACAGGTCATATTCCAGTTGCCGCCTTTCCATTTTGATGCCTTCTATAAAGCTGTATTCTTTGGCGAGCGCGTTTACTGTGGCCGGATCGCTGTAGGGCTTATTCTGGTTTTTCATTTGCTTCAGCAATCGCTCTTTCTTTTCCGCTTCCTGTTTTTTGTATTCGAGCACTTCCAGTTTTAGGGCGGCACAGGGACTGTTGGTGTTGGCTGCCCGGTCCTGTTGCCTGGCCACTTCCCGTTCAAGGCGCTGGTTGCTTTGCTCGGATTCGGCAATCAGGTTATTGATTTTCGTATCCTCAAATACCTTGAAGACGGTAGGGTCGAAGCAGGCATTGGAGCTGGAAAAATCTTCCATATTGGTAAGGGAGAATTCCGTTGCCCCATGCACATATTTGAAAATGATGAAATCGCCTTTGTTTGTTTTCAGGTAACCCAAACCAAAGGCGCCCAGGTAAGCATAGGCATTCATTTCGTCCGGATAATTCTTGCCCCATAAATACAGGGTACTTTTGCCGTCTGCAGTGGTGTATTCCAGCGCCTTGTATTTATTATCAATAAACTCCTGGGCGTTCATTTTCTTGAACAATATTTTGTTTTCCAGCACGCGTTCCAGCGGGTTACGGTGTGTATTGCCGGTTTGAACGTAGTGTCTTAACTCCTCTTGCCCGGTAGCACGCACTTTTTCCATGCGGTTGTAATAAATGTATTCATTGCCCTTCATGCCATGCACCAGCAGGTGAAACCGCTTTTGGCGGATATCGAAGCTGCAGTTGGGATCACGGCCGTTCAGGTCAAAAGTCTTGGAGGCGGTAATGCCCCCGCGGGTATCTACCCAGAAGCAGCCTTCATAACTTCTGCCGCCGCTTTTACTGATGAAATGAAATCGCTGATCGAAGCAGATTTTTTCGGTAGGCTCTAATTTTTTGGCCGCTTCGGCTTTTTTCAAAACTTCCGGTTCGAATATTTGCTTCTCCTCTTTTTTCTGACTGTAGGTAAGAATGCCGGTAAACAATGCCGGAACTAATAAACACAGGTATTTCATTGCCGGTAATTTGGCCTCAAATTAAAGCAGGCCCCGGCAGTACGGATTACATGATCATGTAGTACCCAAATAAGAACCGCAGCTATAGATTATCCCGCATGCACCTGGCAGGCTTCGAGCAGGTTGCCATCGGGATCGTAGAACATGAAGAAACTAACGGTCTCGTCTACCGTAAGTTCGCTGGTTTCAACGCCCCGTTGCTGCAACTGGTGGCGGGTAAGGGCAGCATCGGCAGTGCTGAAGATGGGAAAGGAAGCTGTTTCGGCATTATTGGCAATAGGCTCGCTGGTCTGGTACAGGGTAAGACTGGTAGCGCCGCCAGTGTCGAGCACCACGAGGCCACTGTCTACATCCGCATACAGGGTGGTCAGTCCAAGCTTTTCTTCATACCATTGTTTGGACGCCCGCAGGTCAGACACGCGGAGAATGATGGTATCGATGCCGTTGAATATTTTTTGCGAAGCAGCCATGGTCGGAAGGTTGATTTGGAAGGGGCAAATTTAAGGCAGGCAGGGCAAAACAGTTCAAGACAGGATTTGCTGATTATCAAAAAAGGGGAAGCTGTTATATAAATGCAAAATGCACTCTTCCCAATTGGTATGGCCAACCGGGAAATAATGCTTTAGTTGTGCCAGTGAAAGTACAAAGCCAATATCAAAAAAATGCAGGTTCATAAATTCCGATTTTAGCCAGGCAATCCAGGTTTTTACCCCCAATCGATATTGGCTAGGTCAACCCCGGAAAAGAGGATTATGCAGTACCGGGAAAAGCATAGAAAAGAAAAAAGCCTCAAAAATCTTAATTGCGAAGACTTCCGAGGCTCTTGAAAACTGTCGGGAAGACTGGATTCGAACCAGCGACCCCTTGCACCCCATACAAGTGCGCTACCGGGCTGCGCCACTTCCCGAAACAGGGTGGCAAATGTACGGGAATTTTATTTTTTTTGGAAATTCCGGTGTGAAAAATTAGGTAAACCCCTGGAATAATCCTGGTACGACAACTTGCCTTCAAAATATAGTCCCTTTACCTGTAGTGTGAAGAAAATGCATAACAGCACCTATGGCAGTGATGTTGTTTTGGTCGGACACATACTTGATTTTTTGAAAACAAGCTAAACGCCCGGGCCATGCTTTTGTAGGTCGTGCTGCTGTCAATTGATGATCATTTTGCTTTTTTTTGCAACCGTGTTATCATCCTGCGCATGACGGCATCATATTAGCCTTCATAATTCCTTTTAACGCCAAACGTAGGCATCAACCCTACACAACAGGCATTCGTCAGGGTGAAATTATCACCCACATAAAACCCCTGCCCTATTGCTCCTCCTCCCCGCGTAACGTTCACTGCCGGCGGCGGACCTCAATCAGCTCGCCTGATTTTTTACTTGTACCGTGATAAAAGTTCATAGCGATAAATTAATCTCCTTCAACCAATCCCCCATCACCGGTCCCCTCGCCATCAAATCCTTTATCGGTTGCGACCGGGCAGCTTTCTGTATGTCCTGGTAAATGGCATCCACCGTAAATACCTGTTGTTGTTGCAGTAGATGGATCATGATCCTAAGGGGAAACTGGTATTACATTTTTTTAGAATACACGTGATCGTTACATAGCTATTGCAGATTACAAATTTTGTGGGGATAGTGTACAGGTGTTTTCACTGTATTTATGGGAGGACCTTTGGGGAAAATGCCGAACCCTTTACCATCTACTAAGTGCTATTAAAAAATTGTTGCGTGGCACATTTGTGCTGGCCAAATCACTTACTTTAGTAGCTGCATATCCGGTAGCAACACCCAATCCTACCATGCCTGCACCAAATAATTTTAACCATTAATAGTAAAACAATGAGTAAACCTGATCCCCAATTCCCCGCGGCCACAAAAAGAACGGCCTTACCGGAAGAAGCCTTCGCTGGTTTTCTAAAAAGCCTGCAATCAGGCGCCGACTTCCTGGAAACATTGTATGAAAACGTGAAAAAGTCAGACAATGGCCAATGGGACGGCATAGCTTATGCCTATACTAAAGACAACTTGCTGCCGCCCGACTGGATCCAACAAACCCCCAATGTGTGGGGCAAACCTGCCAACGCAGTACCATTAGGCGCCGGTAGTTTTGTTGCAAAAAATGTACAGAAGCTGATACGCAGCGCCAATCAGTTTATAGATATTACCTCCCTTTACCCCTATCCTGACGGTGAATTTGAAACAGCCATCATCAATGGCCTTGTTGATCTGGCAAAGGAAGGGCGGGATGTAACTGTTCGCATCCTCACCGGATTTACGCCACTGGATGTTTTCGGTAGCCAGCGAAAATATCTGGAAAGCCTGATTGCGCAATTGAAACCCATTAAAACAGGCAACCTTAAAATCTATGTGGCTGCTCAGCAAACCGAGTACAAAGACTGCTGGAACCACGCCAAAATAGTGGCAGTAGATGGTCAAATGGCACTGGTAGGTGGCGAAAATCTTTGGGCAGACGATTACCTCGGAGCATCACCGGTACACGATATGAACATATTGCTCCAGGGCTCTATAGTGTATTACATGCATAAGTTTACCGATGTTACCTGGAGTAATGTCTGCGGGTATACACATGATAACTGGAAACCTGTCTACTGGCATACAGGTGCTACGGACATCGTTCATGCATGTCTGGATAAAAGCCAGGTAAAATTACAGCCGGGCCCTGGCACACTGCCGGTTTTAGGGGCGGGTCGTTATGGTACTGTTCTTGATCCTGCTGTGAATCCAGCCGATGTAGCTATGCTCCTTTGCTTTAGCGCGGCCAAAGAAACCATCTATATTGCGCAGCAAGACCTCCTGAACTATCTCCTGGTGTGGGAAGCAGGTTTGACCGAAATTGCAAAAGCTCTGATCAGAGAGGTAGATGTATACATCGTTATTTCCAACGACTATGCAAAGGCCGGCAATGGTTCCTCTTATTCCACCAGTACGGTACGGCACACAGCATTCAGGATAAAAGAATATGTGAGCGCACAACCCAATGCGCCCTCAGGAAATAAGCTGACAGAACTGCTTTGTTCAAAACTGCATCTGTCCACATTGCGCTTTGGCCCTTCCGATACCTGGCCAAATGGCTACGAATTTGCCAACCACTCAAAGTTCTTTATGGTTGATGACAAAGTATTCTATGTAGGTTCCGAAAACCTTTATCCGGCCGACCTGGTCGAATATGGAGTATTCATCAGCGATGCCAAAGCCATCAATGAAATTAAAACCCACTACTGGGAAAACCTATGGAAATATTCCGAACGCGTAGCTATCAGCGGGAAAGGCGTTGCCAAATGTGTTTTCCAGTAAAGACGGCAGTCGTCCCGCACATGCGGGGAAACTGATCAATACGCAGGATACTCCCACTCCCCCCTGTACGCCCGGCGAAGCAGTTGATTGGCTTCTGCATCGCCGGGAATAATTTCCTTATCGCCATCCCATTCTATACTGCGGCCCAGTTTCCAGCTGAGCATGCCCAGCAGACTCATATTCGTGCTGCGATGGCCGATTTCAATGTCGCAAACCGGCCGGCGCTTTTGCGCAATGGCTTCCATGAAATCCTTCCATAGTCCGGCAATGTTCTGGTCGTCGGGTTTGTCGAGTTGTGCGTCTTCGTGCAGAATGGGTTTGTTTTTATTGGCGGGGTAAAACGTCCAGCCATCCTGCCAGCCCATATGAAAGGTGCCTTCCGTTCCATAGAAATAACAGCCAATGTTGGATTTTTCAGCATGGTTGCCGGCATATTGACGATGCTCCCAGGTAGCGGTGAAACTTTCAAATTCATAGATCACCGTTTGTGTATCGGGGGCATCGGTGCTGTCTTCCTTGATATAGCGATCAGCTGCAGAGAAAATTTTGCGGGGATATTTTTCTTCCGTCCACCACAGTATCTGGTCCATCCAGTGAATGCCCCAGTCGCCCAGCATACCATTGGCATAGTCGAGAAAATTGCGGAAGCCCTTCGGGTGAATGGCCGGGTTGTAAGGCCGCATGGGCGCCGGTCCGCACCACAGGTCCCAGTCCAGTGAAGCAGGTGGCTCCATATCCGGTGTTTTTTGCCCGGCCCCACCTGCATAGTGCACAAACGCACGCACCATACCAATCTTGCCTGCCTTGCCGCTTTTCAAAAACTGCATGCCCGACACATTGTGCGGCGATACACGACGGTGCGTGCCCACCTGCACCACCCGGTTGGTTTCGCGGGCAGCCTTCACCATGGCGCGGCCTTCATACACCGTATGGCCAACCGGTTTTTCTACATAAACATGAGCGCCCTGCTGCATCGCAGCAATGGCAATCAGCGGATGCCAGTGGTCGGGCGTAGCAACAACAACGATTTCCGGCTTTTCCTTTTGCAGCAGGTCGCGGTAATCACGGTATACTTTCGGTTTGGCAGCTGTCAATTTTGTAATCTCGTGCATGGCTGCATCAGACTGCTTCGTATCCACATCGCATATAGCTACCAGTTGGGTGCCGCCATGCTGCAGGGCGCAGCGCAGTATATTCATACCCCACCATCCCGAACCAATCAGCGCCAGCCGGTAAGGAGCCGTTCTTTTCATGCCCAAAACCAATGGCCCGGCCGATAAAGCAAGGCCGGTGGTAGTAGCAAGCTGTATGAATTTTCTTCTTTGCATGTTGATAAAAAAACAAAAACCAAATTAATCAATTGTTCAGTTATTTTCTGCGCCGTAATGTAACGCATGTATGCAACGCCATGTTCCAAAACTATTTTTTACCCTTCGTCCCATATTTCCATTTATACCCGCGCCACTGCTTGTACAACCCTTTTGCCGCCCCTATAATTCCTTTTTCATCGAAGCCGGTTGCACGCGCTGCTTCGCGCACACTGGCAAACGTATGCAACAGTTTGCCGCGCAAGGTATATTGCTTCACCGGTTGCTGGTTGGCATATCCGCCATAGGTTTTGGGCCAAAGCGACCGGTCGGCATATTGAAGGTAACTTTCCTGCCGGCCGCGTTTGAAAACACGTTGCTGCTTCTCGCTTTTCGTTACCAGTTGCAGGTTGCTCAGTCGGTTATTAAAACCATCACCGTCCTTATTGATCACATACAAACCATCTTTTTCATACTTAATGCGTTTATTCACAAAAGTCTGGTAAATGAGACGACGTACATTGAAGTAATATTGCTGCCCGTCTTTGCTGAGCGATACGCGGAGATCAATCATGGGCTCCCCCGTTTTGATGTTGCGGTTGCGGGCGATGGACTGGCTCAACATTCTTCCTTCCACAAACTGTTCTCCCAACCGGCGGTGCAGCACTACCCTGTCAAGCGATTTCACACGGCCTGAACTGGAAGCCTGGTACAGCCCCTCAAAACCGGGAATGTCTTTCCATTTTTCTCCCGGCAGGCTGGAAAGGGATTTGTGCTGATAGGGATATTTTTTTGATGCAGCCACAGTTTACAGTTTCACTGCAGCAAGGCAGAGGTTCGGGGGCTTGTTTCGTGGTACCTCCGCTTCCCTGCAGTATCATACCTAATGAAAGTTAAACCGCTTCAGAAACGATTCTTTGTAGTTTTTCCCGATGGGCAATTCCTTGTTCTCCACCAGCACGTCCTGTTCTGTAAATGATTTTATGGCGTGAATATTTACAGCATAGGACCGGTGAATGCGTACCAGTTCCTTGAATATGATTTTTTCAAGCAGTTGATTGAGAGAAAGACGAAGTACAAAAAGATTGCCCTGTGTTACAATGCGCACGTAGTTATTGTCGCTTTCCACATACAGGATGTCTGACAGGCGGATCTTTATAAACTGGTAGTTCTGTTTTATGAAAATGCAATCGTTGATCCGCAGGATCGTTTCCTTGTCGGTAGGAGCAGTTTTGTTGGTATTGCCGGGTTGCATTGGAATCACCTTACCCTGTTCTTCTTCTTTCAGTGCAGCAAAATTGTTCAGGGCCAGGTCAATGGCAATGCGCACATTGTTGATGTTATAGGGTTTGGTCAGAAATGCAGCAGGATAGGTTTTCTTCACCCGCTCCACCGTTGCCTGGTCTACCAGTGCGGTGAGATAAATTACGGGACGTTGTTTGATTTTCATGAGGTCCTGCACCGTATCAATGCCATCTTTTTCGCCAATCAGGTTGATGTCCATCAGCACAATGTCCACATCGTTGGCTTCATATAGTTCCTGAGCATCGTTGGCATTGTCGGCGATGCCGGCCACATGGTAACCGTTATGTTCAAGGCCGGCAGACAAATCCATGGCTACAATGGATTCATCTTCCACAATGAGTATGTTGATTTTTTCTGCTGCCATCCCTTACATTCTTGCCGCCGCATACCTGTCAGGCGGCCTGTGCATTTTTAGGTATTACAAATCTGAAACAGGTGCCATGTTGCAGGTCCAGCGTTTGCTGTGCCCTCAACTGACGGCATAAAGTATGTACAAGTTGCTTGCCAAAAGATCCGCCCGGCTGCTTCCATTTCTTTTCATCCATGCCTGTGCCGTTGTCCTGTATGGTAAGGTTGATGTCGTTGCCTGATTCGCTGCAAGTGATGTGCAGGGAAGGATGTTCCACATCCTTATAAGCGTACTTGAACGCATTGGTAACAATTTCATTTACGATAAGCCCGATGGGCAGGGCTTTGTCCACGTCCAGCATTTCATGGTCCACACTGATCCGCAGGTCAAAACTGTCGTGGCCATAACCGTACGAAGCCATAAGCGATTCCGTAAGATCGGTGATGTATTCTTTCACATTCACTGTAGTGAGTTCATCTGTTTTATACAAACGCTGATGAATAAAACTCATGGCCTGCACGCGCTGCTGGCTTTCGCGCAGGGCGGCTATAGATTCCTGGTCGGTTAACCGGTATGTTTGCAAACTTAACAGGCTGCTCACGATCTGCAGGTTATTCTTCACGCGATGGTGCAGTTCTTTCATCATCAGTTCCAGTTTCCGCGACTGTAGACTGATCAGTTCTTTTTGTTTATTCACCCGGCGGTACAGGTAAATCATGGTGCCGGTTAGCACGCCGAAAAGCAACAGCCCGCCCGCCAGAAAAGCAATCTGTTTGTTCTTGGCAACATTCTCTGTGTGGAGCCGTTCAATTTCTGCTTGTTTCCTGACCGTTTCGTACTGCGCCTGCATTTCAGCGATCTGCTGCGTTTTCCGCACATTGGCAAAGGAATCTACAATACGATCGGAAAGAATATAATAATGCATGGCCGAGTCGTATTTCCCCATGGCTTTGTATATGGAATGTGTCATGCCATAGGTATCGGCCAGCCTTGCAGGTGAATTTTGTTCCCGCGCAATGGCCGTTGCTTTCATGGCGTAATCCAATGCCTGTATATATTTTTTCTGCCGGCGGTAGATATCAGCAATATTGAGATAATTATAGGTTAAACTATTTTGATTGTTGCGCTGCAAGTTGAATGCAACCGCCTTGAAGGCATAGTCCAATGCAGTGTTGTAATCTTTTTTGTATTCGAACATCACCTGGCAGATATTATTGTACAATCTGCCCAACTGTGCTTTGCCCTTGCCGCTTTGGTTGATGAGCCCAATTGCTTTTACATAACAGTCATAAGCGCTGTCGTAAAAGGAAATCAATGGCTGCGTGCGGGCACGCTTTGCGCGATCACGAAAAATAATGCCCATGGTGTTCAGGCTGTTCGTCATGCCCGGCGTATCGGCCAGGGAACGATAGGTTTCATAAGCCATGCGACCATGTTCTATGCCCTGGGCCAGGTATTCGTCCACAATTTCTGCCCCGGCAATTTCTTTATATACCAGCGCAATTTGTACATGCGCATGGGCTATGCCCCGTGCATCGCCCAGTTTTTCATAGCTCTTCAGTGCTTCCAGTGCACGTTCCAAAGCCAGTGAGGTATTTCCTTTTCGCTGGTGATAGGCAGCTACCTGCACCAGGGCCGCGGCAATGCCCTTTTCGTAGCGCAGTTTGCGGGCGAGTGTGAGCGCCCGCTCCGCATAGACCAATACCGAATCCAGATGTAGCTGCTTGTAATCTCCTGCCAGATCTATCAACCGCTCCACTTCAGCAGTATCACCATGCGGTTGGTCTATCGAAGGCGTGTTTATTTCTTGCAATGCATACTCCTGCCGGGCATAGCTACATAACCAGGCAAAAAACAGCAAAACAAGACAGGATATTTGCTTACAATAGCTCAACAAAGGGGTTTTTGCATTTTTAACAGGATCAAGTTTGGTACAAAATAAATCAATTAACGCCTATATCCTGCCTTTTTGTCTCATTTTTCTGTAATAAGTCTGAAAGCCGGGAAGTATGTTGCCGTTGCATTCCTTCATTCGGTTTTTCCTGCATCCTCACTTCCCGTTGTATTTCCTTATCTTCGCCCAACTTTTTCACCATGAAGGTTCTTATTCAGCAGGTTCGCGTTATTGACCCATTATCTCCACTTCACGGAACAACCCAGGATATTTTCATTGACGCAGGCGTCATTGCAGCGATTGATACACACCTTTCGGTTTCCGCCGACCAGGTGATTAACGGACAGGAACTGCATGTGTCGCCGGGCTGGGTTGACATCTTTGCACATTTTGCCGATCCGGGCTATGAGTATAAAGAAACACTGGAAACCGGCGCCGCCGCTGCAGCAGCAGGTGGCTATACCGATGTATTGGTAATTCCCAACACCCGGCCGGTGATTGATTCCAAATCGCAGGCCGAATACATCCGGCACAAATCAGCCAGCCTGCCGGTAAATATTCATCCCATTGGCGCCGTATCGAAAGGCACAGAAGGAAAAGACCTGGCCGAAATGTACGATATGCGCATTTCCGGTTCGCCAGCTTTCTCCGATGGGTTGAACCCGCTGCAATCTGCCGGCATCCTGCTCAAAGCCCTGCAGTATGTTAAGGCTTTTGATGGCGTGATCATCCAGATACCCGACGATAAAAGCGTTGGCTCCAACGGACTGATGCACGAAGGCATTATTTCCACCCGCCTGGGATTGCCCGGCAAACCCATGATGGCTGAAGAATTAATGGTGGCCCGCGACATCAAACTGGCGCGGTATACCGGCTCCAGATTGCATTTTACCGGCGTTACCTCTCCCCGTTCGTTTGAATATATTAAACGAGCAAAAGAAGGTGGATTGTATGTGACCTGCTCCGTTACCCCCTATCACCTGTTCTTTACCGACGAAGACCTGATGGATTACGATACTAACCTGAAGGTATACCCGCCATTGCGCAGCGCCGCAGAACGCGATGTGATCCGCCAATGCGTGGCAGATGGAACAGTGGATTGCATAGCTTCGCATCACCTGCCCCATGAGTACGACAGCAAGGTGGTGGAATTTGAAAACGCCAGGTTTGGTATGACGGGACTGGAAACCACTTATGCCGCGCTCAAAACAGCCCTGCCCGATGTGCCCGAAGAGAAATGGGTAAATTTGCTATGTCATAATCCCCGGAAAATTTTCGGACTGGAGCAACCCTCCCTCTCCAAAGGCGCGCCCGCCTGCATCACGCTGTTTGAACCGAAAGGACAAACAAAGGTGGATGTTGCATTCTTCCGTTCCCGCTCAAAAAATTCCGCTTTTATAGGCAAACAACTCAATGGCCGCGTAAAAGGGATAATTAACGGGGAGCAAGTAATTTTAAACTACTAAAACAACCAGCTATGGAAAAAAAAGTTACTTCATCGGCCCTCATGGGACTCCTGGTGGCGCTGGTGCTGATCGTGTTCTCCCTGATCATGTATTTTGCCGACCTTTATACGGAACAGTGGAACCAGTGGGCAGGATTGATCATACTGGTGGCATCCATCATCTTTGCGGTGCTATTTAGTGCCAAAGAAAGAGATCACCAGGTCACTTTTGGCAGCTTGTTTGGATTTGGGGTGAAAGTAGCAGCTGCCTCCACCTGTATCATGATCCTGTATATGTTGTTGCAAGGTGTGGTGTTCCCGGATATCAAGACCAGGATAATGGAAATGTCCAGGGCACAGGCATTGAAACAACCGGGCGTAAGTGAAGCCGATGTTGACAGGTATATGGAAATGTTTGAAAGAAATTACACCTTGTTCATGGTAATTAGCGTACTGTTCTGGAATATGTTGATAGGAGTTGTAGCCTCACTGGTAGGCGCTGCTGTAGCGAAAAAAAGGCCGGTAGCTGAATTTGATAACATCTGACAATTAAAACATGGACGTTTCCATTGTAGTTCCATTACTGAACGAAGAAGAATCGCTGCCCGAACTGTGCGCATGGATTGAACGTGTGGTTACAGCCAACCAGCTTTCATACGAAATCATACTCGTAGACGATGGCAGCCAGGACAACTCCTGGCAGGTGATAGAGTCATTGTCGCAGGGCAACAGCCGCATCAAGGGCATCAAATTCCAGCGCAACTATGGCAAGTCGGCCGCCCTCAACGAAGGATTCAAAGCGGCTTTGGGCGATGTGGTGATTACCATGGACGCCGACATGCAGGACAGTCCCGATGAAATTCCGGAACTCTACCGCATGATCCGCGAAGACCAATACGACCTGGTAAGCGGATGGAAAAAGAAACGGTACGATAACACGCTTACCAAAAACATACCCTCCAAATTTTTTAACTGGGCCACCCGCCGCGTTTCGAAAATTCACCTGCACGATTTCAATTGTGGCCTCAAGGCATACCGCAACAAAGTGGTAAAAAGCATAGAAGTGTACGGTGAAATGCACCGCTATATACCGGTGCTGGCCAAATGGGCCGGCTTTCGCAAGATTGGTGAAAAAGTGGTGGAACATCGCCCCCGCAAATACGGCAAAACGAAATTTGGATGGGAACGCTTTGTAAACGGCTTCCTCGACCTTTCTTCCATCACCTTTGTAGGCAAGTATGGCAAACGGCCCATGCACTTCTTCGGATTGTGGGGCACCCTGTTTTTTATGATCGGCTTTGTGATTGTGCTGTACCTCCTCATAACAAAAATTATTGACCCGGAGATTGGCATCACCAACCGCCCGGCTTTTTATATCTCCCTTGCCGCCATGATCATGGGTACGCAATTGTTTACAGCAGGTTTTTTGGGCGAACTGATTTCGCGCAATGCGCCGGGCAGAAATTTTTACCTCATTGAAAAGAAAGTCGGTTTGGAATAGATTTGTAAAAGGCTGCTGAACAAAATCCACCAAAGGAATCGTTTGCATGTCTCGGAAAAAAGTCATTATCATAGGTCCCGGCTACCCGTTGCGGGGCGGACTGGCCACGTTCAACCAGCGACTGTGCAGGCAGTTCCTGGATGAAGGCTACGACTGCTGCATTTATTCTTTTTCCCTGCAATACCCTTCCCTACTGTTTCCGGGAAAAACGCAATACTCATCGGACCCGCCGCCGGAAGGTCTGGAAATCTACAGCGTGATCAATTCCATTCATCCGCTCAACTGGTGGCAGGTGGGCAATGAAATCAAAAGGATCAAACCCGATTACATCGTTGTTCGTTACTGGTTGCCTTTTATGGGCCCTGCCCTCGGTACGATTTTGCGAAGAGTGCGTAAAAACAAACACACACGGATCATCGCCATCACCGATAATATCATACCGCACGAAAAGCGGCCCGGCGACAAAGCTTTCACCCGTTACTTCCTGGGCAGTTGCGATGCCTTCATCACCATGAGTGAAAAAGTAATGCAGGACCTCCGGCAGTTTGAACAGGATAAGCCGGCGCGGCACGTGTTGCACCCCTTGTATGATAATTTTGGTGAACCGGTATCGAAAGCCGAAGCGCGCCATCAACTTGGCCTGCCGCCCAATGACCGGCTGCTGTTGTTCTTCGGCTTCATTCGCCATTACAAAGGTCTTGACCTGTTGCTGGAAGCTATAAAAATGATTCAGTCCGATCCTGCCTCACCGGTTCGTGATGTGAAGCTGCTGATAGCAGGAGAATTTTATGAAGACCCGAAACCTTATCACAAACTGATCGGGGAAAGCGGCATTGCCGGTCAACTCATCCTGCGCACCGATTTCATTCCTGATTCCGAAGTAAGATACTATCTCTGCGCGGCCGATGGCGTAATTCAACCTTACCGCAGCGCCACCCAGAGCGGTGTTACGCCCCTCGCCTATCATTTTGAGAAGCCGATGATCGTAACCAATGTGGGCAGTTTGCCGGCACTGGTGCCGCACCAGCAGGCCGGACTGGTATGCGAACCTTACCCCGCATCACTCGCTGCCGCTATCACCGAATTTTTTTCCTATGGTGAAGGTCATTTCATCCCTGCGCTAAAGCAAGAGAAGGAAAAGTATAGCTGGCATAATCTTGTGCAGGCGTTGACTACTATCTGAACCACGATGCGGAGCATAAGCGGTCAGGTATCCGCTTGTCTTCATCCTTTGCATTTGATTGGAGAACTTTAACCAATGCATCTTCGCAATCGCCCCTGCACCGGTCCCTGCTTCCCGGTTCAGATAATTTCTTAAGTTCGCACTTTACAGACAACATGATCTATCGCAGTAAAGCACCTTTACGAATAGGCCTCGCCGGTGGCGGCACTGATGTAAGCCCGTATTGCGACTTATACGGCGGCGCCATCCTCAATGCCACTATTTCGCTGTATGCCTATGCCCATATTGAACCGCTCGATGAACCGGTGATGCTGCTTCATTCCATGGACCTGGGGCAGGAAGAAAAATTACCCAAACAAGAACAACTGCCCATAACAGGTCGCCTGGATTTATTGAAAGGCGTGTACAACCGCATCCAGCGTCAATTCGGCATTCCGCAAACCGGACTGCGGCTCACCACCTACGTAGATGCGCCGGCCGGTTCGGGACTGGGCACTTCTTCTACCCTGGTGGTAGCCATTGTAGGCGCCTTTGCAGAAATGCTGCGCCTGCCGCTGGGAGAATACGATGTAGCCCAGATGGCTTATGAAATAGAAAGGCAGGAACTGAAACTTGCCGGCGGAAGGCAGGACCAGTATGCCGCCACTTTTGGCGGTGTTAACTACATGGAATTTTACGCGGCCGATAAAGTAATTGTAAACCCGCTGCGCATCAAGCAGGAATACCTGGCAGAACTGGAAAACAACCTGGTGCTGTATTATACTTCCACCAGCCGCGAATCGGCCGAGATCATCACCCGGCAAACCCGCAATGTGCTGGACAAAAAAGAAAAAAGCATCGAGGCCATGCACCAGTTGAAACACCAGTCGGTGATCATGAAAGAAGCGCTGCTGAAAGGCCGCATTCATGAGATTGGTGAAATACTCGATTTCGGTTTCCGGCAAAAAAAACAAATGGCCGAAGGCATCACCAACCCGCTGATCGAAGAGATTTACGACGCGGCCATCAAAGCCGGCGCCACCGGCGGCAAAATTTCAGGAGCAGGCGGAGGCGGATTTATGACATTCTATTGCCCGGGCATTACCAAATACGCAGTAATTGAAACCTTGAAGAAATTCGGCGGCCATGTACATCCTTACCAGTTTACGTTAAATGGATTGACGACATGGTCGATGGAATAAATTACCAGCTACTGGTTAAGCTGCAGGATTGCTGCAATCCGGAACGTATAAAATGAAATATACCAACCAGCATTTTTAAACTTATGATGGATAAAATCAAACATATCATTTCGCAATCGATAGCCGTAAAAACCCGTATACTCGAAAATGAGCAGTTGTTGGCTACGCTCCGGCAGGTGGCAACCGGCATGGTGACGGCCCTTCAAAACGGCAACCGCATCTGGTTTTGCGGCAATGGCGGCAGTGCAGCAGACGCACAGCACCTGGCCGCAGAATTTTCCGGCCGCTTCTACATCGACCGCAAGGCCCTGCCTGCCGAAGCACTGCATTGCAATACCTCTTATCTCACTGCCGTGGCCAATGATTACAGCTACGACGTCGTATATGCAAGACTGATAGAAGGTGTTGGACAGCAAGGCGATTACCTGGTAGGCCTTTCCACCTCAGGCAATTCCGGAAATATTATCAAAGCCTTTGAAGCAGCCCGTGCCAAAGGCATCATCACCGTAGGCTTTACCGGCGAAACAGGTGGAAAAATGAAGCCATTGAGCAACTATCTGATCAATGTGCCGTCTACCGACACGCCGCGGATACAGGAAAGCCATATTATGGCGGGACATATCATTTGCCAGTTGGTAGAAGAACAATACTTTTCCAAATAAGGATTATTCGCGTTGATCAACGAATGCATTATACTGGCCGGCGGACTGGGCACACGCTTACGCAGTGCCGTTCCCAACCTGCCCAAATGCATGGCGCCGGTAGCCGGAAGGCCCTTTGTTACCTGGGTGGTGGATTACCTGGTGCAGCAGGGCGTTACGCATTTTATATTTTCACTGGGCTACCGGCATGAAGACATTACGGGATATTTCTCCCGGCATTACCGGCATTTGAACATTTCCTGGTCCATCGAAGCAGAACCTTTGGGCACCGGCGGCGGCATCCGGCTGGCTTGTAGCCAGGCAACAACGGACAATGTGCTGGTGGTGAATGGCGATACTTTCTTTCGGGTGAATGTGGGAATACTCGCTGCTTTTCACGAACAGCGCCGGGCGCATTGCACGCTTTGTTTGAAACCCATGCAGCGATTTGATCGCTATGGCGTGGTGGAACTTGATGCCGACACGCAGGCAATTCAAAGCTTCCGGGAAAAACAATATTATGAGGAAGGGCTTATTAACGGTGGCGTATATGCGCTGAACATTCCGGCCTTTACCGGCGAAAACCTGCCGGAGAAATTTTCTTTTGAAAAAGATTACCTGGAAAAATTATACACTACCCGTCCGATGTATGGATTGGTACAGGACGGCTATTTCATTGACATCGGCATCCCTGAAGATTACGAAAAAGCCAACCGGGATTTCGCCAATCAATAAATGTTATATTTTATTCGACTTCCCTGGCACATCCTCCAACCATCCCATCCCCCGCTGGCGGGGGTGAACAAACACCAGGATGTGCCAATAACCGGCAGCATACTATACAAATAGTACCACCTGTACTAGCAGTACCACCTGATAAAAACAGCACCATTTATACAATCAGTACCATCCATACAATCAGTATTACCCTTACAAACAGCACCACCTATACAATCAGCACCGCTTCCTTTTTTTCCCCATATTTGTTTTTTGCATTTTGATTCTTGTTATTTGCCTTTTGTTTTGCCTATGCTCAACCTCCAACAAATTGACGCTTCCTGGACACTCTTCCTTGACCGCGATGGAGTGATCAACCATGAAAAGCCAGATGACTACGTGTACAACTACCAGGAATTTATTTTCTACGAAGGCGTGCAGCAAGCCCTGCAATCACTGGCGCAACGCTTCGGCAAAATCATCATCGTTACCAACCAGCGGGGCATCGGCCGCGGCCTAATGACTACCGCCGACCTCGAAGCCATTCACACCCATATGCTGCACGATATCCAACAGGCCGGCGGCCGTATCGATGCCATTTATTTTTGCCCGGCCGCAGACAATGACCACCCCGACCGCAAACCCAATCCCGGAATGTTCTACCGCGCCCAAAAAGACTTCCCGGTTATTGCAGCAGAAAAATCAGTCATCGTCGGCAATAACCTCAGCGATATGGAATTCGGTCGCAATGCAGGCATACACACCGTATTTGTGAAAACCACGCACCCGGACCAGGCATTGCCTCACCCCGCCATCGACGCGGCCTATGATTCCCTGCCAGATTTTGCAAAAGCTTTACAACAGGCATAAAATTTTATCACCCCTTTCACGTTCCTGTTGCTTAACAACGGCTAATTTTGCCATTTGCCGGATAAATGAATCTATGAATAACCGTTTCCGCATTTTTTTCCTGTTGGTGTTGGCCTTTTCGCAAAGCATTGCCTTTGCACAGCTCAGCGCTTCAGACCTTGAATTCCTGCAAACGAAAGAAGACAGCCTCAAGGAATATTCAAGGGCCATGGTATTCAGTGAAGACGCCGGCACCAGGTTCCGGTCCGACAGTTTTTTTGTACGCACCCTCGTTCGAGCGTTGAAAGTAAAAAACTCGTTCTACTATCCTTTCGATTCACTCAATGTGTCGCGGCTGTATGCGCCCGACAGCACCTTCCGCATCTTTACCTGGCAGTTGAAAAAAGACGAGTATGTATACCTGCAGAAAGGGGCCATCCAGATGAACACGCCCGACGGTTCACTGAAACTTTTTCCGCTGTTCGACAATTCCATGTTTACCAAAAATCCCCTGGATTCTGTACGATCACACCAGAACTGGATCGGCGCCATCTATTACCGCATTGTACAAAAGGAGCATAACGGCAAACAATATTATACCCTGCTCGGCTTTGACGATTTCAGCATCAACAGCAACAAGAAATGGATGGAAGTATTGCATTTCAACGAACGCGGGGAACCGGTGTTTGGCGGACGCTTCTTTTCGTTTAAAAACGATACCATCAAACGCCCCGACCAGTTGCGCTTTCATATTGAGTACAAAAAAGAAGCTAAAACATTTTTCAACTACGATCCCGAAAAAGACTATATTGTGTTCGACCACCTGGTATCGGAATCAGACGAACCTGAAGATAAAAGCACTTATATTCCCACCGGCGAATTTGAAGCATTTGAATGGAAAGACGGGCAATGGGTGCACATACCCAAACTTGATTTCAATTTCCGCCTGAAAGACGGAGAATTTCCCGTTGAAGCCACCATCTACGACGATGCGGGCAATGTAAACGAAGCCGCGCTGGAAGAAGCTTCGCGAAAAACGATGGAAAGAGAAAAAGCCACGCGAGAACAACGGCCACCAAAATCCAACCCACCCAAAAAGAAAAAGGACCGATAATAGCAATCCCCCGATTTCACTTTATAAAAATGAAAAAGCAAATAACCGGTTGCTCCATTAGTTATTTGCTTTTTGTTTATTACAGTTTGTCTTCTTATCAATCATTCAGCTTCAGCACTGCCAGGAATGCTTCCTGCGGCACTTCCACGTTACCGATCTGGCGCATGCGCTTCTTACCTTCTTTCTGCTTTTCCAGCAGTTTGCGCTTACGGCTGATGTCACCACCATAACATTTTGCGGTAACGTCTTTACGCAACGCACTGATGGTTTCGCGCGCAATGATCTTGGCGCCGATAGCAGCCTGGATGGCAATCTGGAATTGCTGGCGCGGCAACAGTTCTTTCAGTTTTTCGCACAGCTTGCGGCCGAAGTCCTGTGCACGGCTCCGATGGATCAGTGCGCTTAACGCGTCTACCTTGTCGCCATTCAGCAGGATATCCATTTTCACGATATCGCTCTCGCGGTAACCGATAGGATGATAATCAAACGAAGCATATCCGCGTGTCTGACTCTTCAGCTTATCGTAAAAATCAAACACTATTTCTGTGAGCGGCATTTCAAAGGTCAGCTCCACTCTTGTAGGAGTAAGATAGCTTTGATTGCTGAGAATGCCACGTTTGCCAAGGCAAAGCGTCATGATGTTGCCGATGTATTCCGGCTTGGTAATGATCTGCGCTTTGATAAAAGGTTCTTCAATCCTGTCGAGATGCGTAGGCTCGGGCATTTCGGTGGGATTGTTCACCGTTACCTTTTCCCCTTTGGTGGTGTAAGCAATAAAACTTACGTTGGGCACCGTGGTAATCACGGTCTGGTTGAATTCCCGCTCTAGCCGTTCCTGGATAATCTCCATATGCAGCATACCGAGGAAGCCGCAACGGAAACCAAAACCCAGCGCCTGCGAAGTTTCCAGTTCAAAAGTGAGGGACGCATCGTTAAGCTGCAGCTTGTCCATGCAGTCGCGCAACTCTTCAAAGTCGTCGGTATTAACGGGGAATATGCCGGCAAATACCATAGGCTTCACTTCTTCAAAACCCTGGATCATTTCGGGGTTGGGATTGCTGGCAAGGGTAATGGTATCGCCCACCTTTACTTCCTTCGCGTTCTTGATACCGGTAATGATGTACCCTACATCCCCCGTTTTTACTTCATCCCGCGGTTCGAGGTTGAGCTTTAAGATGCCTACTTCGTCGGCTTCATATTCTATATCGGTGGCAACGAATTTTACTTTGTCGCCCTTCCGGATGCTACCGTTCATGATCCGGTAATACACAATAATGCCGCGGAAAGAATTGAACACACTGTCGAAAATCAGCGCCTGCAGCGGTTTATTGGGATCGCCTTCAGGAGGCGGTATTCTCTCCACGATGGCTTTCAGAATGTCTTCCACGCCTACACCGGTACGGCCACTGGCCAGCAGTATTTCTTCGGGTTTACAGCCTATCAGGTCAATGATCTGGTCTTTCACCTCCTCAATCATGGCGCCGTCCATATCGATCTTGTTGATCACCGGGATGATCTCCAGGTCGTTGTCGATGGCCAGGTACAGGTTGGAAATGGTCTGGGCCTGTATACCCTGGGTAGCATCTACCAGTAACAGGGCGCCTTCGCAGGCAGCCAGCGCACGGCTCACTTCATAGCTGAAGTCAACGTGCCCGGGCGTATCGATCAGGTTTAACACATACTCCTGCCCATTGGTATGGCGGTAATTGATCTGTATGGCGTGACTCTTGATGGTAATACCCTTTTCACGTTCCAGGTCCATATCGTCCAGCACCTGGTCCATCATTTGTCTTTCATTGATCGTATGCGTCACCTGCAAGAGGCGGTCTGCCAGGGTACTTTTACCATGGTCAATATGGGCAATAATGCAAAAATTGCGGATATTCTTCATTCGGGCTCCGTCCTTTGAAATCGGAACGCAAAAGTAACTGATTTTGGCGGTATTGATAAAATACGCTGTTCCCACCCCGGGCCTTGAGCGGGGCCCTTTAAAATTGAGCGGAAAGCAGGAATTGTGGCGGGGCACTTAGCAATTTTATGCCGGTGAATCAATTCCTTTAGACGTTGGCTCACCGGCCCTCTTACCCAAACAATAAAAAATTTTCCCAAACTTTTAGGATCGGCTTTTATAACAAAAACAATTCATATTTCGTTTGTTCATCACTGTTATACAACTTAGTGGGTAATTTTATTGCACGCCATTTGCAATATGAATACCAACCCCTTTCTTTGCACGCAAATTTTTTAAATCCCGATCTATTTATGAAAAAAACAATTCGGATCTTAGCAACTTCCCTCTTTTTACTCACCATCACGGGTACCACATTTTCGCAAGACATGCGATTTGGTTTTCGTTTGGGTGTAACCAACAACTTCGTCACCTACACGGTTGAATAAGAAGGCTACGATGCAAAATACGAAGGCAGCAACGTTGGCTTCTATGCGGCAGGCGTAGCCAATATTCAACTGTCAGAACACTTCGCCTTGCAACCCAACCTGGTGGTGGGATTGAAAGGAGGTGGATTTGGTGCTATTTATGGCTCCATTACCAAAATCAATATAGTTGCTATTGATGTTCCCATCAATGCGCTGTACACCAGCAATGGCTTTTTTATTGGCGGCGGTCCCAACTTTTCCTATGGCCTTAGCGGCAAGCTGAAACCGAACCTGGAAGGAGAAAAGGTAGACATCTTTGACGATTCAGAAGAAGGGGCCGGCGACCTGGCTTTAAAGAGGTTCGACATCGGCGCCAACCTGCTGGTAGGATATACCCTGCCCAACGGCCTTACTTTTTCGGCACACTTTACGCCCGGCCTGGCCAATATTTATGCGCCCGATGCTGATAACGTGAAAGCCCGAACCAAAACTTTCGGTTTCTCCGTAGGCTATTTGTTCGGTGGCAAAGGGAAATAACCCTCCCCTGTCGCAGTTAAACATTTTCGTATAAACATTCAGTAAAACATGCCTGTGGCAGATCATGCTATTGCTTTCTGTCACACTTAAACGCATACATCATTTATGAAAAAGTCCATACTTGTTATTTCAGCTGTATTGGCCCTGGCTGCAACCGGTACAGCACAAAACATCAATTTTGGTATTAAAGCCGGTCTCACCCATAACACACTTAACTTCAAAATCGAGGCTGAAGAAACCGAAGCAAAGCTGGAAGGCAGCAATGCCGGCTTTTATGTGGGCGGCATCGCCAACTTTAAATTGTCTGAAAACTTTTCGCTGCAACCCAATCTGCTTTTTGTGATGAAAGGTGGTCGACTGAGCATGGACGGAGATAACAAATTGACCAGCTTTCACATAGACCTGCCCGTGAATTTCCTGTACACTGCCAACGGTTTTTTCATTGGCGCCGGTCCTAACTTCTCTTACGCACTGAGTGGAAAAGTGAAAGCAAACGACGAAGAAAGCGTCGACATCTTTGATAAGGAGGAAGCATCGTACTTTTACCTGAAAAAATTTGAATTGGGCGCCAACGTACTCATGGGATATACTTTTCCCAATGGCCTGGTGATAAGCGCCAGCTATACGCCGGGCATTGCCAATATTGCCGGCTATAAAGATGAAGATGTCGAGATGACTGCCCACAACAAATCGTTCGGCATCTCTATTGGCTATATGTTCGGCGCCAAAGGAAAATAATCTTTCACCTCATTGGCTGATTCAGGATAAGCGGACCTGGGTATACCAGGTTCGCTTTCTTTTTGGAGCGGCTGCAGCAGCGCGATGGAAGTTGCGGGTGGTGCATTTTCTCAATACTGATGAAACGCCTGCGAAACAAACTCCAGCACGGCAGGCAATGCACTGCGCCAGTAAGTCCAGGTATGGCCGCCTTCGCGAATGCGGAACTCATGCGGTATCTGCTTTTTGCGCATAGCTATATGCACGAGACTGTTGCCTTCATATAAAAAATCATCGTCGCCACAATCAATATACCAGCGTACCGCACGACGCAGCGTATCAGGCATGTTGTTAATGAGGTAGAGAATGCTCTGCTCTTTATAATAATTTTCTATCTGCTCATCGGTAACATTGTTATTGCCCTGCCGGTAACGCGCTTTGGCATCTTCCAGCGTCAATGGTCCGGTAGCCGCGCTCAGCGGACAGGCCGATGAAAACAGGTCTGGCCGGTGCAGAGCGTACAGGAAGGAACCAAAACCGCCCATCGACAATCCCGCAATGGCACGGTACCGCTTTTCACTTTTGATGCGATACTTCTTTTCAACAAAGGGCATCAGTTCCTGGAAGAAAAAATCCTCATAGCGCCATTCACCCGTTATATCATTTGAATAACCACGCCGCCCGGTATTGGCATCGGGCATAATGATTACCATCGGCGTAGCTATCCCTTCACGAATTGCTTTATCAGCTATATGCAACACTTCGCCAAATTGAATCCATCCGGTCTGATCATCGCCTGCGCCGTGCAACAGGTACAGTACCGGGTAGCTGCGTTCCGAAGTTTCATAGTCAGGTGGCAGGTATACAGCATATTTCCGTTCGCCTTTCAATATTTTGCTCGGCAGCGAAAGGTTGTCATACACTTTGCCCGTTTGTGCAAACAGCAGCACAGGCAACCAAAGGAAGGCAGGCAATAATAGCTTCGGGGCTTTTTTCTTCATAGCTTGAGGTGTTATTGAATGATGTATATCACAACTATTAAAAATAAACAGATTCGTTTGCGCATTATCGACTTTCTACAGCTTTCCCCTTAACCGCTTCTATTTGTTCCCTCTTACAAATTCCCTTCACTCACCGGACTTTCAGGCCTGGTTACCTACAAAACCCGGGTATTTATCGAATAAAAGCCATTACGCAAAATGATTTCTTCTAATATTGCGTTGTATACTCCGGAAGCTTTTTTATAAAGCTTGCTATGCTAAATGTACTGAATGCCAGCACAAAAAGTATAGCATATAGAAAAGAAACAATGGATTCATTCGTTTCATCTATTCTTTTTATTGACCATTAAACCTTGTTGCAGCATCGCTGTAATGCAACACCAGGCATTGCGTATGATGGCTGCAGCTGTAAATCCGTACTTGGGAAACCCAAGGATGATTGATCAATACCTTTGTGCTAACAGCTGATGTGCAGCACAGGTATGCAGTCGGCATCCTGAAGCATTGCATTGAATCTATGTCCCGGTTGAAAATCGTATCATGTACCCTGAATGCACTAACCCAAGGAAACTGGTGTGGAAACGCCTTCTCCTATTTGCGACTTTACTGATGCCCTGCGTGTTGTTTGCGCAAGGTGTGAGTGAAATTATTACCGACTACAATGGCTGGTGGAAAAGTTCTCACCAGAACCAGAACCCGGTTAAACCCGATAACAGTCACAATCTTCTTGCCTTCCGATACAACGGCGTCTTGTACGCTACCGGCGTAAACGATTCACTGCTTACTGCAAAAGGCGAAAACTTTGTAAGCATCGATATCAAAGCCCTGCCCGTACATGCCATTACCGGTTCCATAAACAGCAACACCAAAATCGGATTGGGAGCCATGTACGATGGGGTGGCCCATGGCCCTTCGCCCGTACGCCCGGTAAACAACCTGAACCTGTACCTCACCGACGGCATCAAGGGCCTCGACCTCGGCACCTGTGTAGCCAACCTGCCGGCCGGAGATATTTTTCTTCCCATAACCAATCTTACTGAAGAAGCGATTGGCGATGGCATTCCCGATCTGCTGATCACCCAGGTGGCTGACCCTGCCACTTCATCACTGGACCGTTATGAATTTACAGATATCAACGGCAACCGCATTGGCAATTCGGTTGAAATTGTGTTGAACAACCTGAAGGTATTGGGCCATTGGACCGCTGATTTTTATGAAGCGTCCACTAACCCCATGCAACTCACTTCGGGCTATACCCATACAGACCGCCCCATACGGTTTTGGGCAGCCGATTTCAGCGAATTTGGCATCACGCCTGCTCACCTTCCTCATATAGCCTATTTCAAGGTAAGGCTCAACGGCAACAGCGACATGGCCTTTGTGGCGTACAACCACAATACCTTTAACGTTATACAAAATCCGCTGCCGGTTACGCTTGCAAAGTTCCAGGCAAGGTATGCACAGGAAGCCGTACAACTTACCTGGCAAACCCTTACCGAACAACATACCAGCCATTTTGTAGTGGAAGCAAGTACCGATGGTGTGGAATATACTGCCATCGGCACCGTACAGGCAGCAGGCAATAGTATTGACCGCAGGTTATACCACTACACGCACCGGGAACCAGCCCCGGGTACGGTGCGGTATCGTTTGAAAATAGCAGATAGCAACGGGTCCAGCACCTACAGCGAAGTGGTCACCGTACAGGTACCGGTCACTTCCACACCGCATTGGCAGGTAATTCCCAATCCGGCCGCGGATAAAATATGGGTGCAGCAAACGCCTGGTGCTTCCAACACCATTGTACAGGTACGTTCGCTTAGTGGCGTACTGTTGATGCAACATATCATTCCGGCAGGCAACACCCGTTATGGCATAGACCTCCGCGGCCTGCCCGCAGGCACTTATTTCCTCGTTCGCCAAACAGGAACGGAACATATTACTAAGAGATTTACAAAACAATAGACGCTGTGCTATAGTCAGGCAGGAATAATACTATGGTAGTTCAATATACTATCCCCCTATTCTTTTTGCCCTTCTGCCCCGCAACAAACAGCAAACTTTCTTATTTTAGCAACCTGTCATCGTCAACTCAAATCCAACCAAATGGTAAAAAAGACGTTTCTGCTTGCTCTTTTTGTGCTTCCCTTATGCGCTGTTGCCAACATTCGCCTGCCGGCTGTGCTTTCCAGTAATATGGTGCTGCAGCAGCAATCAAAAGTAAAACTCTGGGGCTGGGCCTGGCCCGGTGAAAAAATTGTGGTAACCTGCTCCTGGAAAAACGTGGCCGATACGGTTACAGGTACCCGTGATGCCAATTTTGAACTATTTGTGCAAACGCCTGCTGCCGGTGGTCCCTATACCATCACTTTCAAGGGGCAAAACACCATTGTATTGGACAATGTACTGATCGGTGAAGTGTGGGTATGCTCCGGCCAATCCAATATGGAATGGAATTATTACAATGGTTTGCCGCAAATCAAAGAAGAACTGCCTTTTGCCCATCAGCCCAACATCCGCCTGTTTCATATTCCCAAAACTACATCCACGCATCCGCAGGACGATTGCGTTTCCCAATGGACGGTATGCGATTCCAACACCCTGAAAGCGTTCAGCGGCGTGGCTTATTTCTTCGCAAAACATTTGAATCAATCGCTCAATGTTCCCATTGGCCTCATCAATGCCAGTTGGGGCGGCACGCCCGCAGAAGTATGGGCGCCCGCCGAAGCCGTGAACAATGATGCCGCACTGAAAGCAGCGGCGGAAAAACTGCAGCCTGCCAACTGGTGGCCTTACCTGCCCGGTCGCGCGTACAATGCCATGATCGCTCCGGTAACGCAGTTTGCCATCGCCGGCGCTATCTGGTACCAGGGTGAAAGCAATACCGGTACCGCCGCTACCTACAGCCGCCTGCTCACCACCATGATTGATGCCTGGCGCGAGGCATGGAACAAAGAGTTTCCGTTTTATTATGTGCAGATTGCGCCCTACCGGTATGGCGCACCCTATATCGGCGCCTTGTTGCAGGAACAACAAACCAGGGCCATGCAACACCCCAAAACCGGCATGGTAGTGATCCACGACCTGGTAGAAGATACCAACGACATTCATCCGCGCAACAAACGCGATGTAGGCATCCGCCTCGCTAATTATGCGCTGGCTGAGACCTATGGCAAAACAGGCATCGTTTACAAAAGCCCTTTTTACAAGGGCATGGAGATAGCCAAAGGGAAAATTACCATCGAGTTTGACAACGCCCCCAACGGCCTGACGGTAAACGGCAAAACCATTACACAGCTATTGATTGCCGGCAGCGACCAGGTATTCTACCCCGCGCAGGCCAGTATAGAAAAGAATAAACTGGTAGTATGGAGCAAACAGGTGAAAGATCCGGTAGCCGTACGATATGCTTTTGGCAATACCGCCATCGGAAACCTGTTCAGCAAAGAAGGATTGCCGGTAGCACCGTTCAGAACAGACGATTGGGAGTAAAGTAAAGTACTGGTTGTTAATAAATTCTTCCGCCGCTTTCCGCCGTATCAATCAACCGTTGCGTAAGCGTTTCATCAAATACATGTTCCTTGCTGGCAAGCACCTGGCGCAGCAGGTCGTGGATGGTGATCACGCCTTTGAAATCGTCGCCATTGCAGGCAAGCAGGTACCGGCGACTGTGTTGGGTCATGAGGTTCATGCAATGTTCCAGCGTGTCGTCCATGGAAACCCTGGGCACATCAGTACCCATCACTTCCTGCACGGTAGTGGTTTCGCTGGAGCGGCCTTTTAATATGACGTTCCTGCTATAATCTCTTTCTGAAAAAATTCCTTTGAACTGGTCCCCGTCCATCACCACCACATAACTCAGGTTCACTTCGCTCATTTTACGCAACGCATCAATTACCAGGGTGTCGGGTTTTACAATGTTAACGTGCTTCGGCTTTACGGCTAGTACATCTTTTACAGTTCGCATAGCGCTTCTCCTTTGGTTTTTATTTTAAATATCGTAATTATTTGCAATTAATTACATCAAAACAGTTGCCGGTTATTGCAGGAAAGTACAGGACGGAAGATCGTCCAAACACTCCATGAAATACCCTCATGCGGTGTCTTGCAGGCAAATGAATAGGAAAACCCTTACTTTCGCATCAAATACCAGTAAACATGGATCTTGCTGCTCTTTTTCAACAGGCTGTTGCAGATAGTAAAACCTTGTCCGATCGTCCCAGCAACGACACCCTGCTGCAATTGTATTCACTCTATAAACAAGCCACCGAAGGCGATATCAATATCGATCCGCCTGCCAATCCCTTCGACTTTGTATCAAAAGCCAAATATGAAGCATGGGCCGGGCTGAAAGGTAAGCCGAAAGAAACCGCCATGCAGGAATATATTGAGCTGGTGGGGAAACTGAAGAACTAACTACTGCAGTACCCATCAGCGTTCTTTTTGTATCATTGCCAGGATCTGCCGGTAAGCTGCCGTTATACAGCCTCCCGATGCGATCTTTTCCGCAAGCTGGCGCGTATTGCGCTGCATTTCCAGGTACGACGATGGCGAAACGGCCGCAATTTTTTCTTCTATTTCAAACAAATTGCCGATGGTGATCCCGATATTGTATTGGCGAATCAGCGAAGCAGCACCGCATTGGTCCCACACCAAAATGGGCAGGCCGCACAGTATGTACAACGATAATTTGTGGTGACTGATATACCGCATGTAAGGCCCTGTGCTGCCTGACACACTATCCACTTCCTCCCCATCCCATATCAAACCATACGAAGCTTTGATGTGGGCCGGCAATTGATAAGGTTCAAATATGCCTTTGTATTGAACGCGCTCCGATTGTTGCATTTTGTCTGGATATGGTCCGCCATATACCTGGAAGCTAATGTTCCTGCATCGTTCCGTTACCTCATGCAGTTTTTCCAGGAACCCGCTTTCTGCCAGGTTGCCGGCAAAAATGATGTCATTGCCCTGCGCAGCTTGTACCGGTGGTATCGGGGCCAGGTAGTCAAAAAACTCCAGCTGCACGGAAGGTTTACCCGGCACATATTCATTGAGCCACTGCTGCATGGCGCTGTTGTGTACAATGAAATAATGAAACCGCCGGAACAATTGTATTTCGTACTGCAACACCTGCGGTTGATTAAGTTTGTACCCATTGATATCGGTAAGAATACATACCAACCGGACGCTTTTGTGAAACAAGTGCAGCAACCTTAGCAGCAACTTCGTCATGCCCGAGTAATACGGATACTGAAAAAATACAACAGCGCCCTTCGGTAGTGTGAACAGGGTTTTGAGCAGAAAACAAAACCGGATGATTTTAGCCTTCAGCGTAAATTCAAAATGGCAGGGAAAAAAGATAGCAGCCACGCCATGCTGCAACAGCATTTTTTCCAGGTCTACATTGCCGATGCTTCCGTTGAAAACTTTTTCGAGCAGGTATTCCTGTATGAAATATGTCTTTCGATTGACACCCATGATTTTTTCCTCGCGAATGAAATTAGGAATTCTTACCGGACCTTCCCCATCTCGTTCTCAGTGCTGCAAATAAAATGTTGCGCATCACAAAAAACTGCATAGCCCCATACAGTACAGCACCCGTAAGCGCACCTGCTATCAAGGCCACAAACGGATTGGTTGCAACGGCTATGTACCATACTACCGGCACAAATACGATGGTGCTGATACCTGCCTGCCAAAAAGCCTTTGCATCAAACAAGGGCAAATGGCCGGCAGTGCTCCGGCAGGCCCGGAAATTCGCTGCCAGCAATACCATTTCCGATAATAACAGAGCCAGGCAATTGCCGGTATCTGCATAATGACGACACAGGAAAACAGCAAGCACTACAAACACCATACTGCTCAACAGCAGGTTCAACAGGTATAGTCTTTCATTATTCTGCGCAATTAATACCTGGTTGCCGAGAAAAAGATTGTAAGAGCGCAACAAGGGAAAAAACGCCAGCAGGCGCAGGTCTTCAATGGCCTCCACAAATTGTGTCCCCAGGAACACCCTGATCAACGGGTCTGCCAGTAAAAACAGACCTGCTGCCACCGGTACCGCAAAGAACGCCAGCAACCGAAAATTGTTCATCACCACCTGCTGCAATGCCTGCGATTCGTTTTCTTTATGCAAATGCACAATGCGCGGAAAAAATACCAGCAGTGAATCCGTAAGCAATGTGCCGAATGTGCGCGCAATTTTTATGGAATACGCATAGTATGCAACCGCCACGGCAGAACTGATGATGCCAAGTAACACCGTATCGAGAAAAAGCGTGATATCGTAAGTAAGATTGAGAAAATAAATCAGGGAAGTCTTGCGGATATGCTGTTTCCAGTTACTCCCTTTTAACCGGATAGATTCTTCCTTAAACAATACATACACGTTCCAGATCATGTTCAGCATGCCGGGCACCACAATGATACCGTAGTAGCGGGAATAATCCTGTTTGCCGGTAACAAGCACAAAAATGGCAAGCAGTCCCAGCAACCGCGTCGCCAGTGAGCGCAGCGTAATGTATTTGAACCGCTCCATTCCCCGGAAATACCATTCGCACTGGAAGAAATTAACCAGCAGGAAAGATAATGAGAACCACAGCAACCGCTCGTCCTGCACCTTGTGCCATAGCAAATACACCGAAACCAGGTACAACACCAGTGTAATGCACGACGATATTATGTGCAAGGTCAGCAGTTCCGACACCAGCCTGCTCCTCGCCGCACCATCATTTCTCAACCGTGCCACTTCGCGCATGCCATACACAGCTATGCCAAATTCCGCAATGGAAACAAAATACCAGGAAAAGGAATCGATAAAGCTTACTTTGCCTATGCCCTCCGGGTCCAGTACGCGGGAGATATAGGGAATGGAAATCAACGGCAGCAACACCTGGCTGGCTGAGAGAACAAAGTTGTATGCCAGGTTTTTTCGGATGCTCGCCACCAGGGTTAGTTTTTATTGGAATAACGGTGTTAATACAAACATAAGTATATTTACCCATTCACGGGGACCATGTTGTTTACTTATGCAGATCGGAATTTTTGAATCGGAACATTTTGAAGTGGCCGCCACGGTCATTAAATTGTTCGACAATGGCAATAACAACATCACCGTTTTCACTTTTCCCCGCCCCCACCAGCAATTGAAGCACCTGCTCAGCAAAAATTATCACCGTTACCAATGGATTGTGCAAGATGAACAGGAGTCGAAGTACGGGTTTATACGCCGCATGTACAATGAATGCCGCAGGCGCAATATTCAACTGTTATACCTCAGCACCGTTTCTGATAACCACTTGCTCTACGCCTGGCTTGTTCGCTCCCTGCCGCATGTACGCGTGGTGCTTACCCTGCACGATATCAACAGTCATTTCCGTTTTCAACCCGCATTCAGCTTGCGGAGGTTGGTAAGGTATATCGGGAAAAGAGCGTTGGTGCGTTCGGTGAAGGAATTCAATGTGATTTCGGAAACCATGGTCACTTACCTGCAGGGGCGTCTTGGCCAAAAATATCCAATCTACACCTTACCCGGCGCTGTATATGAAGGCACACACCATCCGGTTCCCTCACCAGCAAAAACGGGAAAGATAAACATTGTAGTTCCCGGAACAGTTGATGTAAGAAGGCGTGATTATAACACCGTATTTCAATTACTGCAGGCTTGTCGGCAGCAGGCCTTACCGGTTACGGTTACCTTGCCGGGCGGTTATTATGGAAGAGAAGGAAAGGAGATCATCAATCAATGCAAAGCCTGGGCGCAGCAACATGACAATCTGCGTTTCTTTGAAACAAACCTTGTAGACCAGCCACTGTTTGACCAATGTATGCAGGAAAGCCATGTGGTGTTGCTGCCTACCCGCATTGAAACCATTGTGTCCGACGGCGTAAAGGAAACCTATGGGGTGAGCATTTCGTCCGGGACCATTTTTGACGTAATCAGGCATGCCAAACCTTTTATCGTTCCCGCTGCCCTTCATATTCCGGGCAATTTGCAGTCAAGCGCCTTCCGGTACCATGATCCTGCGGCCATCATTGCATTTCTCCAACGGCTATTTTCGCAGGAAGATTACTACGCCGATCTGTGCCGGCAAGCCGTATTCAATGCAGCAGCATACACTATCGAAAAAATCAGGCAACAGCATCCCGCCCTTTTGGGCTGAAATGAAAGCTGCGCTTACCGTATGCGCGCCTCTATGGTTGCATCCAGCCTGGATAACTCTACCGGGGAAAAATGCAATTCCATTTTCCTGAATACAACTTCTTCTTCAAAGGATGTATGCTGCTCTACCAGGTGGATGAATGCCCGGTACAGGTAATAGCCGTCATCATGCAAAGGAATGCGCTCTGCCAGCAACCGGATGGTATTGTGCTCGCGCACCAGCACATTGATGAACTCATTATTGAAATGATGTTTGGCCAGGAACGGTATGAGCACCGTTTCTTCCGCTTCCACATGTTTTTTCAGATTGGAATTCCAGAAGTTCATGATTTCCCGCCGGATCAGCTCCTTGTCCCCGTTTTTCCGGATCGTATGCATAATCTGTCCGCACTTTTGCCGGTCAACGCTGTGCTGCCGGCTCAATTCACGCAATGCGCTCTTTCCCTCCATAATGCACTACTTTTCCCTTGATAATTCAAGAATTAATCCATATCGGTTAGCGCAGGAAAAATTTGGCCCTGCGTTAACAGTTGCCCGGGCGTGCCAGGCGGGCGTTTGCGCGTTATTCCCAAAATTTTATGGGGTAATGCATACAGTTCCAATCAGTTTCTTCGCCCAGTGCTGCCCCGATCGCTTCCAGCTCTTTTTGTGTCAATACGGCCTCAGCACGGGGAAAGTAGGTACGTTCTTCAAAACGGATATGCTTTTCCAATAATCCGGCAAACGCCGACAGTGTTTCCCTGTCGAAATTGCTGCTTTCGAATTTTTCCACCAGCGCCCGGATGGTCTTGTGTTCATCGAGGAGTTGTGCCGTAAGGGCGGGTTCCAAAGCGGTATGTTGCAAGGCGGGAATCAATACTTCTTCTTCCAGGGCAAAATGCGCGCGGATATCTCTGTTCCAGACGTGGAGAATAAAATCCGCTATCACCTGCTTATCGGCCTCTTTCTTCAGGCCCTTGTTTACGAGCAGGGCTGCCAGCAGTCCGTTGTGATGCTGCCTCGACAATGGCTGTAAATGCTCGTTTCGTTTCATGTTGCAGCAGCTTTTCCAGTGCTATCCCACCCCGGCAATGGCTATAAGACCTTGTTTCGTTTCATAGCAGGCGAAGAGCTATTGCCGGCAAAAACAGAAACCCGGCATATCCCGCGGAATGCCGGATTTCAAAACGCTTTTGATTGTTTTATTGAAGGCTTTTGATAATCGTCACAAACTCTTCAGCATTCAGCGAAGCGCCTCCCACCAGGCCGCCATCCACATCAGGACAGGCAAATAATTCTGCTGCATTGTTACCCTTAACGCTGCCGCCGTAAAGAATGGATACCGCATCAGCCGTAGCAGCGCCATACCTGGCCGCCAGCACACTGCGCAGGTGCGCATGCATTTCCTGTGCCTGCCGGGAGCTGGCTGTTTTGCCCGTGCCAATGGCCCAGATGGGTTCATAAGCTATGATGATGCGTTGCAGTTCCTGTTCGTTCAGGTGAAACAACGACTCACGCAATTGCGTCTCCACATAACCGTTTTGTGTACCCGCTTCTCTTATTTGCAGCGGCTCACCACAACAGAAAATGGGCGTGATATCATGTTGCAGGCAAAGATTGATTTTCTCCGCCAACTGCTGATTGGTTTCATTAAAATATTCACGACGTTCACTATGGCCCAGTATGCAATACTGTATACCGATCGACTGCAACATTTCGGCCGATACTTCACCGGTAAAGGCGCCTGATTTCTTGTGATAACAATTCTGTGCGGCTACCGCATAGTTGGCTTTGCCGGCCACTTCATTGCTGGCCGTAATGAGATAGGGAAACGGCACTGCAAAGATCACCTGCTGGTGAGCAGCGGGCGTAACGCCGGCATTCAGGATATCGCTTAATAATTTTTTTCCCTGCTGTAAGGTGCAATTCATCTTCCAGTTGGCGGCAGCTATCTGTTTTCGCATGTCAATGGTGATTTTTCGTTGGTTTAATCCGGGTTTGAATAAAAATCAAAAAGCAAAGAAAATACAATTTACCATTTGAACGATGTTGTTCAGTTCTTTTTGGATGAGGTCCTGTTCTTTTTATGACAGATTAATCATTTACACAGCCGTTTCCTCAAATATATTGCGCAACCGTGTTACTTCTGCTTCGCTCAGTTCCCTGTTCTTGAATTTTTTCCAGTTGGCAATGTCCTGTATCGCTTTGTCAAATTCATACCGGGTGGAGGTGTCGTTGCCCCAGCTGAAATCAGGAATGTATTTCGGAGGCGCGCCGGCTCCCACTACATTGGCGCAAACCCCTACCACAGTGCCGGTATTGAAAGATGTATTGATGGCGCAACGCGAGTAATCCCCCATCAGCAATCCGCATTTCATGCCTGCCCGCACATAATCCTGCGCCGGCTGGTGCCATACGCGCACTTCGCTGGCATTGTTCTTCAGGTTGGAATTGGAGGTACCGGCGCCGAGATTGCACCATTCACCTAATACCGAATCGCCCAGGTATCCGTCATGGGCCTTGTTGGTATAACCGAAAAGCACAGAGTTTTTGATTTCCCCTCCCACCACGCAATAAGGCCCGATAGTGGTGGCTCCATAGATGCGTGTGCCCATTTTTACCACAGCGCCTTCGCACAGGGCAAAGGGTCCCCGGATCAACGAGCCTTCCATGATTGCTGCGTCTTTGCCGATATAGATGGGCCCATCGCTGGCATTGAGTATACAGTGCTGTAATCGCGCGCCGGGTTCAATGAAAATATTGTTAGGTTGAATAGCGGTAACCGATTCGGGAATGGCGGCGGAAAAACGGCCACGCGTCACCAGGCGAAAGTCTTCCTGAATGGCCCAGGCGTTCCATTGAAAGATGTGCCAGGGATATTGCAGAATTTTTACCGTATCATAATCGGGGTCCGGGTTAAGGTTGCTGCTGGATGAAGAAGCCAGCGATTCCACAAACTGTCGTGAGGGAAGAATATTGGCGGCAAATACGATCGCATTGTCTTCCGGCACCTCTTCGTCATCATTTACCACAATCACTTCCTTCCGCAAGAGTCCCTGCCATTTTTCGCGTATGGTGAGTATGCCAATGCGGATATCCGCCACAGAACGAGTCCGTGAAAACGGATACAACTGATGGCGTATTTCCTTGTCGGTAAGGTATACTGGTTTCATAACTGCTAACGTGCCGGGTTAGAGATCAGGATAACTTTACTGCATTAGCGGAAAAAGCGCTGTTACGATGTTGCTGCTTGTAATGCAGTCAATCGCTGTCATGACCGCCGGCAACCGGCTGCAAGATGATAATTTTTTACTGTTACCGCTGCGTTTGGATACAATAAATGTGCTTATCCGGATCGGATTTAAAATCCTGTGCCACCTAAAAAAAATCCCCTTCCCGAGAACGGGAAAGGGAAAGTATAGCCATGAAAAACAAAAATGTTCGTACTGAAATTAAGCTTTTATTTCTTTTTTTCGTAACGTTTCTTGAATTTATCTATTCTACCGGCCGTATCTACCAGCACTTTCTGACCGGTAAAGAAGGGATGGGAGGTGTTGGAAATCTCCAGTTTTATCAACGGGTATTCATTCCCATCTTCCCATTTTACTGTTTCCTTGGTGGGTGCAGTGGAACGGCTGAGAAAACTGTAGCCATTACTCATGTCCTTAAATACTACGAACCGGTAATTCTCGGGATGAAGCCCCTTTTTCATAACTGATTGATTTTGATACACTTAACCTGGTATATAGAAATAACAGGCCTTTTGATTCACAATTTATTTACAGAAGGCGCAAAATTAGCTTTACGGCAGCTTATGTCCAAATAAATTTGCGGCAACTCCGGACCACCCCCATCCATGCAATTTTGAAACGGGTGTAATATCGCTTGCGCCCCCACCAGCGGGGATGGCCTGCCTTACGATCTCATATTTTCAAACTGCAAGGGAATGCCCAGAGAAGCTTCCCGGCACATTCGGATCACCGCCTGCAGATCGTCAATCTTCTTACCGGTTACCCGCACCATATCGTCCATGATCTGCGCCTGTACCTTTAATCCGGAATCCTTAACTAATTTGACGACCTTTTTCGCATCTTCCTGCTTCAAACCATTGCGCACGATCACTTCTTTTTTCACCACTTTGCCGCTCTGGTAAGCCTCTTTTGAAAAATCGAACGCTTCCGGGGATATCCCCTGCTTGTTGGCCCGGCTGATCAGCACGTCGATGATCTGGCGCATTTTCATATCGTCCTCGGCCTCAATGTTGATTTTGAATTCCTTCTTGTTCAGGTCGATCACCACATGCGAATTCTTGAAATCAAACCGGTTGGTAATTTCCTTGGTGGTAACATTCACGGCGTTGTCCAGCAACTGGCCGTCTACTTTGCTTACAATGTCGAACGATGGCATACTGTCAATTTGCGCAAAGCTATCAAATTAGAGAAGAAATCCGCACCTGCGCCCCTTCGCCCCGTTTTTCCGGCTATACTAAATAAAAAAGGCCCATAGAAATGGGCCTCGCTAACCAAAACTAACTGCTTATGAGAAAAACTATATGACTGCTGTTTACTGCTTTCTTTTAATTCATGTACGTTATACTACATCCAACCAGGTACATCAACACCAGCGCTATGAGAACTGCCTTTTTCATGATTCGTCTTTTTATTCTTCGTTTCTGTCGTTGTACATATATATGACTCTTTTTTTGGCAAAAGGTTTTGTCCGGTACTGTTAAAATTTTTTAAACATCCCCCGGGCGCCGTTTTTTGCCCGTTTTTAAAAGAGCGTTCTGTCTATACCTATCGAAAATGTGTGCCAGAATGGGAAACCGGCACCTGCAATATTGTTAAAAAGACATCTACGTGTAGATGACGGTTACAACTACCCAGGCGTTGCATGCCTTATCAATTAATTGCCTTCGCGCACACGGTTCAGTTCATCCACCACATTGCGCTTACGGGGACTATCATTCTTTATCGGTTTTCCAAAACGGTAGGTAAAGGTGATATTGGCCACACGGGTATCGAAGCGATTGGTAAACTTTGCTTCCGTTGCCTCAAAATTGATATGCGCCCTGATCTGGTGCGAATAGAACATATCACGCACATTCAGTTTAACGGTCCCCTTTCCTTTCAGTACCTGCTTTGCTATCCCGGCAGTAGCCTGTCCAATCTCCCCGATCTGCATCTGCCCTTCCACGCCTTTGGTACGGAACCAGCCTCCTAATTCACCGCTCCATCCCTTGCCAAATTTGAACTGGTTGGTAATATTGATCATCAACACGCCTTGCGAAACGTCAATCTGGTCACCATACAACAAGCCCGTGAAGCGTGAGTAACTGAAGTTGGTAAAAATCATACTGCTCAGCCAATTGCCCACAGGTACCTGCGCACTTACCGCCACACCCGCATTCTCGAACTTTCCAATATTGCCCTGGCGCACAATGGTAGCATAACCTTTTTCGCCATTTGACAATTCCTCCTGGTCGAAGGTTTCCGTAAAAAAGTCGGTAGTGCGGCTGTAATTCAGCGTAGTGGTCAGGAATCCCTTGTAAGTATGCGTCAACTCTAAGTTGTTGGTGTACTGCGGCTGCAGAAAAGGATTACCGGCGGCATAGGTATACTTGTCAAGGAAAAACAAAAACGGGTTCAGGTTCCTGTACGCCGGGCGGTCGATACGGCGGCCCAGGCTCACATTGAACTGGTGCTCCTTGTGCGGCTTCCAGGTAACATACAAGGTGGGAAACAAACTGCCGTACGATTTGTTGAAGGAAGAATCCGTTTTGGTGGGATTGCCATACTGGTATCCTTCATAGCTCGTGTTTTCGTAGCGCAAACCGGCCTGCAGTTCCCATTTATCAGACAATTGCTGGTGCAGGTTTAAGTAGAACGCGTGGACATTTTCCTTGTAATCGAAATAAAATGTTTTGCGATAATCCGGCGTCCAGTTGCCGGTCCATTCAAAATATTTCGCTTTGTTTTCAGTTTTTACAAATCCCGATTTCCATCCCATTTCCAGTTTGCCTTTGCTGCTTAACGGGTGCGTGTAATCTGCCTTCACAGAATAGATCTCGATTTTTCCGGGCAGATCACCCTGCAGCGGTTCGTCATATTTCTTTACCCACTGCGGCGTGAACGTTTCGTTGGTAAAATGCTGGAAGTTGGTTGAATTATAAACAATGTAATCGAGGTTGGTATTGATTTCACGGCCCGTTGAATCAAAGCGGTGCTGCAAGTAAAGATTTACCTGCCCATTTTTCCAGGTATTTTTTTCCGTATAGGTAGCATATACAATGGAGTCAGTGATATTGGCAGGGCTTTTCAGGTAACTGGTATTTTCACCGTTCTCATTGCTCCGGTTATAAAATCCACCCAGCGTTATTCCTAATGTAGTTTTGCTGGAGAGATAATAATCCATTCCCAGTTTCAGGTTGTTGGAGTACCGGGTGAATCGGTTAAAGGAATTTTGTTCAAAAATGGCATTGGTGCTGCCATCTTCATTTTTGTACCGGCGGAAAATATCCAGCTCCTGGAAATCGATGTTATAACCAAAACTGTAAGTGCTGAACAGGTTCACTTTACCGTTGCGGTAGTTGAGACTGATGCTCTCATTGGTCTTGGGATAAATGCCCTGCGAATAACCGGCGCTCACGTTGCCGTTGAATCCCTTCTGTTTGTTCTTTTTTGTTTTGATATTGATGATGCCAGAATTGCCGGCAGCATCATATCTGGCGGGCGGGTTGGTCATGATCTCAATCTCTTCCAGTTGCGAAGCCTGCATGCCTTTGAGCATATTGGCCAGTTCGGCGCCGCTCAGGTAGGCAGGTCTGCCGTCGAGCATTACCATTACGCCCTGCTTTCCTTTAAGGCTGATGTTGCCATCTTTGTCCACCATTACGCCCGGCGCTTTTTCCAATACTTCCAGCGCGTTGGCGCCTGCATTGCTTACAAAAGCATCTACGTTCAGCACCATGCGGTCCGCCTTTTGTACGATCATCTTTTTGGTAGCCGCCACGGTAACGGCTTTCAAATCCTGTGCAGTGGCAGTCAACACCACCGGCTCTTCTATTTTGTATAACACTCCTTCCTGCAGTAAGAACGGCGCACTGTACAGGGGTTCATACCCTACTGCTGTATACTTAAGGAGATATTGGGCAGCAGGAATATTTTCAAATGCAAACGATCCGCGCTCATTACTAACCGTTAGTTTTACCATTATGGAATCGCTTGCCTTCAGCAAGGCTATAGTAGCGGCAGCAAGTGGTTTCTTTTCGTGTGTAAATATTGTTCCGGAAATGCCGGCATTGGATTGCGCTTTGGCCATTGTACACATCATCCAGGCTGTAGTCAGTATCAGTATATGTTTCTTCATGTTCATGTTTCTTATGCAGGTGGTACGATTGTGTTACTGATTTGTTACAGGGGCTAAAAAAAATTGCAATGCTTACTTGTTGCTTAAAATACGTAGCGCTACCGGGCGACATGTTAGGCTGAAAAAAAGTACAGCGCTTGTATTGTTGGAAAAAAGGGACCGCAATTCCTTGGTGGTTTCATCACGGAACTTGCGCGTGATGTCCATTTCGCTAAACGCCTTGCTCGCATCGTGACTGAAACTGGAAAACACATTGATCCTGTTGTTCCGGTAGTTGAAATTGGCAGATTGGTTGAATTTGAAATAGTAGCCCTGTCCATAACTGATCGTGTAGGAACCGTTGTATCCGAATTGTTTGTTCTTTTTGGTTTTAATATTGATCACGCCTGAATTACCGGACGCATCAAACCGCGCAGGTGGGTTGGTCATGATCTCTATCTGGTCCAGTTGCGATGCCGGCATACTGCGCAGCAGGTTGGCCAGGTCGGCGGCGCCCAGGTAGGTGGGCCGGCCATCCATCATCACAATAACGCCCTGTTTCCCTTTCAGGCTGATATTGCCATCCCGGTCAACCTGTACGCCGGGAGAATTTTCCAATACATCCATTGCGGTAGCGCCTGCATTGGTAATGGCAGCTTCCACATTCACTACCATGCGGTCTATTTTATGTTCAACCGGCGGCCGTGTAGCCGTAACCGTTACAATACCCAACTCTTTTGATAGTGGTTGGAGTTGGAAGGGACCGGCAAGGTAGGTAGCTCCGGGAGCCAGCTCAAAAGGACCGGCATACTGTTGTTGGTATCCCACCGCCGATAGCAACAGTAAATATTTACCGGGCGGTATCCGGGTGCATTCAAAGGCGCCTTCACTGCCGGTTACCACGGATTTTATAGCAACTGAATCGCTGGCCCGCAATACCGATACCGTGGCTGGACCGAGTGCGGCCTGGTTGGCGGCGGTTACTTTACCGGTAATCTTCCCTGCTGTTTGGGCCCGTGCATTCATGCACAACAGGGTAGCCAGGATAATCATCACAAGCGTAGTGAATGGCGCCATTTTGAATATTATTTATAATTAAATACTTTGTTTTGGCAATTACAATTCAAAAATAGGTACTATGTTTTGCAAGGTACATTGTTTTGTGTTGGGTGGCAGCTATTGCTGATGACTGGGTGAAGGAGTCAGGCGAAAATGCCTTTAACCGGTCCTGGAATGCTATAGTTTCATTGATAGGGATACGACTATGGCGGGCATTTCCGGGTTACAAAAAACCCCGGCGGAAGTGCTGAGCGGAAAAAATCTGGGGGTAAATGGATGAATGCCGGGCCAGAGGTGGTGGTTGGAGAAGACGCAGTATGGACGTTGAAAGAATAGTGGTTTTCAATAATTTATAAGTAGGAGCAAGAAGATAAATGGATGGATGCTGTACAATGTCTGGTGTTGAAGCGGACGCCACTTATTTCACCGCCGCCTTCCGCCTAAGCCACCAATACAACACTACCCCACCCACAATCAGCCCCGCGCTAATCAATTCCGCCTGCGTAGGATGAAACCCAAAAATGGAATACGTCGTATTCACGCGGATCTTTTCAATGAAGAAACGCTCAAAGCCATTGACCATCAGGTATACCGCAAACAGCGTAGCCGGCACCTTCATTTTCTTCCGAATACTCCATAGCAAACCAAACAACAGCAGTCCTGCTATGGTTTCATAAAAAGGCGTTGGGAAAACGGGAATCGGCAACTGACTGCAATACCGACTTTCTGTACAACCTGCAATGGGCACCCCTTCATTGATCACATTGTGCGGATAGTGATAGGCCACTATCCACCTGGGCAACCAACCGGGCGCTTTGATGCTTTTGTGCTGTACTTCGGAAAGACTGTCTACATGCAATGACGAAAGATAATAGCTGCTGTTTTGCTGCAGGGTCGACTGAAAAGTAGCCGGATCTGCCAATTGCACGGTTGATTCCGGCGTGGTTACATAAGCACTGTTGAGAATGCCCCAGTCGCCATCACCTGCTACCTGGCAACCAATTCTGCCGATAGCATACGCCAGCATCAGGCCGGGCGCAGCGGCATCGGCCAGGTGCCTGAACCCGATATGGTGTTTGCGTGCATACCACCACAGCGCCAATGTAGCGCAGATAAGGCCGCCATAGAATGTAAGACCAGAGAAAGACAGCAATGATTCAACAGGACTGGCAATAAATTCGTCCCAATTCTCCAGATTATGGAAAATCTTGGCGCCGAGGAATCCAAAGAGCGCCGCATAAATCACAAAATCCCCTACTCTGTCGTGCGGCCATATCCTGATGATGCGTTCTTCGGGTTTGGCGAGCTTTTGTTTGTTTTTCTCCATCCATTTCCAACCGGCCAGCACCAGCCCCAGGATCACCCCCATGGGCCAGTTGCCTTCAGCAGAGAAAATAAACTCCTGCGGATCGCTGGCAAGCGGACTGGAAGACAGGAACAGCCCGATTATTTTAAAGCCGAGCAGAAAGCCCAGTATGAAATTCACCAGCAATTCTCCCATGCTAGCGGGCTGCCCCACTACAATCTTTACTTCTTCGGCATGCAGCAAACCGGCACGCTGTTTTCTTTTCAGCTCTTTGGTCAAAATCCAGGCGGCGGCCAGAAACGCCAATGCCACAAAAAAGCCGAATGAATTGATCATTTTCAGCCGCGGCCACTCGAGGCCGAACAAATCTTTGAAAACGTAGTATAGGTTGGGATACATGTGCTTAAAGCTGCAATGATAAGGAGAATAATGGGAAAAAGAACAATTAGCTCACGAGCTAATATACTGAGGAGGTAGCGAACAGGCCAAACAGGCAATTGATTCAAAAATTAGTTAATGTGAACGAGCAGGAATGTTGCTGAAAAAATTTCCAGTGAAAGGCATGCAGCAAAGTAAAGGGAGACAGTAAAAAACCCTCCCAGGAATGAGAGGGTCATCACTATGAACAAAGCTAATTATTAAGTCAGCAATATGTTAACTGCAAAAAATTTACTTAGCAATAGTGTTCAAAGGCGGCCATCAGGTTGTGGGCAATCATTTGCGCCGGCCGTCCTTCAATCATGTGGCGTTCAATAAAGTGCACCAGCTGACCATCCTTGAACAACGCAATGGAAGGCGAAGAAGGAGGATAGGGCAACAGGTGTTCACGCAAACGCTTCACGGCATCTATATCATAACCTGCAAATACAGTGCACAGGTGATCAGGTTTACGGGAGCCATTGGCTACCGCCATCAACACGCCCGGGCGTGCCGATCCTGCCGAACAACCACATACCGAATTAATCACCACCAGTGTAGTGCCCGGCTGCTTTAATTGAGCGTCTACCGCCTCAGGGGTCAACAATTCTGTGAACCCATTTTCGGTGAGCTCTTCTTTCATTGGTAATACTATTTCCTGTGGATACATTGACTTTTTTTTAAAAACAACGCAAAACTATACAAAAAGTTGACTCCATGAGGATTTATGATTTCAGCAATTTTGACAGACAAAATTAAATCGAACCGCAAATATGTCGCACAGCAACGTGTTTTTACATACAAAAAGTCCGAAAAATAGCAATGGAACGCCGTTTGAGATTTTTCCACATGAAACACTCAGTTATTCACAATTCAAAAAAATCAGATACAATGACACTCGTAAGATTCAACAAACCTGCTTTACCCCTTGGTTTTGACAGTTTTGACGGCCTGTTCCAGGAATTTTTCAATGATTTTCCATCCTTCAAACCGTTGCAGGTACCCCCGGTGAATGTGCTGGAGACACCCACGGCCTATCAGCTGGAAGTAATTGCACCGGGACTGAAGAAGGAAGACCTGTCTGTGCAGGTAGACAATGGCCTGTTGACCATTGCCTGGGAAAAGAAAGAAGAAAAAAATGAGCACGAAGGCGGCAAGGTATTGCGCCGGGAATTTCGCCAGCAGTCCTTCAAACGCACCTTCAGTGTAGATGATTCCGTGGATACCGACAAGATCGATGCAAAATATGAAAACGGTGTGTTGAAGATCGTGCTGCCGAAAAATGCCGCTGCTCCGGCCAAAAGGCTGATTTCGGTGCAGTAAGGTCTGAGGGGAAGCACAATAAAACCCATAATAAATTGTAAAATTTTTATTTCTAAGCAGTTGGTTTTGGTTAACTACCCGTCCTGGTATCGACCCGGGATGGGTTTTTTTATTCTTTTGTGTTAATTTCGGCTTTCGTTTCAACCATGAGAGAACCTAGATTCTGTATCCGGCAAACCACATTGCTGACCGTATTGGCCATTATCGTTTCTACAGCATCCCTTCATGCCCAGGAACGAACGGGATATGATACGCTTCCGATGCCCGAAGAAATCATCTCCCCGGCCGACAGCGCGGAGGCCCCGCTCCGGATCAAAAACCTCAATCCGTACTTCACGTTGCACGTGGATTCTACCCTGGTGTATAACCTGGAGATCAATAAAGACCCCTCAAAATATTACTGGTACCTGCGCAATTCACCGGTAGGACTGCGCATCAACAAAGACAATGGGCAGCTCACCTTCAAGGCCGATAAATCGCTGTTCCTTTCCGGCAAACTGAAATTCGACAATGAATACCGCGTGAGCATCGGCGTCCAAAACCTGGAAGACCCGATGCAGCGCGTTGACACCTTTTTCTCCATTCTTTTTTACAACACCGATATCATCCCGTCGCGGGTCAAGCCAACGGTCAATTCGGTGCTGACGGTGGAAGAGGGTGATACCATTTCGTTTAAGGTTCAGTGTGAGAATGGTAATTTCTCCATTGAGAACATTACCTTTTTCTCCAACATGCCCCTGAAAAATTTTACGCTGGTAAAAAAATGTGATGATGATTTCATCTGGTCTCCGCCCTTCGATTTTGTAAAAGAAACCGACAGCGGAAAAGCGAAAGTAGTGTTGCTGAGTTTTGTGGGCACCAACAAATTTAACATCCGCGATACAGCCGTGGTGAAGGTAATTGTCAAAGATGCGCTCAATTATCCATTGGCGCTGCAGGAGTATTACCTGCAGCGAAGTATCATCAATACTTACCTGCTGCGGTTGAAATATACTTTCCTGCAACTCGATAAAAAAGTGAAGCGGGTGAAGAATGCGCGCACCACTTTTGACATCACCAGTTCCACCACTGCCCTTACGGGAAGTATACTGTCCACTTCCAAAGACGATGGCACCAAGAAGGCCGGGCAGGTAATGCCCAGCGTGGGCGTTTCGCTGGTGCCGATCAAGGAAGCCGTGGCGCCGCAAAAAGTGTTTGACCAGAACCAGGCATCTACTTTGCGCTCTGCCATCAAGCGGCTGGACTATATGATGCAGGACAATAACCTCGTAGGCGAACGTGACCCCGACATCGCCAAAAAGACCAACAAGCTGAAAGATGAGCTCAAGCAAATTCAAATCCAGCTCATTGATGTTCCCATAGAAATCACGAATGATCTTACTGAAGAAGAGCTCAATCAATACTTCAACAGTCCGCGGGTGAATAAGAAGTACCGGTTGAAGAAGTAATGGAGAAGTACCTGCGCCGGCGGGGGATCAACAAAACAACTGGATGTAACAGCAAATGGTTACGCGTGGGCGTCCAGACAGGGACGAGAGTGGTACTATTCCCCGCAGTCATTCCTCCTTCGCGTGTCTATAAGGTACTGAATCTTCCACTCTCCATTAACCCGCACCAGTTGAAACGAATTCACGCCACAATGGCTAAACTGTCCCTTAAAGTAAAATTTATACGGCGTCCATACACTGGCCAGTGGCCCGTCAACCTTCACCACATCAAACTGGATCCGCTCATCAAGGTCCCCCCCCTGCTGGCTTCCCACAATTTCTGCAAACCGCTGCACCTGCTCACTCCGGACAATGATTTGTCCCTCCCTGTTACGTACAATGGTTTGTAATATCGCACTATCGGCAAATGCGGATTTTACCATTTCGCCATCCGCTTTTTTCATGCCCTCAAATAGTTTATGCACGACGGCTTTGGCAGAATCTTCGGCCGTCTGTGCCCGGGCGGTAGTAAAAATGCCCCACAGAGAAGTTAATAGTATGAAAATCTCCTTCATGTTAAGTGGATTTAACTGATTCCGGCAATGTTGTTGCAGGAATAAAAGTAAATCCAACTCATATGAGAATGTCAACTATTATACAAGCGGTAATTTTTATGCTCCTGTTAGCGATCGCGGCAAGTTGAAGAAAGATGGGTGCCTTACTTCACATACCCCAATATCTTCAGCATACTCTGCGCCGTTTGCTCCTTGGCGTACAACCAGTCTGTAAGTTTACCATTCTTGTCGTACCCAACAATCACGTGTTTGGGAGAAGGAATGAGGCAGTGTTTGATACCGCCATACCCGCTGAGCTGGTCCTGGTAAGCGCCCGTATGGAAGAAGCCCACATACAGCGGCTCACCGTTATTGAGCTTGGGAAGGAACACTTCGTTCACGTGTTCTTCTGAATCGTAGTAATCGTGACTGTCGCAGGTGATGCCTCCCAATACCACGCGCTGGTATTCCTGGTCCCACTTGTTGAGCGGCAGCATCAGAAATTTTTCGCCAATGCCCCAGGTATCGGGCAAAGTAGTAATGAAAGAGGAATCGATCATGTACCAGATCTCACGATCGTTCTGCATTTTCTGCCCCAGCACACTGTAAATATGCGCCATGCTCTCCCCTACGGTAAAGCTGCCAAACTCGGTAAAGATGTTGGGCATGGGCACATTGTTCTTCTTGCAGGCCTTCTTAATATTGCCCACAATTTCGTTGATCATGAACTGGTAATCGTATTCAAAACCCAGTGAGTGTTTGATGGGAAAACCGCCGCCAATGTTGATGGAGTCCAGTTCGGGACAGATCTTCTTCAGCTGGCAGTACAGGTTGATCACCTTGTTCAATTCACTCCAGTAGTAAATATCGTCCTTGATGCCTTTGTTCAGGAAGATGTGCAGCATCTTCAACTGGAAGCGGTCTTCGTTGCCTTCAATCTTGTCTACATAAAACTCCAGTACATCACGCGCACGGAAACCCAGGCGGGAAGTATAGAACGGGAAGGTCGGTTCTTCTTCTGCTGCCACCCGGATACCAAGCTTGAAGGGAACTTTCACCGACTTCTTGTATTGCTGAATTTCTTCTTTATTGTCCAGCACGGGGATCACGTTTTTAAACCCGCTGTTCAGCAATTGCGCAATGCGGCTGGTATACGTCTTTTGTTTATAGCCGTTGCAGATGATATAAATGTCTTTGGTGATCTTCTTTTTTTCATAGAGTTTCTTGATGATTTCTATATCGTAGGCATAGGAAGTTTCGAGGTGTATGTCGTGCTTCAATGCCTCTTCCACCACAAAAGAAAAATGCGAGCTTTTGGTACAATAGCAATAATGGTATTCGCCTTCATACCGGTGACGTTTGAAGGCGTTGGCAAACATCTTTTTTGCCTTCTTGATCTGCATACCGATTTTAGGCAGGTATGTCAGTTTCATAGGGGTACCATACTTGTCGATGAGTGCTTTCAGATCGAGGCCATTGAAATAGAGATACCCGTTTTTCACTTCAAACCCTTCCTGGGGAAAATTAAAGGTTTGATTCACCAGGTCGGTGTAAGTGTTGTTCATGAACTGGTTTGCGTTGCTGATGGCTGAAAAATTTAAGCGGTTAGAAAATAGAACAACCCACGCCGAAAAAAACTACGCAAAAGTAATTGTTTGCATAATTATTCAAATAAAAAACCGGACGTTGTTTTAAACACCCGGTTGGTAATATGGTTGATTGCTGTTGAACAATTTTCCGGTGCGGCGAACAAGCATTTGTTCCCGCTGCGGGAAATTATTTCACAGAAGCAACAAGCTGTTTGAAAGTTTCCGGCTCATTCATCGCCAGGTCGGCCAGCACTTTGCGGTCGAGGCCGATTCCTTTCTCATGCAGTTTGTGCATGAATTCGGAATAGGTCAGTCCTTCGGCGCGAACAGCGGCGTTGATACGCACAATCCACAGCGCACGGTAATCTCTTTTCTTCAGCTTGCGGCCAACGTAGCGGTACGTAAGGCCTTTTTCCAACACGTTTTTAGCAACCGTGTAAACATTTTTACGTTTGCCGTAGAAGCCTTTGGCGGCTTTCAATATTCTCTTCCTGCGGGCGCGGGAAGCTACGGCATTTACTGAACGAGGCATATTGTAATAAGTTTAAATTTTTTGGAATCAGCAATTTCAGGTCCGGGCCGGCAGCCATACACAGGCTTTGACCGGAAGTTGTTATTTCAAACGCAGGAGGCGTTTTACAAAATCAAGGTTCGACTTGTGCACGATGCCATCTTTGGCCAATGCACGTTTGCGACGTTTTGATTTTTTGGTAAGAATGTGACGTTTGAAAGATTTCTGGTGCGTGATCTTTCCGGTGCCCGTAACCTTGAAACGCTTCTTGGCACTGGAGTTCGTTTTAACCTTTGGCATTTTTAATGACCTTTTTCAATGATACCCTGCCGGCGCTCCCGACCCTTCGGGAGACTTTTTGAGCCATGTGGGAAATAGGTTTTGCCTGACTGAGCAGACAAAAAACGGAGCGCAAAGGTAATGAAATAATTCAAATGAGAAACAAAAGTAGGGTAAGATAACCCCCTTACTATAAACTCATTAAAAATAAAGGTGCCAAAAAACCGGTAAAACCGGCTAAAACCGGGAACTGTACAGTAAAGTTATGTCGGCAATCCCGACTTTCCGATTATCTTTATCGCTTTACAGCCAATTGTTTACCGCGACAGACCCGCCATTTTCCGGCCCCGGGGTAACCATTGGCCCAACCAAATAAAACCTGATTTTGTATCATGAGAAGCATTGCCTGCCTGATTTGCCTTGCCTTCCTGGCAAGTACGTTTATTAGCTGTAAACAAACCCGTCCCGGAAAACCCAAAGTGCTTGTCTTTTCCAAAACCGCCGGTTACAGGCATGGGTCCATTGCCGCCGGCAAGACGGCCCTGATCAAACTGGGACAGGAAAATGGTTTCGACGTAGATACCACAGAAGACGCGGGCTATTTTACCGAAGCATCCCTGAAACAGTATTCTGCCGTTATTTTTCTCAATACCACCGGCAATGTACTGGACCATTACCAGGAGGCCGCCTTTGAACGGTATATCCAGGCAGGCGGCGGTTTTGTAGGTGTCCATTCGGCTACCGATACCGAGTACGACTGGGGTTGGTATGGCCGCCTCGTGGGTGGTTATTTCCTCAGTCACCCTGCCCAGCAGGAAGCAACGCTGGTGGTAACAGACTCCACCCATGGCTCCACCAAACATCTACCCAACCCGTGGATACGGAAAGATGAGTGGTACAATTTCAAGAAACTGAACCCGGACGTACACACGCTCCTTACCATTGACGAAAAAAGCTATGAAGGCGGCAAAAACGGCGACCACCACCCTATGGCCTGGTATCATGAATATGATGGCGGCCGCGCATTTTATACCGCCCTCGGTCATACCGATGAATCGTACGAAGAAGAAAATTTCCTCAAACACCTGCTCGGAGGTATACAATACGCCATTGGCAAAAACCTGGAACTGGATTATAGAAAGGCACGCTCCCAATTGCCCCCGGAAGAAGACCGTTTTACCAAAACCGTTTTGGCCTATGGAGAATTCTACGAACCCACGGAACTAACGGTGTTGCCCAACCTCGACATTCTGGTAGCACAACGCCGCGGTGAACTCCTCTTGTTCAAAAACAGCACCGGCAAACTAAAACAGGCAGGTTTTCTCGATGTATACTGCGAATCGGGTGTGCCCGGGGTGAATGCCGAAGAAGGTGTTATGGGTTTGAAAGCCGATCCCAATTTTGCGAAAAATCATTACGTATACATTTTTTACAGTCCAAAAGACACTTCTGTAAACCGTTTATCACGGTTCAAATTTGAAAACGATACGCTGGTGCCCGGTTCTGAACAAATCATCCTGCAGTTTTATTCCCAACGGCAGATCTGTTGCCATACCGGCGGTTCCATTGATTTTGCCGGCGATGGCAAGACCCTGTTCCTTTCCACCGGCGATAACTCCACACCGTTTGATGAACCCAACCAGCCATATGTAAACAGAGGCTTCGCTCCATTGGACGATCGTCCGGGACACGAACAATACGATGCCCGCCGCAGTTCTGCCAACACCAACGACCTGCGGGGAAAAATTCTGCGGATTGTGATTAACGAAGATGGCACTTATTCCATACCCGAAGGCAATCTCTTTCCGCCCGGCACTGCCAATACCCGCCCGGAGATATACGTGATGGGTAACCGAAATCCGTACCGCATCAGTGTTGATAAGAAAAACGGCTTTTTATACTGGGGAGAAGTCGGTCCGGATGCCAATGACGACAGCATGCAAACACGTGGCCCGAAAGGATATGATGAAGTAAACCAGGCGCGCAGCGCCGGCTTCTTTGGATGGCCGTTATTCGTAGCCAATAACCTCCCCTACCGGGAATATGATTACGCTACCGGCGTTTCCAAAGAAGCGTTTGATCCGGCAAAACCGGTGAACAATTCACGCAACAACACCGGCCTGCAAATATTGCCGCCTGCACAGCCGGCCTTCATTTGGTACCCCTATGGCGTATCGCCCGATTTTCCGCAAATGGGCACCGGCGGCAGAAACGCGATGGCCGGCCCGGTGTATTACACCGATATGTTTCCGAAAGAAACGCGGTTGCCCGACTATTACAACAACAAGCTGTTTATTTACGACTGGGTACGCGGTTGGGTGAAAGTCGTAACCATGCTTCCCAACGGTGACTTCGACAAGATGGAGCCGTTCATGGAAAATACCAAACTGGCCAACCTCATTGATATGGAAGTAGGCCCCGATGGCCGCCTGTATTACCTGGAATATGGTACGGGTTGGTTCCGCAAAAATCCTGATGCGGCCCTCTCCCGCATTGATTATAATGGCGGCAATATGGCCCCCAAAGTTTCCAACTTTCAGGTTAACAAAACTTCCGGCAAACTGCCGCTCACCATTACCGCAACAGTGGAGGCATCAGATGTGGAAAACGACGCACTTACCTATATTTGGAACATTGGCAATGAGAAAAAAGAAACCCGCGAACCCAAACTGGAATACACTATTGAAAAGGCGGGAGACTATGCGTTGTCTGTGGAAGTAACCGATGCGCGCAAAGCATCCGCCAAAAGTGAAACCATATCGGTTTATGCCGGCAATGAACAACCGAAAGTACAGGTAAAGATAGCAGGCAATCAGACTTTTTACTGGCCCGGCAAACCGGTATCCTACTCCGTGCAGGTAGAAGACAATGATGAAGCGGATGGGCCCGACTTCAGCAACCTGGTAGTAAATGCGGAATATGTAACCGGTTCAGACAGGGCCGGCGCCTCCATGGGGCACCAGGTGCTCACAGAAAGCATGATCGGTAAAAATTTGATGCTCACGCTCGACTGCAAAACCTGTCATAAGGAGAATGAAAAGTCTGTAGGCCCGAGTTATGTGGACATTGCCAGGAGATACAAGAACGATCCCAACGCCGTTTCTTATCTCACTGACAAAATCATTAAAGGCGGAGGCGGTGTTTGGGGCGAAGTACCGATGGCAGCGCATCCTGACCTGAAACCTTCGGATGCCAGGCAGATTGTGGCATATATTCGCTCGCTGGGCGACAACAATAAACCTGCCGAATCTTTGCCGCCTTCCGGCAAGGTAGACCCTACTTTGAAGCAACCGGCAACCTACAACGGCATGCTGGTGATTTCTGCCACCTATACAGATAAGGGTGGCCCCGGCATCAAGCCGCTTACCGGCCAGGGCAGCTATGCCCTGCGGAACAGCAAAATGCATTTGAATGGCGTACAGCGTATGCGTGGTTATTCTGCTTTTGGCGATAATGAGGGACGGCTGCTGATTGCGCCCAATTCGGCCGGATGGTTCGTAATAGACAGTATTGATTTAACGGGCATTACTTCCATCACAACGGCCTTCGGCTGGCGCGACCCGATCGATTTCGGTTATATATTCGAATTACGACTGGACAACCCGGACGGAAAACTAATAGGTAGTTATACAGTGAACCCCCGCGGCGGACAAGCCCGCTTTGAACTGACAACACGCATAGAACCTGTAACAGACGGCCGTTTGCACGATTTGTACATTGTGAGCAAACCAATAGACGCGAAGGAAAGCAAGCGGATTGCGGTGTTTACGGTAGCGTTTAACTAAACAGCGAAGGCACTAAGGCGCAAAGCGGCACCAAAATTGTTTAGTGTTGCTTTGCGCCTTTGTATATTACACCTGCTTCCTTGCATAAAAATAATTCACTCCCATCACCACCATCAATATCACCAACCCAAAGAACTCCCGCGTATCTTCTATCCATGGTTTGTCGGCCTGCATGGTAGCGGCAATATTGGCGGCTTCGTGTTTGGTCAGCCAGTCCCACACCCCGTCCTTTTCAAAAAACAAAACTACCGCATAGGCAAAATAAGCGACCATACCAATAAGGTATGCCTTGCGAAAGTACCGGCCCCTGAATGCCAGCCAGCACAATACGGCTGCATATCCGTAGATAGGTATCCAGAGATACGGGTCCGGGTCGTTATACTGCAGTACGGCAAAGAGGATGAAGAGAATGCAGAAAACGAGATTGAAAAGTTTCATGTGGGTTATTGCTTCTGTTTAATCTTTCAACAATATAATAAATTAACCAGTCAACTGGCTTGCCTCGCTTTCATACAAAAAATTTCTCAAAACACCAATACCCAAAATGCAGCATATCATGTATTCCCCGGGCTTTTGCAGCGGAATAGTTTTACGGCACTGTTAACCACGCAAAACTTATGAATATGAAAAAAATATGGGTACTGGCGAGCATCCTGTTGTTTTCCACGCTGTCCTATTCCCAACTGATCAAACGCCTCGGCGACCGTGCCAAGAGAAGGGTTGAACAAAAGCTTGAACAAAAGGTAGATCAGAAAGTGGACAAGTCGGTGGATGATGTGCTGGACGGCAAGAAGAAACCAAAGAAGCAATCGAAAAAAAGCAATCAATCCGGCAATGATGATGCGGCAGCAGCCGGCTCATCGGACAATACAGGAACATCCGCCAATGGCAGTACTGTTGCCTCCGGCGGCGCGCCCAGCTTTAAAACCTATAGCAAATTTGATTTCGTACCGGGAGAAAAAATCATTGTGCAGGAAGATTTTTCACAAGATGCATTGGGCGATTTCCCAGCAAAATGGAACACCAACGGCAGTGGCGAACTGGTAACAGTGGAAGGAAGAGAAGGCAAGTGGTTGTCACTGGCGCGCAACGGTGTGTTCATGCCGGAATTCATCACTGATCTGCCGGACAACTTTACGCTGGAATTTGAATTGATGTGTAATCCCAACTACGATTATTATTCTGCTCCCCTCTATTTGTACATGGCTGCGCTGAGCAACCGCAAGGATTTTGCGGGATACAAATTGTATGGCCCGGCCAAAAAAGAAGGCGTGGAGCTTTGGTTTCATCCGCTGGAGGCCAGTTACAAGTTAGGACGTACTGGATTTAAATCCTGGCAAAATGGTAAGGAAGCGATGGGCAACAATACTACCACTGCACAGTTTTTCAGCAGGGGCAGCAACACGCATGTAAAAATTTCCATCTGGCGCCAGAAACAACGAGTACGCGTATATATGAACGAGGAGAAGGTGCTGGACGTACCACGCGCTTTCGCAGAAGATAAAAAATACAACACCGTCCTCTTTATGACCGCCGGTATGAAAGACGGCGATCAATACCTGATCAGCAATATACGCCTGGCCGTAGGCGCACCCGATACCCGCAGCAAACTGATCACCGAAGGTAAATATGTTACACGCGGCATCCTCTTCGACGTAAACAGCGACCGCATCAAACCGGAATCCTATGGCGTACTGAAAGAGATAGCCACGGTGCTTACTGAAAATGCCGATGTACGCGTAAAAGTGATCGGCCATACCGATTCGGATGGCGATGAAAAATTCAACCTTGATCTTTCCAAACGCCGTGCAGAGGCTGTAAAGAACGCACTGGTAAAAGAATTCAGGATCAACGCCAACAGGCTGGAAACCGATGGCAAAGGAGAATCAGAGCCTGCCGACAAAAACGATACGCCGGAAGGGAAAGCCAATAACCGGAGAGTAGAGTTTGTGAAGTTGTAAAGAGCAGCAATATTATCAAGTTGAATTGCCGGATAGCAAATGTCGCCATCCGGCAATTTAACATTTTGACAATTTGACAATGCCTGAATTTACTTTCCAACACTAAATGCGTAGCCTATGCGAAAACTGAAATAGCGGTTATGTGCTTCATAGCCAGGCTGATCCTCTACATCAAACGAATTCGATAAACTGGCGCTATAGCGACCACCGAAAAAGATGCCATTATCAAAGCGATATTCCACGCCGAATACGCCATAAAAATCAGAAGATTTGAACTGGCTTTTTGCATCCTCTTTGTCTTGTCCCAGGGATTTCATGTTGGCACTCACCAGAAAACCTGCCTGGGGGCCGACAATGAAACTGAGGCGGGGCGTACCGTACAATTTTACCAGCAAGGGAACAGTGCTATAATTTAACTGGTAAGAGCCTACCGAACTGAGGTCTTCACTGGCGAGGGCGGCGCCTTGAGCAGCGTAATTCACTTCCAGTTGTAACCCTACGGTCCTTGAAAGGGTAACTTCGCCATGTACCCCTCCTGCCACTTCTGTGCGGTATTTGATAGGACCGCCACTGGCGCCGGCAAACGCCATACGGGCGGCGTCAATGCCTGCGGAAATACCCAGCCTGAAATCCTGGGCTTGTACTGAAGAAAAGGCCAATGCCGTGAACAAGGCAGCACAGATGATGTGTTTTTTCATTTTATATGAAGTTTGGTTTGAACATACCAATCCCCGTTGCGCATGCGCAACAAATTCATAACATCACAATGTTTCGGGAATATGCTGTCTACGGGGGTTCCGGTTGACAGTACCGGTGGGTTTTGAAGGGTTGCGCAAAGATGCACTACCATGAATTTAACTACCAAATCTTTGATTGAGAATTTTTTAAAAATTACACTTTCCGGGTATACGGCGAGGTAAATAATGTGTTGCTAACATAGCGTTGCAACCGGCAACTATCATTTTTTATTAAAAAATTTCATACCCGATTAAACCTACCCCTTCGCCCAAAGTCTACTTCCTGCTTTTCATTTAAATCACTACAATAAATACGAAGTCATGAAAGAAAAAAAATTATTCGTACTGCTATTCACCGTTTTCGCATTTGCTATGGCAATACCTGCTGTTGCCCAGGACAAATCCAATGAAGATCGCGCCCGCGCGCTGACCGACCACATGAAAGAAAAGCTGTCGCTGAGTGATGAACAATACAGCAAAGTATACAACATCAACCTGTCCTTTGTAAACAAAACTTCAGGCCTGCGCAACAGTGGCGGTGGCCGTCTTGCCAAAGCCCGCAAATTAAAAGACGCCGACGGTGAACGCGACAAAGCATTGAAAGGCGTGCTTACGGACGAACAATACAAAACATATAAGTCGCAAAAAGAAGAAAACCGGGAGGAGTTTAAAAAGCGGTTGAAGGAAAGAAGGGGGTGAATGGTTTAGGAGTAATTGGTTGAGTTACACCAGTCGTCCTGCCGGAAGCGGGATGACTGTTTTTTTTGTCGGCCCCAACAAAATTCATTGCTAATCGACATTCCGCTAAATGCTCGCCACCAGCGGTACAAGTGAACAGACAAAAAAAGCGCCTGCCCCTGCAGACGCTCTTTCACTAAAAAACAATATAGAAAAAACAAATTACTCTCCTTCTTTCTCCTTTTTCTTCTTCGCAGTTTTCGGAGAAATGATCATCAACATGCGTTTGCCTTCGAGCTTCGGTAACCCTTCTACCTGGCCGTAGTCGGCCAGACGCTCGGCAAATTTCAGCAGTACCAGCTCACCACGTTCTTTAAACATGATGGCGCGCCCTTTGAACTGTACATAGGCCTTAACCTTGTTGCCTTCTTTCAAAAAGCTTTCGGCATGGCGGGCCTTGAAGTCGAAGTCGTGGTCGTCGGTGCCGGGCGTAAAGCGGATTTCTTTTACTTCGGCCGCTTTACTCTTGGCCTTCATTTCCTTTTCCTTCTTCTTCTTTTCGTACAGGAATTTATTATAGTCGATGATTTTACAAACCGGCGGATCGGCATTGGGACTGATTTCTACCAGATCAAGCCCCTGTTCCTGCGCCATACGCAACGCCTCCTGCGTATTGTATACGCCCACGGTTACATTGTCACCTACGAGCCGCACCTTCGGCACCCTGATCATATGGTTGGTACGATGCTCCTGTTGTTGTTCTTTTCTGAATCGCGGATTGAAACCCCTTCCCGGTGTTCTTGGTTGAAATGCCATTTACAATTTTTGTGTGAATAATTGCGAGCAGTGAGCGGCGGATAACCACTTACCATTCACGATCTGCGTTCTTTAATTTCAATGATTGCTTCGTTAATAAAAGATTCGATGCTTTGCGCACCCAGGTCGCCTTTACCCTGGCGGCGAACAGAAACCATGTTGTCGTTCATTTCCTTTTCGCCTACAATCAGCATATAAGGCACTTTCATCATTTCCGTATCCCGTATCTTCTTGCCTATCTTCTCGTTCCGGTCGTCCACTTCAGCACGAATATCCGCATTTTTCAGAGATTGTAAAATACTATTTGCATAGTCTAAAAAGCGGTCGCTGATGGGCAAAACCTTTACCTGCAGGGGCGCCAGCCAGAGGGGGAATTTACCGGCATAATGTTCCAGCAAAAACCCTATAAACCGTTCATGCGTACCCAGCGGGGCACGGTGAATGATGAGGGGCACCTCCGGCGCATTGTCCTTATTGGTGTACTGCAGGTTGAAGCGGCGGCCCTGCGCAAAGTCGACCTGGTTGGTGGCCAGGGTAAATTCACGGCCGATGATGCTCCATATCTGCACGTCGATCTTGGGACCATAAAAAGCGCCTTCGTCCTGCACTTCCACAAAAGGAATATTGCTTTCTACCAGCACGTCGCGCACCATGGCTTCGGTTTGTTTCCAGAGCTCGGGTTCATTGATGTACTTCTGTCCGAGTTTGGCCGGATCATGCAGGGAAAGCCGCATCACGTATTTATCAATACCGAATATTTTAAAATACTTGAGGTACATGTCATTCACAGCCCTGAATTCTTCGGCAAACTGCTCGCGGGTGCAGTAAATGTGTGCATCGTTCATATGCAAACAACGCACACGCATCAGCCCGAACAGTTCACCGCTTTGCTCATAGCGATAGCAGGTACCATATTCGGCTAAGCGTAAGGGTAAGTCTTTATAACTTCTCGGCTCAGCCGCAAATATTTTATGGTGGTGCGGACAGTTCATGCTCTTGAGGTAGTACTTCTGCCCTTCCAGCTCCATTGCCGGGTACATGCTGTCCTGGTAATACGGCAGGTGTCCGCTGGTGAGGTACATGCTTTCCTTGGCAATGTGCGGCGTTACTACCCGCTTGTATCCGGCCTTCAGTTCCGTTTCCTTGGCCAGTTTTTCCAGTTCATCAATAATGATCGTGCCATTGGGCAACCATAACGGCAGGCCCGGTCCCACGTCATCGTCCATGGTATAAATGCCCAGTTCCTTACCCAGTTTGCGGTGGTCGCGTTTCTTCGCTTCCTCCAGCATTTGCAGGTACTCGTCCAGTTCTTTTTGCGAAGGGAAGGTTACGCCGTAAATGCGGGTAAGCTGTTTATTGTTGGCGTCGTTTTTCCAATAGGCGCCGGCAATATTGGTGAGCTTGATGGCTTTGATAAACCCGGTGCTGGGTATGTGCGGACCGCGGCAGAGATCGGTAAAATTCCCCTGCGTGTAAAAGGTGATTTTGCCGTCTTCCAGCCCGCTGAGCAGGTCCAGTTTATATTCATCGCCTTTTTCCGTGAAATAGGCTACTGCTTCCTGCTTGGGAATTTCCTTCCGCACGTACTGGTTATTCTGCTTTGCCAGTTCGGCCATTTTCTTTTCGAGCTTGCGCAGGTCCTCTTCGGTAATCTGGCGGCCGCCCAAATCCATATCATAGTAAAATCCTTTTTCTTTCTCCAGCGGAGGTCCTACCCAGAATTTTACGCCGGGGAACATACTTTCCACCGCTTCGGCCATGAGATGCGCCGAAGAATGCCAGAACGTTAACTGCCCTTCCTTATCGTTCCAGGTCAGCAGCTTCAGGGTAGCGTCTTCGTATATGGGCCGTGTGGCGTCCCATACCTGTCCGTTAACACTTGCTGCCAATACTTTCTTTGCCAGTCCTTCACTGATAGACCGGGCAATGTCCAATGCGCTGGAACCTTCTTTGTATTCCCGCACAGCCCCGTCCGGGAAAGTAATTTTGATCATTGTATCTTATGCCTTTGTTAAATTGGATGTAATGCCTGGAAACGCTTTAGTTCGCCTTTGCAAATACTATAAGCGTTGCTACTATGCGCTGCAATAATGGCGAACAAATCTGCCTTAGCTGAGGCTACGGCAGACAAGCCTGCAAATTTAACGATAATTTGCAGACCACTACGTACGATCCCATTCGTAATATTCTAATAATTAATGTAATTTGCCCGCGGCGAGGTTTTGTCCATGAAGCTATTTCTACTCATTCTGATCACTTGTTTTGCCACTGCACTGCAGGCCCAGGACCTGACGGGTATCTGGAGAGGCAGTTTCCGTTCGCAGGGCAATCCTGCTGCCGACCGGTTGATGGAACTGATGGGTGCAGACGACCGCTATAAGTTCGAGGTACAGATCAATCAGAAGGGTAAAGCTTTCGAAGGTGTTACCTATTCTTACAAAACCACGGTTTTCTATGGCAAAGCCACCTGCAAAGGTACAGTCAATCCCGCAACGCGCAAGGTAATGCTGGAAGAACTGAAGATCGTGGAAGTGCGCATGACCGGCATGAGCGATGCCTGCATCATGACCCTGTTTCTCCAATACAGCAAAACCGGTGATGAAGAGTTTCTGGAAGGCACCTACATCAGCATGAATGTAAACGATTCCACCAATTGCGGCAAAGGGACCGTTTTCCTGCGCAAAGTGGCTACCTCGGATTTCTATGAAGAGCCTTTCCTGGCAGAAAGAAGAAAACAGCAGCAGCAAAAACTCAAATTGGCGGAAAAGAAAACGGAAACGGTAAACGCTCCGTCACCTGACCAAGCTTCCACTGCCAAACCCAATAAACCTGCCACCCCTCCGGCAAAACCCAAAACGCTTACATCCGTTGGCAAAGCAAAAACTACTCCTGAGCCGACGGGGGATACTGCCGCGAAAATAAAACCCACCACCGTAGATACCATTAAACGCATGCCGGAAAGACCGCCTGTGGCCGTGGTTATACCGAAGGTGCTGGAAAGCCGGGAAAATGAACTGGTAAAAACCATTGTCACCAGTTCACCGGAAATTATCGTGAACATTTACGATAACGGCACGATTGATAACGATACTATTTCTGTATACCTGAACAAGAAACTGGTATTGCACAAGCAAAAGCTCACCGAAAAACCGCTCACCATTAAAATCAATCTTGAGGAAGGCGGCGATTACCAGGAACTGGTAATGGTGGCTGAGAACCTGGGTGAAATTCCACCCAACACTTCCCTCATGGTTGTAAAAGCAGGCAACAAGCAGTATGAAGTGCGTATCACTTCTACCGAACAAAAAAATGCGGTAGTAGTATTCAAGTACCAGCCTGAATCACGGAACTAGGGATTTTACCATTGCATCAGCCAGGCCGCTATACGCACGCATCATTGCCGCCGCAATGAAAGCCCGTTCACCTGCCAACACGCATTCATAAAGCCGCTTATGTAATTTTGGAAATGCCTGTTTTTGTTTATTCCTACTTTTCACATAAAATGGTCGCATGCGTTTCTGCCTGATTGTTGCATTGCTGGGTGTTTTTATTCCTGCCCATAGCCAAAGCCTCACAGGAATATGGCGCGGCACACGCACCCAAAACCCCGGCGGTTGTTTCCCGGAATACTCCCTGGAATTGCATATCACGTGGATGGGCGACAATGTTTTCATGGGCAATGCATACAGCTACGATAAGGACCGTTTTACCAAAGTGAATTTTACTGGTCGCATCAATCCGGTTACCCGCCGCATCGTGATCATCGAGAACGCTGTGTTGCAATACAACGTGCCCGACAACTGTATTCCCTGCATTAAAACCTATGACCTGGTATGGTCCAGGTCAGGCAATGATGAGCGATTGCTGGGCGAATGGAAAGGGCATGAAATGGGGAATAACAATCTGTGTCAGCCGGGAAAGATATCGCTCATCAGACAACAACAACCTGTATTTCCGGTAGACATCTTTCAACCCGACAGCCTGCAGGCATTGCAAAAAAACCTGCACCTCGCCCCGAGAGAAAAAGAAGTGGTGCAAACCATCCGGGTAGATACCAACCATATCAAAATTGAACTGTACGACAACGCAGAAATTGACGACGATACGGTTACTGTTTTTCTCAACAATACCTTATTGCTGTACAAAAAACGATTAACAGATAAACCACTCACACTGGAAATTGATGTATATCCCAATACCAGTTACGAACTGATGATGTATGCCGATAACCTCGGCAAGATTCCGCCCAATACTTCGCTCATGATCATTACTGCAGGAAAGCGGCGGTACGAGATGCGCATTTCATCGAGTGAACAGAAAAGCGCTGTGGTACGGTTTACGTATCAGAAAGAGTGAAGTGCGGCCCGGAATGCAGTTCCGCCAGGGCGCCCTAAAACTTAAAATTCCACGTTACCGCCGGTATGATAGGAAACAGCGACACCTGCAATGCCTCCACCTCCAGCGTACCATCATAAGGACTGCCGCTTTGATCGAAATAAATGAAATACGGGTTGAGACGGCTATAGGCATTATAAATACTGAACACCCAGCTTTGCTGCAATCTTTTACCAGGCTTTTGTTTCGGCGTGAGTGTGGCCGATAAATCCATACGGTGATAAGCCGGCAGGCGATACTGGTTCACCTTGCTGTATTCCTGCGTTAACACACCCCCAATGATGTAAAACCTTTCAGGCAACGTAGTAGCATTACCGGAACCATATACAAACACGGCAGAAAACTTCCATTTCTTATTGAGTTCATACATGGCCACTACCGACATATCGTGCCGGCGATCGTATTTGGCAGGGTATTTCACCCCATCATTCAAACCGGCAAATTTTCTCCAGGTCCACGACAAGGTATACCCTACCCAGCCGGTAAATTTCCCTCTCGTTTTATTCACGAATAATTCAGCGCCATAACTCCATCCTTTTCCAAACGTAAATTCTTCTTCCGGATCTTTCAGCGAAGGCGTATATCCTTCGCGATACTCGATCTGGTTATCCATGCTTTTGTAGTACAATTCTACAGAGGTTTCATATGTGTTGTCGGAAAAATTCTTAAATACACCGGCTGCATATTGCCAACTCAGTTGAGGCTGCACCCGATAGGTACTGGGTACCCACAGGTCGGTGGGCAAGGTAGAACCTGCATTGCTCACAAGATGTATGTACTGGTAATTGCGGGTGGCGGAAGCTTTTAAAGAGGTGGTTTCGTTTATGCTATACCGTATCGTAAAGCGCGGCTCGAAACCTGAATAGGATTTTACGGCGTTGCCACGGCCATACACCGTGCTGTCAGTTTTATTGCCGTCAGCATCGCGCTGGAATATTTTGTATGGTCCCAATTGCGTAAAACTGCTGAAGCGGAGGCCTGCATGAATACGGATACGGTCATTCAGTTCCCAATCGTCCTGGATATACAAGCCTGTTTCCGCAGCGTATTTTTTGCTTTCTGTGTTCGGTTCAAAGGTTACGTCTCCCTGTCCGCCTGTAAGAATATTGGGTTTGAAAGTATGATAGGTATACAGGCCGCCGAAGCGCATTTTGTGTTCCGGGGCAGGATAATAGTCTACATCCACTTTTGCGTTCCAGTCCTGTATGCCCGATGATAATTTCAGCGCAAAATCATTTTGTGCTGCCGCAAATGAAAATCCATAATCGTTATATACCAGCGTAGTATTGGCAAACAACTTGCGATTGAATACATGGTTCCACCGCAATGTGGCCGTGGCATTGCCCCAGGGGATATCGGCCGAGAAGGAACGGCGGGCATTACGGAAAGTAAATACATCGCGTCCGAAATAGCCGCTCAGGTAAAGCCGGTCTTTTTCCGAAAATTTGTAGTTGACTTTTGTATTGAGATCGTAGAAATAATAGCCTGAACCGTGAAACTGGCTTTCTTTACTGATGAAAGGTTTTACGAGCACATCGATATACGTTCTGCGCGCGCTCACAATAAAAGAGGCCTTGTCTTTTTTGATGGGCCCCTGCACCGAAATGCGCGAAGCAATGGCGCCGATGCCTCCCTCCACTTCAAATTTTTTCATATTCCCTTCCTTCATGGCAACATCCAGCACCGACGATAACCGGCCGCCATATTGCGCGGGCATACCTCCCTTGATAAGCGAAGTGTTTTTGATAGCATCGGAATTAAATACCGAAAAGAAACCGAACAGGTGACCGGTATTGTACACAATGGCATCGTCGAGCAGGATGAGATTCTGGTCAGGGCCACCGCCGCGCACATACAAACCTGTATTGCCTTCGCCCGCATTGCGCACGCCGGGCATTAGTTGCAGTGTTTTCAGCAGGTCCACTTCACCCAGCAATACAGGTACGGATTTTACCTGCTCCATGCTGAGATCTATTTTGCCCATCTGCGCATTGGTGACATTGCCGTCGCGCCGTCGTGACGACACCACTACTTCCTGCAATACCGATCTTGGCAGCAGGTGAAAATTTTGCACGATGTTCTGGTGCAGGGAAATTTCCGCCTGCACGGCATGATAGCCGGCAAACGTGATGTACAGGGTGTAAAAGCCCTCCGGTAAAGTGATGGAATAGAAACCGTATTGATTGCTGTTTACCCCCATCCCCTGTCCGGCGACCGTAATGGAAGCGCCGATTAGACTTTCACCTGAAAGGGAATCCCGCACATATCCGCTCAATGTAAACCGGCTCTGGGCAGAGGCCCAGAGGATGCTGCAGCAGCAAAGAAGGCTTACGATTGTATTTTTCATGGCCGGCGTGGCTTAACTACTCACCACTGTCTGCTTGTTAGGCACGCTTATTTGTTCGAGTAATCCAGGCTGTCTTCTACGCTACCGCAATGCAGCATGGCATCACCGAAATAGGGATTGAGCACTTCTGCCGAAGTGCTCATCCAGTAGGCGCCCCTGTTGTTGAAAGCCATGGGGCAGTAATGCCAGTACAGTTTTTGTCCGTCGTATTTCACGGTGCGGGTGAGGCTCCACATGGCATCGGCAATGATTTCAAATTCTTTGCGCTTTGCATTGAGATCGCCTTCGGAGGCTATTGCCTGTGCTGAAGTGGTAATGGTAGCAGCAAAGTCTTTGGCAGTTTTCTGGATCATTTCATCGGCCCGGATCTCACTTACTTTGAGGCTGTCTGCCGCAGTGGCCAGTTGGCGGGCAGCAGCAGCGGCGGCAGCAGTGTCACTTTTAACCAGGCCGTCTTTCACGGCAACATAAGCAGCAAGCAGTTGGTTGTAGCTATTGTTGAAAACATTGGAGCGCTCTTCAATTGACAATGGTTGCAGCGTTTCAGCGGCGGTTTGCGGTTTTTCTTCCTGGTTCCAGAAAAGAAAATACACCGCTACGCCTGCAATCAGCAATACGATGACGGGTAAAACAACTTTTTTCATGCTTGAAATATTTTTATGCGTTTTTCAGTGAGCTTTAGCCCTCGCTGTTATAGCGATGGGTAAAAGATAATTGCGCATTTATTGAAAAGCAATTATTTGTCGAAAAAATTTCGGCAAAGGTAAAGATTCTTTGGGGACTGGTTGGTTGAGGGGGCCATCCCCCCGCCAGCGGGGGATGGAGCATCATCTGGACGCACCAGGGAACAGATGCGCGCCTTCCACCTTAGTGGGATGAAATCTTTACTTTTGCATCTTTTAACCACGATAGTATCGGAGATACGAAGGGCGCTCACATTTTCAGATACATATTGCTTTGCGCCATTCCCCCTCCGATCCTCCACGGTTTCAAAGGAAATACGCTATGCTGGCTGGATTTACAAACATGACTTTCGAGTTCGGAGCGCGGACCATTGTGCAGGACGCCACCTGGCATATTCAGCCCAACGAACGCATTGGCCTCATCGGCTATAATGGTACAGGAAAATCCACCCTGCTGAAACTGCTGGCCGGCGAATACCAGCCTTCGGCAGGCACCGTAGAACGCAGCCGGGGCATTACCATCGGGTACCTGCACCAGGACCTGCTCAGTTTCGATACAGGCGATTCCATTCATACCGTTGCCCTTTCTGCCTTCGAACGGGTATTGCAGCTGGAAAAAGAAATCGAGGAAACAGGCAAACTGCTCGAAAAAAATCCCCACGATGAAAACCTGTTGCACGCGTATTCCGACAAACTCCATGAAATGGAAACGCTGGATGGATACAATATCCATCATAAAACGGAAGAAGTGCTGCAAGGTCTCGGCTTTTCCAATGCCGACCTGAAGCGTCCCTACCGCGAATTCAGCGGCGGCTGGCGCATGCGTGTACTGTTGGCAAAAATGATTTTGCAGCAGCCGGACCTGCTCCTGCTCGACGAGCCTACCAACCACCTCGACCTTCCTTCCATTGAATGGCTGGAAAAATACCTGCAGCATTACCAGGGCTCGGTGGTGATTGTGAGCCACGACAAGTATTTCCTGAACCGTATGGTCACCAAAATTGTGGAGTTGTACCAGCGGCAACTGCATATATACTCCGGCAATTACGATTTCTATGAAGCGGAAAAACAGCTGCGCCTGGAGTTACAGCAACGCGCATACGAAAACCAGCAGGAATATATCCGCCAGCAGGAACGGTTTATAGAACGTTTCCGCGCCAAAGCCACCAAGGCAGCACAGGCGCAGAGCGCCATGAAACGGCTGGAAAAACTGGAACGGATAGAAGAAGCCACCATTGAACGCCCCAATATCCGCATCAATTTCCAGGTAGATAAAACACCGGGAAAAGTGTTGTGCGAACTGAAACACATCAGCAAAAGCTTCGGCAATGTGAAAATCGTGGAAGATACTTCTGCTGAAATCAACCGCGGCGACAAGATTGCGCTGATCGGCGCCAACGGTAAAGGTAAATCCACCCTGCTGCGCATCATTGCCGGCACAGAATCATTTACCGGCGAACGCAAATGGGGCCACAACGTGGAAGAGAGTTTCTACGCCCAACATCAGCTCGAAGCACTGGACCTCAACAATACCATTCTTGATGAAATGAAACAGGCAGGCAGCCAGAAGACGGAACTGGAACTGCGCAGCCTGCTGGGATGCTTTTTGTTCAGCGGCGATGATGTAGACAAAAAAATCCGTGTATTGAGCGGTGGTGAGAAGGCACGTGTGGCACTGGCCAAGACCATCATCAGCAAAGCCAATTTCCTGATGCTGGACGAACCTACCAACCACCTCGATATTCATTCGGTAGAACTGCTGATAGAAGCGTTGAACAAATATGAAGGCAGCCTGATACTGGTAAGCCACGACCGTTATTTCATTTCCAAAGTGGCCAATACCATCTGGGAAATAGACAATTACAAGATCAAGGCATTTAAAGGCAATTATGAAGAATGGGTGGCCTGGAAGGAAAGAATGGCAAAGCCGGAAGGAAATGTACCAGTCAAAGATGATATCAAAACTTCCCGTGAAGCCGCCAGACCGGCTCAACCTGCTGCTCCCCAAAATGGGGCTATTGCGCCCACAGCCCAGCCTTCCAAACCCATCAACAAAGAACTGAAGAAGGAACTGCAAAAGCAGCAACGCCTGTTTCAGCAGCTGGAAGAAAAACTGGCTGCCCTCAACAGTCGCAAGGCAGCCCTGGAAGCATCGCTGAGCGATCCTGAAACCTATGCCGACAAGGAAAAATTCCTCAAAGCAGAAGCTGATTACAAGCAGGTGAGCGAAGAATGCGCACAAGTGAACAAAGAATACGAAAAGGTGTTTGAGAAGATCATGGAACTGGAAGAAAAAGTGTAGCAGCGCAATGCCATCCCGATCGTTTCGGCCGTTTCGCAGTGCGCCAATATTGATTTAACGCAAATAATCGCATAGGCATCGCGCAATCGCTTTGAATCCGGCCCACCCGATACCAGAAACCCGGAACCCGAAACAAATTGGTACATAGTTTGCCCATTGGGCTGTGTTGAGAAGTTTTGGATATCGGAACCAGAAACGTTAGTTAATTTGTAGCGTATGTCCCGGCAAAAAAAGCATAGGGTATTCCGATGGTGGCCTGGCTGTTTTCTCCTGCTCTTGTTAGCAAGTAATGTAGCGGCACAGTCAATACAAAGCCGTCCTAAAATCGGTGTTACACTCAGTGGTGGCGGCGCCAAAGGTCTGGCGCATATCGGCATTCTGAAAGCCATTGACAGTGCCGGGCTGAAAGTTGATTATATCACCGGCACCAGTATGGGCAGTATCATCGGCAGTTTATATGCGGTTGGATACTCCGCTGATACCATTGAAAAAATTGCCCGCACCATCGACTGGGACGTGCTGCTGAGCAATCAGTCTTCGCTGCGCAGCATTTTCATGGAAGAAAAAGAAGAGTATTCAAAGTACATCATCGAGCTGCCCTGGGTGAATAACCGTTTTCATTTGCCCTCCGGCGTGTTACAGGCGCAGGAGCTGTGGCTCAAATTTGCCGAGCTGTTTTTCCCCGTCTATGCGGAAAAAGATTTTTCCAAATTCAGCATTCCTTTTGCCTGTATCGGCACCGATGTGGGCACCGGCGAAGCAGTTGTGATGAAAGAAGGTGAAATCATTGCTGCTATTCGTTCCAGCATGGCCATCCCCTCTGTTTTCACCGCTGTTGACTATAACGGCAAGCGGCTGATCGATGGCGGCATCGTACGCAATTTTCCCGTGCGTGATGTGCGTGAGATGGGGGCCGACATTGTCATCGGCAGCAATGTCACCAACGGCCTGCTTCCCTCGGACCAGGTAAGGAATGTACTGCAGATACTCATGCAGGTAGCTTTTTTCCGTGAGGCGGAAGATGCACGGGAAGAAGTGCCGCAGTGCGATATTTATATCCCCTTCAAAATGGACAAGTACAACATGGGCAGTTTTTCCGAAGCCCAGGCCATTTTACAACTCGGTATTGAAGAAGGACGCAAGTTGTACCCCACCTTTAAAAGACTGGCTGATTCGCTGAACGCTTTGTATGGACAGCAGGAAATACCCAAAGACCGACTGCCTGATGTACGCTCGGTAAAAATCTCTTCGTACGAAGTGCAGGGCGTTGAGAAAACTTCGGCTGATTTTTTTGTGCATACCATGAACTTCACACCCGGCAAAGAGTACACTGCCAAACAACTGGCCGGTATGGTACGCCGCGCATATGGCACCCGGTATTATAGTCGCGTGGTGTACCGCCTGGTACCTGAAGCAGATGGCACGTGCAAGATTGTGTTTGAAGTAACGGAATACCCATTTACGTTTGCCAAACTGGGATTGCATTATAACCAGTTTACCGGTGTGGGCGTTATTGCCAATATTACCTCCCGTAATTTTTTTACCACCAACAGCCGCAGCCTGGTATCGGTGAACCTCGGCGAAACCTTTCGCGTGCGGGCAGAACACCTGCAATATCTCGGGCGCCTGAAGAATTTCGCCATGCCCCTCGACCTGCAATTCGACCATTTTGATTTTGCCAGTTACGATACCTACAAGCAGATCGGTTTTTTCAAATTGCATTACCTGCGGCTGCGGAGCAGACTGCAATATTCGGCCAGTCGCAATTTTTCCCTGGGCGCAGGGTTCCGGTTTGAATGGCAACGCTACACGCCTACCATCACCAACGGACTGGAATATAAAGGCAGCAATAATTTCACCACTGCTTTCGGTTACATTGCCCATAATTCGCTCGACAGGGCCATTTATCCGCGCAAGGGGGTGAAAGTATATGCAGAAGCAGGCCGAGTGTCCAAACAACATCCCAATCTTACTTTTCTGATGAACGGGGAAACCATTCCCGACCCCGATCCCGTGGGTATCAGTACAGAACCCTATCTCCGCACCATACTGAATGTGGAAAGCTATGTTCCCCTTGGCAGGAAGGCCACCTTTCTGATGGAGGCCCAGGGCGGTATCAACTTCGATTATTCATCGCAGGTGATGAATGAATTTGTGGTGGGTGGAATGACACCCACCTTCCGCAACCAGGTAACGTTTGCCGGTTTGCCGGAAGGGGCAATTTATACGCCTGCTATGGTAAAACTATTGGGTGGATTGCGTGTGCAGATATTCAACAATACCTATCTCACCGGACGCGCCAATGTACTGTTCAACAATTTCATAAGCCAAAGTACATTCTTCAACAATCCTGATTTTCTATCAGGCTATGCCTTTACGTTTACGTACAATTTTGCTTTGGGTCCGCTCGAGATCAGTGCCATGTATTGCGATCAGACGCGGAAATTGCAGACGTATTTTAATTTGGGAATTCCGTTCTAGGTTCAGCCCTACCCTCTTGCTTTTACAAAATCACTTACCAGGTAGCTGATGAGTTTACCAATACCTGCATCTGTACGGCCATCTGCCAGTTGCGCAGCGCCTTCGCAGATATGCAGGTAAGCCACCTTGCATTGAGATGCGGTATAAGACACATATTGTCGTGCATGCAAGGCCGTTATGCCGGAAGGAGTATAGGCGCTCGATAAGGTGTGCGCAATACTATCCAGATCGAGTTCAATGCCGGTATAAGTATCATCAGTAAAAGCGGCCGCGTGCGCCAGGCTGTGGGCAAAACTTCTTTTCTCCCGCACAAAAATATCTTCGTAGGAAACGCAATCGATAAACGGATTGTTTACGATGTCGATCCATATGTTCTGCGGCAGATAGTTTTCATGCATGCCGATAACGCAGTATTTCTGCAGGTAGCCGTCTTCTTCGGCATAACGAAAGGCATTGCCGCTATGACGGCCTTCAATGGGGCGATAATCGGTATGCGCATCAAGATTGATGCAATTGATTTGCGCAAGAGGCAGTTGTTCTGCTTTATACAAGCCTTTGGCTACGCCTTTTATCAACGGATAGGCATTGTTGTGCCCACCGCCAATCACCACGGGTATTTTTCCGTGCAGGGCAATTACGCGCACCAGTTCTTCCACGGCATCATCTATGGTAACAACGGCGTGCCGCCAGGCAGTGATCTTTTCTTCGGGGCCCTGTGCGTTTTGTTCGATGAGGGCAGTCATTTCCGAAAAATCAAAACTGCCGGCCAGCAGCAGTTCTTCCCCGCTCAGGAAATCGTTGCTTTGCAGGTTGCAGAACGCGGCTAAAAAAGATTGCCAGGCTGTGGCGGCTCCCGGTATACCATCATTGCCCCGTACGCCAATGTCTTCGCAAATGCCGAGCAACACATACCTGGCCGAAGATTGTTGCAGGGCGCTCTCCCACTGCTGCGGGTCTCCGATCACCTGCAAACGCTCGCCCAGCTTCGTTTCAAAGCGACGCAGCCGCGTAAGCGATGCCAGGTCTTGGCGGGTATACCAGGTAAAATATTTCATGCCTGTTACATAAGTTCGTTGCGTTCCGCTGCAAAAGTAGCCTCTTCCACCAACTGGTCAGGACGTTTTTTATAGAAGATCATGCCCAGCATCATCACTACGCTGGTGGTCAAAATGATAAAGAAGAGGATATCGTTGTTGAAAGTGCTCAACTGGTATGCGGGCGGAATCTTGTAAAACAGTACAATGGTGATCAATCCCCGGGGTATAAAAAACGATTCGGGGAACACATTCGTGCGCACAAAGAAGCGCAGGTACAGCAGGCGTACTACAAAAAGCGCCACCACAATGGCGCCGCCCACCACCCATACTTCGCTTTGCGTAATAAAATTGAGCGTTATAGAATATCCGAAAAGTATAAAAAAGAAAGTGCGGATGAGGAAAGAGGTTTCTGCCGTAATACTATGCAGCAAATGGCGTAGTGGCTCCACCTGCCGCTGGGGGAACCATTGCAACAACCGGGGCCATTTGATCATTTCCCAGTTATTGATCATTAAACCAAATACCAGGATGATGATGAGCGAAGGAAGATGCAGGTTCTTACCGCCGGCGTAGATCAGTATGAGCAGGGCAAAAATGAGGAAGAATTTGATGTCGAGTTTTGTTTTGGCAAGGATCAGGAACAGTACGAAAGATAACAGTACGGACAACAATACCGATATCACAATATTGCCAGCAAACAATCCCAGCGATTGCCAGCTCAATACATTTTCTGCCGTGAAATAATTAAACAACAGGATGCCGAGTATGTCTGAAAAAGACGCTTCATATACCAGGAATTCCTTCGTTTTCTTGTTCAGGTGGTGAATGCTGGGCAATACAATGGAACTGCTCATGATCGACAGCGGAATGGCATATACCAAACATTTTTCCAGCGGTTCATCGTGCCAGTAATAGAGGATGCCCATCACCAGCGCAATGGAAATGGCCAGTATGAACAGTGCCGAAAAAAATGAATTGCGTATAAGCAAAACGCGGTCCCTGGAGAGTTTCAGGTCAAGGCCGGCTTCCAGTACGATCATGATCAATCCCACCACACCAAGACCTTCCACGAGGCTGGCCGGGAATACAACGGTAACGTTATAGGTATCGGACAGAAAGCGAAAACCAACCCCTGCAAACAACAACAAGAGCACGGAGGGTACGCGGATATAGCGGCTGACAATCAGAAACAGATAAGACAGTACAACCAGGCTACAAAGCAGGATCAGGATATTCTCTGTATTTATTCCACCCATTTTGTGATTTTAAGTGTAAGTACGAGCTACCTAATTACCTCAAACCCGCCACCAACCGGGTTCGAATTTCGGCAAAATACGATACTACTAAAAATTAGCAAGGGTGATTCCTGTTGTGGAAAATTATTTAAATCCAGGCCCCCCGTATCATTACCCGCTCAATAAGTGATGATCCGAAAGCATAGGGCAAATAAGCCAGCGAAGGGATGGGCGTCGTGACCAGGAGATGCGCTTTTTTACCTACGGTAATGCTGCCGCATTCCTGCTGCAGCCCCATGGCATAGGCGCCATTGAGCGTGGCTGCATTAATGGCTTCTTCCGGTAGCATGCGCATGGCAATGCAACTCATGGCCACCACCAGGTTCATATTGCCACTGGGGGAAGAACCTGGATTGAAGTCGGAAGCGAGGGCAATGGCGCAGCCTGCATCAATTAATTGCCGGGCCGGCTGGAAGGGCATGCGTAGAAAGAAAGCAGCAGTAGGCAGCAGGGTGCCTATGGTATCGGATGCTGCCAATGTGGCAATGGCATGCTCATCCATGGTTTCGAGGTGGTCTACGCTAACGGCGCCCAGTTCAACGCCCGCCTGCACACCGCCTGAAAGATGGAGTTGATTGGCGTGGATCTTCGGCTGCAGGCCATATTCCTTACCCGCTCGACAAATGATTTTGGTTTCTTCGGGGCTGAAGAAGCCGGTTTCGCAAAACACGTCGATATAATCAGCCAGTTTTTCACGGGCTATTACGGGCAGCATTTCTTCAATAATGCATCGGATATAACCTGCATGGTCATTTTTATAGGCAGCGGGATAGGTATGGGCGCCGAGGAAGGTAGCTTTTATGGAAAGCGGAGATTTTTCCCTGAGCTTTTTGATCACACGCAACATTTTCAGTTCGCTTTCCGTGGTAAGCCCGTAACCGCTCTTGATTTCGATGGCGCCGGTGCCCAGTTTGCTTACTTCTTCCAGTCGTTTCCAGGCAAGCCGGAAGAGTTCATCTTCGGAGGTTTCCTGCAATTTGCGGGCAGAATGGAGAATGCCGCCGCCGCGTGCGGCAATTTCTTCGTAGGAAAGTCCTTTGATTTTGTCTATGAATTCATTTTCGCGGGAAGCGGCAAAAACGAGATGGGTATGCGAATCGCACCAGGCGGGTAAGACAAAGCGGCCGGAGGCGTCGTATTGATTGCGGGTAGATTTTAATAAGGCGGCATCGAGTGCGTGCATGGGGCCAAAAGCGGCGATGGTATCGTCTTCTATTAACAGATAGGCGTTATCGATGCAGGGCAATTCCGCCAGTGATGCGCCGCGCAATAGCTGATGCTCTTTCCGCACGTTCACCAGCGATTTGATATTTGTGATAAGCGTAGTGGACATAGTAAGATGGCAGGAATGGTTCCGTGCAGGCGAAGCTATGAAATTAAGTTCATGCGGGGGCGCCAGCACGATAGTACCGCTCCGGCAATGCTCCATGGACGGGTGTGGTCAAACCGCCCCCTCACCCCATCTTCACATTCACTCCCTCCTCCTTTTTCCTCCCCAACGGCACCATCAGCTTCTCCAACAACTCCAACACTTTTTTCTGATTGTACACCATATACTGCGCCGCCGTAGCCGTATTGCCCACTTTAATAGTATATGCCCTATCGCTTAACGCCTTAAACATATCCTCATCCGTAGTATCATCCCCTATGCACAAAATAAAATCATTTGGAATCTCATTCACCATCTTCAACGCCATCACTCCCTTATCAAAACCCGACATACGCACTTCCACCACCTTATTCCCGTCAATCACCTGCAACATGGTATTCTGCAGCAGTTCAGACAGCGTATTGATCAACTCCCTCGACCGCGTAAAGCCCAGGTCCGGATGCGTTTTACGATAATGCCACGCAATGGTATTCGTTTTTTCTTCAACAAAAGAACCTACACACCGCGTAACAAATTTTTGCATAATCGGCCGGATCTCCGACTTCCACTGGTCCGGTCCCGCCACCAATTGTTGCCACGGTTCATTTTTCATACGCCAGGTAGCGCCGTGTTCCGCCACCATGGATATGGGCAGATCGCCTAACCAGCGGTCCAGCGTAGCCTGGTCTCTCCCGCTTATCACCACTACATTGTTTTTGGGATCGGCGGCCAGATCGTTCAGTAATTGCTTCAATTCCGGTGTAGGCACCGCATCTTCCGGCTTGGGTACAAGTGGCACCAGCGTACCGTCATAGTCCAGCAAAATACAGCGGCTGGTAGCCAGCTGATAATGCAGGTGCACCTGCGCCTGCACATTGTCGTCGAGCAGTTTTGTTTTTTGCCGGCGCTGTTGTTCTTTAACGTTAGTAAGCTGGTCCATGAAGTCGCTCACCCAGTTGATCACATCATACTCTGCCAGCCGTTTTTGCATCAATGCCAGTCGCCGGCGTTGTTCCTCCGGCGGCATGGTGAGCGCTTTGTGAATGGCGTCGGACACTTCGATGGTATCGGTGGGATTTACCAGCAGGGCTTCGCCCAATTCGCTGGCCGCACCGGCCAATTCACTTAATATCAAAACGCCCTGCTGATCGGTACAACTGGCCACATATTCCTTGGCCACGAGGTTCATCCCGTCTCGCAGCGGCGTGATCAATGCCACATCAGCTGCCTGGTACAAGGCAGACAATTCATGAAACGGCAGGTGATTATACCGGTAAATCACCGGCTGCCAGCTGATCGAGGAGTATTTCCCGTTGATGGTGCCAATCTTCTCTTCCATCTGGCGTTTACGCTGCGTATATGTGCTGATTTCATCGCGTGAGGGCACCACATTCAATATGAACACGAGTTTGTCCTGCCATTCGGGGTATTTTTCCAGGAAATAATCAAATGCGCAGAGGCGGTCCATCAACCCCTTGGTATAATCGAGCCGGTCAACGGAAAATATGATTTTCTTGTTTTCAAAATTCTTTTTGATCTCCGCCACATACGATTGCGTTTCCGGTTCATTGGCTTCGTCTTCAAACTTCTTGTAATCGATGCCAATGGGGAATGAATCGGCTTTTACCAAACGTCCCTGGTATTGCAGGCTGTGGAAATAGCTATCAACGCCCAGCACCATTTTCACCGACTTCATAAAATGCTGCGCATAATCATAGGTGTGAAAACCTACCAGGTCGGCGCCCATAACGCCCTGCAGGAGCGCCGATTTCCAGTCGCGGGGCATCAGCCGGAATATCTCGTAACTGGGGAATGGAATATGCAGAAAGAAGCCGATACTGATATCAGGACGTTGTTCGCGGATCATTTCCGGGAGCAACATCAGCTGGTAATCATGTATCCAAATGGTATCATCGTTTTTTATTTCCGGCAACAGCCGCTCGGCAAACAAACGGTTTACTTTCGTATAGGCATCAAAGTAACTTGCTTCATATTCCACCACGCTGGGGAAATAGTGAAACAACGGCCACAGAACGGAATTGGAAAAACCGTTATAGTAATCCCTGTATAGTTTTTTATCAACAAACAATGGTAAAACAGCAAAATCGAGGTGTTTCAATTCACGCTCGACCATATTCCACTCTTTTTGTGGAAAATCCGCCACACCCATCCACAGCTTTTCCGAAAAGGAATGTTCGCTGATCCCTTCTTTTTCAAAATAACTCTTGATAGCCGATACCAATCCGCCTGAACTTTGCCGGATCACGGTTTGCCCGTTTTCCTGATCAATAGAAAATGGTAAACGATTCGATATGATAATTAAACGACCCATAAAATTTCCGATTGATATTTTGGCAGGAGGAAAGTGCCAGCAAGCGTATATAAATGAAGCCACAAAGTTACTAAATATCAATCTATTGCTCCCCCCGCTAACATTAATACGACATTAAAATATCATTCAATGAAATTCTGGTGCCAGCTTACAAACTATTGTATAAGAAAAGTTTCGAACATTTTAACACATTATAATTGCAGGTGTGCCATACTGTATAATCGCAAAAAAGCCGGCACTGCAGCCGGCTTTATCATGTTTGAAAAATTAATTTTTTGTTGATCATTTCAAGCGAACCACTGCAACCAGGAAAGCAGGAGTACAATTGCCAGAAATCCTGCGGCATACAGTGCCGTTTTGAGGCCCTTACTTACAGGTGATACAGTGTGTTTTTTCATAAGTCTGGAATTTAATCATTGAATAATGGTTATTTGGTTAACGACAAAGTGAAGGCGTATAGTATATTATTTCAGGCACAAAAAAAGAGCCTTGTACAGGCTCTTTTCCTAACTATTATAAGTGAAATACGCTTAATCAGTTATTACCAGCGGCGGTTATTGCCCCTTGAAAAAGACCGGTCTGATCTGCCGTTGTCTTCCCGTTGCCTGGCCACAGAAACAGACAAAGGTCTGCCTTCTATTTCCTTGTTATTCAGTTTGGCAATTGCTTCATTACCTTCTTCCTGGGAAGGCATTTCTACAAACGCAAAACCACGGGAACGATTGGTCACCTTGTCGACAATGATCTTTGCCGAAGTCACTTCACCATGCTTCTCAAATAATGTTCTCAGGTCTTCTTCCGTAGTATGGAAGCTCAGGTTTGAAACGTAAATGTTCATAAAACACAAAAATTAAAAATAAAAAATAAAATACCCGTGATTAAAGCTGAAAGCAAAAGGTAAAGAAGAGGAAAATAGTTACCGGGAAGAAAGTAAAAAGTTTACGTCAACAATACAGTGTGCTTGCAATACTAATAAATCACTTCCTGAAGGTAGGCTTTTATTTTGAGAAAGGCAAAGTTATTTTTTGCAGAAGGTAGCAAAGATGCAGGTTGCATTGATATATGGTTCATTGGCTGGCAGTTATACAGCTATAACAATGCAACCTGAATCGGTTAACCTTTTTTCAATCGCTCGCCTATATCCAACTGATGTTTTTTTGCTGTTTCCTGCGCCAGTTCATAACCGGCATCTGCATGTCGTATCACGCCAATACCCGGATCGTTGCGCAATACGCGTGATAATCTGGCAGCGGCATCATCGGTGCCATCGGCAACGATCACCATACCGGCATGAATGCTGTACCCCATCCCTACCCCACCGCCATGATGCAGGCTTACCCAACTGGCGCCGCCGGCCGTATTGACGAGCGCATTGAGCAGCGGCCAGTCGGCAACCGCATCACTGCCGTCTTTCATGGCTTCAGTTTCACGATTGGGTGATGCTACCGAACCCGTATCAAGGTGATCGCGGCCAATCACAATGGGCGCTTTTACTTTACCGGTCTTAACCAGTTCGTTAAAGGCCAGTCCTGCCTGTTCCCGCTCTCCCTGTCCCAACCAGCAAATGCGTGCGGGCAATCCCTGGAAAGCGATTTTTTCCCTGGCCAGTTTCAACCAGCGTTGCAGGGATGCGTTGTGCGGGAACATCTCCGCTATTACCTGGTCGGTAACGGCTATATCGGCCGGATCGCCGCTGAGGGCAGCCCAACGGAACGGCCCCTTCCCTTCACAGAATAGCGGTCTTATATATGCGGGAACAAATCCCGGGAAGTCGAATGCGTTTTGTAAACCTCTTTCGAAAGCCCTTGCGCGGATGTTATTGCCATAGTCGAAGGTGACGGCGCCACGCTTTTGCAGTTCCAGCATCAGTTCTACATGGCGGTACATGGAACCATAGGCATGTTCCAGATATGCCGATGGATTTTCGGTGCGCAGCACTTTTGCCTCTTCATATGAAATGGTGTGTGGCCAGTAACCGATGAGCGGGTCATGGGCAGAAGTCTGGTCGGTGAGTGTATCGGGTATAATATTTCTTGCTACCAATCGCTCGAGCAGGTGCACTGCATTGCACAATACACCAATGGAAAGACTTTCTTTATTGTTTTTTGCTTCCAGTGCGCGGTCAATCGCTTCATCGATATTGGTCATTTTTGTATCGAGATAGCGGGTGGATAGCCGTTTGTCTATACGCCATTCTTCCACTTCGGCCACCAGGGCAACGCCTTCGTTCATGGTGATGGCCAGTGGTTGTGCGCCGCCCATACCGCCGAGACCGGCAGTTACGTTAAGCGTGCCTTTCAGTGTGCCGCCGAAATGTTTATTGGCCGCAGCCGCATAAGTTTCGTAGGTGCCCTGCACAATGCCCTGGCTGCCGATATAAATCCAGGAACCGGCGGTCATCTGGCCATACATCATCAGTCCTTTTTTCTCCAGTTCGTCAAAATGCTCCCAGGTAGCCCATTTGGGCACCAGTTGGGAATTGGAGATAAGCACGCGTGGTGCGTCCTTATGCGTTTTCAGCATGCCTACAGGTTTACCGCTTTGTACCAGCAGCGTTTCGTCGTTTTCGAGTATTTTAAGCGCTTTGATGATGTTGTCGAGGGCCTCACGGTTACGGGCAGCTTTTCCCCTGCCACCGTACACGATGAGGTCTTCCGGGCGTTCGGCAACTGCCGGATCAAGGTTGTTGAGGAGCATGCGCAGGGCGGCTTCCTGTATCCAGCCTTTGCAGGAAAGATGGGTGCCGATGGGGGTTTTATAGTCGAGGGGGGTGAGTGTAGATGGCATATCAGTCGTTGTTTATAGAGATTAAATTCCCATAGAGATTTTTTAGAGAATGTTGCGCTTTGTCTCGAACACGTTCAATACTATTCCTTTTTTCCCTTTTACCTTATGATAAATTGTGTTGTGCTTTTCATTTAATTTATTTAACAGCTCTTCATCATTGATTTGATCAATCATCTTGTATAACTTTTTCTTTAATTCCTCGTGCCGCCTTTTTTTCTTTCTTAAACATTTACATTCATTTTCTTAAAGTTAAAAAAATATCAGGATCATAAAGCGAATTCATCAAACCCCTCATTTAGCTGCACGTTGGTTGACTTCGCAAACATATCACATTGCTGTACAAACGAAAAATTTGCAATGATGTTTTTAATTTTTACAATATCCTCGGCAAAAATCCTGTCTTCTTCCGCAAAACTTACAAACTGCCTTACATAATCATGTGCAAATTCAAGTATGGCGCTGCTTTTCAGCGGGCGGCGGAATTCAATGGCCTGGCAGGCGCTCATCAGTTCAATGGCCAAAATATATTCAAGGTTATCCAGTACTTTGTTCAGCTTGCGACCGCTGATGCTGCCCATACTTACATGATCTTCCTGCCCCAGCGAAGTAGGAATACTGTCTGCACTGGCAGGAAAACACAGTGTTTTATTTTCTGTAACCAATGCAGCGGTGGTATACTGGGGAATCATAAAACCGCTGTTCAGCCCTACATTTTTCATCAGCAGCAACGGCAGTCCCCATTTACCTTCCAGCAGCAGGTAACAACGCCGGTCGCTGATATTGCCGATTTCCGCAGCGGCAAAGCAGGCATAATCCATCGGCAATGCCAGCGGTTGTCCATGAAAGTTACCGCCACTGATGGTGTCGCTGGCATTCAGGATAACCGGGTTATCGGTAACGGAATTGAGTTCGATTTCTGTGAGCTGCTTCAGGTGCAGCCAGGCATTGCGCGATGCGCCATGCACCTGTGGCATACAACGCAAGCTGTAGGGGTCCTGCACGCGACCACAGTCTACATGACTTTGCATAATAGCTGATTCATGCAACAGGTATCGCAATCTTTGTGCTACGAGGCGACTGCCGGCAAAGGGTCGCAGCGCATGCAGGCGTTCATCAAAAGGCGCTTTGGTGCCGGTCAATGCTTCGAGGCTCATGGCGCCGATAATATCTGCCGCTTCCAGGCAATTGTGCAGGCGTTGAACAGCTTTTACGGCATAGGCCAGCAGAAATTGTGTGCCATTGATGAGGGCCAGTCCTTCCTTGGGTCCCAGTTGCAGGGGGGCCAACCCGAACTGTTGCAATACTTCCAGCGATTTATATCTTTTGCCTTGATAAAACACTTCGCCCAATCCTATCAGGGGCAGGAATAAATGCGCCAGAGGCGCCAGGTCGCCGGAAGCCCCTACACTGCCTTTTTCGGGAACAACGGGCGTGATATCGTTTTCAATATGCCAGCAAATGCGTTGCAGCGTTTCGGCCTGCACGCCGGAAAAACCCTGCGCCAATGCCTGCACTTTGGTTATGAGCATGATTTTGGCAATTTCTGCAGGCACAGGGTCTCCTACCCCCACACTGTGGCTTTGCAAAATCTTGTGTTGCAAGGTGCGCGTATCGGCTTCGGAAATAGTGGTATTGGCCAATATGCCAAAACCGGTGTTTACACCGTATACGGTTTTATTGTTGGCTACAATCTGTTGAACCTGTTGCTGACTGTTGGTTACCTTTTGCAGCGCCTTTTCGGAGAGCACGCCGCGCTTTTTGCCGGATGCAATGGCGGTCACATCAGATACCTTCATGGTATCCAAACCATAACTGAATTGGGTCATAGCAAGCATTTAAAGGCGTCAAAGCTAATGGGAAAATTTGACAATGTGAGCGTTGGGAAAGGGGTCGAAAAAAAAGCCTTCCGTTCAGAAAATAACGGCCATCCTGCTGGAAAATTTCCAATTTCCTTTTTACATTTACAGTGCTATGCGCTTCCTGCTGTTCATACCCGTTATAGTGCTGTTCCTGTCCAATGTGCCTTTCACTGCCGAAATGCGCATGGAAAAGATGATGGCTCAAATGCAGGGAAAAGACAAGTGTTGCAAAAAAAACGATCCCACGCGCAAAGGAAGCTGTCATGCAGCCGAGAGCAATGCGCCCATGACGCAGGAGGACGAGCCCTCAAAAGAATGTTGCCAGCGAACAGAAACTACCTGCCATTGCACCTATTGCTTCCATTTTGCAGCGCCTTTCCATGAAGTCAATTCGCCTCAATTCGGCATAGGCGATCACTCCGCTTTACCAACAGGGTTCATTCCTGCACACTGGAAAGACCCACATATTGCCGCGCCCGGTCAGCCACCCGATGTATTGTAATGTATTTTCAGCTATGCGGAAATACTGTGTAAGCCGATACCCGCACGGTATTGCTGCACGGTTACGCTGCATAAGGCTGCGCACAACAACGCAGCACCTCATTACAATACTTTAAACCATCAAATGTTTTTTACCATGAAAAAGTTCATGATACTGGCACTGGCTGCCCTGCTTGCTACTACTACCGTTTCGGCTTCCTATACGCAGAACGACCCGAAATGCAATAAAGAATGTTGCAAAGATTGTTCTGATAAATGCAAAGAAGCCTGCAAAAGCGGTAAATGCAGTAAAGAAGAATGCTGCAAAAAATGCGATGACAAGAAAGGCTGCTGCAAGAAAAAAAGCAAAGCTTAATACTTCAGATGCATTCCATACATCGCTCCGTCAAATGGCGGAGCGATTTTTTTTATAAGGATAGCAGTCGGGTTGAAAATGTTCGTAAATTTCATGGGTTGGACGTTTCGAAAGCGGAGCGACACGGTGGCGAAGCAATTGCTTTGCACTATGGCGGCCGCGGAACTGGTGTTGTTTATTAAGATGCACAAAAAACTGCTATGAGACTGAATTCGGTTATTCTTTTGTCGGCCATGATGTTGCTGGAATATTTTGTATGGGGGTCGTGGTACGTGACCATGAATCCCTATATGAAAACACATCTCGCCGCCAGCGATGAAAGCATAGGGTACGCGTATAGCGCATTGGCCGTTGCCACTATTTTCTCGCCATTTTTTGTAGGCATGATTGCCGACCGGTATTTTGCCGCACAAAAAATCATGGGCATACTGCACCTGGTGGGCGCAGGCCTGCTGGTACTTGCCCCGCAATTAACCAATACCACCTGGTTCATCATCGTTATCCTGGTCTATTCCCTGGTGTATATGCCCACCATTGCGTTATCGAACAGCATAGCCTTTCACCAGATGACCGACCCCGGGAAGCAATTTCCGTGGATTCGTGTGTTCGGCACCGTTGGGTGGATCATTGCCGGTTGGACCATTTCGTTGGCGGGGTTTGAAGATTCTCCCAACACGTTCATGATAGCGGCCGGCGCTTCGTTGTTGCTGGGTTTGTTCAGCTTTGTGCTGCCCAATACGCCTCCTACCAGGAGCCAATCTGCTACGGCATCCAGTGTACTGGGGACCGAAGCGCTGGTGCTGTTCAGGAGCAGGCCCTATCTTGTGTTTTTCATAGCCGCCATCCTGATTTGCATTCCGCTTTCCTTCTATTATGGCTGGGCCAATGGTTTCCTGAACGAGCTGGGCATGAAGGATGTGGCCGGTAAGATGACGCTTGGCCAGATTTCTGAAGCGGCTTTTATCCTGGCCATTCCCTTCCTCTTCCACCGGATCGGCGTAAAGAATATGCTGTTGCTGGGTATGACGGCCTGGGTATTGCGCTATGTACTGTTTGCCTATGGCGATATCGGCGTCAATACCTGGATGCTGTACGCCGGCATTATTTTACACGGCATCTGTTACGATTTCTTCTTTGTAACCGGGTATATGTATACGGAATTGAAAGCTGGTGAGCGCTTCAAAAATGCGGCGCAGGGATTATTCACCGTGGCCACCTATGGCGTAGGCATGGTGATCGGTACGATTGTTTCCGGTTATGTGGCCAATCATTACCAGACGGGGACCGACTCGCACAACTGGCAAGGCGTGTGGCTGGTACCCGCCATCATAGCAGGCGCTGTACTGATTTATTTTGCGCTCAGTTTCCGGGAGCGCCGGAAAATACAGGCTGTGGATGAAGTGGAAGCCGTTAATCAACCTGAATGACCATTGTGATTTGCACTTATCATTACACCATATCAAATCGAAATCATTATGCAACGAATTGCCATGCTTGGCTCAGGCTTTATTGGAAGGTTCTATGCCGATTCTTTGGTGGGTTATCGCAGCAGGGACCAGATCGTAAGCATTTATAGCAGAAGGGAAGAAAGCGCCAAAAAATTTGCGCAGGACTATAAGGTACCGCACTGGACCACCAACATGGAAGAAGCCATTGCCCGTCCGGAGGTGACCGTAGTATGTGTGTCTTTGCCCAATAACCTGCACGAAGAAGCGGTTATGCTTTGCTGTAAGCACAAGAAAGCCGTGATGGTTACCAAACCACTGGGAAGAAATGCAGCTGAAGCGAAACGCATGCTGGAAGCTGTGGAAAAAGCAGGCATTTTCAATGGCTATCTCGAAGACCTGGTATACACGCCCAAATTCCTGAAAGCCCACGAATCTGTTTCCAAAGGCGCCCTGGGCAGGATTTTATGGGCCAAATCGCGCGAAACACATCCAGGCCCCCACAGCGAATGGTTCTGGGACCTGGAACAGGCGGGCGGCGGCTGCATTCTCGACCTCGGTTGCCATTGCGTGGAAATTGCGCGCTCATACATTGGAAAAGATATCCTCCCGGTAGAAGTAATGTGCTGGGCCGATACACAGGTAAAACCCATTGAGGCCGAAGACCACGCTATCGGACTGGTGAAATATGAAAACGGCGCCATCGGGCAGTTTGAAGTAAGCTGGACGTTCCGCGGCGGCCTCGACCTGCGCGATGAAGTAATGGGTACGGAAGGCACCATCTGGATCAATGGTTTCCTGCGCACCGGCATTGAAATGTTTACCACCGGCAAAGGCGCCGACTATGTGGCAGAAAAAGCAGAAAGCAACAGCGGCTGGTTATTCCCGGTAGGCGACGAACTGAATGAACTGGGATATAACCATATGTTCATGGATATGTTCAATGCACTGGAACAGGGCAAGGCGCCAAAGGAAACTTTCTACGACGGGTATGTGGTGAACGCTATTCTCGATGCCGCCTACCGCTCAGCCAAAAGCAAACAATGGGAACCGGTGCAACTGGATATCTGGCGCGGGAAGAAAGGCGTTACCAAAGACAGTCATCTTACGGATTATGACAATGACCATTACCTGGTAAAAGAAGAGGTAACACATTATGGCGCGCGAAAAGTGATTTTGAAGAATAAGAAAACGGGAAAGATTAGTGAGAAGGTGTTGGAATAACCGATCAATAACAATCGTCCCGCTTGCAAGCCTATCGTGTGGACACAAATTCGCTGCTGGTACTTTGGCACATCCTGCAACCAGTTCATTCCCCGCTGGCGGGGGCGACAGCACGATCTTATACCTGGAACGTAACTGCATGTACGGGGTGGTCCTGTCGCCGGATGGGGGTGGTTACGAAACTTGTCCACACAACAGACGTACTGCGGGACGACTGTAAAATTATTTGTTAGCCGGATTCAATGCCGCCGTAGGTGTTTCAATCTTTATTCCCATCTTCCTGGCTACCAGTTGCAACAGGTCATCGCCGGGAGGGGAAACAAACAGGCTTTCCTTTGAAAACACGTAAGTGTAGCCATTTTCCTTCGCTACGACCCTGATAGTTTCAACCGCTTTTTGCTGCACAGGCAGGATCAGTTCCTGTTCCTTGCGCTGCAACTGTTGCTGCGCTTCCTGCTGAAAAGTCATGATCTTGATGCCCAGCTCATTCAGTTCCTTGCGTTTTACTTCACGCACCGCTGCGGACCATTTGGAAGAGTCTGCCTTGTACACGCTGTCTTTATACCGGTAATTGGCTTCGTAATCCTGCAGTTGTTCAGCCAGCGCCTTCTGGTAGTCTACCAGGTCCTGCTCGGCTTTTTTATATTCAGGCATATGAGGCACCAGTTCCTGCAAACTGATATACCCCATCTTGTTTTGTGCGTTAGCCCCGGTAGCGACAAACAACATCACCAGGCCCACCAAAGTAACTACAAGTGATTTCTTCATGTTCAGGAGTTTAGGTATTAAGTCACAAATAAAGCAATATTCGCTGCATTTGACAAAGCCGCTCACGAAATTTTTCGTGCTTTTGCATTCCGGCGCAGGGCGCAGACATCCGGCACATGTCGCTGGTACCCGGTGCAGCGTCCTGGCTCAAGACGCGGCCATCCGGCGCAGGTTGCGGAACGCCGGAACAGGCCATCGGCATCCGGCGACGGACGCAGGCTTCAGGCACAGGCTACCGGCATCCAACGCAAGCGGTGGTTGCCCGAACGGCTATTTCAGCCCCATGTCCTTAATAATTCCCTGGATACGCTGGTCAAGCAAAGCGTGTACTTCCGGCTTGTCAAAGTCGGCCGCACTGCTGATGGAAGTGTTCACGCTGAAATAAAATTTGATTTTGGGTTCGGTACCGCTGGGACGGGCGGAAATCTTGCTGCCATCTTCGAGGATGAACTGCAGCACATTCGATTTGGGCAGCGTAAGGTCCCACTCCTCTCCCGTTTGCAGGTTCCTGCCTTTGCGCAGCTCATAGTCCAGCAACTGCACCACCGGCGACCCATTGATCTGCCTGGGCGGATTGCTGCGGTAGCTTTCCATCATTTCCGCAATTTCCTTCTGCCCGTTCATGCCTTTTTTGGTAATGGAAATAAGCTGTTCTTTATAGTACCCGTAGCGCACGTACAGGTCAATCAGCTTTTCATATAATGTTCTACCCTGGCTTTTCTCCCAGGCCGCCATTTCGCACAAAATAGCTACGGCCGCCACGGCATCCTTATCGCGCAATCGCGAGCCTACCATCAAACCATAACTTTCCTCTCCGCCAATCACGTAGTTTTCACTGCCTTCCTTCTCCTTGATCAGTTCTGCTATCCACTTGAAACCGGTAAGCACATTATAGCATTTCACGCCATAGTCTGCCGCAATACGGTCAATCATGTCTGTGGTAACAATGGTTTTTACCACCATATCGTTTTTCTGCGCAATGCCTTTTGTTTTACGGGCTTCCAGAATATAGTTGAAGGCGAGTACGGCCGTCTGATTGCCGTTCATCAATACCCATTCCCCTTTTTTATCTTTCACGCCAATGCCTACACGATCTGCATCAGGATCAGTGCCCAGCAGAATGTCGGCATCTATTTCCTTTGCCTTCTTCAATCCAATGCTCATCGCTTCACTCTCTTCCGGATTGGGATAAACAACGGTAGGGAAATTGCCATCCGGCGTTGACTGTTCTTCTACAATAGTTACATTGGTAAACCCATAACGCTGCAATACCTGCGGCACCAGCATGATGCCGGTACCATGAATGGGCGTATAGACTATTTTAAGATCGTGCTGCTTCCTGATCACTTCGGGGTAAACGCTCAGGCTTTTCACCATTTCAATATACGCCTCATCCATCTCCTTGCCAATGATGGTAATATTTTCTTCACCACCGCTCCATTTTACCTCATCCACCGATGCAATTTTCTCCACTTCGCGGATCACATTTTTATCGTGGGGCGGCACCAGTTGTCCGCCATCGTTCCAATACGCTTTGTAACCGTTGTATTCTTTGGGATTGTGCGAAGCCGTACATACCACGCCGCCCTGGCAACCGAGGTGACGAATGGTAAAACTCAGTTCCGGGGTGGGCCGCAATGATTCAAACAAAAACACCTTGATGCCATTTGCGGCCATTACATTGGCGGTAATTTCAGCAAAGAGCCGACTGTTGTTACGACTATCATGCGCTATAGCCACCCGAATCACCCCACCGGGGTAGGTTTGTTTCAGGTAATTGGCATATCCCTGCGTAGCCATGCCCACGGTATATTTGTTCATCCGGTTGGTGCCTACGCCCATTATGCCGCGCAGTCCACCAGTGCCGAATTCAAGATTCCGGTAAAAAGCATCTGCCAGCTCCGTCGGGTTTTCTTTTTCCAGCCTGATGATCTCCTGTTTGGTTGCTTCGTCAAAATGCCCGTCTTTCCATGCCTGGGCCCGTTCCTTAATAGCAGCGTCCATAATTAATTGATTTGATATGGTTTTAGAAGTTTGAAGTTATATAATTTTACTATTTGCTACTTCGTTTAGTTAGCATCTGGCAGCGATGCGGCGCTGCCGGCGTTAACGAAGGCAACGGCAAAGTTTGTGCATTCTGTCGGATTGCTGCTTCCCTTGCCTGTAAACATTCATCACCAATATTGTCAATAGTGCCTGGTGCAATTCCACTGCCATATAGCCTGATCAGAAAAGTGTTGATTTTGGCCTTGTTGTCGCCTGGTATTTCCGGCATCGGTCAGGATACGATCTGTACAGCGCATCATGGGGATATGGTCGTTGCATCGTCATCATTAACAGCCGGCCATTTCGAAAAGTACCCGGGTAGCCCCGCGAACAATCATTCAGGTAGGCATTCTGAAAAGTATCCCACCAGGCTGGTCAGGAATCTTGCAGCCAATCATTCTGAAAAGTATTCAAACAGTCTATCCTGCTATCTTTCAGTCAGCCATACCGAAAAGTATTCAAATAGTCTGTCTAACAATCATTCAGCAAGTCATTCCGAAAAATATTCAATTAGCCGATTCAAAAATCTTTCCGCCAGTCATTCCAAAAACTATTCAGATAGCCCATTTACCAATCTTTCCGCCAACCCTTCCAACAAACGCATTGCCTTCGTGGCCGGCGCCCATGCCGCCTTATGGGTAGGTTCCTATTGGGCGCTGAATGAAGCATGGTATGCCGATTACCCCAAAACATCCTTTCACTTTTTCAACGATAACCGGGAATGGAACCAGGTAGACAAAGCCGGACATCTATGGACTACCTACCAGGTAAGCCGTCTCTCGGCAGCCTTATGGAAATGGAGCGGATGTAACCAGCGCACCAGCACCTGGCTGGGGGGACTCAGCGGCATCGCGTATCAAAGTATCATAGAAATTCAGGACGGGTTCAGCAGCAAATGGGGGTTCAGTTGGGGCGATATGGCCGCCAACGTAACAGGCGCCGCATTGTTTGTATCGCAGCAACTCGGCTGGCAGGACCAGCGCATTGTAATCAAAATGGGTTACTGGCCTTACGATTACAACATGCCCGACCTGGTAAACCGCCGCAACCAGTTGTTTGGAAAAAGTACGGCCGAGCGGTTGTTGAAAGATTACAATTCGCAGTCGTTCTGGATCAGCGCCAACCTGCAATCTTTCTTCCCAAACAGCAAGTTGCCGACATGGCTCAATATAGCTGCCGGATATAAAAGCGAAGGTATGTTGGGCGGTTTTGAAAACAAATGGACCGATAAAGAAGGCAATCCGTTCGATCGCACAGACATTGCAAGAGTGCGCCGCTTTTTTATTGCGCCGGATATTGATCTCACACGCATTCGTACCAACAGCAAATGGGTACGCAGTATATTGAGCGTACTGAACGTTATCAAAATTCCCGCCCCTGCACTGGAATGGAACGGAAAGGGAAAATTACGCGCACACGCGTTGTTCTTTTAGCGTAATGTTTTTGTTTACTGCGTTTGCACCACACCACCCAACAGCCCGCCGAAACCAATGCGCACGCCTACTTCTCCCTTGTTGCCATTCAGATAGGATGCCACTATGTCTACACGGAAAAACTTCAAGATGTTTTCCAACCCTGCAAATACTTCTACATAGTTGTTATCCCTGTTTACAAAAAACGCATTTGCCCCTCCTACCAAATGCCAGTTGAGCCGGCGGAACAGGGGAATCTTGTTGGTCAGCAAGCCGTTGAAATGATGCTCAAGATGTCCTATTGCATAGAACGACTCGGTAGTACTGTTGCCGTAATACGGTGCCAATTGAAAGCTGTTCAGATATTGACCGGCAAAAATCAACTGGTTGCCATTGAAATGCTGATAGTCCTGAATAAACACTTTGTCCCTGTTCAGAAATCCGCCTACACCAAAGCGATATTTCAACAGGCCACGCAGTTTCAGGTTGAGATCGTCCGTCACGGTAAACTGCCATTTCTGAAAGGCCACATCGCTGCCCAGAAGTTTATCAATGCCTGCCTGGTACGATAAGCCCAGCACCGGGTACTTTGACCCGATGGGCATGCGACTGCGCGGGTATTGAACATATTTTTGTCCTGGTTGAAAACTTAACTCCGCCGCAACAATTACTGCCTGGTGACGGGCAAACTGTTCTTCAATTTTTTCAAACGGGTAATTGGGTGTAAACTGTTTTTTCTCTTTATCACCAAAGAAAGAATAGTTGGTGGTGTTGTCCAGCGGCAGCCTGTCTTCGTATAATATGCCGGCGGAAACATTTAGTCCATTGTCGAAACGCGTATTCATCTGCAACTGACCAAACCAGTTCTCATAGATCTTCATATAATTCTCGCGGCTGAACAAAGTATACACAGCATTGACAAAAGGTGAAATAGGTTCGGCCTTGTTGAACTGGCTCACCTGTTTACCTCCGGAGAGTATCCACCTGGTTTGTCGGGCAAAGTATTCGTCCCATTCTTCCTCACTACTATCGGTGCCTGCACGGGACCGGCTCAGTGCCAGGTCGCCCCAGGCATTGAAATGCGTGTTGCTGAGCCCGTACCGCACATGCGGTGTAAAACTTAACTGGCGACCGCTGGAAGGCCATTTGCGTGTGAAATTCATTTCCGCGCCCGTCACCAACCCTTCCACCGTATTGTACAATACCAGTCTTGCCAACGGCACCCATGACCAGGAGAATGGTTTTTTCGGATTGAAATTGCTGCGTGTAAAACCGCCTTCCCAGAAAATTCTGCCCAGCGTTATGCGTCCCTGCCGCCGGCGCATCGAATCTGAATACGCTTGTGTATAAACAGAATCGCGCCGGTATTTGTGTATGCTGTCTTTCTTCAGATAGTCTATAATTTCTTCAGGTTCGAGTTGCACGGGCCTTATGGAATCCCAATACGCCATTGAGCGGCGGTTGGCATTGGTATCGTAGGTAGCGATGATATTGTTGAAGTATTTCCTGCCAAACCGCGGTTTCGTTTCGTATTGATTGTACACATTTACAAAATTGCCTACCGCGTCAAAACCTAATTTATTAAACGTGAAATACACCACCTGGTCCTTGGTTTGCCAGATGTTGGGAGTAACGGGCACCTGTATCTGTTTGATGCGAATGGTATCGAGTAATTCCAGTTGCGATTCGCGGGTAAGTTGCAGTTCGAGACTGTGGATGCGCCAATCGCCTTCGGTGATGCAGATCGTTCCTTCAAACAAGGGTTCAAATTTCCGGCGGGGGATCACCTCAATGCGGTTCACTTCCCTGCCGTCTTCCCAGAAAGTACCGAGGTATTTGTAGCGGTAGTACGAGAGCGCGCCATCGGCAACAGGACTTACAAACCCTCTTCGATTGAACTGGCTTGTCAGCACTACCACATTGTTGTTGTAAAAATTGATGAAGACGGGCCAGTTAAAACCATAGCCACCGGAGCCGCTCTGCCGTCCTGAAATTACCTGCAGTTTTATTTTGTTTGGTTTTTTATAAGCGATTTTGGTAAGCGATTCAGAAAGAAAGAGAATGCCTTTACCGCTGGAATCAAGTCCCATCTCTTTCAGGTCATCATCCTCAATTTTTTGACCGAATACCCGTTTGGGCATTTTGCGCGTTTTCACCAGGGTTTTGATATACGCTTCGCAGGTAAAGGAATCCAGCGGCTCCAGATATTCCTTCCGCTTTTTGATGGCGTTGCGAATGATTTCATAAGCGGGATCTTCCCTGTTAGCCTTTACCGTTACCTCCTTCATGGTGGTTTGCTGGATAGATAAGGTAAAATCAAGGGTAATATCCGCGTCCGTAACGTTGACTGCTTTTTCCTGGCGCGCATATCCCACATACTGGCATACGATAATGTATTGGCCGGGATCAAGGTCAATAAAAAACTTTCCCTGGGAGTTGGTGGTGGTGCCCAGCGTAGTGCCTTTTACAAATACAGAAGCATATGCGAGGGGTTCACCTTTTTCATCACTAACAGTGCCGCTGATACGACCTGCAAAAGAGGTAAGCGCAGTCGTTACCCATGCAGTAAGGAGTAGTATAATTTTTCTCATACAATCAGGTGCAACGAAATTACCGGGGAAAAGTTACAGGGAACGATCGCGCACCATGATTTTATAACATTTTAACAATGAAAGAATAAGTGTGATGTGAGAGCAATGCTGCTATGGTTGTACGAAACAATCATGCCGACCAGTCTGAAAAAAAGGTAAATAGCCCAGGATATCGCAGCAATGCCTGAGGAAGTGCGGCTCCCGCCAGTCACTGCACTCGCGTACGGACAAGGGTATACGAAGACCGAAATTCACCAAGATAGTCCATTCAAATACCAATTAACCGGAAAATACCGACTTTTTCTCTGTCCGATTATTTTCGCATGTAGCTGGCCGTTAGCGCCGCCATGCCCCCCACCAGGCTGCCTATAAATGCGGTAACCAATATCAACGCTATGGAAGATCCGCCCAGCATCAGCAATTGCGCTATACGTTTGGAGAGTATCTGCTGGTTTTCCATATCAATCCACAAGGCAAGTCCGCCCCACAACAGGAATATGCCCAGGAAGCCGCTCAACCAGGCCATACCGGGACGCTGGCGTACAAAGGCAGCCACCACAAAGGCGGCCACCGCCACACTCCACCAACTGAGATAAAAACCAAGGGCAAGGGCCAAGAGAGCGGTTAATAGTATGCTTACAAAAAATTTCATTGTTTAGAGGTTTTCACGATCCAGGGATTAGTCAATATTACCGGGTGAAGGTCATGGTGCCTATAACCCGTTTGTCGGCGCCTTCATTTTCTTTCATTACCCAAAGGGTATTGTACTTGCCGGCAGCCCAGCTGTCGATGAAATTATCATAATACCGGCTGCCGGGATTGCCGCTTTGTCCGCCAGGATAAATGCCATAAGCTTCCGTTTCATCGGTAAGATGCACCACCATGCGCCAGCTGGGTCCATGCTTGGACTTGGTGGCGTTGATAATATGCGTGCCGCCACCGGTAGCCAGGTTCAGGCGACTGAATGGTTCCAGGCGGGCGAGGTGCGTAACCTGTGTGGCTTTGTAAGCGCTCCACGACAAGCGTCCGGCACGGTCGAGCTGTTCCACCATGTTGGCCATTTTTCGGAATGCCGTTGTTACTACCTGCGGCAGGGTTTCCACGCCGGCGGTGTTTACATTGTCGATGAACCGGAATGCGCTGTCTCTCAGCAATGCCTCAGCGAGGGTTGCTTCCTGCGGCATGGTGATAGAATCCTTTGCTATAGCAAGTTCGTCGTGCCAAATCTCCTGTTCCAGTTTGTCGAACCAGATGGTGAAAATGGTGGCGCCCCGCTCCTGCGGATCATTGCGGTAATTCCAGTTGCGCACAATCTCCAATATCTTTTCTTCACCTGCGGTCAGGTTGCCGACCATCACATTACGCAGCATCAAAGGCAGTATCATTTCAGCCAGCACATTATAATTTTCTGTTTGCAGTTGCTGCATATGCTGCGGCGACACATTGAACATCTGTCGCAGGTAACGATTGATCAACAACCCGCGGTAAAGATCATACACACCACCGAGGTAATACGGATAGGTGGAATCAGCAGGCAATTGATTGGCACTGCTCACATAGCCCCTTGCCGGTCGAACCACATGCGGGTTTTCTTCCATGGGAATGGTATCCTGCCACATATAACTGCTGTCTGTACCCGGCATAATAAAATCACCCTGGCGGCGCCATTTGGCAGGCAGCGCACCCTGTTGCCAGATCGCAATGTCATTGTTCTTCGCAGCAAATACAAAGTTCTGTGCCGGACAGGTAAAATTGCGGATGGCCTCTACATAAGCATCGTAATTGGTTGCCCGGTTCAGCAGGTAAAATGTCTTTAATTCGTTGGAGGGATCATGCGCTTTCCACCGCACAGCGAGATTTACATTGGAATGTGTGCGGGCGCCGCCAAAGGAACGGTCATACTGCACCGGTCCGAATACGGTATAGGCCACGGTATCATATACCGGCGCTGCGTCGCGCACTTTTATGGTGTCAAAACGCAGGATGGCCGGCTTCCATTCACCGTTGAACCAGTATTCGTTTTTTGACTCGTCTTTAAACTGTATTTCATAATAATCCTTTACATCGCGGGCCGCATTGGTAACGCCCCACGCAATGCTGTCGTTAAAACCAATGATCACGCCCGGCGAGCCGGGGAAGCTTACGCCATACACGGAATGCTCTGGCGTATGCAGTTGTATTTCGTACCAGAGTGAGGGCAGGTTCAGTCCGAGGTGCGGATCGTTGCACAGGATGGGTCTGCCGCTCTGGGTTTTTGTGCCATCTACCGCCCAGTTGTTACTGCCATTGTCAAAGTCAGGTTTGTGGAGAGGAGCTGCCGCAACGGCGCTGAAATTTTTTTCCCAGGTAAAATACAATGAATCGGCGCTGGCAGGCATTTTCGGTTGTACGGAAGCGTTATCAAATACAGTTCCTTTGGGAACGATAGGGTCCAGCGAGTCGCGGGATATGGGAAAGAGGGCATCAAAATCTGCCGCCTTCAGTACGTTCCGGAGGTTGGTATATTCAATATCGTTTTCCGCGCCGGTAAGGTCATAACTCATGTATTTCAGAAACAGGGCGGTTTTCATATTGCTCCACGGTTCCGGTTTATAATCCAGCAGGCGGTATTCCAGCGGCAGGTCTTTGCGGGAAAGCTGACTGATATAAGCATTGACGCCTGCGGTATAGGCATCCATCATGGCTTTGGTAACGGGATCCGTTTCCATGGCTTCGAGCGAGCGCTGTGCCCCATATACCATTCCCAAACGGCGCATGTTGCGGTCGAAGTTGATGGCGCCGTTGTTAGGACCCGGACCAACTATTTCCGATAACCTTCCGGCCGCAGCGTGCGTCTGAAATTCCATTTGCCACAGGCGAAAGCGCGCATGCAGGTAGCCTTGCACAAAATAGAGGTCGTCGTCGTTCTTGGCAAATACGTGCGGCACGAGACGCTCATCAAAGTAAACGGTTACCTGGTCTTTCAACCGCGGGAAATTCAGATCAAGGGAAAAAGTTTCGTCTACAGGCTCTGCATTCTGCCAGAAGCCCTGCTGCGGACTAAGAAACTCACCAAGCGGCGGCAGGGAACTATTGCCCACCGGCAAACGCATACTAAAAAGTATGATCAGTGCTACGGTGATGATACCGGAAATAAGGAATGGGATTATTCTCATGAGGATAAAAATAACAAATCGGGAAAGACAAAGCTCAAAATGAAGGAAACAATTTGCGACCGGTAAGCGCGCCTGCTCAATGCAGGACGATTCACGAATTACCACAAAGTTGTATTGACTGCAACAAGCAATATGCAGACTTTTGTACCGCCATTCGGGAGCGAACCATTCAGCAGAGATTATTCATCCATCACGATAAAACCATTACTCATTCGCAGTGAGTTTTGAGTACGCAATCAGCAGTCATTAATCAACACCTATCGAAAAAGAGGTTGCTAATCCGTTGCACGGAAACAGACCGGTTCTTTGGAACCGGTTTTTTGTATAAAGTTGCTATATCTCCTGGAAACCATTAATCGTGTGCAACACGATCTGCAGACGCTCGCTTACCTGCAATATCCCCTTATTGCTGCAATACTGTGATAATGGCCGGCTCCCTGCAAACGCTCCATCGCATGTTGTCCGATAAGCCGGGCTCCCTGTACGGGCAGTACTACTCCTGTAATAACCGACACAACTGCTGCACCTCCTGCAAACTATTAAACGCATGCAACACAATCCGCAAACGCTCGCTGCCCGCAGGTACCGTTGGATACAGAATGGGCCGCACATCCATACCTGCTTCCTGTAACAGCGCAGCAGCGGCTTTTACATTTTCATTACCTGGAATGATGATAATCTGTATAGGTGTAGCAGAAGCCAGTTTTTGAAACCGGCAGGTATCCTGCTTAAACAGGTTGACCAGTTGCTGCAGGTGGTCCCGTTCTGCTTTCATGCCCGGAAAAAGATCATAGGCCGTGCGGATCGCAGCAATACTGCTTTCGGGCAACGCCGTGCTGTAAATAAACGGTCGCGCAAAATTGATCAGGTAATCGCGCAGGTTGCGGCTCCCCACAATCACGGCTCCATGACATCCTACTGCCTTACCAAACGTATGGATGCGGGCAAAGCATTTCGACTGCAACCCGAGATGCTGCACCAATCCCTCTCCCTGCTCCCCCACCACACCGGTGGCATGTGCTTCATCAACCACCAGGTGAGCGCCGTATTGTTCGCACAGTGCAACAATTTCCTCTAAGGGCGCCATATCACCATCCATCGAAAAAACCGATTCGGTCACTACGAAAATATTTCCTTTTGCTGCCTTCAGTTTTTTCTCCAGGTCTTCTACATCGTTATGCTGAAAAGAAAAGGACTGTGCAAAACTCAAACGGATGCCATCGCGCAGCGATGCATGGCTCAGGTAATCGTAAATAATGGTATCACCGCGCTGGGGAACGGAACTTAACAAACCGAGGTTGGCATCGTAACCGGAATTAAACAACAGCCCTGCTTCCGCATCGTGAAATGCTGCAATGGCGCTTTCGGTATCTTCTGCCAGCAATGAGTTTCCGGCCAGCAACCGCGAACCGGCAGACCCATGCCGATAACTGGCCAGTGACGCGCCTGTTTTGTCTTCAATCAACCGGTTGCGTACTATACCGAGATAATCGTTACTGCAGAAATCAATTTTGCCCGAAGTAAGCACCAACTGGCGGAAGGCAAGTTGCTGCTTCCGTTCATTGAGTTTTTTGAGGAGAAAGTCGTCGTTCATAGTAATGGAATGCCCGAACTGTGACTGTTGAAATTTACAGGATGAGCAGAATGCATGCATTGCCTTTCATGCCCGTTGATCTTGTAATTCCCGGTCCAGCCATCCGGGTCCAGACATCGCAAAGAAAAGTATATCCCCGTTTATTTACGCAATCTCCGGCAAAAAAATCCGCCCTACATTTGCACCCGTATGGAATCACAGGACGTAAAAAACATACTTGGTCTGCACCTGCCTACCGATCCCCGTTGGGTAGACCTGGCCAGCTTATCATTACAGGATATTCTGACCGACCACGCTTTTTGTGAACAGAAAGCTGCTACCAGTTGCATTTCGCTCATCCAGCGCTACAGCGATAAAGAAAAGCTGGTGCTGGAACTGGCGCCCATTGTTACGGAAGAATGGGGACATTTCCGGCTGGTGCTGGCCGAACTGCAAAAACGCAACCTGAAACTGGGCCGGCAGCGCCGGGATGAATATGTAAACGAACTCCTGAAATTTGAAGTGAAAGGCGGTGCAGAAGAAGACCGCCTGCTGGATAAATTACTCATTTGCGCCCTCATTGAAGCACGTAGCTGTGAACGTTTCAAACGCCTCAGTGAAGGACTGAACGATGAATACCTGCGCAATTTTTACCGCCGCTTTATGGAAAGCGAAGCCGGGCATTACACCCTCTTCATTGAACTGGCCGAAACCTACATCGACAAGGACAAAGTACGCCGCCGCTGGGAAGAATGGTTACAATATGAAGCGGAGGTGATGAAAAGGCTGGAAGTAAGGGGAGACAGGATGCATTGAGATAGGTTACCCCTCATGCCTGGCCATTCACCGCTGGCGCTATTGTGCTGCACTTCTTTGGTACATCCATTTGCCATTCCATCCCCCGCTGGCGGAGGCGCCAGCAGCAGTTTACTACGTCAACAAAGTTTCATGGATGGGAGTGGTTTTCAGCTTTCTTCCAAAGCAAGCTTTCCAACTTTTGCAACAAAAATGATCACCGGGGAATCCCCCCAGTCCATGCACTATTCTTCCAGGGGGAATAACAAGGAACAAAAATTATTCACACAATAGCGCCAGCCATTAAACATTGACAATATTCAACCTCTTGTTAGCTTTTGTAGGTATAGTTCAACAAACTCATCCACCCGCTTGCGCCGGTATTGCATTACCCAGCGCGGATGCGGGAGGGGAATGATTTCTTTATAGAAATGGTATTCCTTGTTGAGTTGCCGGAATATTTTGTAATTGGTGCCTTCACCCAGGCAATAACAGTGATCTATATCCGAAGCTATCAGTTTTTGCTGCTCGCGGATGCAGTCAACAATGAATGGCTTGCAATCTTTCAGCAGCTCCTTATCATCGTAATAATTCAGGTTAAGCCCGTTTTTGGTAAAACCCAACGGCGATAAAGCCGTAATGAAAAAATCGCCATAAAATTTTTCCGGTCCGCCATAGGCTTCAACCACTGCGTACACAAACAGCGACGACAGTTCCGGCTTCTTCGGCAAATCGTTTTGTATACCACACACCGTTTCCAGCCGGATGGGATCGGTAAAGGGAATGCCGGTCACGCCGCCGCCAAATCTTCCCGGATTGATACCAAAGATCAGGCGCCGCGGCGCCGTATCGTTGTAGAATTTATTGTAAAAAGCTTCGGTGAGTTTCCATGCCGCTTCGTCTGTAAACGGGTTCATCACTGCTACACCAGGCGGTAACGGGAAGTCGGGTTGCAGGTTTTTGTAAAAATTCAATATTGCACACGATTGCGTAATATTTCCACGGCTGTTTATCATCTGGTCAAATTCGGTATTTTGTGCGTAACTAATCAATAATATGAATCGCAGAAAATTTGTTCGGAATACCGGCCTCACTGCTGCCGGTCTGGCCATACTACCCGCTGCCGTACTGCCTGCCTCGGGCAAGCAGCAAAAGGTAAAATTAGGATTTATCGGGGTAGGATTACGGGGACAAAATCATTTGGGCAATGCCCTTCGTCGCAAAGATGTGGAAGTACCGGTGATTTGCGATATTGACGCCCGCATGCTGGAAAGGTCCCTCAATATTTTCCGCAAGCACCAGAAAAAAGTACCAGAAATTTTAACGGGCAGTGCGAATGCCTGGCGCAACATGCTCGAACGAAAAGACCTTGATGGCATCATCATATCCACGCCCTGGGAATGGCATGCGCCCATGATCATTGCAGCTGCACAGGCAGGTATCCGGTATATCGGCACCGAAGTAATGCTGGGCATTACCTTGCAGGACCACTGGGATGTGGTAAAAGCAGCCGAACAGTATAAGGCGCATGTGATGATGCTGGAAAATGTCTGCTACCGCCGCGATGTACTGGCCGTCCTCAATATGGTGCGCCAGGGATTGTTTGGCGAACTTGTACACCTGCAGGGCGGCTACCAGCACGACCTCCGCGCGGTGAAATTCAACAACGGTAAGGACCCTTATGGCGGCGGCGTGGAATTTGGCGAGAAAGCTTTTTCAGAAGCACGCTGGCGCACGCATCATTCCGTACATCGTAACGGCGACCTGTACCCGACACACGGTGTTGGCCCGCTGGCGGAAATGATCAATATTAACCGGGGCAATCGTTTCCTTTCGCTCTCTTCCTTTGCTTCGAAAGCTCGCGGACTGCACGATTATATAGTAAAACAAGGTGGAGCAGAACATCCCAATGCACAAATCGAATTCAAACTGGGTGATGTGGTCACTACCATGATCCGTTGCGTCAACGGCGAAACCATTTTGTTGCAGCATGATACCAATCTGCCCCGCCCCTATTCACTGGGCTTCCGGGTGCAGGGCACCAAAGGCCTGTGGATGGACGTAAATCATTCCCTGTATATCGAAGGGCTCAGTCCCAAGGCACATCAGTGGGAAGACGCAAAAGCATACCTGGAAAAATATGATCATCCTTTATGGAAACGCTGGAGCAAAGAAACCGATGGCGCCGGCCATGGCGGCATGGACTTTTTTGTATTGCATGCTTTTGTAGAAGCCATCAAGCGCAATGCCCCCACGCCTATGGATGTGTACGATGCAGCAGCCTGGAGCGCCATTACACCTTTGAGTGAAAAAAGCATTGAACTCGGTAATGAAACGGTTGAATTCCCGGACTTTACCAGCGGCCAGTGGATGTACCGAAAGAACGATTTTGCCTTGAATGATGAATATTGAGCAGCAAGCGACAACATACCCGAGGGGTAAATGGTTGAAGAATGGAATTGCTTCAACCATTTGCCTCTCCTCCTCCAAAATACGCCAACTCTTCTTTCAAATCGAGGAAAGGATATTGTTGCTGCAAAGCCTGCGCTTTTTCAAAATGCGCACGCAGAAATTTTTTGTGCGCCTCCGTATGGGGCTGAAAAGGTTTATGCCGCCGCGCAATGGCCAGTTTTTCTATTTCTTCCGATAGTTTGCGCGAAGCCTCTTCCACACAATGCTCCATGAATTTTTCCAGCACATACCGCGTACCCTGGTAATTGGGATGCACGAGGTCGATATCGTAAAAACGGTAATCGCGTAAAACATCGATCAGCAGCTCATAGGCAGGAAAATAATAGAGCCGGTCGAATTTGTTCACCAGGTGATGCACCACTTCTATCAGTCGCGCCTTGCTGCGGTTGTTATCGATCACGCCATCGCGGATATGGCGCACGGGACTTACAGTAAAAATAATTTTCAGCTTCGGGTTGAAGTGAAACAACTGGTGCAGACAATTATCCAGCGCCGTATTGATTTCTTCAATGGTCATCAAATGCTTGTTAAACCAGGTGCCCGGCGCGCGGTGGCAATTGGCAACACTGCCTTCTCCTCCTGCTATTTCTTTCGGCGCCACCAGTCGATACGAAAATGCAGTGCCGGGCGTGATGATCAGCCAGTCGGCCGTTTTGAGAAATGCATGCGCCCGCTGTTGCGAGGCATTGATATTGTCCAGCACCTCCTGCTTGTCCATCCCCGAAAAACGGCTGTGGTGCTGCCAGCTTTGCCACAGTTCATTCAGGTAAAAGAGATCGTCTTCAGCACACTTACGGTTATACACATACGAAATAAGGCTTTTGGCAATACTGTCCGGATCAAACAATATACCGTTGGGATTCTGCAAAACGGTAAATTTCAGTTCTTCCAGTTTATTGCCTATATGCTCCGTAAAACAGGAACCTACCAGCATGATGCGGTCCTGGTACCGGATGGGTGTTGATAAAGGAGGAATATGTATGGGAACCTGGAATTCCATGATGTGTTTTTATTAGATGCAGGTTACATCAGTTCGAAAAAAGATGGCAATAGCTTACACGAACAATTCAGCCGCCATCCTGCTGCATGTGCCCAGCGCCTCCCGGTCAATACGGGTGGCGTACCCTGCGGTATCAAAATGACTGATCATCCATTCTGTGTCCATATTGCCCACCAGGTCATCATGAGCCATCGGGCAACCGCCAATGCCTTTCAAAGCGCCATCAAACCGGCGGCACCCTGCCTTCAACGCAGCGTCTATTTTGGCTTTCCGGTTGTGCGGCGTACTGTGCAGGTGTACGCCAAAATTTACCGAGGGCAAAGCCTTGATGCAATAGCCGGTAATCTGCTCTACCTGTTGTGGCGTAGCCAATCCTACCGTATCGGCCAGCGAAATAATATTGATGCCCAGCGAAGCAATTTTATTCACCCACTGAAACACCACCTCTTCAGACCAGGGGTCACCGTACGGGTTGCCAAAGCCCATTGAGATATAAATCACCAGCTGCTTGCCGTTCTTTACACAGAGTTCCTGTATTTCTTTTACCCGTTCCAGTGAATCCGCAATGGTGCTGTTGGTATTCCGCAACTGGAACGTTTCCGAAACAGAAAACGGGAAACCGAGATAGGTTATCGTTTCAAACCTGCACGCTTCTTCCGCACCGCGTTTGTTGGCTACAATGGCCAGCAGTTTGGTGTTGGTTTGCTGCGGGTCGAGGCTGGCAATCACTTCCGCCGTATCGGCCATTTGCGGAATGGCTTTGGGCGAAACAAAACTGCCGCAGTCCAGCGTATCAAATCCTACCCGCAGCAAGGCATTGAGGTAGGCAATCTTTTTTTCCGTAGGAATAAAATTTTTCCACCCCTGCATGGCATCCCGGGGACATTCAACAAGTGTAATGGCTGATTGATGCATATGGTGTGTTTTACGCCGGTCGGTTACCATGTAACAACAGAACCCTGTAACTGTTTACCCATTTCCCTTCATCCGCTGCCTGACCGCTTCGTACAGCACAATACCCGCAGCAACCGACACATTGAGCGATTCAAAATTGCCGGGCATGGGTATTTTGACTTTTTCATCGCAAATCTTTAACAGGGCAGGAAATATACCTTTGTCTTCACTGCCCATCACTATACAACAGGGTATATTGAAATCTACATCGCTGATCAGTTTTTCGGCGGTCATTTCCGTTGCCAATACGGTGATTCCATTCAGATGCAAGGTATCCACCGCTTTCATCAGGCTGGAGACCCGGCAGATATCGATTTTTTCCAGCGCCCCTGCGGACGATTTCAGCGCTTCTTCGTTCAATGCGGCAATGCCTTTATCGGGTATGATGATGGCCTGCGCGCCGCAACAAACAGCACTGCGTGCAATGGCACCAATATTACGCACATCGGTTATGCCGTCCAGTAAGAGAAACAGAGGCGTTTCCCCCTTTGCTACCACATGATCGATAACCTGTTGCAGGTCCATATACTGCACCAGGCCGGCAATAGCTATTACGCCCTGGTGATTGGCTTTGGTAAGCGCATGCAATTTTTCCGGAGGCACCTGCTGAATGGGTATATTGTATTCGCGTGCCAACTGCCGGATGCGACCGATGGAATCGCCGCTTACGTTGCGCTGAAACAGTATCTTGTCTATCGAACGGCCCGACTGCATGGCTTCAATCACCGGCTGACGGCCAATGATAAGCGAAGATTTTTTCGGGGCGCTTTTTTTAGGATATCCTTCCATCGGCGATCATCAGTTTTGCCTTTAATATGGCAGCTACAGACATGGCGTCTGTAATCTGCCCTTTTTCCACCATTTGATACGCTTCCTCAAACGGCAGTTTTCTTACCTGTAATTGTTCTGTTTCTTCCGGTTCAGCTGCTTCCTGCCGCAATTGGCGCGCCAGGTATATGATGGCGTATTCATCTGATACAGAGTTTGACAAATGCATATCTACCAGCGGTTGCCATTGTGCGGCCACCAGGCCGGTTTCTTCGAGTAATTCTCTTTTGGCCGATTCCAGCGGATCAATGCCGATGGGCCCGCCACCTTCCGGAATTTCCCAGCTGTATTGGTCCAAAGGAAAACGATATTGCCCCACCAGCCAGGTATGCAAAGATTCATCCAGCGGCAACACGCCAACAGCGAGGTTCTTGAAATGCACTTTGCCGTATATCCCTTTTCCTCCCGAAGGATTCAGTACATCAAATTCCGTAACCGATATCCAGGGGTTGTTGTACACCAGCTTTTCGGAAAGTACCTGCCAGGGATTCTTATGTTCTGTCATGGTTCGAAAATAAGTTATTCGTGCCAGTTGGCAGCCGCCATATAAAAGGCGCATTTGCTTTTACAAAAAAGCCTGCAGGTTTACTGCAGGCTCGCTATCAAATCAGGTCTGAATTATTTGAGACCAAATGCTTTTTTGATTTTGGGAACATAGTCCAGCTTTTCCCAGGTAAACAGCTCCACTTTTTTCTTCACCACTTTACCGTCGGGCGACTTAAAGGTTTTTTCCACGATCTGCGGTTTGCGGCCCATATGTCCATATGCAGCTGTTTCGCTGTAGATGGGGTTGCGCAGTTTGAGGCGCTCTTCAATGAAATAGGGACGCATATCGAACAGCCCGGAAATCTTTTTGGCAATCTCACCGTCGGTCATGTTCACTTTGGAAGTGCCATAGGTGTTAACATACAGGCCCATCGGTTGTGCCACACCGATAGCATAACTTACCTGCACCAGCACTTCATCACACAGTCCGGCAGCTACCATGTTCTTGGCAATATGACGGGTAGCGTAAGCAGCAGAACGGTCCACTTTGGAAGGATCTTTTCCGCTGAAGGCGCCGCCACCGTGCGCACCTTTTCCACCATAGGTGTCTACAATGATCTTGCGGCCGGTAAGACCGGTATCGCCGTGCGGGCCACCAATTACGAATTTGCCGGTGGGGTTAATATGATACTTGATCTTATTGTTGAACAGGTGAGCGTATTTCTTGTACTTCGTTTTTACGCGGGGGATGAGGATATTGATCATGTCTCTCCGGATCTTCTCCTGCATTTTCTTTTCATCTGCAAACTCATCGTGCTGCGTGGAGATCACAATAGTATCGATGCGGATGGGACGGTTGTTGTCGTCGTATTCCAGGGTTACCTGGCTCTTGGCGTCGGGACGCAGGTATTTGATCTGTTTGTTTTCGCGGCGCAGCGCGGCCAGTTCAATCAGCAGTTTGTGGGCCAGGTCCAATGCCAGCGGCATGTAATCTTCGGTTTCGTTGGTGGCATAGCCAAACATCATACCCTGGTCGCCGGCGCCCTGGTCTTCTTTCTTCACACGGTCAACGCCCTGGTTGATATCAGAAGATTGTTCATGAATAGCAGATAATACGCCGCATGAATTGGCTTCAAACATGTATTCACTCTTCGTGTAGCCAATCCGCCGGATCACTTGGCGTGCAATTTCCTGTACGTCGAGATAGGCTTTCGATTTTACTTCACCTGCCAGCACCACCTGTCCGGTAGTTACCAGCGTTTCGCAGGCCACTTTGGAGTTGGGATCAAAAGCGAGGAAATTGTCAATAAGTGCGTCGGATATCTGGTCGGCTACTTTATCAGGATGTCCTTCAGAAACACTTTCAGAAGTGAATAAATACGGCATATTAGTTAAGATTAAAGGGAAAAGAAAACCTTTTAAACGGATTATTAATTTTTTATCCGGCGCAAAGATAAGCGGCAGACCTATAATTTGGAATAAATTATTCGCAAACGCATCGGTTGTGTGGGGTGCGTTCCTCCTCCCAGCACTACCCTGCCGGTGGCAACCGTTTCACTCACCGAAACGGAGTATTCGGGTGAAAAGGGAGTTATTGTTCCATTCCCTGCTTCATAATACGGCCTTGCGTAGTAAGGGGCATAAATGCGGAAGGTGCGAATGGGCAGTTTGTTGGTAACGATGCTCTGCACATGCCGGCTGAGGTTGAAAGTATACCGGTTGTTGCGGAATACGCCTTCCAGCAGGCTGAGATCATAACCTGTGCCGCTGCTCGTAGGAACAAAATCGTTGCGAATGGTAAAAGTAGAGTCGCCGGCTTCGTTAATGTTATCAATAAACAATATCGGAGGCGGCGTATAGATTGCTTCCTGGGCAGACGGTATTTTTTCTGCTATCAGTTCAGCCCGGTGGATAACATAATTGCCGAGCGTATCAAGGCCCGGTATTTTCACGGTAGCTACAGAACCGGGAGCAGATTGAATATACAACAGGTCATCGGATGGATTGCCGTTATTCAATGCAGCAAGATAACCGTTGGCGGGCGTACGTTCCAGCGGGTTGGCATGGGCGGCAAATGAATACGTAAATGCCGGTGCAATGGTATCTTCCTGGCCGTTCCTTATTACGCGTGCATAAAAAATGATCTGAGCGGAGCGGTCTCCCGTAAGCGTAAAATAGGCCAGCGCACTTTTATTGGGCGATGCGCCTTCGTTTACCCGCACGGCCACCCCTTTGAAATGGGTACGGAACGCAGAATCCGTTTTGTACTCTACGGCCGTATCAAAGGCGAGAAACTGTTGCGCAAAGGAAGTTTCGAGCGGAATGCGCAGCAAATTCGCCGTGCGCACACTATCGGTAATGGTGGCGGTAAGGGCCGTATAGTTCACATAATATACCGAGTCGTTCAGCGTACTGAAGTCAACCAGCTTATGCCCTATCCGCGTGGGTAATACCGGTATGGGCGTAGCACCCAAACGGTACACGGTATCAGTTCTGAATTCAGCCGCGGGGTCTACCTCATATACTTCAAACTCCTGGATGGAATTGCTGTCGCCATACAGCGAATGAAAAGGAAGCGCCAGTATTACGGAATCTATTTCAACAGAATCACGATTTACAAAAGGATGAATGCCCGGCGAGGTAAGTGAAGGAGAGAAATAAATGCTCGCCGCTGTTTTGCCAAACTCGGGATCGTTTTCAATAACCCCCAGCGCATGGGGCGCCGAAGCAAACAACCATGTACTGTCTGCCGGCAACAGGTTATCTGTAATCACGTCGAGAACGGTCTCGAATGTATGCACATTATCTACTGCTGGAATGAGATCATTGCCAATATCGGTGGTGTCGATTTTAGTACACCCGCTACCAAACACAAATCCGGCCAGAACAGCAAAAGCTGAAGCGAAAAAATTCCTATTCACGCAGTGATATGATTATGGTTCTGAATAATACCTGTTGTATAAAGCACCAAAAAAGCTATTTGGCAAGGTCGGCATACAATTGCAAATAGTCTGTTAAATCAGACTCTGCGTTGTAGTTAAGTACTTTTTTCCCTTTCACTTTTCCGAATTCGTCCAGCAGTTTCTTGTCTACTTTTTCACAACCGAAAGTAATAGCGTCGGCATAGGTAGCGCCGCCCCGCATCATGGCCACATTATTGGCTTCCTTGAATGGCTCCAGGTCTTTTTCCTTGATCAGCGGACTGATGGCAGCCATTTTCAGGAAATCAGGCCCCAGCTTTTCCTTAAAGCTGGTGGAACCGATGGTATAAACAATTTTACTGTGGGCAAATACCGGCTCTTTTTTGTAGGCGGTTTTCTGGTATAAGGGAATAAGGCCGGTCATCCAGCCGCTGCAATGAATGATGTCGGGCGGCCATCCGAATTTCTTCACGGTTTCCAATGCGCCTTTGCAGAAGAATACGGTGCGCAGGCCATTGTCGTCGAACCATTTTTCCTGCTCGTCGTGAAAAATAAACTTGCGTTTGAAAAGATCTTCATTATCGAGGAAATACACCTGCAGTCTTGCGTTGGGAAGTGAAGCCACTTTGATCTGCAGGGGAAAATCATCATCGTCCACGGAAACATTAATGCCTGACAAACGAACTACTTCATGCAGCCGGTGACGTCTTTCATTGATCACGCCGAATCGCGGCATTATACAGCGCACTTCATACCCGTTTTCATTTGCTTTTATTGCCAACCTGTTTACTGTTTCACTAAATTCTGTCAGCTCAAGATAGGGGGACATTTCGTTAGCAATAAATAAAATTCTTTTCTTTGTCAGCATTATGATAATATTGAATTAAGCCCGAAAAGAAATATTCGAAATCCGAACATTCGAATTTCGGATTTATCATTTCAGATGTTAGGTTAGCGGCTAACTTTTAAAAATTTAGGGTGCAAAGTTAAGGTATTTATCCGAAAAGGGGGTTGTACGCGTACGGAGGTTCCTGAATTTCAGCAGGAGACCCGCAGGAGCCGGTTATATGGTTTCCCTGCAGCAAGGAAGCATTCCAGGGGGTCCTCCCCTGCCACTGCTATACAGGAACAGCCACAGCAAGCCCCTTAAACAAAGCCAAATGATAATTGTTAAAGAAGCCCGCCTGCTGCGCGGGTTGATTGCGCAAGCCAGGACTACGCATACATTGATCGGATTTGTTCCCACTATGGGGGCACTGCACCAGGGACACCTGGCGCTGGTAGCCACCTGCAAGCAGCAATCGCAGCTTACCGTTTGCAGCATTTTCGTGAATCCTACCCAGTTCAACAACGCCTCCGATTTTCAGAAATACCCGAATACGCTCGAAAAAGATATCACCTTGCTGGAAGCTGCCGGTGTGGATATTCTCTTTCTCCCGCCGGTAGCGGAAATTTATCCACAAGGTATGGAAGGCCTGGAGCACTACGATCTCGGCTATCTCGAAACCGTGCTGGAAGGCCAATACCGTCCCGGACATTTCCAGGGCGTATGCCAGGTAATGAAACGCCTGCTGGATTTGGTGCAACCACATCAATTGTTCATGGGTTTGAAAGATTACCAGCAATGCATGGTGGTGAAACGATTGCTGGAGCATATGCAATCAACCACTCAATTCATTGCATGCCCCACGATGCGTGAACCCGACGGACTGGCCATGAGCAGCCGTAACCTGCGTTTGTCTCCGCAAGACCGGCAAAAAGCGCCGGCCATTTACCAAACGCTGCTGTACATTAAAGAACAGCTTCGCCCCGGCAATCTTGAAGCCCTGAAGCAACAAGCGCGTGAGCGACTGGTAGCCGCCGGTTTTTCTGTTGATTATGTTGAGATAGCCCATGCCGAAACACTGGAACTCCTCTCTTCCTGGGATGGCGCCCGGCCCCTGGTGGCGTTGGTAGCTGCCTGGCTGGGTGACGTGCGGCTGATCGATAATGCATTAGCACATTAGCATATTTGCACATTAGCTATTTAACTTAAACTTTTTTAGCTTGCACCCGTTTTATTTAAATGCTTAATCAGGAACAACTGATATGGACATAGAAGTACTGAAATCGAAAATACACAGGGTCGTTATTACGGAAGCGAATCTGAACTATGTAGGAAGCCTTACCCTTGATGAGGATTTGATGGAGGCAGCGAATATGATCGAGTATGAAAAGATCCAGATCGTAAACGTGAACAACGGTTCAAGGATCGAAACCTACCTTATCAAAGGGAAAAGAGGATCAGGAGTTTGCTGTCTTAACGGACCGGCCGCACGCCAGGGCGCCGTGGGCGATACCGTCATCATTCTTTCCTATGCCCGCATGGACTTCGAAAAAGCCAAGGCCTTCAAACCGTCGCTGGTGTTTCCCAAACCGGGCAATAAATTATAACACTCCGTTGTAAGGATTGCCCTATTTATTGGCCGCATTATTCCGGAATTTGTATGAATAAGAAAGTGCTCAGCCTGCTGCAATACCTCTTCTTCCTTGGGCTTGGGATTTTTTTGGTGTGGTGGTCGGTACACAAAATACCGGATAAAGACTGGGCCGATATCAGGAATGCCTTCCGCAATGCCAACTACTGGGTAGTGATACCGGTGATCATTATCCTGTTACTGAGCCATTACAGCCGCGCTATAAGATGGAAGATATTGATGGAACCGCTCGGTTATAAACCACGCATGAGCAATACCTATCTTGCCGTGCTGATCGGGTATATGTCTAACCTGGCCGTTCCCCGCCTGGGCGAAGTACTCAAGTGTACCATTCTTGCCCGTTATGAAAAAGTGCCAGCCGATAAACTGGTAGGCACCATTGTGGCCGAACGGGCTTTTGATGTATTATGCCTGGCCGTAGTAATCGCCATAACATTTTTTACACAGGTGGATGTCATTGGCGGGTTCATCGGTGAAAAGCTCACCGCCATTGCCGATGGAAAAAAGGGGCAGTTTACCGGCAGCCGGCTCATCATTTTGGGCGCCGTGCTGTTATTCCTGGTTGCTGCGGCCATTGTTGTATTCAGAAGATTTTCCCACATAAGCTTCATACAAAAGCTGAAGGCCGTTCTCAAAGGGGTTTGGCATGGAATTACCAGCATCCGTTACCTGAAAAACAAGGGCTGGTTTATTTTTCATACCATCTTTATCTGGTCAATGTACCTCCTGAGCGTGCAGATTGGTTTTCTGGCCATGCGCGAAACAACCGGCTATGGCGTAAAGGAAGCGCTCTCTGCATTAACCACCGGCAGTATAGCCATGATTGTACCCACTCCGGGCGGGTCCATTGGCGTTTACCCGATGTTCGTGGGCGAAACATTGTCGCTGTACGGGTTGAAGGAAGGGCTCGGCATAGCGTTTGGCTGGCTGATGTGGGGCGTACAATTTTTCCAGATGTTGCTGAGTGGTTTTGTAGCAATGCTGTTACTACCGTATATCAATAAACGAAAAACACATGCGCAGGGCTGATATCATCGAAACCAAAATTCTTTCCTTACCGGAAGCAATCAAGAAAGTTTACCAATGGAGACTTTTGGGTAAAACCATAGCGTTCACCAACGGTTGTTTCGATATTCTCCACCGCGGACATATTTTTTCGCTTGCGCAGGCGGCAGCCGAAGCAGATTATCTTATTGTAGGATTGAACTCCGATGGGTCCACCAAACGACTGAAAGGTGAAGGCCGCCCCATCAATGACGAGCAATCGAGAGCGCTGGTGCTGGCATCGCTGCTGATGGTTGATATGGTGGTGATATTTGAAGAAGATACCCCGCTGGAACTGATCAAAGCCATTCAGCCCGATGTACTGGTAAAAGGTGGAGATTATACCGAAGAGCAGATAGCAGGCGCCCGCGAAGTACGCGCCAATGGCGGCCGCGTTGTGATCAATCCCATTATCGAAGGATTTTCCACAACCAACATTTTGAAGAAGACCGGAGCAATCAAAAAAGATTGAAACCTGCCTGCTTTTACAAGCGCCCGCCGTACATGCGCTCTACTTCCTGTACAATTTCTTCCATTTCCTTTTCGGCCCCGTTGGGATCGTAAGGTTGTTTGAGGTTGCTGTTGAAGAAGAAGGCAACGGTTTGCCAGAAGCGGGCCGTAAAGCCGCCCTTGTATTCCTTAATGATATCGTAGCAGTTATTGCCGGTTTGCCGGTTGATCAGTTTCATCAATACCTTGCCCTGGTATACGGATAGCTCGCTGAGCGGGTCGGCAAATTCTTTTTTCAGTTCTTTTTCCCGCGACTTGAGGTATTTCTTGCGGTCTTTCTTTTCCGTGAGTACTTTCAGCTTTTCATTGATCTCATTCAGAATAATACCTGCCTTGCGCGCATACGGATAGGTTACATACACGGCATTGCGCAATCTTGTCCATTCCTGGCGCTTTTTCAGCAGGTGCTTGGGATAAGGCGCCTGCACCCATACCCACTCCAGCATGGCAGCCGGCAGGTACTGCTGTTGATAAAGCATAGCCGGCACCGTTATAGTGTCGTTAGGCCCCAATTCCGGTAAAGGAACAGGATTGTCCTGTGCTAAGGAAGTCCGGGAGCAGCATAGAAGGATCAGGCCCAATAATACGGTGGGTAATATTTTGGTGCTCGCAGTCATACAGTTCACGCTACACAAATTAATAAGAATAATTCACTTATTGTTACCGCCAGAAGCCGCAATGTACCCCCATTTCCCAAACAGGGCGCGTTAAAATATGGAAAAAATATACCGAAGCAAGGGCCATTGCGCACCCGCCGGTACACAGATAAATCTGGTTAGATCCGTAATTCCCTTTATTTCATATTGGTGTGCATCAGGATTTGCCCAAACGTGCCCGGCGCACCATGCTCATGATCAGTCCCACGATCATGATAACCGTACCGATCCAGACCAGGTAGATAAACGGGAACTGGAGCACTTTCAGGGCAATATACGGCGTCAACCGGGTTGATTCCTTCACCCCGATTTCGAGACGCTGGTTGTCAACCACACGCAGCAGCGACAATTCCAGTCCTTCGGAATGCACCGTATCCGGTACTTGCCTGGTTTGATTGTTCGCTACGTAAAAAACCGGTTTGGCCTGAAATGTTTTGACGCCCTTGGCCGTAACGGTGAGATTGGCCTGTATAGCTGTATCGGTGGGTTTGAACTGGTATTTTTCATTCCGCGGGTTCGCGGTTACACTGTCGAAGGTGATGTAGCCGGCAGAATAGAACAGCGTATCGCCTATTTTCACCGGGTATTTCTTGTATCCGGACGTATCTTTTTGTTCTGAAATACTGCTGGCCGCGTTTACGTAAATGAAAATGTCTTTGTTCCAGTAATGTTTTGCATCGGGATTGTTGGAGTATCCCTCCTGCCCTTTGGTGGCCTTGATAATGTCAGGGTATAGCGTAAATTGCCTGCCGCTTTGCTTCTCCTCCATGTCTATTCGGAAATACGTCATTTTACCGCCTTTCACCACACTATCGCTCACATAGGTTACCCAGTATTTACCCATATCGGTGCGGATGCCCTGGTAAAGGGTAAGATTTTCATATCCCTTGATCTCGCTTTCTGGCCCGAAATTGAGCGGGTTGTTCAGGTTGATGGAGAGAATTTCTTTTTTGGCCGAAGACAACAATATGCCAACGAGCATCATACCGAACCCCACATGCGCTACGGAACCACCGGCCGCTTTTAATTTGCCGTTGAGCCCGGTCCATATATAGCCTGCATTGGCCACTATGGCATAGATGCCCGCAAACAAAGCAAGGTGAATGGCGGCAAGGAAACCAATGCCATACTTATCGTAGTTAACATTTCCCCAGATACCTATGGCTACGGAAATGAGCACAGCAATTACGGTAGGCAGCAGCACCCGTTTTCCGAACAAGGCTCTGGGCGTGTCTTTGTACCTGAAATATTGTGTAACTGCCGTAAGTATGCCCAATACAACGGCTACGAATACCTGAATCCTGTTATAGGCAAATTCCACATCATCGCCAATAACGAAGTTGGTACCGATAATTTTATTGATCAGCGGATAGGAAGTGGGGATGATGATGGCAATGGCCGCCAGGAACAGTACCAGGGAACCGATGAACATCCAGAACTCGCGGCTGTAGGTATTTTCTTCACTCGCAATGTGCGGGATCTTCCTGTATCTTTTGAAGAACAGCACCATGGCCGGAATAAAGAATGCCAATACAAAAGCGCGCAACTGCCAGTTCAAACCCGACGATACAAATGCGTGCACTGAAGTGTCCTGCAAATCGCCGCTGCGCGTAAGATAGGTGGAATACAATACCAGCACAAAGCCCATCAGGTAAAAGAAATATGTAGCCCGCAGGGAATGGCCGGTGGAATTGTATACCAGTTGGGTATGCAGGCCTGCCACCATGATCAACCAGGGCACCAGCGAGGCATTCTCTACCGGGTCCCAGGCCCAATAGCCGCCGAAAGAGAGCGATTCATAGGCCCATTTGGCGCCCATCATAATGCCCAGCCCGAAAATAGCGATGGAAAACAATGCCCAGGGCAAAGCGGGTTTGGTCCAGCCGCCGAAATCTTTTGTCCACAGCCCGCCTATGGCAAAGGCAAAGGGCACCAGGGTGGAAGCATATCCAAGAAAGGTGATCGGCGGGTGAATGGTCATCCAGTAATTCTGCAGCAGTTGATTGAGGCCTATACCGTCCTGCATGGCCGGGAGTTGCAGGTAATTGGCATTGGAAAAAACAGGATTGTCGGGAAATACCTCGCGTGTAAGCAGAAAAGGACTGTTCCCGATTTTGAGGCCAAAGATGTACACGCCCAGGAACATGGTGGTTACGCACACCTGCGCCAGGCTCATTACAGACATTACGGGAGCTTCCCATTTGCGGGAAGTTTTGATTACAATCACGCCCAGCACAGCATGCCATAAGGCCCACAACAGGAATGATCCCTCCTGCCCTTCCCAGATACTGCTCAGCAGGTATTTTGATTCCAGCGAACGGTCGGAATGGTTCCAGGCGTAATGATATTCGAAATAATGATTGGCAACAATGTAAAAGATCACGCCAAACACGCTGAACAGCGCCACGGCATCGATCACAAAGGCGATGCGCCCGAGCCTTTTCCAGCTTGCTGCATCAGGCAGCGATGTGGCGTGTACGGACCGCGCATAGGCAATGGTAGCCACCAGGGCCGCAACAAATGAGAGCACTACGAGGAAGTGACCGATCTGCCCCGGCAAAAGATGTTCACCAATATAGTTCATTACCGCTGTTTAGTTTTCTGAAAGATAATTGTGGGCTGCTTTCGGGTCGTCTTTGTATTTGGAGGGACATTTGATCAGGATACCCTGTTTGTCAGTAATTTCAAACACATCGCCTTTCATTTTACCCTTCAGCACAATCCGGTCGCTTTTTTCCATATCGAAAGGTTTTTCGAAATAATACACCACCTGCGTCCTGTTGCCCAGTGAATCCACTGCGTGAAAAGTAGTCAGATTGGGATTAACGGCGGGATTGTATTCAATCGGGGACGATTTGTCGAGTTTTGCTATCACGGTCACGCTTTTACCCGGTTTCTGGCGGGCAGTGGCAAAGGTTTCATAAGTGGACAAATCTCCCATGAAACTCAACAGGATCATAATACCTGCGGCAATTCCAACAAGTATTATAATGTGGCTTTTCTTCATAGTCGCTGAAATTCGTGGCAAAGGTAGGTCAAAATGAGTCAGGTTGGAATGTGATTTTTGTACTATTAACCCTTTATTTCCTACCTTGCACTGCGTTTTAACAAGAAGAGGATGATTAACAATGGCAGACTTATCGCATTTTGATCCAAACGCAGCAAGCAATCCCAATAACAACGTATTTGGTCTACCTTTTACAGAAGAAGAAGCCCGCCTGGTAATACTTCCGGTTCCCTGGGAAGTTACTGTCAGCAATACAGCCGGTACGGCCCGCTCCGCCGACCATATTTTCAAGGCCAGCATGCAGGTTGACCTGTTTGACCCCGACACCAAAGACGCCTGGAAGCAGGGGTTGTACATGCGGCCCGCCGACAGGAAAATCCTGCTCAAAAGCGATTATCTCCGCAAAGAGGCGGAGCTGTACATTGACTATATTTCGAAAGGTGAACTGCTGGAAAAAAATGCCTTCATGTGCAAATCACTGAAGGAAATCAACGAAGGCAGCGCCTTTCTCAACAACTGGGTATTCGAACAAACGCACGACCTGCTGCAGCGCAACAAACTGGTGGCGCTGCTGGGAGGCGACCACAGTACCTCGCTGGGCTTTTTTAAAGCCATGGCGCAGCAACATGGGCGCTTCGGCATATTGCAGATCGATGCGCACTGCGACCTGCGTGAATCGTACGAGTATTTTACGTATAGCCATGCCAGTATTATGTACAATGCGCTTACGGAAATACCGGAACTGACAAAGCTGGTACAGGTGGGCGTGCGCGATTATTGCCAGGAAGAATGGGAATATATCTGCAACAGCAATCAACGCGTGGTCACTTTTTTCGACCGCGCCATTAAAAACCGCCTGTACGAAGGAGAAACGTGGAAACAGGTGGTAGACGATATCGTAGCGCAATTGCCCGACAAGGTTTTGCTGAGTTTTGATATCGACGGCCTCGATCCCAAATTATGTCCCAATACCGGCACGCCTGTGATGGGCGGCTTCGACTTTGAACAGGTTTATTACCTGGTAAGAAAAGTAGTGGAAAGCGGCCGCCATTTTATCGGCTTCGATCTGATTGAAATTGGCGTTGACCAGAATGAATGGGATGCCAATGTAGGCGCGCATATACTGTGGAAATTGTGTAACCTGCTGGTATCTGTGAACTGAGGACGGCAGGTGATATTCCTGCCTGTTAGCTATTTTACTGATAACTTGTATCTTGTACCCCGGAACCACTATTTTTAAAGCAGCCTTACATTTTCTCCAACGCGCATGGTTTACCAATACGTCATTGTGCTCAAAAACATGCAAAACCGGTATATCAACTGGATAGGCTTGTTGCTGAGTTTGTTTTCTGTAGCCTGTTTTGCGCGCGAAATGTTGATATCTTCAAAAATTCACCTGGCATACCTGCTCGGACTGGTTTTTGTAGTGGGCGTTGTAGTGTATAACGTAGTGCAATCCTGGCGCGGGCGTAAAGTGCATTACAGCCGGGCGCTGCTGATCGCCGCATTGGTATGGATGAAAATGCCTTACCTGCAATGGCTGGCCTTTGCGTTTATTATACTCGCACTGCTGGAATACCAGGCCAAATATGCTGTTGAAATTGGTTTTTCCGACAATGAAGTGGTGATCAATACAGTCTTCAAAAAAAGATACCGCTGGGACCAGTTCAACAACATTGTGCTGAAAGACAACCTGCTCACGCTCGATTTTACCAACAACCGCATCCTCCAGCGCGAAATAGAAGACGATGATGAAGAAGGCGAAGCCGACGAAGACGAATTCAATGCTTATTGCCGGGAAAGATTGAGCCATGCGAAAATGTAAAACCGGCACATGGCAGCCGGTAATTTATTACGGACGCAGGAGACTCAATTTTCCACACAATTTTTATGGAAAATCACCGGCGCTGGGAATATGTGGCCATTCACCATACGGGCGTTTCGGTGCCTTCCCTGCCGGAAAGCAAATTCTATTTCTGGTCGAATATTGATAGCATCGAGGCGCGTTACGATTCCATTACCATTAATACCTCCCTCAACAAAATTTACCATTTTGACCTTCGCCGCAGCCTGGCATTCGAAGAACTCGACCAAATTCACGAATTTTGCAGGCATTATTTAGGAAAGACACCAATCGCATGACGCCATACCTGCTTTATTCTGATGGGAAGGGGAATATTTTTGAAGATACTACACTGTACGCAGTAGGTCGATCCGGCTGGGACGCCCATCCCATACCGGAAGAAGACTGGATACCATTGCCCGATGGCGGATCGCTGTATGAGCTGCCCGGCCGCAAAGGCATCGGCATCGACGTGCATACCGGCCAGATGCGGCTTTGTGAAAAAGGATGGGCCGTAGCGGCCTTTATTCCGCCTGCACATACCGGCCTGTACCTGTCTGCTTATGAAACGGCCCCCGATGCGCCTACCCTGCCTTTGTTCTGTTATACAGCAGTGGGCTGGCACAACGATGTATTTTATGTGCCGGCCGTGCGCATCGAACAGGACATACGGCAGGAATGCGCCGGCTTCGATAATGAGAGCATACAGCAGGGAGTGGCTTCTTTCCTGCAGGCCTATCCGCATAATCGTTTGGTAAAACACCTGGCGGAGAATTGTTGTCTTACCTACCATTGTCCCGCTGCCCGTAATTATTTCATGGGCAGATGGGAATGCCCGGTACCTTCCTCTCCTGCCTGCAATGCCAACTGCATCGGCTGCATTTCATTTCAACCGCAGGAAGAAGAAATTGTAAGCACGCAAGACCGGCTTACATTCAAACCCACGCCGGAAGAAATTGTAGAATTTACAGTGCCCCACCTGCAAACGGCCCCATATCCTATTGTGAGTTTCGGACAAGGTTGCGAAGGTGAACCATTGCTGATGTGGGAAACCATTCGCGCTGCAATTCTTGAAATCAGAAAACATACGGACCGCGGCAGTATCAATATCAACACCAACGGCTCAAGGCCGGCCGCTGTACGCGCGTTGTGTGAAGCAGGATTGAACTCCATTCGCGTAAGCACCAACTCTGCGCGCAAGCATATTTACGAAGCCTATTACCGTCCCAATAACTACGAATTTGAAGACATCGTAGAAAGCCTGAAAGTGGTGCGCAGTTTTGGCGGCTGGGCCAGCATCAATTATTTTGTTTTTCCCGGAATGACAGACAGTGTGGAAGAGTATGAAGCATTGCGCCGGCTTATCATCGAAACCGATCTCTCCATGATCCAGTGGCGCAATTTCAACATCGATCCCGATTGGTACCTGGGAAAAATCGGCGTACATGATACCGGAGAAATACTTGGTATCCGTCAACTCCAGGATTTGATCCGCGAAGAATTTCCACAGGTGAAATTTGGTTACTTCAACCCGCCCATGGAAAGGATCAAGGGGGATTATGAGAAGGATTTTGCGCATTGATGCAAGGAAACTCCATTACACACATCGCGTTCCCTGCGGAGGCATTGCTTCATGGTTCGGGACAACACCGCAACAGAAAGATGACGCAAATCACAAAACCAGTTTACTGTTGCCCTAATTTTGCGTCTTAATTTTTTCAATGAACAGTTTGCATTCGGGCAGGACAACCTGGGCAGGAATTGGCTTTGCCGTGCTGGCCACTATTTTGTGGTCAGGAAATTTTACCATAGCACGTGGCATAAAAGATGTTATGCCGCCGGTTTCGGTGGCCTTTTACCGTTGGTGTTGCGCATCGTTGCTATTGCTGCCTTTGGTATGGAGGCAATTCAGGAAAGAATTACCGGTAGTAAAGGCGCACAAAAATTATGTATTGTGGGTGGCCTTTCTTGGTGTAACCTTGTTCAATACGCTGGCTTATTTTGCGGGACATTATACTTCTGCTATCAACCTGGCCCTGATCGGCACTACTTCTTCTCCGGTGTTTGCCATCATCATGGCTGCCATTTTTTTGAAAGAACAGATAAGGCCGGTGCAAGTGGCCGGATTGCTTCTTTGCCTAACAGGTATTGTTTTTCTGATTGCAGAAGGTAGCTGGGAAAAACTGATGGCTTTTCGTTTTTCTCCCGGTGATGTATTGATATTGCTGGCAGGGTTCTGCTTTGCGGTATACAATATACTGGTGCGTCGCAAACCGGTTGGTTTCAGCCCGGTAAACTTTTTGTTTGTGATTTTTACGGCGGGCACGTTGATGTTGTTGCCAGCCTGGCTCATTGAAATTTCGTATATGCCTCCGGTTAAGTGGAGCTGGCAGTTGGTGCTGATCATCCTGTATCTTGGACTGGGCACCTCCGTTCTCGCTTTCCTTTGCTGGAATGCCGCCATTGCCCGTCTGGGTGCCGGCCGCACAGCGCTGTTCGGCAATTTGATACCTGTATTCAGCAGTCTCCAGGCAGTATGGCTGTTAAACGAACAACTCACCCTCATACATTTGTTCAGCGGTTTAGCCGTAATTGCCGGTGTGCTGATCGCCAACCTGCAAAAGAAAAAAAGATAAATCATTATATTGCCCCGGTTGCAGCCAACAACCATTGGTGTTCTTTGTTACATCCGGTTGTCATCCCATCCTGCGCTACCGTGCGGGACACCATTCACCCAACAACTTAAAAAACCCAATACAGCCATGAACTACAACTTCCACCAATCTGTTCAAATTCTCGAACGCACCCCATCCGTTCTCGAAGCCATGCTCAAGGGACTGGACGACGCCTGGATCTTCAGCAACGAAGGCGGCGAAACCTGGTCACCCTTCGATGTAGTCGGTCACCTCGTACACGGAGAAAAAACCGACTGGATGGCCCGTGCCAAAAAAATTCTGCACGACGAAGACAAACATTTTGCCCCCTTTGATCGCTTTGCACAGTTTACAGAAAGCAAGGGAAAAACACTGGACCAATTATTGGATGAATTCAGGTCACTGCGCGAAAAGAACCTGCAGGAACTGCGTTCTTTAAACCTCACCGAAGCAGACCTGGACAAAACGGGCATTCATCCAAAATTTGGCACCGTTACGCTTCGCCAGTTATTGTCCACCTGGACCGTTCATGACCTTACGCATATTCACCAGTTAAGTCGCATCCTGGCCAAACAATACCAGGAAGCCGTTGGGCCATGGTTTGAATTTTTAGGGGTGTTAAACAGGGGTTGATGAACTTTAACAACCTCTTTATACGATATACGCGTTGAATTAGCATTATTGTTGCATCGTATTATCACAATTGGGTAACTTCGTATGTCAAACATTCCGCCAATGACCGATCATCAATTCGAATCGAAAAAGAACCTGGAGGCAGGTTTATACACGGCCATCGTGTGTGGATTGATACTGGCTATTTCCATGCTGCTGTCATGGTCCATGCCACTTCCTCCTGATCCTTTAGTGGATGAAGGCATTGAGGTAAATCTTGGCAACAGTGATTTTGGTCTTGGTACCAACCAGGCTTTTGAACCCGGACCTCCTGCTCCCAGCAACCAGGTGGCCTATGCTCCGCCGCAACCTGTGGCAGACCGTGATAATAACGTAAAAGACATCGAGACGAACGACAATGACGAAGACGCTCCGGTGATCAAGAAGCCGGCTGAAACAAAACCCAATGCCACCAAAGTGCCGGAGAAAGAAACGGCCAAACCCAAAACAGCAGCACCCAAAGCTGAAGCGCCTCCTGCTCCGCCCGTCCCAAAGCCTAAAGCTTTGTTTAAAGGAGTGGATGGCAATGGAAGCGGCGGCAATGAAGCGGATACGTACAAAAAAGGCGGCAACGAAGGAAATACTTCCGGCACCGGTGATATGGGACGCCCCGGCGGCAATCCCGATTCAAAAAATTACACCGGTGGCGGCAGCGGCAATGGTATCCGTATTTCAAAAGGATTATCGGGCCGCACGTTTGTATACCAGCCGAAATACGAAGATGAATTCAACGAAAACGCTACGGTGGCGGTAGACATTCGCGTAGACAGGCAAGGCAATGTGATCAGTGCTACCTTCCAGATGCGCGGTTCCACCACTGCAGAAAGTTACTATAAACAAAAAGCGATTGAAGTAGTAAAAAAATCAAAGCTAAATGCCGATCCCAACGGCCCCGAAGAACAAACAGGCACGGTATTGGTAAACTTCAGGGTGAAAGGATAAACACTGTACTAATCCTTCGATATATACATCATGCTTTGATATTAGGCCACGGCGAAATCCGTGGCTTTTTTTATTCAAAGCTTGAGCGTGATTACAAAAGAAACCCACGCTTCTTTGGCACATCCATCAGCCCTTCCATCCCCGCTGGCGGGGCGCAGCACGATAGTGCCTTTAAAACAATACTGCACGGAAGGGGTTGCCCCTGGCCTGACCACCCCCATCCATGCAGCATACTTCCTGATGCAACCCACTGCTGGCGCCCCCGCCAGCGGGAGATGGAGTGATTTTTGGATGTACCAGGGAACAGCAACGTAGTTATTTCCGCACCATAGCGCCAGCAGAGAAATGCACCGTTGTCCAAACTGCACGCGCGTGTAGCCCTTACAACTATCTTTGCGCCATGTCAAAAACCTACGAGCAAACGGTCGATTATCTCTTAACACGGCTGCCGATGTTCAGTCATGTAGGCGTAGCTGCGTATAAGAAAGATCTGGAGAACATTATAAAGCTGTGCGCATTCCTGGGCAATCCGCATACCCGCTTTCGTTCCATCCATGTGGCCGGAACAAATGGTAAAGGTTCTACCTGTCATATGCTGGCAGCAGTGCTGCAGACTGCAGGTTATAAAACAGGCCTGTATACCTCTCCGCATCTGAAAGATTTCCGTGAACGCTTTCGCATAAATGGCGAAATGATTCCAAAATCATTCGTGATTGATTTTACTGAACGCATTCAACCGCTCATCGACAGCATCCATCCTTCTTTTTTCGAACTTACCGTTGCCATGGCCTTTGATTATTTTGCCCATGAACAGGTAGACATTGCGGTCATTGAAACCGGCCTCGGCGGTAGACTGGACAGCACCAATATCATCACACCGGAAATTTCCGTAATTACCAATATCGGGTGGGACCACATGCATATCCTCGGCAACACGCTGGAAAAAATTGCGTTTGAAAAAGCGGGCATCATCAAAGAAAACATACCCGTCGTAATAGGCGATGCCACACCGGAAACCAAACCGGTGTTTGAAAAAATAGCCGCCGAAAAAAATGCGCCGCTATTGATTGCCGGCGAATCAATATATGCGGCTGACTGGCATTATCACCACCATCATATGGAAGTGTCCGTTGCCACCGGCCCGGAAGATGAAAACCTGCAAACCTATCAGCTGGACCTTACCGGCTATTACCAGACAAAGAACCTCATAACCGTGCTGGAAACAATCCGTTGCCTCCAACAAAAAGGCTGGACCATCCACAACGATCATATCCGCCAAGGATTGAAACAAGCGAAAAAGCTAACGGGTTTGCATGGCCGATGGGAAGTGGTGCGCGAACACCCGCTGGTGGTGCTGGACGTAGGGCACAACGCAGATGGCATCCGCCAGCTACTGGCGCAGATAGAACTTACCAACCATCTTCACCTGCATATTATCATCGGCGTTGTAAAAGACAAAGACATTGATGCCGTGCTGTCGTTGCTGCCCAAAGAAGCCACCTATTACTTCACCCATGCCCATATCCCGCGCGCCCTGCCTGCACAGGAACTGGCAGACAAGGCCCATGCACATGGCCTTGAAGGGGCAGTGTATCCCGACGTCAACACAGCGCTCAAAGCCGCCCGGCAAAAAGCGGTGAAAGAAGATCTGGTTTTGATTTGCGGCAGCGTGTTCCTCGTTGGCGAAGTAGCAATATAGTTCCTACAATTTCGCCAATGCGTAAAATATCGTTGTCACATGCATGCTTTGAATGATCTGGTTTTCCTGCAGTAACTTTTTCAATTCGTCGATGGTTACGAGATGAATTTCGATATCCTCGTTGTCATCGAGTGCTTGTTCTTTCACCCGGCGCCCTCCTGTGGCAAGGAACATGTGCATCCAGTTGTTGTTGGTAGAAGGATTGGCGCAGGTTTTCCCAAGGTACTCATACTTTGAAAAAGCATAACCGGTTTCTTCCAGCAGTTCGCGGGCAATGGCTGCTTCAAGGGATGCATCGGTATCATCCACACATCCGCCCGGGATTTCAAAGGCCACCTCCCCCAGCCCGTGACGGTATTGTCTTTCCAGGATCACCTTGCCGTCTTCGGTTAATGCCAACGCAGTGACCCACTCAGGGAATTCATATACATAATAGGGAGAAACAATTTTTCCATCGGGACGCTGACAGGTATCACGCCTTACCGTAAACCACAAGTCTTTAAACAGGTACTCGGATGTAAGCACTTTCCATTTCAGATCTCTCATAAATAATTGAAAATATCAAAAGTGAAATATCCTGCAAATATTACGTTGCAGCCATGCGATTCGCATTTCGTGAAAATCCATTGCGCCCTACCACTTCATTCTTTCTCTCAGCGAAGTAATATGGGCCGTATGATGGCGGCCATGCCAGGCATAACTACCGAGCAGGTACCAGAGCGTCATGGTACGATTATGTTCGGGATGAAACACGGTTCGGTCGAAATCTTCGTCGCTCATGTGCCGCAACACTTCATACAGGCGACTATGCAACGCATGTAATAAAGTAATTGAGATATTGATGGGCAAATTCATCGTATCCGGCAAGAGCGCCCATGCGTTTTGATCATAGGGTTTGATCACCGGGTTATCCTCCGTGAGCGCCAGTTTGAACCGGCAATAGGCATTGGCATGGCTATCGGCCACATGGTGTACTACCTGCTGCACAGTCCAGCCACCTTCGCGGTAAGGCGTTTTTAGTTGCGCCTCATCAAGGTTCAGCACAGCATGTTCGAGTAATTGCGGAAGCAACTTGATATCGTTTATCCATTCCTGTTTTTGTTTTTCAGAAAACGGCTGCGGTTCGTATTTACCTATGGGAAAACGAAGGTCCATGTGATAAAGGGTTTTTGGGTGAAATAACAATCAAATATCAAAGATGTTTGATATTTATTCCTCAATCTTCCCGTAAAGCGTGCCCGGTAAGATGTATGAAAACATCTTCCAGGTTGGCTTTTTTCACTTCTTTGGGTCTTTCAAAACCGGTGGCCACGAGGTCGTCTATCAGTTTGTCAGGCGAATCGAGGGCAATGATCCTGCCTGCGTCAATAATGGCTATACGGTCGCAGAGGATTTCTGCTTCATCCATATAATGGGTGGTGATGATAACCGTGGTGCCTTTGGTGCGGATGGTCCGGATGAGGTCCCACAAGTTGCGCCGCGCCTGCGGATCGAGGCCGGTAGTGGGTTCGTCAAGAAAAATGATTTTGGGATTGTGAATTAAAGTGGTGGCAATGGAAAAGCGTTGTTTCTGTCCGCCGCTGAGGTCTTTGTACTTGCTCCGCGCTTTGTCTTCCAGGTTCACCGACCGCAATAACTCCTTCGCGTTTACGCGTTTGTTGTACAGGCCGGCAAACAGGTCAATCAGTTCCACCAGGTTTAAACCGGGGTAAAAACCGGAAGTCTGCAACTGCACACCAATACGCTGCTTGATGGCATCAGGATCTTTGTCGAGGTTGAAGCCATCTACCCATACTTCACCGGAAGTTTTTGCACGCAGCGTTTCGATTATCTCCAGTGTGGTAGACTTCCCGGCGCCGTTGGGTCCCAGCAAACCAAATATCTCCCCTTCCATTACATCAAAGCTGATCCCTTTTACCGCTTCAAAAGCGCCATATTTTTTAACAAGGTTCTTTACCGAGATGATAATGTTGGACATGCCTGCAAGGTAAAGAAGAAAGGAAGAAGAAGGCCATTCAATTCGCAAATATCTGCGTGAAGTACAACTCGCTTTTCTGATCACGGGCCACGCCGATACCGGTATATTTGAAATTGCCTTCGATATTGCGGCGATGTCCGGGGCTCTTCAGCCACATATTCACTACCTGCTGCGCCGTAAGCGGGCCACGGGCAACATTTTCTGCCACCGCCGTAATGGATTTCAGTTGAGACGTAATACTATTTTTTCTATTGGCCAACCCGTCGTGACCAAAGGGCACCAGTTTCTGGGCCATATCGGTACTGTGCTTGCGGGCTTCTGCTCCTATATAGGCGTTGAATTCAAGTGGCCGCAGGCCTTTCGTTTCCCGGTGTTTGTTGACGTAATACAACACATCGCGCTCGATGGCAGGTGCCACGCTGGCCGTTTCACGTTTGGGCAATGCAATCGGCGTTTCGCGTTTGGGCCCCTCTTTTTCTGCAGAAGCGCCCGTACCGGCCGGGTTGGTAGTGCCGCAGGCAGCCAGGAATAATACTGCAAGAAGCAAGAAATAGCTGTTTCGTGTCAATAATCCGTTCTGTTGTTGCATAATGATAAATTTCCACCCGTCCCTTTCCAATACTATACCAGAAAAGAATAAAGAGCTATTAAAGTACACGGGATGGTGGTTATATCCGGGTAGCAAAATTATGCCACTGTCTAAAAAAGACATAAAAAAGGCGCTTCTTGTTGAAAGCGCCCTACACATACATTTTTTAATTCTGCTGCTCCATCCTCATATCCTCCTCCAGCTCCTCCATCATCCCCTTGCTTCCAATAAACAACGGCGTACGCTGGTGCAATTCCGTAGGCTGAATATCCAGAATCCTTTCCTTCCCGTTCGTAGCTTTTCCTCCTGCTACTTCCGTAATAAACGCAAAGGGATTGCATTCATACAACAACCGCAGTTTACCTTTCGGCTTGTCCGTAGTGCCGGGATACATGAAGATGCCGCCTTTAATCAGGTTACGATGCACATCGGCTACCATACTGCCAATATACCGCTGCGTATAAGGCCCGCCGTTATCTTTCGATTTATTCTGGCAACGCTGAATATACCGCTGCACCCCCGGTTCATAGGCAAAATAGTTGCCGTGATTTACAGAATAGATCTTGCCGTACTCAGGGCATTTGATATTCGGATGGCTTAGACAAAACTCACCAATGGAAGGATCAAGCGTAAATCCATTCACCCCGCGACGCGTGGCATATACCAGCATGGTAGAAGAACCATATACAATATAACCCGCAGCTACCTGGTTCCTGCCGGGTTGTAAAAAGTCTTCCTTTACGGCAATGGTGCCTTTTTCGGATACCCGGCGAAAAATACTGAAAATGGTGCCGATAGATACATTCACATCTATATTACCGCTTCCATCCAACGGATCGAACAGGCATACATATTTGGAGTTTTTGGATACTGCATCATCAAACGCCACAAAATCATCCAGCTCTTCACTGGCCACGCCGGCACAACTGATACCGTGCTGCAGCACGCCGGTAAACTGGTTATTGGCAAATACGTCCAGCTTCTTCACATCTTCGCCCTGCACATTTACAGAGCCGGCATCTCCGAGAATATCCACCAGTCCTGCCTTGTTCACTTCCACATTTACCCGCTTGGCCGCCAGGCCGATATCGCGCAGCAACCCGCTCAGCTCGCCGGTAGCATGGGGAAAATTGCGCAATTGCTGAATGGTAAACTCGTCAAGGGTTAAAACTTTTCTGTTGATTGTACTCATAAACGGCTGATTTGTTAACGATCGTTCGTGTGCGCAAAAGTAAAGGAAAGAAATGAGTGGAAAGCATTAAGCATAAGTAATGAGCAGGACACAGATGCCCCACTCACCACTTACCATGAAGTACTTCACCAGTTTTCCCGACATTTGCGCCCTGTAACCAGGAAACCTATGCAAGTATTCAAATTTGGCGGGGCCAGCGTAAACAGTACAGACAGGATCCGCAATATTCCCGGCATTCTGGAGTCGTACCGGGGCGAAAAGCTGCTGGTAGTGATCTCTGCCATGGGCAAAACCACCAATGCCCTGGAAAAAGTAGTGGAAGCCTATTATGATGGCTGGCAGGAAGAAGCCCTCCGGCTGTTTTCAGTGGTAAAGCAAAACCATCTCACCACGGCCAAATACCTGCTGGTGACCCATTACAATAAAACGCTGGAGCAGCTCACCGATTTCTTTACCGAGGTGGAATGGTTACTGCACGATAAACCCGTGCGCTCTTTTGATTATTACTACGACCAGGTGGTTTGCATAGGCGAATTGCTGTCGACCGCCATCGTAAGCGCTTTTTTGGCGGAAACAGGCATTGCCAACCACTGGATCGACGTGCGGGACATCATCCGCACCGACAATAATTTCCGGGACGCCAATATTGACTGGGATTTCACCAAACACAAAGTGGAAACCGTCATAAAACCGCTGTTTGCCAATAACGACATCATCCTTACACAGGGTTTTATCGGCGCCACTTCCGATAACGAAAGCACCACCCTGGGCCGCGAAGGCAGCGACTTCACCGCCGCCATCTTTGCCAACCTGCTGGACGCACAATGCCAGGTGATCTGGAAAGATGTGGAAGGCGTGATGAACTGCGACCCGAAACAGTTTCCGGACGCCCAACTGATTGCAGAACTGAATTATGATGAAGTGATCGAAATGGCGTATTATGGCGCGCAGGTGATTCACCCCAAAACCATCAAGCCGCTGCAGAATAAAGGCATTCCCCTCTATGTAAAATGTTTCTTTGATAAGGACCTGCCCGGCACCGTCATCCACAACAAAAGCCTGAAGGGCCTCCCTCCCATTGTGGTGATCAAAAACAACCAGGTGCTCATGCACCTGCATTCCAAAGATTTTTCCTTTGTGGGTGAAAAGCCCATGGCCCACCTGTACCAGTTGCTGGCGGAAACAAATATTCGCCCCAATTTGATACAAACAGGCGCCGTAACCATACAAATATGCCTGGACGACCGCCCGGACAAAATTGAAAAACTGGCGTTCGGCGCATCGGAATTTTTTGAAGTGCAGATTGAAAAAAACCTGGTATTGCTCACCATCCGACATTACAATGAAGCCATCAAACAGCGACTGATCGAAGGACATACCATCCAACTGCAACAACAGTCGCCGGAAACCATACAGGTGGTAATGGTAAAAAACGGCAGCGGCATTCAATAAAACAAATGCAAATGGCAGGCAACAATCCGATGCTATGCAGGTTGCAATGAGATTTGTTATTCAATTTTAAAAAACCAACATGGAATCACCTGCAGCATATTATCGTGAACAGAGCGCGCACTACACCAAGCTGATTGCACAGGCAAAGGAAAGGTATGTATGGATCGCCGTTTTGAGGCTGGTCAGCTTTATAGCCTTCCTGTTCACCACCTTTCAATGGATCAATGCCCACAGCCAGGTGCTGCTGGTGCTGTCCGTGGTCTTCCAGCTGGTGTTTATAGTGCTCGTGCGTATTGCCGTGCAATTAAACGAACGAAAAGCATTGCTGGAAAAGCTGTTGTTTATAAACAACAATGAAACAGCTGTATTGCAGTACCAACCCAACCAGTTCAACAGCGGAAGCCAGTTTGTTTCGGGTGATGACCATACCGCTGATCTCGATGTATTTGGCGCCAATTCTTTATTTCACCTGCTCAACAGGACCACTACCCATCATGGCATGGACCAACTGGCCGGTCTGCTGCGGGAACCGCTTATGAACAGGGAAGATATCGAAGCATACCAGGCAGCCATTCAAACGCTCAGTCGCCAGGCGGAACTGCGGCAGCTCATTACGGCACATGGGTTATTGCACCAGGAAAGCGAAGGGAATTTGCATCATATTGTTTCATGGGTGCAAACACCACCGATATTGCTTAACCGAAAATGGATAAATATCCTTCGCTTTGTCATCCCCCTCATTAATCTTGTCCTGCTGGGCTACTACCTGGCTACAGATATATATTACCCATTGGTATTGGGCATATTGTCCAGTTGGATGGTAATTGGTGTTTTTGCGCAACGGGTAAACCGGCAACACAGTTTGCTGGGTAAGAAGCAGACCATACTGGAGCAATACGCTGCTGTACTAACCGATTTCACACAGGTGGATACAGGCGCCTCTGCATTGCTGCAACGTGAACAGGCGCTGGCGTCCGCTGCCCACAAGGCCATTAAAAAACTTTCGCGGCTGGCCTCCTTTTTCGACCAGCGATTGAATTTCCTGGTAAACATGCTGCTGAACAGCTTCTTCCTGTACGATATCCAGTGCCTCCGGGCATTGGAACAATGGAAGGCGCAGTACCGCAATCATTTCAACGAATGGATCCATTGTGTGGGCATGATAGAAACGCTGAATTCGCTGGCAACTTTTGCGTATAATTTCCCATCCTTTCACTACCCTACTGTACTGGAAAAATCGCCTGTTATAACCGCCACTGCACTGGCGCATCCGCTGATTCCCGAACAGAAACGAGTGGCAAATGATTGCCATTTTGGCCAAAACGAAAAGCTGGTGCTGGTAACAGGCTCCAACATGTCGGGGAAAACTACCTTTCTCCGCGCACTGGGTGTAAACCTGCTGCTGGCCCGTTGCGGCGCGCCGGTATGTGCTTCATCATTTGCATTCACGCCCATGCATATACGATCGTCCATTCGCGTGAACGATTCCCTGCAGGAGCATACTTCTTATTTCATGGCTGAATTGAAACGCCTTCAACATATTGTTGTACACCTGCAGCAAAGCCCGGTTCCAACCCTGGTGTTGATCGATGAAATTCTCCGGGGCACCAATTCGGAAGACAAAACCCACGGCTCCGAACAATTCATTAAAAAACTCATTCAATACAACTGCCTTACCTTATTTGCCACACATGATCTTGCGCTCAGCAGGCTGGAACAGGAACTGCCCGGGCAGGTGCGCAACTATTGCTTTGAAAGCACCATTCAAAACGGTGAACTACTATTCGATTACAAGCTCCGCACCGGTGTGGCGAAGAACAGGAACGCTTCTTTCCTGATGGAAAAGATGCAGATCATATAAACAGCTTACGGCGCCACCATAGTTTTTCGCTCCACCGTTTGCGCACTGAAATAACCTAGCGCGCCGCCTATGATATTCGTTACCGGGTTGGCAGGCGTAGACCAGTTATTGCCACTCGCGCCCTGCTGCAGGCTGAACCAGTATTTATAGATCCTGTCTTCAATACAAAACATATCCACTACGATGGTATCGCCCGAATGAATGGTGGCATCATCGTCGTCATCATCATAGCGCAGACTGATGGTGGCCGTGTTGCCATCGATCAGTTCATCGCTGTAGATGAATATCTCTTTTTCCTTTCTGCCATTAACATACTGCACAAAGCGGTAGCCATTGCCTCTGCCGGGCGGATCGGTGAACTGTACCTGTACTACCTTGCGGGTTTCCCCAAAAAGGTTATCGTCCTGCACGTAGATGGTATCTATCATTGCCTGTTGCTGCATGGTGGAAACGGCCGTGAATGTTTGTCCCTCCAGTTCCACCAGCAAGGTATACGTCTTCCCTTCTTTTCCGATTAACGAAGGCGCTTCATAAATGCCGGTAGACGTTTCTGTAAAACTGGTCACCACGCCTTCCTCATCTGTTACGCTCACGATAGCGCCGCTAATGCCCGCAAAATCGTTGCCATCGTAAAAGCTTTTGGTGGTGGACACCAGCACCTTGCTGGTACCGGCCTGGTTGCCCACCACGCCTTCTATCACCAAACGTTTTTCCGCATCGTTCAGGTCTACATGAATGACTTTTTCACAGCTCACAGCCAAAACAGCCAACAGCAGGAACATCAAATATGAAATGGATTTATGCATGGTCATCAGAATTTAAAGTTGTAGGAAACAGATGGAACGAATTTGAACAACGCTATACGCACAGCCTCAGTAGTGCCGGGTTTGTCTTTACTGTCGCGAAAATTGATGGTATAGGCATTTTCACGGCCATAGGCATTGTACAAACTGAAGCTCAGTTCAGACGTGTATTTTTTACGTGGTTTGAATATCCATGTAGCACCCAGGTCAAGACGATGGTAAGCCGGCATGCGGTGACCATTGCGTTCGGTATAGTAGTACACCGTTTCATCGCCTATCTGGTATTTGCCGGCCGGGAATGTCACGGCATCGCCGGTATAGTATACCCAGTTGGCAGACAATATCCATTTTTTGTTGAGACGAAAGGAAGCAACAATGGAGATATCGTGCGTTCTGTCCTGCCGCGCATTGTACCATTCGTTGTTATTGATACCGTCGATCTTTCTTTCCGTTTTCGACAAGGTATAACTGATCCACCCGGTAAGGCGGCCGCTCTTTTTCTTTATTTGTGTTTCCAGGCCATATGCCCTGCCTTTGCCAAACAGCAATTGCGTTTCAATAGGGTCTGAAGTAAAAATGTCTGCACCGTCCCGGTAATCCACCTGGTTTTGCATGGTTTTGTAATAGGCTTCTGTAGTGAGTTCATAACGATTGCCTGCCAGGTTTTTATAATAGCCCAGGGAAACCTGGTCAGCAATTTCCGGTTTGATAATGTTGGTACTGGCAATCCATTTATCTGTAGGACTGGTGGTAGTAGAACTGCTGAGCAGGTGCAGGTTCTGCACGTTACGCACATACGAAGCTTTTACCGATGCAGTAGCATTGAACTGGTAGCTGATGGCCAGTCTGGGTTCTGCATTGATATAGGTTTTTACAAAATCGCCACTGCTATAGTGGAAGGTGTCGGTAACTTTTCCATCTGCATCCACTGCGTAATAGTCCCCTTCGCCCAAAATACTGAATGTATTCACCCGCAAACCATAAGTAACATTGATGTGATCGCCTGCCTGCCAGGTATTGCTTGCAAACAAGGCATTTTCCCAGGCATACCGTCTTTCCAACAACAGCGGATTGATGGAAGATTGCCCGGAAGGACGCACTTCACCCGGACGAATGATATGGTAAGTGGAATGCAAACCAAACCGCAAATTATTCCGGTTGTTCAGATACCATTGAAACTCCTGCTTCAGGTTCCAGTCGCGTATCTGGGAAAAGATATCGAAATTATTGGCCCCGTCACGGATATTAATATTGTAATTGTAGTTACTATAGATCAAAGACGTATTGGAAAACAGTTTGTTGCTGAACAGGTGGTTCCAGCGGAGGGTGGCGGTGCTGTTGCCCCAGTCAATACCAAATATATCGCCTGCACCTAACACGTCTTTACCAAAATAGCCCGACAGGTAAATGCGGTCTTTGGGCCCTATAATGTAATTGAGCTTTGCATTCAGGTCATAGAAGTACAGCGTATTCCTGTTGATGGTGGAGTCGCTGGACAATTTCAAAAACATATCGGCATACGTGCGGCGTGCCGACAACAGGAAAGACGACTTTTCCTTTTGTATAGGCCCTTCCACATTGATTTTGGCGGAGATCAGACCAATGCCGCCACCTACGCCGTATTCCTTGTTATTGCCATCATTCATTTTAATATCCAGCACGGATGACAGTCGCCCGCCATACTGCGCGGGCATACCGCCTTTGTATACTGTAATATCTTTAATGGCATCGGAATTAAAAGTGGAAAAAAATCCCAGCAGGTGCGAAGCATTGTATACGGTCGCTTCGTCCAGCAAAATCAGGTTCTGGTCTGCCGCGCCGCCACGCACATAAAATCCACTGTTGCCATCGCCGGCCGATTTGATGCCCGGCAACAGCTGGATGGTTTTGAGAATATCCCTTTCGCCGAACAATACCGGGATATTGCTGACTTCGCGCACCGTAAGTCGTTCGATACCCATTTGCGGACTGCTGATGCTACGGCCGCGTGAAGCGGAAACAGTCACACTGTCGAGGGTGGCGGATGCTTCCTGCAGGGTAACAGGAATACGCATATCCTTGTTCAGTACCACCTTTAATTTGCGCGATTGCATGCCCACGCCGCTAATCTCCAGTTCATAGGTGCCTTTGGGAAGCGTGAGTGAGAAAAAACCGTACTCATTGCTGGTGGTGCCGGTGTTTCCTGCTTTAATGGTTGCGCCAATAATCGTTTCGCCTGTCTTTTGTGCGGTGATGGTGCCGCTGATAGTAAATCTTTCCTGGGCCCGGGCAATATGTACAATCAATAATATTGCCCCAAGCAACATACATTGTTTCATGGTTTTGATTTGATCAGTAAATGGACAACCGGGGAGTGAATTACCCCTATCAATTTTTTCGTATGGCAGAAAGTTGGAATGTAAAGAACAGCAGGTGTGCAGGGACTGCTGTTAGTGCGCAATAACGGGCAAATATAATGGAGGTGTGCGGGTGGTTGAAGTTTTTGCGTGGCAATTTATATGAACGGAAAACGATTGCTGTGGTGCTTTGAGGATTTTTTTGTCTGAAACCATCCGCTTCCGCCGCGTCGAGGGACTGCGGCAGTCAGCAGCAGCGCCGGTGGCGCCGTTATCACAAAATTTTGAAATTTCAGACTGATTGGTCTATTTTTGTTTTATCATGTTATCAAAATCAGACCGCACCAGGCAATTGATTATTGAAAAATCAGCACCGATATTCAATAAGAAAGGGTATTCGGCCACTACCATGGCCGATATTATCCGTGCTACCGGTCTGGCCAAAGGAGGCATTTACGGAAACTTCAGCAGCAAAGATGAAATTGCCGTTGCCGCGTTTGAATATGCGTATGACCTGCTGAAAGAAGAGTTGCGTTTCAAAATCAAACAGCAAAAGACGGCCAAAGACAAGCTGTTTGCCATTTTGCAATACTATCGCAATTACACTGCCCGTCCTTCCATTGACGGTGGCTGTCCCCTGCTGAATACCGCTATCGATGCCGACGACAATATTCCCTTTCTCAAGAAAAAGGCAAAAGCGGCGCTCGAAGAAATGGTGGATTCGCTGGCATATATTATTCAGAAAGGAATTGATAAGGGAGAATTCACCCCAGCCATTGATGCGACGCATGAAGCGGAAAACATGTTTGCGCTAATTGAAGGCGGGATCATGATGTCGAAGCTGAGGGACCATCCCAAAACGCTCAACCGTATCCTGAACGATCTGAAAGAACGGATTGAAACCTGGACGAAACCATAACTATTTTTTTAACCATAAAAAGACCGGTCGGTCTAAAAACCATTCAATGGAAAAATTGCTTCGCTCCGAATACATGATCCGCTTCAGCGACTGCGACCTGTTTGGGCATCTCAACAATGCACGGTACATCAACTATTTCCTGGACGCACGGGAAGATCACCTGCGTAAATATTACGATATAGACCTGCAGACATTTTACAAACAGGGACTTAGCTGGTTTGTAGCCGGTCATGAAATATTGTACCTCCGTCCCGCCTTATACAATGAAAAAGTGGTGATCACGTCTGCTACCATTCACCACTCGCCTGATAGCTTCTGGGTGGAATTTGTGATGATGGACGAACAGGAAACCCACCTGAAATCCGTGATGTGGACAAAGTTCGTTCCTGTGAATGTAAAAACCGGCAGGAAAGAAAATCATCCGGAATCTTTCATGGAGTTCGCACGACAGATTACCGTAGAAGGCATCAATGTGGAAGCTGGTTTAAAGCAGCGGATTGGCACGTTGATGGCTATGCGTAAATCGGCGGTGGCGCAGTAATGAAGGTTGCTTACAGGTGCTTCACCCCTACCATCGCATTCTTTTCCGGGTCCCAGATTTTTAATTTGAAACAGGCGATGATATCCATCGGATGCAACGACGTGGTTTTAGCCTGTTGCAATTCAGGAATCGCCGCCATCGCTTCCGGCAGTCGATAAAACGGTATACGTGCGTTGAGATGATGAACATGATGGTACCCGATATTCGCCGTCACCCATTTCCAGAACGGGTTCATCACCATATAGCTGGAGGAGCTGATGGCAGCTTCTTCATAACACCATTCTTCCTTTTCACGGAACGTAACGCCGGGAAAGTTGTGCTGTGCATAAAAGAGATAAGCACCAAGCATAAACGCCAGCATAAACGGCACAACAAACGATAATAGCCACGCTAACCAGCCGAGGTACACAAATATCAGCGCACTGGCGCCTGCATGTACGATTAGCGCTATTAGCGAATCCCAATGTCGTCTGGGCGCGCTCAAAAACGAGTTGACGCACATCCCGTAAATGAACATTGTATAATATCCGAAGAAAATAGTGAGCGGATGCCGCACCGCCAGGTATGCCCTGCGTTCTGCAGGGGTTGACTGTAAAAACTTCTGCTTCGTCATAATAGGATAAGAACCTATGCTGGCGCTGAACAATTTGCAATTGTGATTGTGATGGTAATCGTGCGAACGCTTCCAGATACTGGCAGGCGCCAGGATGAACACGCCATATAACTTGAACAATATATTGGCCGCTACAGAACGATGCAGTATGGTATGATGCTGGTGATCGTGATAAATTACAAACATACGCACCATCAGCAGTCCTGATGCAATGCTGCATGCCATGCGCAACCACAGGTTTTCAAAAATGAAGATTCCTGAAAAGGAGGCCATTAACATAACAAGGGTGGTCAAACTGTACATCCAGCTTTTCCACCGGATTTCTTTGGCGAAGGGTTTGGTGGCAAGGATTAACTGCTTGCCGGGATTCATGTGCATGAAATGAACGTTAAAATGCTTATTAAAATGATTGGTCAAACGGGGTTTAGTGTAAGGGCTTCCGGTCGCGCGTGCTTCCAGCGACGATGTGTCCATAGCCATGTTTCGGGACTTTCAGAGATATCCCGTTCCAGTCTTTGCGTGTGCAAGCGTGAAATTTCTCCATCGGAAGTAAGCGCAGGTTGTTCACACAACACTTCTGCGCAGATAGTATAATAACCGCGTTTCAGTCTTTTTATTGTTACATACACCACCGGATAATTCATTTTGCGGGCAATTTTCTCTGTGCCCCAGAATACGGGGGTGTCCTGGTTGAGAAAAGTGGTCCAGAAGGCATTATCGGGTTGCGGTGTCTGGTCGGCTATAAAAGCGGTAGCACTTACCACAGGTTTATGCCGCACCATATCTTTAAACGTTTCGCGCATGGCTATTAAACCGGTACCAAAACGTGTGCGCATACGGTACATCAGTCCGTTAAAAAATTTATTGGTAAGCGGATGATACACCACATATAATTTTTGTTGACAGCAAAGACTGAAGGTATTGCCTGCCCATTCCCAGTTGCCGTAATGTCCCATCACCAGGATGATGCTTTTACCTTCTTTATGATACCTGTCGAAAATTGCCTGCGCTGCAGGGTCCATCGAACAATGGCGCAACATAGTTCGTTTGCTGATGGTGAGGGTTTTGAAAGTTTCCGGAAAGAGATCGCACAGGTAGTGATAAAAATGCTTGCACAGTCGTTGTATCTCAGCTTCAGATTTATCCGGGAAGGCATTGCGCAGGTTTTGCAATGCTATTTTCTTGCGGTATCCCAATACATAATAGAGCAGGAAATAAAAACCATCACACACTCTATACAGCACCGGAAATGGAAGAATGGATATCAGATAGAGAAATGGCAGCGAAATGTAATAAATCAGGCCTTGCATCTGATGTAATATAAGGAAAAGGAATGAGAAGTGGGGAATTAATTTATTGTTATAATATTTCCCTGGCGTCTCACGCCTTTTTCTTCTTTTTTGCCCTGGATGATTGCGCCCTGTCATTAAACGCCAGTGCGAGGTTTACCCAGTAATCGAAATCTTTTTTGGCCCGATATCCTTCTTCGCTAATATACCCATAACCTTTGTACTCCCTGCCTTTCATAATCACGGTGCGAAAACCTTTTTTGTGTTTCACCTCTGCTTCCAGTGCGGGATCAAAGCGGACCATCAGGTCATTACCGCTAACATTGATGCACATCTTATCATTTACCAGGAAGGCAAGGCCCCTGAACATTTTCTTCTCCGTTACATTGGGCAGGTGCGACAAAGCGTCGCGTACATCGGCAGCAAGTTTTTCACTATAGGCCATAAAAAGCTATTTGTTAAGGTTAGCAAGATGTTCAGGCTTCCGCCAATTTAGATAAAATTCTATTCTTTTTTGGAATTCCAATCTATGGATAAATAATTTACGTTAATGCACACACTAAATTGCATAGTCGGATGCTTTTTCCTTTTAACGCAATCCATTCTGGTATGGAAAAGCACTTCATCAATATGGAAAATATTGACTTAAATTCTCCTGCACTGCCAGGAAATTCTTTAAGCCTTGAGGCATTCGGGAAATTGATGTTCGAAGCAGCAAACCAACCAACGGTTGATTTTGACGAAGGCACAATGGTTTGCAATAAGGCAGCAATTGTTAAACCGTTCAAAGTATGGCTGCCGTTATGCAATAAAAAAAGCCCCTGCATTACGCAAGGGCTCTATATCTTTCAAATCTTTTAGTCCAGCTATTCTTACTTCACCTCCTCATACTCCGCGTCCGTTACATTCTCTCCACCAGCGCCGCTCTGTCCACCCTGCTGTCCCTGCTGGCCAGCGGCCTGACCCTGGGTAGCTTTATAAAGCTCTTCGCTGGCTGCAGTCCAGGCGGTGTTCATTTCCGCCATGGCGGCGTCAATGGCTGTCATATCCTGCGACTTGTGCGCTTCTTTCAGTTTGTTCAAAGCCGTTTCAATCGGAGCTTTCTTATCGCCAGGGATTTTGTCGCCATATTCGCGCAACTGCTTTTCGGTCTGGAAGATTAGGCTGTCGGCCTGGTTCAGTTTTTCTACACGCTCACGGGCAGCCTTGTCCGCAGCTTCGTTGGCGCGGGCTTCAGCTTTCATCCGTTCCACTTCTTCCTTACTCAAACCGCTGCCGGCTTCTATGCGGATCTTCTGTTCCTTACCGGTGCCCTTATCCTTGGCGGTTACATGCAGAATACCGTTGGCGTCGATGTCGAACGTTACTTCAATCTGCGGCACACCGCGCGGTGCGGGCGGAATATCGGTCAACTGGAAGCGGCCCAGGCTCTTGTTCTGGTTGGCCATCGGGCGCTCACCCTGCAATACGTGAATTTCCACTGCAGGCTGGTTGTCGCTGGCCGTTGAGAAGATTTCCGACTTCTTCGTCGGGATGGTGGTATTGGCATCGATCAGGCGGGTCATTACACCACCCATGGTTTCGATACCGAGGCTCAGCGGCGTAACGTCCAGCAGCAGCACGTCCTTCACTTCACCAGTCAGCACGGCGCCCTGGATAGCAGCACCTACAGCAACTACTTCATCGGGGTTAACGCCTTTATTGGGTTTCTTGCCAAAGAATTTCTCTACGATCTCCTGTACTTTGGGGATGCGGGTGCTACCACCAACAAGGATCACTTCGTCGATTTGCGAAGCGGTTAAGCCGGCGTCTTTCAAAGCCTGTTCGCAAGGCTTCAGACAGCGTTCAAACAGGCGGTCAGCCAGCTGCTCGAATTTTGCACGGCTCAGTTTCTTTACCAGGTGTTTCGGCACACCGTCTACGGCAGTGATGTAGGGCAGGTTGATCTCCGTTTCGCTGGAAGACGACAGTTCGATCTTGGCTTTTTCAGCGGCTTCTTTCAAACGCTGCAAAGCCATCGGGTCTTTGCGCAGGTCAACGGCTTCATCGTTCTTGAATTCGTCGGCCAGCCAGTCCATGATCACCTTGTCGAAGTCGTCGCCACCGAGGTGGGTATCACCATTGGTGCTCTTCACTTCAAACACGCCGTCGCCCAGTTCCAGGATGGAAATATCGAACGTACCGCCACCGAGGTCGAATACGGCTATTTTCTGGTCGTGTTTGCCTTTGTCGAGACCATAAGCCAGAGCGGCAGCAGTGGGCTCGTTCACAATACGACGAACCGTCAGACCGGCTATTTCACCTGCCTCTTTGGTGGCCTGACGCTGGGCGTCGTTAAAGTAAGCCGGAACGGTAATTACGGCCTCATGCACTTCCTGGCCCAGGTAATCTTCTGCCGTTTTCTTCATTTTCTGAAGAATCATGGCAGAAATTTCCTGCGGCGTATATAAACGACCATCTATGTCAATACGTACGGTATTATTGTCACCTTTCACTACCTTATAGCTCCAATGGCTGATCTCTTCGGTCACTTCATCAAAACGGCGGCCCATGAAACGTTTAACACTCATAATGGTGTTATGGGGGTTGGTAATGGCCTGGCGCTTGGCCGGGTCACCTACTTTCCGTTCGCCGTTTTTGAGAAAAGCCACTACAGACGGGGTGGTACGGCGTCCCTCATCATTGGCTATCACCACCGGTTCATTGCCCTCCATAACTGACACGCAGCTATTGGTAGTACCGAGGTCTATTCCTATAATCTTTGCCATACTTGCTATGTTTTATGTTCCCTAATGGTTATCAATGATTATGCCGCACGGCAGGAAAGTGAAAAAATGGCAGTTTGGCGGGGAGGGCCAATGCTGTGCAGCAATACAGGGAGGTGCGCAGAAGAGCCGGGTGGTGAGGAAGACGAAATAAACAATACCACTTTCCGGTTATTGGCCACTTCCTTTTTGTACCATTACTTTATAGGTTATTTTGCACTCCCTGCCGCCTGACCGAAAAAGCCAATTAATCTATTATATGTTTGGGACCAGCCTCTCCAACCTGCCTTTGCACGTGTTTTTCATTTACCCGGCATACTTAATCCTGTTCCGGTCAACCCCTATTGTTCACCCTAACCCTGCAATCACCGGTTAATGATCAGGGTAAAAATCACCAAACAAGGTTTTATCCGAAAAGGGCCGGGCAGAAGTTATGCGCCTGTTGGCGCCATTTTTCCCAGCCAGAAAGTACTGGTGATGGATGGCGTGGAAGAAGGCGAAGCATGGCAGGGCATCAGCAAATGGTATTACCAGTTTAACAACAATAAAGAAAAACAGTATTTCTGGGCAGGAAACGCCACCCCGCTTGATCAAACCACAATCGTAAGCCCCCCGACCGCTACTCACCGCAATACTTCCATACCCACTCTTTCCCCTTTCACCTCCCCCATCATCCCCACCCTCGGCATTGACCAGATCTGGGCCGATGGTGAACGGGGCGATCTAGCCAAAGTAGCCATCCTCGACAGCGGCATTGCCCTCAATTGCCCCGATCTCACCGGGGCCGTCAGCAATACCTCCCGCAACGGCATCGCCCCTATGAAAAATTTTTTGTCAAACAGCAGGAACAGGAACGATGATTCCGGAGATGTGCCAAACAGCAGGAGCAGGAACGATGATTCCGGAGATGTGTCAAATAGCGAGCGCAGGGATGACGATAACAGACATGTGCCCAACAGCGGGAACCAGGATGATGCTTCCATAAATATCCCAACCAACCAGAACATGGACGACGATTACGGGCATGGCTCCCATTGCGCCGGGCTGATCGCTTCACGCAACCAGCAGCATATCGTAGGCGTTGCGCCGGCCTGCCAGTTGTATGTAGGCAAAATCCGCGATGCCCGCACCAATGTGCGCATACCCACGTTGCTGGAAGGCATTCGCTGGGCGGCAGGATTGGAACCCGATAGTCCGCACGACATCGATATCATATCGGTGAGTCATGGCAGTTTGCTGAACCATCCCGATATGCAGCCGGTGATCAACCAGGTGCTGGCCAATAATAAAATACTTGTTTGCGCCATCGGCAACCGCGCACAGGGCGGCATACCTACAGGAGGCTTTTATCCTGCCGTCTTACCAGGCGTGATTTCAGTAGGCGCCGTTGACCTGCAAAACAATTTCCTCCCTTTCAATTACGAGTTTGACAACCTTACCATTTGCTGCCCGGGAGAAGCCATATTTTCGTACGGCGTACAAGGTGTGTTGGAACAACAAAGCGGCACCAGCCAGGCAACAGCCATATGCGCCGGCGTGATAGCGCTGCTGGTATCGCATCTAAAAAAGCGGCGCGCCGACAATATACCGCAGACCATTATGCGCTTATTGCTTTCAAGCGAAAGCCGTACCACTGACAACAATTACCAGTACCGGTTTATGAACGCTATTCAATTATACAAGACCATTCATTAAAACCTCATGAAAAAAGCCATTGTTATCGTACTGCTGCTCACGACTCTTTCGCCACAATTCAGCAATGCACAGCTTTATTATGATGCGAAGTCGCTGAGGGAATCGTTGGACGCAGATGGACATTTTGGTTTGAACCATCTACCGTTATTCCGCAAATACTGTCCCGGCATGAACGACAATACCATTGTCCAACGCATTTTCGAAAACCCTTTTCTTACTCATTATTTTGATGATGCCAGTTCCGCATCCCTCGGGGCATTTGCCGGTTCCACTTCAGTTGCAGGTACTGTTGCCGGCATAAACGTGACCAATTTTGCCGATGGCCTCGCCCGCTTCCTCGTGGCCCGCTTCCGCGAAGAATTGTCCATAACTTTTTTTGAAAAGTTCAAACAGGCCCTACAGCAAAGCGAATATGAGGATTTGCGACGATTGTTTCCGGAAACCTATAAACTGCTATTGACAATCGGCGAAGATATCTACCGGTTTAATGCTTTTCTTTCTGCCATGCGGGAAACGTTTATAAAAGACCTTTCCAATCTCTACACCAACTTCCAATCAATATTACAGCTCGACAAATACCAACAGTTTTTTGAACAGCATATAGAACTGCGCACCATCATGCTCAATGCCCTTTATTTCATCAACCAATATGCCAACGGCGTACATCCCGGCGCAGTGCTGGCCTCCTATGAGCCTGATCTGGTGCTGCACTTCCGCGACACGGTGCTGCAATCCAATATCAGGAATTGTGTGGCCACCCTGCAGTTGTTCTCCAATTCCCTTCAATCCTTATCGCCGGACCATTGGTGGGTGCCCGCCGACAGTGTGCGCCGGTTGTTGCAGGACCAGCCCGGCAGAGACTTGTACTTCGGCCTGATCTATCTGCAGGCATCCAACAAAAACATCCGGTTCCAAAGCAGTAATGGAACATTTCGGTTAGATAGCATCCTGGCACAGGCCAAACGCATAGACAATACCGTTACGAAATTCAGGGAGTATGTCGGCAGGATTATGGACAATGTACAGGAAATTAACGAGTACATAACCGCACTAAAAAATAAACCTAAGGCCGCTATTGATTTCAACGACTACTATACCCTCTATATGAGCGCGATTGATCTGCTACAGCATGGATTATCCTTTATTGACCTGCCATTGGTAGACCTGGGCGCCGTTACCGAAGCCTCTATAAGAAGAGAATCCATCCGCTGGACCATGGTAACCCGCAGTTGCGGAGAGCTGTATGTGGATGTTCGCACCCAAAACTATTCTTCTGCTATTATCAACACCGTGAGCATTCTCGATTCTGTATTCAAGGATACTCTCAACAGCAACCTTCGGCAGAATATTTTGCGCTATGGCACCTTTATGGCCAATGTGGCCACCGCCCAAAACAGCGATGAAGTGAAGGCGGCCATCGAAGCCATTGCTTTGCCTGCAGGCAGTGCTTCCATCAAGAAAAAATCACGGTTCAATATTGCTTTAAATGCGTACGTAGGCGGATTTTATGGCAATGAGTTTCTGGCAAACAAAGCCGGTTCGCAATGGAAACATATTACTGGCATCGCGGCGCCGGTAGGCATCACGGTTAGCAGGCCACTGCATTTCCCCTTTCGTGATGGCAGCATCAGCGCTTTCGTTTCATTGATCGATGTGGGCGCCTTTGCCAGCTACCGGCTCAACGACGACAGCACTGCCAATCTCCCCGAAGTAACCCTGCAGAATATATTTGCACCCGGATTGGGTTTGGTATACGGTATTCCAAAAATACCCGTATCTTTAGGCTACACCTATCAGTTAGGCCCGGCGTTGCGCGAAATAAACCCGGAAGCGGCCACCAAATCGGAGCGTATGAACAAACGCTGGCAGTTTTTTATAGCTGTAGATATTCCTTTAATCAATTTTTATACGAAGTCAAGATAAGGACAGATCGGCAGTCGTGCCGGTAAGCTACAGCCCCAGCCTGGGTATACCATTAAACTTTATTTATGAAAATCGTTAACCACTTGCTGTATGATGATAACGACCAGCCGGTCCTTTTTAAACCTACTCCCAACAAGGGAGGCAGTTTCAAGCCGCAATATATCGTGATGCATAATACCGCCGCTACGAAAGCTGCTGGTTCCATCGATTGGTTTTTATCTCCCGCGTCAAAAGCGTCAGCACACCTGCTGATCGACAGGGATGGCAGTGTTGTACAGTTCGCGCCCTTTAATGTGATTACCTGGCATGCAGGCGCAAGCAGGTGGAAGGGATTGTCGGGCCTGAATAAACATGCTATTGGTATAGAACTCGTGAATGGTAGCCGGTTAAAAAAATCCGGCAGGCAATGGATTTGTCCGGAAGACGGGCATATTGTTCCTGAAGAGGAAGTGATCATGGCTGCGCATAAGCACGAACGGGAAGGTTTTGCCTGGCATGTATATGCTGCAGAACAATTACAGGTGGCGGTGGAGATTGCCAAACAACTGGCAGCCACTTACAACATAAGAGACATCATCGGTCATGATGATATTGCGCCGATGCGCAAAACCGATCCCGGCCCGGCCTTCCCCATGGAAAATTTTCGTTTGCAGGTATTGGGCAGAAAAGAAACCGAGCCACACATTCTCCGCACGGCCACGCGCGTAAATATTCGCAGTGGGCCGGGCACGCATTTCCCTTTAATTGCCAAACCACTTCCGAAAAATACCGTAGTGCAGGTGTTGCAGGAATCGCAGACGTATTGCCTGGTGCACCTGCCTGGCGATGCCGGCTTTGATACGGAACTGGAGGGTTGGGTGTATAAAAAATACCTGGTAGCAATCGGGTGGTGAGCAGGGGCCCTCAGGGCCTGATCATGCTGATGGCTTGTTTTTTTCATCCGCCACCCTCGCAGGCTGCGGGGCTACCCTGAAGGTAAAATACTTTTGGGTGGCAAAGCTGAAAGTAACCACAATAACAGTGGTCAATATCTTGGCCACCGTAGGAAATAAATGGAATTGCTCCACAAACAGTTTAATAAAGATATAATTGAGGCCAATGCATACAGCCACCAGCAAACCATAGCGGAACAACTGGACCCGCCCCCGCAAGGTTGACCCCGGAAACACGATATACCTGTTCAGGTAAAAACCCGTAGGAAAACTTATCATAAAAGCAAGCAGGAAGGCCGCAATATGGGGCTTGATAGCTATGAGCGGCGTATAGAGTATCTCCTTCTGCAGTATAAAATTGTAGCTGATAAAATAGATGAAAATGTCCAGTAGCGTATTGCCGCCCCCACAAGCCGCATACCGGAAGGTTTGCAATGGCATGAGCCTTCTGAACGGCGGATAGAAAAAATCTATAAACGCTATAATCCGGTCTTTCACCATTCAACCAATTCAGGTAAGTGAATAAGCAATAAGGGGCAAAGGTAAGGTAATATAATGAGTTGCAGGTTGCAGTTCAGCTACCGTTTACATATTCAGTAGGCCGCGAGGCGCTATTATGCTCATGCATGGAAAGGCCCTCAACAGCAACGCAGCATTTGAAATGATGGATTGGCCGTAACGCTGTACCAGGAAACAATGAATCCCGAAACTATACTTATTTTTGCAGCCTTAAATTTTTTGCATGGGAGTTGTTTCGGAAATACAATCAGCAGTCTGTATCCAGGTAAAAGAATTGTTTGGCATAGCAATTGAACCGGGCGCCATACCGGTGAATGAAACCAAACCGGAATTTGAAGGCGATTATACCGTTGTGCTGTTTGCCCTGGTGAAAACATTGAAAAAATCACCGGAAGCATTGGGCAAGGAACTCGGCGACAGCCTCACGGCCAAAGTGCCGCACCTGGTGAGCGGATACAATGTTATCAAGGGGTTTCTCAACCTGGTGATTGCAGAGAGCCGCTGGTTGCAATTCCTGCAACAACATTATAATGTGGAGCACTATGGCGTGAAGCCCTCCAACGGCAAACGCGTCATGATCGAATACTCCTCTCCCAACACCAATAAACCGCTCCACCTCGGTCACCTGCGCAACAACTTTCTGGGCTGGAGCATTGCCGCCATCTATAAAGCCAATGGCTATGATGTGGTGAAAACCTGCATTGCCAACGACCGCGGTATTCATATTTGTAAAAGCATGATCGCCTGGCAACTGTTTGCCAATGGCGCTACTCCTCAAAGCACCGGCATCAAAGGCGATCACCTGGTAGGCGATTATTATGTGCGCTTTGGCGTTGAACACAAGAAACAGGTGGAGGAACTAATGCAGCAGGGCATGTCCAAAGAAGAAGCAGAAAAGGAAGCGCCCATTATGAAAGCCGCCCAGCAAATGCTGGTTGACTGGGAAGCCGGCAAAAAAGAAGTGGTGGACCTGTGGAAAATGATGAACAGTTGGGTATACGAAGGCTTTGATATAACGTACAAGCGCATAGGCAGCGACTTCGATAAAATCTATTACGAGAGCGATACCTACCTGCTGGGTAAACAAATGGTGCAGGAAGGATTGCAGAAAGGGGTTTTCATACAAAAAGATGACGGCAGCGTATGGATAGACCTTACCGGCGACGGACTGGATGAAAAAATTGTACAGCGTCGCGATGGCACGGCTGTGTATATCACACAGGACATCGGGCTGGCGCAATTAAAACAGCAGGAATTCCCCTCCGATCTCAGTATTTATGTAGTAGGTGACGAGCAGAACTATCATTTCAAAGTATTAAAACTCATTTGCCAGAAATTAGGATTGCCTGCGGCAGATGGCATTTACCACCTCAGTTACGGTATGGTGGAATTGCCTACCGGCCGGATGAAAACAAGAGAAGGTACCGTGGTAGATGCAGATGATATTCTCGATGAAATGGTAGAAGAAGCCCGCCGCAAAACGCAGGAACAGGGCAAAACAGCAGGCTTTACCCCGGAAGAACTGCAGTCGCTGTATGAAATGATCGGCGTAGGTGGTATCAAGTTTTTCCTGCTCCGCGTTGACCCCAAAAAGCGGATGGTATTCAATCCTGAAGAATCCATTGACCTGCATGGTTTCACCGCCACCTTTATTCAATATGCGCATGCACGCATAAAATCCATTCTGCGCCAGGAACAACCCAGGGGAACCGACACAGGGAATACCTTGTTCCCCCAGGAAAAGAAACTCATCGTATTGCTGGAACAATATCCCGCCATGCTGGAACAGGCCTGTGTAGAAATGAATCCCAGCGTACTGGCCACCTATCTCTTTGCCCTGGCAAAAGCATACAATTCCTTCTATACCTCCCACTCCGTGCTCAATGCCGAATCGCCGGAGAAGAAAGAATTGCGCCTGCAAGTTTCTCAGCTAACCGTGAACGTTATACGGCATGCTATGGGATTGTTGGGGATTAAGGTCCCGGAGAGAATGTAATCCGTTTGCCTGGGCCGGCATGCCGGAAACGGGAGGCTGTGGGACTAAAAATCATCCATTAAACAGCAGGCGAGAATTCTTTTGCCTGGAATTTCCACATGTTGCCCAAAATTTGCCAATCCTTATGTAAATATTACTGGTTCAACCTTTGCTTGCGTTCATCGCCTTACCCTAAAAAAAATCCCGCCGGAGCGGGACTTGTGTTCGCAGTTGGTATTGGTTACGCAGACATTACCATACATTTTTCGTGCACCATTTGCAGTTTCTGTTTGGTGCCCCTACTTACCGTAATCAATCCGGCAGTAGTGTAATCATATGCTTTCCCTCGTTCAAAGGGGATGTGAGTCATTTGTTTCAACACATGGCAGCTTTGCGTTTCTCCTCTTTGCTTTGGCCGCGGTTGAATGTATTTCACCTTCTCACCGGGAAATCCCCCCCACTCCTTTTTCACAAAAAACAGCAACCGGCCACAGCAAACAAATCGGGTACGAATTTTCCGTCCTCAATTCAATTCACCTCTTTGCATCGGTCCACACATTTTCTGCGGGACGATCTGATGGCAGACAATCAAACAGCATCGTCTGCTGCATACAAATTCAATCCTGCAGTAAAGTTTGGTTTGATATTGTGATGGCTTGCCGGAAAAACCGCCGGGCTAACGGAAACACAACCCAGGTCCGGCTCGTTGCCATTCAGTTTCAGATTGGTAATCCCTGCGCCCTATCGGCTGCAAGGCTGCGTATGCCACTGCTCATGTGATGCGCATACGGTTCATAAGCAGAAAAGGAGTTTAATGGTTTGGTCTGGTCGGTGATCACTGTTGTCGGATACCTTAGTGTGGTTCAGCTGTGGTGTACTCCTGCCTGTAACTTCTTCCGCGTGGGTTTTCGCCTTGGTACTGGATATGAGGTAACAAGCGTCCTGCCTGTATTGATTTTTATCAAATCGCACCCCTTCTATAAAGCCTTTCTTCGCATTACCGTTCTATTGATCAGGGTCAGAACGCAACTGTAAAGTCTTTAGACAAGGATAGTGGCAAGGTTGCTGCAAGAAAATAAAAATTTTTAAAGTTTGGTAGTCCGGCCCCCCACATTTAACGCACAATTGTCACCGACCCCTTCCCGGGCGGCCGTCCGTTTTTAGGATGAATCACCCAATAATACGTTCCAACCGGTAGCGGGCGACCATTAAGGGTCCCATCCCAGGGCCGGGTATACCCTACCGAATAATATACCCGCTGTCCATAGCGGTTATATATCTCCACGATACAATCTGGATATTTTTCCAGGTTTTTGATAATCCAGGTATCGTTAATGCCATCGCCATTGGGCGAAAAGGCATTCGGGATGACCGGTTGGCGCAGCACTTTTACCTCCACCGCATCACTGGCCGTGCATCCTTCGGCAGAATACACGGTGAGTACATAAGTGATGTCGTCGGGAGGCGATGCCTTCGGCGTGAGTATTTCGGTATTGTCCAGCCCCAGCGCCGGCGACCACACCATGCGGGCCGCGTTGGATTGACCGTCGAGTTGCACCTGCGCCCCGTCCAGCACCCGCTTGTCGGGACCGGCGCTCACCTTCGGCGTGGGGTACACCAGTTGCTGCTGCTCCGCCTCACTGCTGCAACCATTGGCCGCATCAAAGCGATATCGGATAGTATGCAACCCCGGACCGGCCGTTCGCGGATTGAAGAAACCGGCACTGGTAGTACCCGGACCACTCCAGGTACCCTTGCCCACAAGACCATAAATTTCCGAAGCCGCCTTAAATAAATAGGGAACCGCTTCTTCACAAACCGGCGCCAGGTTACCAAACAGGATACCGGGACTGGCCTTGACGGTAATCACTTCATCGCGCTGGCTGATGCAATTCATACCGGAATACGCCACATACCGGATGCGGAAAGTTTTAGTGGCCGGCACGCCAAAGTAAGGGTACCGGTGACTGTATACCTTGCCGCGCACCGGCTCTTCATCAATTGTACTGATGGTGGGATCATTGTCATAATCCCAGAAAATTTCCACCCGCACCACACTGCCATAATCTACGGTGGAAGCATCGGTGATCAGCACATCCTGGTTGGAACACAATTGATCGGGAGCGACCACCACAAAACCCGCTTGCGGCTGGCTGCCATTCACCACAAAAGGCGATGTTTTGGAATGTACACAGCCATCTTTGGAAACTACCGTCAGCTTCACCTGGTACAGACCGGTAGCTGTGTAACTGTGCTCACCATGCTGTTGCGCAGCAGTGCTGCCATCGCCAAACTCCCAATGATGGGTGAGCAGCTGCGTGCTGCCATCGGCAATAGTGCTTTTATCGGTAAAATGCGCTATGGGATCATTGATACAAATTTCCGGCAAGTCGAAGTCTGCATGAGGAAGATGATGTACCGTTACCGGTAAAGTGAACGGCTCACTGATGCACCCGTCGCCGCTTTCGGCCACGAGCGTTACATTGTAGGTGCCAGCGGTATCATATACGTGCTGGATAATGTTGTTCTGGTGGGCGGTGAGCTGCGAACCGTCGCCAAAGTTCCATATCCATTTTACTATGGTGGAAGCGGAAACAGTGGTCTGGTCTGCAAAACTGCTGCCCCGCTTTTCGCACAACACTGATGATGGTGCAAAGGAAGCCTGGGGAGGATGCGTGATGACCACTTCCTTGGTGATGGTGTCGGACAAACAGCCGATATCCGTAATGGCCGAATGGCGCACCATGTATTTACCTGCCGCTGCGTAGGTATATTCCGGGCTGCGCGAATAGTCGATACTACCGGGCTGACCATCTCCAAAATCCCAATACCACATGGCGGCGGGCCGACCCAGCCCATTGGTATTGTCCTGGAACTGCACAGGTCCCGCGGTGCAGGGCGTATAGGTAAACAATGCATCGGCGCGCGGCCGGTCGAAAATTTCCAGGTCGTATTCAATCAACTGTTCCCCACTGCAGCCATCAACGGTTGGGTTGACCACCAGCAGTGAAATGGGATAAGTACCAATGGTGTTGATCTGGTAAGAAGTGTCCAGCAGGTAGCGGTACAATGTTCTGCCATTTACCACCCAGGTGGAATCGTACACCGGCGATTGAATAGTGGTATCGGGAAAAAGCCCATTGAACCGCCAGGTAATTTTCACCGGTTGGTACGGGAAGGTGATGTAAAACTTGAACGGCGACCGCACGCAACCGGCAGGAAAGTTTACCGAAGCGTAATCATTTTTAATGGTTACAAACTGGTACAGGTCTTTCAGGTTGGTGCCGGCAGAATAGGCATACGACTCGGCATTGCCAAACCCATAGGCAATGGCATTGAATGGCGAGTCGCAGGTAATGGTATGGGTGCCTGCCGTAACCGGTATCTGTGCATATACATAACCCGGCGCATTGGGGTGTGGCTGGAACGACAAGCCAGGTGGCGCACCGCCATCAATCCTGAAACTGTTGACAGCACCGGGCGATTGCTTCAGTACCACATTGATGAAATGCTGGTTGATGTTGGTGCCAACCACAGGTTGCATGGAGTTGAGGGTAACGCGGGAAACCGTCTGTTCCACCGGGTTCAAAAAAATCATGTCCGGATCACCTTCTCCCGAATTGGGACAACCCTGGGTGGTAAAGTATTGCGCCACCATGATCGGCTTGTCAGACGAAATATGATTGGGCGTTGACGAGGAAAAAGTATGATACCGACCATTCACAAAACTGGCGGCGGGAATTTCAATGCCATTCAATTTTACAATGGCCGAAGGGTCTGATTTAAAAATGCGGAAATAATTGACCTGGCTCCTGCGCTGCGGTTCGTTAATGCTCGGCACCGTGATATAGGTTTTGCCCCAGGTGGCTGTGGAGTACATCTGTTGATACAGGTTGTCTGAAGTACCGGGTCCACCGCAGCCAATGGCAATCTTGCCACTGCCGCAATACACGGCGATGCGTTTACAGCCGGAACCAGTGTTGAGCGTGCGGATGGAAGAACCGGTGAGATCCTCATCGGACAGCACCTGGTACACCTGCCCCTGCTGCAGCGTAACGATAAAAGGCTGTCCTGCCGGACGGCCACCGCGGGTGTTTCTGGCAGGCGTTATTTCCAGTGTGGTGGTGCCGGTATCTGCCGCAATGGCAAAGAACCACGACCAGGCAACGCCGGGCTCATTACTTTGCTGATCGAAATTGATGGAGTAATACTCCCGGCCCAGGGTGTTGGTGGGCAAACATAACGTGGCGCCGGAGATGGCATTCACGTAGATAAAGCTGTATACCACCACAGGCTTTTCGGCCGTAACATGAATGCCGGTATTGTACAATCCTTCGCCGGTGAGGGCGGCAGTGCGGGGAATATCGATGGTGGTAATGCGGTTGGCGGTAACGATAAATGGCCGCGGAAAACCGGGAGCGCCCGGCACGCTCACTTCGCCCCTCGTGTCTACATCAGAAGTTATATACAATTGCATACTTTCCGGGGCCCCACCGGTAGCCATGCGCACATGGTTGCCATAACCAATCCAGAAGTCTTTTCCTTTATTGGTAAAATCCTGGGAGAACGCACACGTACAAACAGGCAGCAGGCAAATGAGCAGCAAAAGCTTCATTTCTCAGTTTATAAGGTCCGGGGCACGAGGACGGGATTAAGAACCATTTATAAATCAGAAGTATTGGATGGTGGAGGTAAGAGGTTTAGCCGTTGATGGAAACCTGTTGCCGCCGAGTCAATACATTCGATGGACAGCTATGCAATATATGAAAAACTAATACGACCCTAAAACGTTCAAGTAGGTATTTTGGATGAACGCAATAATTCCGCAGATGCGGGCCCTACGCAAAAAAGTAAATCAAGACCGGAAAGATGGGGTATAAATCCGGTCCGGTCTTCGAACACCTGGCGGTACTTCAGCGGGTCGGGGAATTCCTTTTCGATGGAACGCGGCAAAAGTTTGTTGCGCCAGTCCAGGTACTCCTGCCCGCATTCCGATAAGGGCGCTTCAAGGTACCGGGTCTTAATGGCCACCCCCAGTTGCTCCACCAGCCATTCCCAACACCGCCGGTTCCAATCGGTGAGTTTTTCCACCGGCTGCCGGTACAGTTCCCCGAGGCCGTGTTTGTAAAATTCAAACCAGGGAGACCGGTTGTAGCAGGAGGTAATCGTTTTCCAATGTTGAGACTGCCACCGGGTCCGGTTGTCGATCCGTACTTCCAAAGTTGGCTTTCGCTGGTTCCTTCCTTCCACCAGGGGGATGCTCAGATTCACCCTTCCATTACTGCCTGCCACCACACACCGGTTGCGAAAACTCATTTTTTGGAACGGTTCATATAAAACAAAATCAACATGCGACAAACTTATTGCAGCGTTAATGAAGGTAACCGATGGAAAATATTGACTTTCAGCCAACAAAATCATACTTTTTTGTTTAAAAATTACTTCGATGCATTTACCTGAAAAAAGCGTAAAAACGATCAAAAACTGCCCGGAAAATCCTGTATTTAAAATTTAATTATAGCAAATATTTAGCTGAATATTAATTGTTTAGATTAAAAATTGTTTGCTAAAAATATTATCCTACTTTTTTCAGCCCCTGCGAAATGTTCCACGGAATTTTTTCTAAACATCTTAGCAAAACATTTTGTAAAAATAAGCGCCTGTTTTTGGCCGCAAAAATTTATCTCCTACATTCGGGTCATTAAATCCAAGGCATGCAAAAAATCCTGTTGGCGGCTCTCCTGCCCTTCCTGCTGGTAGCCTGTGCCAAACCCACCAGCTTCGATTACCTGGGGGTGCGGAATGTGAAAGTGGTCCGGTTTGGACTGAAAGAATCCACCGTTGGACTGGATGTGGCATACTACAATCCCAATAAATTTCCGGTGGTGATGAAACGGGCAGACGTGGATGTGTACGTCAACGATAACTACTTTGGCAAGACCACGCTTGATACCACCATCCGCATTCCGCGTCTGGACACTTTTTACTTACCGGTATTGTTGAAGGTGGACATGGGCAACTCTGCCCTGCAATTGATCCGGACCATTGCCAGCGGGGAACAGGAAGTAAAGGTGAAAATGGAGGGCAGTGTACGGGTTGGCCGGAGCGGCATTTTTATCAACTACCCGATCCGGTATGAGGGGATGCAGCAATTGGGGTTGTAAGATCGCGTTCGCCATCCGGTTCGCGCGTAAAAATAACCGACCATATTTACCCCTCCCGAAGGTTTCTCGTGCTTCGCCGGCGGCTCAATACAACCTGTTTGCCGGACACCCCACTTTCTTTTCCTTCTTGTAGGTTGGCAGACCGGCAATCCGTTTGTACTGGTCAATAAATGAACGGACAGTAACGGTGAGCGCAAAGTAGTAATACCCGTCTTTTGATTTGGGACTGCCACGCATGGTTTTGGCAGCAGGGTATGGGCCGGCGCCCACTTCATCGCCGCGATAAGCCAGTTCCGCGGCAAGCGCGCCTTTGGCGGCAGCCAGCGCCATTTCATCGTAGTACTCTCCGCTCACATCATCGAGATAATCGGTAAATAATTTCCGGTACCCCAATTCCAGTCCTACCCGGACGTCTTCATTGATGGCATACAGAGCGCCAATGCCCAGCGGAATATGAAATTGGGTGAGTTTATATGGTTTGGCACCGCCCGGCAATCCCTGTCCCTCGGTACTGAGCGGCTGCAAAAATGTTTTGGTGCCATCCGGCGTATGGGTATAAGGCTTAAAATGGAACAGCCCGATACCTGCATACACATACGGCGTACACCAGTTATCATTCAGGGATAGAATATTGTATTGAGCGCTGAGTTCCCAATCGAAAATTTTAGTGCCGAAACTCAGGTTGCGCTGGCGCATATAGTCGTTGCCATCTTTATCATGGGCAGCCAGGGAAGTAAGCGAAAAATTAGTACGAGCTGTTATATGCTCCGTAACATCATAATGCAGTCCAAGCGACCCCAGGAACTTTGCATTTTTCAGGGTGATCTTTTTGGTCTGCAGGTCGCCCTGGTAATTGGCCATACCTATGCGTGCAGCCAAATGGAAATTCTGGCCACAAACGGCTGCCGGTAACAAGGTGAAGAGCAGGGGTAATAATCTCATAGCGTTGTAAATGATTGTTGTAAACGACGGGGCGAGCGGTTTTATTTTCGGTTTTCCGGGGTATTGGAGCAACATTTACATTACAAATATTTTCATATTTCCTGTTGGCTGGCTGGAACCACCATCGGTCCGCACTTTGAAGCAGTGATGGTAAAAAAAGAAGGCTTAATGTGGAAAGCCTTCTCATAACAATAAAATTTAATTTATAAATAGACTTAATTTTTGGAAGCCTGTTTTGCCATTTCCAATGCAGTGGTGGTGGTATAGTATTTAGCCAGCATATTGGGCACTTCCCAGGCGGGCATGTTACCCTGCTGCAGGTATTGCAGAAATTTTTCGGCAACCCGGGCAAAATGGGCTTCATGACCTTCCTTGTATTGTTCAGGAATAATAACCTCCCATCCTTTGCTCAGCGCTTTCAGTGCCACACCGGGATATTTTTCCTGGATAGATTGGAAGGCTTCCTGCAAGTCATTGACATAGCCGGCGTCGGTAGTAACCGGTTCTATATAGAGTACCGGCTTATACTGCTGTTCGGCTCCCTGGCGGATTACCAGGTTGGCTTTGCTGCCCCGCATGATGGAATAATGGGTATCGCCGCCGCCCTCCGGCGCCTTGTATGCCCAGGTCACGGCGGTCCTGGCGTGCACGCCCCGCAGGCGGTAGTGGATTTCGCCGTTGCAATACACCTGCAGTACCGAATCATGGGCGATGTGGTTGCGCAGGTAATCGGGGAATTTGTCGTGGCGGGTAACTTCCCTGAACTGCGACAAGGTGAGGTCCGTGGTCCAGCGGCGGGCTTTGTCTACCTGTACATCTTTGGTGTAATCCAGTGCCTGTTCGGGGAAACATTCCCATTGCACCAGGTCTACCAGGTGTGTCATCACATCTACGATACCTTCGCCCTGTTGCGCCACATCGAAGAACCAGGCCGGACGGGTGAGCACATTGCCCGAAACATATTTATAAAAATGGTGTACACTTTCTTTGGTAATGGCCGGGTTATCGGGCGAACCTTTTTCGAGGGTGCCGAATATGGCCGGTAATTGGGAGAGTTCACGCTGCAGCATGGTGGTGATTTCATACCGCTCTGTCATGATATCATACAACAGCAGGTTGTTGGCGGCGGCGGTATCGAATGCCTGTTTCAACAAGGTGAAACCTTCTCCATCGATCACCATCGGTTTGTCTGCCAGTACATGAAAACCGGAGCGGATACTATTCAGGATGTAGGAAGTTTTTTTACCGTTGTTGCCGGACAACACTACTACATTACCGGCTTTATCGGAGAGCATCTTTTCAAAGAAATCATTGCCGGTATATACTTCTTCTTTCCAGCGGGTGGGAGATTCAGCGCGGGTGTTGTATTGATCGATGCGCTGGAGATGGGTTTGCACATCTTCACCCGGAGGGGCGTATACATGCACTACTGAATCCACTGCTTCGTACATGGATTTTTGTACCAGCGCCGCATGGAAATGTCCGGGGTCGAGGGTTACCAGGCGAACTTTTTGGGGAGATGTTTCTGTAGCGGCGGGCGTATTACAAGACATAGTAGCGAGCATTAGACCTATGGCGACGTAACAGTATTTTTTCATCAGGCGATAATTTTTTTCCGGTTTGGTTGCAGCAAGTTGCCGGCTTTTTTCCGATAATTGGAAAGTTGTTGGCTTTTATAGTATCGGTGCTACGGGATTAAAGATAGGGATGATTGGTAAATGATTGGAGGTGGTAAATGATCGCAGGCGTAAGTTGGTAGTCTCTGTGCAATACTTGAGTGCATCATGATGCCTTCCTATCCCCAGAAATTCCCGCATCCTTCAGTTATCTAAAGTGACACAATTGCGGATGAGTATAAGCAATAGTTTACACTATCATTGTTGTACGGTAACGCTGGCTGTTTTATACCTTCCGCCGGTCACGCCCTTCGTGCCCGGCTGACCACCACCCACCGATATTAAATAAGTTCCCGGTACAATCGTCCTTTTCTTATCAGCCGAATAAAACGCAAACGCATCAGGACGAATAGTGATATTTACCGTTCGCGCTTCGCCCGGTTGTAAATGGATACGCGTAAAACCGGCCAGCCAGCGCAATGGATGTCCTTCTACTTTCTTTGCATCTGACAGATACACCTGCACCACTTCATCACCAGCCATCGCGCCGGTATTCTTTACCTGTACCGACACCCGCAAGGAATCACCGGCCCTGATGGATGCATCCGCCTGCAGTTGATCGTATTGAAAAGTACTATAGCTCAGCCCATAGCCAAAAGGATACAACGGCTCGCCAGAAAAATAACGGTAGGTGCGACCTTGCATCGAATAGTCATCAAAAGCGGGCAAATCTGCCGCAGACTTATAGAAAGTGACCGGCAACCGGCCCGCGGGATTATAATCACCAAACAATACATCTGCAATGGCGGTACCTGCCGCCTGTCCCGGATACCACGCTTCCATAATGGCCGGTATGTTTTGTTCCTCCCAGTTAATGGCCAGCGCGCTGCCATTCAGCAATACCAGTACCACCGGTTTGCCCAGTGCATGAATGTCGCGGATGAGTTGCTGCTGCACGCGCGGCAGTTCCAATGCCGTGCGGTCGCCGCCGCGAAAACCGGCTATGGCAATATCCATTTCCTCCCCTTCCATCCTGGGCGTAATGCCCATGCAAAGCACCACGGCATCTGCCTGCCGGGCAATATCGATGGCCTCTTGCCTGAGATCAGGCTTGGGCGCCGCCCACACCAACTGCACCTGTGCGTCAGCGTAAGACTCTGCCGCTTCTATACGGATTTTATACCGCTTACCCGCTTCGAGATGAATCGGCACCGATTTACGCAGCCGCGGATCGCCATATTCATCCCGGAAGTGGTACACGGTTTTTGCTACCAGGCTGTCTTCAACATACAGTCGTGTGTTGCAGGTACTGATAAAGCCCAATTGATACGTACCTGTTTGATCAGGTTGCAGCAGACCTGTCCATCGCACACTGAAATTATCGTCGTCCATATCGCCGCGCGGCGCCTGGTCACGCCAGTTCACATCGAGTACGCTGTCGGTGGCAGTAAACAGCGGATCGCCGCTCCATTCGCGGTTATTGAAATATTCCACCTGCAAACCTGGTGTGCCGGACGGCGTAAACAATGCCCGGGCAGGAATGGTGTAAAACATCGGCATACCATCGGCCAGTTCGCAGCCCTGTGCAAATAGTACTTTGGTGTTGCTGCCTATCTTTTCTTTTATTCCTTCCAGTGGCGTTACGGCTTTTGCAGGCACGCCATTGTAATTGCCCAATAACATGAGCCATTGATCTGCATTGGGACCAATTACGGCAATACTTTTCAAATCTTTTTTGAGCGGAAGGGTGTTGTTTTCATTTTTCAATAACACGATTGATTTACGTGTGGCTTCCAGCGCCAGTGCGCGGTGCACGGGATTATCTACCACCTCATACGGTGTTTGTGCATACTTTACGAGGTGAGGCGGATCGAACTGGCCCAGTTTGAAGCGGGCAAGAAATAATCTTTTCACTGCAGTGTTGATCTCTTCTTCGCTGATCAGTTGCTTTTCAACAGCTGTTTTGAGGCTTGCGAACACTTTGCCGCATTCCAGGTCGGTGCCGCTTTTTACAGCCAATGCCGCGGCTTCTTCGGGTGTAGGCACAATTTTATGATAGGCGTAGATGTCGGTAATGGCTTCGCAGTCGGACACGATATACCCGTTGAACTGCCATTGCTGGCGCAACAATTCGTTCAACAAACCATGACTGCCGCAACAGGCTTCACCATTCAGCCGGTTGTAGGCGCACATCACCGAATAAGCTTTGCCTTCGCGAATGCCCATTTCGAATTGCGGTACATAGGTTTCAAAAAAATCCTTTTCGCTGGACTGCGCATCGAATACATGTCGCTCCGGTTCCGGGCCACTGTGCACCGCAAAATGTTTTACCGTGGCAATGGTTTTATAATATACCGAATCATCGCCCTGCAGTCCCTTGATAAACTGCACGCCCATGCGACCGGTGAGAAAAGGATCTTCGCCATAAGTCTCCTGTCCCCTGCCCCATCGCGGGTCGCGGAAAATGTTGATGTTGGGCGACCACATCGTTAATCCCTGGTACAGGAACCGCTTATTGCGCCGTACGAACTCATGGTGCTTGGCCCTTGCTTCATCGCCAATGGCGGTAGCAACGCGATGCATCAGGTTTTCGTCCCAGGTGGCTGCCAGCCCGATGGCCTGTGGAAATACCGTAGCCCTGCCTGCACGGGCCACACCATGCAGCCCTTCGTTCCACCAGTTGTATTCGGGTATGCCTAACCGTTCAATGGCAGGCGCCTGGTTCATCATTTGCGATATCTTTTCGTCGAGCGTCATCCTGCTGACAAGGTCGTCTACTCTTGCTTCCATACTGAGGGAAGGGTCCAGGAATGGATACTTATAAGCTGAGCTGTTCTGACAGGAAATCCAGGCTATGGCGGTTATCGACAATAACAGCCCTGTTACCAGTTTGCGAATAGTGAAATGCTGAAGAACAGGCAGGCAAGTTGGCATAAGCAATACGGTATTTGGGATGAGGTGACTAATTTATGGGATATTATTGTCAATGCAACCGATTGCATCTCTAATTTTTGAGAAAGTTGCGGGGGGAAGGAGGTGACATAAGAGGCGCAAAGGTTTGTTGTATTGTTGTATTGTTGCATAGTGAGCCTGTTCATCCCTGGCGGGGAATGGACAGCCAACAGGATATGCCAAAGTACCAGCAGCACCCAACAATAATCGCCAAATCTGTGCTAATTTAAACGGGCTGTTAAACCCGGCTGCTTATTGCGGTATCCTATTTGTGTTGAACACTATACCATGAACCGTATGTTTTTGATATTAAGAAAGAAATTCATTCCGCTGGCATTGCTCACCGTTTTAGGAATGCAGGGTTATGGCCAGCACATAGACAGTATTTATTTCCACCTCTATACCGATAGTCTCAAGAAAGGCGTACACAACTACATCAATGTAGACGGTAAACTTTCCAATGGCAAATGGATGCCGTTGACCGATAAAGAAATCAAATTCTCCTCTTCGTACGGCGTATTTGTAGGTAACAGCCTCATCATCGACAGCGCATTCACGGGTGAAAAAGTAACCGTAAGAGCAGTATTAAGAAGCAATCCAAAAATCTGGAAAGAAGTAACGATTTACATGAAGAAGAATACCAGGCCGGAAAAACTCAAAACAGTAGAAGAAATACTCAACCGCAAGCCTGCAGCAAAAAAACGAAAGCAGAAAAAAGGTGAATAGTGAGCATTCTCCCACTATTCACCACTATTAATAAAAAATTATTTCACGCCCGCCAGTTCAGCGCGCATTTTTTTCGCGTCTTCGAGGAATTTGGCGAGACCAATATCAGTCAACGGATGTTTTAACAGACCGAGCATCGGTTCCAGCGGCGACGTAACCACATCCGCTCCGGCTTCTGCGCAACGCACAATGTGCAGCGGGTTGCGGATAGAAGCGGCCAGGATTTCAGTTTCATATCCCTGCATGTTGTAGATATGTGCAATCTGTTCGATGAGTTGCACGCCGTCCCAGTTGCTGTCGTCGATGCGACCAATAAAGGGCGATACATAATTGGCGCCAGCCTTGGCAGCCAGGATAGCCTGACCGGCCGAGAACACCAGTGTACAGTTGGTTTTGATACCATTGTCGGCAAACCACTTCAGTGCTTTTACACCGTCTTTGATCATGGGCACTTTCACCACGATATTGGGGTGAATAGCGGCCAGTTTTTTTCCTTCTTCAATGATATCGTTGAATGCTGTTGAAAATACTTCTGCGCTTACATCGCCATCTACCATTTCGCAAATGGTGAGGTAATGTTGCATAACGGCTTCTTCACCCTTGATGCCTTCCTTGGCCATTAGTGAAGGGTTGGTGGTTACACCATCGAGAATACCTAATTCGTTGGCTTCCTTAATCTGTGCAAGGTTGGCCGTGTCAATAAAGAATTTCATATGTCCTGTCCCTTTTTAGCGGGAAAAATTTAAAGAAGTTTGGTAATAGTGTGTTGGACGGACCAGTCCCTTACCGTTTTGGGGTTGAGGGAAATAAAAAAAGGCAGGCTGATTACATCGCACCGCTGCGACCGCCTACCCTTGCTGCCTTCCGGCCCTGGGGGGGTTCAGCAGGAGCTGGTCGTGTAAGACCTGCCGGCCGCAAAGATAATAATTATTCCAACACAAATCACTTCGCGAAGTTAATTCGCATGGTCCGGGTCAACATGCGATTGACAGGCGCCGCTTATCCCAATCAGTCTTTTATTCCCATCCTGTGGTTTATTGCCAAACATTCGCGGATATAATAAAGATATATGCGGTCGCATGCGCATCAGATCGGGTTCATCCAGTTTCGTAAATCCGGTTGCATATTCCTGGTCGCTTTCTTCCGGTTGCATGCATATTGAAAAAGCAAACATTGCTGCATCATTCCCCCAACGCAAAATTGACAGCCGCCGTTGCATGCAACCAGGTCGTGTCAAATACCGGTATCGGGCTGTCCGCTTGCTTGATCAGCATAGGAATTTCTGTACAACCCAGTATCACGCCTTCAGCACCTTTGTCTGCCAGCCTACCTATGATCTTTTTATACTGCTCCCGCATGGCATCGGTAAAAATGCCCTTGCCCAGTTCATTATAGATGGAGGCATTGACATACTCCCGGTCATCGCTTTCGGGAATAATGGTATCAATGCCATACTCCCTCAGCTTCTCCGGGTAAAAGTCGAATTCCATGGTATACCTGGTTCCGAGCAGCGCCACCTTTTTAATGCCTGCCGACTGTACAGCCGCAGCCGTTACCTGTGCAATATGAATCAGCGGGACGCTGATGGCTTTTTGCACCTCGCCGGCTATTTTGTGCATGGTGTTGGCGCCGATCAACAGACAGTCCGCGCCTGCATTTTGCAGTTTACGCGCTGCATCGGATACCATGCGCGCCAGTGCGTCCCAGTCGTCCTGTAACGTTAACGCCTTTACCTCTCCGAAGTTTACTGAATACAAAATGATCCTGCCGGCTTCTACGCCGCCGAGTCGCTGGTTGATCTGTTCATTAATGATGCGGTAATAATCAATGGAAGAAAGCCAGGAAATGCCCCCGATGATGCCGATGGTTTTCATGGAAGGCAAAGGTAGGGAAGAAAGCAGGACGAACAAGAAAGAAAGCCGCCAGGCGGAGAAAATTCACCGGTTGCATTAGTTGCATAGTGAAATTGTTATATGGTTGAATGGCCATAACGGTTTACAGGTATACATCTCCGTAACCATACAGCCATTCAACCGCAACCACAATTTGCTACAATTTGATAAACTCCACCCTTCTGTTCATAGCTTTACCTTCCCTGGTTTTATTATCGCCAACGGGCTCTGATTCCCCTTTTCCTTCCGATTCAAGACGGGACGCATCAATGGAGAATTCTGTGGTGAGCAGTTTAACCACCGCGGCCGCACGTTTCTCTGACAGTGCGAGATTGGCCGCATCATTGCCATCACTGTCCGTATGGCCCACTATCTTCACGCGCACGCCGGTATTTTCCTGCAACACTTTCGCAATATCTTTCACCACACCGTAAGATTCCGGTTTGATCACATCAGAGTTTACATCAAACAGGATACCGGTAGTGGAGAATTTTCCTTCTTCAATCAGTTTATGACGGGTATCGGGAATGCCTTTGGCAACTTTCAGGTTATTAATGTAAATATGACATTTATCTTCTTCATAGCCGGTGGCATGCACCTTGAACAGCAGACCGCTCAGTATTTGTCCGGCAGGCAATGCCTTTGGAAAATCACCAATCTTTTGTTCATTGATCCACATGCGGAACCGTTCCTTCTGCACCTGTACTGCCACATGCAACACCTTGCCATACAGTTTTTCTATAAACGCTATTTTCTTTTCATCGCTGCGGAAATACAAACGATTGCCCTGGTATGAACTGGTAATTGCTTTACTGCGATTGTGCTCTGCAGGGTACAACACCACTTCAATGCCGCCATTTTTATTCCAGCTATCCAGGAACGCGTTTCCTGAAGGCGATTCGCCACCTGAAGCAAACATCGCAAAGGATACATAAGGGAAATAGTGGTTGTCATCGCCTTTGAATTGCATGATGAGATCAAATTCGTAGGTGTAGTTTTCACCAAACTCCTTTTCATTGGGACTGAGATACGTACTGTTCTGGAATAACCGCAACCATTTGCCGGGATAAGCATTCAGGGTTACCACTTCACCGTTGTTGGAAGTATTCCAGCCGGTGGGCAATTCGCCAATAACGTCCTGCTCGAAATTTTCGGCATACACAATTTCCTCACCAGGCACAAAATCGAAACGCGAATAACTCTGCACCAACGATTCGCTGGCAGCAGCAGCGGGTTTCACTGTTTGTTCTGCCGGAGCCGTTTCCTTTTCTTCTGCCTTTTCCTCCTTGTTGGCGCCTTTCGGTTTACCTGCACCTTCTGCCTTATCAAGCGCCTTGTCGATGCCCTGGTCTATTTTCCTTTCAGCGCGTTCTTCAGCCTTGTTTTTTACCTTATTCTTCAGTTTGTTCAGAATGTTCTGTCCGAATGCCATAGCCGGCAACAAGGCTATAACCAGCACAAGTACTTTTTTCATGCGTGTAGTATTGGGTGTTTATTTAATTTCCTTGATCCATTGTTCGCAAAATGCCCTGACCGTTTCGGTTACCTCCTTACCGGCGCGGAATGCCATTTTCCAGTTATTCGATTTTCTTTCGTATTCCCTGTTCACAAAATATTTCTTGCCGTTCTTTTCTGTCAGTTCTGCATTGAAATCAACATCGGCAATAATATCCAGTACCTGCTGCAGCCTTTTCTTCACCAGCAGCATATGATTTTCCGGGTAATTTTCTTCCCAGGCCTTCATATTGGCTTCATACTCCTTCATCCTGTACGCATGGTTCTGCTGCTCATTTCTCACCAGTATCTTGATGGTTTTGTTTTCGGGATCGTCCAGTTCCTTTAACTGCTGCCGTTGCGCAACAAGGTTTTCTTCATACATTTTTTTGTACTCCGGCTGCACCTTGGCCATTCCTTTTTCGAGTTTCTCAATGGTCCCCTTCACTGTTTCTTTTTGTTCATTGCGGATCTGCGCTTCTGTTTTGGGAGCTTCCGGTTGCACAGGCTTGCTGCGCGTGCGAACCGCTTTATATTCCTTTATAAAAGCATCGCTTTGCACATATTTCTTTGTATAGGCCAGCAATTCTTTGGCTACTCCTGCCCTGTCGCCGGCAGCGATCTTTTTGACATTGCGGGCGCCGTACCAATACAGGCTTCCATGAATAAAACTCCTGCCTATCTGCTCATTGCCGTTCTGCTGGGTGATGCCGAGTTGTGACCAGAGGTCGGCATACCATCGTTGCGTTCTGTAGCTCACCAATGCAGTGGCGCAGGTACCCAGTACCAGCAACACCGCGCATCCCGCCATTACAGGCTTCGCTACCTTTACAATTCTTTGTTTCATAAAATAAAAAATGGTTAATGATTGATGGGCGCAAAGATGAAAGACGCCCTGTTGCGACCCATGCAGGTTATGGATGAATTGAAAAAAGCAGTGAATAAACCGTTGCGTCATGATAAACAATAAGGGCCAGGTTCACGACCGCCCTCTGCAACCATTCAGTAGCTGTTCAGCTGTTTCGCTCAAGAAAATCATTTCCCGGAAACTTTTCTTGAAAATTGCCCCTAAAACCATATTAATCAACGCACTACATAGTATTTTGCATAAAAAACATTGCATAATTCAGCTATACAATTCATCCGGAAGAATAATCAATTGATCCCGACAATTACCCATCCTGTAGAAAGCCCTCACCGGCCAATGGCGGAAACACGGTAAATTGTTACTTTGATTGATTCCAACTAAAACCCATACAGTCCCGCGACTCATGAAACTGCCGCAATATTCAGGCAATGACTATGTCATCATGGTATGGACGCTCACGCCTTTTACCGTGATACTGAACGGTATCATTTTTGGCATGCGTTACCTTACCGACTGGAAGGTGTTTGGAATTGCAACGATTACCGGTTTTATCTTTCTCTGCCTTGGTTATACATGCTACGGTACTGTGGCCGTTGCCTTCCGTAACCGTTTTCCGGACGATGATCAGCTGCTCAAACGTACCGCCATAGTTTTAGGCCTCTTTGCCGTGATGACGGGATTGATGATCCTGGTGCTGTTTCATATTTACGAGGCCATTCCGCAATTGCAGTTTACTTTCAGCGAGGGTCCGTTTATCGGCGCCTACTGCGCCACGCTTGTGCTGAATATTTTCCTTACCATTTTGCACGAGGCTGTGGCCAAGTTCCAGAGCTATAAAGCAACGCTTATTGAAACCGAGCAGTTGAAAAAGGAGTACATGCACAGCCAGTTGCTGGGACTGAAAAGCCAGGTGAACCCGCATTTTCTGTTCAACGGGTTGAATTCCCTGTCGAGCCTGATCAGCGAAGACCCAGCCAAAGCGGAAGCCTTCCTCGACGAAATGAGCAAGGTATACCGCTACCTGCTGCGCAATGATGATGAACAGTTGGTGGAACTCGATACTGAATTACGGTTCATTTCCTCCTATTATTATTTGCTGCGGGTGCGCTATGGCGGAGGCATTGTACTCACCGTGGATGTGTGCGACGCGCACCGTACCCTCCTGATTCCACCACTTACCCTGCAGATACTTTTTGAACACGCGTTCAGCCTGAATACCATTGGCAAAGACCAGCCGCTGGAAATCGTGATCCGTTCCCTGGAGGGCGACTGGCTGGAAATGCGCAACAATATTCAATCGAAAGTGGGCAGTGATGGCCCCGGCAGTATTGAAGGACTGAACAATATCATTAACAAGTTCCGGTTGTTGTGCCAGCAAACGGTAACCATTGAAGACAGCGCCACGCACCGCAGTGTGCGCGTGCCACTGATCAAAAAGGAAGCCCCGCATACCGTATGAAAGATTGGATGAAACCAACACGGATTGAATGGGTCAGCTATGTGACTATTATGCCGGTACTGGCTACCGTGCTGAACCTGCTATTGTTCGGCAACCGGGTATGGCACGACAGGGATATCTGGATCTATTCTTTTCCCGTGGTGGTAGTGCAGGGGCTGGCCTCCTGGTACCTGCACATATTGGCCATGCACTGGCTGCGCGTGGTGTTTCCTGACATCCGGCAAACTGTACGGCGGCTGGTAATACTGGCCATTACGCACATAGTGCTTACCACGCTCACTTTTGCGATGTTGTTTTTTGCGTACGATGCTACCGGTTTCTTAGGCTATGAACTGGACCCCGGACAACTGAAAATTTCCGTGCTGGTGGCCATTGCCCTTACCATGGTTGCCACAACTTCGTGGGAAGCAGATTATACCTTCAAGCGGTGGAAAGAAAGCGTGGCAGAAAAACAGATCGTACAACAACTCACCATACAGCATGAATTTGAAACATTGAAAGGACAGGTGAACCCGCATTTTCTTTTCAATTGTTTCAACACCTTGTCTTCGCTCATTACAGAAGACCCGGAAAGAGCTGAAGTGTTTTTGAATGAACTGAGCAAAGTATACCGCTACCTGCTGCGCAACAATGAAAGCGGATTGTCTACGCTGCAAAATGAATTGAAGTTTATTCAATCGTATTTCCAGTTGCTGAAAACGCGTCATGGAGATGCGGTGCAGTTCCAGGTGGAAGTTGACAAAAGATATGAATCGTACTTGCTGCCTTCGCTCAGCCTGCAGTTGCTGGTGGAAAATGCCGTAAAGCACAATGTGCTGTCGAGAAACAAACCGCTGGTGATAGACATCTTCACCATGGCTGGCAACAAACTGGCGGTGAACAACAACCTGCAACGCCGTACGGTAAAAGGACCGTCGAACCGCATTGGCCTGGACAATATCCGCGCCAAGTACGAATTGCTGGAACAACCCGGCTTCCAGGTACTGGAAGACGCCCGCAATTTCACGGTGATCCTGCCCCTGATATGGGACAACCGCGAAGAGCAGTACAGCAGCTTTGCCCCCTTTAATGGAGAAAACCCGAATACCGATACTAAAAAAATGTAGTCCAATGAACATCTTAATTGTCGAAGACGAAGATCTGGCAGTCAAAAAGATACAGAAAACGCTGGGCAATGTGGACCCCGAAGCGAAAGTGGTAGGCATTACCGATAGTATTACTGCCACTGTAGAGTGGTTGAAGAACAACCCTGCTCCCGATCTGATACTTATGGACATTGAACTGTCCGACGGGCAGAGCTTTGAAATCTTCAGCCGCGTAGAAGTGAAGAGTGCAGTAGTATTCACTACATCCTATGATGAATATGCCCTGAAAGCCTTTAAGGTAAACAGCATTGACTACCTGCTGAAACCTATACAGAAAGAAGACCTTGATTCGGCGCTGCAAAAATACCGTCAACTGAAAAGCCTGTATGCTTCAGGCAAGGGTACCGAGTTCAACGTGGATAACCTGGTGAAGGAATTACGGCAAAAACTGCAGCCCAAAGAATACCGCAAGCGCTTTTTGGTAAAACACGCACAAAAGCTGGTGTCTATTGAAGTGGAAGAGATCGCCTATTTTTTCAGCGACGGGCGTTTGAATTTTTTCAAGACCTACGACAACAAAAAGTTTGTGGTGGATTATACCATGGATGAACTGGAAGAAATGCTCGATCCGGAACGGTATTTCCGCATCAGCCGCTCCTTCTATATTGCCGTAGACAGTGTTGACCAGATACACGATTATTTCGGCAACCGCCTCCTGCTGCAACTGAAACCGGCTGTAGATAAAGAAGCCATCGTGAGCCGTGAGAAGGTGGCAGAGTTTAAAAAGTGGATGGGGAAATAGAATACCTAAAACAATGCCTGCTGCTGTGTGGGTTCATCATTGCCCAGCGGCGGCAGATTGGCCCATTCGAATGGTTCCGTTTTAGGTTTGTTGTCGGGACGCGGTTTGGTGGTGCGAATGCTGAAGACCGGCCAGTACGCGAGCCCGTCAGACGGAAATTCATAATCGAGCATGGATTGCATTTCCTCTTCGCTCAGGTCGGGTTGCAACCATTGCAGTTCCCGTTCTTTGGTGAGAAATAAAGGCATCCGTCCGGCATTGGGCCCGCCGTTGTGAATTTGTTTCATCAATGAATTCGCAGGGCGGGTTATTAATGTAAAGGTGCCTTTTACTTCGCCCGTTTCAGGATCTGGTATGGGCGAATAATAATAGAGCCCGGGAATGCAAAACAGTGGCCTGTCTTTCATGCGTACGAGATACGGCACTTTATTTTTCCAGCCTTTGATTTCACGGTGTTCGTAGATGGCCGTTACCGGGATCAGGCATCGCTTTGATCGTATTCTTCGCCAGAACGATCGCTTATCGCCAATGATCTTTTCACTTTGCGCATTGCACATCCACTGCCGCCCCTGCTTTATTTTTTCAGGCGTGTTCATATAATCGGCAATCACGCCCCATTCAAACTGCTTCAGTTTATACTGATCATCTTCCAACAAAACAATCGGGTATTTGCGAAAGGCCTGCGCCTGCACGTGAATGAGGCTGTCAAAATCAATATTGAGTTGCGGATCTATCACTATGCCGGGCAGATAGTCTGCAATAAGTTCTATGTTTGAGGAAAAGGAAATGTCGTAGCACATATGCTTATGGTATTTTGAAGGTTGGTAGGTTGTGTTGATCCGTTCCTGTTTTCATCGCGATTAGACGCCTGTTGCAAACTACTGACTGGCAGGAGCACCTGCCTGTTCAATATCTGCCAAGGGCACCTTAGCCGTGCGCTCTCTATACTTTAAATTAACGAATAATTCGCCGAATTCATTCACCAGGTCTGCTTCCACCGCCGTGCGCCGGGCGGGCGTCCAGTGTAAATGATGATTGATGTACCGGCGGATTTGTTCCGCTATGCGTGCTGATGGTTGCCATGGTTTGTTAAGCAAAGGCGAATATACCGGGTACTCCGGCTGCTGGCGGGCGGCCGTTTCCAATCGTGCCAGGTGGCGGGCATCGGCGCTGTCGTACAGGAAGCGGTTGGGGTCGCCAGTCAAATGATCATAGTGCGCCTTTGCCTCACCATACGAGCTGTAATGCGTAAACAGGAATGCCGCCTTTTGCATAGGATCGAGCGGGTTCAAACCGCGCAAAAAGGTCTGGCGCACGAAATACCGGTTGCCGCCGGCCAGCAGCGAACATAACAGCCTGGTGGTTAAACGCCCGAACGGATTATGCATAACAGCCGATTTTGTTCAAAAATCCTACAGGCATGCTGCCACAATTGTGCCACGGGTGTATAGCAATTTTTTCATCATTGATTTGGCTTTGTTACCAAAATTCATAGTAAATTTATGCTAATTTTTTTAGTACGCAAACTGTATTTTTCCCCTCCACATTACAGAAGCTGTACAAAATACTGACGAACCGTACGGGACAGAAAAATCAATCGTCAGTAAAATAAAATATGTTGTAAGGGTCTCACGGTAGAACCTGAGGATATTTATTTATTTGCGCATGGAAAAAGATCGCCGATACAACACTGTTAAGCTTTTGATTCAGGCGGGGCATATTACAGAGTTCAGCCAGATATTCGATCATATTCCACGGAGCGTTGTGGCGAATGATTTGGGAACCAATTATAACCGGCTCGCGCGCCTTATCACGCATACAGAGCAGTTTACTTTGGAAGAATTGGTAACGCTCAGCCAGTTTTTTGAGATAGACAGCAAGATCATGGTGGATTTGGCATTTAACCAGCTGATCCGGAAAAAAGGCAGGCGGAGAGTGTAAAGCGTTGAATGCTACTTCACCGGTATCAGCAGGGTTACCGACGCCCCTTTGTGATGATGCTGCACATCCAGCTCCGCTCCTATAGCGGCCACCCTTTTCCGCAAGGTGGCCATTACCAGTCCGCTGAGCGCAAGATCTGACTGTGATGAAACATCGTGTACCTGTAAATACAGTTTTGATTTCAGCAGATCTATGTTCACCAGCAACTGCGCATCCTGGGAACGGATGGACATGTCGCGCAGGATTTCCTTGAACACCTGGAACAATTCATGCCGTATGCGCATATTGAGGCGCAGCGAACGCACTTCATCATCCACCACCATTTGCAGGTCAACGCCATGCAGGTTTTTCAATGCTTCCACGTATTCACGCATGCGCAGCAACATTTTTTCCATACTGTCATTGGCCGGGTCGATGCTCCAGAGCATATCGTCCATGGCAATGATCATATGCTGGCTTTTCTCGCTGATCTGGTCAATGTATTCTTTGGAGCGAAGAATATCTTTATCGGCCTTGATCTTGGCCATTTCACTCAGCAGGTTGATGTTGTTGAGCGTGCTGTTGATTTCTTCGTGCAGGTTGGCCGCAATTTGTGATCTTACTTTTTGCAGGGCTACCAAACGACTTACACGTTCCCGGTCGATCCAGTACAAAATACCGGCTACCGCGAGCAGGACCAGTCCATAAAACCACCAGGTTTTCCAGAAAGGCGGACTAACGATGATGCGTAAGGTAGTTTCCGGGCTGGTATCCCCATTGGCATTTTCACTGCGCACACGGAAGGTATATTTTCCCGGTGGAAGATAGTTATACACCGCTTCCAGGCGGTCGCCGGCAAATTTCCAGTCCTTGTCCATGCCTTCCAGCATATAGTAGTACAACAACTTGTTTTGTCGCTGGTAGGCCATACTGCTGAACTCAATGTGCACCGTATTATTGTCGTGGTCCAGGTGAATGACATCGAGCGCATTGAGCGAATCGAGACGCAGGTTTTTATTGGCCACACGAAATTCGGTGAATACCAGTTGCGGTGGTGACGGTACCTGCCCGGACTTTTCGCTATTGAACGTGAAGAAATCGTGATCGGTTAAAAAGATCAGCCGGCCATCGCGCAGCCGGGTAGCCCCTGCCTGAAAAAAATTATCGAAGAACAACCCATCACGCCGGTCGTAGCGCGTAAAAATTTTCTTTTCGAGGTTTACCCGGCACAGACCGTGCATCAATCCCATCCAGAGCATGCCTTCCTTATCTTTCTGAAAACACATTACGGGATTGGCAGGCAAGCCATCGCGGCTGGTGATATACGTTATTTTACGGGTATTGAGATTGAGTACGTTGATGCCGCCCGATGCAATCAGTAACAAACTGTCGTTGTACTGCAGTATATCACCGGCGTCGCTGTGCATTAGCCTGTACCCTTCCGGTCCCTGCCTGGTGATGTGTTCGAGCTGGGCATGCGTAACGGGGTCATATTTGTACAAACCATTGGCAATGGTGCCTGCCCAGATATAACCCTTGCTGTCGGTCATGATTTTGAACACATACTTGTAATCAATGCCCTTCACCATTACATACCCTTTCCTGGGATTATTGCCGGCCAGTTTTGCATCCCATTTTATGATTTGTCCGCGCTGCAAACCGAACCACAGGTTACCCTGCAAATCTTCGGTAACGGTCCTCACGGTAATACGCTCCATGATGGGAGGATAAAAATCTTCTGCCGTTTGCGCCTGCGGATCGTATACAATAATGCCTCCTTCCTGTAAACCGAACCACACTTTTCCGGTGTTGCGGTGATAAATCATGCACCAGATGGAATAGGGCGCCACATATTTCTGCATGCATCGCGGCAGGGGTAAGGGATTCAGCAGGCTGTCGTAATAGTATAAACCTCCTCCCCAACTGCCTACGAATATGCTTCCATCAGGCAATTGAAGGGCTGTTTGCGCCGGCCCTTCAATAAGGCCGGAGCCGTCGGGACGGATCAGTTTATAGCTGGTAAACAATTGCGCATCGGGATTGAACATGTATACGCCGTTATCGGTAGAGACCCAGATATTCTGTTCACGGTCTTCATACATGCTGAACATTATATCAAACTTGATGGTCTGTTCCCCTGATTCATTGCGCACCAGTTGAAATGGTTGTTGTCCACCGGTATACTCTACCAGGAATCCCTTGCCATGCACCCACATGCGACCGTTACGTTGGATCAATGCACCGCCAAGTTCAAAGTAACCCAGGCCAAATTGCACGCCAATGCTGTATTTTTCTTTCTTACCGGTAATCATGTTGTGCACTATGATCAACGGCGCTCCCACATCTTTTGAATTCCACGTTACATACCAGAACTCATCGCCTTTCATGCCAAAAACATTCACCAACATTCTTTCACCGGCCAGTTGCCGCACCACTTCGTTGCTATCCGGATTGTGCGCACCATAGTTGAGGTTTCGTGTACGCAGGTCGTACATAGAAAGGCCCGACAGCCCTGCAAACCAGAACTGCCCCGACCGGTCAACATAGTGGTAGGCAATAAAATGGTCGTTATCGAACGGCAGATGAAAGGGATGCGTATCCACAAATACTTTGCGGCGGCTGTCGTAGGTGAAAATGCCTTTCCTGGCCACATAGATTACCGCCCTTCCTTCAGGGTCCTGCTCCAGCAGCACAATGGCATAAGGGTCCTTTTCGGAGTTGCCCACAATAGGCACTTCGGTAAAAGTGAAATCGTTGGGATTGAAAATACCAATGGTATGATTTTGCGCCAGTATCCAGATATTTCCCTGCGCGTCTTCGAAAACTTTGGAGATCACATTGCCCGGTACTGATTTCGGGTTGCCGGGCTCATGCCGGAAAGTGAGGAATTTGTTACCATCGTACCGCTGCAGTCCATCAAAGGTGGCCAGCCACATATACCCGTTCCTGTCCTGAATAACATTGTTTACAATATTGGAAGCAAGACCGTTGAAGGAACTGAAATGCGTAAACACATATTGCTTTGCCTGGGCAGGCTGTACGGGCCTGGTTGCAAACGGAAGCTTGTCCTGTTGCTGCCCATACACTACAAACGACCATGCAAGGAGCACAATGATACCAAATAACCGGTTACCCAAGTGGAGAGTGTTTGAATGTGAACGTCAAAATTAATGAAGTGTTCCGGCAACCACGACCGGTTCATTCAACATTTGCGGCAATCTAAACATATAAATTCACAATTCATGTTGTAGCCGTGAATTTTGAAAAGCGTCAACCGGGGAATTGCATGCATCGATAAGGCCAGCCAACATTTTTCCCAATTGTAGACGACCTGTGCTGTTTTCGTCATTCCATGCAGCTTCGGTATTACCGGGGTTGTGCATACAGGCCCCTTTGTGCAACATTGCACCACCAATGGCACCATTGCGCCACCGGTTTAAATTCAAAGAAGGTTAATACCATCCCGAAATGCGGGTAGCAAAGCATAATGGCGTTAATTTCGCCATTCATTTCTACGTTATGATCATTGATTTGCGTTCTGATACAGTTACCCGGCCCACACCGGGCATGCTGGATGCCATGTACAAAGCGCCGGTAGGCGACGATGTATTTGGAGAAGATCCTTCAGTAAACCAACTGGAGGCAATGGCTGCATCGCTGTTTGGTATGGAAGCCGCTTTGTTTTGTCCGTCGGGCACCATGTCGAACCAAATAGCCATCAAAGCCCATACGCAACCGGGCGATGAAGTAATCTGCGATAAAACAGCCCACGTGTACCAGTACGAAGGAGGCGGCATTGCCTTCAATTCCGGCGCACAGGTGCGATTGCTGGATGGGTCACGGGGACGTATAACCGCTGAACAGGTAGCGGCCGCTATCAATCCCGATGATGTACACAAGGCCCGCACCTCGCTGGTGTGTTTAGAAAATACATCGAACCGCGGCGGCGGTTCCTGTTACCGGTTGGACGATATCCGGCGCATCCGCGAAGTATGCGACCGCCATGGATTGCAACTGCACCTCGACGGTGCCCGGCTGTTCAATGCATTGGTAGCTACAGGTGAAAAGGCAAAGGATTATGGCGCGGTTTTTCACAGCATTTCGGTATGCCTCAACAAGGGACTGGGCTGCCCGGCCGGCAGCCTGCTGCTGGGCACAAAGGCATTCATACAGCGCGCAAGACGTATCCGCAAAGTATTCGGCGGCGGCATGCGGCAGGCAGGGTACCTGGCCGCCTGCGGCATTTATGCACTGGAAAATCATATCGAACGACTGGCCGAAGACCATGCCCATGCGCAACAGATAGCCGCTGCCCTGCAGCAACAGCCTTTCACGGCTTCCATTCTGCCGGTAGAAACCAATATTGTGATTGTGGAGATCAAAGCGCCTTATCAACCCGCACAGATTGTAGAAAAATTGAAATCGCACAATATTCGCTGCATTGCTATTTCACCCACCCAGATACGGATGGTGCTTCACCTGGACATTAGCCCGGAAATGGTGCGAAAAGTAATGGAAGCGATCAATAGCAAGTGGTGAATAGTCAATAAATTTGCCCCATGTTACCAAAAATTCGACCGGATCAGACCAAAGCCTGGGACCTGCTGAAAATTCATTATGAGGAAATAGCGGGTATGCATATGCGTGAGCTCTTTGCCCGTGACCCCGATCGTTTCAAAAAGTACTCCATTGCTTTTGAAGACCTGCTTTTCGACTATTCCAAAAACCGCATCAATGAGAAAACGCTTGTTTTGCTGCTGCGGCTGGCAAGAGAAAGCAAGGTAAAGGAAGCCATCGAAGCGATGTTTTCCGGTGAAAAGATCAATGAAACGGAGGACCGTTCGGTATTGCATATTGCCTTGCGCAATTTTTCAGACAAGCCCATTTATTCCGATGGCAGGGACGTAATGCCGCAGGTAAGGGCCGTGCAGGAACAAATGCGGCAGTTTTGCGCCCGCATACACAGTGGCGAATGGACAGGATATACCGGCAAACCGATTCGCAACATTGTCAATATCGGCATTGGCGGCAGCGATCTCGGACCCTATATGGTTACCGAAGCGCTGAAGCCTTACCATCTACCTGGTATGCGCGCCTGGTTTGTGTCGAACATCGACGGAACGCATATCAGTGAAACGCTGAAACAGGTAAACCCTGAAGAAACGCTGTTCCTGGTTGCCTCCAAAACCTTTACCACGCAGGAAACCATGACGAATGCGCATACTGCCCGCCGTTGGTTCCTGAAACATGCCAAAGAGGAGGCGCATATTGCAAAGCATTTTGTAGCGCTTTCTACCAATGAAAAAGAGGTAATAAAATTCGGCATAGACCAGGCCAACATGTTTGCATTCTGGGATTGGGTAGGCGGTCGCTATTCCCTGTGGAGCGCCATTGGTTTGTCTATCGCATTGTATATAGGGTATGAAAATTTTGAATGGCTGCTGAAAGGCGCCCATTCCATTGACCGGCATTTTGAAACGTCGTCGTTTGAACAAAATATACCCGTAATCATGGCGCTGATCGGTATCTGGTATACCAATTTCTTTGGCGCGCAAACCGAGGCCATTCTCCCCTACGACCAATACCTGCACCGCTTTGCCGCTTATTTCCAGCAGGGCAATATGGAAAGCAACGGCAAGAGCACCGACCGCAACGGGCAACCGGTTGCCTGGAGCACCGGGCCCGTGATCTGGGGCGAACCTGGCACCAATGGCCAGCATGCCTTTTACCAGCTTATTCACCAGGGCACGCTGCTGATTCCCTGCGATTTTATTGCGCCGGCCATCAGTCACAATCCCGTGGGTGACCATCACGTCAAACTCCTTTCGAACTTTTTTGCGCAAACAGAAGCGCTGATGAATGGCAAATCGGAAGCGGAAGCTGCCGAAGAACTGCAAAAAGCGGGAAAAACGGAGGCGGAAATCAAAAGACTGGTGCCGTTTAAGGTATTCGCCGGCAACCGGCCTACCAACAGTATTCTTGTTAAGAAAATCACTCCTTACACTTTGGGACAACTGATCGCTTTGTATGAGCACAAGATATTTGTGCAGGGCGTGATCTGGAATATTTTCAGTTTCGATCAGTGGGGAGTGGAACTGGGGAAGCAACTGGCCAACAAGATATTGCCGGAGCTGGAACATGACAAGCAGGTGAGCAGTCATGACGCCAGCACCAACGGACTGATCAACGCGTACAAGCAAATGCGGCAGGGCTCCTGAAAAATGTATGGCGCCGCCGGCTGCAATGCTTTCGCCACTTCATCAGTAAAGGGTATAAATTTTCATGCATAAAAAAGGTCGCCATGTCAGGTAATGGCGACCTTTTTTTTTGCATGTGTGTGCTGTTATTCTTTCAGTATTCTTTCTGTAAAGTTTTTACCGTTCACCTGCACCTGCATGATGTAAGCGCCTTTTGCCAGGTGCAAACCGCCGATGTTTACACGCATGCGTGTCTGCAATACCTGCGGATTGTTCCAGGTGCCGAGTATGCGGCCATTCAGGTCAACGAGTTTGATGCCTACTGCTCCGTTGGGCAATCCGTCGAATTCCATATCCAGGTAATCCTGCACAGGATTGCGCAACAGTTTCACTTTGGTTAACGGCTGCGTGAAATATTTCAGCAACAATACCTTGCTATAGGTAGCACTGCCATTAATATCGAGCAGCTTCAATCGATAATAATTGTCAGCATGGGTGATGTTTTCATCCGTAAACTGGTACGAACGTGTATCGGTACTGTTGCCGGCCGCCGCCACATACCCGATCTTGTGGAAGGTAACGCCATCGTTGCTCTTTTCTATTTCAAAGCCCATGCTGTTTTGTTCGGTGGCTGTTTTCCAGGCAAGCTGGGCCGTGTTGTTCACCATTTTGCCTTCAAAGCCGAGCAGGGTTACGGGCAGTGCAGAACCCGGAATACCGGCGCCGAACCCGGAGAATCCGTTCAGGAAGGTAAACGTGAGCGTAGCGTTGCTACCGAAGCTACCCCTTACAGGATCAACAACCTGCACGCTGGCTGGTCCGTCGGGTTCGGGTGTGGCAGGTGTTACGTTCGAAATCTGGCTGGGCACTTTCACCATTTGTATGGCATTGAAAGATTGTCCCGTAGCCGCTTCCCAACCGTTCACTTCATCTTCTGTATAATACAACGTTATTTCATATTGACCGGAAGGATTATTGTTGGTGGGTATTACCCGGAAGGTTTTATCCATCAGGTATTGTGCAGGCGTGTTGTTCCAGAACGCTGTAGCGCCTGTGCCAGCGCGATCAATCACTACCTGCGTACAACCATAATCGTGAGCAGACAGGTTCCTGATCCGCGCCATTATTTCACCGGTGGAAGAATAGAAATATACATCGCTGTTCGGTCCGAGGTAAGCAGTGCTGCTTGTACTGAGGGCAGACGCAACAGGTGTGAGGCTGGCAATCGAAAAAGCCATCACCGGTCTGGCCCCACCATCTGAAAATACATAGTTTGCATTGGGCAGCGTACACCCCGTTCCACTGTTAGCCAACATAAATTGGGACATGGGCATGGGGCCGGTACCAGCTACCAGGTCATCTGCCCCGGAAGCTGTGGTGTTGTCATAACAAATTTCCACCAGCAGGTTCGACACACCGTCCCACTCAAAAGGTGTGGTAAGCGGAAAGACGTTCAGGTTCATAACAGTGGAATAGTTCACGGGCCCGAACACAACGGTTGTGCCTGACTCGAATGGGCCAGCACCCGTAAGCGTGGTAGTAGCCGTGTTCTTCATTTTGATAGTAAAGCCATTATAGGGCGCCGAAGTGTTCTTCTGCACCACATACAGACCAATTTCTGTAACGGTGCCTTTGGAGAAACCTGCTGCGGTCAGTTCCGAGGCGAGGTACAACTGTTGGAACCGCCCGTCGGTATACGTAGCGAAGAAAGGCGCCGGAAGGTTGGCATTGTAGGTACCCACAATAGCTGCCACCGTATCGGCTGCAGGTACTCCATCATCACTGTTAATGGTAAAGGTATGCAACTGCGCACCGATGCCAGGCTGTGCATTGGTGGTGCCGCTGATGGTATAGGACAAAGTAAACGATTCTGCCGGTTCCACTTCCGGGTCATCATACACGCGCACCGTAATGGTATGGGGCGTGGTTGATCCGCTGGCAAATACAAAACTGTTCGATGGCGTGGTAAAGCTGCCATTGGTAGTATAATCAAAATCCTGTCCCGGCGTAGCGGTATTGCCCGGTTCTATGTTTACGGTAATAGTGGCATCGCCCGTGGGAGGATTGGCAATGGTCATTGTTACGGAATAATCCCGGTAGCCAAGGCAGCCGTCGGAACTAATCGTTTGTTCTGTGGCAACCGTACTGCCAGACTGGAAGTTGATATCAGGCGTCGTAACCTGTGGAATTACTGCCGTAAACAACCCACGTCCATGTGTAGCCGCAGCAATGGTGCCATCAGACGGGCGGTATTGCAGCATATCCACGCGCACGTTGGCCAGGCCGCTGTTGGTGGGCGACCAGGCAGTAGCCGCTCCATCAAGATTGTCGGTAGACCACACGCCCAATTCTGTGGCCAGTATGGCCCAGTCGGAATTGCGGGGGTCAAACATGGCCCAGCGTACCGGCATATCCGGCAGGTCGCCGTCTACCACCGTCCAGGTGGGCGAGCCAGACAATGCATTGTTCGATTCCCATACCTGGTTAACGCCGTAATTGCTGTAAGTAACCAGCATATGGTTTTCGTCGGCAGGGTCTATAGCAATGCAGGAAACAACATGGCCTATAACAGCAGGCTTGATGATCACGCCTGTTTTGGCAGTACCGGTGTGCGCATTGTCTACCATCACCACCGAACCATTATACAAACCGAAGTACACCCTGTTGGGCGTGAGGGGTGAAACAGTAACATGCGAAACAAACGATCCATTGAAACTGGTCACCAATACCTGCGCATCCGGACCGTTCGTGGCAGGGCTGGTCCACCTGTAAAAAGAATCCTGGTTATCCCCTGCATACAGGATATTGGCGGTATTGTCGTAGTCGGAAGGATTGATAAAATCCCCTCTCCCATTCTTTGAACGGGTTACGAAACTGGCTCCTCCGTTGGTGGACACAAAGTAATTGTTGTTCACGTAGGAGGTAATCTGGATATTGGGTTCGTCCTGGTCTATGTGCGTAAATCCACCGTCACCTCCTGTCACTTCTGTAACGCTGTTCATGCCCGCTGCCGTAAACTGGTGGGTTCCGTTGTCCTGGGCGCCTGCCAGAAAATAATTGGTAAGTGTAGGATGTATGGCGCAGGAGTAATACTGCGTAACATTATAGCCGGTGTTTTTGGCCGTCCAGGTTGGTTTGGCCCCGCCGGTAATATCGGCATTGGTGGTATAATACAAACCGCCGTCTGTTCCCCAGAGCACGCGTGAAGAGCTGCCCGGCACATACACAATGGCATGGTGGTCGGCATGTACATACTGGCCCGGTGTAAATGCGGGCGCGCTGAACAACGACCAGGTGGACATTTGCATCCAGCTGGCGCCGCCATTGTCTGATCGCAGGGCGTCCACACCACCTATGTAGAGCCTGTTGGCATCATTCGGGTCTACGGCCGCAATCAGGTCGTAAAACGCCTGACCGCGTGTAAAGTTGGAAAAGGCCCCCTGGTCAACAATGGTAGGCACTGAACGAACCGTCCAGGTGTTGGTGGCCGCATTGTATTGCTGAATGGAAGTACAGTTAGCAGAACCATAGCCCTGGAACAATGCATACACGATATTGGCATTACTGGGCGCGCAGGCCAGTTCTATACGATTCCAGAAATTGTTGGGCTCCTGGATGACGCCTGCGGAATTGGGCGTAATATTCACCCAGGTGCCTGCATTGCCTGTACTGGCACCATGCGTGGCAAATATGGAACGGTATATACCGCCGTTGCTGCCAGTGGTGCCCAATGAAGCATAGATATCGCCATTGGATGCCAGTTCGAGGTCGGCGCCCCGCGGTGAAGAACCAAAAACGGGCGAACCTAATACCTGTGTCCAGCTATTGCCGCCATTGGTCGATTTCTGCACCCCGAAAGCCCCTGCGCCCGTTTGCGTAGGACGAACAGACGCATACAGGTGCCCGTTAGCATCGATCAATAAATCCTGTACGTATAAAAAGTCACTGGTTGATGGCAACCTGTCCCAGGTAGCTCCTCCATCCTCAGATTTCCATATACCCATACCCTGCACCGCATCGATATTGAACCAGCCTTCGCCGGTACCGAAATACATGACATTGGGACTGTCGGGGTCCTGCACAAAACAGGTAATGGCGAGGTTATCGAAAAAATCGTCCACCTTATTCCATACCGGCGTAGCGACCGTGATATCATTGGTGTACCACAGACCGCCGCTTACGCCTGCCGCCCACACTTTCCTGTAGTTGGGCGCATCGTTCAGATCGAACCACACCGCTCTTGTTCTGCCACCTATGTTGTTGGGGCCGCGTTCGGTCCAGTTAATGCCAGGTACGGCCATGGCGGCTTCCATAGCAGCCAGTCGTGCCGCTTTCACTTCCTGTGCAACCAGCAACCGTTCACGCGGAACCCGGTTCAATTTGGGATCGCGTGTACGCCTGAATTCCTGCTCCATGATCTGCCGGATGTTGTCGAACTTGGCCGATCGTTCCGGCTCTTTCAGGGAAGTCTTTTTTCTGGAAGGAATAAGAAAAATACCCGCAAAGATGAGGCACAGCAGCGCCACATAAGGTAGCGTTTTTAGCATAAGGATGTTGAATTGAATTAAGGGTTTTCAAGGGACAAAAAAAAGCCCCTGATTAATACGTCAGGAGCACACAAAATATTGTTTTAAAAGCGGTTTTACCACTTGTCTACTTCTTCATTGGCATCTGCACTGCCTGCACCATTGCTGGCGCTGGTAATGCCCATGGCAGAAGTTTCAGAAGCGAGATCTTCCACTTCAGCGTCTGCTACCTGGTCATGATTGTAGGCGTCGAAATCGAAGTTGGGCATCAGCTCTGTTTTCACGTAATCTACTGCCTCAGTCAACGCTTTCAGGAATTTGTTGAAATCTTCTTTGTACAGGAAGATTTTGTGCCTGTCGTAACCATTCTCGTTAAACTTCTTGCGACTTTCCGTAATGGTGATATAGTAATCATTGCCCCGGGTTGCCCGCACATCGAAGAAATACGTTCTTCTCTTCCCGGCCCTGATGCGTTTGCTGTAAACGCTTTCCATTCTTTTGTCGTTGTTTTCGTACGCCACAGTCATTTAGTTTTTTGCAGTTAACAATTGTCAATA
>CALCIN010000023.1 GCA_937961055.1 uncultured Chitinophagaceae bacterium | reverse complement strand
TTTGGCGGCAAAACCAACCTGCGGTTTGATGATACCAATCCTGTTACGGAAGAAACGGAGTATGTGGAAAGCATCAAGGCCGACGTACAATGGCTGGGCTTTCAATGGGCCAATGAATTTTATGCTTCTGATTATTTTGAACAATTATACCAGTTTGCCATCACCCTTATCAAAAAGGGACTGGCCTATGTAGACGATTCCACCAGTGAACAGATTGCCGAAATGAAAGGAACGCCTACCACTCCCGGTAAGGAAAGCCCTTACCGTAACAGGAGCGTGGAGGAAAACCTGGAATTGTTCGAAAACATGCGCGCCGGCAAATACAAAGACGGCGAGCGGGTGCTGCGTGCCAAAATCGATATGGCTTCGCCCAATATGCATATGCGCGACCCCGTTATGTACCGCATCAAACACGCGCATCACCATCGTACCGGCAATAAATGGTGCATTTACCCGATGTACGACTTCGCTCATGGTCAGTGCGATTCCATCGAGCGAATAACGCACTCTATCTGTACGCTGGAGTTTATTCCGCACCGGCCTTTGTACGACTGGTTCATCGAAAAACTGGAAATTTTTCCTTCCCGCCAATATGAATTCGCGCGACTGAACCTGAGTTATACGGTGATGAGCAAACGGAAGTTGTTGCAGCTGGTGAATGAGAAATATGTGGAAGGTTGGGATGATCCGCGCATGCCTACCATCAGTGGGCTCCGGCGCAGAGGGTTTACGCCTGAATCCATCCGGGATTTCTGCGAACGGATCGGCGTGGCAAAAAGAGATAACCTCATTGATGTATCGCTGCTGGAGTTTTGCGTGCGCGAACACCTGAACAAAATTGCGCTGCGCAGGATGGTGGTATTCGATCCGCTGAAGATCGTTATTACCAATTACCCCGAAGACCAGGTGGAACTGTTGCGCAGTGAAGACAATCCCGAAGACCCCAATACCAGCTATCGCGAAGTGCCTTTCAGTCGCGAGCTGTATATTGAACGGGAAGATTTCATGGAAAATCCGCCCAAAAAATTCTTCCGTCTGGCGCCCGGTCAGATGGTGCGGTTGAAGAGCGCCTATATTATCCGTTGTGATGAGGTGATCAAAGATGCGTCCGGCAACATCACGGAACTGCGTTGCACTTACATTCCCGAAAGCAAGAGCGGCGCCGACACTTCGGGCATTCATGTAAAGGGCACGCTGCATTGGGTAAGTGTGGGGCATGGTATACCGGTGGAAGTGCGTTTGTACGACCGGTTGTTCAAGGTAGAAGACCTGTCCAACGCAGAAGGTGATTTTAAGGATTATATCAACCCCGATTCATTGCAAGTCATCTCCAATGCCGTAGCAGAACCCGAGCTGGCCAAAGCGCGTTTCCATGACCGCTACCAGTTTCTGCGCAAAGGGTATTTCTGTCTTGATAAGGATGCATCGGAAGAGAAGCTGGTGTTTAACCGGACGGTTACGTTGAAAGATACGTGGGCAAAGGTGCAGCATCAGAACCGATGATGTATCAGCTTTTGCCGACCACCCCCATCCATGCGACATTGTTGCTATATTAAGTTTGGCGCCCCCAGCGGGGGATGAGTTTACAGCTGGATGCGCCAGGAAGTGGCGACTTGTTGTATAGCTTATTGTTATAGCCCCTGGTTAGGCACCTGCGTCTTGTGAACGCTATTATAATCAAACACCAGCGTACAAAACATTTTTACCCCCACATCCAGCCTGCTATCGTCCACATAAAAATCGGGCGTATGATGGGGCGGCGCTTGCCTGCGATCGGTGCCGGAGGGCCTGCCGCCTATGTAAAAGAAAAAGGCAGGGGCCTTTTCGCCAAAGAAAGAGAAATCTTCGGCGCCGGTTGTCCACGCCCGCTCGCTCACATTTTCTTTGCCAGCTACTTTTTCCAAACTAGGCAACATTTTTTTCACCAGCTCAGGATCATTATAGGTAACAAGCGTTTTGGTATCGATGGTTACTTCCGCGGTAGCGCCCATGGCTTCGGCAATGGTGGTTGCCACTTTGCGAATGCGCTCATGGGTTTCCTGTTGCATGCGACTGTCAAGCGTACGAATGGTGCCTTCCAATATGGCTTCTTCCGGGATGATATTGGGACGAACGCCGCTGTGAAATTTTCCTACCGTAATCACCACCGGCGCTTTCGTTAGTTCCGACTGACGGCTTACGATGGTTTGCAGCGCATTGATAATTGCTGTAGAAACAACAATGGGGTCCACTCCCTTCCACGGTTGCGATCCGTGCGATTGCTTCCCTTTCACCTTAATGGTAAACCAATCACTGGAAGCCATGAAGGCGCCGGGTTTGTATTCGAACTTGCCTACTTCAACATCGGCCTGGATATGCATGCCGAATACCACATCCACTGTGGGATTTTCCATCACACCTTCTTTGATCATCAGTGGCGCGCCGCCTTCTTCATCGCCGGGAGGTCCTTCTTCGGCCGGCTGGAAAATAAATTTTACAGTGCCCGGCACTTCATTTTTGATGGCAGCCAGCACTTCTGCTGCGCCCATCAGCATGGCCACATGCGTATCATGACCACAGGCATGCATTACCGGCACGGTATCTCCCAGGTATTCAGCCCTTACCGTTGATTTGAAAGGAATGTTTACGCGTTCTTCCACCGGCAAGGCGTCCATATCGGCGCGCAATGCCACTACCGGGCCGGGCTTGCCGCCGCGCAGAATGCCTACCACGCCGGTTTTGGCAATACCTGTTTGCACTTCCAGTCCCAGTTTGCGAAGATGGTCCGCTATGTAGGCGGCTGTTTTGAATTCCCGGTTGGATAATTCAGGATGTTGATGAATGTGCCGGCGCCATGCAATCACTTTGGGCAATAGCGCTTTTGATTTTTGCTCGATGAGCGCGTGGATTTTTTTCTCTGCTGCGGTTGGTGATTTTTGTGCATAACCGGCTATGCCTGCGGTCAGTAACAGGCAGGCGATGGTAAATCGTTGCAGTCGTTCCCCCATTTTGGTTGTTTTGTAATTGAATGTATTGAAAATTTTTGAATGGGGGTACAGCCAGTCGATGTGTGTTATGCGAACACTTAACTACCACGCCCACAATACCACTGCCCATTCATCAAGGGCATCGCGGTAGGTATGAATGGTGGTGAAGCCAACCCGTTCGTGCGCCCGCAGGGAGCGGGTATTGCTGGTGGAAACTTCTGTTATGATAAAATCGTACCGGGATTGATATGTGGTGCGATGGTGTTGATACAACAGATCAAATACGCCCATGCCGCGGTATTGCTTCGCCACGCAAATTTGTCCCATGGCATAATAGGCATAATCATTCAAGGGTTTTCCCTTCCAGGTCAGCCGGTCAAATGCATGGAACATCGGTTCCAGCGTAGGGATCAGTTGACGGCAGGAGCGGAGCATGGTTAACGCATAACCTGCCAGTTCATTCCCGTCTTTTACAATAATACTGGGCGCCTCCCTGTGCATCAGTTGCAGCATCTCCAGGGTGTGTTGCACCGTGAGGAAACCCTGTTCCTTTCTTTCTTCCGGCGCTACATGTTGCTTCAGGTTCAACTGTTGCAGGCGAAGGATATCCTGCAATGCTGTTTCGGTGGTAACTATTGTTGGAACAAGCGGCACTTCAGCTCATTATTTGTGTTCTCCAAAAATCTTCCGCAGCGTATCGGCAATTTCTCCCAGGGTGCAAAAGTTTTCAACGGCAGCAATGACGGCCGGCATGATGTTTTCGCCGCTGACTGCTTTATCGGCCAGGGTTTGCAGCGATTGGGCACACCGTTCATTGTTGCGCCTGCTACGCAGCGCCGCCAGCCGTTGGGCCTGCATATGACGTATGGAATCATCTACCTTCAATACGGGCGTGGTATCTTTTTCTTCTACCTGGAATTTGTTTACGCCTACAATAATCTTTTCTCCGGTCTCTATCTTACGTTGATATTCATACGAACTTCTGGCAATGGCGTCCTGGATGAATCCCTGCTCGATGGCGGTCACGCTGCCTCCCAGCGCATCAATTTGTGCAATGAGTTCAAAAGCCCGTTTTTCTATTTCGCTGGTAAGGGATTCTACCAGGTAAGAACCGGCCAGGGGATCGGCCGTGTCGGCTATGCCGCTTTCATAGGCGGCTATCTGCTGCGTGCGCAGTGCTATCCGCGCAGCCTCTTCAGTAGGCAGGCTGAGGGCTTCGTCGTAGCCATTGGTGTGGAGCGACTGGGTGCCACCCAGCACAGCGGCCAGGGTTTGTATGGTAACGCGACTGATATTGTTCAACGGTTGTTGTGCCGTGAGCGTGCTGCCGCCGGTTTGGGTATGAAAACGCAGCATCATGGCTTTGGGATCGGTAGCGCCCATTTCCTTCATCATGGTTGCCCACATGCGGCGTGCGGCCCTGAATTTGGCCACTTCTTCAAACAAATTGTTATGCGCATTGAAGAAGAACGACAGGCGTTTTCCAAATACATTGATGTCGAGCCCTTTTTCCAATGCTGCTTTCACATAGGCCTTGCCGTTACTAAGGGTGAAGGCCACTTCCTGCACTGCCGTGCTGCCCGCTTCCCTGATATGATAACCTGAAATGGATATGGTATTCCATTTGGGCAACTCCTGGCTGCACCATTCAAAAATATCGGTAATGATGCGCATGGAAGGGCGGGGAGGATAAATATAGGTGCCCCGTGCCGCATATTCTTTCAATATATCATTTTGAATGGTGCCGGAAATTTTTTTCAGATCGGCGCCCTGCTGTTTGGCCAGCGCTACATACAACGCCAGCAGTACGAATCCGGTGGCATTGATGGTCATGGAGGTGGATACCTGTTCCAGTTGTATGCCTTTGAACAGGGTTTGCATATCTTCCAGGCTGTCGATGGCAACGCCTACTTTGCCCACTTCCCCCTCGGCCAGCGGATGATCGCTGTCGTAACCAATCTGTGTAGGAAGGTCAAAGGCCACACTCAGGCCCATTACGCCCTGCGAAAGGAGATAATGGTAACGTTTATTGCTATCTTCTGCGGTGGAAAAGCCGGCATACTGGCGCATGGTCCATAATTTGCCCCGGTACATATCGGCCTGTACGCCGCGGGTAAAGGGAAATTCCCCCGGCTTTTCGGCGGACATCGGAGGCAGGTCAGACGGACCATATACCGTTTTGATTTCAATGCCGCTGTCGGTAAATATTTTTTTTTCTGACATGACGCGATAAGAGTTCAGTAAAAAACACGGTGCACAGGTGACAAAGCATCTATGAATAGCCGAAATCAATTGAATGGCGGGTTGCGAGGGTACCGGACGCGTGTTTATGCAACCCCGGAAGCCATACCCACGTAAAGGATTTTCTGCCAACACCGAGGGCGCCGGCACTTGTTTATTGCCAGGTTTCGGTCACTTCATGAATGTCTTCGCCTCAAATAAAGAAATGCTATCGCCAATAGCACCAGCATTCCCGGGTATGTTGCCAGCCATACCTCACTTCATCAACTTCTTTGCTTCGAAGCTCAACACATCGGCCACTACATTGTGCAAAGATGCTTTGGGCGATTGCATCAGCATCTCCAGTATACTGCGGTTAAGGTCCTGCCCGGTAGCTTCTTCGGGCAGATAGGAACTGATCTGGTTTATGATCAGGAGGTTCTGGTCTTTCAGGTTACGCACTGCGTCCCACGATTCCTGGGTTACATAAATCTGCTGCGTAACATTGTATTCAAATTCCTGTTTGATGGTTTGCACCAGCAATGCCTGCATTTCCCGTGCGCTCAGTCCCTGCTGGTTTACCCTGCTGATCAGGTTGGGCAACGCAATGCGGTCTACCAGCAGGATCAGGCGTTCATAGGCCTGCAGTTGCAGCTGGCGGGTACCGGCATCAATGGCTGCTTCCTGGTTCAGTTTGTTTTCGCGGGCCCGTTCAATATTCCTTGCTTCTTTCCTTTGTTTCCAGAACAGGTAAGCCAGTGAACCGCCAAGCACCAGGGCAATGGCGAGGGAAATGAGTAACTCGGTAGTTGTGAGCGACATCGGGTAGTAGTTAAGAGCAGCAAAAATAGTGTTTTACAAGCTGAGTTCATAGTAAACCGCGATGGCCGGGAGCGGTATTTACCCGTTCCGCGAATGCTTTGTAACTTTGCCTCTTATGGAAACAATTTCAACTGCTCCGGTAAGTTTTACAGAAGGCGCCCTTCGCGAAATCCGTCGTTTACAGGAAATGGATAGCGCCAATGCAGGCAAATTGCTCCGCGTAGGGGTAAAAGGTGGAGGCTGCTCAGGACTGTCGTATGTGCTGGGGTTTGATGACAAACAGGATACCGATGAGCTGTATGAATACAAAGGGCTCCGCTTTATCATGAATCCGGCGCACGGCATTTACCTGATGGGTATGGAAATAGACTGGCAGGATGGACTGAATGCGCGCGGATTTACCTTTAATAATCCCAATGCCAGCAAAAGTTGCGGCTGCGGTTCTTCATTCGCTATTTAAACATCCGGGTTTTACTTTCACGATTCCGCATCCGTAGCTGCTTCCGACTGTTGTTCTTCCGGTTCCGTTTCTGCCGTAAGCAGGAGCGCTGCCTGGGCTGCGTCTAATTTGTTTCCTGCGAGTATATAGAGTTTGTCGCCTTCCTGCAAACGGGTGGCGCCATCGGGTATGATGTACCTGTTGTTGCGGTGCAGCATCACAATGGTGGCCGAAGCGGGCAACTTCAGGGTTACAACAGGTTTATCGGTGATAGCGCTATTTTCCGGAACTTCAATTTCCGTCAGTTCCGACCGCAAACCATCATCTTCCAGTTCCAGGTCGTGGGGAGAACGCCGCCTGATCCTTTCCGGCACGGTCAGCTTCAGCCATTTTGCAATACGGGCAAGGGTAGAGCCCTGCAGCAATACCGACGATACAGAAATAAAAAACACGATGTTGAAAATCATATTTCCCTTGGCCACGCCTGCCAGCACCGGGTAGGTGGCAAATACAATGGGTACGGCGCCGCGCAGCCCTACCCAGGAAATAAATAGTTTCTCGCGTAATCCCATTTTAAAGAATGCCAGCGTAAGGAATACTGCCAGCGGGCGGGCAACGAAAATGAGTGTAAGGGAAATGATGATGCCGATGCCGGACAAAGACAACATTTCAGATGGGAACACCAATAATCCAAGGGTAAGGAACAGGATCACCTGCATAAGCCAGGCCTGTCCATCGTAAAATTTGATGAGCCCTTTTTTATGAATGAATTCGGTATTGCCCAATACGATGCCCGCCAGGTATACCGCCAGAAAACCATTGCCACCAACAAAATCGGTGAAGGCGAAGGTGAGAAAAACAAACGCCATGAGCAATACCGGGTACAAACCTTCCGTATCCAGCTTGATTCGGTTGATAACCCACGTTATACCCTTGCCGAATGCAAATCCGAGCAGGGCGCCCAGCGACATCTGGATGAGAAATTTGATCACCTGCATCCACCAGGTGGTTTCCGGTCCATGCGCCAACACATAGGTGAACGTAATGGTAAGAATATAGGCCATCGGGTCGTTGCTGCCGCTTTCCAGTTCCAGTAAGGGGCGCAGATTGCGCTTCAAGCCTACATTTCTTGCGCGCAATATGGAAAACACGGCCGCCGCATCGGTAGAAGAAACGATGGAACCGAGCAGCATACCCTCCAGTAAGGTAAAATCAGTCAGGAGATAAATGGCATAGCCCAGTATAGCAGCAGTGAGCAATACGCCTACTGTTGATAAGGCCACCCCTTTCCACAGTATGGGTTGTACGCTTTCGCGTTTGGTGTCCATACCGCCCGAAAACAGGATAAAGTTCAGGGCCACCACGCCAATCATTTGGGCCGCGGCAGGGTCATAAAAATAAATCCCACCGATGCCGTCTGCCCCGGCCAACATGCCCACGGTAAGGAACAGCAGGGCGGTGGGCACTCCTGTACGGGCAGAAGTTTTGCTCACCACGATGCTAACGATGAGCATCAATGATCCCAGCAGCAATATGTTTTCGGCCGTTAAAGTCATATAAGCAGGGGGAAGTAGTCTTAATATAATGAAAAAATCAATCCACGCCGAAATAAAATTATCGGTAGTGAACCGGCTGGCCGCGCAATGGGAAGGAAACCTTTTTCCGGATTCAAACCGGCTTGCAGCAAAAAAGCCCGGATGATTCCTCCGGGCTTTGATTTATTGCAGCAATAGCTGAATTCACTGCTATTTGGTAAGTGCCGGTTTCTTCTTCAACCGGTCTGCGGCTGTCGGTTCTTCCGTATCGCCCAAAGGTTTGTTTTTGGCGAAATCCACCAGGATCGGGGCAGCCACAAATATTGACGAATAACAACCTACAATCACACCGATCAGCATGGCAAATGCAAATCCACGGGTCACTTCACCACCCACCAGGAAGAGGATGAGGATAGTGAGGAATACCGTCAGTGACGTCATAATTGTACGGCTGAGGGTTTCATTGATCGCTTTGTTGATGATGGTTGCCTTATCAGCATTTTTCATCAACCGGCTGTTTTCCCGAATACGGTCGTATACCACCACGGTATCGTTCATGGAGAAACCAATAACCGTGAGGATGGCGGCAATGAAGTGCTGGTCTATTTCCAGCGGGAAGGGCACCACATGCCGCAGGAACGAGAAGGTGATCAGGGTAACCATTACGTCGTGCAACAGCGACACAATGGTACCTATGGAGTACCGGAAGTCGCGGAAGCGCAGGAAGATATACAAGGCAATCACCAGCAGCGACCAGAAGGTGGCCCATTTGGCGCCTGCTACGAGGTCGTCGGAAATGGTGGGGTCAACCTTTTTGGTACCTGCAACAAACTTGGTGGTAGCAAATTCTTCTGCCGTGGTTCCTTCGGGCAGGAAGGGCTTCAACCCGGTATACAATACATTCATTACCGCTGAATCCACTGCCGGACCTTGTTCCTCGATGCGGTAATCGGTGGTAATGTCGAGCTGGTTGGCAGTGCCGTATGTTTTTACGATGGGCGACCTGCCAAATGTTTTGTCCAGTGCTTCACGAACTTCGTCGGCATTTACCGGTTTCTTGAAGTCTACAATATAACTTCTGCCACCCTCAAATTCCACACCGTAATCAAAACCGTTGAAGAACGAAGCAATACCCAGCGCCAGCACCGCAAAGGAAACAGGATAAGCTATTTTGCGGTACTTAACGAAATCATAGTTGGCGTGCTGGAAAATGCGTTTCGAAATATTGGTGAAGTATTTTAAATGCCTGTCCTTAGTGGTATAGATATCAGTGATCAGGCGCGATACCAGGATGCCGCAGAACATGCTCAGCAGCAAACCGAGAATCTGCGTGGTGGCAAAGCCCAATACCGGTCCCAGACCATAGATAAACAGGATAATGGCGGTAAGCAGTGAGGTGAGGTGACCGTCCAGTACGGGAGGCAGTGAACGGCGGTAGCCCAGTTTTATTGCGTTGAGGTGTGAACTGCCCCTGGCCAGTTCATCCTTGATACGTTCGAAAATAAGTACGTTGGTGTCAACAGCCATACCAATGGTGAGCACCAGACCGGCAATTCCGGGGGCTGTAAGGGTAGCGCCCAGGGCGCTGAGTATGCCTATGGTAAACAGCAGGTTGAGGATCAGGGCAATGTTGGCCACCATACCGCCGGAATTGTAATATAACAGCATCAGGATGAAGATTACCCCAAAGGACAATCCGAATGCCATCATACCGCCGTTAATGGCTTCATTGCCCAGCGTAGCGCCTACCACCTGTTCCTGTACAATCACTGCGGGCGCATCGAGTTTACCGGCTTTCAGGATGTTGGCAATGTCTTTGGCTTCTTCTACCACCAGCTGGCGGTTTTTATCGCCTTTGCCCATAGTAATGCGGGAATGACCGCCTTCAATACGTTGAATAACGTTGGGGGCGGTATAAACAATATCGTCCAGTACAATGGCAATCGACCTGTTCACATTCCGTCCGGTCATATTGGCCCAGATGCGTGCACCGGATGGATTCATGGTCATGGCTACCGTTACCTCATTCGTAATGGGGTCGAAGTCCTGGTAAGCATTTTCTATGGCATCGCCTTCCAGTTCAGCGCCCTCTTTTCCGGGTATGGTTTTAATAGCGTAGAGCCTCAATTGCGGGATCAGGCGGCCATCCTTGTCGCGTTCCTGCTTGCCCCAGAGGAATTTGGCATTAGCCGGGAATTTGCTGCGAACGGCGGGAATAGAAAGGTATTTGTTTACCAGCGGGGTGTCGCTCAGGCGTGCCCATCCCAGGAAGGAGGGATAAACAATGCGGCCCGTTTGCGGGTCCTGAACAGGTTGTTCCGGCTGCAGTACGGCAAACAAGGGGTTGCCGGCAGCCAGTGAATCGCTGGCAGCCGCGCTGGAATCAGTACGGGCGGAATCCTGTTTGTTCTGGCTTTTCAGGTATTCATCCAACGCACGGTCAGCATTCTGATAGCTTTGGGCAAGTTCTTCCAGTGTATATACTTCCCAGAACTGGAGGTTGGCGGTAGACTGCAAATATCTCCTTACCCGCTCAGGGTCGCGGGCGCCTGCCAGTTCAACAGTGATGATACCTTTGCTTTCGTCGAGGCTGATATTGGGCTGCGCTACGCCGAATTTGTCGATACGCTTACGGAGCACCTGGAAGGTCTGCGACATGGCAGCCGCACCCTGTTCGTGGATCCAGCGTATCACGGCAGCATCGCTGGCGGTAATGCCCAGGTTGTTCCGGTTGGTATTGGCAAAATGGGGGGCCAGTTTGGCGCCGGGATTTACATCGCGGAAAGCGGCGGCAAAAAGGTCTATGAAGTTTTGATCGCTGTTCAGTTTGCGGCGTTGTGCTTCCTCAAGGGCTTTTACCAACTGCGGGTCTTTGGGGTTGTTGGACAGGCCGCGGATCAGTCCGTCCAGCGCAATATCCAAAGTAACGTTGATACCGCCCTGCAGGTCAAGACCCAGGAGCAGTTCACTTTCCTTGGCCTTCTGGTACGTATGTCCCCACCAGGTGATCTTCTTGTCACGGGTTGCTTCCAGCAGGCTGTCGAGGTACTTGCTCTTTAGCTGGTCAAGAGTATCCTGGTATAATGCCTGTGCATCTTTATCGTTGGGATATTTCTGCGCGGCAGCAAGATAGTTTTGTTTGACAAGCTGGGTGGCTTTAGCCTCCATTTCCTTTTCATGACGGTTTACAAACCAGGTAAAGGAAAGCTGGTAAAGGGATATCAGGATCAGCAGACCGGTAAATAGGCTAACCAATGGTCTCATTGTACTGTTGATTTTTTTAGAGTTGGCAAAGATAGGGTTTTTACTTTGAGTTTCTGGTTTTGGGTTTTGTGTTTCAGGAGGCCCGGAATGCGGCTTCAGTAACGATTTTGCGCCTGCCTTGCCCGGGCCGCACCGCAGTACTCCCCGCCCGAAAACTTTAGAACTTTTCCAATCATTTTACAATTACCTTTGCGGCGCTTCAAAAAACAAGCAATTAACACAATCATCATGCAGTTATCATCCCGTTTACAATGGTTCAGTGAGCCTGAAACACTGAAAATGGCCAAACTGGGCCGCGAGTTAAGAGCCAAAGGCATTGATGTGATTGACCTAAGCCTTGGCGAGCCCGATTTTGATACCCCGCAGCACATTAAAGACGCTGCCAAGAAAGCCATTGACGACAACTGGAGCCACTACACACCGGTGGCCGGTTATCCCGAATTGCGCGAAGCCGTTTGCACCAAGCTGAAGCGCGACAACAATCTTGACTACAAACCGGAAAATGTTATTGTGAGCACCGGCGCCAAGCAAAGCCTGGCCAATGTAGTATTTGCCATTGTAAGCAAAGGCGACGAAGTAGTGATCCCTACACCTTACTGGGTTACCTATTCCGAAATTGTAAAGCTTGGCGAAGGTGTGGTAAAACTGGTGCCCACTACCATCGAAAACAAATACAAGATCACGCCGGAGCAACTGGAAGCTGCTATTACCGACAAAACGCGCCTGTTCATATTCTCTTCTCCCTGCAACCCCAGTGGTTCCGTGTACAGCAAGGAAGAACTGAGCGCACTGGCAGATGTATTCCGCAAGCATCCGCAGGTGTTTATCCTGTCTGATGAAATTTACGAGTACATCAATTTCGTTGGCAAACATGAAAGCATTGCGCAATTTTCGGATATCAAAGACCGTGTGATCATCATCAACGGATTGAGTAAAGGCTTTGCCATGACCGGTTACCGCCTGGGTTATATTGCTGCCCATCCGGAAATTGTGAAAGCTTGCGAGAAACTGCAGGGGCAATTCACCAGCGGTACCAACAGTATTACCCAGCGTGCGGCCATTACTGCCCTTACCACCGACCTGCGTCCCACCGTGGAAATGGTGAAGGAATTCGAACGCCGCAAGAAGCGCGTAATGGAACTGATGAGCGCCATTCCCGGATTGCAATGCGCAGAGCCTGATGGCGCCTTCTATGTATTCCCCACGGTAAGCCAGTATTTTGGCAAAAGCGCCGATGGCCAAACGATCAACGATGCCGATGACCTTTGCATGTACCTGCTGAACAAGGCGCATGTGTCAACCGTAACCGGACGTGCTTTCGGTACGCCCTCTTCCATACGTATTTCCTTTGCCAACAGCATGGAGAAAATCGAGGAAGGCTGGAAGCGGATTACGGCAGCATTGGCTGCGCTGATGTAAAATACTGTCTAAGGAAAATATATTTTATAACCTGTAAGAACTGGCAAATCTTACAGGTTTTTTGTTTCTTCACGGTATTGTATTTTTCCGGTAATCCTGAAACCCCCGTTAAGGCAATGAACATTTTCAAGCACAGGAGAAGGCAGTTGTACGTGTGTGGTGTAGCGTTGGTAGTGCTGCTGTTTACGATATTTATTTGCGACCGCATCATTGATCGGGCCGCCGCAGATAAGTTGTACAACAGCACGGCCACCGTTCCCTACAACAAGGTGGGACTGTTGCTCGGCACCCGCAAATACCTTAAAAACGGCTCCCTTAATCCCTATTACCAGTACAGGATAGAAGCGGCTACCGCGCTGTTGAAAAGCGGAAAGATCAAATACATCGTGGTGAGCGGCGACAACGGCACGAATTACTACGATGAAACTACTTATATGAAAAACGATCTCATAGCTGCCGGTATCGATTCATCGGTGATCTATCCGGACTATGCCGGTTTTCGTACATTCGATTCCGTAGTTCGGTTGAAAAAGATTTTCGGGCAGGACAGCGTCACGATTATTTCGCAGGGCTGGCACAACGAACGTGCCATTTACCTGGCGGGCAGGGAAGGGATTGTGGCCATAGGTTTTAATGCAAAGGACGTTGACAATGCGCGAGGCTTTACCATGCAGGTACGCGAAAAACTGGCCCGGGTAAAGGTTTTTGCAGATATCGTGTTCGGCAAGCAACCAAAGTTCCTGGGAGAAAAAATCAGCATTCCCTGATGTTGCTTACAACTGCGCCCTGCCGGATATGCTCAATGGTACATGCTAAGTTCCTGTATCGCCACCTGACCGCCAATGCCGTGGCATGATTTTGTTGTGCTGCTATCAATAACTGCTTTTGCTCATCTGAAAACGGCAATATGAAAAGAAGTTATGCGCGTTTGGCTACCAGTGCCGACTGGTTCAGCGTAGCCCCCGATGTATGGGGGCTTAAGCATATTATGGTGAACATGTACATGATCTATAGCTCAGCAGAAAAAAAATGGTTTTTGATTGATACGGGGCTCAAATGGTCTGCGCCCAAAATCCGTAAGATGGCCGATGATCTTTTCTGGCCCGATACCAGGCCGGCAGCTATCATTCTCACGCACGGGCATTTTGATCACGTTGGTTCCGTGGCGCAACTGGCCGATGAATGGAATGTGCCTGTATATGCCCATATCATGGAAGTGCCTTACCTCACCGATATGTCAACTTACCCGCCACCTGATCCCACCGCGGGAGGAGGGGGGATAACGGCCATTTCATGGATATTTCCAAACGATGCCATCAATATATCCGATCATGTGAAGCCGTTGCCGGAAGACGGCTCCATTCCCGGCCTGCCCGAATGGAAGTACATCTACACCCCCGGACATTCGCCGGGCCATATCAGCCTGTACCGCGAAAGCGATGGCGTGCTGATTGCCGGTGATGCCTTTGTCACCACCCGCCAGGAATCGGTAATAGCCGTGCTGCGGCAACAACAAAAACTGAGTGGTCCGCCGCGCTATTTTACGTGCGACTGGGAGGCGGCCGCCAAATCGGTGAACACTTTGGCCCAACTGGAGCCTGAGGTGGTGGCCACTGGTCATGGTAAACCCATGTACGGCGAAACAATGCGCGAATCATTGCACCAACTGGCTGAAAATTTTGAAGCGTTGGCCGTGCCGCCGCATGGCCGCTATACCCATGATCCGGCTGCAGCCGACGAAGGGGGCGTTACCTACATACCTCCGGTTAACCGGCGGGTGCCTTTACCCTACATCATTGCAGGTATTGCCATACTGGCTGTGGTGAGCTGGATTACATTCGGCCGCAGAAGGGCCACCGCTATTCCTGCACCCCAACTGCCCAGGCTTGCCAAACTGAATGGTATTGGCAAGCATTTGCAAAAAGCTGTTCCGGTGGAAGCGTAAAGCATTGCTTTTCCCGACTTCCATTCAGTGCTTGCCTGGCCCAGGCATCGTACGGATTTTTTCGTAGCTACCTGTTGTGGTTGAAAATTATGCTATGCCGGTCGTGCAGCCTGTGGTTGTAAAGTAGTGAGGTCCCCGATTTTCACCGGTTTTCCTGTATCAATACTCTTGCGCGCCGCAATGCCTACGAGGATTGACATCGCGCCATCCCTGCTGCCGGCAGCCTGGCGGAACGGGTCTTCGCCGGGGGTGAATACCTGTTTACGCAGGCGGATATCGCCGCCGCCATGTCCCGATTCATTGTTGGGTATGCGAATGATTTCCCGCTGACCAAAATTGGTGGTTACCTGTATCTCGTCAAAAGGTTCTTCCTGCCACGGTTGTTGTTCCTTGATCCAGGCATCGATGCGGCCTTTGGTACCGTTGAAGGCTATGCGATAACCTTCATAAGGCGAATAGGTGGTGAGTGAATAGCTTACCTGTACTTTGTTGGCGTAGCGTATCTGTACGGCCATTTTATCGAAAATGTCGATGTCTTCGCGCCACACACAGCCATCGCGGTGATAGTTGTCGTATTGTTCATTGTCGGCATACAACTCCATCAATTGTTTGTTTTTGGTCATGTCCCAGTAGAACTTACACTGTTGCTTATGCGGACAGGGTCGGCAGTGGGTATGCCGGAAAGGATTGTTTTTGCCGTAATGTTCCAGTGCGCCATAGGCAAACACTTCTTCGGGATCGGAATCGAGCCACCAGTTGAGCAGGTCGAAGTGATGGGTGGCCTTGTGCACCAGCAGGGTGCCGCCATGTTTCCGGAGCCGGTGCCAGCGACGGAAATAATCGGCGCCGTGGTATACGTTCAGGTACCAGTGAAAATCTACCGAAGTCACTTTACCGATGGTATCGTTTTTCAGTAATTCATAAATGCGCTGCCGGTGCGGAGAATACCGGTAGTTGAAAGTAACGATTACTTTTTTGCCGGTCCTTTTTTCTGCATCCAGGATGGCCTGGCATTTTTCTTCATCGATGGTCATGGGTTTTTCGGTAATGATATCTGCCCCGTATTCCATGCCTTTGATGATGAATTCGTGATGGGTGCCGTCAACGGTCATTACCAAAAGGCGGTCCGGACGGGTTTCTTTCATCATCTTGTCAAAATCGGTATAGGTGGGGCAGGAGAGGCCCAGTGTTTTTCTGGCATATTCCACACGTCCGGGATTGATATCGCAAAGGCCCACAAATTCCACGAGGTGGCCAAATTCCTTGATTACCGGCCGGCCCCACATACCAATGCCACGTCCACCGGTACCGACCATGGCTAACCGCTGTTTTTTGAGTGGCGGTTGAAGGGGGTGAGAGAGAAGACTGTCAGATAACATGGTTCCTGCAGCAAGCAGGGTAGAGTGTTGCAGAAAATTTCGGCGATTCATTGGCAAGTCAGGTTTTGGAGGATAAGATAAGGATTTGGGGGGAATGGACTGTCCTGAGGTGTCCTAATTTGAGGGCAGGAGGGGCACCGGTCAACTCCCTTTCTCTCCCGCCAATTGCAGCAACCGCTCGTGCAACTGCAATACCTGCGGAATCACCAACCGCTGCTCATCATTATATACAACAAAATCGCACAGCCGCATCTTGATTACTTCCTGTATCTGCTTCCGCATCCGTGCCAGCACTGCTTCGCGTGTCACGTTATCACGTTGCATAGTACGCAAAATGCGCAGCGGTTCCGGTGCAGCAACGCCAATTACGTAGTCGAGATGTGCCTGCGAGCCGCTCTCAAATATCAATGCGGCCTCTTTAATAGCGTAAGGCGCAGTTTGCTGCGCCATCCAGCGTTCGCCATCGCGAATAGTAGCAGGATGTACAAGAGCGTTGAGCAATTCCAGCTTGCTTTGATCCTTAAATACAATACCGGCAATGTACTTGTTATTCAATTTGCCATTTTCATATGCCGCATCGCCAAAATGTTTGCGTACCTGTTCCTGCAGCTCAGGGTCTTCATGCATCAATCGTTTCGCCGCCTGATCTGCATAATAAACCGGGATGCCCAGCACCTCAAATATGCGGGCCACAGTGGTTTTTCCCGACCCGATACCGCCTGTGAGTCCTATTCGCAACATAAGTAATTGATCAAATGAAAAAATAAATGCGCCAGCTTCCAACTGTACACCGCTCACATCTGCTCATTAAAAAACCGGATGTTTGCGGCATCCGGTTTTCTGGGGTTTGGTAAAAAATTATTTGGCAGTTGTGGTCGCCTGCTTGTTGATATTCTGTGTCCACTCGAGTGAAATGGCGCTTTTCTCGATTTTGATATAGCTGCCGGGACTGGTTTCCATATCAATGGTGCCATCGTCATTCACTTTGTTCACCCTGCCATGAATACCGGCTATGGTAACGATCCTGTCACCTTTCTGGAGGTTGTCCTGGAACTGTTTGGCCATTTTTGCTTTCTTCGCCTGCGGTCTGATCATGAATAACCAGAAGATAAGGATCATACCACCGATAAGCAGCAGTTGGAAACTCATATTGCCTGCACCGCCCGGGGCCTGTTGTAAGAGAATAGCTAGTGTTGTCATTAGTGTATTTTAATTGAATGTTTTCGCCAATGGCCGCAAATTAATGAATTATCACTTTATTGCATTTTCACAACTTCCACATCGAAGTGCAACCTGTGCGTTCCTCCTTCTGGCGTATTGGCAAATACAGTGATGTCTTTGCTGTTCATGCCTACCCTGTTCTCGCTGTTGAAGGTGGCTTTGATCTCACCTTCTTCACCGGGAAGAATCGGTTTTTCCGGAGGAGCGGCTGCGGTACATCCGCAGGAGGGTTGCACCTTTTCTATAACAAGCGGTTTGTCGCCGGTGTTTTTGAAGCGAAATGATACCTGCAACTGCTGTCCTTCATTGATCCTGCCGTAATTTTTTACGGAGTCGATCCATTGAATGGTGGTAACACCATCAACTTTGGCGCTGGTGGTGGCGGCGTCCGTGTCGTGGCAGCCTGCAATTACAGCAGACAGCAGCGCCAGTAGGAATATATATTTCATGTAGCTGCGATTTTGTACAAATCTAAAGAATGCCATGCTTTCAGGATGACTTCTTTACAGAATTTGACGCATTCCCCGAACCCGACTGGTTGCCCGCATTGAAAGCCACCTTGTGCAGTTTGTTGTCGCGCACAAGGTCTTTGTGAATGTTGTCGAGTATGCCATTTACAAACTGACCGCTTTGCTGCGTACTGTATTCCTTGGCAAGATCAATGTACTCGTTGATGGTCACTTTCGGGGGAATGGTTTCAAAGAAGAGAAATTCACATACACCCATGCGCATCAGGATCATATCCAGTACGGCGATCCGTTCGGGGTCCCAGTTTTTCAGTTTGGGTTTGATATAATTCAGCGTCAGTTCTTTTTTGTCGAGCGTGGTTTGCAACAGGTCGCGGGCAAACTGGCGTTTTTCTTTGCTGAGCAATTCCTGGAAATTCCAGCTGTTGGGTTTTTGCAGAAAATTCTGGATCAGTATCTGGAGCATTTCAGCATCATCGTCCCAATTGGTAAAATGTTCTTCTGCATACCCGGCAAAGGTTTCGTTGGGCAGCAAAAGATCATTGAATATATATTCCAGGATTTCCCTTTCTTCCTTTTTATCCCTTTCCGGTACGGCAATGTATTGCTTGTATTTGTCAGTATCTACCAGTTCGAGATACAGTTTGCGCAACAGTTCAGGATTGTCGAGCCGCTCGGGTTTCAACTCCTTCAATGCCTGTTTGTAAGAAGCATGTTGCAGAATTTTCTGCAGCACTTCATTTTGTACAATTTTGGTATTTACATTAAGGTCCTCTTCCGTAGGCAGGTGTTTGGCTGCGCGGTTCCGGGCATCGGTTTCCGCATATTGGGCCACGGCGGTGAGAGAATGGATAAGGAATATGAAAAGTTCGCGGGTTTGTTCAAAATGATCTTCCAGTATTCTGACCGGTTCTTTGATTTTGCTCCCCACTGCTGGTTTATCCGGTGCTGTTCCATTTGGTTCTGTAGACTGGCTTTCTACCGTATACAGGGTCTGCATTACTTTCACACGGATATTTCTTCTGCTAATCATCTTATAAGAACTTGCTTTAGAGCGCACAAAGCTAAAGGCTTTTCAGGCGAACTCCAAACGTAAAAGTCCTTAGGGAAGTTTCCGATAACATACGTGATGCGGAATGCAGGTATGCTTTCGCAGGCCTGGTGTGTGCCCTGCCAGGGTGCCGGTTCAGGGGTATGTAACGATTGGCAACTGCCATGCGCCCTGTTTGCACCGTTGCAGTAACGTTGTAGCCATTGCCTGTCATCCCGTTTCCGTATTCGTATGGTGCACCGGACCGGATTTTAAGGAACGCCCGCTGGTATGCACCGGCACTTCCTCCGCACACAGGTTTCACCGTTCCGGGCAAAAATGGCCGGTAAGTTGCCTGAGATGACTGTCCGTGGATAAGTTTCAACATACACGCAACGGGATAACCACCCCGGGATAGCTGCAAGCCATAATCTTTTGCCTCCGCCCGGCTCAACCTGCTATTCTGGCACAAACCTTTCCCGCCACTGGCCCACTGTCTGTCATCCTTAGCAAACTGTGCTGAAAAAATGGCTTGGAAGGGGTTTGGTACAAAATTCGTTTACCTTTGCACGCCTGTCTGCAAAGTGCGTTCAGCAGGAACGCGTCATTCAGGCAGGACCCAACTATCCCGAAACCACGTTGGGTTTTTTTATTCTCTTTTCACTAAAAATTCAAAAACTGATAAACTATGGCTAAGAAGTTAAATGTTACCCCGCTGCATGACAGGGTAATTGTGAAACCCGCTAAAGCGGAAGAGAAAACCGCAGGCGGTATCATCATTCCGGATACTGCCAAGGAGAAGCCTCAGCGCGGCACGGTTGTGGCTGCCGGCCCTGGTAAAAAAGATGAGCCGGTAACCGTAAAGGTTGGAGACACAGTTTTGTATGGTAAATATGCCGGTACTGAAATACAGATTGATGGCGATGACCTGCTGATCATGCGTGAAAGCGACATCTTAGCAATTGTTTAATAAGCCAACTGCAGATTAGCCAATGTGCTAATAGTCCTTTGGATGATACCTGGTTTACGAACGGCTTTACTTTATTAGCACATCAGCACATTATTCCAATTATCAAATTATCAAATTAATAGAATACTATGGCAAAACAACTGTTCTTCAATATTGAAGCCCGCAATAAGATGAAAAAAGGGGTGGATACACTGGCCAACGCAGTGAAAGTAACGTTGGGTCCCAAGGGCCGCAATGTTGTAATTGAGAAAAAGTTTGGCGCACCTTCTGTTACGAAAGACGGTGTTTCTGTAGCCAAGGAAATTGAACTGGAAGATCCCATTGAAAACATGGGCGCCCAGATGGTGAAAGAAGTGGCTTCCAAAACTGCCGACATCGCAGGTGATGGTACTACCACCGCTACTGTACTGGCTCAGGCTATAATCAGCGAAGGCTTGAAGAACGTAGCTGCAGGCGCCAACCCGATGGACCTGAAACGCGGTATCGACAAAGCTGTTGCCAAAGTAGTAGAAAACCTGGCCGCACAATCCCAGGCTGTAGGCACCGACAGCAAAAAAATCCAGCAAGTAGCTTCTATCTCCGCCAACAACGATGAAAACATCGGTAAACTGATCGCCGAAGCTTTTGCCAAAGTAGGTAAAGAAGGCGTTATCACTGTAGAAGAGGCCAAAGGTACCGACACTACTGTAGAAGTAGTAGAAGGTATGCAGTTCGACCGTGGTTACATCTCTCCCTACTTCGTAACCAACAGCGAAAAAATGGAAGCTGAGCTGGAAAATCCCTATGTACTGATCTACGACAAGAAGATCAGCGCTATGAAGGATATCCTGCACATCCTGGAAAAAGTTGCTCAGAGCGGTCGTCCCTTACTGATCATAGCCGAAGACCTCGAAGGTGAAGCACTGGCTACACTCGTAGTGAACAAACTGCGTGGTACGCTGAAAGTAGCTGCTGTAAAAGCTCCGGGCTTTGGCGATCGTCGCAAGGAAATGCTGCAGGACATTGCTATCCTCACCAAGGGTGTTGTGATCAGCGAAGAACAAGGTTACAAACTGGAAAACGCCGACCTCAACTATCTCGGTCAGTGCGCTTCCATCACGATCGATAAAGACAACACTACCATCGTTGGTGGCAAGGGTAAGAAAGACGATATCAATGCCCGCATCAACCAGATCAAAGCCCAGATCGAAACCACCACTTCCGACTACGATAAGGAAAAACTGCAGGAACGTCTTGCCAAACTGAGCGGCGGTGTGGCTGTACTGTATGTAGGTGCCGCTACCGAAGTGGAAATGAAAGAAAAGAAAGACCGCGTAGACGACGCACTGCATGCAACCCGTGCTGCTGTTGAAGAAGGTATCGTTCCCGGTGGTGGCGTAGCTTATGTACGCGCTATCGAAGTGCTGGAAAAACTGAAAGGTTCCAACGACGATGAAAGCACCGGTATCACCATAGTGAAAAGAGCGCTGGAAGAACCCATCCGCCAGATTGTTACCAACTGCGGTATAGAAGGCAGCATCGTGGTTCAGAAAGTAAGAGAAGGCAAAGGCGACTTTGGTTTCAACGCCCGCACAGAAGTGTACGAAAACATGTTCAAAGCCGGCGTTATCGATCCTACCAAAGTATCGCGCATTGCACTCGAAAACGCTGCTTCTATTGCCGGTATGTTGCTCACTACCGAATGCGTGGTAGCCGACAAACCCAAGAAAGAAGAAGCACACGCACATCCGGGCGGCGCTCCTGGCATGGGCGGCATGGATTACTAATCCGGCAACACGAAATTCAACCACTGAATTTCAATATACAGTCCCGTTCGGTTATCCGGACGGGATTTTTTTTTGCCTTGTTCCTCCTGCGATTTCCATGATTGTAAAGATTTTATGCACCGCGCCAGCTTTCCCGCATTCCTGTATGCTTCCCCAGGTGCCGGCTGCAATTGTTGTGGTTCGGTATAAAAAGATTACCTTTTGGGTAGGAATTCAACTTGCCATGAAAAGGCAGCCCACTATAATGAAGTTATGCCTGGTGGCCTGCAGCCTCCTGTTTTTCATGGGTAAACTTGTTGCGCAACAGGAAAGCACAGACGAAGAGGCGCTCGCCGATACTTACGGGAACAGGTACCTGCTGAAAGACTGGTCGCCGGGTATTGTGCGCTTTACCAGCGGACGCGAGGTGAAAGATTTCAAATTGAAATTTGATTGCCTGAAGCACCAGCTACTGCTGCAGTTTAAAGGGGCCACCTTTGCCGCCGAAAGCCGCGTGCGTGAATTTGTGCTGCTCACCGGTGGGGGAAAAACAAAGGATTCCCTGTTGTTCCGCAAAGGTTTTCCCGCGGTGGATAAAACAACAGCCAGCACGTACTTCCAGGTATTGTTCGAGCAGAAAGTGACTTTGCTCCGGTTGTTTACCAAAACCATTATTGAAGAAAAACAAGTGGTCGGCAAACCGCGCCGGCGACTCGAAGACGAAGAAAAATTCTATCTCCTGAAAGCAGGTAACATGATAGCCCTTCCGGCCGATAAAGAAGGCATATTGCAAGCCTTACCCGACCAGGCAGAGGCCCTGTCGAAATTCATAACTGACCATCATTTGCGCTTCAAATCTGCTGATGATTATTTGCTGTTGATCCGCCATTATAATGATCTGTTGCCGTGAACTAAACAAGGAGCCAATTGCTTGCTATGCCCCAAAAGCAAAAGGATGGACCCGGTGAGCCCATCCTCCATAATACACTGGTCCGGTGCCTGATACCGGAAGCATAGCTGTTACGGATTAAAACGGGTTGCAGAGACTAAAAAGGGATGGTAAACACAGGAAAGACGGGGTAGCAGTGTTGCCGGTTGTATGGGGTATCTGGGGAAAATGCTATTGCTCGATCCATACCTTGTTCGGCTTTGTGCCCCAGTACCAATTTTTCAAAGAATCTTTTACGCGATTGGTATCGGAAGGCGGTGTAGGAAGAATAATATAAATTTTGAATTGCGAGGAATCTTCATTGGCTTCCAGTCCGAAACGGCGATCTATGTCGCTCACTGTTTTATACCTGGACAACGCTCTTGTTTTGCGCGGTGTGGTTTCAACAATGTATTTGAACCCATCATATTTGGGTTTGGTTTCGACGGGTGGGGCAACCGGTGCAGACAATGAATCGCTGGCCGATCGGGAAGTGGTGTCGGTACCGGTGGTTACCGGGTCGGCCGCCACGTGCGCCGCAGTTTCCACATTGCTGTTGTACAGGGTGTAACCGCCCCAGATCACTACTGCCACGCCCAATAATATACCTCCGAGAATCATCAGTTGCCGCGAAGGATTTTTGGCTTCGTGCGGATAATAATCTTCGTCGAAGACCGATTTCTTTGGCTCCGGTTTTTCCCTGTCTTTTACCGGTTGTACCGATTCGAGGCGTTCCGTAATCGGTTCGCCGGGAGTAAAACTGTACTGGCCATCTTTATTTTTCACAAGCGTGCCAATACCTTCCACATGAAAAGGTTTGCCAATATTCAACAACAATTTGCCATCAGACACATACGATTCCAGGTCCGACTCTGCCAGCGGCCTGATTTTGCCGGTATGCGTGCGGATGAAATTGATGAGGTCTTCTTCAGGTTTGGTAACGTTCGATTGTTTGAATTGTATATGCTGCAGAAAATCGCGGAAGTTCTTATCGTCCGGATCAGGAATAATCACAGATTCATCAAGCGTAAACAGGCCGATGCCAGGCAAAAGCAATCTTCGATGCTGATAGAAATATTGTGCGGCAAGTACTGATATTTTCAAGGTATTCAGGATTTTAGCACAAGTTAATCATTATTTATTTCACTCCAATAACGCCCCGCAGGCCGGTTTATTTTTGAATAGCGCATCTGTTTAATGGCAAGGCAGCACTTTTCTGCCGGAGGGACGCACCATCGGTATTTTCAACACACAAACAGGTTGTAATTATTACGCACTTGTTTTTGCCGGTGAAGAAGTAATTTGCGGCCATGTATACAGAGCAGGAAAAGCAATTTATGGAGTATTGGGAAGCGAACCGGGAGCGGGAAAGAAAAGTGAATTACCAGTTGCTCGTAGGCTTGCCCATTGGTTTGCTGTTCGCCGTGCCGGTATTGCTGTTGTTGTTCAGCGGGCGCTTTTGGTACAAGCGCGCAGAAATGGTTGCCAATACCATGGCAAGCCCGGTAATATTGATTATAGCCGTGCTGGCCATCTCCATATTTGTGGCTATCTTTTACAAGCGACATCAATGGGAAATGAAGGAACAGCAGTACCTGGAACTGAAAGCGCGCGAAAAGAAAGGCACAACCGATAACCACTCCGGCTAAAGCATGCAGCTATCAACATTTAACCCTTGTCTATAACTCATACCAATCGTAATGCAGATGAGAAAAACAATCTGGTTCCTGCTTGCCGCGGCGCTTTTCACAGGCAGTTGTCTCAAGAAGAACAGTGGTTGTCCTTATAGCCTGAGAAATATATCCGTTCCCTCCCAGGAGCAGGCAGATCTTGAAGCTTACTTGTCTGGTAATGGCATCAATGCCACCAAACATCCCAGCGGGTTGTATTACGAAATTGTGAAGTCCGGTGGCTCCGAAAAACCGCACCTCTGTTCCGATGTAGTGATCAACTACAAAGGGCAATTGACCAATGGTACCACCTTTGATTCCACTTCCACCAATCCTGTTGTATTTACCCTGGGTGGATTGATCGAAGGCTGGAAGATCGGCCTGCCGCTCATTGGCAAAGGAGGTGAGATCCGGTTGTATATTCCGCCCGCATTGGGCTATGGCTATACTGATGTAAAAAATGAGGCCGATATTACAGTGATTCCGGGCGGGTCCATTCTTATCTTTTCGGTTGTTATGCAGGATTTTTACTGAGCGGAAATTTGTCCCCGCATACATCTTTCCTCATTTCCTGCTATCCGGCATATTCTCAGAGCGGATAATACCTTTTTCCGGCATGCACTAACAATTCAGTGGTATTCGTTACCATTCGTGTAAATTCGTATTTACACTTTAGCTTATTATGTCACACGAAGCCATATCAGTATTCGATATATTCAAAATAGGTGTTGGTCCGTCCAGTTCCCATACCCTGGGCCCATGGCGGGCCGCACTGCGTTTTTTACATACCTTGCAGGATAAACAATGGTTGTCATCCGTTACCCATGTAACCGTTTTGTTGTACGGCTCGCTTGCCAAAACAGGAAAAGGACATGGTACGGATGTGGCTGTGCAGTTGGGATTAAGCGGTCATGATCCCGTTACTTTCGATGTAGGCACCTTGCAGGCACAGGTAGAAAAAATTCGTACCGAACAAACATTGCTGTTGAACGGTACGCAACCTGTGCATTTTGATCCTGCCACCGATATTGAATTCCTCATGCGCGAATCGTTGCCTTATCATCCCAATGCTCTTACATTCCTGGCAACACTTGCCAATGGTGAAAACATAGCAGAAACATACTATTCAGTAGGTGGCGGTTTTGTAGTGAAAGAAGGAGAAGATGGATCGCGCCATGCGGATATCCAGTTACCATTTCCTGTTGATACGGCCGATGACCTGCTGCATTGGTGCCGCAAGACCGGCCTTGGTATAAGCGAGGTGGTTATGGAGAATGAAAGCGCCTGGCGGCCCGAAGAAGAAACACGCGCAGGTGTGCTCAATATCTGGCGGGTGATGAAAGAATGTATTTACCGCGGCTGCCATACCACAGGTATTTTACCGGGCGGACTGGAAGTAAAACGTCGTGCTGCTGAGCTCAACAAACGGCTCATTGCCGGGCGTCCGTACCTCAATGCCGACCAGTGGATCGAAGCGATCCGCGCCGGCGGAAATGATTTCAAATACACGCTCGACTGGGTGAGTTGTTTTGCGTTGGCAGTAAATGAAGAGAATGCCTCCTTTGGCAGGGTAGTGACGGCGCCTACCAATGGCGCTGCAGGCGTTATTCCGGCCGTATTACAATACTTTGTGATTTTCTGCAACGGTAACGATGATCAAAAGATCGTCCAGTTCCTGCTCACGGCAGCGGAAGTAGGCAGCATATTCAAGAAACAGGCTACCATCAGCGCGGCCATGGGCGGCTGCCAGGCAGAAATTGGCGTATCTTCTGCAATGGCCGCAGCAGGATTAACGGAGTCGTTGGGTGGTTCGCAGCGACAGGCATTGATGGCCGCAGAAATTGCAATGGAGCATCATCTCGGTCTTACCTGCGATCCCATTGGCGGACTGGTGCAGGTGCCCTGCATTGAACGCAATACCATGGGCGCTATTAAAGCCATCACGGCCTCCCAACTGGCTTTGCAAAGTACGCCCGATTTTGCGCGTGTATCACTCGACGCGGTTATCAAAACCATGTGGGATACCGCCCGTGATATGGACACGAAATACAAGGAAACCGCCGAAGGGGGATTGGCGGTGAACATACCATTGAGTTTGCCGGAGTGTTAGGAGAGGGCCACCTCATCCGCTTCATATACCTTCACCTCGTTGTACAGCGTATCTCTTTCCACGGGAAGGCGTCCAGCCTGGCGGATCAGTGTTACCAGTTGCGCAGTGGTCATGGCAGGATTTTGTTCCTCAGCCCCTGCCATGGAGTAGATTTTCGTGGAATCGTCAATGGTACCATCTATATCGTTTACGCCAAAGGAAAGCGCGAGCTGCGCGTTTTGTCGCCCCAGCATAGGCCAGTAGGCTTTCAGGTGCGGGAAATTGTCCATGTACAGTCGCGCTACCGCATACATCCGCATGTCTTCTATGATGCTGCTTTCGGGTACATGACTCATGGCATTGTCTTTATTGCGGAACTTGAGCGGGATGAACGTGTTGAAGCCGCCGGTTTTGTCCTGCAACTGCCGTAGCCGTTCCATATGATCAATGCGGTGTTCAAATTGTTCTATATGACCATACAGCATGGTAGCATTGCTGTGCATGCCCAGTTCATGCGCGGTTTGGTGAATGGCCAGCCATCCTTCTGCATCTACTTTATCGGCGCATATCTGTTTCCGGATATCGGGATGGAAAATTTCAGCGCCGCCACCCGGCAATGAATCCAGGCCTGCTTCTTTCAGATAAGCCATGCCTTCGCGAATGCTTTTTTTCGCTTTGCGGAACATGTAGTCCAGCTCTACGGGCGTGAAGCCTTTGATATGCAGTTCCGGACGATGCGCTTTTATTTTGCGTAGCAGGTCGGCAAAAAATTCAAGGGTTAGTTTGGGATGCACGCCGCCTACGATATGCACTTCTGTTACCGGCTTGCCATCATAACTTTTAACGATGTTCAGCATCTGCTCGGTGGTCAGTTCCCATCCTTCTTCACGATGCGCATACAAACGGGAATAAGAACAGAAGTTGCAGGCAAACACGCAGATATTGGTAGGTTCAATATGAAAATTACGGTTGAAATAGGTTTTGTGACCATGGAGCCGTTCACGTACATGATTGGCCAATGCGCCCAGGAATGGCAGACTGCCTTTTTTAAATAAAGCAACGCCTTCTTCGGGCGAAATCCGTTGCTTAGCCAATATCTTTTCTGCTATACCGCGTAGTTGTTCATCCTGTTCTGCGCGTATCACCTGTTCAATAGACGTATTCATGGTGTAAAAGTATGAAAGAAATGAATGTAAGACAGGGGTACATCCATCAGTGCGTGGTAGCGCCTATAGCCAGAAATGAGCAATCCTTGAAAAAATCTTACATCAACGCCCCTGCAATACACCCGCACATCAAACAGGCAATGGTGCCGCCGATCAACGCTTTTATGCCCATTTCCGTGAGATTTCTGCGCTGGTTAGGCGCCAGTTGACTGATACCACCGATTTGAATACCAATGGAAGCAAAATTGGCAAAGCCGCAAAGCGAGTAAGTAGTGATGAGAATGGATTTGGGATCAACAATCTGTCCGGCCGATTTCATTTCACCAAAAGAAATATAGGCAATGAATTCGTTCAGGATGGTTTTTTCTCCCAGCAATTGCCCTACCTGCACCATTTCCCCGTTGTTTACGCCAACAATCCACGCAACAGGGGCAAAGAGATAACCCAGCAGCATTTGCAGCGATAGTGAAGTGTAACGACCGCCCGTAATCCGCGCAATATCGTCGTTGATATCCAGCCAGTACCCGATGGTGCCGAGCAGCCAGTTGGCCAGGTACATGAGCGCCGTGAAGACGATGAGCATGGCGCCCACATTCACGGCCAGTTTCAACCCATCGGTAGTTCCCAGCGAAATAGCATCGAGAAAATTGTCGCCGATCTTTTCCTTCGGCACTTTGAGTTCGCGAATAATATTTTCTGTTTGCGGGAATAAAATTTTGGAAACCACAATGGCGGCCGGCGCGCTCATGATGGACTGGCTCATCATATGTAGCGCAAAATATTCCCGCTGTGCCGGGTCATCGCCGCCCAGAAAACCTACATAGGCTGCCAGTACGCTGCCCGCCGTATTGGCCATACCGCCTACCATGATGAGCAGTATTTCAGAGCGGGTCATTTTGTCGAGAAAAGGCCGGATCATCAGCGGCGCTTCGGTCTGGCCCAAAAAAATATTCGCAGCTGTGCTCACACTTTCTGGTCCCGATATGCCGGTCTTTTTCAGCATCCACGCAAATGCATATACGATTTTCTGCAAAATGCCGAGGTAATACAACATGGCGGATAATGCCGCGAAGAAAATAATATTGGGAAGCACCTGCACAGCGAAGATATAGGCCCAGGCGCCCTTGTCGTTGGCCAGGTTGCCAAACATGAATTCAATGCCCTTATGACCGATATTGATGAGTTCAACAAACTGTTTGGATAACCAGCCGAAAATAATCCGGATGAAATTAACTTTCAATACACCCAGTGCAAAGCAGACCTGCGCCACAATACCGATGCCCACCACCTTCCAGTTGATGGCCCTGCGGTTATTGCTTAATAAATAGCAAACAAGGATGAGAAAGAACATGCCGAGCAGGCCGCGGAAGATGTTTTCCATAACGGGGGCCATAAGCGATAGCGTGGTTTACCCGGCAATATAGGGAAATAAAGACAAGGAGCAAGGGAGGGGGGACCGGAACAAGGAGGAAAACAAACAATAGGGGAACAGGCAGTTAGAAGCGGAGGATGAACCTGACACAAGGATGCGTAAAGGCAGCGGGAAAAAGATAGAAGGGCAATAAAAATAGCAGGAAGAAAGGTTAATGAAACCCAAAAGGTAGCAGCAAAGAATGCACTGGGCGCAGGCAAAAACCGGAAGCCCGAACAAGGAAGGATACAAGCACCCGTCAGGACACTTCCTGGCTTCCTTCCTTGTTCTTTTTTCTTCCAGGTATTACATGTGTTGTTCGATCTTCTTTACAAAATTCGATTTCGGTTGTGCGCCTATCAGTTTGTCCACCACTTTACCACCCTTGATGAAGAGGATAGCCGGTATGGAAGTAACCTGGTAGTTGATAGACAACTGCGGGTTATGGTCTACGTTTACTTTGCCCACGTTGATACGACCATCGTATTCTTTTGCGAGGTCTTCAATAACCGGGCTAATGGCACGGCAGGGACCACACCATTCTGCCCAGAAATCCACCACGGTCAGTTTATCGGAGGCAATTACTTTTTCCTGGAAATTTGCATCAGTTAATTCTAAAGCCATATATGTACGTTTTAAAAAATGTGCTGATTGGCTAATGTGCTAAAATGCTATCGGGAAACCCGGCAATTCAGCAATTGTAATATTGACATTTCTATCCCAATTTTATCATTAGCTCATTCGCTAATTCGCAAAAATACAGCCAAACCACTATAGCTGCAAGCCTGGCCGGTTGGGCCATCAGGCCGTGACAACCTGCACCTCCAGTTCGGGCTGGCTCTGCAGGAATGCCGTCATTTCGTCATTCATTTCAAAGCCGTTTTCCATGGTATAGAGACTGATCCGGCAATTGCTTTTCGGTTCAATGATATTGAACCGCAGTCCCGACCGGCCCGGGTACTTTTTAACATTCTTTTCGAAGAACCCTACAATCTCCTCTTTCAGGTGTCGCGCCTCAACATCTACTATAACCTGCTTCGTGAGATTTTGTTTAATGCTTTCCAGCAAAATAATCTTCTCTACCTTGAATTCATATTCCGGCCGGTTGAAGCGCTGTTTGAAGAAACCCGTTACAAACAGGTTTTTTCCCTTTTCGAGATAATTGGTAAACCGCATATAGTCATCGCTCCATAACATGAATTCGCTTTTGCCGGAATAATCTTCCAGTATAAATGAACCAAACTGCCGTCCCGTTTTCGTTACCCGGTGCTGCGCGTCCACAACCAAACCTGCCAGCCGGAAATTCCTGCCCGGGTTGCCCTGCGGCGACATGTTATCCTTGATTTCATTGAATTCGGCCAACGGCGTAATGCCATAGTGTTTTATTTCAAATTTGAAATGGTCCAGCGGGTGACCGCTCATGAACATGCCGGTCACTTCTTTTTCATGGTCCAGCAGTTCTGTTAAGGTCCAGGGTTCGCAGTTGGGAATTTTGGGTGGCTGAATGTCCATCACTGCCGGCAGGTCGCCAAAGAGCGTATTGCTGGCATGCGTGCTTTGCGCCTGGTAAATATTGCCATAGCGGATGATCTTTTCCAGCCCGCTGGCCGTTTCGCCGGGCGGAATGGTAAAGTATTGGGCGCGGTGCAATTCCTTGAAACAATCAAAGGCGCCGGCATAGGCCAGGCTTTCCAGCGTTTTCTTGTTCACCGTGCGCTGGTTGATCCGTTTGATCATATCAAATACCGACAAAAAAGGACCATTCTTCTCGCGTTCGGCAATGATGCTTTCTACGGCCGCTTCACCTACGCCCTTCAGGCCACCAAGACCAAAACGGATATCGCCGGCTTTGTTTACGGCAAAACCTTTTTTCGATTCGTTGATATCAGGCCCCAGACATTTAATGCCCATGCGCTTGCACTCTTCCATGAAGAAGGTGATCTTTTCAATACTGCCGGCGTTGTTCAGTACCGCCGCCATGTATTCAGACGGATAGTGGGCCTTGAGATACGCGGTTTGGTACGCCACATAGGCATAACAGGTAGAGTGTGATTTATTGAACGCGTATTGAGCAAATGCTTCCCAGTCGGTCCATATCTTTTCCAGTTTATCGGCAGGGTGCCCCCTTTCTGTAGCGCCCTTGATAAACTGCGATTTCATTTTGTCCAGTACGGCCTTTTGTTTTTTACCCATAGCCTTGCGCAGTACGTCGGCATCGCCCTTGCTGAAGCCGGCCAGTTTCTGCGCCAGCAACATCACCTGTTCCTGGTATACAGTGATACCGTAAGTTTCAGCCAGGTATTCTTCCATTTCAGGAAGGTCGTAGGTGATGGGTTCGCGGCCATGTTTACGGTCGATGAAGTTGGGAATATATGCCAGCGGTCCCGGACGGTACAATGCGTTCATGGCAATGAGGTCCGCAAACTGGTCAGGCTTCAGGTCGCGGAGGTATTTCTGCATACCGGGACTTTCGAACTGGAACGTACCGATGGTATCGCCGCGCTGGTAGAGTTCAAATGTTTTGGGGTCGTTGAGCGGAATATTGTCGATATCAATTTCCACCTTGTGGTTCTCTTTGATAAGCCGCAACGCATTCTTGATGATGGTGAGCGTTTTCAACCCGAGAAAGTCCATCTTGATAACGCCGGCATCTTCAATGATGCTGCCTTCAATTTGCGTTACCCACAGATTGGAGTCTTTGGCCGTACATACCGGTATCAGTTCAGTAAGGTCTTTGGGCGCAATGATGATGCCGGCTGCATGGATGCCCGTGTTGCGTACAGAGCCTTCGAGGCGTTCAGCCTCGCGCAGCACCTGGCTGTCGAGGCCTTTGCCTTTATAAACTTCACGCAGTTTTTTTACCTGTTCCAATTCATCAGGGCCCAGGCCTTCCTTGTCTTCCAAAGATTTTTCCCCTTCTTTGGCATCCTTACTGGTCAATGGCGCCTGCAAGAGTCTGCGCAATTCAATGCCCGGCCGTTCCGGCACCAGTTTGGCCAGCGCGTTCGATTCGGCCAGCGGTAAATCCAGTACGCGGGCAACGTCTTTGATACTCATCTTTGCCGCCATGGTACCGTAGGTAACAATCTGCGCTACCTGGTTCTGGCCGTACTTCTCCACCACATAATCGATCACCTTCTGCCTGCCTTCATCGTCAAAGTCCGTATCGATATCGGGCATCGACTTACGATCAGGATTGAGAAATCTCTCGAACAGCAGGTTGTACTTGATGGGGTCGATATTGGTAATGCCGATGCAATAGGCCACCACGCTACCCGCAGCTGAACCACGACCAGGCCCTACAAAAACGCCCAACTGACGGCCTGCACGAATGAAATCACTTACAATGAGGAAGTAACCGGCAAAACCCATTGTTTTAATGGTAAACAATTCGAAGTCGAGCCGCTCCTGTATTTCAGGCGTAATATCATTGTAGCGCATTTTTGCGCCTTCATACGTAAGATGTTTCAGGTATTCCCACTGGTTCAGGTTGCTGTCGTCGTGTATCTGGAATTCTTTGGGAATAGGGAAGGCGGGCAGTAAAATATCTTTCTTCAGGTTGAGCAGTTCTACCTTGTCCACCACCATGTTGGTATTATCGATCGCTTCCGGTATATCATTGAAAAGCGTCTGCATTTCCTGGGTGGTCTTGAAATAGAACTGATCGTTGGGAAATTTGAAACGACGGTCTTTAACGTTGGCATCATCGTTTACAAAATCATCAAAGCCGGGTGTGCTTTTCTTTTCACCGGTGTTGATGCAAAGGAGAATATCGTGCGCGTTGTAATCTTCCTGGTCAATATAGTGACTGTCGTTGGTGGCAATCACCGGTACGTTGTACTTCTTTGAAAATTTCAGCAGTACCTGGTTGATTTTTTCCTGTTCCTTCAGGTTGTGCCGCTGCAGCTCTATGAAATAATCTTCGCCAAACATATCGAGCCACCATTTGAATTCTTTTTCCGCTTTTTCTTCATCCTCGCGCAAAATGGTTTGCGGCACATAGGCGCCGATACAGCAGGTAGTGGCGATCAACCCTTCATGATATTTTTCGATCAGCGATTTGTCGATACGCGGGTACTTGCTGTACATGCCTTCGATATACCCCAGTGAAGTGAGTTTTATGAGGTTCTGATAACCTGTTTTGTTCTTGGCCAGCAGTACCTGGTGATAGCGTTCGTCTCTCTGTTCTTTGGAAAACACCTTGCGGTGACGGTCTTCCACCACATAAAACTCGCAACCCACAATCGGTTTCACCTTGAGGGTGCCATCATCGTTTTTATGCTTGTAGGCTTCCGATACAAATTCAAAGGCCCCGAACATATTGCCATGGTCGGTTATGGCAATCGCCGGCATATTGTCTTTGATGGCTTTTTTATAGAGATTCTGGATGGACGCGGCGCCATCCAGCAAGGAGAATTGCGTATGAACGTGAAGGTGAGAAAACTTACACATAAGATAGAGTTACGGTTGATGGTTGCGGGTATCGGGTAACCCGGGTTTCCCCTAATGGGACACAGGATACAGGATGCGGTTTCAGGATATAGATTCAGGAGCAGGATACCGGTTAAAGGTCCGGATAAAAAATCCGGTGAACGGAAATTCAAAACTCCTACCAAAATTTCAATTAACAAAAGTGAAACTCATCACAAAATTTCCACAGCCTGGTTCATTTCGGGTTACAGATTACAGCGCGATGCCATGCATGACCAGTAACCAGTATCCCTTCTTCCCGCATTTTTCCCTATCTTTACCCATTCGTCAAGTAAAAAGAATACAGTTCTGTGAAAAATCAGATCCTGTTATTTTCCATATTGATCGGTTTAACCAGTTGTTCCTCTCTTCGTCGCAGTACCGGTTCGGCCGCAACGAAGCAACCGGCGCAACCCGCTACCCGAAGCCAATCCGCGGGTCCTGTTTTTCTCGATGCGGTGGCCATCAAACCGGCTGTACAGCATTCTTCCAAATCAACTGCTACCGCTTATCCGGCCAAATCGGTTGAAATGGAGAGCGAAGAAACGCTTACTACCACGCTGGCCGCCAATGCTACGGTGTTGAAATATGCCATCCTGCTCGATATTCCGGTAGAATCAATAACAGATATGAGGCTGTTAGAGTTCATGGAAAGCTGGTATGGCACGCCTTACCGCTATGGAGGCAACGACCGCAACGGGGTGGATTGTTCTGCCTTTACGAAAGACTTCATGAGCAGCATGTACAACATTACCATTCCGAGGGTGTCGGCAGAACAATACCGCCAGTCGAAGCGTATCTCCCGCAATGAACTGCAGGAAGGCGACCTGGTATTTTTTTATACCAAAGGCAAACGCCGCGGTATTACGCATGTAGGCGTATATCTCTGCAACAATAAGTTTATACATGCGGCCACTTCAGGCGGGGTCATGATCAGTGATCTCAACGAAGTATATTACAGCAATACGTATGCTGGAGCAGGAAGAGTAAAATAATGATGCATTTGGCTGCGGAGAAAGATTGTTCCCTTTTGCAACTATTGCTCACTGCTATTCCCCTTTAAAAAATCCCAATCGCTTGCCTACCGTTTGCAATACCGGTTTCACATCCGGTGAAAGATTCAACAGGATTACGCCTCCGCCGAAAATCACCAGGAACACAATGCTGCGCACAAACAACCACAGCAGTCCCGTGTACTGGTCAAACAGCATATCACATACGAAATAGCCCGCTGCTCCCAGCAACAAAGTATACAACGACTGCCTGGTGAAGGGCTGCATGTTGAATTTTTTCAGCAGGAATATATAGCGGATGAGATTGTACACGCCCATGGCCACAAGATTGGAAACTGCCGTGCCAATAATGCCGTTTGATTGCGTAAGCAAATAGTTCATGGGCAGCGTGAGGGTGAGCAGTATAAGACCGGTTACAAATTCAAAGCGCCAGTACACCGAGGTGCTGATGATCTGCGCATTCAAACCGGTGCCCAGGTCAATAAGGCGCATCAATCCAATATAGAGAAAAACAGGTTTGGCATCGAGGTAACCTTCTTTCAGTTTGAAAGTAAGCACGCCGTCGGTGAAATTGATCCAGATAAGCGTAAACACTCCCACGGCGAAGATCAGTTGATTGATGGAGGAGCGGCGATAGATGGAATGGATGCGGGGAAGGTCCTTGTCTTTCCATGCACGCGATAAAGGGCCCACCGCCGCCGCCGCAACGGCCCGCTGAGGCGCCTGCACCAGGCTGGCCACATTTTGCGCCAACGTATAAATGCCCGCCTGCACCAGCGCGCTGGGCAATATGGCCGCTATCACCAGTGTATCGAATACCTGCGCTATGTTGAACACCAATCCACCTCCCCACAAAAAGCCCATCAGCGTAACGATCTTTTTGAAAAATTTCTTCGTTACCCTGCTTACGGAAAAATGTAAATGCACTTTCTTCTTCGCCAGCAGGTAGGCAAACAAGATAAGGGCGATGGCGATATAGGTGAGGGAATAGAGTTTGATGAACAAATCAAAATCACGGATGATATTGGCAAACGTCAGCACAATGAGCAGGGTAGAGAACAGGCGAAACTGCACCTCGCGCAGAAAACCGGAAAATACCGATTTGTTCAACTGCCAGGCAAATGCTTCCAGCAGCGAAAAAAGCGTTAAGCCAAATCCAAAAGGAAAGAGCCAGTTATAGTATGTGATCAGCTCGGGAGAGTTATTGCCATACCAGGCCACTATCCAACCTTTACAGATAATGCCGCCGGCAACGACGAGCAAAAATCCCACCAGGCTCGACAACAGCGCCCAGGCAAACTGGTCGTTCTGCTCGTCCGGCAGATTGTCTTTGTAATAGGGGTAAAACTTGGTGATGTAAAACGGGCTGCCCAGGTTGGCCACGCTGTACATCACGTTCGCAATGGCAATAAAGGCGCCCACAAGACCGTACTGCGCCTCCGTGAAGCCCCTTGCAAACAGGTAAGTATTGAAAAAGCCCAGCGCAAAGCCAAAATAAACAATGAACGATGAAATGATGCTTTGCCGCCGTATGGTGCTCATGTATAAATATTGGGTTCCGAAAGTGTTCGGTTTACAGGTTCCAGGTTGATGGTTCCAGGTTATGAGAGGCAAAAATATGGCTATTCTGTTTTTTTCAGCCGGATATAAAAATTCCGGTCAACGGTAAAGCTGGGGGAGCCCGCACCACCAACGCTGAGGGTTTGCCAGTTGGTGGTAGGGGTGATCCATTTTTCGCCGCCAAACTGCACCTTGAGCGGCATGTTGAATCCTTCCACGCATTGTGTCCAGCGGTACTGTAACTGGTTCCCGTTTACCTTGTATTCCAGCACCGGCACCTCTACCGTTCGCAGGTATTGATCAAACACTTTCGACAAATCCTTCCCGCATTGTTTACTGATATAGGCTTCCACATCGCGGCTGTCAACGGTTTTATGGTAAAAGGTACTGTTCAGTCCGCGCAATATCTGCCTGAACAAGGAATCGTTGTTGATGATCTGTCGCACGGTGTGCAGGAGGTTACCGCCTTTATAATACATATCGCCGCTGCCTTCATTATTCACACCATAATGCCCGATAATGGGTATATCGTTCTGAATCCGACTGCGGGTGCCGATGCAGTAATCATTGCCTGCTTCCACGCCAAATTCGCAGGTGGTAAAAAGGGTTTCTGAATAATTGGTAAATCCTTCATGCACCCACATATCAGCAATATCGTTGGTGGTGATGTTGTTGGCAAACCATTCGTGGCCGCTTTCGTGGATGATGATGAAATCCCATTGCTTACCCCATCCGCTGCCGCTGAGGTCCTGGCCGCGGTAGCCGTTCGCAAAACCATTGCCATACGCAACGGCGCTCTGGTGCTCCATACCGAGATGTGGTGCTTCTACCAGTTTGTACCCGTCTTCATAAAAAGGGTAGGGGCCAAACCAGTATTCAAAACACTGCAGCATCCGCGGCACCTGTTTGAACTGCTCTTTTGCTTTTTCCAGGTTATAGTCCAATACCCAGTAATCACAATCGAGCGGCCCTTTTTCGCCCTGGAAGGTTTCATGCCAGGTAACATATTTGCCTATGTAAGGAATGATGTTGTAATTGTTGATGGGATTTTGCACTGCCCAGCGCCAGGCGGTTTTTCCATTTATGCTGGTTTTCTGTTGCAACCGGCCGTTGGCCACTGCTACCAGGGTATCGGGAACAATCATGGTAAGGGCTGCGCCATGGTCGGGTTCATCGCTCTGGTGATCTTTGCAGGGATACCACACACTGGCGCCCAGTCCCTGGCAGGCTACACTCATCCAAGGGCGGCCTTTTTCATCGGTTTTCCATATCCAGCCGCCATCCCACGGCGGTCTTACGGCCTCGCGGGGCTTACCGGAAAATTGAATGGTAATGGTGGTTGTGGTGCCGGCAGCAGGGGCGGAAGGAAAATTCAGGAACCAGGCATTACCGTCACGCCTAAACGAAATGGGCTGCTTGTTAAAGCTCACTGCGGTTATTTCCATAGGTTCCTGCAAATCTATTTGCATGGTGCGGCCGGGACCAAGCACTTTGAAATGAATATCAATATCGCCCGAGATGGTTTTGGTATTGAATTCAGGCGTAACGCGGATATCGTAATACAATACATCCCACCATGCCCTTTCGGGGGTGATGGTGCCGCGCAACGTGTCCTGCCTCGAAAACTTTGGTGCAGGTTGTTGCGCCTGCAGCTTGCTTGTTACCAGTAATAAAATACTGCACACCAGGAGAAAGCTGTAATGTTGTGCTACAGAACGGTGCCATTTGCAGACCGGGACGTATGGTGCTCGCATGGTATCTGTTTGATTCGCTAAATTTAGCCGGAATCCGGTACAGTGGTCCGGCGATTTATTTCGAGATGAAAGATAATCCATTATTTTTTCTGGTTGTATCAGTGATGCTGCTGTGCGGCTGTTATTCAAAACAGTCTTCCGGCAGAAAACTGTTTTACTACAACGAACAAACCGGCATTGCCTCCCTTGACCCGGCTTTTGCCAAGAACCAGTCGGTGATATGGGCCGTGCACCAGTTGTACAATACGCTGGTGGAAACCGACGATGCGCTCAATATTGTTCCTTCCCTGGCGCACAGCTGGGAGGTTTCCGATGACCGCCGTGTGTATACCTTTCACCTGCGTACCGATGTGTGGTTTCATGACAATGATGCCTTTCCCGGCGGTCGCGGCCGCAAGTTCACCGCGCACGATGTGGTATACAGCTTCAACCGCATCATGGACCCTGCTACTGCCAGCAGCGGTGCGTGGATTTTTAACAACCGCATAGACCCTGCCAACGGCTTTGCTGCGCCCAACGATTCCACGTTTCAACTCACGCTTATAAGACCGTTTACACCGGTGCTCGGGTTGCTCAGCATGCAATATTGTTCCATAGTGCCGCGCGAAGTGGTGGAGAAATACAGGAAGGATTTTCGCAACCATCCCTGTGGTACCGGGCCTTTCCGTTTTGTTGCCTGGGAAGAAGGCCTGGCCTTGTTGATGGAAAAAAATGAGCGGTATTTTGAACGCGACAGCGCCGGCAACCGGCTGCCCTACCTCGACGGCATTAAAGTGAGTTTTTACGACAACAAAGCCACCGAATTTCTCTTGTTTCGCCAGGGGCAACTTGATTTTGTGAACGATATTGATCCGTCGTTCAAAGATGAAGTGCTTACGAAAAAAGGCGTGCTGCGCAAAGAATGGGAAGGCAAAATATTGCTCAGCAAACATCCTTACCTCAATACCGAATACCTCGGCATACTGTGCGATTCCTCATTGGACCTGGTGAAAAACTCACCGCTTCGGCTGCGCAAAGTGCGGCAAGCCATCAACTATGGATTCGACCGGGCTAAAATGGTGATGTACCTGCGCAATTCCATCGGAACGCCCGCCAGCAGCGGATTTATACCTGCCGGGCTTCCCTCATTCGATTCCGCGCGCGTAAAAGGTTATACCTATGACCCGGCACGCGCCCGGCGATTGCTACAGGAAGCTGGCTTTCCCAACGGAGAAGGATTGCCGGAGATCAAATTGCTCACGGTGCCTATTTATGCAGACCTGGCCAGTTTCATTGCGCGTGAATTGCAGGAGATCGGGATGAACATACAGGTAGAAGTGGTGCAGAAAAGTTTTTTGCTGGAGGCTACGGCCAAATCACAGGCGCTGTTCTTTCGCGGCAGCTGGATTGCTGATTACCCCGAAGCAGAAAACTATATGAGTGTTTTTTATGGAAAGAATCCGGCTCCGCCTAACTATACCCGTTATAACAATCCCCGTTTCGATGCGCTGTACGAAAAAGCCCTCGTCACCGAAAATGATTCGCTGCGTTATGAACTGTACAGGCAAATGGACCAGCTGATTATTGAGGATGCGCCGGTGGTAACCCTGTGGTACGATGAAGTGATCCGCCTGGTGAACCCGCGGGTGAAGCATTTTACACCCAATGGATTGAATCTGCTGGAACTGAGAAGGGTGCAAAAATGAAAGCTATAGCCCGGTCACTGTTGGAAATTCAGGACGGGCTTTTCGGGTACAGCAGAAAAAAGTAATTAACTGCCTGAAAATATGTGATTTACAAAAGCTGCCGCAAAAATTCTTTTGCCTGCTTGCAAAAGCCGGGTCCGGCTATTACATTTGCGCTAAGAATTTACACTTAGATGGTCGTAAGGGTTTGGGGGGTGAAACAACGCAACATCATACAGGCCATACGGCCCATCAATGCTGAAAGTTACGATATACATAACGGCATCAATAGACGATTAACCAGGGGCGCTTACAGGGGCCCCTGTTATTTTTTGAGCTTGTCTTTGAATACCTTTTTGAATTTCTCCAGTTTGGGCCGGATCACAAAATTGCAATAGGGTTGTGCGCGGTTGTTGTTGTAATAATCCTGGTGATAGTTTTCCGCAATGTAGAATGCCTTAAAGGGAGCAATTTCCGTTACAATGGGATTGTCAAACGCCCCGCTTTTATTCAGTTCGGCTTTGTATTTTTCCGCTTTTTCTTTTTGTGTGTCATTATGGTAAAAGATGGCGCTGCGGTATTGCGGGCCTACATCATTGCCCTGCCGGTTAAGGGTGGTGGGATCATGTGTTTGCCAGAACACTTCCAGTAATTCATCGAACGTGATCTTTTCCGGATCGTATACAATCTGTACTACTTCCGCATGGCCGGTAGTGCCGGTGCTCACCTGTTCGTAGGTGGGATTGGGAACATGCCCGCCGCTGTAGCCGGAACTTACTTTCAATACGCCGTTCAGTTGCTGAAAGATGGCTTCGGTACACCAGAAGCAGCCGGTGCCAAAGGTGGCGGTATCGGTTTCTCCCGGTTTGGAACCGGTAACGGAAGTACTTAAATGGTTTGTCATATTTTTTCCGGGATTTTCAACCTGAGCACACGACAGGAGCGCCCCTATGGAAAAGAGGAGTGCCCCGTACAGGTATTTTATTAAAGTCATTTCCTTCGCACGCATAGCTAACAAATTTCGTACAAATGCGGGAACCACAAAGGCCCCGGCGGGCGAAGGGGTATGAAGTTTAATAACAATTTAGGATTCCGATTGTTGGGCCCTTGCGGGGGCTGTTTGCTTTTCCCTGGGCAGCCCGGCTGGTTTGGGCTCCGGTCGGTTACCAAATCGTACCTTTGCCCCTCAAAAAAAAGGAGAGCAGGTAAACAGTATGAAGTTTTTTCCCGAGTCGGCGTTGGTACAGCTGGAGTTTGATAAAATAAAGGCTTTGCTGGAGGAGCATTGTAACACGTTATATGCCAAAAGCAAGACCCTGGAATTACGTATCCACACGCGAAAGGAATATATTGAAAAGGAACTGCAGCAAACGCATGAATACAAACTGCTGATCCAGCACAGCATGTATTTTCCCAACGATTATGTGCTGAATCTTGCCAAAGAATTGCAGTTGCTGGGCATACCCGGCGCCGTATTAACAGGAGAGCAGTTTGTGCAGCTACGCAAGCTGGCAGACAGTATACAGCAGGTATTCCGCTGGTTCAACACTGAAAGGCGGACGGCCTATCCCGCGCTGGCAGACGTTATTCGCGATACCTATTACGAAAAGGTGGTCCTGGAGCTGATCGATGCCATCATAGATGAAACGGGCACTGTAAAAGACAACGCTTCGGACGATCTGGCGCGCATTCGCCTGAGCCTTTTCAAAAAGCGCAATGAATTACGCCGCCTTTTCGATCGCATATTGCAGAAGCTGTCGAAGGCGGGTTATACTGCGGACATTGAAGAATCATTTCTCAACGGCCGTCGCGTGGTAGCCGTATTTGCCGAGCAGAAGCGGCAGGTAAAAGGCATCCTGCACGGGGAAAGTGATACACGCAAAACGGCTTATATAGAGCCTGAAGAAACGATTGAGCTGAACAACGAAATTTTTGCCCTGGAAAATGAGGAGCGAAGGGAAGTGTATCGCATACTGCGGGATCTTACCAGTCGACTGAGCGCATATGCATCACTGTTAAAAACCTGGCACAATGTGCTGGGTGAATTTGATTTTATCCGTGCCAAGGCGCGACTGGCGATCGATTATAATGGCAACTACCCCATTCTGCACGATAAAGCCCATTTGCACCTGGTGCAGGCCTATCATCCTTTGTTGTATCTCTATAACCAGCGCTCCAAGAAAGTGACGGTTCCGGTTGATTTGCAACTGGACGAGCGGCAGCGCATACTGGTTATCTCTGGTCCCAATGCAGGTGGTAAAACAGTAACCCTTAAAACGGTGGGACTGCTGCAACTGATGTTGCAAAGCGGGCTGCTGGTGCCCGTGCATCCGGCCTCACAATTCGGGATTTTCAAACAGCTGATGATCCATATCGGCGATACGCAAAGCCTCGAATTTGAGTTGAGTACGTACAGTGCGCACCTGCAGCACATGAAGTATTTCATAGAACACAGCAATGGCAAAACCCTGTTCTTTATCGATGAGCTGGGCAGCGGCAGCGATCCCAACCTCGGTGGTGCCTTTGCGGAAGTGATACTGGAAGAACTCAACCGCAAACATGCAATGGGCATCGTGACCACGCATTACCTTAACCTGAAGGTAATGGCCAACAAAACGCCGGGCATTATCAATGGCGCCATGGCTTTTGATGAAAGCAACCTGATGCCGCAGTACAAACTGATGATCGGCAAACCGGGCAGCAGTTACACGTTTTCCATAGCAGAACGCATCGGCCTCGACCCGCGACTGATTGCACGCGCCCGCCAGTTGGTGGATGAAGGGCATTTCCGGTTGGACAAACTGCTGAACCGTACTGAGCAGGACCTGCGCGAGATTGAGAAGAAAGAAAAGGAACTCAACAAACTGATCAGGGAAAATGAGCGGTTGAAAAAGGAAATGGAAACAGTGATGGACCGCGAACGGCATCGCCAGCAGGTAGAGTTGCTGAAACAACAGAACCGAATAGCCGAAGAGCGCATCCAGTACATGAAGAACATGGAGCGCAAGCTGAAGCAGATTGTTGTGGACTGGCGAAAGGCCGAGCAGCAGGAAGACAAGAAGGAACTTATGAAGCAGTTACATGCCCTTTTGTTCAAGCAGAACCAGCAGCAGAAAGCAGAGAAAGTGAGCAAGAAGATTCAATCGAAATACCAGCCCGTGAACGTGGAGATCAATATCGGCACCAAAGTGCTCATGAAAAAGAATCACCAGGTAGGGGAGGTGAAAGAAATCAGGGGCAAACGTGCCGTTGTGCAGATAGGCCTGATGCCCATCACCGTTGCCCTGGAGGATTTGGTAGCGGTTATGGAGAAGCCGCCGGAGCAGGGGTAAGGTTATCTTCCCTGGTACATCCATGAACTTCCCATCCCCCACTGGCGGGGGATGAAGAAGCATCCGGATTTACCAAAATTACAAGTAGCGTATTAGGATCCACAAGCCAGCGCAGATCACACCTCCACCATCAGCACCCCTTCTTCCATATCAGCTAATTGGCCGATTAATTTCCCCTCCTTATTCCATATCGAAGACCGACCGCCGCAGATGCCATCATCGCAGGGACCAATAGCGTTAGCCATCATCACATACATGCCATATTTTGCAGCGGTTTCGGACAACTGGACAATTGCTTTTTCCACTCCACTAACGGTTTTGGCTACACTCGCCACATATACTTGTGCCCCGCTATTGCCGGCTGCTGCAGCATGCGCAGGAATGGAAATTTCATAGCAAATGGCCAGGGCGATGGTAATACCATTTACCTGTATCAATCCCGGTGTGTTGCCCGGCACGAAATAGGGCAATTCATCCGCGTGCAGGTATTGCTTGGAATAAGCTTTGCGTGGTACATGCGGTTGAAAAAGCAGCATGGTGATGTGTATGCCGGATGCGCTGCGGGTAGGCATACCTGCTCCGATAAGTATATCATACTGGTCACCAAGCTGCTGCAGTTCGTTAAACTGTTCATCGTCCACGTCAGCGGCCAGATGTTCCGCCAGCGGCGGTGCATAGCTTGTTAATGAAAGTTCGGGAAAGAACAGGGCCTGTGCGCCCGATTGGGCAGCGTGCTCTATAAGGGCTTTGTGACGGCGCAGGTTCTGCGCCACATCGCCCCGGACAGATTGGATTTGCGCAACGGCAATTTTCATGCGGAAAAATTCTGCATAACAAATTACAAGTTCGGGGGTGAAAAACAAAGGAACTCGTGATCTGTCAGCTGAATTTCCCTACAAACTCGAATGCAAATAATCCTTCAATTGCGTAATCGTTTCTTCCTGTGAGAGTATCGTTTCTTTAACTACATCATTGATGGAGAGAATGCCCACCATATGATCGCCTTCAAATACGGGCAGGTAGCGGATGTGTTTGTCGCTCATTAATTGCATGCAAAAATCAACGGTATCGTGCGGACGTACCGGCGGCAGGTCAGACGACATGATTTCGCTCACCGGGGTATCGGTAGATGATTTCCCCCGGAGCACTACTTTGCGGGAATAATCGCGTTCTGTTACAATGCCCAGGTAACGTCCATCGTCCATCACCACTACGGAGCCAATATTTTGTTCGGCCATGATGCGGAGCGCCTCCAGCACCGAAGTTTGAGGGCCAACAGTGGTGATATTCGTACCCTTACGCAGCAGTATATCAGCAACTTTTTTGTTCATATAGCAGGTGGTTTGGTGACGGCTGTGAAATAGTAATTTACTACAATTTGAGGTTTTGGCCAAGACAGGCCGAGATTTTACCGGTAACGGACATTGGAGGGCAGCCATTCCCCCGTAACGACAATTTTTTATGCATTATTTCCGGTAATGTAATGGGTTATACCACCTGCTATTATTTTTCTATCAGGGCAGCGAGCGAGGGGCGGTCAATCGTCCCGATCCATTCAATGGCGCCGGGCCTGTATATGCCTTTGCGATCAAAGAAGGCATAGCCAGGATAACCGCGAAAGGAAAATAAATTTCTGATTTCCTTATCCAGCGTTTTGTCAATAAAAAAGTGAATGCCCGGCATTTCCAGTTCCCCGATCTTTCTTTTCCATTTTTCTTCATTGGAGAGTTGACGGCAATGCCCGGGCGGTTGCGCAGGTAGACGCTTAACTGACGGTAAAAGATGCTGCTGTTATTCGTTACAACATATGTTTTGTGGCGTTTGATTTTTTCAAATAAAGAATCAGGCATGGTCCTGAACCAATACAGCACGCTCAGGTTCGTATAGCACTCGTTCAGATGTTCATGTTCAAGCAGCCAGGCGTGCGGAGAAGGGTTGTGTGTTATATAATCATCCACTATCTCTTTCAACGCCTGGTAAATGCTGTCGATTACAAGCTGACAGCTATCAGGCTTCTGCTGTTGAAAGAGCGGGAAGACGCGGTCTTTCAGCGCTACTTTTTCATCATGACGGTAACTAAAAAAATTATTGTAGTAGTCGGTCAGAGCGCCATCTGTGCCGAAATACTTCACCCCGTCTCCATTGAAGTAAAGGCATTTGCCCGATGCTTTAATTTTTTGCAGGTCCGGTTCTATGTGGAGCTCTGTATTAACGATAAGCGCCGCATAAAAGTAATCACCAATGGAAAACCAGATCTGTTGGTAAGGGAACCTGGAAGCTATGTTGATTTGAAAACTTCCGTCGCTGGCAATAGGCGCTGTCATTTCTTCCTGTTCAAACAGGGTAACCAGCGAATATTCAACGTTCAGTTTTTGTATGTCTTCCGGAGTGGCATGCAGCAATCTACCGGTAATGCGCGGGGCAGAGCGATGGACCATGTAGTCTTCGAGTTGCGGGTCTTCTATGGCCGGTGTATTTATTTGTGCAAAGGTGGCGCCGCAAATGGCAAAGGTGATCAGGAATAGCAGGACGGGTCTCATGTAGGGTTCTTATGAAATTTCAAAAAGAGATAATGCAGATAAGTCAACCTACACTTCAATAAAAAAGCGTCTTGTTGACACAAGACGCTACCATTACGAATTCCTGCTTATGAAAACAGTGCTATGTACTTCATCACTTCACTATAATCATCTCAGTTAGCACAGTGGTGTTGGTTACAAGGCATACCGAAGCGTTATACCGTACATACGTGGATCGCCCAGTACCGCGGCATAATGTCCTGCGCCTCCGGAAGCCGGTAACAATTGCTCAAAATAATCTTTATCCAGCAGGTTGCGGCCCCAGATGAATGCCGACAATCCCTTTGAAGCGCGGAATCCCAGGCGTGCGCTGAGCAGTATATATCCTTCTACGTTCAGGTATTTGGAAGGGGACGGACTTGAGGAAAATTCCGAACGGTAATAACCATCTGCGGCAATAAAGAAACGTGCGGGATTACCAAAGAAGGGCGCAGCAGTGCTGTATTCGCCGCCCAGGGATACTGTCCATTCAGAAACGCCGGGCAAACGTCCGCCGGAAACATCTTTGTAGGGAGAAGGAGCACCTGTTTCTTCGAGCGGCACGGGCGCATTCTTGAAGGAAACATACTTGCCGTCAGCATAAGCAACGCCTCCCTGTACGGAAAAATGCTTACCCAGCCTGGTATTACCTTCCAGTTCTGCGCCCCGTATGCGCACTTTTTCCGCATTGGCCAGATAGCCACGGTTTACACCGGGTTCGGCAGATTGCACCTGCGTTTGATAATCCTTGATATCGGTGTTGTATAGTGTAAGGTTCAGGGTGGCGCCGGGCGCCGGTGTGGTTTTGATACCTGCTTCAAAATGTTGTACGTATTCAGGTTCGATGGTGGCCAGTTCCAGCATTACCCGGCCATTGTCTGTGGGCAGGCCTCCGAGGTTTAACCCGATCGATTTGTAGGCGGTAGAATAAGTGACGTACGTATTGATGAATTGTCCTGCTTTGTAATTAAGCGTTAACAAACCCGACAGGTTCGTATTATCTGAATTGGTGTTGAATACCTGGTCGGTGTATACCGCTCTCTTCAGCGCCAGCAGTTCCGGATCATCTGTTTCCAGTCCGCCGTATGTTTGACGATTGAAGTCTACCTTCTTTTTATCGTAATTGAACCGCAGTCCGCCCAATATGTGCAGTCTGTCGGTGATAGCAAAGTCCAATTGTGCAAACACCGCGCTGCTCAATGTATTGAGTGTGGAAATGGTGCGGATACCGAAGCCATCAAACAAACCCGGCGTACTCCACTTGGTGCTGGTATTGTTTTGCGAAAAACGCCACTGTGCCGGCCCGGACTCTTCCGTATGATAGGGATCGGTTTTGAGTTCCTGGCCAAAAACAAATATGCCGAATACACCGCTCAGGCGGGATGAAATATTACCTGCATAGCGAATTTCCTGCGACCATTGGTTGTGTTTGGAAGGCGCCTGCGACAAGTTCAGCACAGCCAGCCCGGTGAAGTCGCGGTCATTGGAAGGGCCCCATTTCCAGTAACGCCAGGCAGTGGTAGAAGTGAGGGTGCCGGCGCCGAGTTTGAAATCAGCATTCAGCGAAACACCACCGAGGTCGTTGCGCGAATGCCAGGGCGTGTTGTGGTCCACTTTTCTGTCGAATGGATTGCGGCTGGGCAAATCATAATTCAGGTCGGCAATGATTTGTTCAAACTGCCGGTACGGTGCGCGTTGCGTGGTAACCACACCGGCCACCACCTGGGCATAGCCATCGGGGCGTTGCCGCGATACATCGCCCGACAAAATGAGCTCTACATTGTTTGAAGGGGAGTACAACAACTGGCCGCGAAAACCCAGGTTGTTGAGATCATTGATATATTTACCGGTTACCACATGCTCGATCACGCCATTGCGCTGGGTACCGGAGAAGGATAACCGACCGGCCAGATTTTTGGTAAGCGCGCCGGTAACAGATGCCTTTGCCTGCACAAAACCATAATTGCCATAACTCACTTCAAAATTGGCCCCGCGGGTGAAAGAAGGTTTGCGCGAAGTGATGTTGAAGGCCCCGGCCGTAGTGTTTTTTCCAAACAATGTGCCCTGCGGGCCGCGCAGTACTTCGATGCGTTCCACATCAATGAAATCAAACGTGGTGGCAGCGGTACGCGCATAATAAACACCGTCTACATAAAATCCCACGCCGGGTTCTATACCGTCATTGGTCAGGCCAAAGGTGGTCCCCTGGCCACGGATATTCAGCCCCGTGTTGCGCGGGTTGGAAGAATACAGGTTTACAGAGGGCACCAGCTCCTTCAGCAGGTTTACATTAAAGGCGCCCGCATCATTCACTTTGGCGCCGGTTACCACCGATACCGGCACGGGAACGTTCTGCAGCAATTCACGGCGGCGGCGCGAGGTTACAATTACCGTATCGGTTTGATACAGCGGTAATAATTGTACCAGCAGGTTATTTACATTTTCATTGCGCACCAGCACTTGTACAGGTTCGTAACCGGCAGAAGAAACCACCAGGGTAAAGGGATAAGACTGGTTGGTGATATCAATCGTAAAACTTCCATCCTGGCCGGTTACTACGCCAACTGAAGTTTTCTTAATAGCCACCGAAGCAAAGGGAATTCCTTCATTTTTTTCATTTACCACTCGCCCCGTAAGCTGGGCGTTGGCAAGTATGGGGATAAGAACTGCAAGGAGTAAAAAACTTCGTTTCATATAAGTTGTGTTAAGTGTAGTATAATTGTCTACTAATTTAGTGGACTAGTAGTGCAAAAAAATTTAACAGGGTTTGCTAATCGGGTCAACATCGTTCGTCTTTCATGCTGTACATACTGCTTAAAAATTATTGTTGCGATTGATTGAATACAATTATTGCCACGTTTTCAAGGGAATAGGGCAGCTATGGGCAGATAGCATACCATGTGTCTGTGCGTTAGACTTTGAAATATAAATGCGAAAATAGGGCAAATTAATAGTCTACCAAAATAATAGACTAAAAAAATTTATTAACGAGTGTTAGTGTAAAAAGGGGAGGAAGCATGTTCTTGTATGGAGAATATGATTTCATTCATTAATTTGGAAGTATAATTAAAAATTGAACGCCATAGTCAATTACATTTGTCAGCATTTGCTTATAAACCACCTACTGTAATATGACAACCGGGAAAAACAGGGTCCTCATTAACGAAGACTGGACAGCCGTAGTAATCGGCGCTTTAATCATCGTATTGAGCATTGCCGGCATGGTGTTGCCTGCGCCTGCTTTTGGATGGGCCAGGTTGGCCGACTTATCGGCTAAGGTGTTTTCAACGCAGAACCTTGAAACCATTGCTATACAGTTTGGCGTGGTGTATCTGCTGGGGATTGGCGGCATCTATATTTCCGGCAGGCCGGTAAAAAGTTTTTTAGCGGGTTTCCCGTTGGTTTACCTGCTTACCATGATAGCACTGGTGATCACCGGCAACAGGCAAATGCAGTCGCTGAACCTTGAAGCGGTGATTTTCGCTTTGGCTATTGGCCTTGTTATCGGGAATGTTTTCCGCTTGCCACAATGGTTGAAAGATTCGCTCAGTACTGAACTTTTTGTAAAGATTGGTCTGGTGTTGCTGGGCACTACCGTTATTTTTTCCGACGTGATCAAAACAGGATCGCTGGGTTTGTTGCAGGCGTTGGTGGTAGTAGTGGCGGTATGGTATTTTGCTTACTGGATTTGCAAACGGTTGCAACTGGACGATGAATTCAGCATGATGATCTCCAGCGCGGTTTCCATCTGCGGCGTATCTGCAGCAATAGCAACGGCCGGGGCCATCAAGGGTGATTCAAAAAAACTGTCTTATGTTATATCTATGGTGTTGGTCACTGCCATACCTATGATGATATTCATGCCGGCTATTGCCAGCTATATGGGTTTATCGCAGGAAGTGACGGGCGCCTGGCTTGGTGGCAGTATTGATACCACGGGAGCGGTTGTAGCATCGGGAAGCCTGGTAGGTGACACTGCATTACGCATCAGCACCATCGTAAAATTTTCACAGAATGTGTTGCTGGGCATTGCCGCATTTGCCATTTCTGTGTACTGGACCTATACCAAACATCCGAATGCTGCTGATGCTACGAAGCGTCCCACACTGAAAGTGATCTGGGAACGCTTTCCAAAATTTGTAATCGGTTTTATTGGCGCGTCGTTATTGTTTTCATTTATATTGTCGCCGGAAGTTATAGTGCCTTCAAAGGGCAGTCTGAAGAATTTACAGACACTCTGGTTTGCCCTTGCCTTTACCAGCATTGGTTTGGAAACCCGCTTCGGTGATTTATTTAACAGGAACAGCCGGAAACCGTTATACGCTTTTCTTACGGCGCAGGGATTTAATATTATTATTACGCTGGTGGTGGCGTGGTTGTTGTTTGGGTAAGCGTGCATTAAGTTGCACAACAGGTAAGCCTTTTCATCTATAAATAGATACCTATATATTTCTTCTAAGCGTAAACTTCGTATAGTTATCTCATTTATTAAATGGCTGTTAACAGAAATGTTAATGGAAATAATCGCGACAGCGCCTTCGTGATCCTGCGGGGCAAACTGAAACTGTTTGGCGGCTATCCCAACGGCGGCGGCGACCAGGATGTTGCGGCGCATCCCACCGTACTGAGCGGCGATATTGGTGTGCCCAACGACAGCCTTGATAACAGTTATCACGTGATGGCGATTGCAGACATTCCTGCAACAGCCGATAGTATTGTCATAGATGGTTTCACTCAGCAGAGATAGTCATTGATCATTGTATTTTTTCCAACAACAGGACCACCTTAGGAGGGGGAGCTATGTTTAATACCGGAGCAATGCTGCATATCAGTAATTCGGTTTTTGAAAACAATCTGGCCCTGCGTCAGGACGGAATTTTGGGCATGGGAGGTGCATTGCTGCACGCTTGGGGTACTGTGAATGATGTTCACAGTGTGTTCCTCAATAACAGGGCAGGAGGGACCAACGATATGGGTGGCGGCGCCATTAGGGTGTATGCCGGAACGATGCATTGTACCAATGTTACCTTGCTGCATAACATTGCAAACAGTGCCAACATGCCCAATTCCAATGGTATTGCGGTGGAGGCGGGCACCTCATAATTATCGTACTTAACGATTATCTGCGGAGAGAGAGGGAGTTGAACTACTGGCGGTAACCGTTATATATCAATTAGTTCTAACCTGCAAAATTGGCGACTCTACGAATTACGTATAAAAGCAACCGTAATTATAAGAACTGGTAAACAAATGTAAAGATAAGAACATAATCATTTCAAAAGTGTCAGTCCTCATGGCAAAAAATCAAACGGGGGAATTTATCATGGATAAATAATAGATGAGTGCACGTTTTTTGTTAATCATCAAAGGATATTTTCTTAATCGGAGGTCTCCTAAAGGAAGGATGCCGCAACGGACATATCATATTTTCATAATCTTTCGGATTTACCAACATTTTGAAGAAATGTAAGTTCAGATTTATATTGGGGTCTTTAGTGCCTGTAAAAAGGAACTTTCTTGGCCCTGAGTCAACAAATGCATTAACATTCCTGGGTTCTTTTCGATATTCATCATATTGCTTGCATAATTTCTTGATATACGTTTCTGATATTATATCATCAAAGAAGATTTGATTTTTGCTATTAATAAATTGCAGGGCATTTAGTTGGTGAATTTCATCTATTGACTCGGTAGAGCAACAATTAATACACCCATTGCCTAAATCATAAACTTTGGAATCATAAAAGCAGACAATTAATCTCGGGTGGATTGGATAAAATATCTGGAGTCCCTTAGCCACTAAACTTGTCGCAGCAGTATAGTTTCCTGCAGCCTCCATTAATTGGTTGTAAAAAATGACGGGAGCATCTGATGTTATCAGTGGTAGTTCAGATAGGTTCACAATGAATTTGCAGTCTAGATAATTCAGCAAATTTTCGTGCTTTAGTGAATTAAAGAGGCTAAACAAGACTGGATTTTTATGCGCTAGAGTTCCTGCCTCCATCTGCTTTAATAAATCAGGTTTAAACTCCTTAAGTACAGTATTCAGACCATCATTGAGCAACTGCATTAAGTCGTTTCCAGATTTAGGAGTTCTAAATGCTTGGTATAAGACAAATCGCTTTAATAGGTTAAATCCATTAGTTTCTGGACTAGGTGGATAAAGTAATTTTTCTTCTGTCCAATAATAAAACATCTTAGCAACGTTACTTTCCATTTCAGCCAAAGCATTTTCAATATCATCGTCTTCTCCATACAGAAAGTTTTGATATGCCTGATGCCTCAAAGGTGCCTCTTGGACAAAAACATCGCTCTCATGATTATAAAGACCAATAAATTTCCCTTCATTATTTACCGAAAATCTTTTTAAATAAAATCTGGGGATATAGTGATGTCTTTTCTTGCTTGCCATTTTCTGATAGGAAAAAGTGTCCAAAATCATTTGTAATTATTAAGGTTTGATGCGTAAGCCGGGCAAGCCTCTATTATCAATTTCAAGCTATATCCTTTGTCTTTATGGTTTGGCCATGTTTCTTTCAAAATGCGTATGCTTTTATTTACCGTTTCGACCTGGCTATCACGACCGCCCACTATTGCTTGCCCTAATCGAACGGGAGGGGGGTAGCCCAGGACCTTTAAGCTAAGCACATTAGCGATCTCTAGCATTTTTACATGTGCTTCCGCTGATCTGTCGGGCGACATCACATCCAGAACTATTTCAAGTTGTGTAGCGACGTCGCTTGTGCCAACAACATAATAGGAAATTTTGTTTGAAAATAATTCGTCATCAAGCATCAGATATTCAGAACTGGCAGACCATTCGCCACCGTAAACAGGTTGATAATAATTAGTTTTTAATCCAACCTCTTTTAGAAAATCTTTTGCCGCATATGGTGACCAGCCCTGATCAGCAGAGACTATAGGCGGATTCTTTTCAACTTCTATTAACAGCTTGATTTGATTTATTGTAAAATCTACTTCCTTTTTTGTTTCAATTCTCTGCAGATGTAGCAAGCTGCGCCATCTCCTAAAATCTGACCTGTTGATGTTAAAGCAAACAAACGCTTTCCACTTCGCATACCTAAGCAAGCTTGGATTTCTTATTCGCTTGTTTAATCCAACAAATTCATCTGTATAAGTAACATAAACGGCCAAAGGATAAATGAAGGGCAAATAAAGAAATGATAGGACGGGTGGACATAGAAAATCCGTCAAAGTACCGACAGTTGCAAATAATGTAAAATTGCTGACCATTTTATAAAGGGCATAAATCATGAGGAATATTCCCGTAAGAATTAAGAGCTTATTTATAAGTTCTGCTATTCGAGAGTATTCATTCTTTTTTTCTGCAACAATTTTCATCCCAAATATCAATATCACAAGTGGGATTAGTAAGATTTCAACTACAAGATCAAATGTATAAAAATGAACAATGAACTCCGAAACAGTGGTAAATCGGAAAACATCACCAACTGTATTCCTGAAAAAATTGCCTTTGTCTTCTTTGTTAATCTTAAGTAATGATACAAATCCGACTGTCAAAAACCATGTAATCGAATTTTTTAGTTGGCTAATGTCCCAAAAGTCAATCCTGGAAAGCAGATAAATAGTGCCGACAATATAAGGAATCATCAATAAATAGACAACTATCATCCTATAATGAAAGATAGCCTCGAGAATACCCCGTAGAGAATTACGTCCTGATTTCTTAGCAAGTAAAAAAACTATAGTAACGGCTATCCATATTAGGATTGCGATTTCTCGGTTATTGAGTATTTCCATTGTGGTCTATTGCTTTGGGCAATATGAGTATAAAATTGAAAATTCTGTTACATCCTTTGTTCAAACAAAATTGATTTTCCTCTTATAAAATTGCAATATTCGCATATTCAAGGCAATCCTTGTCCTAACAATTTTCAAAACCACTACTTTATTCGGGAGCCAAAAATCAATAACTGGGACAAAATTAGCCATGAAGCTTATAAGTTCATGTTTGACCAAGCTAAAGCGAGATTTGAAGAAATCATTTCGGAATCGGAAGTCATTACCGAAAGATCTATCAAATTACTAACCATCCTTGTTGGGTTTTTCTTAGCACTTATTGGATTATCCGTTAAGACACCGCCACAATCAGAACTCACGTGGGTAATTGGCATACGTCTTTGTTGGATTTTGTATTGCTCGTTTGGTTGATGCGTGGAAAACAGCTGGTGCTAAGGGGATCCCCACCAAAAGAAATTTTCAAGGATAATTTGGACAGGAAATCTTATTCTCCGCCAGATCAATTATCATTACTTTATTATAATGAGATATGCAGGTGTCAAGACAGAATTGAAAACAATGAAAGGGCTTTTTTAACAACGATGGGAGGGTATTCTTTCTCCATCCTTAGGTCAAGAGCCAGCTGTTACTGTGCCCGGGTGGCATCCGGTGATGGAATAAAACGCTCCACCCTGACACCGAAGATCATTTTGCGAAGCTTCGCCACTTCAGCAGAAAGGGCCGCAATCTGATCACAGGGGGCCGCTATTTGCTGCACCTGTTTTTCAATAACAGCGATCTGCCGTTCATACAATTGCTTATAATCAATATTTGGCTGCTCCGCTGTTTGCATGACAACTCAAAAATAAAACGGCATTGCAACGAGCGAGCACCCTATGGAAAAAATGAGCATAACTCGACCCGGAAAATTGAAAATCAAAAAACACCATGTGGATAACTCAGGCCGTTTTTTGCAAACGGGTCCGGAACCGGATTTTTTGCAAGGACACTCCCTGCAAAATGAACTGCAACCGGCGGGCATCTATCGTAACGGTTGAAGCGTGACCATTTGCAGAAAGTAGTTCATAAGTACCCTTCTCCAGTCGCTTGTAGTAAATGGCAAAACCGTCGCCCTCCCAAAGTAATAGCTTGATATGCGCATGACGACGGTTCAGAAATATAAACACCGATCCGTTTAAGGCGTTCAGGGCCATCTGGCTGTCGACTATACCGCGTAAACTGTCGAAGCCTTTGCGCATATCGGTATGCCGCACGTACAGGTAATAGTTGCAGAAAGTAGAAAGGTGTAGCATGGTCAGGCAGCAAGAATACGCAATAGATCAGCATTTACAGGCTGATGAAAAACAAGTTTTTTACCATTCGGCATTTGCTTTTCACACCAGCAGGCGGCCTGCGTAGCATCATCCACGACCAATTGTATAAAACCATTTGAAGCCCCTTCCTCTGAAGCCGAAACCTGATCACAGTACTGCTTAATGCAATAATGGAAAGTGGCATAAGCAATATTGTTTTTCTCACACCAGGCTTTTTTCATTAAACCACTCTGCTGCCAGCGCTGGACAGCCTTGAACATTTTTTGTTGAATAGACTTTCGCATGAAAAGCATTTCCCGCGAATTTATCCGGTGTGTTTGCTATTGCAAAGATGGGTTGGTCGGTGGCTTACCCTGCAAGTACGCAATTAAATATGAGTGTTACAGGTAGAAACGGTTTTGAAAAATTTCAATTCTTATCCTTATTTTATAAATGTGCTCGAGTGCTTTGGGTCTGATTTTAGCCGGACAACAGTGATTAATTATTATTTTATTTGCAATGCTTTTTCTAAATTGCATACAGTTATAGCTTATCCATAAGAGTTATTTATTATACGAAATCGATCATAAACTTACATCCAATGAAAAAAGAAATCAGTAAACTCGTGGTAATTGTCTGCTTGGTTTTCGCAGCAATTTCAGCATGTAAAAAGGCTGCAGAGCAGGAAGGTTCTGCAATTGACCAAAATATGCATGACAGGTCTATTGAACTACTTCGAAAAAAAGTTGAAAAAGAAGGCCGTTTTATTGTTATGGCCAGAAATATTAAAACTGAATCTTACGCAGTTGATCAAAATGGCATAAAAATTAATATCGACAACCTTAAGCCACTTACAAGTTCTAAATCATTGAGCAGTTGTGAGGATGAGTTCGGGGATCCTATTTATGGCTTTGACGAATCTGTCATGGAATCATGTTCGCTTTACTTTCTGTGTGGTTCGGGCTATAAAGTAACTACTTCCTGGTTAATCACAACGCCATTGCCACTTATAGAAACGGGTAGTAAAGGCAGAATAAGGATCAAAGACGGAAATGGCACTATAGTTTATTCTGACGTTAACATTACGCCCGTATCTATAACGGCCACGGGCAGCGTTGACCCTAATTTCCCCAATAGCACGATTTACAGGGTAACGTACGAGAGTGATTTCATTAACCAAGGTACTTTTCAAAGTGGTACAACTTTGGAAAACGGCTCATTGTTGGCAACTTCCTGCTCTCAAGGGCCACAGTCTATTGGGTATTTGAGTAGCTACACTTTGTTTATTGGAACTACGTTTAGTGATCCATGTGCAAGAATTGATCAGGCACATTTAAACCCGCCGCAGTCTGGTATTTATGGTTCAATAGCCGGCTGTAATGGATTTGGAGGTTGTAGTGCGGTTTCTGGTTATACTTTGCCTAACCAGCACGAAGTTGAGTTTATTGCTGTTTCAGGAAGTGCAGTGGGAAAAACCATTTTCCTGAATAATTGGGATGCGAAAACAATTATACCTGTTTCACCACCCGCCAGTTTACCTGCTGACAATAGTATAAATGTCTATATTTATGAAGGTACTTATACAATACGGTACCGCAACAATCACAGTTGTAGCCCCGCTGCGCCTTGGTCAGCCGAAACCAGTCAGGTAACGTTCTGATTAATAACTTGTAGATTAAAAATAATAATAGTATTTTAATGCATGTTGGTCAGTTGCCCGTAAGCTTTACAACCTGACCTTTTAATAAGTTGTGAAACCACTCAGTGTTATTTTGCTTATCCTCCTGGTTGGGTTGGACAAAGCCCAATGCCAGCATTCATCTTGTATTTCTACAAGTTCCAGGAAAGTTTTTTATATATCCGGTGACACGGTGCAGATGCTGCATCAGCTTAGTACCGATGATGGTGGACAGTTGTGGGTGGGCCAATCCAGGAAGGAAGGGTTGGTTCAGACCGATGGGTTGATCATAAAATTGGATGCTGACGCAAGTATTCGCTGGGCAAAGCGAATAAGTAGTCCTCAGCCCGGGGAATCGCTTCTTCTCAATAATGCCATCGCATCCGAAAACGGCTATATCATAGCAGGGATTAAGACCGCGTCATCAGAAACGTCTGATTTCTCCTTTTGTTTATTCAGGTATGATACGTCCGGCAATATCGTGTGGCAAAAGTATTACCTGTTCAACAATAGCGCCGGCCCATGGGATAGAATAACATTGACTGGTTTATCAGAGGGTGGCGGCGGGTCAATCTATGTAACAGGTACAGTAACCGGCAGTATTCCCTGGCAGACGGATGCACAATTTGCATTACTTTTTAAAACGGATGCTGCGGGAAATATGCAATTTGGCAAATTGTTTTACGATACCTACGTTCAGTTGAATACTTTCATAGGCGTCCATGTCACTGGCAAAGACCTTGTGATATGGGGTTATGCAGATAACAGCCAGAACATTCAAACTGATCCCAGGAGGATTTATTGGATGCGACTTGATACCACTAATGCCCTGCCGGATAACGGAGAGGCTTTTTGTTTTGCCCCGTTCAGTTCCTCGGCCATTGGCTATACTTTTAGTCCACATCTTTTCAAATCATTTAAGACAAGTAATGGATATTCTATCGCCGGCCTGTTAGCAGAAGATGCGGTCACCAACCGGGCATTGAGTGTTTTGCATTTTGACGACAACTTCCGGTTAGTTCAATCCTGGATGCTTCCTTCCATTGCAGGAGTGTTTGCGAGAAACTCCGGTGATTTTTCTGTTGCTGTGGATGGAAGCTTGTTATTGGCACAAAGAAGCAACGCTATAGGCACGCAAACCTATCTGAGCCGCTTCAATAGGGATGGAGATATTCTTACCCAACGAAAACTGGAAGGTGTCGGCCCGGGAACAGGTATTCATACTGCTGACGGCGGCGTGCGGATAGGAATGTCTGACAATAAGATTCGCTATACCAGCAATTATCTTCACAACGGTATACCTGCCGTGGAATTGTTAGCGCTTTCCCCGCACACATCTGATACGGTCTGTCTTGGTAAAGAAACAAGGTACGGATTACCTCAAGGCTTTGATACCTATAGTATGCCCGCCCATTTCAATACCCTTGATGTGCTGGCGGGTAGCCAAATTCCGGCGTTTACTTCGACAGATGTAACTATAGACTCTGAAAGCAAATGTGCCGTGCAATCTGTCTGCAATGAATTAGCAATAAGGGGAAGCGACACGGTATGCATATTCGGTCAGCCAACGCTCTACACAGTGCGACGTAATGCATCCTGCTCGCTGCCGGTACGTTGGCAGTTTGACAGCGCTCATTGCAGGGATTTCAACATTTTGTCTGATTCTACCATTTTAATTACCTGGAATATTACTGCTGCCGGCAGGCAGACAACCGAACTGATAGTAACGACAGATGATTGTCAGGGTGTGTCTGATACGTTATCTGTTTTGCTGGTGCCTTTTTACAAACCATTTCAGCCTGATACCATGTTATGTGAAGGCGATAGTATCAGACTTTCCCCCGGCAACTGGTTCAAAAGCTACCTGTGGCAGGATGGTTCAACAGATTCTGTGTTTGTAGCCCGAAAGCCGGGCCGGTACAAAGTGCGTTATACGGGATATTGTGGTCATACCTTTACAGATTCAGTAGAGATAAAGTACGTGAATACGGCGTTGATACAGAATCCTGTTGAGCAAATCTGCCAAGGCGATTCCGTCACCCTGGTGGCTCTTTCAGGATTTATTGATTATCGCTGGACCCCTGACTACTACATAATGGCACGTGCCGGGAATGCCGTAACGGTGGCTCCACTTAGTGACACTTTTTATATAGTCAGTGCCGGTACTGCGTCAGGTTGCCGTGTAACGGACACGGTCAGGTTGGAAGTAACGATGCCTGCCGATGTTCGAATTGAGCAAAAAGCGCAAAACTGCGCAGCAATTTTATCAGCTCACGCAAGCGCAACCCTTTCTGAGTTGCGTTGGTGGGGCCCCATGAATGGAACCGGTAAACAATGGACAGTTACACAAAGCGGCCGGTATACGCTCGTTGCCAGGGATAACAATGGCTGTTTGGTAAAGGATAGTGTACAAGTAGTAATTGCTGACTGTAATCCCCTGGTAGAATTTCCAAATGCCTTTACACCCAATCAGGATGGACGCAATGATATGTTCAGGCCTGTGTTGAAAGGGCGCCTGGTACAATATGAACTAAGTGTTTTTAATGTATGGGGACAGCAGGTGTTTTACAGCAAAGATCCCTTTACCGGATGGGACGGCACGCTTTCAGGAAAACCTCAGCAACAGGCAACGTTTGTGTGGCTGTGCAGGTACCAGTTGGCCGGACAGGATGTGGTGACTAAAAAGGGAACGGTTGTGCTGGTGCGATAGTGGTTAGTTTGAAAAATACGAGCTCGTGGAGTTTCGGTATTTCTGAGTAATACTCCGCGAATAACGGAATAGATTGTAACCGTAAAGGCAGGTATGCTAAAAAAGCAAAAAGCCCGCAAACACTTGATTTTGCAGGCTTTCTTGACTCATTATTATCGTACTTAACGATTATCTGCGGAGAGAGAGGGGGTTGAACCACTCCCGGTAATCGTTATGTGTCAATGAGTTGAAAGCTGCAAAATTGGGGACTCCACGAGTTACGCTTGCAAGTACATCTAATTTTAAGAACTGATATACTAAAGCAAAGATAAGTAATCTTCAAGGAAAATTTATATTGGGCAGTAGTTAATCTGTTAATTCCCAATTCACTTAAGTTTGCCAGTCTTATATTGATTCCAAAGTCCATTAGAAACAGGCTCTAAATATTTTGTTTCCGGTTTATATGAAACAATTAATAGAGCATTATCTCCCTTTTTGGGATAGTGCATGTTCTTATGAAAATTAGAATTCTTTTTTATTTCTACAGCCAAAATATCAAGTATTGATTCAATTTCTATTAGAGTCCTTTTTATCAGCCATGAAGCAATGTATGTGAGCGTTGGCTTTTTATCGGAGGCAATATCAGCCTTGATTAGGCTGAAGTGCTTTAATGCTAAATCTGAAGGAATAAATTTCAGTCGAAATTTAAAATCTACTAATGTCGTAGTTCCAGCAAAATGATGTTGGTCTCTTTTATGGTGCAATAGCCTCGATCGATAGTCATAGAGTTTGCCAACAAACCTTCTGTCTACTGTGTCAATTATCTTTTTAATTTCAGGGTTTCTAAAGTCATTCCCTTGACCTCTTGATGCTTTAGAAAGTTTTGTCCAATATAGAGTGTTTGATTTGTTGCAAAAATTAATATAGCAAATGATATGGCTTAAGTAGTCAAACAGAGAAGAAATTTGAAAAACAATATTGTCAAAAATGGACGATAGCTCTAATTCTACTTTGTCGAAATATGGGTTGCCCATCGGAAATGCAGTTAAATAATTTGGATTCTCTTTATAAAGTTTCTGCAAATAAATTTCTGAACTTCTTGTTTCTTTTAGGAATAGTAAATACTGATGAGTAGCAGAAAATAACCTGTATTTGATGTTATCTTTTAAAATCAAAATATTGTCGTATGAATTTTTGTCATCAGAATGCTCGTCATACATAATTGCAATGGCTCTTAGTCCTATTTCCGCTCTCCATGTTTCCTTATTAATTAAGTCATAGTCGGCATTCCTGTCTATAATATCTATATATTGATGAGGTTGCATTTTTTTAGATTGTTCTTTTTATTATTAAACATTGTTGTCCGGACTAAAATCGGCTTAAAAATGGCTGTAACCTTTGTCTAATAAGGGTTACAGGTCAAAATATGTTTGTTTCAAAAACGGGGGTAATTCCCTCTGATTTATTACGGTGACAAAGCAAAAGATGTAATCTTACGCGTTCTTTTTGTTAGCCGCTACTAAATCGAGAATTGCATCGGCTAGGCATTCTGCTGACTTGAGGGCATAACGCTGATTTAGGTCAGGGTATTGAATTTGGCGAAGTGTAATAAAAAATAACGAAATGTAATATTCCAGAGGATTGGCTTTATTATTGAGAAACTGAAGTGCATTCTGCCGGATACTGAGGCACATCCCCAATAATGATTTGAGAACCTCTCTTGAACTGGATATCGCATAACCGCTTGAAAACGTTTCGATATTTAGCATAGATATTTCACGTTCTAAGATTTCTTCAACGGGTATATATGTAGGAATATGTTTGAACTTAATAGACGCTTCCAGCGTACTGTGATCGATAACGGCATGTCTTTCCTGAGTATACCCAAAGTCGATAAGATATACACCGCTACCATCTTTGAAAAAGTTTTCTGAGTGAAGATCTCCATGACAGACTTTAATTAGTGCTTCAAATTCTATCTCCTTTATCACTTCAATTTTCTTCCAGAAGCTTCTTGATCGTACATCTGAATCAGGAATTCCCTCAATCAAGCTTATATAATTTACTAGCTTTTCTTCGTGAAAATAGTCCTTGTAAAGATCAATTGCTTTAGATGGGGAAACAGCTGGCGTATTCCAGAATTTGAATGGATCACAGTTAAATAACTGGTCAAAAATATCCTTGAATGCGAATAAGTCTGGTTTGCCTAACACGTGGTCCTGCAATAGTTTTGCAAAGGGGTGAGAGTCTGTCTTGGTATCGCTTGACGCATAATTGTATTTGATTGCGGCATATAAGTCGTTATCAACTAAACTGCCTTTGTAGCCAGGAATGTTAAGGTCATCAATGTGATTGTCAAAGGCCTCTTTTTCTCTATGTATTTTCCTCTCCTTATCTATTTTGCCAAACTTAATAACAAACCTACCGGTTTGGCTGGTATGAGATTTCAGGGGCTGTACCTCAATTACTTTCGAACCACTAAAGCCGGCTTTTAGCATTTTGTAGTCAATGATTGACGCTATACTATTTTGGAAGCACTTTTTTATAATTATTTCTTCCTGAAATGTTATGTCACGATTGTTAAATGATTTTCCGCAAATACTTTGTATATATTTAAAAGTATCTTCGGTAATCTGCTCTAGTTTGTAATCACCAGTCGATATTTCGCTTGTCTTCTTTAATGTTATAAGGTTGGATGTTTTAAACAGTTCAAAAAGCTCTCGTAGTTGCGTATGGCTGGTTTCATCAGCCACTAAATTGGTCGCGAAAGCGACAAGGCAAACAAATTTTTTATTTTGAATATTTGGTTTTTTCTTACATTCATTTATAAACTCTTCTATCGTATGTTTTTTAATCGTACCAGGTGTAAAGGCTTCTGTGATACGCACGATAAGCGGATTGTGCTTGGATGTATTATCAGTAAGAATTAGTAGTTCTGTTTGTTCGGTAGAGTTGTTGTCAAGTTGAAAAATGAAGTGTGCTTTTAGCGATTTGCAACTTTTTTCAGTTTTGTTAAGGAAGTCTAACAGTTTCTCTTGAAAATTGTCCTCAATAACCTTGATATTTTTCCTTTCAGGAGGTTTTAGATCATTCCTTTGAAAATCTTTCAAATTATAATTACTGATTTCTATGTCTCGTGAAAAAAGGTCTTCACCGATTTGCTGATATAACTGAAAATTTTCATTTCTAGATTTTTGATCAAGGCTATTAAGTTCGGAAATAATGTTTTGAATCTCCGTAAAATCTGAATTATCCAGTGCTTTTTTGTACCTATGTAAATAATTCATTTGGCTCTTTTGTCAAGGTTGTATAATTCGTCTCTTCTTGAAAACGCTTTTTCTCCACCCTCGAGCAGGTTTAGAATATGGTATTTAACGTCGTCAACGGAGCCGTGTACGTCGATTTTTGATTTTTTGTCGCTGTAGGAAAGAAACACATTAAATTCGGCATCAGAAAGCACCGGTATGTTTGGGTTATGAGTTATAAATATTAATTGTCTTTTTTCCCTTTGGGAGGTTATGATTTCCCGGATAGAATCGGATATATATTTATTGTCAAGATTGTCTTCAGGTTGATCGATGATCAATGGGTTTTGCGAAACCGAGAATGCAATTGGCAATACCGCTGTACAACGCTGGCCGGTTGAAAGTTCTTCTGTCTTTCTATAATCGTTTCTTGATACATTTCCTTTTCCATCTCGTATATCTATTCGTAAATGAAAGTCAGGAAGGTCCGGACAATATAACTTTTCAATTTCAAAGATATCTTCGGAAAGGCTTAGGGCTGCAATCAGTGCGTCAGCACGCTCTTTATCTATTCCTGAAATTCTCTTTAATGTTTCGGCATCACGACTTCTAATAATAGAAGCGAGTTTATCCGGAGGAAAATTTTGAGTAATCGCCGGAATGATCGCGTTATACCGCATATTAGAGCCTTTCAGAGCATTTTTGAGCAACTGCTCATAGTCATCAGTTATACCGCCAGCTTTCAGGGTTATTTTAATCGAGCCTTTTAATTCAGAATTGAGTTCCGCAATTTTGGAAAGGCGGAGATTCAGAATACCCTTCTTGGCTTTATTAAGCTTATCAATTAATGCCTTACGTTTTGTAAATATTTTACTTAGCTTTTGTTTTAGAGTATCAATCTGCTTTAAACAGTCTTTGTGTTCATCTACTTTTTTGCTAAGATTCGTCCACTTGGTATAATACTCCTTATGCTTTTCAATTCGCTGCTTGAGTTTAGTAAACTCATTCTGTTGTTTGCTATGTTTTTCGGTCAACTGCGAATTCAGAAAGTCAATTTTTTTTATCGCATTCTCCAGTGCTTTCAACTGGGCATCTAATGCTTGCGAAACAGACTTGACAATGCTTTGGCTTTCGGCTGAAATCTTATCAAGTATATCCTTATTATGAAAGGCAACTTTTGAGGAAGTTGGCTGGCTCATCGATGCTACTTCTTCAATCATTTCTTGAAAAGTTGACTGCAATTCATTCAGCTTTTTTATAAGTTGAGTAACATATCTTTTTTCCCCGGCTCTGACTTTTTCAATTTTATCTGCTTCAGCAAACTGCTTTTCTTCTTTTTGGTCAATATCTTTTGGCTTTTCTTTTAACCATTTATTTAGTTCATCCTCTGCGCCAACAAAGGATTTTTCTGCATTGAGTAATTTTTGCAGCTTCCTGTTTTCGGAGATTATGGATTGTGCGTTTTCGTCTAACTCGCCCTGAATACCAGCGATTTCTTCTTCATATTCCTCCAATTGTTCAGTTATCATTTTATCAATAAGATCGAGCCTGCTTCCGCTGTTTCTTCCGATATCTTCAATCTCCTGAGCTTCATAGATGTCGCATGAAATCAGATCATAAATTTTTTCTAGTTCGATAAAATTTCCTTTTGAATCGTAACATTGAGGGTACTCTTCAATAGTTTTTTCTATTTTGTACGTTTTGCCATCCGCGCCTTTAATTTTAAGTATGATTGTCCCTGAGCCTAAATTGTTTACCAAAACGTTGTAGGTGGCCTTATCTTCTTCCGCATTTTCTTCGAGGCATGCTTTAATAAAATGCAACAAGGTGGATTTGCCGGTTCCTCGACTGCCCATGATGCAGTTTAACTTGTCCGAAAATTTGATAGACAATGGCGTGCTAAAAAAGGAAGAGTCCTTAACCTCTAGGGAGATTATTTGTTTCAAGCTTAATTGTTTTATTTTAATTAATCATTTTTCGATTCTAGAAGCTTCGCGAAGGTGCCTTAATAAGTAACTCAAAACGTCGTGTTTTAGTAAAAAAGGATAATAGTTTGTTATAATTAATTATGCCCGCTTAGGGCAGCAAGGAATTAGGCTGGCAGTTAATCAACAGATATGAACAAATGATAAGGATAGATAAATAAGCAAATGGGAGCTTCGCAGGTATGGAATATTGCAAAATAAGGAAGTTATTTTATAACGGCAATAGGCAAGCTAGTGTTTTTTCGGATTTGGCTTACCCTACAATTGCAGCGATTGTCAATGCAAAAGCGTTTCTAAGCAATCTAACTTCCGTCATGTTCACCCCCCTTGCGGGTCTTCCTGACTGCTTAGCGTGCTAGGTGCCAATCAATTAGCTACCCGCCATCCCTAAGTTTGTACTTTGATCCACCTAACACTTCTTTACAGGAAATTACAGATAACGGCTACAAACAAACAGAAATCGCATAAAATTGTATTGCACCCGGAAATCTATACTGATTTCTGCAATAAGATTCCGTAATTTTAAGGAAAGTCAGTGTGATGAGGAAGGTATTGAAGAAGTTTGAGCTATTTATAACTTTCGACTCCCCGTTAGATAATCGGTATATAAGCCATTTTTTTATAATTACCCATAAACGTTACAAAATAGTTGATGCACATTGGTGCCTGAGTGGAACTCGCCGGAAAGTAATAGCCTCATATTGGTTTCGGGATGTACTTATTCACTTTAGTGCTATTGTTGGGATTGCAGCATTATACGGATTATTGGTAAATTGCCCCAATTTCATGTTTTTAATGGCAGTATTCTCAACGGGTCTATTCGCCTTTGCTGTGCTGTTTACCCTGCATTACTGGCCCTCCTTTTATAGCGACTTTCTACCCAAACTCGATTCCATTGTTGCCCGGCATGAACAGGAAACTATGAGTGAAAAGAAACTCGAAAAATGCCGCCGTACTCAATTCTCCATTCCCACCTTAACCATCATACTATACGTTTTCTCCAAAAACTGCGGCTTTCCTTTCCCTGCCTGCACGGACAGGTCGGCCGAACTTTTGAATAACCTGTATGGCTCCGACAAAGACAAGATAAAGGAAAACCTGCGGCGCTTGTATAAATTATCCACCCTGTCAGTAAGGGAAAGAGCCGAAGTTCAAAAGGGAATCAACCAGGCACGGGCCTTTTTTGAGGCGTTGGAACATCGCCCGGCAAATGACATACTGGATGAACTGGAACTGAAGGTTCAAAAAAGCGGTCAATAGGTTAGGGTATGAAAAAGCCTATAATCATGGTCTGAAGAAAGGAAAATCTTCCCTTTGCAGACCACTACTGAAAAAGAGTGTCCATAGTAAATACAGGATTATGGCCAAAATAAGTATTGGCTTCAGTTACTTCAAGGCTTGGCATCATTTCTATTTTTCTTGTACATGTAAAATGATTAGCCAATCTACTAAAAACAGCAAAACAATCTACACCATTGCAACTTTTTCCAACTTCTAAGTATACTTAGCTTTTTTTCGCTTACCCGCCGGGCTATGTTCGTAGCCTAAAACAGTAAGTGATGAAAGAATATGTAAAAGTGAACGGGAACCCGGCCCCCATGCTGTTCCCTTATGACCCCAACCAGTACTGGCAGCAAATCCGCCAAATTATACGGGAAGAAGTAAGCAACCTTGAAAAAGAGAAGCCGGCGCCACCAATGTTTGAAACGCCGGGCATGACGTACAAACCCCTCTACAAGATAGCCGAGGTCTGCACCTTGTTCCAGGTAACCAGGCCCACCATTTACGAATGGATTAAACACGGCAAGCTAAAACCGTACAAAGTCCGGTCGCGGGTATACTTTCTTTCGCAGGATATTCAACAGCTTTTGCAGATTGACCAACAGCGTTAACATTTCCTTTTCATTTGCCCAATCTCTTAAAAACAAAAATAATAACGCCTATGCGAAAGTTATCCTGCGCCGATGCCCGGCAAATTGATCTGGTGGATTATTTGGCCGCATTGGGGTTTCAGCCCCAACAAATCCGGGGCACAGATTACTGGTACCGCTCACCACTCGGGGAAGAAAAAACGGCTTCCTTTAAGGTAAACCGGAAAAAGAATACTTACTACGATCATGGAACCGGAGAAGGAGGAACCATTATAGATTTCGGCATTCGGTATTTCAAATGCTCCGTTGCTGATTTCCTGAACCGCCTCTCTACTTTTCAGCCAAATGAAAACTTTTCTTTTCACCCGCCTGCTCACCCGGCAGTAGCCACAGCTTCCAATGCGGGTGAAAAAGAAAAAGACACCACCACAACCGGAAAAATCCTGATAACGGATACCCGGCCGCTGATTGACACTTCATTAATTGAATATGTGGTCGCCCGGTGTATTCCTTCGGATTTGGCCGGCCGCTTCTGTGTGGAGGTGGATTTTGAGTTGTACGAAAAAAAGCAAACCGCCATTGGTTTTCCCAACAACGCCGGAGGGTATGAGTTGAGAAGTCCGCATTTCAAAGGCTGCAGTTCTCCCAAGACAATTACCACATTCCGCAATGGCAGCAACCAGCTCACCGTATTGGAAGGTTTTTTTGATTTCCTTTCTTATCAGGTAATAGCCGCAGAAAAACCACAAGGAACTACGGACTTCCTGATCCTTAATTCCCTGGCCTTTTTCCACCGTTCCGGGGAAGTGATGGACCAGTACCAAACCGTAAACCTTTACCTCGACCGCAACAAAATGGGAATGGCATGTACGCAAACGGCCTTGCAATGGGATAGCAAAAAGTACACAGACCGGAGCAGTTTGTACCGAAACGGGCAGGATCTCAATCAGTGGCTGATAGAGAGAAATTCCCTGATCCAGGAGAATCTACTGAACAAAATCGACCGGCGTCTGCACAGAAAAGGTGGCGGCTTAAGGAGATAGCAAGATTTAAATCAACATTCTCTAACACAAAAAATTTACAACAATGGCAGAATTAAAACGACGAACGCTAATACTTAGCACGGGCAAACAATTGAAACTATTCGGCAACAGCCTGGCTATCGGAAAAAGTTTTGAAATCGGCGAAGGTGGAGCGCCCACCATTTTTTCCTGTTTTGAGCAGGAAGATTCCGGAAAAACAAATTATTCAGTAGCCAATCCATACAAGTTAACCGCCGAAGAACTGCACGAAATCGCGGACTACAACATCCGGTTGTGGATAGATTTTAAAGACAGTATCCGGCAACATGGCATTAACAGCACAAAGATTTTTAACGTGGAGAAACCGGCGGAAAACAATGTTTCGGAAAAGAAAAAGTATGCTATTAAACATGCAAACGGCTCGTAATCTTTTCAAATTTTATAATGATTTTTTTAGCAGGAGAAAGCTGATTAATACGCTGATGACCTTTCGAAGTTTTTAAGGCGAGCGGTGTTTTTGTCGCCTCAAAAACATTCAAAGGCCAAAAACACGCTCGCCCTATGCTCCCGATGGTCGCATAGGGAAATACAATAAACCGATAAAATGTGCAGTATGGAAAAGGTAAATACATCCAAAAAGAAAGCAGGACGACCGCAAAAAAATGTCAAGCGGGAAGTAAGAATCAATGTACGATTTACCAAAACGGAATACTTTATTATCCGGGAAAAAGCGGCCAAAGCCGGCATCAATGCCACGGAATATATCCGCAAATCGGCCCTTTATACTACCGTTCATACCCGGTTAACAGAGGAAGAACGCAAGATGTTGCGGGAACTGATCGGCATGTCCAACAACATTAACCAGATTGCCAAAATCTGCCACCAGCAAAACGTATTGCAGGCCCTCTACTATTTGGAATTGATCCGTGGCGACCTGGATGCCATCCTGAAAAAGTTGAAGAATGATTAGTAAAGTTTTTCCCGGCCATTCTTTTTACCATGCCGTCCATTATGTGTGCAAGCCGGAAAAGAAAGGAGAAATTATCACCGTGGAGGGCGTTCGTCAACATGATTACCGGCTGATGGCTTCCGACTTCCAGACCCAACACCAGCTGCGCCCCTCTAAAAAGAAGGCATGTTTTCATGGCATCCTGAGCTTTTATCCGGGTGAGCATCCGGACAATGCTACGCTGGCAACCATTGCCCAACAATATTTACAGGGCATTGGCATCACCAATACACAGTATGCCATAGTAAAGCATACCGACCGGGCGCATGTGCATCTGCACATTATTGCCAACATGGTAAACTATGATGGCAAGGCTATTTCCGATAACTGGATTGCCCTGAGAGGAAAGAAAGTCGCGCAGCAATTGACCAAAGCATACAACCTGATTTCTGCCACCGGTAAGAATTTACAAAAGACAAACCTCAAAGCACTTACCGAAAGTGAAGCCAATAAATACAAAATCTATGAAGCGATCTGTAACGTTTTGCCCGGTTGCTGCAGTCTGGAAGAGCTGGAACAAAAGTTACTGCAGCTCGGCATCCAGACCCAATACAAGTACAAAGGACAGACCACCGAAAAGCAGGGCATCAGTTTCCAAATCGGAAAAGATTGTTTTAAAGGCAGCAAGGTTGACCGCCAGTTTTCCCTTGGCAATCTGCAAAAAACCCTGGACGTGCAGGCCAGACAAACCAAATCCGAAGAAACAAAAACCCAGGTATACGACGATACCCAACCATTGATCTTGAGGAAAAGGAAATTTTTACCCGATGAATCATTGAACAACAGTGACGAGGTAGTCCGGTCCCGTGGAATAAACAATTCAGTGCACGGGATCATACATGAGTTGCTCAGACCGGAGGAAAGGCAGGAAAGTGACATGGGTGAATTTGAATGGCAACTGCGTAAGCGCAAGAAAAAAAGAAACTCCAAAAAAAGGTAGCACACGTTTAACCTACAAAATGAACTATTATGGAAGATATACTAAGTAAAGCAATAGTGGAAAAACTGGATACACAGGCCACTCAGATCATGGAAATGCAATCCACTGTAAAAAAAGTTTCAGACCAACACCATCACTTGCAGCATGATATTACCAAAGTGAAAGCGACATTGAATAGCATTTCATTTCCAACTGAGCAGATAGAACAATTGACTCTGACGCTTTCTGTATTCCAGAAACAGGTGCACCAATTGTTACAAACCAGCGATGGGCATTTTCGCCTGATAATAAAATTTTGGTTTGCAATTGCAGTTTTAGCATTGGGCATTTTTTACACTGGCAGGCAGTGGTACCTCGCCCATTTGGAATTGACCGACTATAAAGCAAGCGATACCAAATACCGGTATTTGAAATTGCA
>CALCIN010000022.1 GCA_937961055.1 uncultured Chitinophagaceae bacterium | reverse complement strand
ATTGAAGAACTAACTGACCTGGTAGAAGAAGCGGTGCTGGCGGAATTTGATCGCATTACTGAGCGTGGAGGCGTGTTAGGTGCCATGGAGCGCATGTATCAGCGCAACAAGATACAGGAAGAGAGTTTGTATTACGAAAGTTTGAAACACAGCGGCGAGTTACCCATTATTGGGGTAAATACATTTTTGAATAAGAAAGGAAGTCCAACTGTTTTACCCGGCGAAGTCATTCGCAGTACTACCGAAGAGAAAGAACAGCAGATTCAGAATCTGCATGCTTTCTGGAAGCGTAATGAAGCCAAAAAAGAGGAAGCATTGAAAAAGCTGAAAGCAGTGGCGATGAACAATGGTAATCTGTTTGAGGAGTTGATGGAGACGGTGAAAGTTTGTTCGCTGGGACAGATAACGCATGCGTTGTATGAGGTGGGGGGACAGTATAGGAGAAATATGTAACCAGGCCACGGCAATAAAAAGGAACCTGAGCAGATAATTTTGCTCAGGTTCCTTTTTTTATTTTTTACCAGTAAACTGTAGAAATATTTCCACTTCTGGTTGTCAACTGCTCTCTTGACCTATGTCAGCAAACTTGCATACATAGGGTATAAAAACACCGGTGTATGTGGAAGCTTGTGTTTACTGGTATAGGTATTGCCCTTCTGTTGCCTGTAAAAAGTCAGAGCCAGGACACTACACAACTGCAATGGGACCTGCAAACCTGTTTGCAGTATGCGCAGAAAAATAATGTGCAGATCAATGCGCTGCGACTGGAGCAACGGTTGCGTGAGCAGGATTACCTGCTGGCGCGTGCCGCGCGTATACCTGATCTGGCTGCTTCTGTTTCGCAGTCACTGGTGAACAGTACCAATACCGATCCCATTGTGGGCGGATTTCAAACGCAGGCAGATTATTCCGCCAATTATTCGTTGAGTTCTGCGGTAACTGTTTTTAATGGGGGGTATATAAAACGAGATATTCAGCAAAAGAATCTGCAGATCCAATCTGCTGGTCTCAATATACAGGAGGCACAGAACGACATCACCTTGCAAATTACCCAGGCTTACCTCAACATACTGTTGTCGAAAGAAAATATTGCCAACCTGCAGGAAATTGTAGCTACTACGCGCGACCAGGTGGAATTGAGCCGCCAGCGATACAGGGCGGGCAGCATTGCGCGCAGAGACTTATTGCAGTTGGAAGCACAACTGGCCAGTAATGAATACAATCTCGTTGCCGAACAAAACAACCTGCGGCAAAACATCATCACACTGAAGCAGATATTGTTATTGCCCTCATCGGTGAGTTTCGATGTAGTGCAACCTGACACCTTGTATGTAGAGCAGGTAGTTCCTTCTCTTCCCACAGCAGTAAATACGGCTATGACGGTAAGACCTGAAGTCAAAAATGCGGAACTGGGTATTACCATAGCGGAACTGGATTTGGCAAAAGCGCGCGCAGGTTTCTGGCCAACGATCAGTGCAGGAGGTTCTTTGTCCAGCGGATATTCCGACAATCGCGATGAAAAATATTTTCCGCAGTTGCGTGAAAACTTTTACCAACGACTCGGGCTCACTGTATCGGTTCCCATCTTCAGCAATCGCATCAACCGCACCAATGTAGAGCGATCGAAAATATTGATTGACCAGGCGCGATTGTCGTTGCAGGATACCCGCACGGCGCTGGACCTGGCCATTGAACAGGCTTATGTAAACGTGTTGAATGCGCAGGAGCAATACCGCGCTGCCGAAGTGCAATGGAATGCCAATCGTGAAGCGTACAACATTACCAATGAAGAACTGCGACTGGGTGCTATCAATACGCTGGATTTGCTGCAACAAAAAAGCCTGTACATCCAGGCATTACAGGCCTATACGCAGGCAAAGTATATGGCCGTAATGAATGTGAAAATTTACAATTTCTATACCGGTGTACCGGTAACCTTACCCTGATTAATAATAACTGTAAACACAGTACAACATGAAAAAACGCAAATGGATACTATGGATTGCCGCACTGATCGTATCAGGCGTAGCAGTGTGGCTGTTGTTTTTTCGAAACAAAGAACCTGCTGTTGTACTGCAAACAGAAAAGCCTTTTTATGGCAGCATTGCTTCCAGTATTACCGCTACCGGCACAATACAACCCATAGACACTGTATCTGTGGGCACGCAGGTAAGCGGGACCATCAGCGCCATCTATGTTGATTTTAATGAGAAGGTTAAAAAAGGTCAGTTGCTGGCAGAACTGGACAAATCGTTGCTGCAGGCGCAGGTGGATCAGGCACGTGCTGCTGTGCAACAGGCGCAAAGCAATCTCAATTACCAGCAAAGTAATTATGAGCGGCAAAAGCAATTACTGGAAGTGGGCGCCGTAAGCCGGGCAGAATATGAAGTAGCATTAAATCAGTTCCAGGTGGCAAAAGATAATTTGAGCAGCGCCACTTCGCAATTACGTGCTGCGGAGAGAAATTTATCCTATGCTTCCATTTATTCCCCCATTGATGGTATCGTGCTTACGCGCAATGTGAGCATAGGGCAAACGGTTGCCGCCAGTTTCAGCACGCCTACCTTATTTGTTATTGCCCGCGATCTTACCCGCATGCAGGTGCAGGCATCGGTGGATGAAGCGGACATCGGAAATGTACGTGCCGGACAGCGCGTGAGTTTTACCGTAGATGCATTCCCGGGCGAAACGTTTGAAGGCACCGTACATGAAATTCGCCTGCGCCCGAGTATTTCTGCCAATGTAGTGACCTATACCACATTGGTGAATGCACCCAACGAAGATATGCGGTTGAAACCCGGTATGACGGCCAACATTACAGTGTATACGCGCGAAGAGGAAAATGCTTTGTTGATTCCTGCGGGTTCGCTGCGCTTTCGTCCTGATTCTTCTTTGTTGAAGGACTATATTATCGAAAGCAGTGACAATACAACAATAGCCAATACATCTTCCGGACATAGCGCCAGTGAAATAGCCGCGGGTAATGCCCGCCATAGAGAAAATGATACAGTGCGGCGTGTTGAGCCTGAACCTGCTATGGCCGTAGTATGGGTTAAGAAAGACAGCGTGCTGAGCCGCCGCGTCATTCAGACCGGGTTAACAGATAATATAAACGTGCAGGTGTTATATGGTCTGACCACCAATGACATCGTTGTAACCGGCGTGCAACAAACTGCCGGTGGTGGTAATACGAATGCCCGGAGTCCGTTTATGCCGCAGCGCAGAAGAGGCGGTTAAAGGAGTAATTAACACGAATGAACAAAATTGTAGACATACGGGATTTGCGTCGTGAGTTTGTCATGGGCGATGTGGTGGTGAAAGCGCTCAATGGGATTTCATTTTCTGTGGAAGCTGGAGAATTTGTAACAATCATGGGTAGCAGTGGATCGGGCAAGACCACTTTGCTGAATATTCTCGGTTGTTTGGATAAGCCAACCAGCGGTACTTACCTGCTGGATGGTATCGAAGTAGGAACGTTGTCCCGCGATGAGTTGGCTACGCTGCGGAATCAGAAAATTGGTTTTGTATTTCAATCGTACAATCTGTTGCCGCGTACGTCTGCATTAGAGAATGTGGAATTGCCGCTCATGTACAATCCTTCCATCGGCGCCAAAGAGCGGCACGAGCGGGCTAAGCAGGCGCTGGAAGCAGTGCGGTTATCGGACCGGATACATCATTTGCCCAATCAATTATCAGGCGGACAACAACAACGCGTGGCCATAGCACGTGCGCTGGTGAATAACCCGGTCATGATTCTTGCCGATGAAGCCACCGGAAATCTCGACACGAAAACATCGTACGATATTATGTCGCTGATGCAGGAATTGAATCACCAGGGTAAGACCATTGTATTTGTAACGCATGAACCTGATATAGCTGCCTTCAGCAGTCGCACCATTACGTTGCGCGATGGAAAAATTATCAGCGACAGGCAAAACACCAACGTGCGTTCTGCGCGTGACATGCTGGAGGCATTGCAGGAACCGAAATAGCAGTACTATGAATGTTGTAAATCTCTTACGAATTGCGTTGCGCGCTTTGCGGAGAAATAAGATGCGGGCCTTTCTCACCATGCTGGGCGTGATCATAGGTGTGTCAGCTGTCATTGCTATGGTGGCCATCGGGCAAGGATCAAAGCAAAGCATACAGGATCAGCTTACTTCCATGGGCAGCAACATGATCACTATACGTCCCAGCAGCCGGCAAACCATTGGCGGCGGCGCACGTCTCGAAGCGTCTACCCTGCAGACCCTCACTGTAAAGGACGCAGAAGCCATTGCTTCAAAAGCGCCGCATGTAAGTGCTGTATCACCTATGGTAAGCACTCGCGGGCAGGTGATCAGCGGGTCGTACAACTGGCCTACTACCATACAGGGTGTAAGTGCCGGCTACCTTGATATTCGCGACTGGGAACTAAGCGATGGCATACCCTTTACGGACGATCACGTACGTGGGGCAGCCAAGGTATGCATTGTAGGCCAGACTATTGTAGACAATGTGCTGCCCGGCCAGGACCCCATAGGCAAGACCATCCGTTTCAACAAGGTGCCCTTTATGATCATCGGCCGGCTTACCCAAAAAGGGGAAAATGCCTTTGGCCAGGACCAGGACGATATTATTCTTGCTCCCTATACCACTGTACAAAAAAGAATATTAGCCATTACGCATGTGCAAACCATTTTTGCTTCTGCCGTTGACCAGGAAAGTAGCGAAGTGGCCACCGAAGAGATTACTGAAATATTGCGCGCTAATCACAAGCTGCAACCGAACGACGAAAATGATTTTACTGTACGCACGCAAGCCGAACTTATCAGCACGGTAAGCAGCACCAGCCAGATGCTGACGATCTTGCTGGCATCTATTGCCGGTATTTCGCTTGTAGTTGGCGGCATTGGAATTATGAACATCATGTATGTATCGGTAACAGAAAGAACAAAGGAGATTGGTTTGCGTATGTCGATAGGTGCGAAGGGGAGGGATATATTGCTGCAGTTTTTAACTGAGGCCATACTTATTAGTGTTACCGGTGGAATAATTGGTGTGGTATTAGGTGTAACGGTGTCGAAGCTTATTACAGTCTTCTTTGCGTGGCCGACGTTGGTATCGGAAGGGTCGGTGGTACTGGCTTTTGTGGTATGTGCTATTACGGGGATATTTTTTGGGTATTATCCGGCGCTGAAGGCTTCGAGGCTGGATCCGATAGAAGCGTTGAGGTATGAGTAGGTTGTTGAATGGGATGAGTGCCACTATATACCACTCATCCCATCAATGTTGAATTAAACAACGGCGAAGTGTAAGTCACCTGCATGCGAGACTTTGTTCCTGTTTCTTCTCTTTCTCCTTCTTCTTTTTTCTTTTTCAGAACTGAACTTTTCTCCGCCAGCTTTTTGGTGTAAAACAAACGCGGCTTCAATGAGTACTTCAATCTGATTGTAGAGGAAGAACAAATTGCTGCGATCTACACCGGAGGTGTATACTTCGCAATCGCTGCTTACTGCTGCTTC
>CALCIN010000021.1 GCA_937961055.1 uncultured Chitinophagaceae bacterium | reverse complement strand
AATCAATGCCGGAATAAGCATGTAGAAAGCTTTTGGAGAATATGTTTGGACACGGGTTCGAGTCCCGTCGCCTCCACTTAAGGAAATAATCGAATTTGATTATTTCCTTTTTTTGTTTAGTGGATGACCTCGGGCTACAATGTTCTATATCCCCGGTTTAAATTGAATGAGGTGTTCGAAATTCATTTTAAATTTTTATACGCTGATTTTTGTTTTGACAAGAATGTTCTCCTCTCAATAGAAAAGCGTCTTTTGGAAGACGCCGGATATTAATATCCATTTCATTTTTCACATGTTTTAGATACCCACAGGGTGACAATCATTTCTGTGTACAACAATTTTATCCGCGTAACCGGTTACTTTAATGAAACTATATTGATACGCATGGTCTTAATAGTTACTGAAATGCAAAAGCAACAATTAGGATTAAATGCGGGAAAGATAGCTTGCCCGCTATCAAAGACACAATAGTGTTGTGGGGCCGGATCTAAGGTGGCAGGTGGAGAGAATTGCTGCCAGGGTCTTGTCCAAAGAATTGACGCAAAATAAATCGGTTAAGCGGAGTGTTATGAACACCGAGTCAGGGCCAAATTTTCGGTTGTTTATGTGGAGCAGGATGCGCAGTTTTGGTTTAAATCTGGCCCCGACGCCGCTATTTTATTTGCAGCGCGTTAGTATATTTATCGTTTGTAAACGTTGCTTGCATGCATACCTATAGTATTAATTCGGACGAGCGTAAAACCGTGATCGGCATTCTCGGATTTCTAAGTATCGCTCTGGTTTTGATAATAAAAAACAATGTCCGTTTGCCTCATTGGCTTCCTGTGCCGTCGGTATTCGCTGTTTTTGGTCTATTGTACTGGCTGTTCGATCAATTTATATGGAAATGGAGCCTCGTAAAATGGTGTTTAAGCACACCGGATTTAAACGGTTCATGGACCTTTCTGATGAAATCATCGCGTGACAACTATGCGGTGGAATATAGGGGTACACTTACAATTACACAAACCTGGAGTAAGATCTATATCTACATGGACGGGGAAAAAGCCATTGGAAAATCAGTTATGGCCGGTATTGAAATTCACACATCTAAATCCTTCACCTTGAAATGGGAATACCTGTCACAGCGGAAGCCAGAATTTGCAGAAAATGAATATATGCATTTTGGCATGACGCGGGTAATGAATCAACAGGGCGATTCGATTTCAGTACTTAAAGGGGACTACTATGCAGACAGAAGCAGGCATAGTTCAGGTCCGGTCACTATTATTAAGGAGCAATAAAAAAGGCTTAGTTTCATTACTTGCGTAAGAGGAGTTACTAAGCCGTGTGTGTTAAAGCAAATATACGATTTTATGGATAAACCGCATAAAAAAAAGATAAATGCTCAGGGCGTAAGCTATGACAAACTGTTGATGCTCAGTCTCAATGTGTATGGGTCGTTTTATCCTAAACTCTATTTGCTGGAAACAACGTTAAAAAAACGGTTGTTTGAAGTCGTAAAGAATAAACTGGGTGAAGACTGGTTTAATATAAGAATCAACTCACCCGTGAACAATTCTGTGTTCAAGACCGAAGCCGATAACATTTTGAGACGAAAACCAAAAGGGTTTGCTTTAAAAGATAAGGGGTTTCTGGTGGAATCAGGACTGGGTATTTGGGTTGAGTTTTTTAATCGGGCATTATACAAAGAAATGAAGGGAGTGCCGATAGCGATATTTTATGAGTTGCCACCCAACATCAAAAGAAAGGAACTGTACCAGAAACTGAACAGTGTTAAGGAAATGAGAAATCAGTTAGTTCACAACAGGTTACTCCCAATTACTGAACCGCAGCATCTTCAAATAATTGAAAGACTGCTTGAGGCGAATAAGGATCTCACGGATCTGCTTCAATGGTTAGGCTTTTCAAAAAGCCAACTGGATTCGCGGAAATTTGAAAAAGGGATTGCGGCTATCAAAAAAGCATTGAGGTAAAACAGCTGATCCGGTCCATCGACCCTGACTTTCCTGGCGGTACTCCGGCGACTGCGCCACGAAGCCGGACCTGGCAGGCATGGCCATAGACTCCCTTCGTTACCGTTACATTGTTTATCTCTCAACAATACCTTGATAACAAAACGTTTAAAATGTGGCTAAACCAAACGAATCGGTAATAGTCAGGGTTAAATGCAACGCCTAAACTACCTTGCTTTTCGGGGAAATCCATACATTTACCGCTGAAGAGATTCGATCGATCTATTACTTTACTTTCATGAATCCTGTTTAGCAACTGCATGACTAAGACAACTGTGCTTATTCCCGTTTTAAACGATTGGAAGAACCTTGGGATTATTCTTCAGGACCTTGATAATGGCCCGTCCAGGGAACTTGACTCTCTGCATGTGATTGTAGTAAACGACGGCTCAAGTGAGAATTTGCAACAGCAGGGATTTGAATTCAAAAATATAAAATTGAGTGAGATTCAATTGACGGTTAACCTTGGGCATCAAAGGGCCATTGCAGTGGGGTTGTGCTATATAGCGGAAATGCAATCAATCCCTAACGTAATCTTAATTATGGATGCGGACGGGGAAGATCTTATTTCGGATATTCCATTGCTTATTAATGAAGCAGCCAGAAACAATTATGAGAAAATTGTATTTGCAGGTCGAAAAAAGCGGTCGGAGCGTTTATCTTTCATAATTTACTATGCTTTGTACAGAGTTTTATTTTATTTTCTGACCGGTCAAAAACCGAAGTTTGGAAATTTTAGCTGTATTCCGGGAACGTTTCTGCACAAAATTGTTCATAACGCAGATTTCTGGAACCATTATTCGGCTTCTGTCGTAAAAAACAATATGCCCTATGTGGTGGTTCCCACAAATCGGGGCAGGCGAATACACGGTGAGTCGAAGATGAATACCACCAGCCTGATACTTCATGGTCTAAGCGCTATTTCACTTTACCTGGACGTTATTGCCGTTAAGTTTATGCGAATAGCGCTATTTATTCTGGTGGTCATGCTGCTTATTTTGCCCGTGATCATTTACATTAAATACTTCACAGTTCTGGCGATCCCGGGCTGGGCTTCATATCTGTTTGCGATTATTCTAAATATCATTGTCACTACGATGCTGCTCACATTTATATTGGTCCTGCAATTATTAAACAACAGAAATCGTAAGCCGGAGCAGCCCATCATGCATTATAAGAATCTTATTTACTCCGTAAATACTCCCCGACCGTGAGCAGAGCATATAGAGGCCATGAACTATCGGTTTTTAAAAATGCCGGCAATTGGAAAAAGTACTGGGTAAGCTCAATCAGCAAATATTTGTCCGGAAAAGTTCTGGAAGTAGGTGCAGGTATCGGTGCCAATACTGTGCTTATTGCTTCCTCATCAAAGGCAATTCAAAGTCTCGTTGCTATTGAACCCGACCCGGATTTGTTAGCCGAATTGAATAAAGCAGTGCTAAAGCATCAACACAGGATTAATGTTAGGGCAGGGTACCTTCACGAAATTTCCCCAACCGAAAAGTATGATACCATTTTATATATAGATGTGTTGGAACATATCAAAAATGACCAATCGGAATTGCAACTGGCTAATGAATATCTTACCGAAAAAGGCCACTTGATTGTTTTGTGCCCCGCATATAATTTTCTATTTAGCAAGTTTGACAAGGCAATCGGACATTATCGACGATATACAATTAAAACCCTGCGCAATATTACTCCACCTCAGTTAGAACCGGTCGATTCGTTTTACCTCGATTCATTGGGGTTGTTGACCTCGCTGGCGAATAAATTATTTCTCAGGCAAAGTTATCCATCGCAAAAGCAAATTGCTATTTGGGATAAATGCATCATTCCGGTTTCCAGGCTGTTTGACAGTATATTTTTTCGTTCCTTTGGAAGGTCGGTAGTAGTGATATGGCGAAAAATCTAAGGTTCATATCTCTTCCTTCTCCACACTATGTAAGATCTATTGGAGTAAACTGAATCGAATTCCGGACGCCAGTAAATAGCTGTTGAATCGTTGGGCGCCACAACCACTATTTTTCCATTTGTAAAGGCGTTAACTTTACCATAGCTATTAATAAACGCAATAGTATTTGCTTTTGCAACTTTCGGATGTGGCGTATTGAACTTATGTGAGAAAGAACTTCTATAAGGGGTGTAAGTTGTGCTCAGGTAAGCTATTTTTTCATCGCAACTTATTAAAAGCTCGTTCTTCCTGAAATTTTCATTCAGTGTCTAATACGGGCATACTGGGCCAGTCAAAACGGAGGATATAGGGCCACCCAAAACGGAGTCATTGGGCCACTTTCCGGTGCAATTTTACGGTAATGATTTTATATCAGGCACTCAATGCCTTTTTCTTTCTTAAAGATTCTCCTGTTAATTCAATTCGGTGTGAGGAGTATACCAAACGATCGAGTATGGCATCGGCAACGGTGCTTTCGCCAATTAGTCCGTGCCATTCAGCCACAGGTATCTGCGTTGCAATAATAGTAGCCGCTTTATCATAGCGTTCTTCTACCAGGTCAAGCAGTGCCGCACGGCCAGGCTGATCGACCGGCGTCAACAGAAAATCATCCAGTATAAGCAAGGGCATTTTGCCGATAGTTTTTATCATTTTGGAGTAAGAGCCGTCCAGCTTTGCCAGTTTGACTTTGTCCAGGAACCGGGATGCAGGGAAGTAAAGCGTCCGGTGCAACATCTGGCAGGCTTGCACGCCCAGGCATTGGGCGAGGTAGCTTTTTCCGGATCCGGTGGGTCCGGTAATAATGATGTTTTCTGCATTAGAAAGGAACTGAAGAGATAATAATCGCTCCACTACCTTTCTGTCGAGGTTACGGGAACTTTGATAGTCGATATTGCCGGCAGAAGCAATGTGTTTAAAACCGGCCTGTCTAATCAGATTATTGATCCTGTTCTTTTGCCGGTGTTCCCACTCTGTATCGATCAGTAGCGTGAGGAACTCATCTGTAGTATAGCTTTTATCATCAGGCCGGTTAAGGCATTGATGGTACAGGCCGGCCATGGCTTTCAGATTCATCTGGCGCATTTTTTCTACGGTGTTGTTTTCATTCATATTGTATCGTTTATTGTTTGTTTGCTGTTAGGTTACCGGTACTCACCAGCGCCCCGGATGTTGCCGTGTATAGGGATAAGGTGTTGTTCAAACGGGAGTTCTTCCGCCTGGTCAAGACCAGATTTTAAGATTCGCTCAATGGTATGGTAACTGGCCTTGTCGTGATTAAGAGCGCGCTGACAGGCCTTTTCCAGCCGCTGGGGCGTGTAGTCGCGGCCAAGGAATAAGATGCCCTGGCATTGCTTGTAGGCAACCTCGGGATAATTGTATTGCAGCAGCAGTTTCTGTATGTAAGCGAGCGTACTGGCGCCTACGTTGGCAGCCTTATCTTCAAAAAACTGAGGGTTCCATGAGTTATACGCCTGATGGGAAGAGGGCATATGATCTGCCCGGGTGGTATAGTGGCCGGGCTTGAAGGAGCGTTTATGGCTGGCAATACGGGTATGATTGTAAAATATCTCTACGTTGTCCTGGTTGTATTGCACTTCAACATGTAGCCCCTGATAACGATAGGGTACGCTGTAGTAGTTGCGGTCTTCACTAAGATAGATATGGCAGGTCTTTTGCACTTTGGCCCTTTTATACTGACGCAGATGGTAACGCCCCTGAGGTAAGGGTTGCAGCCATTCCTTTTCTGTGTCGATAAACTGCTGGCGACGGGTTGTACCGCCATGTGCAAACAGGTAGTCGTTGAATTGCTCCAGTAAATGAGCTATGTGTTGATTAAGATCGTCTAAAGAGAAGAAGGTATGCCGCGACAAAGGATAATAGATGCGTTGATATACCAGGCTTACAGCCCGTTCTACCAGTGCCTTATCCTGCGGATGGTATGGACGGGCGGGATCTATAGCGCAGCCATAAAAGAAGGCAAAGTCGGCAAGGGTTTTATTGATCAGCGGTGCATATTTATGCGCCTTGCTCACGGCGGACTTGAGGTTGTCCGATACAATGGCTTGTGGTACGCCCCCCAACCATTGCAAACAAGTGCTAAGGCAACCGATCACGTCTTCCCGCTTTTGCGAGGGTACGGCTTTGACAAAGGTGTACTGGCTGCAGGGCAGTACGCCAATAAAAACTTCCACTTCTATGAGTTCGCCGGTAGTCTTGTTGGTATAGGCCAGTTTATCTCCGCAAAAATCCACAAAGAGCTTTTCTCCGGCCTTATGCAGCAACTTGCCACTGGGTTCTGTTCGGCGTTTCCACCTGCGTATATGCCAGCAGAACTGCGTATAGCGGTATCCATCCGGATGCTTTAATTGGTACTCCTGATGCAGAACAGCCAGGGTGCAACCGGGTTTGAGCAGTTCCTTTTCAAAATAACTGAAGTACCCGGCTAATGTTTCATAGCGTTCTTTTTCGGTCTGGCTGTCTTCTGTAAACAGTTCCAGCAGTTCAACATCCTCGAGTTGCAGCAACTCTTCACACGATAGCTCAAGGGCTTTAAACCGGCTGATATAGCTGTCTATCGTTTTACGATTGACTTTAATATGGGCGGCTATTTTACGATTGCTCCATCCCTTTTGCTTCAGGCTGATTAACGTACGTACTTCCATGATGTCGATTCTTTGACCTGCCATATACCATTGTTTTTTGGTACAAGGCTATTGCAATCATGGAAAGTGGCCCAACGACCTCCGTTTTAATCCGCTACCTGTAGTTATTTTTTGGCCCAATAACCTCCGTTATGGGAAAAGATGGATTCCAACTTGGCCCAATGACCTCCGTTTCAAGATCATTTGCGGTTGGCCCAGCATACGCCGTTTTGGCTGGCCCGGTATCCTCCGCAATGGGTGGCCCATTGACTTCCGTATTAGACACTCTGGTAACTGTTTGTTCTGACTTTCACAACTTTTACGGGTTTGCCTGTAATGTCGTAAACCTTTAATACTGCATTTTCCCCGGCAACAGGATGTTTTACCAATACGGTTGGAGTGGTAACAGGATTGGGAATCACTTTCAAACCGGTAAGAATAATATCCTGTTCTACTTTTATGATTTTGCTCAACGCAAATTTTCCGTCAATATCGACTATTTTCAACCTGTAATAATAGACCGGCTCAGTTCCTAATGCATCTACATACCTGTACTGACTATTACCGTTATAAGTGTTGCTGGCAGGAATGTCGGCAATTTTTATAAAACCGGAATTATCCGTGCTTCTTTCCAGTTCAAAATGACTGACGTTTATTTCATTCGTTGTTGACCACGCAATTCGTGCGTTCATTCCCTGCAAGCCGGCATCGAACGTTAACAACTGTAACGGCAGGGGTTCATTTCCGGCACTACTTATAAAAAAGCCACTGAAGCCTTCTACATCAAAGCTTACTTCCCACCACTGGGCGGCAGCGTTCCATACGATATTCGCATCTTCCGGGTCTATTTCTACACTATCGCCTGTATAACTGCCAGGCAAATAAGTGGTGCTGGTGCCGTGGAACTGGCAAACCCGGAGGGCGGCAATACCGGCGGCATCAGCCGGGTTTTGTGGCAGGTTTAGCCCATGCCCGGGCTGCATGTTGTAGTTATCAAACTCCTGCTGAGTAAAATACAAAACTACCCGCGCTGTTGAGGAACCCGGATTATTTACCGGTTCCACGTCGTAGTGTCGTTGCACGTATACACGACCCCTGTGATTTATAGCTGCGGGCTGCACGTGTGTTATTTTTATTACCCCGCCTGTTACCGGATTTGCACCTGCAGGCACAAGCTGCGCCTCTGCTACGGTATTGCGCAATACGGCTACAAAATCCCGCGAATAATCAGAGGCTACTATATCAGGTTTGCCGTCGTTATCCATGTCGGCGCCACGTATCGATACCAACTGGCCTCCGCTGCCCGGGTAATCTACCCCGGCTGCAAACGCTATATCTGCCAACGTACTATTGTTCTTCAGTATAGAAATATTCTGACTTCCAAAATTTGATGTGGCAATGTCCGGCTTACCATCGCCATCGAAGTCAGCAATAGACAGGTTGTACGGTATACTGCCAACTGTATAGTCTTTTCGCGGTTCAAATGAGATAGTACCTGTTGAGCTTACATTTTCATACACTGTTACCAGAGCCGGGTAACTGGTTACCACCAGGTCAGGCCTGTCATCATTATTCAGATCGCTCATTATAACGCCTGTTGGCGTATTACCTGTGGGCAGATCAATTTTTGCTGCAAAAGACGCCGGCGATAATGGCGCACCCGGAGTACATAAATTCCTGAATACAGAAACTTTGCCGGTGTTATTTGCAGAATTGAGACTCGAGGTAATGGCAATGTCCGGCTTATTGTCTGCATCCAAATCATAAATTGCAACATCGCTACATGCATACCCGGCTTCAATGGAAAGTGGTGCTTCAAACGAAAGATTGTGATTCGTTCCGGTATTCCTGATAACCGATAAATAGTAACCCGACGCGAATACTACATCTATTTTTCCATCACTGTCCACGTCTCCTGCGGCAATAGCACTTGCCCCCTCGCGTATACTAAAGCTCTGCGCAGGTGCAAAGGAGATATTCCCGGGGGTACTGGTATTTTTCAGAATGAGGGCAACGCCACGGTTGCTGGCAGAAATTATTTCCGGCAAACCATCTCCATTGACATCACTGATTTCCACTCCTCCGAGTTCAAACCCTTGCGTTATGGGAAGGTCCGTCTTCGGGGCAAAAGCAATTGCTCCGGCGGTGCTGATGTTTCTATAAACGCTTATTGTTCCATCAAAGTGATTGGCATTGGCCACATCACTTTTGCCGTCGCCATCAAGGTCACCAACAGCTATTTCGTTGGGAGCCGTACCCGCCGGTAAATTGGGTAAAGTGCTGAAAGATCCGGGCGTGAATATGTTACCTATTCCTGGGAAGGTCACTGTAAACGGACGGGAGGAGAAAGCCGTAAGTGTGTAACTGGTCACAGAAATGGGATGATGAGTAGCGCCGGCCGGCACTGCCACCGTAATTGAATTGGCCGTACCGGATATGACGTTTGCTTTCGTATTTCCAAAGTACACGAGGTTTCGGGAGGCTACCGGGTCAAAGTTACTTCCGGTAATGGTAACGGTGGTGCCTACTGGTCCGGAGAGCGGTGTAAATGATGTTATTACCGGCGCTACGGCAAATTCAAACCCGGGTTCATCAGTAGTGCCGCCATCTGTGGTTACGGACAGGTTACCACTGCTGCCGGAACCGATAACCGCCAGGATGGTTGTAGGCGATATAACCTGGAATGATTCAGCCGGCGTGCCGCCGAAACTTACCGAGTTCGCTGACGCCAGGTGTATACCGGTAATTGTAATTGTTTCTCCCGTATAGCCTTTTTGAGGTACAAAGGACGTAATTACCGGCGGCGGGGGAATATTGTAAGTAAAGCCGGCAAGCGAAGCGGTTCCGCCAATAGTCGACACCTGCACCGCCCCGCTTTGCCCCCTGCCTACAACAGCCTTGATAGTGGTGGGCGACTCCACTGAGAATGATGTTGCCGGCAAACCTCCAAATTTCACGGAAGTAGCGGTGGTGAAATCAGTACCGGTAATGGTGATGGTGTCTGCAACCGTACCGCTTACAGGACTGAAACTACTGATAACCGGCATTGGGACAAAGGTAAACCCGGTGGATGTTGCGGATCCATAAGTTGTATTGAGTACAACATCACCGGAGGCGCCCGTTCCTATCCTGGCATTCACCTGTGTGTCGGAAATTACTCTGATTTCCGAAGCCGCTATGCCGCCAAAGGTAACGGATAAGGAAGGTGTCAGATTGCGGCCCGTGATCTTTACAATGGATCCTTCGCCTGCACTGGCGGGAGAGAACGAATTAATACGGGGCGCCAGTACTTTGCTTCTGAAAAAAGACAGACTGCTTAAATTGGCGTGGCTCGTCAGCAGATCGGGGTAGCCATCATTGTCCAGGTCTTCTGTAATTACGTCCTGCGGTTGCGTGTTGACGGCAATATTTACCGCTCCAAAAGAGACGGCTCCAACGAGAGAAACATTTCTTAAAACCGTAACGGAATTGGAAGCGTTGTTGGCAACGGCAATATCGGGCTTACCATCGCCATTAATATCTGAAATGGACAGTTGCACCGGTAAAGTGCCCGTAGCAAAATCTCTTCTGCCTGCAAAGCTTAAGGCACCCAAACTGCTTGTGTTTCTAAAAACTGAAACTGTCCGGCTATCGGCATTTATTGCGCACAAATCCTGTTTTCCATCTCCATCTATATCTGCAGCTTTAACTGCAATTGTGTTTTGCCCGGCACCCAATTCGATGCCATAGGTCAAATTGATATTGCCGGTTGCGGATGTATTGCGGTATATGATCAGCTTGTTTGTCAGGTTGTTTGCTAATATAACATCCGGTTTTGCATCTCCATCCACATCGGTTACACATACATCCTTGTTATTTACCCCCGGCATTTCATACTCCGGAATGAAACTTAAGTTGTTTCCAACAGTTGTATTTTTTAAAATTGACAGGTAGCCATTTCCGTTTTGAACTACAATGTCGGGCATCCCGTCGCCATTCATGTCGTGGATGGAAACACGTTCAGGGAGAAAATCTATATCTGAATGTGTTATCTCTGTTGAGTCTCCAAATGCAATGGAGCCCACCGTACTTGAGTTCCTGTAAATTGCGATTTTGGTGGCATTGGTTGCCAGGATTTCCGGTTTACCGTCTCCATCGAGGTCCGCGGCCAGTGTATGGACAGGAGCAAATCCGAGCGGAAAATCCGAGCCGGCGAAGCTAAGGTTGTCGCTTGTTCCGGTATTCCTGTAAACGGAAATTGCAAGAGCCTGAGGCGATCCTGCAGTGATGTCCAATTTCCCGTCGCCATCCATGTCCGCCACAGTCATCGTACCTGCGCTGGAAGAAATAGGGATATCCGTTCTCCCGTAAAAAGATGCAGTGGTGATTTCCGCGTTAAAACTGCTGAACGCTACAGTAAAAGGTTTTGAAGAGTAAGCGGTCAGTTTATCGGTAGTAACGGAAATATTCCCGTATGTAGCCCCCACCGGCACCACGGCGGTAAGCGATGTTGCGCTTGCTGTAAGCACAGTGGATTTCATGCCGCCAAATAATACGATATTATTTGCCGGGAGCGGATCAAAATTGTTGCCGCTGATAGTTACAACAGTTCCTGCCGGCCCCGATGTTGGAGCGAACGTGTTAATAACAGGTTGTGCATATAACAATATCGGGGCAAATACGGCAAATACTGCAGTAGTAACGGGTTTAAACAAACGAAATAAGATTGCAGGTAGAAGTTCAGGGCAAAATTTTTTCATGGAGTTGTCTTTGAAAAATTGAAAAAGGGCGTAGATCGGGGCTTTTCGAGGATGGGAGAATTGGCGGGCAAATATAAATGAAGCGTGTTTATTCGCTGTTCTGCGCGAGCACAGTTATGGGTTTAAACTGCACGGTTATCGGTAAATATTGCACAGTTATCGGTAAAAACTGCGCACTTGTGAAATATTATTTTGATGTCAACCTGCAACACTCCTATGACGCCATGGCATGACCCCGGATCATGACATTTACTTTTTCCGTGCTTTTTGGATATTGGGACCAGTTACGTATCGCACGTTACGTCATCCCAGTCCTGGTCCATATAGTGAACAAGCCAGTTCAAGGCGTAATGTCTTTCATATACCACCCCCGGATGCACTTCGGCGATCTGCCGCCCGTTAATTCTTGCATCTACACAAGCCCAGTCAAGCCGGTAATAAAGGTCGTTCGCATCTAAAATCTCTTTCTTTGATCTTATTCCCGTTGCGGAATTGATAAAATCGTTTGGGTCTTTGTGTTTTCCTACCGGATAATTTTCAGGAGGAATATTGCTCAGATCGCATAGCTGGTCGGGAAACGGCAGATCGTCTACTTTATTCAGCGCCCACATTAATGTCCAGATGCACTCGCATTTCCAGGTTACCTGGTTTTTCTTTTCCTGGGTCGGATCGGCCAGGAAATCTGCCTCGTCGGGTGTAACAAAATTCCACAAATCATGCCTTTGCAGATAATCAACCCCTTCTCCAGGGGTAATTTGATTAAATGCCACCAGGTTCGTTATGGCCAGAATGGTTACCCGTTGAGCAACTTCTTCAGGTTGCCTCAAAGTCGTTTCGCTTTCCGCCTCTATACATGGTAAATGTCTGTTCACTTTAATGTTCCGTTCGGTAAGTATTTTTTCCGAATTGGATTTTCTTGCCACCTGGTCCTGCTGCAGTGAAACCTCCTCTTTGTCAAAATAAACGGACTGGATATTTACGTCAAGTGATTCGATCTCGCAATTACCATCCTGGTCAAGGATCAGGTTCAGGTTTTTATCTAGAAAATGCTGTCCGTCCGACCTGCTGATCAAAGTACCGGGCTGAACAAATAAGATGGCATCGAACTCATTGGCCAGTGTCTGGATCAGCGATCTTAATTTGCTGGTTTTTCCCCGCCACTGAATGATGGAGAACTCGCTGTTTAAGGTCGGGATTTTCTGAAGGAACAGCTCTTTTACTTTTTCATTGCGGCAAGGCAAGCTGCTTACAAAACCATACATCCCCCTTATATTGGTTGTCAACGGGCTGTCGTCCGTTCCAGGGATCTGCCGGGAGGGTTCATTTCTTTGCCGGTAAACTATTTGAATAAAATTGGCCGGTTTGAACAGTCCGCCTTTGGTTTCCGATACCAGCATATCGTATTCGCCCTGTTTGCTGGTTGATACATTCGCTTTGGGGAAGACGGTCTGGACAAGATCCCTGATCTTTTCAAAACCGGTATGGTGGGAGTAAATGGTACAAATCACCTGGTTAGCGGTTTATAGTTAGCGGTCCGGCAAGGCCGGGAGTCTCTATAAAGATATTGCCTTTCACCGCCAAAAAAAAACGCCCCTCGACAGGGGCGCTAAACGACTCAAAACCTGACTAACTATTGAGTGACTGACACAATACGGCATGAAACCCGCCGGTTGAGGGCGCGGCCCTCGCGGGTGGTGTTGTCGGCAATGGGATGCTGCGGACCATATCCCTCTGCCTTCACAATCTGCCCGGCAATACCCATTGCGCCGAGGTCCTGTTTAACTTTATCGGCACGTTCCAGGGAAAGGCGCTCATTCACATGATCGGGACCGGTATTATCGGTATAACCTCCGATCTTGATCTTTACGGACGGATAAGCTTTCAGAATAGCGGCGATATTTTGCATCTGCGCTACAGCGCCCTCGCGGTAATTGGTTCCTTTCACGAACTGCACATCGTACAGGTTCACCCATCCCAGCTTTTTACCTGCTTCTGTGGTATCAACGCCATGTTGCAACGCATCTTTTATCCTGCTCATGAGGATGGCTTCTGCACTGTTGTTGGCAACATGCAATTCAAGGCCGTTGGGCAGTTTTATTACAATGTTTTCACCGTAGGTAAAGGTAACGGTGCTGTCTTCAGCAAGTTTGTATTGGGGGATAGCAGGTTCTTCGGGACTGCTGTGCGTAACTGCGCTATGCGTTGCAGCGCTTTCGATCAACGCGGGTTCGGTTTGATCTTTTTTGAACAGCCACAATACAAGCGCCAGCAGACCGATCAACAGCAGCAGCGGCAACAGGATGGGCATTTTCCTCTTTGGCTTTGACGGCGCTTGCACGTAGCCATTGGCATGCCGGTTATGTGCAGGAATGGTACGAATACCGCCGGCCAAACCGTCACCATCTATATCGATCGGTTCTTTGGCAAGGACGGCTGCGAGCGCAGCGGCATCATATTTCTTTTCGGCAGCTTCTTTACCGATGGTAGCGAGGCAAAGCGGAGCGGCCCATTGCATCAGTTTTACGGCACTGCTGGTCCTGATCATGCTCTTCTGAGCAATTGCATCGCCAATCCGGTCGATGTTGTTGTTCCCGAACATCTGTTGCAGCATTTCATGTCCCTTTTGTGCTTTATCATCTTCACCGATCCATTGAAGCACTTTCTGCCACCAGCTGTTGTCACTGGCTTCCCTGGCCAGTTGCATCAGCGAGTTGGCGCGTCGGGACCTTCCTGCGATTTGGAAACAAAACCGCGTAATATGGCAGGGATAATACGTTCCACTGCATTGGTCACGTTGGTATGTCTTTCGCCCAGCTGGTCTGCAATGACCTGGGTGGTTCTTTCGTTAAAAACAGAAAGAATGTTTTGTAAGATTCCGGACTTCATAACTGTGTCAGAGGTTTAAATTGGAGAATAAGGGCACATTTCGAAAATAGTACTCCTGCACAATTATTTCCCGGCTAATGAGCGAAGGCAGAATTTTAATGAGTAAAGAATACCTTTCTACTTCAAAAAGTTGTTTCTGACCAGCAGGCAGGCGCCTACAATACCGGCCATTTCACCCAATTTGGAGATCTTCAGTTGCGTATCACTGTTGACAATGCTTAATGAATATTTCTGAATGGCTGTTTTGATGGGATAGAATACATAATCACCTGTCTGTGCAATACTGCCTCCCAGTATGATGAGTTCGGGATTATACAGGTTGATGAGAACGGCTATGCCTTTGCCCAGTTTTTCACTGATCTTCCCGATCAGTTCTATGGCAAGCGTGTCGTCCTTGGTGGCGGCCTGCAGTATATCTTCCAGCGTAATCTCGTCCGGGGTCTTATACCTGGCAGTGAGGGATGAGTTGGCTCCTTCTTTTATTTTTTGAATGAATTGTTCCCGCAATGCTTTGCCCGACGCTTCCGTTTCCAGGCAACCTTTTTTTCCGCAATGACAAATCAGTTCGTTCTGGAAGAACGGGATGTGTCCAAACTCGCCCGCAAACCCTGATTTGCCGTAGTACAGTTCGCCATTGATCATTACGCCCAGACCGATGCCGTAGTCGAAGTTGATGAATAGCACGTTTTTCTCGTTCGTCACAACGCCGCTGCAAAATTCTCCATAGGCCATTGCCCGGGAATCGTTTTCGAGGTAGGTGAGGATGCCCAGCTTTTTTTCTATAACACTGCTGAGCGGTTCTTCGTCGAAGTTGAAATAACTATAGCTGTAACCGGTTTTAAAGTTGATGCGTCCGGAAAGATTTATGCCAATGCCGAGGATCTTGCGGGCATACTTCTTTTGTTCTTTAATGAAGGTTTGAATAATATCGCACAGGGCATTGAGAGAAGAGAGGCTGTTCTTCAAGGAATAGGGAATCATCAGCGATGTTTTGATAAGGTTGTTCTTAAAGTCAACCATACCAATATTAACGTGGTTGTTTTTCACTTCCACGCCTACGAAGAAAGCCGAATCGGCTGCCAGCCCGTAAAGGTTGGGCCTTCTTCCCAACGCCGTCGATATCTTGCCGTAATCCTTTACCAGCCCTGTTGCCATCAGCTCGCTGATCAGCTCGTTCATTTTTGGGACCGAAATGTTGAATACCTTGCTCAGGTCTGGAATGGTGGCGTCTGATTCGTAGGCGAAGTAGGACAGTATCTTTTTTTTAAGCTGAAGATTTCTGTAAGCCACTCCGTCCATATCCTCGCTGCGAAGTGTTGTAAAAAAATCCTTGAGTGTACCCATTCGTAAATATATTGCCACAAAGATATTGTCATTTATTAAATATATTAGTAAATAGCTGCCCGTCTCACCATCTTTTTTCCCATTTTGAACCGGATTGGTATTGTAATTCGCCCCCGGCACATTATTTCCGGCTCATTTAATAAAAAAAATTAAAAAATATTGGTTAGTTTATAATTTACCTTATTTTTGAGAAACGATTCCTGACCATTAAGTCTTTTCCCGCCTTCCACCAAAAAACGATTAGCGAATGCAAAAAGACTTGAATCGAACACTGCTCAGGACCGGTATAGCACTTTGCGCCGGTTTGCTTCAATTCTTCCACGTTACCGCACAACAGGTCCCTTTGAGAGGGAAGATCACCAATGAAAAGAATGAGCCGCTGCCGGGCGCCACAGCCACCGCCAGGCTTTCCAACAAGGCTGTGATTGCTGATGAACAGGGAAATTTTGTTTTACCCGGAGTAGATCTACAAGATTCCATCGTTTTCTCCATGGTGGGTTACGAGCCGCAAACATGGCCGGTACCCGCTGACGGATATATCAGCGTGATACTGCAGGCAACGGGTTCGGGATTGAACGAAGTGGTGGTGATCGGATACGGTACACGGCGGAAAGCGAACCTTACCGGCGCCGTAAGCCAGATCAACAACAAAGAGATCCGCACCACCACGCACTCCAGTCTTGCCCAGAGCTTGCAAGGCAAGGTGCCCGGTCTTCAGATAAGACAGAACACGGGAGAGCCGGGTGATTTCAGTACCACCATCAACGTTCGTGGTTTTGGCAACCCGCTGTATGTGATTGACGGAGTTCCTCAAAATGATAATGGGCAAAGCTTCCAGCGTCTGGATGCCAATGATATCGAGTCCGTGTCGATCATCAAAGACGCCTCGGCGGCTATTTATGGTTTGCGTGCGGCCAACGGCGTGGTGATCGTTACCACCAAAAAAGGTGGAAAAGGAAAACCTTCTTTTAATTATAACGGCGTGTATGGCATACAGCGGCCAACCGACATGCCGGCAATGGCCAACCGCGCCCAGTGGGCCATACTGCGCAATGAGGCCGAGATCAATGCCAACGGGGTGCCTTATTTTACCCCTGAGCAGTTGCAGGCGCACATCGACGGGCCGTCAACAGACTGGTATGGTCTCACCATGAAAGATGCTTCGTCGCAGGCGCAACACAATATTTCCGTTCGCGGGGGCAGTGATGTGGCATCCTACTTTGTAAGTTTTGGCTACGTGCAGGAAGACGGGCTGCTGCGTTCCGGCGACCTCAACTACAAAAAGTATACTTTCCGCAGCAATGTAGATGTGCAGTTACACAAAAACTGGAAAGCGGAAGTGAGCCTTGCCGGCCGGTACGACGTGAAGAATATGCCGAGCGCCGGGTTTTACAACATTTTTAATGGCACCCGCACCGCACTGCCTTATGCAGAACCGTATGCCAACGGCAATCCCGACTATCTTGCCCTCCAGCAATACATCAACCCGCTCTCCTCTTCGAGAAGCGATATCAGCGGTTATTCTGAGGACAAGGGAAAAGAGTTCAACGCCTATGCTACGTTAACCTTTAATGTTCCTTATATAAAAGGGCTGGTGCTGAAGGGGAGAGCCGCATATATCAATAATGTCAATCTCAATAAAAGCCTCATAAAAAGTTACCGGCTTTATACTTATGATCCTGCTTTGCCTGATCCTTACGTGGCGCATGTGCAGAACAATCCTTCAAAGATCTCCAACCGGAATTTCAACTCCGATGCCGTCACGCTGCAGGGACATTTACTGTACAACACCCGCATCAGGGATCACCAGCTGGGAGCCACGCTGGTGTTTGAACAGAATACGTTCTTCAGCAGGTCGGCTACACTCGGAAGGGAGTACGACTTTTATACCAATGACCAGATCGATCAGGCCGGCCTGAATAACCAGACCACTGCAGGTATTGAAGAGCAGCGCGCAAGCCAGTCGCTCATTGGCCGGTTTACCTACGACTTCAGGAACAAATACATGCTCGAGTATGCATTCCGGTATGACGGCTCTTACCGTTATCATCCCGACAGGCGCTGGGGCTTCTTCCCGGTAATATCGGCCGGATGGAGATTGTCGGAAGAGAAGTTTATGCAGGATATCTATTTTATTTCGAACCTCAAGCTCCGTGCATCGTACGGGCAGGTAGGAGAGGATGCCGGTGCTCCTTTTCAATATGTGCAGGGCTTTACCACTTCCGGTGGTGGCGGATATGAGTTCAACAACGGGGTGTGGCTGACGGGCGCTGCTTCTCCTGCCATCGTGAACGAACGGCTTACCTGGTTTACATCCAACATCATCAACCTCGGAATGGAACTGGGCTTTTTCAATCATCGCCTTAACATAGAGTTCGATGTATACCAGCGCGACCGCGAAGGGTTATTGGCCAGAAGACTGGTAAGCCTGCCCAACACGTTTGGCGGAACGCTGCCTGAGGAAAACCTCAACAGCGACCGCGTGAAGGGTATTGAATTCCTGGTAGGATATAACGACCGCATAGGCGATTTTACTTATAGCATATCGGCAAATTTCAACTACGCACGTACCATGAATAAATACGTGGAGCGTGGTCCTTTTGTAAATAATACCGACAAGTGGCGATCGGGCAGCGGCTACCGCTGGAGTGATGTGATATGGGGATATGTGCTGGAAGGCCAGTTCCAGAGTTACGAGGAAATTGCCAACGCTCCCATCCAGGGCGGCGACCTCGGTAACAGCCAGATATTGCCCGGCGATTTCAAATACAAAGATATAAATGGAGATGGTGTTATCGACGGCAACGATATGCAGCCCATATTCTACAACGGCACGCCCAAAATGCACTATGGTTTAACCCTCAATGCCGCCTATAAGGGTTTTGATCTTAACATGCTGTTCCAGGGATCGGCCAGGTACACCATCCGCTTCCGCGAAGTGTATGCGGAAGTGTTTGCTTTCGGCCTCAACACCCCTGCCTACTTTTTCGACAGGTGGCACCGCGCCGATCCTTACGATCCGAACAGCGAATGGATACCGGGAAAGTGGCCGGCAACGAGGTTTGTTACCAATGCAGGCACCAACTACCTGGAAAGTGAAGTGTGGAGAAGAGATGCGTCTTACGTGCGTTTAAAAAGCGTGCAACTCGGATATACCATACCGCGGGACATTGTCAGGAAAGCGGGTCTGCAAAATGCAAGGATCTATTTCAATGCGCACAACCTGGTAACGTTTGCAGACGAGTTTGTAAAGCCTTTTGATCCTGAAAAAATTGAAGGCGCCTATAGCGCAGGGTTTTCATACCCGCTTACCAAGAGCTTTAATGTGGGTATCAATGTAAACTTTTAAACCGATCGACAATGAAACTGCTACAATATATTTTACCAGTTACACTATTGATGGCTACGGCTACGTCCTGTAATAAACTTGATCTCAAGCCGCTGGACAAACTGGATGGTAATGCCATGTTCTCCGACCCGCAGGGCGTGAAGCTGTACATGGCAAACCTTTACTATCAGCTGCCAATTGAAGATTTCAATTTCATGCGCGGCGGCTTCAATGATTGGATCGGAGAGAATATGGTCTCCGCGCATTTTACCGATGAAGCTGTGCATTCGAACTATCTAGATTTTTTAACCACCGGCAATTTTCACTGGTGGGAGCAGGGATACAAATTGATCCGCGATGTGAATATTTTTTCAGATGCCATTCCCCAGTTGCGCGTATCGGAAGATGAGAAAAACAAGATGAGGGGCGAAAGCGCTTTCATTAAAGCCTATACGTATTACGCGCTGGCCAAACGCTACGGAGGCGTTTCGATCATTGACAGTGTGCAAAAATACGAAGGCGATGTAGAGGTGCTGAAGGTGCCACGCAGTACCGAAAAAGAGACCTGGGATTTTGTAATGACCCAGTGCGATATAGCTATTCAACATCTGCCCGAAACCTGGCCCGGAGGAGAACGGCGCGCTACCAAATGGGTTGCTGCCGCTTTAAAAACCAGAGCAGCCCTGCATGCCGCTTCCATAGCCAAATTCGGCGACCGCGCGGTGCTGTCTGGCGAGGCTGTTTCGAGAAAACTGGTGGGCATCGAAAAAATGTACGCCAATGATTATTACCGCCAGGTGATCGATGCGGCCAACCTGCTGATGGAGAACGGGCCTTTCGCCCTGTACAAACCCAATCCCGCCTCACCGGAGGAAGCGGCAGAGAACTATCGTAAAATGTTTGAAGACCCTTCCGTTGCCCCCGAAGAAGCGATCTTCATAAAAGGCTTTACGAAAGTTGACCTGGGACACAACTATGATATTTATTACAACCCGGCGCAAACAGCCAATGGCTGGCCGCACCCCGGACGAATCAACCCTACCCTCGAATTCATTGACCTGTTCGAATCGTATGCACAACCCGGACAAAGCAGTCCTATAAGAACTTCCGCAGCAGCAAATGATATAACGGACTACAGTGGATTCAATCCCGCAAAGAACTACTATCGCTTCGATCATCCCTCCGACATATTCGAGGGAAAGGATGCGCGGCTGTGGGGAACCGTTATACTACCCGGTACGCAATGGAAGAATACGGAAATTGTTATTCAGGCGGGTTTCATCAAGCCCGACGGCACTCCGCAGATCATGGAAGGCAACCCGTACACGCATACCGATGGCAAAACCTATCACGTGTTCGGCTCTTCCGACAGAACGCAGTATTCCGGGTTTGACAGTTATGGCGGCAACTATACCAGGACAGGGTTTAGTTTCAAAAAATTCCTGGATCAGCGAATACCGGTAGTGTACGGTTATTCGAAGGGATTGACGGATTACATCGATTTCCGCTATGCCGAAGTGCTGTTGAATTTTGCAGAAGCGGTTGTTGAAAGCGGCATTACGGACAATAATGCCGTGGCAAAGGCAACTGCAGCGCTCAATGCCATCCGGAAAAGAGCGGGTCATACACAGGATATTCCGCTCACCGTTGAAAATGTGCAAAGAGAACGAAGGGTGGAACTGGCGTTTGAAAACAAACGTTTTTGGGACCTGATGCGCAGAAGGGAATATCATACGCTTTTCCAGAATACCATTATGCATGCCTTATTACCGGTAGTCGATCTGCGCGTTACGCCCGCTCAATACATATTCATCCGCACGGAAGTGCCACGCGGATGGAGATACACTTTTGATCCGCGGCAGTATTACCGCTATATCCCCGGTATCGGATCGAATGGTTTGGTACAAAATCCCCAATACTAAAAGATTGATTTATGAACTGGATGAAAGCTATTGTTTGCATGTCCGGTATAAGCTGTTTCATGACAGCCTGCTCGCTGGACAACTATGAAGCTCCCACCTCTGCCATATACGGTTCTTTTATAGACCAGGAAACCGGTGAATTGATTGAACAGGACATTGTGCGCGGCACCCAGATCGAGTACCAGGAAGGCCGGTTTGTTGCCAACCAGTACATGGTGGTAAAACCGGACGGCACTTACCGGAATAACCTGTTGTTCAATGGCGTGTACAAGTTTACGCCGGTGCGGGGAAATTTTGAACCCATCGATCCGGTAACGGTGGAGATTACGCGTGATACGAAACTCGATTTTCAGGTGATCCCTTTTCTGCGAATAAAGCATGTGAGCATTTTTAAGAACGGAAACAAGGTGAAAGCCATTTTCAGGATACAACAGACCGGTTTCGACAATGTGTTGAAGGTTGGATTGTATGCGGGAGCCGATAAGGCGGCCGGAGCCACGGTGAACCAGTCGGCAGTGGAAATACCGGTGGGCGCCACCGTTTCGGAGGATCAGTCCTTTACCATTGAAATGGATATCGTGAATAATCCCCGGTTGAAAAAAGGATTCACCTATTATTTCCGCGTAGGGGCTGTGATCGATGCACCGGAAGCCAAGTTCAACTATGCCCCTGCCGTTGAACTCACTTTATAATTGAAAAAGCTAAAACCGAGAAAATGAAATTTTGCAATGTTCCATATATATTGTTCGCGCTGCTGCTCACTTTTGCAGCATCCTGTACGAAGCGTTCATCTATTGAAGACAATTCGATCCTGCCGCCACCGGAACCGGAAATAGATGAAAGTTATGAATTATCGTACTGGATAGATATTGACGTACGGCACAACAACGGCAGGGGATACTGGTTCAATGTAGATGCAAAGCCGGAAGATGTTGTTCCCACCGAAGCGGAAGTAAGCAATTCGTGCAGAGGCATTGCGGAAGAGTATAATGGCCGCAAGTTGTATGTTACCTATCACCGCCAGTTTGAAATAGACAAAGCGAAGAACGTTTTTCTGCTGTGGAAGCAATATGGCAGCCAGTACGGGATCGACATTGTGCCCACCTTTGTGCTGGAAAGTTATGCTACGCCCACCCGGTTGAATTTTACCAATAATGAACTGACGGAACTGGCCGCATGGTGCAAGCAAAATATCAATAGTAACGAGCTTGGAATATACGACGTGTATGTTCGCCAGTCTGTTGGCAGTGCGCAGGACCTGCAACTGACCGAATTATCGGCGCAGGTGCAGATAGCTTTGGTGCGGGTAGGTGTGCAGCCCGGCGAACGCATGAACAGTTATTTTTTTGCCGGCGTACAGGACACCTGGTCGGCAGAATGCCAGGGATTGACCAACGAGCTGTGGGAAAATGCCCGCTATTATAAAGGCTCCAACAAATATGGCCGCAGGCTGCTGCAGGAGTGGGTAAATGAACGGCTGAACGGCGATACGAGGAAGATAACCTGGAACCTTATACCCGTAGCATGGGATTATGATGATCCGCTCGATCCGTTCGGTTATATTTTTCCCGGCGACAATGCGCTGACCAACGATCCACCGGTTCCCGGCAGATTGCACCTTTCGCAGCAATACATTATTTCCTGGTATCCCAGGGGTACAGCCAATCGCCTGTTTGGCGGTTTCTCCTGCGACCTGCATATACTCGAAGCAAATAGTTATGGAAGACCTGAATCGCCTACGTTCTATGAGCAACTGAGAAGCGGGCAGCCTTACCAGGGATATTTTGCGAACGCAATGAAAGAAGTGGCGGAAGTGTACGAAAATCTCATGCCGTAATTATAACCCTCCATTACAGTTAATCCCCGCATTATGAACTATTATATAAAACTCTTTTGTGCGTTTACCGCCGCAGCGGCGTTGCTTGCCTGCAATGCGGGAACGCGGTCAAACCTGCAGGAAGCGCAGGAAAATGCCTGGAAACCCGGTGACTTTGAACGGTCTTATTGGATCGATATCGATCTGCGTCATAATAACGGCAGAGGTTACTGGAAGAATGTACAGGACCTGCCTGCGGATTCGTTGCCGGCAGCAGCCGAAATTGCCAACGCGTGCATCGCTTTAAGTAAAACGTATCATGGTAATAAACTGTACGTAACCTATCATCGCCAGTTTGAGATAGAAGATGCAAAAAAAGTATTTCAGCTCTGGAAGCAATCAGGCGAGGAAAACGGATTGACCATTGTGCCCACCGTGGTGCTGGAGTCTTATGCCAAAGAAGAAAAGTTGAATTTTGTGGACGCTGAAATCGTTGAACTGGCGCAGTGGAGCCTGAAGGAGATACAGCCTGACGAGTTTGGTATTTACGATGTCTATATCCGCCATGCGCCCGGTTCGAAACAGGATTCGCAACTGGCGGTGCTGCACGGCGCAGTGGGCAATAAACTCATCCGGGTAGGATTGCAGCCCGGAGAGGCATTGAATAAGTATATGGCAGGGGGAGTAGAAGATACCTGGACAGCGGAATGCCAGGGACTGACCAATGAATTGTGGGAACATCCGGTGACTGTCAATGGCAGCAACCAGTTTGGCCGTATGCTGTTGCAGGAATGGGTGATGGAGCGGATCAATGGCGAAAACCGGCGTATTGTGTGGGACATGATCCCGGTGGCCTGGGATTACGACAAGCCGGTGGATTCACTCGGATATGTTTGTCCCGGCGATGATGCGCTGATCAACGATCCCCCGATAAAAGGAAGAATTGAACTGTGCGACCGGTATATTTCCCAATGGTATAAGGAGCATAATGCCATGAATAAGTTTTTAGGTTATTCCTGCGATTTACACATACTGGAAGCGAACAGTTACGGAAAACCCGAAAGACCCTCCTTTTACCAGCAAATAAAAGCGGGCCTGCCTTATACGGGATACTTCGCTGAAGGTATGCAGGAAATAGCGCGCGTCTATTCAAAGTATCAAAAAGCTAAAATCATTCAATAATCATTTCAACGGTTTCACTAATCCGAACTTATAACGATCGATGATGACTTTTCAGAATAATAAAAAGAACGGTTGGGGCGCTGGTTTGGCATTATGCATGGTTTTGATGCTGTTCTCTATCAGTGTATCCGCCCAACAAATGTACTTCTGCGGACCCGAATCGAACGATCTGTACAGGCAGCTGACGCAGGAAGGATTTTCGGTTAAAAGATATGACGCAATTGCGGAAGCGATCCGGGAAACGCCAAAGGGAAAACACCTCATTGTAGTATCGCCGGGATACCCTGCTTTGCGCACACCGGTGCGGAGCGAAGATTATGCGGCGGCCAAAAAGAAAAACCTGCGCCTGTATATCGAGTATCCTCAGTTTATTCCAGGTTATACACTGCCTGATACTAACCATTACAACAAACTGGAGCGGGGTGTAGTATTCAGTGGCTTCTTCGGAACCCGGCTGCCTGCTATGAGTATAGTAGGAGTTAACGGCGCGCACGTGATCGATATTCCCGTTGCAAAGCCCATACTCGTTATGGCAAAAGTTGCCGGCTTTGATCATGCGCAGTTTGGTTTGAAAGACACACGCTATCATACTTTGCTCTTCCAGCAACAAAATGCATTGATAGCAACTGCAGCATTGTCGAATTATAAAACAGGACGCTTTGGTCCTGTAGATTCCTGGAGAATAATATGGGAGCAAATTCTTGGATGGTTGATGGCCGGTAAACCCGTAACCCTCCGGCAATTTACTGCTGATCCGTACCCTATGTTTTCGAAAGACGAAGTACTGCCGGCGGCAGCAGGCAGGAACGCTATTGCAAAAGGTGCAGAATGGTTGTGGAAGGCAAGATTGTTTATCCATCCTTCCTGGGAACAGGAAAGGATGGATAAATATCAGCCAAAGAACGGTGACCCGAACCTGTTCTTTGGACCTCCTGTTACCAAAGACCTGCTTCAGGGCGATGGGAGCAGAGGCATTATGGAAGGTCATGGTTCTACCATAGATCATAACGGCACCCAGGACTACCGGTATTTTATACGCGCAGATGTACAGGGGGAATCCGCGTTTCTGCTGGCCTCGGCGGGCAGCATCCTGAACAGGCCCGGGTATTATGCCACTGCCGAGAAGTTGCTCGATTATCTTTTTTATACCTCAGGATTCAGGGGAGGAGCCAGGAATCATAGGGACAGCTCTTCTTACGGACTGATCAGTTGGGCCAATACACATCCCGGTACTTTTTTCAACGATGACAATGCCCGTTGCATATTGGGCGCAATTGGGGCGAGCGCGTTTATGAATAATGAACGCTGGAATAAGTTCATTGCAGAAAATATTCTGGGCAACTTCAGGACTTCCAGCAAACAGGGTTTCCAGGGTAATGCGCTGGAGCAATCGAATATAGAGAAAAACGGATGGCGTTATTATTATGAAAGGGATTTTGTGAATCTTCACCCGCACTTCGAATCGTGGATGTGGGCCTGTTACCTGTGGTTGTACGACAAGACCGGTTACAAGCCCTTACTGGATAAGGCAAAAACCGGTATTCGCCTGATGATGGAAGCCTATCCCGACCGGTGGAAGACGCAGAACGGCGTGCAACAGGAGAGAGCGCGTATGGTGTTGCCCCTCGCGTGGCTGGTAAGAGTGGAGAATACGCCGGAACACGTAAAATGGCTGGATGACGTGTTATCCAAATTACTCGAATACCAGGAACCCTGCGGCGCCATTCGCGAAGAGCTGGGGAATGCGGGATCTGATGCGCATAAGATTCTGATCACTTCCAACGACGCCTACGGAAAAAATGAAGCTTCGCTGATTGCGCAGAATGGCGATCCTGTGGCGGACATGCTGTATACCTGCAATTTTCTATACTTCGGATTGAACGAAGCGGCACACGCTACCAATAATCCCAAATACTTCCAGGCTGCTCATAAGCTGTCTGAATTCCTGGTGAGGATACAGGCCGCCAGCTCCCTGCATGAAGACCTCGATGGCGCCTGGTTCCGCGCGTTCGATTACGGAAGATGGGATTACTGGGCTTCCAATGCTGATAATGGTTGGGGGGCATGGTCCACTCTCACCGGCTGGATACAGTCGTGGATCGTGGGTACCGAAGTACTGCACCAGAACAATAAAAGCTATTGGGAAACCACCAAACAGATTAACATGAAAAAGGCATTCGAGGAATCTCTATGGATGCTGGAAAAATAAACGCTGCGCTATGAACAAGTCAAGATACCTGCATGTATTGCTGGGCATATTCATTCTGCTGGCCTGTAAGAAAGAAAAGGACAATGCCGAACCGGTTACGCCGTATTCCGGCACCAGCATTAAAGGGATTGTTGCTTACGCAAAGAATGATCCTTTACCCAATGACACGTTGAGTGTTTCATTCAGTGATCTGAAAGACACTATTTATCTCACCACTACGCCGTTGCCCGCCGGGGCGCCGCCCATAGACCTGTCGGAAGTGGTGATAGAAATTGAGCCGGACAAGCACGCTACTGTAATTCCTGCTTCGCCCATAACATTCGACCTTAATGAGCTGCAGGAAATAACCATTCAGGCGCAGGACGGCACTATGCAGAAATATGTGGTGAAAGCGATCGTATCGGAACCTTACCAGGTGTATCCCAAATACAACGCAGTGGTAACGGAGTTGTGGAGTAAAACCGGCACAGAAATGAATCTTGCATTTCCCGGTAGTGGTAAAGGGATGACGGTCACCGGAGATTACCTGGTGATGTTAGACAATGCAGTCGACAAACAACCTTCAGCCGCCATCAGGTTGTACGATAAAATGACCGGCAATTATGTGAAGAATATTGACTTTTACGAAGGCGGTTGGGCCGATCCGAGGTCTTACTCCTGGAACCTTGATACCGATGAAGCGGGACACATGGTAATGGGCCGGCTCAATTCCGGCGGTGCGGGTTTTATGCTTGATTATTACGCTTCCATCAATGCCGTTCCATATATCTTTCTCAACAGCGTAGCAGGCCCTGATCTGCCCGATAATACCGGTAAGCGAATGAATGTGGCCGGAAACCTGGCGCAGGGAAAGGGATACGTTTACGCTTCCGCCGCGCATTACTATGGCGCTGTTAAACAAAATGCGCAATACGCCGTGTGGGAGTTCAATGATGGGGTGCCGGTAAGCACGCGCCCGGCGGTATTCATTTATCCCGCGGCAACGGGAGGGTGGTATAACGCGGTGGTGCAACGCACCTCCACCGCCGACAATACGCTGTACATAAGCTGGTGCAACGAAGACGGGTATCCCAACGACGATATCAGTACCTGGCCAAATTTGCACCGCATCAATTTCCACGTGTTCAAACCCGGCGGCGCCACTCCGGCACAGGCCATTGACCCGGAAAACTTCGGCTACCGCCTGCTCGATTCAAAAGTTTTCCATTTGCTGGAGGGCACGTTCATGGCCATGGCGGAGCAATCCTATTCCACCGCAGGGCCCATGAAACTGAACGTGTTTAACATCACCGATCCTGCGGACTATAGTAAAAAACCGGGATCGGATAATTACGGGTCATTCAGAATTTTCTCTTCACCCGCATCGCTTCCCACATCGAACGATGGAAGATACGGACATGTAGCCGTGGGAAAGTTATCGGACAACGAAGCAGTGATCTACGTGTATTATCCCAACCCCGATGCGGCCCTGGCGAAAGTGCACGCATATAAGATCACTGTTACGCCGGCGCCCTGACGAAAACGATTATTCAATTTATCAAGCCATTGCACGCAATGAAATATTCGTACCTCATCCTTTTGTTAATCGGTTTGTGCCTGCAGTATACGTCCATTGCAAAAGAGCATGACCTTCATTTGACGTTGATCCCTCCGGGAATGATCACCAACCAGGTGCCGCTGGACATCAGGGCCGGCTTGAAGAATCATACCGCTGAAACACAGCGCTGGTCAGTGGAGATCTATCTCGACAAAGTAAAAAAGAAAAACCTGCTGTATAACGCCACGCATGTGCTGCAAGCCGGCGGAGCGCTGGAGATCAAACATGTTATTCCGAAAGGAAGTTTACTTGGCAGGCACACGATCATATTAAAGGTGCGCGGCGCTAGGAAAAACTATATAGTGAAAAAGGAGGTGGAAGTAGTGGCGGCCGATATGCGTTCAACGCAAACCATCGATGGAGCATGGGCCGGCATTTATCACTGGAGCGAAGTGGAAGGCAAACACTGGAATGGCGATATCCGCCAATTGACGGATGATCAGTGGAAAACCATGGTTGGCGGTATGCGTAAACTGGGTATGGACATGGTGGTTATCCAGGAAGTGTTCAGGAACGATGCGTATGCAGGCAAGCATCAGCTTACGCCGGAGAATTATCCCGGTAAATCCTTTTATCCGTCTGCCCTCTATTCGGCCAGAATGGATATTACCGCAAAAGACCCCGTGGAAGCGATCCTTGCAGCAGCAGACAGTCTTGGTATGCATGTGTGGGTAGGCGTAGGCTTGTTTGCCTGGTTCGATTTTTCACCCGCCTCGCTGGAATGGCATAAGCGCGTAGCCGGCGAGCTGTGGCAACGATACGGACATCATCCTTCTTTCTATGGTTTCTATGTATCGGAAGAAATGGGCGGCAGCCTCGATAATTGGGAAACCACAGACTCGTTACGGCAGTTCCGGAAAAAAGAGATGATACACTTCTTTAAGGAGTTCAGGCAGTATTGTTCTTCCATTGCTCCCGCAAAACCCATTATGCTTGCCACTAACAGCATGCAGGTACCGATGGGAGCGGATGCCTATCCCGGTCTATTACAATACCTGGATGTGTTGTGCCCGTTTGGATTTGCACGAATGCCCGAGAATGATCTGACCGGTAAGGAAGCCGCCGATCTGTTGCAGTCGTTCTGCGACGCTGCCGGTGCTCACCTGTGGTTCGACCTCGAAGCCTTTTTGTTCAATCCCGATACCTCACTGTATCCGCGCGATATGGAAGGGATACTCGGCGATCTGACCATGTTCAAAAATTTCGAAAAGATCTTATGCTATCAATATCCGGGTGTTTTCAGTGATCCCGCGGCGGGTTTCAGGGTGGGAGAAGTTTCCACCATACCCCTGTTTGAGCAATATCAGTTGTATCAGCAAAAACAGCGAGATCGCCTGAAGCAGGCGACAGCATTCAAGCAAAATAAAAAGAAAGTAAAAAAGTAATACCAAATTAAGATGATGATTGAAAAGTATTTACAGCAGTACCGTACCAGCCTGCTTGATGATGTTATTCCTTTTTGGGAAAAGAATTCCATTGACGAAGTACATGGCGGTTATTTTACCTCGCTCGACAGGAAAGGAAATGTATTTGATACGGACAAGTTCATCTGGCTGCAATGCCGGCAGGTATGGACTTTCTCGATGTTGTACAACAATGTAGAACAAAAACAGCAATGGCTGGATATAGCTGTGCACGGAGCATCGTTCCTGAAAAAACACGGCAGGGACGCAGAAGGGAACTGGTACTTTGCCCTGAACCGCGAAGGGAACCCCCTGGTGCAGCCTTACAATATTTTCTCCGACTGTTTTGCTGCCATGGCTTTCGGACAATTGTATAAAGCAACCGGCATAGAGGAATACGGAGATATTGCCTTGAAAACGTTCCATAACATTTTAAAGCGCCAGGACAACCCGAAGGGAAAATACAGTAAAACGTATCCGGGAACGCGGAACCTGAAGGGGTTCTCGCTGCCCATGATCCTTTCCAACCTCGTACTGGAAATTGAGCACTTGTTGCCCGCCGCGCTGGTACAGGAAACGATCGATAAGGCTGTACATGAAGTGATCAATGTATTCTATCAGCCGGACCTCAACCTCATTGTTGAAAATGTGCTGAACGACGGAAAACGTTCCGATACGTATGAAGGCAGGCTGATCAATCCCGGACACGGACTGGAGGCGTTATGGTTCCTCATGGACCTGGCGGTTCGCGACAATAACAATGCCCTCGTTAAAAAAGCTACCGATATTGCGCTGCATACCCTTGCGTTTGGCTGGGATGAAAAGGACGGAGGTATCTTCTATTTCATGGATTATCAGCAAAAACCGTTGCTGCAGTTGGAGTGGGACCAGAAGCTGTGGTGGGTGCATGCAGAAGCGATCGTTTGTATGCTGAAGGCATATTTTCTTACCGGCAATGAAAAGTGCTGGCACTGGTTTGAAAAACTGCACGATTATTCTTTCTCTCATTTTTCCGACAGGGAATATGGAGAATGGTTCGGGTACCTGAACCGCAAAGGAGAAGTGTTGATCCCCCTGAAAGGAGGTAAATGGAAAGGCTGTTTTCATGTGCCCCGGAGTTTGTACCAGGCCTGGAAAACACTGGACTCCATCCGCGAAAAAGAAGCGTTACAACTCATTAAATAAATTTGGTTATGGCATTGATAGCTGGTTCAGATCCGATCCATGAAATAAAAGACCGCGGCGCCGGCTCCAATTATGTGCCTGCGTTGATCTCGCTGGGCGTGTTGTATTTTATAATGGGTTTTATCACCTGCCTGAACGATACACTGGTGCCCTTTTTCAAAAAAGGGTTCGACTTGAGTTATACGTCGTCGTCGCTGGTACAGTTCTATTTTTTTCTTACCTATGGCCTGATGTCGATACCGGCAGGAAAAATAGTACAGCGCACCGGATACCAGAACGGCATGATATTGGGCTTTGTAATAGCTGCCGTGGGAGCGGTGTTATTTTACCCGGCATCTGTATTCCATGAGTATACTATTTTCCTGGCTGCTTTGTTCATACTGGCTATTGGTATCGTGTTGCTGCAGGTGGCGGCCAATCCCTATATCACAGTATTGGGTCCCGCGGAAAGCGCTTCTGCACGTCTCACGCTGGTACAGGCAATGGGTTCCATTGGCACTACGGTTGCCCCGTTATTCGGCGCACATTTTATATTGTCCCGGCTCGACGATGCCGGTGATTCCAGCGAGGCCGTGCGCGATCCCTACCTGTTCATTGCACTGTTTATTATCATAGTCGCGTTGATATTGTGGCGGTTGAAGTTACCCGTTATCAAGATGAATGCCGGTGCGGGCACGTCAACCGGCGGACAGTTGAAGCAACTCTTCCGGTTCAGCAACATGAAATTCGGTGTGTGGGCTATATTCTGTTACGTGGGAGCTGAAGTGGTGATAGGTACTTTTCTTACCAATTATATAGCCGACCTGCTGGCGATCAGCGAAACGGCAGCCAACCCGTATGTATCGTGGTATTGGGGCGGAATGCTGGTGGGAAGGCTGGCGGGTGGCGTATTGCTTCGCGCGGTGGCGCCCCAGAAGTTGCTGGCGCTGTTCAGCCTGTTATCGGTAACCTGTATCCTCGTTTCCATCAACAGTACAGGCAGCGTGGCCGCCTGGTCAATGGTGATGGTAGGGCTGTTCAACTCGGTGATGTTTGCCGTGATATTCTCCCTGTCGGTAGCCGGCCTTGGCAATCTGACCACCATCGCGTCGGGCGTATTGTCGACCGCTATTGCGGGCGGTGCTGTGATCAGCCTGCTGTTTGGAGTGATCAAGGACTATACTACCTGGGAAATAGCATTCCTGTTACCGGCTTTCTGTTATTTGTATATCCTCTACTTTGGCATAAGGGGATACCGCTTCAAAAAATATTAGCCGTCATTCTTAATGTAGATAATAAGTATGGTAGACGCATTTGAAAAGATTCCCTGTAAAATCTTTGATTCTGTTTCATTGGGTGTAAAATATGCCGCGGATCAGATCGCTGCACTGATCCGCGAAAAAGCGGCGCGGCAGCAAAAATGTGTCATCGGGTTTGCAACGGGTAATACCCCTAAAGCATTGTATAAAGAACTGATCCGGTTGCACCAGCAGGAAGGGTTGAGTTTCCGGCATGTGGTGGCGTTTAACCTCGATGAGTATTATCCGATGCACAGCGATGCGCCGCAGAGTTATTACCGGTTTATGAAAAAACACCTGTTCGATCATATCGATATCAATCCTGCAAATTGTTTCATTCCGTCCGGTGAATGGCCGAGGGATAACATTAAAAACAATGTGGCCGCTTATGAGGCACTGATCGATCAGCACGGTGGCATTGACCTGCAAATACTGGGCATTGGCGTAAACGGCCATATCGGGTTCAATGAACCAGGTTCCGGCATCTATTCCGTTACGCGCCTCGTAACCCTGGAGCACAGCACCCGCGTAGCCAATGCCATGGATTTTGCCGGCATTGCAGAAGTGCCGCGCCTCGCCATCACCATGGGGATCGGAACTATTTTAAAGGCATCGAAGATACTGCTGTTGTCGTGGGGCGCTTCAAAAGCCTACGCCGTCAAAGCTGCGGTGGAAGGCCCTGCAACCGATGCGGTGCCGGCATCGTTGCTGCAAAATCATCCGGATTGCGTGTTTGTGATGGACCGCTTTGCGGCTGCGGAACTGACACGTTTCAAATCGCCCTGGTTAACGGGTGATTGCGATTGGACGCCGGCAATGGTGCGACGTGCAGTCATCAATACCGCCTTGAAATTGAACAAACCGGTATTGAGTTTAACTACCAGCGACTACACCGACAATGGATTGGGAGATCTGCTGGTGGAAAAAGGCGATGCCTATGAGATCAATCTCCAAGTTTTCTATTTTCTCAGAGACAGTATAACGGGCTGGCCCGGTGGAAAACCGGGTGTGGTGTTGCCCAATCATCCGGAGCGTTCGGAACCTTATCCCAAACGCTGCCTCATATTTTCACCGCATCCAGATGATGATATCATTTCAATGGGCGGCACCTTCCAGCGGTTACAGGACCAGGGGCATGATGTGTACGTTGCGTACCAGACCTCCGGCAACATTGCGGTAAATGATGAATTTGTAACGCGCTTCCTTGATTTTGCCGGCGGCTTCGAGGAGCTTTTCGGAGTGGATACCGCCACCACTTCTGCAATAAAAAAGAGGGTGCAGCACTATTTTGATCACGAGAAGAAAAGCCAGATGGATACCGCTGAAATCCGCGCCATAAAAGGTTTGATCAGAAGATGTGAGGCCAGGGCCACCTGCCGGTATATCGGGCTGAAGGAGGAAAATGTAGTTTTCCAGAACCTGCCGTTCTATGAAACCGGTACTATCGAGAAAAACCCCAAGGGTGAGCAGGATGTAATACAAACGATGGCGCTCCTCAGAAAAATTCAGCCGCACCAGATCTATTGCGCCGGCGACCTTGCTGATCCGCACGGAACCCATAAGGTGTGCCTGGAAATTGTATTTGAAGCGCTCCGGCGTATCAAGGAATGCGGCGACGACTGGCTGCAACACTGTTGGGTATGGTTGTACAAAGGAGCATGGCAGGAGTGGGACATCACCGAAATTGAAATGGCTATTCCGCTCAGTCCGGAGCAGGTTCTGAAAAAACGGCACGGCATTTTTATACATCAATCACAGAAAGATGCCGTTCCGTTCCAGGGTACGGATGCCCGCGAGTTCTGGCAGCGCGCGGAAGAAAGGAATGCCCACACGGCTAAACTGTATGCGCAGCTGGGTTTGCCCCGGTATGCCGGCATCGAAGCATTTGTTAGATGGCATTTTTAACTGTGCGCTACAGGTTTTCAATCACATCCCTGTAGCCGCGGCCTATGGGTATCGCCACGCCGTTCACTTCTACCATTTCAGCCGTACACGATTCAATTTTATGTACTGAAACGATAAATGACCGGTGAATTCTTTTGAATAGATGAGCGGGCAACAGCTCTTCTATTTCATGCGTGCTCATTTTGGAAAGGTATTCTTTTTTGGTGGTCACTACTTTTATGTATTCCCGCTGACTTTCTATGTAAACGATGTCGGAAAAAAGGACTTTGACCTTTTTCTTTTGTACGTTTAAAAACAGGTAGTCCTTTATTTCCTGGTTGGATACAACGCTTTCCTTGGCCGATGCGGGTCTTACTTTATTCACCGCCACTAAAAAACGCTCGAAATCGAAGGGCTTTAGCAAATAATCCGTCACGTTCAGATTAAATCCCTCTACAGCGTACTGGTGATAGGCGGTGGTGATAATGACAGCAGGCGGATGCGTTATCGTTTTTAAAAAGGCCAGGCCCTTCAATTTGGGCAAATGGATGTCGAGGAAGATAAGATCCACCGTGTGGTTGCGCAGAAACTCTGTGGCCACAATGGCGTCTTTGAATGTGGCCTGCAGCGCCAGGAACGGCACCTGCGCAATATAGTCCGACAGCACTTTTACCGCCAGCGGCTCATCCTCTATGATTATGCATTTTATTCTGGACATGACTGGCAAGATTGATTTTTAATGTTGCGGTGAAAACCGATTCGCCCTGCTGCACGGCAAGACTGTAATCGGTATAGAGTAATTGCAGTTGCCGGCGCAAATTCGATAGCCCGATATTTTCCTTTACGCGTTCTTCGGGCAATCCATCAGATGAGTTCTTTACCTCAAAATGCAATTGCCTCCGGTTGATAGACAGGTGAATATCCACGAACGGCCGGTGTCTTGTTTCCGAAACGCCGTGTTTGAACGCATTTTCAACCAGCGGTATCAGCAACAGCGGCGGCAGCGCCTGTTTCATATCTTCCACATCGTAATTGAAATTGACGTGCAGCGATTCGTCATAACGCAGTTGCTCCAACGCTATATAGTCGCTCATGATCTTCAATTCCTGTTCAACGGCAATGTATTGTCCGCCGGCTTCATACAACATAAAGCGCAGTATTTTCGACAACCGGAGGATCGACTCGGGCGCCAGGTCGGATTTATCTCTCGTGAGCGCGTAGATGTTATTTAAAGTGTTGAACAGGAAATGCGGGTTGGTCTGCGACTTGAGATAGTTCAGTTCCGCTTCCTGCTTTTCGATACGCAGTTGCTGCGCCGACAGCTTTAGTTTGCGGTAGTTATAAATATGCCGCACCAGCCCGAAAAAGATCAGCGAACCTATGCTGTTGCCCATCTGGTCGCCAATGCCTTTTCCTGCATTGCTGTAGGTGACATAGGGCGTGTAAATTTCCCAGGTAATCCCGAGCTGCCGCCATCCATAAGCCATAACCGAGTACAACCATATCTGCACAAAAATGAGAAATACCGAGCGCAGGATCCTGTTCACACTCAGCCGCGGCCAGGTATATTCAAAGAAGAAGTAGTTTACCACCGTAACATACACGGCCTCCCACAGCCCGTTCAAAGCCTTTCCTGAAAACGTACCATTTTCTGTGGCCAGGCCCGTCAGCAACCCTACAAGAAAGTAGGCCAATCCCACCCACAGGTAGAACCGGAAACGCTTTATGTTGAACAGTTGCTTCATACCGTTACGCCGTTAAATTTCGCGAAAGGTCGGTCCTTTTCCGTTTGCAGTCTGCAGAACCGGCTTTATGGTAAACCAGCGGCGGAAAATGGTCAACCGGTGACAGACGATCCTCCTTGCTTCAAGTTAACGACTCCTGCGGATTACCCACCGGAATTTCTGCCGCCGGCATTTGCAGCAATTTGTTTACCCTGTTCTGCTGTCTGTTGACGGCGCAGATCCCGGCTTTGTGTAATGGGGTATTCTTGCGGAAAATACTTAGTTATGAAAAAAAGCCTGACCATTATCATCATGCTGGGCCTGCTGATTGCTCAACTTCGGGCCCAGACGGAGCCGCGCGCAGGTACGTGGAAAACCTGGTTCATATCTTCAGGTAAGGATTATCGTTTACCCGCTCCTCCTGCCCTTAAGGACGAAATTGCGCAAGTACTTGCCCGGCAACGGCAACTGGATGCTGACGGCCTGCAGCAAATTGTATACTGGAATGCAGGCGCACCCGGTTATCACTGGCAGGAAATGATGGCAAAGGTCTGGATGACCGATATGGGATATAATGGTGCGCTTTCCAATATGTTGCTCGGCGTAGCTACTTATGATGCCACTATTGCTGCCTGGGATACCAAATATGCATATAACAGACCGCGACCGTTTGCCGCCGATCAGCGAATAAAGCGGTATGGGCTGGATCCCGAAAGTCCTTCCTATCCCTGCGAGCACTCCGTGGCAGCCGGCGCGGCCGTTGCCGTTATCGCGCACTTTTTTCCCAAACTCGCAGACTCGGTGAACCGGATGGCGCAACGCGCTATGGCAGCGCGCATTGCGGCCGGCATGGCCTTCCCCGGCGACACCCGTGCCGGCTTTGAACTCGGGAAAAGAATTGCGGAAGCAGCCATTGCACGCACCAAAGATTTTACGCCCACGAATGCCTGGGATGGCCGGATACCGCAGGGGCCTGCATTCTGGAGAGGGAAACAACCCATGCTGCCGCTGGCCGGTCAATGCAAAACAGTAGTACTTACCAGCGCCAGCCAGTTCAGGCCGGGGCCACCACCGGACTTTGCAAAGGATATGGAGGAGTTGAAAAATTTCAAACAAACGTTCAGTTCAAAAGCCAACGCATTTTATTATGCCAGCCAGTTTTCGGGTGATGAATTGCTGCATCAGAAGATTTTCGAACATAACCTGCATCTCAATCCGCCGCGTGCCGCCCGTATGTATGCCGCCAAAGCGGTAGGCATTTATGATGGCTTCGTAGCCTGCTGGGATGCCAAGTATGCATATTGGGGTATTCGTCCCGATCAATATGATACCACGTATAAACCATTGCTGCCCACACCGCCCTTTCCCGGTTACCCCTCGGGCCATGCTGCCATCAGCGCCATGGCGGCGGAACTATATACCTATTTTTTCTCCGCAGATAAAGCGGTGTTTGATAAAATGTGTAAGGACGGCGCCGAATCGCGTTTTCATGGTGGCATTCATTTCCGCACCGACAATGAAGTAGGAGTGGAACTGGGCAGAAAGGTGGGACAGGCCATTATTCAACGCCTGAAAGCCGATGGAGCCGATGACGGAGCGGCCGATCTGCATCAAAAAAAGATGGTGTCCGGCGGAAAGCAATTACGGTAGTGGGTCGCCACAAAAAAACATTCAAAAAAATTTGACCCTCCCCTTACGTCATACCTTATGTTTGTTGCGTCAAAGGAAAAACAACAACGGGTGGAACGTTATTCGGTTAAAAAACTGGCGGATCTGGCGGGAGTAAGTGTCCGGACACTTCACCTGTACGACCAGATCGGTTTGCTGAAGCCGTCCATACGCACCGAAAAAAAATACCGGTACTATGGAAGGGCCGAAGCATTGCGCCTGCAGCAAATTCTTTTTTATAAGACGCTCGGCATGCCCCTGAAAGAGATCGCCGCCATGCTCCACGACCCGGATTTCGACCAGGTGCAATCGCTCGAAAGGCACAGGCAGGTATTGCTGAATCGGCGGGAGCAGATCACCACGTTGCTGGCAACCATTGACAAAACAATCGATCACCTTAAAAATGAAACCATGTTGAGCATTGACGAACTATACGAAGGGCTTCCTCGCGAACAGGCAACGGCCTGGCGGGAGGAAGCAAAGCAAAAATGGGGCGATGCGGTGGAGCGGTCTGAAAACCATTTGCGCAAGAAAACAAAAGCCGAATTCGAACAACTGGCATCGGCTGCGGCCGGAAATCGTAATCGCTTACTGGCGCTCATGCACGAAGATCCCACGAGTGAAAAAGTGCAAAAAGAAATTGCGGAGCATTATGCATTGATCCGTGAGTTCTGGGGCACATCGGCATTGCCCGATAAACAGGCAGAAGCGTATGCCGGCCTCGGCGATCTGTACCTGAGCGATGAGCGGTATACTTCCATCGACGGCAAACCCAACCCGGAATTTGCACAGTTCATGAATATAGCCATGAAGCATTTTGTGAAAGGGTTACCGTAAGAGGGGGGTATGGGGCTTTACCGTAAATTAGTAGGATGGATTACAGGGAATACAAACCATCAAAAGAACTGGCTGATTACATTGAATGTTACTGGCTGGCGCAATTTCCCGCGGGTGCTGCTCCAAAGCACGAGTTGATTGTTCCGGGTGGGCGAGTGGAGGTCATGATCAATATGGGCGCCGCCGCCATTTTATGGAACAGTGCCGGCAAAACGTTTGAATTGAAAAGCAGCATTTATGTATTAGGGCAACGCAACACCTTTTTCAATGCTGTTTTTCAGCCGGGGGCTGTATGGGGCATTCGTTTCAGGCCGGCCTGCTTCCATTTGTTTTGTGATGTTCCCGCTTCCTGCCTGCTGAATGAATTGATGGAGGCTGCACAGGTATTGAAAGGCATTGACACCGCGAAATGGTATGGAGAAGTGATCAATAGCGACAGCGACAGCCGGAAAATTGCTGCCACGGAGTTTTTTCTGAAAAAGGCCAACTACTCCATTGCGCCGCATTACGCGTTTAACAAAATGCTTTCCGGATTCACCAATAATTACGGCGAAAATTCGGTCATTGAATTTTGTAACCGTAACAGGGTGTACTATAAAAAACTTGAGAGGCAGTTTCTGCAGTTTGCCGGTTACACCCCTAAAGAATTTTTTAATATACGCCGGTTTTACAACGCCCTTACTTTAATTTATAAAACGAACAAGCGCCTGACGGATATTTGCCATTACCTCGGTTATTATGATCAGTCGCACTTTATAAAAGACTTTAAAAGTTATACTTCATTGCCGCCCTCGAAGTTCTTAAAAGGCAATTACGAGGTGCCGCGCCTGATCACGGCTTCTGCATCTGTCTAAAATTTACAATTTAAAACGGCAGGCGTACCGTTATTTTACGGGTAAATTATACAGTTATGATCACCCGGCACATTCGGTTCAGAAGCATTTCCCTACTTTTTCTTGTTCTGCTTTCCGTGTACATCGTGGCAGGCTGCGGGCAATCCGCTCCATCTCAAAAAGAGCCGCAAAGCGAATTTATGCCGGCATTGCCGGCTGAGGTGGGCATGGACGCCAGCGTAATCAACCGCATCGATACGGCCGTAGGTAACGGAACCTTCCCCAACATTCACAGTGTGTTGATTGCAAAAGATAACAAACTGGTATATGAAAAATACTGGACGGGCCCGGATGAGGTGTGGGGTGTGACTGCCGGTGTAAGAAGCCATGCGGCAGACAGCCTGCATGATATCCGCAGCGTTACCAAGAGTATGGTATCGGCCTGTATGGGCATTTTGATGCAGCAGGGTAAAATTAAAGGCTCCCGTCAGCGGGTTTTTGATTTTTTCCCGGAATATGCACAACAGGACACCGGGCTGAAATCGTTACTCACCATCGAACACTTGCTGACCATGACATCTGGATTAAAATGGAATGAAGATGTTCCTTACGATAATCCCGAAAACAGCGAAATAAGAATGGTGATGAGTAAAAACCCGGTTGAATATGTGTTGAGTCAGCCTATGGAAATGCCGCCCGGCAAGCAATGGAAATATAACGGCGGCACTACGCAATTGCTGGCTGCTATCATTGAAAAGACCACCGGGCAAAGGATCCACGAATTTGCGGCGAAAAATCTTTTTCAGCCGTTGGGAATAACCCGGTATGAATGGGCCATTTATCTCGGCACCGAAGAATATGCCGCCGCCTCGGGGTTAAGATTACGTTCGAGAGACTTGTTGAAATTCGGATTGCTCTACCTGAATAATGGTTCCTGGAATGGCACACAGATAATTCCGGAAAAATGGGTGCAGGAATCGGTTCATCCGCACATACGGACCCATAATGGTGCTTATGGATACCAGTTCTGGCTGTACAACGACACCATACAACAGCAGCCCGCCAACATAATAGCATGTGTAGGCAATGGCGATCAGCGAATTTTCATTGACAAGGCCCGGAAACTGGTGATTGTAGTAACTGCCGGAAATTACAATAAGTGGAATATCGACAATAACGCTTCCGCATTGGCAAGAGAATACATTTATCCTGCGCTGCGGAAATAACTTCACGCTAAATTAATTTTTTCGAACCCGCTCAATTCTTTATCTTTTCCGCCTCGATGTAAATGAGCACGCCCTGATCACACCACCGTGGTAAGTGTCACCGCTTACCTTGTATACAATCACGACTAAATATTTTTTTATGCTGGACAATCTCATGAATCTGATCAGGCAACATGCAGGCGATGCTATTATCAACAACCCTGCTATTCCCAATGAAAGAAACGATGAAGCGATCCAGGAAACTGGTAACTCTATTATCAGCTCGCTGCAGAATGCCTTCTCGGGTGGTAATGTAAAGAGTGTGCTTAACCTTTTTAACGGCAATGCCGATGGGGTGGAGCAGAATCCGCTGGTACAGGACACCAGCAGCGGACTGCAGCAACGCCTGCAGGAGAAGTTCAACCTGAATGGTCAGCAGGCATCAGGCATTGCAGGCAGCCTGATACCCACTATTCTCAAACAATTTGGACAGAAAACTGCCGACCCCAACGATAACAGTTTTGATCTGCAGGACGTGTTTAACCAGTTAAGCGGAGGCCGTACCGCCAATCTCAATATGAGTGAGATGGTTTCCAAATTCAAAGGCGGTCTTGACTCGGATGGTGATAATGATGTAGACGTGCAAGACCTCAAATCCCTTTTATCGGGAGGTTCCGTAATGGACAAACTAAAAGGACTGTTCAACTAAAAATGGGCTACTGCCCCGGAGGATCAGGCAACGGGTGTTGCCTCGCTTTCTGTCCGGGGCAATTGCTTTTTTCTTTTTTTACCCTTTTTCATCTTGTTCAGCCATATCAATGTTCCGGTAATGGGCAGGGTGGTGGCAATGAGGCAGGCCAGGAAATAGAGTATCTTGGTAAAGGTGCCATATACATTGCCTACATGAATGGCGCGTATAGAACCTGCAATGCGTTCGTTGACAGGTTTATCTTTAAATATATCCACCTTCGCAATTTTTCCGGTTGCCGGATCAATCGTTATTCTGTCGCCCGCGGCCGGTGCAAAGAATCCCAGCTTGGTTTTGGTGACCATGGCATGGGCTCCTGCTTCCGCGGGAAGCGCTATCATGTAATTACCCCGGTATGCCAGCAATGAATCGCCGGCCTTGATATAATTTTCAAGGGAAATAGCGCTTGTCTGCGCGGCAGTGCTGTCAGAGGCGTGCTTTCGATTTTGCGCGAGTCCGTTTTGCGACTTCCTTGCTTCATTACTGTTTCCGGCTCTCCCGTTTTGTGGCGGCGCTTTATAAGTGCCCAATGTTTTTTGAAGGCTGGTCCGGTACCAGTCAAAACTCCACTGCGGGCCTGTAATGCCCATAAGCAATAAAAAGAAAAGTGCGTAAAAAGCGAGGGTGTTGTGCAGATCGTGATTGATCCTTTTCCATCCGGCCCTCCATTTGATCTTTAATCCCTGCTTCCAGTTTTTGATGCGTTGCGGAAACCAGATCACGAGGCCGGTAAGGCATCCCAGCGTAAAAATAATGGTGGCCCAGCCGGTGATCATACTGCCAAGTTCCCGGTTTTCTATACCGTTGATGATCGGTTTCTCCACCTTGTCTAACAACAACCAGCGGTGCAGGCTGAACATGGTGCTCATAAATTCTTTGGCGCCGTTCTTATCTTTTGATGTACCTGCAATTTCACCGTTGTAGGGATTGACATAATACGTAACGCCCGCGCCTCTTTTATTGCCCGCGCCGCGAATGCTGAACTGGTAGGTGCGGTCAGGATCTGCCGGAATGGATACGCTGCTGATTTTGCGTTTGGCAACAGCCTGCATTTTTTTCAACAGCGAATCGGCCGGGATCCGCTGCTGCCCTTCGTAATTGCTTACTTTATATAAGTGCGGCGCTCCCCACTCGGTGATCTCTGTGTTGAAAACATACACGGTGCCGCTGAAGCAGACCACTATTACAATCAATCCGCTGGTAAGACCCAGCCAGAGGTGAATATCGTTGAACAGTTTTCTGGCTTTTTGCCAGGCAGACCTGGGAGGAGCTTGTCTTTTCATTTCGGGAATCACTAAAGTAAAAAATGTAAAAGTAACAAGTACAAACAAAACCACAGAGGCACATCAGGCACAGAGCGGCACAGGGTTTTCCCTCCGTGCCGCTCTGTGCCTGATGTGTCTCTGTGGTTCATATTGAAACACGCATTTATTCAAAATTTGTACGATAACGTAGCCACCAGCTGACGCGGCGGAATCGGGTTGATGCTATAGTTTTCGTGCACATAGTAATTGAGTGCGTTGGTGATATTGGACAATTTAGCCAGTACCGACAACTTTTTGAAAGTATACCCTGCAGACACGTCAATGGTGGTAAAGCCATCCACCGGCATCAGCCTGGAATAAGTTTGCGACTGACCTTTGGTATTATTCCATCCGCCAAAACGTTTTCCAACATAAAATGCCGAGGCTCCTGCTTTAAATCCGTTCAACGCGCCTTTGGTGAACGTATAGAAAATGCTTCCGTTGGCAGTATGTGCGGGCGTATTCACGAGCCGTTCGCCGGTAACATAGCTTCCCGGCCTGTCGGGAGTTTTCGTATAGCGCATGTCGTTATAGCTGTAGCCGGCAATGATGGACAGGTCCTTGATGAATTGGGCGTTGATGTCTACTTCCACGCCATTGCTGGTTGTCTGGCCGGTAAGCTCCTTCAGATTACTATTGTTGTTAGGGTTGCCATTTCTGTCGAACTGCGCCGTCTGCGCCAGGTTGTTGTTGATGATCTTGTAGGCGGTAACATTCACTGTTAACCTGTGATTGAAAAAAATATTCTTCACGCCAACCTCATACTGATCGATGATCGATGGGGGTAAAGCATTATTATAAATGTCTTGCCCGTTATTGATGGCAAAAGAGTTGGAGTAGCTGGCAAAGAATGAAGTGGTTGGCCGTAACTTATACACCAGGCCTACTCTTGGAGAGAAAGCATTGTCTGACCGGTAGGCGCTTTTTGAAATGGAATCGTTCTTCAAAAGGTGCGTGGTGGTTGCTGCCGGCGATTCCTGGAACGACCAGCGAACGCCTGCCAGCAACTTGATCTTGTCAGTTATGCTGATCAGGTCCTGCACGTAGGCGCCAAACCGGTGGAGGGGAGTTTCCACAAGTCTTTCCCGGGTTGCGAGTGGAATATCTGAGCGCGGTACAAATTTGGAGGGATCAACGATGTTGATCGTATCGTAGATCTTACCCTGGATGTCGTAGTTGTAGGTTTCGGTGCGGGAATGATCGGCGTCCACGCCTGCCAGCAGCGTATGTTCAATACCTGCAGTTTTGAATTTGCCGTTGAGATTTATCTGCCCGGTAAAAAACTTTTCTTTGGTGTCTACCCGGCCGAGGGGGCGCGCCCAATCACCATTCAGTTTTGCCTGTATTCTTTCTACGGCATAATAATCTCTTTCGAACTGCTGGTAAGAAAGCGTGCTGCTCAGCTGCCAGTTGTTGCTTAACGAATGTTTTAAAGTAACTGAAGTGGTAGCTTGTTGCGTAGTATTGTATTGCCAGTCTGTACCCATGAACCTTGAACGCGGTACATTTGCAATGCGGGTGTTATCTAAAGAGCCGATCCCGAAGTCGGGAGTAAAATCGTGTTTCAGGTAATCGCCTTCCACAATCAACTCCGTGCGCCTTCCCAATTTGAACAACAACGAAGGATTGACGTAGTACCGTTTGGAAGACACCTTGTCGCGGTAACTGTCGGCCGTTTCAAAAGTAGCGTTTACCCGGTATGCAATGTTTTTGCTGATGGGGCCATAGATGTCCAGGGCAGGTTTCCACAGGTTATAACTTCCTGTACGCACGCTTACCTCTCCGCCAAATTCAAACTTTGGTTTTTTGGTCACCATGTTCAGTATACCACCCGGCGCCACGTTACCATAGAGTATAGCAGTTCCTCCTTTTAATATTTCCACGCTTTCCAGGGAACTTACTTCGGGCATGGCGCCGGAATTGACGCGTGACCCGTTTTTGAACATATTGGTAGAGGAAAAGCCATAGCCTCTTGCAGAAAAGCTTTCCTGCGTGCCCGCCCGTGTGGTGCTGAGGTATACACCGTTCACATTTTTCACCACATCGCTCAGGCGTTGCGCCTGCTGGTCTTTTATGGTCAGTTCACCTACCGTTGCAATTGCCTGCGGCAGGTCCATGGGCTCAACCGGCATTTTGCCGGCCGATACCGGCCTTTTATTCACCGACTGGCTGGCGGCAACGATGATGGCGGAGAGTTCCGTCATATTTTCCACCAGCGTAAAATCCAGCCGAACCGTTTCGCCGGCATTTACCGAAACCGGTCTTTGAATGGTTTTTAAACCAACAAAAGAAATAATCAGTGTATAGTTTCCCTGCGGAACGCCGGTAAGGCTATAAGAGCCGTCTTCGCGGCTGGTAGTAGCTTTTTTTATTTCTTTCAATTGCACGTTCACCTCAGCAGCGCTGGCGCCATCACTTGTTTTTACATATCCGCTGATGGTGCCATCCTGTGCGGCGGCAGCAACAGTAAAGAACAGAACAGCCGCAAGTAATCCTGACCGGGCTGTGGCAATCAATGAAAACCTCCTAAGCATGTTACTATAAAATTTTGCGCAAAATTAGACGCGGGCTGCCGGGAGCTATTTCAAAAAAAGAAAAAACGTTTTCGCAATCAGGAAATATGTGAAGGCAGCTAACCCGGTGAACTAAAACGCGTTGCCCCGAATTAAAAGACAAAATGGACAACCCGCTGCAGGTGCCCTGCCGGTAGTTTTGGTGTAAAATATTTTTTATGAAACAAACACTCATCCTATTGGTTGTGCACGTGCTGCTGGCAGGTCACCTTCGGGCACAGGAAGAACCCAAAACCTTATTTCAGTCGTCGGGAAACCGGATACAGACATTTTTCTTTTCTTCGGGGCTTAAGGTCCATTTTCACGGTTCAAGGATGGAGGAGACCGCCTCTCCGCTGTTAGGCGCAAGCCTGGGAATTATCCTTGACAGAAAGTTCATTGTAGGGGTGAGCGGCTGGGGAAAAGTGGTGAGAACAACGTTTTATGGTCATTACATACAAAGGAGAAATGGGATGACCACCGAAATTCCCCATCAGAAAATGGCGGTTGGTTACGGATATGGCGGTCTGTTGCTGGGCGCCATTCTGCAGTCGAACAAGCCGCTGCATGTTACGATCACTTCCCTGTTCGGTGCGGGAAGCAGTAACGAGTACATTATTGAAGCCGACGGAGACCATGGTACAACGTTCAATTCGCCCGGGTTTGCTGTTATTGAACCAATGGTGAACCTCGAATTGAACCTGACGAAAAAGTTGCGGGCAGCCTTTGGCGTGGGATACCGGTGGATAGGAGCAGGAAAATTTGAGCAACTCAGTTCCGCCGACCTGAGCGGGTTAACATGCCAGGTGGCCCTGCAACTGGGGAAGTACTGACACGTTTATGGATGCACGGGGGCTTTTTCTCCTGCACGCGAACCGCGTGGCAAAGCAGTGCCCCTTCGCCTATATGCCTTTTTTGCTTAGATTGCTGGTAAAAGCAAGCTGCAGAAAAGGCATGTCTCTTCACGCTCACCTGGTCCGGAAAATTGTTTATCCCGCTCACGATTATATCGAGAATAATCTGGACAAGCCATTTTCTATCCGGGCGCTCGCCGATTTCACACACTTCTCCTACAGCCGGTTCAGGCACCTGTACGAAGAGGTTACAGGAGAACCGGTGTGGCAATATATTAAAAGATACAGGCTGGAATATGCCGGTGGTCTGCTGAGACATTCCGGTTTTTCCTGCAGCGAGATTGCCGACCGTGTGGGATATGCCAGCAAACACGCGTTTTCAAAAGCCTTTTCCGGTCATTTCGGTATCAGTCCCGGTTCTTTTCGTGCCCTGAAGGATTTGCCTCTCGATCGGGATATACGGCAAGGTGTATACGAAAACTTTTTCGACGAAATAGAATATGCCCTTTCGGGGCAGCAGGAAGGATTGGTGAGAATGGAGCGGCTTGTTTCCAAAGTTTACTATTACCGCAGATTCCATGCCGCTTCCCGGGAAGATTTTTTGAAATGGATCAATGGGCTGCCGGAAGAATTCGGCGACAAACAGATGGTATTCAGTTGCCCCGACGTGATCTGCGTCAGCGCAACAGCCGGCATACGGTTGAACTATGGGTTTCTGGCAGACAATGCCATAACGGAAGAAGGAAAATTGCTGCAAAAAAGGATAACCGCCCAGAAATACCTGGTCACTCCCTATCGCAAACAACTGGCCTTATTGCCGTGGTACGTGTACCAGCTGATCGACGTTGGTAAAAAAGGCCGAATCTTTTCCATTTCCAGTCATGATGTTCTGGTGATGATCTCTCCGGGCAATGGTGCTATTGAATTGTGGATCCCTGTCAATCTTCTTTGATCCACCGGTATTCTTCCAGGGCCTTGTAAAAAGCTTCCACCCTCGGTTTATTCTGCCTCAGCCATTCTGAAATCTCAACATTATTTCCGGAAGAATGCATGATGTAGGAAGCGGTTTCCAGCATACTGCTGTCCGCGAACATTTTATTGAAGAAGGGAACATAAAACTTTGTGAAGAACCCTTTCTTTTTATTTTTCTTGCCGGGATCGATCACGGCGATTACTTCCAGTGTTTCTTTCAGCTTTTGTGCAGGGCTGAGGTCTTTTTTGTCGCCGAGGAAAAGGGCCTGCTGCATGCTTAATGTCAGTTCCGTCATCTGGAAATCGTCTTCTTTGTTTCGTTTGGGCTTTGCGGCATCCATTGTGAGCGAAATGGTAATATTCTTATCGTCCTTTTTCTCCACATTCGATCCTAATAACTCCAGCAAGGCCTTGAGGTTTTTTTGTGCTCGCTGTCCTTCGGGTTCCAGCATCAGGAACGTCATTAACGACATCATTGCGGCTACTTTGTTTTTATAGTACATGCAGTATCCGAGGTACTGATGCGAAGAAGCATGGTGCGGGTTTAAACTGACGGATCTCTTGAAATCTTCGGTCGCCTTCGCGGTTTCTTTTTGCGCCATTTCAGTGATGCCCCGGTTAAAGTACAGGAGGTAAGAGCCGGGGAATTTTTTTATGCCTTCCGTGTATACGACAATGGCATCGTCGGGCTTTCCGAGGGCATCCAGGGCGGAGCCATAATTAACATGCACTTTTGCATTGTCTTTTCCATTCGGGAACTGCCGGAGCAACTGCTTGCTGAGATCAACACATTCCTGGTATTTTCCCGAATAGTACAGCGACAACGACTTTTCATACAAAGCGAGGTAGTTGTTGGGATCTTTGCCAATCACTTCGTCGTACAGCCTGATGGCGCCTTCATAATCTCCTTTATCGTGCAGGGCTATTCCCTGGTTTATCAGGATGGAGGCTGAATCTTCCGCCTGGGCGTATGAACCCAGGGAAATTATGACCAATAAAATGATGATACAGGTGCGCATGGTGAGTTGGTTTGGAGTGGATGATGCGTGCAGCCGATAAAATACACACTTTTTCCGAAAAAAGATAGAAGCATATTGCTAAATAATTCTCTAATTTCGCACGTGTATCTCCGGTACCAGGAAGCTACCCACCCGATAAATTTCCTTTTATCCCGAAACGACCATTCTTACTGTACTCGCTCTTAGTCTTTTGCACCATTCCTGGCGAATAGGCATTTCTATTTGTAAACCCAAAACCTTGTCGACATGAAAAAGAAAGTCATTTTAGTTAGCATTACCACTGGAATCCTCTTTTTAATCTCCTGCCACAAGATCGATTTCCGGGATTTTTTTCACAAGGGAAAAAAGGAACCTTTCCTGAAGGAATTGATGCACGGTTCCCGCCGTTACGTGTTTTATTACGATCGTGCCGGTTTTATAGATTCGATCCGGGCAATTTATCCGGGATCGGGATATGTTTACCGCGTGGTGCATCGTGGTAAGAAGATCGATTCCGTAAGCCTGGTGCAGAACGGAACGCTGGTATCCACCAACGGTGATATCGAATACGACCACAAGGGGCGGATCACCGGCTTTACCTACTATCTACGTATTGTTCCTGCCGCCCCTGCCCGGTATACTATCACTTATGAAGGAGGGAATATCAGGACGATCACGGAACGCAGATCGCCGTCCAGCGCAAATTTCGATACGCTCACCTTCAACAGCCAGAATAACCTCGTGCAGTGGCTACAAACAATATCTCACACTCCCGTTTTGGTAACGACCTTTACCTACGATGAGGGGTTGAACCCTTTGTACTTTATTGACAACCTGTTCGTGATGTTTACGGAGGAACACTTCATTTGGGAGTTTGTTTTCAGTGAGCACAACAGTACCGGCAAAACGCGCACAACCAGCACTGTAGATCACTGGGAGTATATAAACGAATACGACAGGCACGGCCGGTTATCGAAGAAACTGATGCTGCAGGGCAGCAGGAGGGATAGTTTGGTGTATAGGTATATACATTGATTGTTATATTGTTATATTCCAACAATACCGCCGGGAAGGGAAACAAAAGAAAAGAACATACCAGGCTCAACTGCCTGGTATGTTCTTTTTTGCTACGCTTCAATGCTGTGGGCTTATTTCTTCGCCGGCGCATCGAGGAAGGCCAGCGCCGTTGTATATACGGCGGGCGACATAAATATGTTGTAATGCGTTTGTCCGGGTAAAATGGAAAGCTGTGAAGCCGGCATGCCGGAACCATCCCAGCCGCCATCGCGCTGACCGCCGCCCAATAAGCCGAACAGTTCAACGGCATGCGAAGGCGGGAAGAGGTCTGAATCGGCAGCAATGATGAGGGTAGGCGCTTTAATGGTTTTGATCTTTGCCGACCAGTCGTAATCCACCTTCATGGCATCGCCGATCTTTTGGAGCAGGCGGGGAAAATTTTCGGGCCGCGGCGCCAGGCGCGCATACGTTTCGTACATGGGTGTTTGCTTCATAAATTCAGCGGCTTCGGGGCCTACCTGTGCCTGCTGCGCAAGGATATCGGGGTAAAAGGCGCTTCTCTTAAAAGGCGCAGATACTACCACCAGTTTTCCCACTACCTCCGGATGACGGATGGCCGTTTGCAGGGCTACTCCGCCGCCCATTGAATAACCGAAAATATCGGCCCTGGCAATTTTCAGGTGTTTTAACAGGGCGGCAATATCGTCGGCCATCAATTCTGTGCTGATGGGGCGGTCGATGTCGGCGGTACGGCCATGGCCCTGAAGGTCCACAGCGATCACCTGCCTCGATTTGGCCAGCGTTTGCAGGTGTGCGCCGAACATGTCTATTGCTCCGAGGCCGCCATGCAGCAATACGAGCGGTTGTCCATTGCCGTGGATTTCGTAATACAATTGAAGGCCGTTCACGGGAGCATAACCCGATTTCAGTGCCGTTGGTGAAGATACCGGCGGCTTTTGCTTTGCGGTATTGGTACTCGTCTGCGCCCAGGAAAAGGTAGATAATAAAGTGCTTCCTGCCAGTGTGAGGGCTAAAGCAGCCCGGTAGAATCGTTGTACATTCCTTGTTTTAAACATGGTATTCATAAATTGAGTGTTTGCTGTTATGATTTAAATGACAGGACAAAACTATATGCAATGATGAATATCCATGTGGTGTAACAGCGACATTATAGGGGGGAAAATGAGACACAGCTGCAGCCGCCAACGGCAACCACGGGTTTTATTGGGCGAAAGCTGCCGATATCATATATTAGTATCCGCACTAATCGCAACCAGTTATGCAATGGAACCTTCTTTGGACAGGGCGCGAATATTATTCTCTCGAGAATTGTCTCGTGAACCATTCAGAAAAAGGAGCGCTCATTACTTCTACCATTGTAGGGTATTATAACAATACCATTTATAAAGTGGATTATCTTATTGAAACGAATCGTAACTGGGAAACGATCCGTTTTGAAATTGAAAGCCGCCACAACAACCAGCTGCAATCGATAAAGTATGAAGGCGATGGCAAAGGCAACTGGCGCAATGAGCAGGGGCCGGCAGACCAGTTTACGGGATGCATAGATGTTGACATACCTTTGACACCCTTTACCAACACGTTACCCATCAACAGGCTCGGGCTGGCGCGTAATGAGCAGCGCGCAATTCGCGTATTGTACGTGGACCTGCTCGAGGGGCAGCTCAGGCCGGCGCAACAACAATACACCCGCCTTGGCGATACAGCCTGGCATTATGAGAATGTTCCTAATGATTTTGAAGCTACGATCGAGGTAGACGAATGGGGGTTCGTGATAGACTACCCATCGCTTTTTGTGCGAACAGCTTCGCTCGAAACGCACTACCGGTAACCGTGCGCAACCATAAAAAAGTAAAATCTTCCATCATATTAGTAGAACCTGACATTTTTAAGCAGGGAGTACAGGGCTATTTTAGTTGGCATATCGATCTCCTGAACGCTTGTCCTTCTTACAGCACTTAACCCAACTAACGATCTTGTATATGAATGGAAACACGCTTGCCCCGGCCATTCCTTTTGTTACCACTCCTTTTTCTGCCATTTCTTTTGATCGATGCAGCGCGCATCGTTTGCACGTGTTTTCCACCTGATGAATAACAAGATCCGGTGATACTGCCGTGTTTCGTATTGCTTTCGATTAACACATATACCCCAACGATTAAAATTTGCGTATGAAATGTCTTTTACTAACAAGGCGCCTGGCATGTGCGCTTTTTTTCTTTCGGGCATTTTCACAGGTGCATTTGCCCAGCACCCGGTATTTAAAATTGATTGCAACCAGACCGGCCGCCGCGATGCGGAAGTGCTGAACCCGGGTTACCTCGGTTGGACCCTGCCTTCTTCCACGGGCGACACGGCCACGTTGCTGCTGGACGGCGGCGTTCAGATCAAACTGATCCGCAAAGGGCCTTATGGCGACAAGCTGTCCACCAACTGGTACAAAGCCGGCATCGATGCGCCGCATTATGCCCGCCTTGTATGCGATGGTATAAGAGTGAACGGCGGAAACAGCGGCGCACAGATAGAAATGCGAATCAGCGGACTGCCGGCGGGCAGGCACAGTGTGCTGACCTATCACAACAATGTTGACAATCCTGCCACCAACACCTTTGCACCGATTGACATTTACCTGGACGGGCAAAAGAAGTATGAAGATTTTGTGCTGAGCGTTCGCGAAACCATTACGTCCAATGTGCCGGTAGCTTATATGTATGCAGATGCAGTGCCGGGGCAGGACGTGGTGGTGCTGTTTGCGGCAGATACAACCAGTGCTGCCAGCAATAAGAATCTTATGATCAACGGCATCGAAATCAACACCACCAATCCGCTGTACCAGGCGCGGCTGCCTTACCCGCAGCATGGCGATGAGCATGTGAACGCCGATAACGGTACGCTGAACCTTTCGTGGACCAACGCCGCAAATGCGGCGGCAAGCCGTCTTTATTTCGGTACGGACTCTGCGGCGGTTGCCAATGCTACCGAATCCTCTCCCTCCTACAAAGGCCGCCTTGCAGGCACTTCTTTTGCCATCGGTAACCAGTACAGTATGGATAAGTACTACTGGCGTGTGGACCAGGAAGATGCCGATGGCAACGTCACCCGCGGCAATGTGTGGTACTACCGTCCCCGGCAACTTGCTTTCCGCGATGCAGAGGGATATGGACGTTTTGCAAGAGGCGGAAGGGGAGGAAAAGTAGTGGTAGTTACCAATCTCAACGACTCAGGTCCCGGCAGTTTGCGGGAAGCGGTGGAAAACAACATCGGTCCCCGCACTATTGTATTCAATGTATCGGGGGTGATTGAACTCAAATCGCGCCTGGTGCTCAACCAGCCGTATGTTACCGTTGCAGGACAAACGGCACCGGGCAAAGGTATAACCATACGGAGCGCTCCGTTTGGTATAACAGGCAATGATGTGATTGTGCGGCACATGCGCGTGAGGGTAGGAGCCGGGCCTACATTTGATGGCATGGGACTAACCGGGGCCAATCACAGCATTATGGACCATTGCTCCATCAGCTGGACGATCGATGAAGCGTTCAGTTCAAGAGGCGCCAAAAATATTACGCTGCAGCGCACGCTGATCTCTGAAGCGCTCAATGTGGCGGGGCATCAAAACTATCCTCCCGGTACCGCCCACGGTTATGCCGCAACGATAGGAGGGGATACGGGCAGCTTCCATCACAATTTGCTGGCCCATTGTTATGGCCGCAACTGGAGCCTCGGCGGCGGGCTGGATGGCAGCGGTTTCTATACCGGCAAACTCGATATCCGCAACAATGTGGTGTACAACTGGGGCAGGCGTGCAACCGACGGAGGCGCCAATGAAGTGAATTTTGTCAACAACTACTATAAGCCCGGAGCAGGCACCACCTTCTTTTATGCCTTCAATGCCCAGCACGAGAATGTGGGCAAGGGCATGCAGCGCTGCTATTTTGCCGGGAACGTGATGCCCGGGCGGTTCGATGAAACCAACCAGGAAGCAGGAAGAAGAGTGTCTTATTCCAATGGCGACACCAGCAGTTATGAAACGTACGTGGATGCGCCGTTCTTCGAATCGTATGTAACTACCCAGACCGCGAGAGATGCCTATAAAAATGTACTGTCCGACATTGGTTGTTCTCAACCTGTGCTGGACGACCACGATACGCGCATAATTAACGAAACCGCAGACAGTACTTATTCAACCGTAGGCAGTGTGAGTGGCCTGAAGGGCTTCCCGGACCATGAACAGGATGCGGGCGGTTTTGAGTCGTATCCCGAAATTCACCGGCCCGTAAACTGGGATACCGACAACGATGGTTTACCCAACTGGTGGGAACAGCTGAAAAATCTCAATGTGAACTCACCCGCCGGCGATTTTTCGGATGCCAATGGCGATCCCGATCGCAATGGATTTACGCACCTCGATGATTATCTCGAATTCATGGGTGGGCCGCATTATTTTGCTCGCCCGCACCGGTTACTGAAGATAGACCTGGAAAAGCTGGCGCGCGGGTATACCAATGCACCGGTATTTACGCTTGACAAGGTTGTAAAGGGCGCTCATGCGCAGGTGCATCTTGTAAAAGGAACGGTGTTTTTTATAGCATTGGGAGAAGGCCTGTTCTCATTTACTTTCACTGTTAAAGACGCAGAGGGCAGCACCATGACCCGCACGGTGAACCTTGTAGCCAGTAATGACGCGGCACTTCCTGCGGATATAAAATTTAAAGGCAACAGAAAAGATGCAGGTACCGTAGTACTGGAGTGGGAGAACGAACTGGAAACCGGCGGCAGCGTATATGAGATACAACGGTCGTTCACATCCGAAGGACCTTTTGAAACCGTAGCAACGGTAAAGGGCCGGGCAACGGGCAGCAGCAATTCTGCCGCCTTGTCGTACGAAACACTGGATGCCAATAATCACGAGCAGGTATCTTACTACCGGTTGCTGCAAAAGCGTCCGGACGGTACTTCATTCTTGTCTGAGATCAGGAAGGTAGCCGGCGCCGGCTTAACGCCGCAGGTCAGGATATGGCCCTTACCCGCAAAAAGCGGACGGTTCAACGTGCTGATCACAGAAATGGAAAAAGCTGTTACGGTGCGCATCTACAGCATCAACGGCAGCATGATAGGCAAGGAAGAATTGATAGCACCCGGTGTTACCCGCTCGTTCAGTATTGCTTCTCCCGGCACTTATTTTATAAAAGGAACCAACAGGGAAACAGGAGAACAGGTTTTTGTGAACAAGCTCGTAATTGAATAACCGTTAAGAAAGGGTGTATATATTATAAGCAATGGTCCCGCAAATACGCGGGACCATTACTTTTTTTGTAAAACATTCCGGGGCGCAATCAAACAATGATCCGCACTTCGAAATGTTTGTCAGTAGCCAGTAATACCGCCGGCATTATACACACCAGCAAGGCATTCCGGTAATCGGAAAAAGCGTGATGATAACTGAAGTGGGCTGTGAGTGCGCCTATGGCAAAGGGCCATAACCACAATACGGCAACGGGTCTTACGGCGGGTATAAAAATGCTCAGCAG
>CALCIN010000020.1 GCA_937961055.1 uncultured Chitinophagaceae bacterium | reverse complement strand
GGTTGAGATGGGCGGGGTTGTGACGGAGTACGTAGGAGAGGAGTTTGGAGAGGCGGGTGAGGTTATTGCTCATGGGTGGTAATTTCTTGCTGCAAAGATATGGCAAATGCGATTTGCATTTGATCCTCGCATTTGTCACTATATCTAACACTGAACGTAGGACTCATAGAACCATCGACAGAACTTCTTCTAATGGTACAAGCCTATTTGCAGGAATCTGTAAGGTAATCCAACCTATGCCGGTGTTTGCTGCACCCCTGTGATCCTTTAAGTAATGGCGGATCAAAGCGGATAGACAGCGGCTGTAAAAATAATACGTATGAACTCTACTTTCACGCGGATTCAATACAAATTGCAAACCAGCAATGCAACTAAGATAAGTAATAGCTTTTTCAATTTCATTTAATCCACTATCAGCAAGAAGTTTATAAATTCTTCACAGGTATTGCTCGCATTGAGCAGGAATTAATTTACAGGCTCCCACTACTTTAGACATGCGACAGATTCCTTCGGGCCTTCCTGAATATTTTGTGAAGTATGGAGCAAAGTACTTAGCATTAGTTTTAGGCAATGGTCTACAGCCCCTACTACTTCTGTAAGCACTTTGTATTCACGCCGGAAATCATGCTTTATCAGTGTGCGAATGATGTCCTCCAGTATCAGTAAGTGGTGCCTGGGTTGCATTCGGCTTTCTTTCCGATGACTAAGTAATTCAAGTGATTTGCACAAAATACAACCGGAATGACTTATAGCCATACCATCGCAAGTCAGCCTTAAATTTTCTTTAATAACCGGTCAAACACTTCCACTCCCACTAACTTTCCTTCTTCATTCAGTAAATCCAGGAACAACAACGAGCAGTGGTTATAAAACTCTTCGTCATCATTTCTTCTTTTGGGGTACGACAAATCAAAATGCAAATAGGAACCTGAGCTTGTTTCATTTGAACCGGGGTAAACCAGGTAAGAGCGTTCGGCATTAAAGAAGAGGTTATACACAAACATCTGTTTCAAATCATCATCACTAGGGGTATTGTCTTTTATGATTTTCCACTTTGTATCGAGGATTACAGTACGACCACCACGCTGTACCACGATGTCGGGGATCACCCATTTGTACTTACCCATGCTGTTGTTATACCAAAATTTCTTTTGCTGCCTTGTTACGATAGTGCCGGCATCGGCGGCTCTTTGCAATCGCCTGAATACAAACTCTTCCCATAGTTTATTCATGTCAAACAGAATAGCTATTACATTTTCAGCACCCCCTTTGATGTCGGGCCAGAAATTCAACAGCAACATTTTACTGATCGTCAGCGCCTCCTTATAGCGTTCCGATTTACGGTCAAAAACCAGTTTTTCAAAAGTGCTTTCATTAACCTTGCAATCCGGCATTTCAGGAAAATGCAGCAACAGTCGGTTTGCGCCGTTTAATAGATTTGGATTATTAGTCATTAAAGGGAAAAGGTGGAGCGTTTTATACAGAAGTTGGTTCAAGCAATTAGTGTAACTATACTCCGTGTACCGTACGTAAAATCGCTCCTGGTGCACAAAATTGTTGGAAATGTTTTTGCCAAACAGTAATTGACCTTTCAATGTCAGTTGATTGCCTTCCCATTTTGCATATTTTTTGATCAGACCCTCATGCACCAGCCGTTCCACCCTGTTTAAAAACAGTCCCAGGTAAATTTCCAGCAGCGAATTCGACCGCAATTGTAAGAATGCATGATCGAGGTATTCCGTTTTCAGCAACCTGCATTCCTTTAACATTTTCAGCAAAACATCGCGCCATTTATTTTTGTCACCACTATTGTCTGTCTTTGGCAATATTTCAATGGTAATATTGCCAACCTGCAACACGCCAACGTATTGCCTGAATTTTACGCCTTTTCTTCCTACTTGCAGGTATTTGTTGTGGTGGTTGTCATTAAACTGCAACAAAGCATCTATGTGCCGCTTTTGCAGCTCCTTATAGTCGTTGAACAGCAACCACTCGTGTTCAAATACCTGTATTACGCTTTTTGTCTGCATACCATGCTCCATTTAGTCTATCGCCTTAACCGCTTCAATGAAAGCGTTGTAGTCAATCCCGTCATCCCCTTTAAACGTGTTTATTTCATATACCTTTCTTTCCAGCAGCAGTTCCTTTTCTTCATAGGCAAAATCTGCAAATTCAATGTTGTTGTTTTTCATCTTGACGAAATGTTTGCCAAGCACCAACCCTATTTTTCCAAAATCGCCGTAGAAATACTCCTTTAACTGTGGTATTACCTTTTGGTAAAATACCTGATACAATTTTTCGCGCGAATCAACATTAAGAAAAAAAGCATGACCTATCTGGTGGTCCTGGTTACAAAGAACCATTAACCGCTCGTTTATTTTGGTGAGCACTCGTTGTAGATTGACGCCTGTAAATGCCAATCCTTCCAGTATGTTAATCTGAGATTCATCTCTCCTGCCTTGTCTTTTCATAGGGGCCCATAACTGATCCTTCTTTTCTTTTGTATTTTCTTTCTCAGGGTACCCAATTAAGTCAAACAGTGCCTCTTCCTTTTGCTGGTATGGTTTTTCATCCCATCCCGAATCAGGGTATTGCCACCAAAGGTTCCACACCATACGTGACGGACTGAGAAGTTCCGGCCTGGGCATCATTTCTTCAAACGTAAACCGGCGGCGCAACGCCGTGTCCAATGCTTCCACACTCCGGTCGGCCGTATTCATGGTGCCAATAAGGTACAAATTAGGAGGTACAGAAAAAGATTGCTTGCTATAAGGTAGCCTTATGGTGAGCGCCTCTTCTCGTCCTGACCGCTTGTCTTCTTCTATCAACGTAATCAACTCGCCAAAAATCTGCGATACATTACCCCTGTTGATTTCATCTATGATCAGTACATAGTTTTTAGGTTTCGAATCATCCAGTTTCCCAGATTCTTTCTTTACAAAAAATTCTTTTCTGATTTCTTTCTTGTCAAGACGGTAAATGCTTTGTTGGGAGAACTGTTTGTTATAGATTTCCTCGTAAGGCAATCGTATATCCTTCACCAACCATTCCGTTTTACGAAACTGATGCACCGGTAAACCTTCCACGTTTTTGAATTCGTATTGACCGGTTACCTTACCGATGGCACGAAATTGCAAATTGCCATAGGTTACCACCACATAATCTCCGGGCCTGATTAAATGAATGAAGTTCTTTAATGCCTGACAGGCAAACCGCTCGATAGTATTTGTCTGTCTCATCCGGTTCAAATCACTTTCAGTAACCCCAGTAAAATCATTCGCGTCCCCCCAGCCTAAAGCAATATATCCGTTCTTAATGCACCAGTCATATATCTGGTCATCATCAGGGTTACTGGTATCACCTAGCGAAATTTTATAAAATCCTGCGCGCTGAAATTCATCCTCACTGATGGCAAGCGAAGTAGATTTTGTGGTAGGAACGAGACTGGCCCGCTTCGCCAGTCGTTTAAAAATGCCGTCTTTTATTTCATACTTTACAGTTGCATCTTCTTCATTTGGCTCCATGGGTTTAATCCCTTCAATAAAATCCTCGTAACTCATGCTCTGGTGAAACGTAACAAACTCAATTTGCCCTTCATTACACAGGCGTGTATACTCCGCTCTCAATTCCGCCCGGCTAGCGCTTGACACATCAAATTCGGGATTGGCAATTTGCACTGCCCTGGCAATGGTGTGATAGGTTTTGCCCGTTCCCGGCGGGCCATAGAGAATGGTGTTCAATGAGGCTTGTATGCCAATATTATCCACCAGCAGAGAACATGCGTCGGCTTCGTCGGCAACTGCTTCATCTGCCGCTCCTTCTGTTTTCCAGAAAGGAATAATTCCTTTATCATAAAGCAATTGGCCAATCAATAAGGCTTCATTTTCCGGGTTTGCCACTTCATAGGCGAGTTTATTCCGAAACCAGTTTTTAATCTCTGCCGCAAATGTGTCCGGGTGATATTTGATTTGAAGCACATTTTGGGCGATCAACTGCCGGTGCTTTACAGACATTATGGGCAGTTGATGATGAAAGTCCTCAATATAGGCTATGCTATTAATGTATGTATTTTGTTCTTGCAACGACAATTTGCCCAGTGATAATTTCACAAAATGTAATACCCATTGGCGCATGTCAAACCTAGACCGTACCAATATTCTTGGCGGGTCGTATTCATTCCATAAAATTTTGTTGTAGGATTGATAGTCTATGTAAGCCGCTACCTTTCCTATCAACAAAAAATAGTAATGCAGAGGATTGTTCTCATTCTCATACCTTGCGAGAAATTGTTTGAATGAAAATTTGCCACGCCTCGACAGTTCTGGAAGCAGGTTTTCCAGCTGCTGACGGATATTATCAAGAGGAAATTGCTTATACTGTTGATAAACCTCCAATAACTTCCACATCCGGTATTCCGGATCACGTACTATTTCCTGATAAGGGGCAGTTTGGAGCAGGTATTTAAGCCTGTTTACTAACATAGAGCAGTAGTTTGAAGGTAATAGCCCGTACAGGCACTATCACCAGCGGGGATAGACTAAGATACAATATCTTATTTTACTTCATATTTTTCATAATATTCCTGGCTAGTCCAAGAGTCATTGCCTTCCACGATACAGGCTTCCTCCCAGGTTAAATTGTACAATTTGTACACCGCAAGGTCGATTTCTTTCCGTAGCGCCACATTTTCATTGCCGCCTGCTGCCACTAATTGGGCGGATAATTTGCTGAGCTTTGCTACTTTGGCTGAATCAAATATAGGAATTTGTTTCACGTGTACTATCCTGATCTTGGGAAAAATATTAGTTTCAGATTTGAATTTGGTCTGATAAAAGAACTGGATGAGTTTTGAAGAAATTATGGCAAGAACAGCTTTTATATCGTATTGCTTTTTTTCTTGCTTCATCTTTAAAGCGTATAAACTCCTGTTGTGCCAGATGAAGTCTTCAAGGTACACGGCAGTGAGCGTACTTCCAGTTTCCCGTATCAATATCCGGGGGCCGGAGAAGTAATACTTATCCTTTGCATATTCCTTCACAATATCCTTTGTAGTATAACTGATCGATTTAACGCTCAAAATTTTTACGTCGGACCCAGTAATGATCTTTACTCCCTTTTCATAGCTTGTTTTATCCCTGCCAATTTCAAGTCCGCGATTCACGTCAAAGAGACTGCTGATTGTTTCAGGCTGGTTGGATATTTTTCTCAGGAGCGAAAAATTCTCAATAAAATCTTCAAATTTCCATCCATTTGCATCCCCCCGAGTGCCAATTACCGTACACGTCGGCATTTGCACATCTTCAAACACATTATCACCTTCCATCCTGACCTGTACATTTTCCAGTTTTGTTTCCAGCAATGTACGAAGTGGCGCAAATTTCACCCCTTTCACAAAAAGTGATGCCGTGATGAAGCAAAAAATGCCTTTTTTCCTGATCAATTCATTTAGACATTTTTCGTAGAAATAAGCATAAAGTTCTTTACAATTCTTCACCGCATAACTTTGGAAATACATATTCCTATACGCGGCACTCACCTCTACATAAGGAGGATTGCCTATAATAATATCAAATCCCGAGTTTTCTTTCGACAGGCTTTTGTTCAATACTTCGGGGAAATTCAATTTCCAGTCAAAAAAATCAAGGTCCGAATTCTTGTTTGCCTTTAATTGCTTAAGCGTATTGATTGCCTTATTCAGACTGACAAGTTTCGATTTGTATGCCTGCTCTTCCTGTTCATCCTTCTCCGATTTGAACCCTTCCAATACCGGTTGGGGCTTGTGATTTTCAGCAAATTGAATTTTGGATAACTCAAGCTGGTTAATCAGAATATCGATTTTAAGATCTTTTATTTCCTTTTGTAGCCTTTCCTTATCCTTTTCACCCAAAGCTGCGAAATAGGAATGCTGCAATTTTTCCAGTTGCTTGAATTTCACCTGCTGATCAGCAATAATGTGCTTTACCGCACTGGCGTTCTAGGTTTTTATATCCCAATCGATATTGATCACTTCGCCTTCAAACCTACTCAACAAACTATCACCCACTACTATCTTATAATCAAGATTTGGCAGGGGTGTTGGTTTTTCTTCATCTACCACCAGGCTCAACCCGAATCGTAAACGCGCTATATCCACTGCACCTCTTTCCAGGTCAACGCCATAAATACAATTCTGAATAATATTCAACTTAACTGCTGCCCTGTTTTCTTCCCACGGTTTGTCCTTTAGCTTTAATACCCGTATGGTTACATCCTGGCTGTCTTCATACAATATTTCCACAAGATGAAATATCTCCATCAGTAAGCCCATGGGAAAGGCGCCTGAACCAATGGCAGGATCGCAAATTTTTACTTCTTTAAGGGCTTGCAAAATTTGCTCATCGTATTGAATGATGCCTGCCGTTTCATGATTCAATACAAATCTTTCAATCTTATCTCTTTCTACATATTCCTTCTTTTCATCGGGATTAAGTCTGCCATATAAATATTTAATCAGGCTTTGGCAGCACATGTAGTGCACAACTTCTTTCGGTGTATAAAAGGTGCCATTTTGCTTATTGTCCTCAAGCAAGTTTTCGAAGATATGACCGAGCATTTCAGGGTCTACTGCTACGGTATGCTCATCGGGACTGTCTTCGTAAACGGTGAAGTTGTACTGGTCGAAAAAGGTGAATAGTTTTTCAAAGTATTCCTCGGGAAAATCCAATTGTTGCTTTTTTTCTTCATCCTCTTCAAACAAACCTCCGTTCAGGTAGGGAATTCGTAGCTTGCCATATCCGGGTTCGGTAAATAATTTTTCATCAATTATAAAAATGTCCTCTTTGCGTTCAACATTCAGTGTTTTGAAAAACAGCGGAACAAGCACTTGGCTGTAAAACCGGCTTTTATTGCGGCAATGCTTAAACAGGTTACTCAGAAAATGCTCATCGCCTTCGCCCCATTTTTTATCATGTGGCACTCCCAGCCAGCCTTTTTTCTCCAGGAAATACAGAAACACTATCCGCCCCATCATTTTCTTTACAAAATCCCGGGCTTCTTTGGCAATGCCATTAAATGTCGATTCCAAGTAGGGAGAAGCTTTACCTACCTTTTTGCCATTTTCGTCTTCGCCTGTAAGGTAAGCCGTAAAAACTCCGTAGTGACGCCGGTATTGATGAAAAAAGGCCTTCGACATTTTTTCAACACTGAAGGCCTCTTCCAGTGTATTCAGTGTTACGCCGGTACCAGCAACCGATTCCTTGTCCCTGATTACTGCAAATCTTTCTGATGCCGTTTTAGCACGCTCGCCTTCCCCTAGCAAATAGGTAAACCGTTTGGGGTCGGTAATTTTCTTTTCGCGTTTGCGTGTTACCGGGTTTCTTACGGTAATTTCGCTTACATAGGTGAACCGCCATTTACTGCCCTGTATAAATACCAATAAGGCCGCATCTACATCAGTGCTGTATACCTGGCTTAATAAATCGCGTAACCCTTTCCTGTTACGATGAATGAGCGCCTTCTCCGGCACTTCCACTTCATAAATGCCAACAAGATAGCCATCCGGCGTAGTAAAATTACCCAACTCCTTAGCGGTGGCTTTATACTGGTTAGACTTGATCCTGTCTGTTATATCCACCGGCTTATGATGAAGCGTAGTAACATTAAAACACTTGCGAAGCACCTTAAACCATTCTTTCCGATCATATTTTCGTTCAAGAATGGCTCGCAGTTCGTTCTGCAGCTCGTTTATAGAAGGCATTTTTGTGGGTTAATGTGTTATGCTGTAAATGTTTCGGAAATAATGATATCAGGCTCGTCCAATATTTCCACCGGCATTTCGCTTTCCAGCGCTTCAGTATCATCTTCGCTGGACATGCTGGCAAATTTGACTGCCAGTGAAATCAATAAGTGATGCGCCTTAGCCTCCGATAACTGATTTTTATCTAGCTTCAGCCTGATTTTGTTGATTTCAGCAGGTAAATTGGTATAGGTGCCTCTGTCCAGCAAATCGATCAGCCGGTCGCAGGCCTGACGCAATTTCTCGTCGGTACTGGCTGCCCTTTCTTCCCTCAAAAACTTTTTGCTGCGATTGGTAAGCCCGTCGGCCGTACCATCCGAAATGGTTTCGGTACGCTGCAAAAGCATTTCGTCTTCAAATACCTGAACAGCCATTTGAACATGGTTGTAATGGTAAGATGGCAGTTCCTCAGCCTGCTACGCGGCCCTAGCCTCGAACAATGCGGCTGCCTCTACAAAACTAAGCGGCTCCACGTTGGAAGCGTTCACTTTATAAAATTCCATCTTGTAATCGGATTTCAAAAATACCAATGAACAGCCCTGCAAATCTGCTTTTTTGGACACCGAAGCTTTTCTGGCTGTTCGTGCCCGCAAAGGCAACCGGGCGATCCGTTTAAATTCCTTTTCATTTCTGTTGCGGAAGTTACGGATAAACTCAAGGTATTTGAGCCGCTTGTCTTCATCTTCGGGCAAGCCTTTCTCATGCAATTTCACCTGTTCCAGCACTTCTTCCGGAGTGTATATTTTGGAGTCTTCCCCAAAGGCCGAGTGAAAACCCTGCAGTTTAATAAAAGCGTTGTTGTACAGGTTAATCAAATCGTCGCTTTGGCGACTGGGGTAGAACGCATAGTTATAAATAATGTGCGTACTGCCAATCCTGTTTACGCGGCCAATGCGTTGCATCAGCTTAGTAGCATTCCAAGGCGTGTCGTAATTGATCAGCACATTGGCGCGATGCAGGTTGATGCCTTCGGCCAGTACTTCGGTAGTAAGCAGGAAATCTACATCATTTGCATGCTCGCCCTGGTAGTTGGCATCAAAGTTTTGCAGTATGGTTTCGTGCATGCTTTTTCGGTTGTCTGCAGCAACAGTGAGCATCTTGGTGAAACCGGCTTCCTGCAGTTTCTGGTGCAAATAATTGATCGTTTCTTTTGACTCTGAAAATATCACCAGCTTGCCAGACGGATTTAAATCCTTTCGAAGCAATTCTTTTTTGAGAAGCTTCAGAAAAACTTCCCATTTGGGATCTGCTTCTATCGCTTCCCATTTTTTGCATATCTCATCGATACATACATAATCTTCTACGAGCTTCTCAAGAAAAGTTTTGTTGAACTGGTCGGGTGTAAATATCTGGTTGCGCGGATTTTCTTCCGACAATTCCATAATATACATGTCAATATCTTCTTCGTCCCATGCCTTGTCGATCATTTCATTTATGTTGGCATCCGGTGCTATGTACACTTTCCCTTTTTCAAACATGTCAATCATTCGCCCCGTCGACTGGCGAAGCCGGCCCAGGGAAATCCGGAATGCGTGAAATGAACTCTCCAATCGCTTTACCAGCTGCGTCATCATAATGTGAGCCAACGAACGCGAAGCACGCTGCGCCTGGGAATAGTACAGGTATTGAACTTCTTCATCCAGAAATTCAATGGCCCTGTACCGGTAATAGCCTACCGTATTCACTAACTTGCCGATGGTATGATAAAACAGCGATTCCAGTTTACTGTCCATTTTGTATTCAATGGAGCGTGGTGGGGCAATTTCGGGGAAACTTATCCCCTGTTCTTCTAAATCTTTCTTATAGTCTTTATAGCTGTCCACATCTCTCCGCGTTCTTCTCACCGTAATGGGCATCAATGCTTTTTCACGAATCAGCGAATAGATTTTCCTCAGTTCCTCTGTATCCGGACGATCCGTCAAACGCGATGCCGCCATTATTTCCTTGTACCGACGGATCAGCGGAGCAAAGAAGCTTTGCAGGTTAGTTACAGGTAAAGTAGATTTCCGTGCATCCGTGAACAATTGCAACTGGTAATAAATATCTTCCGGACGGTTATTCAAAGGCGTGGCCGAAATGAGTATTACTTTCTTGCGCAACCCTTTTATATTGCCTTCCACTGCCCGGTTGGTTTTGCAGATCACCTGCAGATCGTTGAACATTTTCGATTTGTGGTTGCGAAACTTGTGTGCTTCATCCACCAGTATCAAATCGTATTCTTCCTTTGGCCAGTAGTCAGTGTTTTGAGGGTCCAACACCTTATGCAGGCTACCGTTGCTTACAAACCGTGTGTGCTTGTCGATACCAAACTGGCGGAAAGTACTTTTCCAGTTTCGTTCCAAGTGAGGCGGATACACTACCAGTATTTTGGTGCTGAGCGATCCGTTGCTGATCAAAAAGCGCTTGGCTATCATGGTGGCAATTACCGTTTTGCCTAAACCCACCACATCGGCCAGTATAAATCCGTTATGCTGTAGCAGCATTTGGTATCCTTGGCTTACAGCATCTATCTGGTAGCTTAGCTTTTTGAAATTTTTAGGCAGATCACCTACCGAATCAGGATCGTATTCTATGCTTTTACCAAAGTATTCGATCAGTAATTTAATATAAATTTCAAAAGGCGTATATAGCTGGCCAATATGACTGTTTAGCTTTATTCGCTCGATATCTATCGGTAATACGGGTTCACCCTGTTCCCATAACTTTTGAAATTCTTGTTCGGCAAACTGCACATCGGCAAATTCACGCAGGGCTACGTTGAATTCGTAATTGGCATCGTCTTTCGGTCCAAGTCCCGTTTCGGTGAGATTGGAAGAACCAGTAATTACTTCACCGCCTGAGTTCTGGTCAAGATTTTTTGGAAGAAATATGTAGATGTTGGCACGCAGTTTTCTGGTTTTATGCACCCGTATCTGGATTCTTTTTTCAATAACGTCTTCCATAAACTGTAAAATGCCTACTTCAACTGCTTCATCGTAGCGGGCATCCTGGATATCATGGCGCATCCATTTCACAAACTCGTCTCTTGTGCGCTCCGGATCGCCAAAAAAAAGCAGTCCTTTTTTCCTTGCGGCTGCACTGATTTTGTCAACGTTAATTCCTACCAGTATTTTTACTTCCGGTACTTTTTGCAAGTGTTCTCTTATGGCATAATAGCCAGAGCTTCGAAAATAACCCACTACTGCATGAAAAGCATAAATATTGGCGATATGCTCAAATGCGGCTGTAAATTTTTTTAGTAAAGAATTGCCGTTCTCGTTGGTGAAAAATTTTGTTTGCATCAGGGTATTGCCTCTGGAAATTGGTTCTCAATACAACAAATGTGAGGATTTTTGGTCAATCTCCTCTAAACTATTATTATGGCTATACGGTTGTTGAAAAAATGGTAATAGAAAAGAAATTACTACCGCCTGGCAAATTTCAGCAAAGAGGGCAAGGCAGGGAAGGATGTAAACGAAGCCCTTGTACAGATGTCCGATGCACAAGCGCCCGTACTAAGCACCCTTACAGCAGTAGGCATATAAATGTTCCCCTATGAACGCTCCCGTACAATAGCAGATCTATGGTGATGTCGGGGGAATTTAAGACTTTTTAGTGGTAGATTGTCGTTTTGATATTTTCCTAGCAAATTTGCTCCCTGCTGCTTTCTTTGTTGATGGTTTTTCTTTGTCTACTATATCGACGGGGAATGGTTTTTCCGGTAAAAATTCCCTCGGGCTCATGCCAAAATAGTCTGCTAGGGCATTAATGTGACGGATATTAAATTTAGCTCTGTTTTTCTTGCTCTCAATATTTTTAATAAACGTACGGGAAACTCCTATGATGTTAGCCAAATCTTCTTGGCTAAGATTCATGGTATGACGTAACTGAAATACGTAGTCTATAATATACTGTTCGATTGGTGTTATGTTCTTCTGATCACTCATTTAGCTTCGAATTACGATGAGAAAAAATTTTTTTATGGTATACATGCATACCATATCATTTTTTCCTTTATCTTGCACTCAAAACCTTATACCATGATCATCTCATAACCACATTCGGTTTTGCCAAACAGCAAAACCACCGCACCGGCCGCCTACACCTGCG
>CALCIN010000019.1 GCA_937961055.1 uncultured Chitinophagaceae bacterium | reverse complement strand
AATGGTAGTATATGGACATTATATGAACACAAAGTAACGGGTGTGACTACAGTAAATATTAGTGGTATCGGAGCGGTTGATGAACTGAGGCTATACCCCTCTGGCGCCCAAATGACAACCTATACTTATAAACCACTTATAGGAATAATCAGTCAGTCTGATGCACAAAGTCACACCCAGTATTATGAGTATGACAGTTTTGGCCGGCTTGTCTATGTCCGTGATCAGAATCAGAACATACTGAAGAAAATATGCTATAACTATGCCGGACAAGCGGAAACTTGCCTTACGAATACAGAACCTCAATGGCAGGCTACGGCCGAAACCCGTTGCCAACCCTGCGCACTTGACCCGGCCTACCACACGGATATTGAAGAAAGAAAAGAAATTGATGTCAATCCGAACAGCCCTTCCTATAATACAAGCAGGTGGGTAAATACCGGGAATGTCGGGAATTGTTTGCTTGACCCGGCATGGCAGAATACAACTACTCCCATCCGTTGCAGGTTAGTTAATGGCTTACGCAATGGGCAGCAGGAGCAGGAAAGGATTAGTCTTAATCCCTGTAGTCCTTCGTTTAATCAAACGCAATGGTTCGTTATCGGTACCAATACTACAGCCTGCCCATTGCCGGTAGGTAATGTGGAAATGTCGCAGGTGTTTACCAGGACCAATTGCGGTCCCAATGAAGTTGGGGGACAAGTAAACTATATAGTTCCCGCAAATACCTACTTCGCCAATGAACAGGTAGATGCCAATGCCCTTGCTCAGGCAGACATTAATGCCAACGGTCAGAACTATGCAAATCAAAATGGATCATGTTCCTCGCTATTTTATAGTCATGACAAAAGCGGAAATTATACCCGCAATAACTGTAACTGGTATGAAACCCCTGTACCAATCTATGTAAGCGTTCCGGCTGGTATGTTCAGTTCTACTATTTCTCAGCAAGACGCTAATGATCAGGCTACGGCATACGCGCAAAACTATGCGAACATAAATGGAACATGCCAGCACATACAGGCTAACTACTCATATTCTAATAACACACTAAGCGGCGAGTTTATGATAACTTTTACAAATGTGAATACCAGTGCGTATTACGAGTTCTATATCGGACCGTCAGGTTCGGGCTCGTTGGGTACAATTCCTGCCGGTGTTTATGATATCCATGTCTTCTCCACGAACGATTGGTCGTCGAATTTCTCATATAATCTGGAGTGTACATATTCCCAGGTTGGAAATGCAGAATATTTCTTAGGGGTAACGGTTGACGCGAGTTGCCCATATATTGAAATTAATGACTCGTTTAAACCTTAGGGAATTTATCACTCATAGTTTTCACGAAATGAAAATAATCTCCGCATAATGAAAAAATGTAAAGCTTTAAAGCTCTGTAATGGACTTTCCTCTATACGATGCAGGCAGTCTATTTTACTGGCCTGCCTCTTACTGATTTCAACCTCACTCATGGCCCGTCAAGGCGACCCGGTCCCGGAAAAGCCTGCACCTTACCTCGGCTCTATGAACGTAAGTTACATACGTACCTGGGATGCCCTGGCTCCTGAAACGGATCCCAATGCTATCATGACCAGACCGCTGAAAGATGTGCATCAAACGACGCAGTATTTTGATGGATTGGGCCGTCTGTTGCAAACCGTTATGAAGCAAGGTTCGCTGCAAACAGGGAGCAGTCCTGTCGATTTAGTGGCTCCGGTTGTATATGACGAATTTGGTCGGGAGACACGCCAATATCTGCCCTTTGCATCTCCGGAGAACAACGGCGGCTTTAAACTGGACCCTTTTGATCAACAGGCCACTTTTTACCTTGAACCTAATGGCGTGTTGAAAGGACAAAATGAAACCTACTTTTATTCAAAATCAGACTTTGAAGGTTCACCGCTTAACCGTGTGCAGGAAACCTTTGCGCCAGGCAATAGCTGGGTCGGGACCTCTCCGCAGATCAATGAAAACGACCGGCATTCAGTAAAAAGAAAGTACTTCGTTAATACCGAAATTGATGAAGTAAAGATCTGGCGTGTGGAAAATATACCAGGTAGTTGGGCTGAATATGAATTGACTGGCGAATATGCAGAGGGCGAACTTTATAAAAATGTAATGGTAGATGAAGAGGGCAAACAGTTAATTGAGTTTAAGGATAAAGATGGATTGATAATTCTGAAAAAAGTACAAATGGCTGCGTCGGCAGATGACGGTACCGGCAGAGGTCATAGCGGATGGTTCTGTACTTACTACATCTATGATGAGCAGAAAAATCTCAGGTGTGCGGTACAACCGCTCGGAGTAGAACTCCTTGCATTACATAATTGGGATCTCATGGGTGCGCTGAGCGGCGATATCTTAGATGAACAATGTTTCCGCTACGAATATAATCACCGAGGGCGTATGATCATGAAGAAAGTACCGGGAGCGGGGGAAATATACATGGTGTATGACCAATGGGATCGGCTGGTACTGATGCAGGATGCAAATATGCGCGGGCAACACAAGTGGCTGTTTTATAAATATGATGCACTGAACCGGCCCGTTATGACAGGGAGCTATGTAAATAACACGTATACTACCCTGGCGGATATGCAGAATTATCTGAATTCGCAGAACCTGGGTAGGTATGAGCAACATATACCCGATGGGGCATTACCCATGTATTCAATGAACCAAACTTTTCCGATTATCACTTATAATGATGTTCTGAAGGTCACCTATTACGATGACTATGCCTGGACAAATGGCGTGCCTGCTGACTTCCGGACGTTTGACAACTGATATAATAGTTATCTATACACTCCGGATGACAATAACTTTCCTTACCCACAGGCAGTAGTAAACAGCGAGAATACGCGTGGTTTGGTCACAGGCACCATTACCAAGGCACTCGATGGCTCTACTGCTATGGTAACTACCCGATTTTATGATGATAAAGCACGCGTAATTCAGACAAAATCAGAAAACGTTCTGGCAGGTTGTGATATTCTTACTACGCAATATAGCTTTAATGGCCAGCCGCTGATGACTGTAATGCGGCAGCAGAAGCCTGGTGCCAATGCGCAAAACAGTATTATTGTTACCAGGTTAAGTTACGACGATCTGTGGAGGGTTGTAAAAACGGAGAAAAAAGTAAGGCATAATCTGGTGAATAGTGACGCAATGCCTGAGGACTGGACGGTTGTTTCCGAATTGGAATATGACAAACTGGGCCAGATAAAAACGAAAAAAATCGGAAGTAAAAAAGGTGGCAACGGTGCTTACACCGGCGATCCGATTGAGATCCAGACCCATTCTTTTAATATCCGGGGATGGACCCTTGGCCTGAACCGGGAAGAAGAGCTTACCAGCAATGGCCAGGGCACACGATACTTTAGCTTTGAGCTGGGCTACGATAAACTGACTAATGCCGGCGGCCGGAACTTTACAACTGCCCGCTACGATGGTAATATAAGCGGTATGATCTGGAAAAGCTATGGCGATGGTATCCGGCGTAAATATGATTATCATTATGATAATTCCAGGCGCATGATGAAGGCTTTGTTCGAGCAGAACGATCAGGGCAGCACCTGGGGAAAGGACCAGGTAGACCTTTCTGTTTTGATGGGTGAAAATGGAGAGAATCCTGAACTCGCCTATGATGCCAATGGCAATATCAAACGGATGCAACAATGGGGGCTGAAAGTGACCGGCCCGGACAAGATTGATGACCTGGAATACCTATATTACAATAATAGTAATAAACTGAAAAAAGTAACAGACTATGCGGCGGGAGGCACGCCGCCATCGGGACCAGGTCCTGTGCTCGGTGACTTTAGTGATAGAAATACTTTATCAGATGATTACGGGTACGATCTGAATGGCAACCTGGTGACAGACCTGAACAAACGCATCAATGGCACTACGGGCGAGTATATCACTACTGGTGGAGCCATTACCTATAATCACCTGAACCTGCCGGAAGTAATTTCTTTTAAAAAAGACGACGGCACAGACAAGGGAAGCATAACTTATGTTTATGACGCTTCTGGCAATAAGCTGAAAAAAATAACTGTTGATGAAAGTATAGCGGGCAAAGAAATTGTCACCACTATTACTTATATCGGAGGGTTTGTTTATGAAAGCCGCGCTACGACTCCAGCTGACACTGATAATCCGGATTACACAGATGTGTTGAAATTTATAAGTCATGAAGAAGGGCGGATACGCTTTACGGAAGCTGCAGGGACTACACCGGCAAAACTGCATTACGATTATTTTCTGAAAGACTACCTGGGCAACGTACGGATGGTGCTCACTGAAGAGCAGCAGCAGTATGTGTATCCGGCCGCCACGCTTGAGGGTTCAATTACCAATCCCTCGGATGCTGTATTTATTGAAAACCAATTCTTCAGCATCGATCAAAATAATATTGTCAATAAACATGTATCCATGCCCGATTACTTAAATAAGAACGGAGGACCCAATGCTATGGATCCTCCTGTGAACAATAACCCCAACAGTAATGTAACAGCGAACAGTCAGATGGTATACAAGCTGCAGGCATCAACCGGAGGTGGGTCAACGGGTTTAGGCTTTGCGTTAGGTGATGGCAGGCGATAAAGTTGATATTTGGGGCAAATCGTATTATTTGCAAAACAATGCAGGTGGCAATAATTATAACGTTCCGTTATTGGGTATACTGGACGGCTTTTTAAATGCACCTTCAGGGGTGGCGGGCGGTAAAACGACTTCTGCAGAACTGAATGGCTTAACTGTTCTAACCAGCGCCCTCAGTAACTTCCTGAGTGACCCTGACCGCAACAACGGCGGCGCGAGTACAGTGCCAAAGGCGTATATAAACTATATTTTGCTGGATGAGAATTTCAGGTATAAAGGCGGCGGATTCAGCAGGGTAGATGAAAACCCTAACGTGGTTAAGGACCACTACTTGGTAGATGCATCTGTGCAAAACATCCAGGTAACTCAAAATGGGTATATTTATGTGTACGTAAGTAATGAAAGCCCGGTAGAAGTGTTCTTTGATAACCTGCAGGTTATACATACTCGGGGGCCGGTTTTGGAGGAGACGCATTATTATCCTTTTGGGTTGACTATAGCAGGGATAAGCAGTAAGGCAATGAGTAAGATTGAGAATAAGTTCAGGTTTAATTTTGGGAGTGAACTTCAAAATAATGAATTTAGTGATGGAAGTGGTTTCGACATTTATGAAACTCCATTTAGAAATTATGATCCTCAAATTGGAAGGTTTAATCAAATAGACCCGCTTTCAGTATTCAATCAAAGCTCATCTCCATTTTCCTTCGTTGAGAATAACCCGATCTTATTTATTGATCCATTGGGTTTAGATACATTTAGAGTAACTGGTAAGGTTCCCAAAGGAACTCCTTCCAATTCCATGATAATTGTGGAGACACCTACAGGAGGAACTTCATACTATATTTATAGACCGGGTGACCCCAATGCTGACGAAGATGGGTTAATACCGGTGGGGATGGTTAATGCACCAGAAGCGACAATTGTAGTAACTCCTAATGGCAATAGAACAGAGGAAAATGAGGATCAGCAAGGAAATGGCTCTGCGAATGGCAATGTAACAGAAGATCCTGTAAACAATAGAAGAATTCTAACGCTTGATCCAAGAGTTCAAGGACCTGCAGCAGATTTTATCAATAGAGTCCAGAACGAATTGGGAATCAGACTCAGAGTAGCCCAGGCATTGCGAACCTTAGAAGAACAAAATAATTTGTATGCACAGGGACGGACAAGGCCGGGGCCAATAGTTACAAATGCCAGGGGTGGGCAAAGTTACCATAATTTTGGTCTGGCTATTGACGTTTATATGATGGATAAAAATGGAAGAGTTGATTTCAATCAGGTAGTCCCACCAGCAGTTGTAGAAATTGCAAGACAGGAAGGATTTGAATGGGGAGGAAATTGGCGAAGTTTCAGAGATAATCCCCATTTTCAATTGACTTTGGGGCAAACATTACAACAATTACGATTACAACATGGAATACATTAAAAAACATTCAATTTTTTGTCTTTCGGTTATTAGTCTCTTGTTTTATGTAAGTTGTTCGGGGCAGAATTCAAAGTCTTTCGGATCTGTCACCAGGGGGAAGGATATTGATAGCACAGAATATTATATCAAATTAATCAGGAAGGAGTATGCCAGAATCAATTCAGGAGGTTTGCAATTCCGCATAGTTAAAAATGATCTCGAAGGACAATCAACTGAAGGAGGAACTATACAAAAATATTATGATGGAAATAACCTACGTAAAGCAGTTCTCATTTATTATGGTGAGAATGGGAAAGCAACTTATGAATATTATTTCCTGGAAGGGCAGTTGTTTTTTTGTTTTGAACGAGTTGAAGAATATAAGAGGCCAATTTATGCGGACAGCAAGTCAAAGGCGGGTAAGGTTTCGGAAAACAGATATTATTTTCATAATCTGAGTCTGATACGGTGGATCGATGCCAATGGAAAAATTGTAAGCAAATCCATGTATTCCGATAAGAAGAAAGAAATATTTGAGGATGTTAAGAAGTTTGCCGAGCCGCCGCAGTAAAAAAATATGAAGCCGCTTGCAATGAGCGGCTTTTGTAGACACTATACCAAAAACTGTGTAAACATAGAAAATCGGGGTTCGTATGAACTCCGATTTTTTTACTTTTAAACTTT
>CALCIN010000018.1 GCA_937961055.1 uncultured Chitinophagaceae bacterium | reverse complement strand
CGCAGGTGTAGGCGGCCGGTGCGGTGGTTTTGCTGTTTGGCAAAACCGAATGTGGTTATGAGATGATCATGGTATAAAGTTTTGAGTGCAAGATAAAGGAAAAATAATTATGCAGTATATATACTGCATAAATTTTTTCAAACTTTTTTTTCTTCAACCCCGGCCATGGCATACCGGGAATCAAACATAACTCCGATCGAACAATTCGTCATTGATTTTGTGACCACCCTCAGGAATAAGCGAAATCTCAACCAGCAGGATATAGCTGATATTATTGGCGTATCCCGCGGGTTCATCAGTGATGTGGAGAGCAGAAAGAAGCCTGCTAAATATAACATTCGTCACATTAATGCGCTTGCGGATTATTTTGGGATGAGTCCGAGGGAGTTTTTACCGGAGAAGGCATTTCCGGTAGATGTAGTAGAGAAAGAAAAAGAAAAGAAAGTGGTGAAAAAAGCTACTGTTAAAAAAGCAACGAAAAAGAAGAGCTAAAGCAAGATACGTTTGCTCACACTTCCATAAGAGATTTTTTCCAATTAGAAAACCGTGAGAGCACGGTTTTTTTCTTGCCTCAAAGTATATAAATAGAACAAAAATATTGTGAGTATTGCTCCTCTTACTTCAATTACCTGCTAACCATAGGTAACATGGGGTATACCGCAGGGGTATTATACCGTGTAACGGAAACAATCCAAAACCAGCAACAGACCAAACTACAATTATATGGGAACAAATGACACTTCAGCAACACCAGGTGCCGGCCAATCTACGGAGCTGCAACAGGAATCTTCAAACACGGGTGGCACTGCCGGATCTGAAGCAGATATTCATGAACCCGGGAACACACCTGCAGCCAAGGGACCTAAGCCAGCAAAAGGCAAGCGTGAAAATACTTCTATTTTCGATTCTGATGAAAAAACACCAATCACCAGCAATTTCAGTATAAGTAAAATACTTGGCCCCATTGCTATTGTTTTCACAATAGTAGTTTTGTTAGCAATCATTTTATACCTGAAAAAATTTGCGTCGCCGATATTTTCAGACGATAAGGATCATTGGACGCAATTTGGTAATTTCTTTGCAGCGGTGCTCAATCCGTACTTAAGTGCGTTATTGGTAATTACCACCGTATATATTGCCTGGTGGTTGAATAACTATGAAAAGAAAAGAGATGCTGCCTTAAAAAAGGAAGCAGATGTAAAATCGTACCTGGAATTGTACCAATATTATACATCACCTGAATTCAGGGAAAAAAGGACCATTGCGTGGCAGGTATTGGTTCGTGCAATTGAGAATGATGAATACGCCGAATATTTAGTGGATCAGGCTTTTGCGGGCCGGTATGGCGCAAGGCCCGCGGATGAAGATTTGTACAATATAATTTGCCCCGAGTGTTATTCCCAAGGCGATCATTTCAAGCAAGCAATACTGTACCTGGAACGTGAAAACCGCCATAAACTGGATGCAGTTGTGAATTTTTTCCAATTATTGGCCATTAAGGATTTGCCGGATGAAACCTTCCGGTTATGCGATTTCTATTATGATTATTGGCGGCCGATGTTGTATTGGTATGCCAAAAAACTCAACGAGAAATATGAGAACCAGGCGGAACCCGAAAACAGTCTGTTTTCAAATAAACCCAGACTACTCGAGGCGTTGAAATTGCTCGATAAGAAATATCTTGATTCGAAGTTATTGAAAAATATATCGGCAAAGGATGATATAGATCACCCAATTATACAATATCACCTTAAAAAGAAATGCAAGAGCCAAGGCACTATCTCATAGTACTGAAGGAAATTAAGAACCTACTCTTGCTACATGGCATCAAAAGAATAATTGGTTCACAAATAAAATTGCTGACTATAAAAATCGGTTAATTAACTACGTTGCACTATTAGCTTGATTGAAAACTTTACACCTGCCTTAAAATTTATTCTACATGACAGAAGCCATTTTAAATGAGGAAGCACTTGAGCTTTTACTTCAAAAACTTGACAATTTTGTTTGGACGGATAAAGCAAAAGAAGAGAGAGACCGTTTGCGGCAGAATTTCCTACAGACCTACGACAAACAGCGGATTGAAAATCTCACGAAGGAGGATTATTTCGCTGGATTAGGCAAAAAGCAAGGCTGTCTGGCATATGATTTGGAATGGGGTACAAGTGCGCTCGGCAGTATAAAAGGTGGTTCAAAATATAAATACGGCTATGAAGCCGATTTCCCGAAAATCAAGCAACTTCTCAAGAAAGTTATTTCTATCGACACTTCCGTTTTCGCCAATACAAATGGCAGTTTACCAGCGCCTTTGCTTGATATTTGTAAGTTATCAAAAGACATAAATGGCTTTAAGACCGGACGGACTGTAATTCCGAAACTGCTCAGCATCTATTATCCTGATACGTTTTTGCCGATTTTCAATGACCAGGACCATTTTCTTTCCAAATTGCTCACCAGTGGAACAGAAACGGAAAGTACGGGACTTGAACTTTATTTTGAATATAACTTTAAACTGCTGAAAGTAAAAAAGAGATTAGAAGAAATTTCCGGCAAACCCTTCGATAATTTCGGATTTGCAAGACTCCTGTATGCCGCTTTTCCCAAAGGTGAAGATGCACAAACAAGTGACCAACCTGCAAACTCCGAAATTTCACAAGAAGATGAAAAGTTTGAAGCCCTGGAAGTACAGCACTATCAAACTTTGCTTCACCGTAACATGCCAAGACTTTTTCCCAAGCTGAGATATTTTGACGAAGAAGAGCAAATAAAAAAGAATGGACAGTATGATACGCAAGCAGTAGGTATAATGGATATGCTTTGCGTGGATGAAAATGGTGACTTTGTTATTATTGAAATTAAGCGACAAGCAACTGACAAAACCATTGGGCAAATACTTCGCTATATGGGCTGGACAAGGGAAGAGCTATGTAAAGACGGACAGAAGGTGAGGGGAATTATTGTTGCAGAAAGGAAGGATATTCACCTCGAATTTGCATTGAAAGTTATTCCGAATGTTAAGTTTCTGAAACTTGGATTAAAAATTACGGTCGAAGAACAATAAACTGCAATGCCGGCGATAAAGAATTTTGCATTGAGTTAATTAAACAGACTTGTTCACATTACAGAAGTAAGATAACAATGCGGCCCTCTGATATTCTTGTATTTCTATCTATTTGGCATTGTCTAAAATAAAATCAACAATGTCATAACGGTAAAGTATACGGTTAAATAAAGCTTGGCGTACTTTTGCGTGAATCTATTATTGTTTTTAACCTTGAAGCCGCTAAATTTGTGCAGGAACAATTGGATAAAGCTCAGGTAAGCATTCCTGTACATGTTGAAGCAGGCTACTTCTTTTAAATTATTATACTGCACTATAGCAAAGGCGATCTTCTTCAATCACGCGCCCAGGCCCTGGTAAATCCTGTAAATACCATGGGAATTATGGGTAAGGGAATTGCTTTGCAGTTTAAAGAAGCTTTTCCGGCAAATTTTAAGCTGTATGCAGCTGCATGTAAAAACAAAGAATTGGAACCAGGCAAGTTATTGTCAAACTGGGATACCAATTTGCTATATGGCCGCAAGCTGATTATCAACTTTCCAACTAAAACTAACTGGCGGTTACCTTCTAAGTATGAATATATCGAGAAAGGGTTAGTTGCACTTAGAGACTTAATAAGAAAGGAGAATATTCAAAGTGTAGCATTGCCGCCCCTGGGTTGTGGAAATGGAGGACTTGATTGGAATATGGTACAACCCATGATAGAAAATTATTTAGGTAATCTGCCTGCTGACATTTTTGTTTATAGCCCCAATGAAAATATAAAGGCCCTGTTGCAGCAGCAGGGCAGAAAAAAAAGGGAAGCAAAGTTAACACCGGCACGTGCCCAATTGCTCTACGCGCTATTTGTTTATGAAAGTATGGGCGAGAGTAGCAGCCTTTTTGCAGCCAACAAACTTGCCTATTTCCTTCAGCGTATAGGTCAGCCATTAAGATTGGAATTTAAGCCCTACTATTACGGTCCCTACGCTATAGGTGTTGAAAAGGTACTTTATGAGTTGAATGGCACCTACCTGGACGGCCTTGAACAGGGTAAGGCAGCCCCATTTGAGCCATTAAAATTGAAATATGAGAGATGGGAAGAGATAAAGCAATACGTTGAAACGGAATTGGAGCAGCAAGATAAAACTCGCCTGCAAAGCCTTTTGCAATTAATAAATGGTTTTTGTTCTGAGCGTTCCCTCGAAGTGCTGGCTACTACAGATTTTATTCTGCAAGAACATCCGGATTATCAAATTGCTGATATAATGCAGGCTATCAGCCGGTGGAGTTACTGCAAAAGTAGCTTGTTTACAACAGATCATGTGCTCATTGCATATGATCACTTAAAGCAGCATAAGCACCTTATAGCCTGAAGAACGGCGGAATGCATTCGCCAATAACCATAAGTCTGTAAGTAAAGGCGTAGCAGTTGCCATTACCATGAACTACCCGGCCCAAGGAAGAATGCGCTGGAAACAAAAAGGGGTGAAACTTTTCGGCTTACGGAGCATATACCGCCTTCTTAGCATATCTAAACACATCACCTTTTATCCCCTATACACCTTTTCATGATGCCATTCCAGGTATTGCCTGTTGGGTAAATCCATTTTTCTTGCGGGTAAATTGGTCAACTCTTGCCCATGAAATTTGTAATACGCTCTCCCGTTTTCAAATTCCTCCTTGATTCGTTGGCTTACTTCCACTTTAAGATCATTAGTGATAGTCAGGTATCCGGTATCGAACAATTTGTGCAGGTCTGAACGTAATAGTAATCCATTTGAAATAAAATGGGGCCCGGATTCTGCATATTGTTTGATATGGGCAGCTTCGAGTACCGGTAAGGTTTTCTCACCGGATATGGCACATTTTCTATTATACGCATCGGTTACCAGCACACGGAAAGCATTCTGGCCTAACCGGACGCGTGTTAAAATTGGATTGCCATATTTGGCCTCCGGTTCTTCAAGCAACAACTGGCTTTTGGCACTTTCTGCATTATTGAACAGGTACTTATCAAGTATAGCTTCGATTCTATTCCATAGTCTCTTGCCTTCGGGTGACGACATCGAATACATTTTCCCTTGTTGGATGCTCGGTTTCCAGTCGTCCGGCACAGGTACCCAATCACTTTCCTCAAAGAAAACTGGGTTGGTAAGTACAATACAACCGATCGTGGGATTAGTAACCGTATGATCTGTGCGGTTGGCAAGAATTAATCTCCTGAAATCACTGATGTTATCGCAACCATTACTTTCTTTAAATACTGCCCATGCCATGTTTAGTGGCAAAAAGGTATGACTGCTAAAGAAGCCAAGTCCGCCAATCGCATTAATGGGACTTTTCAGTTTGAATAGAAATGGTTGCCCTGGTTTGAGTACTTTAAACTTCAGCTTTCCACCGGGCTGCCAGAAGTTTACATCTTCCGGCTTTTTACGTCGGAGGAAATTGTACCATTGAATGTTGGTAACACCGAGGTAATAGGTCATGTAAAGGGGTTAGTGCTGGTTATGACAATTGGCTTACACGGGTGGCGGAGAGAATAATGCTAATTTAAGAAAAGTCTTTTGTTAATGAAAAAGCTGATGTATTGGCCCGCAAATCTGCAGATAGCAGGTAAAGAATACAATGTATTCAGCCGAAAATGCTAAACTAATTCCGATAAGGCTTCTTTCTGCTCAACCACTTATTTGGCCGCACATACTCGCAAAATACTCACGTGTTTCAGGATCAGTGCAAAAAACATAGCACCCTTTCATACCTCTTGTCATCAAAGTCCTGTATGTATTTTTAATAATCCCACGCAGAATCGCTTTTCCTTCCTCAGGATTTTTTTCCAGCAATTTTTTCCAGCCTTTTACAGTCTGATCGCCTTTTGCACGCAATGCCGGATGTGTAAGTACGGTTCCGTTTCGAACGATCATATCAGGGCCTATTATAACGCCGATATAATCTACCTCCAAACCCTGACAGGTATGTATACACCCCACCTCATTTACAGAATCGGGCTTGACGATCCAAAGATACAGGTCGTTGTTAAAGTTCCATTTCATTTTGAAATCATACTCCGGAAGGACGATATCGTAGGCCTGGTTGTTTTTCTTGCTTAGCCATTCCCAGCAATATCCTGCAACCAATCTTGATTTGTTATTGGTCTTATTCTTCTCAAATATGACATCTCTGAGTTCGGAGGGAGAGTCAAATACCTTAAAGTCGTAGTTTATGCCATCCAAAGTATAATTCGCTGTATTTCGGATTTGCAATACGTGATCCAGCCAGGCGAGGTAGCCGTCTGCCCCATTGCACCGGAATTGAGAGCTAAGCTCCATTTCATGAATGTCAGCGCCTGCCAGCCGCGCCCATTTTGTTATTTCGTCTATACGGCCAATATCGCTCAATGAAATTCTCTGATCTTCATCGATGAAGAAAATAGTACAGCGTGCAGCATTGATAATTTCCTTGATCTGGTTTTCTCCGATATTTCCGTACAGGCCTCCGCGTTCATTTAACCGGTGCGCTTCGTCAACTATCAGCGTATCAAATGTGTTAGATTTTACATTCACAAACGCTCCCGATCCGCTGAATAAATTGGAGATAACTGATTTGCGAAAAGTTCCGGTCAATTTGCTTTCGTAAACGGCGCGTGGGGAAGCGTTTTTTGATACGTACCTGGTAAGCAGTCCGCGTCTGGTAATTTCAACCAACAAATTGATTGCCACTACAGATTTTCCTGTTCCCGGCCCTCCTTTAACTATCAGTACCTGCTTTCTGTTTGAAGTGGCTATTGTAGTGAGTTTAAGCGCTTCTTCGTACACAAGCTTTTGATCGTCGATCATCACAAATTCCTGGTTGCCCTTTAGCATATTCACCATGCTGTCTGCCAGCATCTTTGATGGCCTGATTTTGCCTTGCTCTATCCGGTACAGGATTTTAGTTTTGTCGCCATATTTGACAAACTGTTTAACTCTACTTTGTCAAATTTAGATCTTTGAATTTTTTAGGGTCGAAACGCACGTAGAAAGCAG